>CAXXNZ010000006.1:0-87175 GCA_963676075.2 Devosiaceae bacterium
ATTCGGTCGGCGATGCGCGAGGGATGGAAATCCTCGAGGGCGTCGAGCTTTTCACCGGTACCGATCAGCTTGATCGGCTTGCCGGTCGCGGCGCGCATGGACAAAGCAGCGCCGCCGCGCCCGTCGCCGTCGACGCGGGTCATGACGATGCCGGTGATGTCGAGACGGTTCTCGAACGAACGGGCCAGATTGACAGCGTCCTGACCGGTCAGGGCATCGACGACCAAAAGGATTTCGTGGGGATTGGTGGCCGCCTTGATCTCGGCGGTCTCGGCCATCAGCTCTTCATCGATATGGGTGCGGCCGGCCGTGTCGAGCATCAACACGTCGTAATTGCCAGTACGCGCCTCGTGCTCGGCGCGCTTGGCGATCTGGACCGGGGTCTCGCCCGGAACGATGGGCAGCGTGTCGACGCCGACCTGCTCGCCGAGCACCCTCAGCTGTTCCATGGCGGCCGGACGGCGGGTGTCGAGCGAAGCCATGAGGACGCGCTTGTTCTGGCGGTCCTTCAATCGGCGGGAAATCTTGGCGGTGGTCGTCGTCTTGCCCGAACCCTGCAGACCAACCATGAGCATGGCGACCGGCGGGCTGGCATTGAGCGAAATCGGCACCGCTTCTTCGCCGAGCACGCTGACCAGTTCGTCATGGACGATCTTGACGACCTGCTGGCCGGGGGTCACCGACTTGGTGACCTCGGCGCCGACGGCGCGCTCGCCAACCTGGGCGGTGAAGGCCTTGACGACTTCGAGGGAGACGTCGGCCTCGATCAGCGCCCGGCGGATTTCACGCAGGGCCAGATCGACGTCGCCGGCGCTCAGCGCGCCGCGACCCGTCAGTCCCTTGAAGATATTACCCAGCCGGTCGCTGAGGGATTCGAACATGATCCGTCCTTTTCGCTCGCGGGCCGTACCGCCTCCGGCATGACGACACTGAAACCGTGTCCATCCCTTCGGCTGGCCCTCCGCGCGGGCGGCAAAAACGTTTGCCGGGGTCCTCACGGACGTCTTGTCCGTTCGTCCACGCCCGTCGCGGTCTCTGTTGAAGTCCCGGACCGATATGGGAACGAGTGTCCCAAACGCCAAACAACACCCGCGGGCGCATCGCGCTGGCGGGTGGTGACCGCGTGTCTCGTGGATCACGCTAGTGGCTCGATCTCAGATACTGAGCAGAGTTGGACGGCTTTTATGCCGGGACTTCCTGAGAGTCAACGATTCGCGCCGCGCTAACCCAGCCAGTCGAAGGATCTGGCGATATAATCGGCTCCGCCCGACCGCACCCATTCGCCGTGGGCCATGACAACCTGTTCAGGCTCCCAGGACTTGACCTTGTCGAGTGAAGCCCGCCCCCTGGCCTTGCCGAACCAGGATAACCTCACTTCGAGCGGCGCCTTGCCGTAAGGTTCGGTGATGCGCCAGAGCTTTGCAATGGCGTATTTCCAGCCCTTCCATTCCGACCTCAGAAAGCGATCGGAAAAGTTCTCCGTCAGATCGGTGAAAATCGCCGTTTTCGAGGGTTTGTGAAAAAACACCGCCTCCTCGATCAGCGGATTGCCGCGGAAAATGGTCTGGTCGACGACCTCGCCCCAGTCCGGCGGCGGAGTGTCGCCGAGCCAATCGGTGATGCCGATATGCGCCAGCTTCCTTTTGACCGACGGCAGCGCCCAGAGACGCGCGTCCGGCCAGATTGCCGCCCAATCCTTCAAAAACAGATGGTGCAGCCTGTTGGGCGAGATCAGGTGTTTGGGTGTGCCGAGCGCAGCCACTTCGGCCTGCAAATCGTTGTCGAGGGCAATCGGCGACCAGACCCAGAGGCCGCCGTCGGGCAGACGGACAAGCACCATGCGGGTCGAATAGGGAAAAGAGTAGAAATCGACCACCGGTCCTTCGGCGATCCAGATTTCGGGACCGATCTTCGTCAGGCGTGGCATTGTACCTCCCTGCTTCGGGCTGGGTTCAGACGTCGAGCCTATCGAGCAGCGCCGCGATGGCCTCGATTCCGGCGAGGTGCTTGCGATGCACCGTAAGGCTGGCGGTGATGTGCCGCCGGCCGGGTGCGAACGTGCACTGATTGAGGCCGGGGTGAAAGGTGCCGACATAAACCGGGTCCTGCAGGGCTTTGGTCAGCGGCCCCTGCATCCGGTGCGGCGGTGTCAGGGACAGGCTGAAGTCGTAAAAGCCGGGGAAGCGGAAAATCCTGTCGGAATAGAGAAATGGCAACCAGCGCCGCATGGCACGGTGAGCCGCAAAGACCGCCTCCAGCAATCCTTGTGTCGCTCTTTTGCCGCCCGCCTCGAGTCTTTCGATCTCGGCGCTGACATTGCTGGCGAAAGCGGCGAAATCGCTGCTGACCCGAAACCGCGCCTCGGTCGTCCAGAAACGGAAAAAGGCGTTGCCGCCGGCAGCCCGGTTCCATGTGTCCATTTCAGTGTAAAGAGCGGAGATCTTTCGCCGGGACAGACCCTTTCCGTGCTGGTTGAGGGCAAACAGCACCAAAGCGAACAGCAAAACACGCTGGTTGAGGCCGAGCCGGGTCGCGACACGGCGGAGCTTGGCCCGCTCGAACACCAGGCTGCGATAGATGGTGTGGGACCTGCGCGGCGCAATCGCGAGCGCCACCAGCAACTGGGCCGGGCCGAGAACGGCTGCCCTCAGCCAATTGCCAAGATCGGCTATCCACTGCTTTCGATGGGTCGGCTTGGCGAGATCGCCGTGGCCGGCGGATTGCGAACGGCTGAGCAGCGCCGAATCGGCGCCCTCGAGCAACGCATGGGTCGACAAGACCATGAGGGCGGACCGGCGTCCGGCCTGATCGGGTCCGCCGCGCCGGACAACGGCACGAAGGCGCAGCATCGGAAGATCCTGCCGTGCGAACAGTTCGGGGCAAGAGACGTCCCAGGCGTCGGGATAGGCGGCGAGGTCGTCCACCTCCTCTGAGGTGACAATACGATCCAGCACGTCACGGGGCAGCGATCTACCATTGAAGGCCGCGTAGAGCGCGCCGATCTGCGGGACGCTGTCGATAATGTCGGCGGCCATCGCGCCCAGTTGCGCACTGTCCAGCGCGTGCGGTGAAAACGCAGAGAAAAACACCGTCTGGCGGGCTTGATGGAAATACCACTGGGTACTGGTGAACCCTGCCAACGGATCTTCGGACAAAGGCGCTGCAGCACGCGATGTTTCGACAGATGCCGACTGGGCGACTTCCGGAAGGGTCAAACCCTACTTCTCGCGCAGCGGCTTCTTGCCCCGCTTCTCCAACTCGGCCTCAAGCGTTTGCTCGAGCTCGACCAGATCGTCAGGCAGTGGCATGCCCTCGGCGCGCAACTCGTTGAGCCGTTCGCGCACCATCTCCTCGAGTTCGTGCAGATCGTGCGGCTGATTGTTCATCTTCTCGAGAAGATCGATGATCTGCACCTTGATGTCGTCGAAGGCCATGTACGGTTCCCCATAAAACTCCTGTCTTATTCGGCTAACCCCGTTACGTCTCCGGCGCAAGGGGATTGCGGTGCCGAACATCGCTCAACTAAGGTTCTATAAAGACGTTAGTATGAGGACCGGAAATGCCTGAAGCCCAGTTTGCCGCCGAAATCGATCGCCTCGCCGCGGTTGCCATCAAGGTCGGGGTCCGCCTGACCAAAGGCCAGGACCTGATCGTCACCTCGCCGATCGCGGCCCTGCCGCTTGCCCGGCGCATCGCTGCGGAGGCCTACAAGGCCGGGGCCGGGAATGTGACGGTTCTGCTCAATGACGAAGAGATCGTGCTGGCGCGCTATCGTCACGGCTCGGACGCCAGTTTCGACCGCGCGGCCGACTGGCTCTACGAGGGCATGGGCAAGGCCTATGGCGCCAATACCGCCCGGCTGGCCATTGTCGGGGACAACCCGATGGCACTGAGCGGGGAAGACCCGGAAAAGATCGCCCGCGCCAACCGCGCCAATTCGCAGGCCTACAAGCCGGCGCTGGAGAGGATCGCCGGCTTCGACATCAACTGGTCAATCGTCTCCTACCCGACCGCGGCCTGGGCCAAGGTGGTGTTTCCCGACGACCAGGAGGAAATGGCCGTCGCCAAACTGGCCCACGCCGTGTTTGCGGCCTCCCGCGTCGATAACGACGACCCGATC
The DNA here is from genome assembly GCA_963676075.2 of Devosiaceae bacterium. Classification (GTDB taxonomy): domain Bacteria; phylum Pseudomonadota; class Alphaproteobacteria; order Rhizobiales; family Devosiaceae; genus JAHJQZ01. The sequence continues at coordinate 4,121 of CAXXNZ010000006.1, forward strand.
GGCGCCTGGGCCGCCCATAACGCCGTGCTTCGGGAAAAGGCGAACTGGCTCGACGACGAGAATTTCGACGCGCTGCACTTCACCGGGCCGGGAACCGATCTGAGGGTCGGACTGGCCGACGACCATCACTGGGCCGGCGGCGAAGCCACCGCAAAGAACGGCGTGACCTGCAACGCCAACATCCCGACCGAGGAGGTCTTCACCACCCCGCATGCGCAAAAGGTCGAGGGCACGGTCAGCGCCACAAAGCCACTCAGCCACCAGGGCACGCTGATCGAGAACATCTCTGTGAGGTTCGAAGCCGGACGGATCGTCCAGGCACATGCCAGCCGTGGCGAGGACGTTCTCAACCGGCTGATCGACACCGACGAGGGCGCGCGCCGGCTCGGGGAAGTGGCGCTTGTGCCCCATTCCTCGCCGATCTCGCAATCCGGCATCCTGTTCTACAACACGCTTTACGACGAGAACGCCGCCTGCCACATCGCGCTCGGCCAGTGCTACGCCAAGGCGTTCCGCAACGGCACCTCCATGACGCTTGACGATATCAAGGCGCGGGGCGGCAATTCCTCGCTGATCCATGTCGACTGGATGATCGGCTCGGACAAGGTCGATATCGACGGCATCAAGCAGGACGGCTCCCGCGTTCCGGTGTTCCGCAAGGGCGAATGGGCCTGAAACCGGTCCTCATCGCTTTTGCGGGCCTGCCGGGCACGGGAAAAACCACCATCGCACGACTGGTCGCCAAAACGCTTGGCGCGACCTATCTGCGTGTCGATACGGCCGAGCAGGCCTTGCGGCAAACGGGGGAGATAGCCGAACTGGTCACCGCCGGCTATTCGGTGCTTTACGCGCTTGCCGCCGACAATCTGGCGCTTGGTCAGAGTGTGGTCGCCGACTCGGTCAATCCCGTTACCTGGTCGCGAAACGCCTGGCGCGACGTGGCGACCGGAGCTGCCGCTCGCCTCATTGGCGTGGAAGTGATCTGCGACGACCAAGCCGAGCACCGTCGGCGCGTCGAGACCCGCCGAGCCGACATCGCCGGACATGAGCTGCCCGACTGGCAGGCGGTGGTGACGCGGGAGTACCTGCCGTGGTCCGAAGCCGATCTCCGGATCGATACCTCAGAGGTTTCGGCCGAAGAGGCTACAGCCCGAATCGTGGCGGTGGCAAAATCGCTGAGCGATTGAAAAGCATGTGGCGATACAGAGGCAGTGAGTGTCCACTCACCCGCCGAGGCCGGCCAGTTTCATCAATGAGGTTCTGAGGCCCCTGGGCATGGCGAGTACCAGCTTTTTGAGCATGGGCCGGGTCAGCACATCCCAGATCCAGACGATCGCCAGTCCCCTGGCGGTCACCGGCAGAGCGTAGTCACGCACCGGCACGGCCGTTGTGGCCCAGGTCATCTTGTAGGGCATGACCGGCACACCGAGATCGCAGCCGGTCGCACCCTCGGCGGCGACGGCCCGCAGGATCTCGCCAAGATGCAGCTTGCCCGGGCTTTCGTCGGAATTGGAAAAATCGCGGCTGGCGACGAAGGCGTAATAGCGCCCCTGATGGACGAACCCCCATTGCTCGGCGATCGGCCGGCCATCGTGGACGAAGGAGAAGGCGGCAACACCAATGTCGTCGCGCGCCGCGAGACTCCTGCAGAAACCGGAGAAGCCGGCATCGCGGAAGGCGCGCGAACTGAGCCCCTGCTCCTTCAGCCGTTCCGCCCGACCCGACAGCGTGCGCTCGATCACCACCAGCCGTTCCGACGGGGTTTGTGCGACGACATGGGTCAGGGTGCCCTCGCGTTCGAGCCTGTTGCGGGCATTGCGCATGTTTTTGCGCGTCTTCGACTTGATGGTACGGAAATAGGCCTCGAAATCCTCGTACGCACCGAGATCGACATAAGGCGCGCCTTCTTCGTAACCGGTCGAGACCACCTTTTGCGGCAGTCCGCGCATCAGGGCCGAGCCGCCGCGAACCTTGAGGAACCGCAGCGTATCAGCCGGCGCGGCGATCAGAGCGGCCCGGACCAGTCGCCGCATGGCCTCGCGCGGATCGAGCTCCGGCGCGATCAGGGCGTCGGCATATTGCCCGAAGGCGTGGCCGAGCGGCACCAGTGCCGTCTGGCCCTTCTCAGATATCCGTTCGAGCGGCAACAGCGCCACAAGACGCTGGCCGTCAGTCAGCGTGGCGATGACCGGGTCGAAACCCTTGTTGTTGCGTTCGTCCTCGAAGTCGAAAACGGCACGGCCCCAGCCGAGCCCCTGAAACAGGGTCAGCCCATCCGAACGAGCTTCAAGTCCCGCCCACTGATCCGCCAGCGCCTCGAGCCCGGCCCGATCCCTTACGACGTCGTCGGCAAGCGAAGCGCCAGTGACAACACGTTCGCTCGCGGCACGGCGGTCCGGAGGGTTGAGGGCAACGGCAAAATTCATTTCTCGAGTGTCCTGGGGTCGATATCGACAATGCCCTCGGGGGCATCGGGGTCGACCCGGAAGTCGATGGTGTAGACTTTCTTTTTTTGCGGGTTGAGCGGCGAGAACTTCACGGCGCCGGCAAACGCGGTCTTGGCAAGTGCGCCAAACCCGGTCGCTTCCTGGCTGAGCCTGTTGAGCCCGAAACTGTTGCGCAACACGCCATTTGCATAGTTGACGGCATAGTGACCGCGCAGTTCGTCGGTCCAGTGCTCGGTGGTGAAGCTGACATTGAGCATGTCGTGATTGACGACGCGATGCGGACCGTTGAGCGGCCAGTGCAGCATCCTGCCGGCTTCAAGCTCATGGATTTCTGCATAGTCGTCGAACCAGGGCTCGAACGGCATGTCTGTTTCCCGCAGCTGACCGAGGATCAGCTTTTCGAGAGCCGGCTGCGAGATGAATGGCGGCGACGCCGGATAGACGTAGACCTTCTTGGTGCCCCTGACCTGCCAGAGGGACTGGCCGGGGACGTCCGAGTGATACTTGACCGAAACACTGGGCGAGGAAATCAGGATCGTCAGGTTGCGCTTGTAGCTCCTGAAACCGGGCACCCGCTCCTCGAATTCGCCGTAGATGCGATCAACCAGTTCGCCATAGGCCGGATCGGTTTTCGCCGGCGCCGTCAGGTTGAGCCAGATATTGCCATTGCGGATCGCCTCGATCACCTGCTGGCCGGTGAGAGTACCGATCTCGCCCTCGCGGCGCTTCGGCGGATTGCCCGGCGTCTTTTGCGAGTAATTGACGTGGTAGGCCTCACGCGGCGTCCTGTCGATCAGCTCCGCCAGCGCCGCGTCCGAAAACAGGGGCGACAGTGCCAGCGAATGGGAAAGACCGAGCGAATGCTTCCCCCACAGAGCAGGGTAATGCGCTTGCCAGTCGGTAATGATCTGATCCGTGATCAGGGGCAGTGTCATCGTTTCAGCTCCTGCACCAAACTAGTCTGGAATTGGCCTAATTTAGAACTTATTCGAGAGTGGCGGCCAAAGCCCGCCGAACTTGGCAAGCTGGTTAAGGGGAAGTGTGCGTTGCGACCCCGGAGCACCTCGCCGCTCCGGCATCCCGGTCCGCCCAGATCAATCCGGTGAATTCCCCTCAAGCCATAGCTTTCCATTTGCGGCGGAAACAAAGGGTTAACCCGCGTGGTTTCAGGCTCGATCACACCTGAGCGCGCTGAACTGGCATTTGCCGTATTTGTGCGCCATATAGGGATCTGAACAGCGCGCGGACCGAGGCAAGGATGCCGGGTTCGCGTGTTTGGTGTGCGCCGGCGCCGGTCCGGATGGATTGACCAGTCGAGACAATGAAATGCCAATCGCCTATTTGAAAATGAACGGGTTGGGGAACGATTTCGTCGTCATCGACGCGCGTGCCGATGCGCGCCGTTACAGCGCCGACGAAGTGCGTCTGATCGCCGACCGCGACACCGGCATTGGCTGCGACCAGTTGATCGTCATGGAAAAGGCGCGAGCCGAGGCCGGTGACGTTTTCATGCGCATCTACAACCAGGATGGCAGCGAGGTCGACGCCTGCGGCAATGCCTCGCGTTGTGTCGCCGCGCTCATTGCCGAGGAGATCGGTCGGACCGCCATCACCATCGAGACCAAGGCCGGACTGCTTGCCGCCGAGGTGAGGGATGGCGAGGTCAGCGTCGACATGGGCGTGCCGCGCTTTAGCTGGGACCAGATCCCGCTTGCCGAGGAATTCGCCGACACCACAGGGATCGAATTGCAGATCGGGCCGATCGATGCGCCGGTCCTTCACACGCCGTCGGTGGTCAATGTCGGCAATCCGCATGCGATTTTCTGGGTCAAGAACGACCCCGACACTTATGATCTTCACCTGTTCGGGCCGCTGCTCGAAAACCACCCCATCTTTCCCGAGCGCGCCAACATCTCGGTGGCGCAGGTGCTCGGCGATGACCGCATCAAGGTCAGAACATGGGAACGCGGCGTCGGGTTGACCCGGGCCTGCGGCACCGCTGCCTGCGCGACCGCCGTCGCAGCCGCCCGCAAGGGACTGACCGATCGGTCTGTGACGATCGAGCTGCCCGGCGGCAAGCTGAAGCTCGATTGGCGCGAAACTGACAACCACATCATCATGACCGGCCCCTGGTCGCTCGACGGTCGGGGCGAGCTGCCCGGAGACTTCGTCAAGGAGCCGGCGGCATGACGGCCCCCATCAGAACGCTGACCTTCGGGTGCCGTCTCAACACCTATGAAACCGAGGTGATGCGGACCGAAGCCGAAAAGGCCGGTCTTAACAATCTTGTCATCGTCAACACCTGCGCCGTCACCGGTGAAGCGGTCCGACAGGCGCGACAGGCCATCCGCAAGGCCCGGCGCGACAACCCGGACGCAAAGATCCTCGTCACCGGCTGCGCCGCCCAGACCGAGGCCGAGACCTTCGCCAATATGGCCGAAGTCGACCTCGTCATCGGCAATGCCGAAAAGCTCGAAACCAAGACCTATGAGCGCCTCGCCTTCGGGGCGCCTATCAACGACAAGATCCTGGTCAACGACATCATGAGCATGACCGAGACCGCCGGTCACATGATCGAGGGGCTCGACGGGCGCGCCCGCGCCTTCGTGCAAGTGCAGAATGGCTGCGATCACCGCTGCACGTTCTGCATCATTCCCTATGGCCGCGGACCCTCGCGCTCCGTGCCGGCGGGCGCCGTGGTGGAACAGATCAAGACCCTGGTCGGCAATGGCTACAAGGAAGTGGTGCTGACCGGGGTCGACATCACCTCCTACGGTCCGGACCTGCCCGGCACGCAGAGCCTTGGTACGCTGGTGCAGCAGATCTTGCGCTTTGTGCCCGACCTGCCGCGCCTGAGGATTTCCTCGATCGATTCGATCGAGGCCGACACGGCATTGACCGATGCCATTGCCGGCGACACGCGAGTGATGCCGCATCTGCATCTGTCGCTGCAATCGGGCGACAACATGATCCTGAAGCGCATGAAGCGCCGGCACCTGAGAGAAGACACGCTGGCGTTCGTTTCCGACATGCGCCGGGCCCGGCCCGAGATGGTCTTTGGCGCCGACATCATTGCCGGTTTCCCGACCGAAACCGACGAGATGTTCGAGAACTCGCTGAAGATCGTTTCCGAAGCCGATCTGACCTATCTGCACGTCTTCCCCTATTCGAAGCGCAAGGGCACGCCGGCAGCGCGCATCCCCAATCAGGTGCCGAAAGCGGTGGCAAAGGAACGGGCGGCGCGGCTCAGGGCGCTCGGCGAGGCACAGTTCGCAAAGCTTTGCGAAACGCGGATCGGACGTGTCGAAAACGTTCTGGTCGAGCGCAACGATCTCGGGCGGACGGAACAATTCGTGCCGGTGCGGGTTGAGAACGCAGAGCCCGGCGAAATCATTCAGACCGACATCCGCGGCGCCGATGCAGACGGGCTCGTTGGCGCGCGGCAAAGGATTGTCGCATGAGCAGCACGCAAAACCCGTCCCTGTTCTCCAGAGTTCTCAGCCTGTTCGGCATGACGGAGCGCTCGGAAACCGCAGAAAACCTTGAACAAGCAGGCAATCGCGACGGGGCACTGACCATGTCCGAAGAGCCGACGAGCGAGGAAATCGAACGCGTGGCAGCCGAAAAAACCCAGTCGCGTTCGAGCGACACCTGACCTCGTCGCTTTGCCTTCGTGGTTCGGCAGGCGTAATCAGGGGTTGAAGCAAAACGCCATGTGCCCGACATAGGCAGGCACACGACATTCCGAACCCTTCCCGGACGGCGATTTCATGAACGACAAGCCCAAGGCCTCTTTTCTCGATCGGCTGTTCGGCAAGAAGCCAGACCCCGAAGTCGAACGTACCGAGGACGCACCGCCGGTAGCACCGCCCGGAAGCCAGCCGGCACAGGTGCCCGAGGCCGGCCAGAAACCTCTTGACACCCCGGCCCCGGAGACCGAAGCGGCGGACGCCGGTTTCGAGCCCGGTCCGCCTGAGACGACGCCCGAATTCGCCGACGAAAAAGCCGAGGATGCAGCCGAGGCGAACGAACCCGAAGCGCCGGCGGCGAAGAAAAGCTGGTTCCAGCGTCTTGCATCCGGCCTCAAGCGCACGTCGGACCAGCTCGGCGGCGGCATTACCGGGGTCTTCACCAAGAAAAAGCTCGATCGCGAGACGCTGCAGGACCTTGAGGACATCCTCGTTTCCGCCGATCTCGGCATCGAGACCGCGACCAATATCACCGAGGCGCTGGCCGCCGACCGCTTCGACAGGGAAGTCTCTCCCGACGAGGTCCGTGCCGCCATGGCCGAGGAGATCGAAAGGGTTCTGACCCCGGTGGCAAAGCCGCTAGACATTTCCGGTCACACGCCGTTTGTCATCCTGATGGTCGGGGTCAATGGGTCGGGCAAGACCACGACCATTGGCAAACTGACGCAAAAACTGCGCGACGAAGGCAAATCGGTGCTTCTGGCTGCTGGCGACACCTTCCGCGCCGCCGCCGTCGAGCAATTGCAGGTCTGGGGCCAGCGCACAGGCGTCGAATGCGTCACCAAGCCGACCGGCGCCGATGCATCGGGGCTCGCCTATGAGGCGGTCGAAAAGGCCAAGGCCGACGGCACCGACGTCCTCATCATCGATACCGCCGGGCGGCTGCAGAACCGCGACGAGCTGATGGCCGAGCTCGAAAAGATCATCCGTGTCATCAAGAAACTCGACGCGAGCGCGCCACATGCCGTGCTGCTGACGCTTGACGCCACGACGGGCCAGAACGCCCTCAACCAGGTCGAAATCTTCGGCAAGCGCGCCGGGGTGACCGGTCTCGTCATGACCAAGCTCGACGGTACGGCCCGCGGCGGCATTCTCGTCGCCATTGCCGCCCGCCACGGCCTGCCGGTGCATTACATCGGCGTCGGGGAATCCGTCGAGGATCTCGAACCGTTCTCGGCGCGCGATTTCGCCGCCCTGATCGCCGGAAAGGACTGAGAGTGAGCGAGGACAAACCCGCCGCGCCGAACACGCCGGCCATGGTGCAATCCGACCCGAAGCAGGCGCTGATCAAGCTGGTGCTCGAACTCGGACCGCTGGTGATCTTTTTCATCATGAACGGCCGCGTCGGCATTATCCACGCGACGGCCTGGTTCATGGGCGCGATGGTGATCTCGCTGCTCGTATCCTGGCTGATCTTCAAGCGCGTCGCCGTCATGCCACTGGTGACGGGCATCGTCGTGCTGATCTTTGGCGGACTGACCTTGTGGCTGCAGGACGACACCTTCATCAAGATGAAGCCGACCATCGTCAACACGCTGTTCGGTGCCGTGCTGCTTGGTGGCCTGCCCTTCGGGCATTCGCTTTTGAAATATGTCTTCGGCGAGGTCTACAGGCTGACCGAGAAGGGCTGGTTCGTCATGTCGCTCAGGTGGGGACTGTTCTTTTTGTTCCTTGCCGTCGTCAACGAGATCGTCTGGCGCAATTTCTCGTCCGACGCCTGGGTCGCCTTCAAGGTCTGGGGGATCATGCCGATCACCCTGGTCTTCTCAATGTTCCAGCTGCCGGCCCTGACGCGCTATGCCGATCACGGAAGCGAAGAGACCGTCCAGGACGCAGCCGAGTAGGCGGTCGGCGTTTCGAGACTGAATTTCCGGAACACCTCGCCGTCATAGCTGATCTCGCCAACAAATTGCGCGCCGAGCCGGTCGAGCGCGCTGAGGTGCTTCCGCGAGGGCGGCAGCAGGAAGGTGACGTGGTCGATGTGCGGGTCGGCCTTGGCAAAATCGATTGCCTTGCGGGTGATCCGCGGTCCGAGGCCAAACAGACCCGGCTTCAGGACAAGGCCGTAGTCCCATTCCCCGTGCTCGAGCTGGAAACCGCCCCAGCCGACATAGGCGCCGTCCGACAGAATGGCCCAGTGCCCGAGCCCGTCCCGCTGCCAGTAGCTTTCCTTATGGGCAATGAACTCGACGCTTTTATCGTTTGTCCACTCGCCCTTGAGCAGCGGCATGTGCTCGGCGAGGCGCGTGTCGCCCATATGGGCGGTGATCGCGTCGAGCGAGACGTCAGTCAGCCGGACAAAGCTGATTTCAGAGCCGGGCGTGGTGGACATAAAGGATATTTCGGTCATGCAGGTTTCGTCGGTAAAAGCAAAACCACGCGTCCGCGAGAGTGTCCACACACATGACGGTTATTGTGTCAGGGGTTCGCCTGATCGGCGGCAGCCGCCTCGAGCGCCGGCAGGACGCTGTTCTTCAGCGACCACTCGCTGATCGGGCCGGTGTGCTTGTAGGTGATGATGCCCTCGGCATTGACGACAAAGCTCTCCGGCACGCCGTAAACGCCCCAGTCGATCGACACGCGCCCGTTGGCATCGGCGCCAATCTTTGCGTAAGGGTTGCCGAGATCGGCAAGGAAAGCGCGGGCGTTCTCCGGGGCATCCTTCTGGTTGATGCCATAGATCGGGATGCCCGTCTTGGCGAGCTCCATCAGGATCGGATGCTCGTCGCGGCAGGGGATGCACCAGGAGGCAAAGACATTGACCAGCGTCACCTGCCCCTTGAGGGTGGCCGAGTCGAAGCCTGGCGTGTCAAAGTCCGCGATCGGCGGGAGATCGAATGTGGGCGCCGGCTTGTCGAGCATGACCGAGGGCACCAGATTGGTGTCGCGGTTGATATTGGCCGCAAACAGCCAGACAAGGCCGATCAGAACGATGATCGGCATCAGTGCCAGAGAAAGTCGTTTCACCCCTGGTGCTCCTTTTGGCGTTGCGCTTCGAGCGCGGCCAGGCGCCGCCTGCGGGCGCGTCCGTTCAGGGCGACGAAACCGATCAGCGCCACAGTGACGACGAACACGCCGATATAGGCAGCGACGATGAAAACGGCGTGAGGTCCAAGATCGGGCATCAGGCAGCGGGCTCCATGGCCATGCGGCGTTCAAGGGTCGAGATGCGGCGCGAGACGATTTCCGTACGCATCATCAGGATCTGCAGCAGGGCGAACAGGAAGGTGAAGGCGAACAGCATGACGAACAGCGGCATCAGGATGCTCATCGGCATTTTCGGTCCGCCCGCGACGAAGACCGACGACGGCTGATGCAGGGTGTTCCACCAGTCGACCGAGAACTTGATCACCGGAATGTTGATGGCGCCGACAAGGGTGAGGATGGCGACCAGCTTGGCGGCCCTGAGCTTGTCCTCGAACGCCGCCCACAGGGCAATCAGTCCGAGATAGATGAACAACAGGATGAGGGTCGAGGTCATGCGCCCATCCCACTCCCAGAACGTGCCCCATGTCGGCCGGCCCCAGAGTGCGCCTGTGAACAGCGCCATGGTGGTGAACACCGCGCCGAGCGGGGCCGCCGCCTTCATGGTGACATCGGACATCGGATGGCGCCAGACCAGCGTGCCGATGGCCGCGACCGCCATGATTCCATAGACGAGCTGGCTGAGCCAGGCATTGGGCACGTGGATATACATGATCCTGACCGTCGCACCCATCTGGTAGTCGTCGGGCGAGGCGAACAGCGCCAGCCACAGCCCCCAGACGAAGAACGCAGCCGAAGCCAGCGCCAGCGGCCAGATCAGGTAGGCGGACCAAACGAGGAACTGGCCGGGATGCGCCAGTTTTTCGTACCAGCGCATCGGACGGGCTGTTTCGGTGCTTGCCATGGGCAGGTCGTCTCCGGCTCGTGTCGAACAGGCAGCCTTGTTAATCTTCGCTCATTCTGAGCGCAAGGCCGGCAGCAAACGGGGCAATTGCGACAAGCACAAGGCTGATCGCCGTCAAGAACAGCATTGCCGCCCGATCGGCGCCCGGCGCCGGTGGCGGCGCCACCGCGCCAATGCCGAAAATCAGGATCGGCACGGCAAGCGGCAGGATAAGAACCGGGGCTATCAGCCCGCCGCGCCTGAGCGAAACCGTCACCGCCGCGCCAATGGCCCCCAATGCCAGAAGTCCGGGCGAGCCGGCGAGCAGCGCCAGCATCATGCGCGCCAGCGTTTCCAGATTCATGCCGAGCAAAAGTGCGTGAACAGGCACGGCGACGAGCAGCGGCAGCATCACCGACAGCCAGAAAGCCACGAGTTTGGCGATGACGATGGTCTCCATCGACACGGCGGCATTGCGGAAGGCGCGTAGCGAGCCGTCCTCGGCATCGGTCTTGAACAATCGGTCGAGCGCCAGAAGAAGCGCCAGAAGCGCCGCGACCCAGGTGATACCCGGCGCGATGCGGGCGAGCAGTGCCTTGTCCGGGCCGACGGCAAAGGGCATCAGCGCCCCGACCAGTATGAAAAACAGCAAAAGAGTGAGCAGATCGCCGCCGGCGGCGATGGCCAGCCGGATATCGCGGCGGATGATGGCGTTGAACGGGGTCATCCGCGCCTCCCGAGCGACAGCGTGCGCGGCTTTTCCGAAAGCTTCAGCGGCAGGTGCGAAGCGATGACCGCCAATCCACCAGCGCCAAGATGGGCATCGATCAATCCGCCGACCCAGGTGTCGCCCTGGGAATCGAGCGCCGCGGTCGGTTCGTCGAGCAGCCAGACCGGGCGCGGGGCCACCAGCAACCGGGCAATCGCCAGCCGCCGCACCTGTCCGGCCGATAGCAATCCGGCGGAGAGGTCGGCGGCGTGTCCGAGCCGGGCCTCATCCAGTGCCGGATCGATCAGGGCCCGGTCGCCGCCATTAAGATCGGCCCAGAATTCGAGATTGTGCCGCAAACTGAGATGGGGTTTGAGCGAAGGCAGGTGCGAAAGGAAATGAAGATCGGCGCCGGGCCGGTCGTCTTCGCCCTGTCCGTGCCAGACGATTTTGCCGGAATGATCGAGCAGCCCGGCCAGGCACATCAAAAGGCTCGATTTGCCCACTCCGTTGGGACCGGTCAGCACCAGCGCCTCGCCCGGCCCCAGTCTCAAACCCAGTCCGGACAGGATTTCGCGCCCGCCGCGCGTGCAGGAAAGTCCTTCGATGGTCAGGCGCCTGACGGCAAAATGGGCGGGGTACGTCATGAAGCCAGTCATAAAACCGGAAAACTCGGTACTGGCAAGCCAAGACTGTTTTGATTATAACGCCGGCACATTCGAACCTTCGCGCGCGGGGGGAACCGGCAGCCAATGCCGGCCGCCGAGAGGTTCGATTGATTGATCACCTCAACAAACCAGGCGGTTCTTCATGGCACAATCTTCACTCGACAGCTTCAAATCCAGGAAAACTCTTTCGGTGGGCGGCAAGACCTATGTCTATTACTCGCTGCCCGACGCAGAAAAGAACGGATTGCCGGGAATATCGCGGCTGCCGAACTCGATGAAGGTTGTACTCGAAAACCTGCTGCGCTTCGAGGACGGACGCACGGTCAAGAAGGAAGACATCCTCGCCGTCGCCGAATGGCTCAAGACCCGCAAGTCCGACCATGAGATCCAGTATCGCCCGGCGCGCGTGCTGATGCAGGATTTCACCGGCGTTCCGGCGGTCGTCGATCTTGCCGCCATGCGTGACGCCACCGCCAAGCTCGGCGCCGATCCCCAGAAGATCAACCCGCTTGTGCCGGTCGACCTGGTCATCGATCACTCGGTCATGGTCGACAATTTTGGCACGGCGCTGGCATTCAAGTCCAATGTCGATCTCGAATACGAGCGCAATGGCGAGCGTTACGAGTTCCTCAGGTGGGGCCAGTCGGCCTTTGACAATTTCCGCGTCGTGCCGCCCGGCACCGGCATCTGCCACCAGGTCAATCTCGAATACCTCGCCCAGACCGTGTGGACCAAGGACGAGGATGGCGAAACCATCGCCTATCCGGACACGCTTGTGGGCACGGACAGCCACACGACCATGGTCAACGGCCTGTCGGTTCTCGGTTGGGGCGTTGGCGGCATCGAGGCCGAAGCGGCCATGCTCGGCCAGCCGATCACCATGCTTATTCCGGAAGTCGTCGGCTTCAAGCTGACCGGCAAGATCGCCGAGGGCATCACCGCCACCGACCTTGTGCTGACCGTTGTCGAAATGCTGCGCAAGAAGGGCGTTGTCGGCAAGTTCGTCGAATTCTACGGCCCGGGCCTCGACGTCCTCAGCCTTGAGGACCAGGCGACCATCGCCAATATGGCGCCCGAATACGGCGCCACCTGCGGCTTCTTCCCGATCGATACCGACACGCTCAACTATCTGACGACATCCGGCCGAACCGCAGAGCGCGTGGCGCTGGTCGAGGCCTATGCCAAGGCGCAGGGCATGTATCGCGACAATGCCGCGCCGGAGCCGGTGTTCACCGACACACTCGAACTCGACCTCAATTCGGTCGTGCCGTCGATTTCCGGCCCGAAGCGTCCGCAGGACCGCGTCGTTCTCGCCGAGGCCGACGAGAAGTTCGCCGCGGCACTGGCCGGCGAATTCGCCAAGACCGACAGCCCCAAGGCCGCCGTCGCCGGCAGCGACTATTCGGTGACGCATGGCGATGTCGTTATTGCCGCCATCACCTCGTGCACCAACACCTCCAACCCGTCCGTTCTGGTCGCGGCCGGGCTTGTCGCCCGCAAGGCGCGCGAACTCGGCCTTCACGTCAAGCCATGGGTCAAAACCTCGCTGGCCCCCGGATCGCAGGTCGTGACCGACTACCTGACCGCCTCGGGCCTACAGGACGATCTCGATGCCATGGGTTTCAACCTGGTCGGCTATGGCTGCACCACCTGCATCGGCAATTCCGGACCTCTGCCGGAGCCGATCTCCAAGGCCGTGCAGGCCGAAGACCTGGTGGTGTGCTCGGTGCTTTCCGGCAACCGCAATTTCGAAGGCCGGGTCAATCCGGACGTCAAGGCCAATTACCTCGCCTCGCCGCCACTTGTCGTCGCCTACGCACTTGCCGGCTCGATGACCCGCGACATCACCAGCGAACCTCTCGGAAAGGGCAAGGACGGTCAACTGGTGTATCTCAAGGACGTCTGGCCGACCAATGAAGAGGTTGCCGGCATCATCCGGCAAACGATCACGCCGCAGATGTTTACCTCGCGCTATTCCGACGTCTTCAAGGGCGACGCCAACTGGCAGGGGATCGAGGTCACCGGCGGCGAGACCTATGGCTGGAACTCGTCCTCGACCTATGTGCAGAACCCGCCCTATTTCGAGGGCCTCAGCATGGAACCCGAGGCTGTCACGGACATCGACAATGCCCGCATCCTCGGCCTGTTCCTTGATTCGATCACCACCGACCACATCTCGCCGGCCGGCTCGTTCAAGAAGGACACCCCGGCAGGCATCTATCTGACCGAGCGCCAGGTGCTGCCCAAGGATTTCAACTCCTACGGCTCGCGGCGCGGCAATCACGAAATCATGATGCGCGGCACTTTTGCCAATATCCGCATCAAGAACCAGATGGTGCCGGGCACCGAAGGCGGCTTCACCAAGGGTCCGGATGGCACGACCATGCCGATCTATGATGCCGCCATGGCCTATCAGGCCATCGGCACGCCGCTCGTGGTCTTTGCCGGCAAGGAATACGGCACCGGCTCGTCGCGTGACTGGGCCGCCAAGGGCACGCGCCTGCTCGGCGTGCGCGCCGTCATCGCCGAGAGCTTCGAGCGCATCCACCGTTCGAACCTGATCGGCATGGGCGTTCTGCCGCTGCAGCTCCCGGAAGGCCAGAGCTGGAAGAGCCTCGGGTTGACCGGCGACGAGACGGTGAGCATCGGCAATATCGAGGGGCTGTCGCCGCGCGCAACGGTTCCGGTGAGGATCGCCAAGTCCGACGGTTCGAACGCAGTCGTTGAAACGCTTTGTCGCATCGACACCGAAAACGAGCTCGACTACTACCGCAATGGCGGCATCCTCCACTACGTGCTGCGCAACCTCGTCGCAGCATGACGCACCAGTGAACAGGAACGGCTTCAAGCCCATGTGAGTTTGAGTTGTTCGCCGCAAGGACTACAAGGGAACGCATGATATCGCGTTCCCTTTTTCTTTTTGTCGTAGCCCTTTTCTCGACCGCGCCCGTCGCGGCCGCGGAGCTTAAAACGAACCCCACGGCAGTGGTCGAACTGTTCACCTCGCAAGGGTGCTCGTCCTGCCCGCCGGCGGATGCGCTGCTGAGCGAGATCGGCGCGCGCAAGGATGTGATCGCGCTCGCCTATCACGTCGATTACTGGGACTACATCGGCTGGAAAGACACGTTCGGCGACGCCGCTTTTTCCCAATTCCAGCGGGACTATGCGGCGGCGCGCGGCAAGGCCCGCATCTATACCCCGCAATTGATGGTCAACGGCGCCGAAGACGTGGTCGGATCGCGGCGCGAGGATGTTGGCGCGGCGCTCGGCGGAGCAGAGTTGCCGATCCCGCTCTCGCTCGACGCGCACAACGGCATGTTGACGATTTCGGCCAAGGGCGACGAGCGGTTTGCCGAAGCCAAGATCTGGCTTGTCACCTTCAAGTCCGAGGCCGAGGTCGCTATCGGGCGCGGCGAGAACAAGGACAAGGTGATCGATTACTCACATATCGCCCACGAGCGCCATATCGTCGGCATGTGGAACCCCGACACCGGTGCCGCTCTGATGCTGCCACTTGACGACGTGCTGGGTGCCGACTGCGACGGGGCCGCCGTCATCATTCAGCAGGACGCCAATGGCAAACCCGGCCATATTCTCGGCGGCGCCTCGTTCCTCAGATAGACCGCCGGCACGGCGCGCTCCCCAGCCCGTTTCGCCAGAGCATTTCACTGTTTCACGGAAACAGTGAAATGCTCCAAGTTCTTGTTTTATCGCATTTCCGGACGGTGAACCGGTGTCCACTTCACCTGGAAATGCTCTACAGCCAAAACAAAACGCCCGTTCCTTTGCTGGGACGGACGCATTGAGTTCAAAGAGTGACTTGGAGGGGGTGGCTCCGGAGCGTCTGGATTGGGGGCTCATCACGCTCCGGAGCCGGTTACTGGAGGCAACGTGGTTTTGATACCGAGGCAATGGGGCCGAAGCGCGATAAGAATGTGACAAAATCAGGGTATTTCGTCATAGCGTCCGGGGCTCTGCCGGTCCGGAGCGCGTTTGACGAAGGGAAATGCCCCTCACCCCCTTCCGCGTTGATTTTCCTGCTTGCAAGCATCGCCCAATGCGTCTTTCATGACATCAGTATGACATGGGAGGTCGCGTCTTGGCTGAAAACCCCGAGATAGCACTCCGGCCGGCCGAGCCCGCGCTCCGGTCGGCCGAAATCGTCCCCTTCCCGACTTCGCCTGCCGAGCCCTCGGCGAAGCCGGCAAAACCCGTTGATATCGTCGCGTTCAACAAAAAGGAGCTGATGCTCCTGCTCAATGTTTATGGCCGCAAGGTCTCCGCTGGCGAGTGGCGCGACTATGCGCTGGACATGCTCAAGGACAGTGCGTTCTTCTCGATCTTCCGGCGGACCTCGGAACGTCCGCAATATGTGGTCGAGAAAAATCCCAAGCTCAGGAACCGCCAGGGCCAGTTCACCGTGACCAATGCCGAAGGCCGGGTGCTGCGGCGCGGTCATGACCTTGAAAAGGTTCTGCGCGTTTTCGACCAGTCCCTGTCCGTGGTGAAATAGCCGGTTCCAATAGCCTGGACGCAACGCCTCATGACGGCGTGCCGGTTCGAATCGCAGACGCGAACAACCGACGACTCGAGCTCGCCGCCACGCGGGTCGAGACAACACAATTTTCGAAAAAGCCCGGATATCTGTTTTGGCGGGAAACCTTCATGCCGAAGCCCGCCGGCGCCAGCCCATGAAAAAAGGCCGCGGGGCGAACCCGCGGCCTCGTTTTCCGGACAGTGCCCGCGACTAGTTGCGGTTGCCGAACAGGCGCAACAGCATCAGGAACAGGTTGATGAAGTCGAGGTAAAGGCTCAGCGCGCCCATGACGGCGCCCTTTTTCAGCATCTCGCCGCCGAAGCTTTCGGAATAGGATTCCTTGATCTTCTGGGTGTCATAGGCGGTCAGGCCGACGAAGATCAGCACGCCGATGGCCGAAATGGCCCAGTCGAGCGCCGAGGAGGCAAGGAAGATGTTGACGACCGAGGCAATGACCAGGCCGATCAGGCCCATGATCAGGAAGTTGCCGATGCCGGTGAGGTCGCGCTTGGTGGTGTAGCCGTAAAGGCTCATGGCACCGAATGTCGCCGCCGAGATGAAGAACACCTTGGTGATCGAGGCGCCGGTATAGACCAGGAAGATCGAGCTGAGCGACAGGCCCATGACCCCGGCGAAGGCCCAGAACAGCAGTTGCGCCGTCGAGGCTGAAAGCTTGTTGATGCCGAAGCTCAGAACCAGCACGAAGGCCAGCGGCGACAGCATGATCACCCAGGCAAGCGGGCTGGCATAAAGCAGCTCGGCATTGGACTGGCTGGACATGGCCCACTGTGAGGTGAACCAGGCGACAAGGCCGGTGATGACCAGTCCGGCGCCCATGTAGTTGTAGACGCGCAGCATGTAGCTGCGCAGACCCTCGTCGATCGCAACCGTTGAACCGGCATGCGTCCTGAGAGTGTCACGTTCGTATTGAGCCATTGCATTTCCCTTCCAGAAAACAGTGCGAGGCAGCTTATGCCTCGGAATTTGTGGATAATATGAATATGGCCTGGATCAATTACAAGACCATCAACTCGTCCGTGATCGAGATGAAGCGACACAAATTCGTGCTACAGTTGATTCGCGCGAATTCGCGGCCGGTCCGCGTCGCGGCAGGAAGGAGTCCATTCCATGCCACGCCTGTTCACCGGACTTGAGATTCCCCATGATGTCGCTTTCGCCTTGTCGTTGAAAAAAGGCGGCCTGCCCGGCGCCCGCTGGATCGACAAGGACAATTATCACATCACGCTCCGCTATGTCGGCGAAGTCGACAATCGCACCGCCAACGAAGTCGCGGATGCGCTCGACAGGTTCACCGGCTTTGAAAGCTTCGTTTTAAGGCTCGACCATCTTGGTGCGTTCGGCGGCAACAAGCCGCGGGCATTGTTCGCCGGAGCCGGCGTCAACGAGGCGCTGACGCGCCTGCATGCGTCCCAGGAGCGGGCGTTGCAACGCGTTGGCCTTGCGCCCGACAGCCGCAAGTTTGTGCCCCATGTCACCCTGGCCCGCCTCAAGACCACCTCTCCGGGAGAACTGGCCCGCTACCTTGAGGAAACACTGCGATTCGAGCCGTTGAGTTTCACGGTCGACCGTTTCGTGCTTTTTTCCTCGCGCGAATCCGTGGGCGGTGGGCCCTATATCGTCGAGGAATCCTATGAGCTTGCTGCTTGATTTGTCCCGGTTTTCCTTGGACGGCAACCGCCGTTGCCGGCAACCCATCCACGAGGGCATGAAAACTGTTACCCATGAATGGCTTGTTCACGCCTGATTAACCCAAAACCTGCCAAACCACTCATTGCGTCGTAGCGCCTAATTCATGTCAAATTTGCCGCTAATGTCGCGAAAGCTCGGCAGGAACGGGTACTCTTTGCCGCTTGGTAACCATGTGTGTGCGAGAGTTTTGCCGCCGCTTAGGGCTTTGATGTCCGCATCGAACAGGTTCGCACACGAGGAGACGTCGCAATGGCATTGAGCAGGATTGGCTTCACCGGTTTGGCGCTGGTCGCCCTTTTTGGCGGCATTCAGGCGGCAGCGGCAGCCGAAGCGACAAAGCTCGGCACATTCAAGGACTGGACCGCCTGGCAGAGCACCGATGCCAATGGCAAGATCTGCTACATCTCCTCCAATCCGCAGGAGAAACTGCCGGCCAGCCTCGACCATGGCGATATCTACTTTTTCGTCATCAACCGCGAGAAAGCACCCGATTTCTCCAATGGCAAGGACGGCTCGACCTTCCGGCCCTGGCATGGCGAGGTTCAGGCGCAGCTCGGTTACGCCATCAACCCCAATGGCAACCTGAGCGCCAATATCGATGGCAAGGTCTACCCGATGCGCGGTGATACCAGCACGCAGAAGGCCATGTGGCTGGTCTCGGACGCCGACGAACCCGGATTCGTCAATGCCATGAAGGCCGGCAGCAAGCTCACCGTCAAATCGACTTCGGCGCGCGGCAATGACACCACCTACACCTTCTCGCTTTCCGGCGTGACCGCAGCGATGAACCAGATCGACAAGACTTGCCCCTACGGACTGTAACCGGACCACAACCTGTCGATTGCGGCGACGTTGATCTTTGCCCGGCGTCGTGGCAAGCAGAGGCAACACGAAAGGCCCCTGCATGAGTGTTTCCTGGCCCGCCCGCATTGTCCTGGCAGTCTGCCTGATCGCCGCGTCCAGCACCGGTGCATTTGCCCAATCGGTTCGCCTGCTCGGCGATTTCAACGCCTGGTCGGCCTATGCCACCTCGGATTCGGCCGGCAAGATCTGCTTCGTGCTGTCAAAGCCTACCTCAACAGAGCCGAAGCCCGATGGCTATGGCCAGGCTTATCTCTATCTGACCCACCGTCCAGCCGAGCGTTTGCGCAACGAGCTCAATCTCGTTGCCGGCTACACGTTCAGCCCCGATTCGGAAGCACAGATGCAGGTGGGAAGCCAGAGTTTCACGCTGTTCACCAGCGATGACGCCGCCTGGCTGCTCGACACCGACAGCGCCCAGGACGTAGCCGGCGCCATGCGTGCCGGGTCCTCGCTCGTGATCGAAGGTACCAATGAGCGCGGCATCAAGATCCGCCAGACCTTCTCGCTTTCCGGCGTCACGGCCGCCTCGCGGGCCATCGATGCGGAGTGCTACTAAGCGCGTTTCCAGCAAAAGTGGGAACCGGTTTTGCGGTTCGGAAACGCGACCATTCAAATGATCCAAGAGCGTTGTCAGAAAAAGTGGCCCCACTTTTTCGGTTCGACAGCGCGACCGGGAACAACTGCTTCCGCCCCATAGCCATTGACGCCACGTCTGGCGCGGCCTATGTCCCGTCCTTCCCGTTTTGCCCGTAAACCCTGTAGAAAGGTCGGCGCCGATGAGCATCACGCTCGACATCTCCCATTCGTCCAACGCTTCTGCCGCCACCAGCCCCGCCCGCCGTGACCTCGTCGGTCTCGAGCCGGCCGAAATCGCCGCATCCCTGGTCAACACCGGATTGAGCGAGAAGGAAGCGCGCATGCGCTCCCGGCAGCTGTGGAACTGGATCTATGTCAATGGCGTCACCGATTTCGAGGCGATGACCAACATCGCCAAGCCGATGCGGCAGACGCTGGCCGAAGGATATGCCATCGACCGCCCGGAGATCGTTTCCGAACAGATCTCCAATGACGGCACGCGCAAATGGCTGTTCCGTTTCCGCGATCCGGATGCCCCGACGGCGCCGCCGGTCGAAGTCGAGACCGTCTACATCCCGGAAGAGGACCGCGGCACCTTGTGCGTGTCCTCCCAGGTCGGCTGCACGCTGACCTGCAGCTTCTGCCACACCGGCACCCAGCGCCTGGTGCGCAACCTGACAGCCGGCGAAATCCTCGGTCAGGTCCTCGCCGCCAAGGACCGGCTCGGTGACTTCCCCGGTGGCACCCGCCCGGATGGTGGTCTCATTCCCAACGGCGAAAGCCGCGCCATCACCAATATCGTCATGATGGGCATGGGCGAGCCACTCTACAATTACGACAATGTCAAAAAGGCCCTGCTGATCGCCGCCTCGGGCGATGGAATCTCGCTCAGCAAGCGCCGCATCACCCTGTCGACCTCCGGCGTTGTGCCCTATATCGAGCCGACCGGGCGCGAGATTGGCGTCTCGCTGGCGATCTCGCTGCATGCCGTGCGCGATGATTTGCGCAACGAACTGGTGCCGATCAACAAGAAATGGCCGCTCGCCGAGCTGCTCGCCGCCTGCCATTCCTATCCCGGCCTCAACAATGCCCGCCGCATCACCTTCGAATATGTCATGCTCAAGGGCATCAATGATTCCGACGCCGACGCCCGCGAATTGGTGCGTCTGCTTGCCGGCATTCCGGCCAAGATCAACCTCATTCCGTTCAACCCCTGGCCCGGCAGTCCCTATGAGTGCTCGGACTGGGACCGGATCGAGGGCTTTGCCGAAATCGTCAATCGCGCCGGTTATGCCTCGCCCGTCCGCACGCCGCGCGGACGTGACATCTCGGCAGCTTGCGGCCAGCTGAAATCGGAAAGCGAACGGCTGACGAAAAAGCAGCGCGAAGCTCTCGAAGGCGCCTGAGGCTGGGGCTCCGCTCTGGAGCTCCTGCTCCGGAAAGCTACTTAGTCGACAGCGGCATAAGGGCAACATTACGGAATTGTGACGGGTCGGCGGTTGAAAATCGCCGCGGATGATCCTTTATAAGTGGAGACATTCCGCGGCCCTCACTTCTCCCACTCCGACCCGCGCCTTGCCGTAAAGACATGAACAAAACCCGGCAGCCGAAAGGCTCGCTTCCGGATGCCATTGCTTTTTTCAAGGCGGGCAGACTGGAACCTGCAGCAGGTGTCTGCAAAGACATTTTATCGCGTGATCCGCGCAACCGTGATGCACGCCATCTCATGGCGATGATCGCCTTTCGCATGGGCGCGATCGAGGACGCCGCCAAGCAATTGCGCGCGCTGGTTTCGCAAAACCCGAATCATCCGCCGGCCCTAAATGACCTCGGCATGGTGCTAACCCAGCTCGGAAGCTACCGGGAAGCTGAGGCAGCGCTTGCCAGCGCCATTACGCTGGCGCCGAACATGGCCGGCTATCAGCTCAATCTCGCCAATCTCTACAAGGAGACCAATGTCCTAGGCGAAGCCGAACGCGCGGCGCGCGCGGCGATCCGCATCGACAAGAGTTACGCCGATGCCTTCCGGCTGCTGTCGGAAATTCTCGGACTGGCCGGTCGGACCGATGAGAGCGTCATCACCGCCAGACGCGCAGTGACGCTGGCGCCGAAGGATCCGCGGTCGCAACTGCGTCTTGCCGAAGCGCTCAACGGCGCCGACGACGTCGCCGCAGCGCGAGACGCCTACAAGGCGGCACTGGCGCTGGCATCCGGCCATCCTCAGGTCACGCTCGCCTACGGCCAGTTCCTGTTCGAGCGCGGCTATCTCGATGAGACCGTCGAGCTGATGCGGGCGCTTCTGTCGGCTTATCCGGATATCGCCGAGGCTCACATGATGCTGTCGCGCGCCGTCAGGTTCGAGAGCCATGACGACGAGATGGCCAAAATGGAAGAGCTGGTCGCCCGCAAACAGACAAACGACGCCAGCCGCATCAGCCTGCACTTCGGTCTTGCCAAGGCCTATGAGGACATCAAGGACTTCGACAAGGCTTTCGCTCACGCCCGCCGGGGAAACGCACTGGCGCGGAAGGCAAAAACCTATGCGGCCACGGACACCACCGCCGAATTCGACACCTATCGGTCCGCTTTCACGCCAGCCGTGATCTCACGGCACGGTGACGCCGGCCATGACGATGAGACACCGATCTTCGTGCTCGGCATGCCGCGTTCGGGAACCTCGCTGGTCGAGCAGGTGCTTGCCGCTCACCGGGATGTCCATGGCGCTGGCGAAATCAAGCTGCTTTATGCCGCCATCCGCGATGCCCAGCGCGGCCTCGGCGTCGAGGATGCCGTTGGTCTGATGGAGAAAGCCTCGCCCGAAGACTGGAAGGCCCTTGGCGAATCCTATGTCGGCGCACTCCGGCGCTTTGCACCCGACGCAAGGCGCATCGTCAACAAGATGCCGGACAATTTTCGTTTCATCGGTCATATCCGCATGGCGCTGCCCAAGGCCAAGGTGGTGTATTGCCGGCGGTCGGCGCCCGACAATTGCCTGTCGATCTTCAATCTCAATTTCGGCCCGGCCGGGCCGGCCTATTCCAACGACCTCGGCGAGCTTGGCGACTACTACCGCCAGCACGAGGCGCTGATGCGGCACTGGCTGGAAACGATGCCAGGCTTCGTGCACGAGATTGGCTATGAGGATCTGGTGGCCGACCAGGAAGGCGAAAGCCGGAAGCTTCTGGAGTTCTGCGGGCTCGACTGGGATGACGGCGTGCTCGATTTCTTCAACAGCGACCGGCGCGTCCGGACCGCGACCGCCGCGCAGGTGCGCCAGCCGGTCTACAGTTCGTCCGTCGGACGCTATCGCAATTATGGGGAGACCCTGAAGCCGCTGCTCGACGCACTTGGCTGGGACGAGCAGGAGAGCGCAGGCCAGCGCTAGGATCTTGGGCGCGCGCCCTTTGCGGGCTTGCTGCCGTTAGCTTCCGTCCGAATCGTGCCGGTTTCGAACTCGGCGGTTGCGGAAACCGTCAGAAGCGGCAGCAGGGCGCGATAGATTGTTTCCAGCTCACTGGCCAGCACAAAGGGCGGATTGACGAGGATCATGCCCGATCCATAGAGCCGCGGCGGCTCGGACGGTGCGCGCAGGCGGAATTCGGTGAAAGCGATGTCGGGAATCGCCGTTTCGAAAAGCGCGTGCTTGAAACCGGCGACGCCCGGATCGTCCTTGAGCGGGTACCACAGGGCAAAGACCGCCTGCGGAAAGATCCGGTACGATTTGACCAGCGCGGTGAGCATGCGGTCGAACTCGCCTTTTTCCTCGAACGGCGGGTCGATCAGGACCAGAGCACGGGTCTGCTTGGGCGGCAATTGCGCCGGCAGGGCCTGGTAGCCATCGACATGAAGCACCTTGGTCTGCACATCTCCGGCAAACAGTGACGACAGGGCGGCGCCTGCATCGGGATGAAGCTCCATGGTCGTCAGGCGATCTTCGCGCCGCATCAGCTTTCTGGCGAGAAGCGGAGAGCCGGGATAGGCGCCAAGCGTTTTGTCCGGATTGAGGGCGCGCACGGCATCAAGATATGGCGCAACGAGCGCCGCCGCATCGGCCGGCAGTTCGGCATCAAGCAGCCTGGCGATACCATCGCGCCATTCCGGGCTTTTTTCGGCGGCGCGGCTGTCGAACTGATAGCGCCCCGACCCTGCGTGGGTGTCGATGACCCGAAAGGGAGCGGGTTTGCGCTCGAGATAGACAATCAGGCGCGTCAGGATGATGTGCTTGACGACGTCGGCGAAATTGCCGGCGTGAAAGGCGTGATCGTAATTCATTCCACCGCTTCCTCAACCACGCTGGCGCTCATCGATCAGCGCCGGCCTTCCATCAAAAGGATGGTGGCGGCAAAACCGGCAAACACGGCGGCAAAGCTCCAGTTGAGCAGTTTCTGAGCCCGTTTCGAGCGCGTCAGCACCAGCGCCACCCAATCGGCAACAAAGATGATCGATATGACGACCGGCAGGGCGACGACAACGAACTCGCCGCTGAGGAACAGCAGTTTCTGCGGTGCGGCCGGGTCGATCGAAGAGACGAATTGCGGCAGGAAGGTCACGAAAAACAGGATGATCTTGGGGTTGGTCAGATTGATGCCGATGCCGGTCAGATAGCTTTCGACGATGCGCGGGGTGCGCTTTGTCTTGTTCAAAAGCGTGATGCCACCGCCCTGTCGCACCGCCTGAATGGCAAGAAACAGCAGGTAGAGCGCACCGATGATCTTGAGGGCGAAAAATGCCGTCGGCAGCGCGATGAGCAGCAGCGATACACCAAACGCGGCAAGAAGGGCATGAAACAGGATGCCGGTGATGGCCCCGGACATGGCCGCAACCCCGTGCGGGCGTCCGTAATTGATGGTGCGCGAGACGAACAGCGCCATGTCCGGCCCCGGCGAGATGGCCAGCACGAAGCTTGCAAGGCCGAAGGCGAGAATGACACTGAGGTCGGGGACGAAGGCAGGCATTGGCGTGGTCCGGATCTGTGTTTGGTCGCGAGTTCGAACCGGAGAACCGGTTTCCGTTTCGCGGTAAAACGATCCACCGGATCGATTTCGCATCCGCTCAACTCGTGAACATGCTCCCTATATCATGGCAGTGGAAGTTCGAAGCTGCGTTTGATGGTTTCCATCGGCACGTCGGTCTTGACCGATTGCACGCTGGGAATGCGGGTCAGGTGATCAGCCTGGAAACGCCAATAGGCGTGCAGGTCGGTGGTGACGACGCGCAGGATGGCGTCGCACTCCCCTGTCGTCAGGTAGCACTCCGTCACTTCCGGGTATTTGCGCACCGTCTCGGCGAATTTGCGGGTCATCTCGCCGTCCTGTGTCTTGAACCAGACCCGAACGAAGACGGTCAACTCGAGACCCACCTGTTGCGCGTCGATGATGGCGGCATAGCGTGTGATGACGCCCTGTTCCTCCAGAAGGCGCACCCGCCTGAGGCAGGGCGAGGGCGACAGCCCGACTTCATTGGCCAGTTCGACATTGGACATGCGCCCGTTCTTTTGCAAACTGCGCAGGATGCGCCGGTCGATGGCATCGAGAGTTGCTGGCATAAGCTGTCACTTGGCGTTTTCGAATTAGCAGAATGTGCCAC
The DNA here is from genome assembly GCA_963676075.2 of Devosiaceae bacterium. Classification (GTDB taxonomy): domain Bacteria; phylum Pseudomonadota; class Alphaproteobacteria; order Rhizobiales; family Devosiaceae; genus JAHJQZ01. The sequence continues at coordinate 28,835 of CAXXNZ010000006.1, forward strand.
TATTTGCCTAAGTAGTGGCTTTTTCGCAAGATCATTGCGCTGACGCCAGCGTATCGTGTCGGCACCTCGAACAGGGAAATACAAAATGAGCTCCGATATCAAGAAAGTCGTTCTCGCCTATTCGGGCGGCCTGGATACCTCCATTCTGCTGAAATGGCTGCGCAATACCTATGATTGCGAAGTCGTGACCTTCACCGCCGATCTCGGCCAGGGCGAAGAGCTCGAGCCGGCCCGCAAGAAGGCGGAAATGTTCGGCGTCAAGGAAATCTATATCGACGACCTCCGGGAAGAATTCGTCCGCGATTTCGTTTTCCCGATGTTCCGGGCCAATGCGCAATATGAAGGCGTCTATCTGCTCGGCACCTCGATCGCCCGGCCGCTGATCTCCAAGCGCCTGGTCGAGATTGCCCACGAGACAGGGGCCGACGCCATCGCCCATGGCGCCACCGGCAAGGGCAACGACCAGATCCGGTTCGAACTGGCCGCCTATGCGCTCGATCCGGCGATCAAGGTCATCGCGCCCTGGCGCATCTGGGACCTGCAGTCGCGCACCAAGCTCATCCAGTATGCCGAGCTCAACCAAATCCCGGTCCCGAAGGACAAGCGCGGCGAAGCACCGTTCTCGATCGACGCCAACCTGCTGCACACCTCCTCGGAGGGCAAAGTGCTCGAGGACCCGGCCGAGGAGGCGCCCAACTACGTCTATCAGCGCACCGTCGATCCCGTGGATGCACCCGACACGCCCGAGTACATCACCATCGGCTTCGAGAAGGGCGACGCCGTTTCGATCAACGGCAAGCCCATGTCGCCGGCGACGCTTCTGGCGGCGCTCAACGATTATGGTCGCACCCACGGCATCGGCAGGCTTGACCTGGTCGAGAACCGCTTTGTCGGCATGAAGTCGCGTGGCGTCTACGAGACCCCGGGCGGTACCATCCTGCTCAGTGCCCACCGCGGCATGGAAACGATCACGCTCGACCGCGGCGCGGCGCATCTCAAGGATGAACTGATGCCGAAATACGCCGAGATGATCTACAACGGCTTCTGGTACTCTCCCGAGCGCGAGATGCTGCAGGCGCTGATCGACAAGAGTCAGGAAATGGTGACCGGCGAAGTCCGTCTCAGGCTCTACAAAGGCGTGGCTGCGGTAGTTGGTCGCACCTCGCCCTATTCGCTTTACTCGGAGGATCTCGTGACCTTCGAAGAGGGTTCGGGCACCTATGATCACCATGACGCCGAAGGATTCATCCGTCTCAACGCCTTGCGGCTCAAGACCTGGGGCGCCAGAAACCGCCGAAATCCTTCACTTTAGGTAGAGGTTTTCCGTCCAATTGAGTCCGGCGCGCGAAAACCCTTTAACTTCATGGAGTTCGCGCGCCGTCAGTTAGGGAAATGTTTAGGACGTGCGCAGTCCGGACATTGAGTGAAGAGGATCGTTAATCCCCATACGCGAAACTTCTGACGAGCCGTATTGCGCGCATCAGGCCCTTGGCGATTGGTGCGTTGGCAGTGCGGTCCGCAATGTTATTCGCCGAATCAGACTTACAGCCCGGCAGCACAGAACCGGGCATTGGGGACCGAAATGCGTTTGTTGCCTGATGGGCGGACCGCGCCAGCGACAACCGAGGACATGACTGCCAATCAGGACAGTCTCGAAGCCGAAGGCATCATGTCATGCTCGCCCCAGCGCGAAGACCGGTCCGCCGGTTGTGACAAGCAGCCGGATGCGCCAAGCGACATGGCTGCCGTCGATGCAGTCATCAATCTCAGATTGCAGGCTGCCATCGCCCAGATTCCACAGGGCTTTGCAATTTTCGATGCCGGCCACAAGCTGGTCGTGTGCAACGACGCCTTCTGCCGAACCTACAGCCTGTCTGCCGACATCTGCCGGCCTGGCGTGTCCTTCTGGGACATTCTCCATCACGGTGGCAAAAAGGGCTTCCAGGCTGCCACAAACAATTTCAGCTGGGATGAGCTGAGACAGCTGATTTCCAAGAAGGAATCCTGGAGTGCGATCGCGCCGGCGCAGAACGGGCGCATGATGAGCACAATCCACGAGCCACTGCAGGACGGCGGCTGGATGTCCCTGATCGAGGACGTCACCGAGAAGCAGCAGCGCCATCATGTAGAAATGGAGCGACTTCGCGAGGCAGAGGCGCAAACCATCCGTTTCAACGCCGCGATCGCCAACATGAGCCAGGGCTTGTCGATGTTCGATGCCGACCGCAAGCTCATCATCTGCAACGACAGCTTCGCTCGGCTTTACGGTCTTCCGGTGGCGTTGACACGCCCGGGCACGGACATCGCCGATATCATCAGGCACCGGGCCTCGATCAAGATGATCGAGACCGATGCGACGCTCGAGTCGATGATGGCGTTCATCGAACACACAGCCACCGACCGCGCCGCGTTCAAGGGCGTGCGTTCCATGCAGAACGGTCGGGTCGTCATGGTCAATCACCAACCCCTGCTCGATGGCGGCTGGTTGTCCACCCACGAGGACATCACCAGCCAGCACCACAATGCCGAACTCATTCATTTCATGGCCCGGCACGACAATCTGACCGGCCTGCCAAATCGCGCAGCGTTCCTGGAGACCCTGGCCGACGCCGAGCGCGGCATTGCCACCGGCGACCGCATGGCGGTGTTCAGCATCGATCTCGACAGGTTCAAGGACGTCAATGACGCTTTCGGCCATCCGATTGGCGACGCAGTCCTGGAAGCGATAGGCGAGCGTCTGCGTAGCGAATTTGAAGGCTTCGGCGTTGCCGGACGGCTCGGCGGCGATGATTTTGCCGCTCTTGTCGGTCCACTTGGCTCCGAAGAAGAGGCCCTGCGTCTTGCCGAATCCGTGCTCATCAGCGTGCGGCGGCCGCTAACGGTCGGAGATACGACCGTGTTTTGCGAAGCATCGATCGGCATCGCCCTGGCGCCACGGCATGGCCGTGAGGCCAACCAGTTGATTTATTGCGCCGATCTTGCCCTCAGCCTGGCAAAATCCGGCGAAAGCCAAGGCTGGTGCCTGTTCGAACCCGACATGGACCGCGCCCAGCGTCGTCGGCTGACCATCGAGCATGGCTTGCACAAGGCTCTGGAAAACGACAGCCTGACGCTGGCTTATCAGCCGTTGATTACGCTGGAGACCGGGCGGGTTTCGTGCTGCGAAGCGCTCATGCGTTGGGAATGCCCGGACCTCGGAACGGTTTCGCCCGCCGAGTTCATTCCTGTCGCAGAGGAAACCGGTCTCATTCGCGACATCGGTGTCAAAGCGCTCGAATCCGCCTGCAGGGAAGCAGCAAACTGGCCCGACCACATAAGTGTGGCCGTCAACGTCTCCCCCGTGCAGTTCCGCGGCGACGATCTGGTCGGCCACGTGGCCCACGCGTTGAAGGTGTCGGGATTGGACCCGAAGCGGCTCGAACTCGAGATAACCGAATCGCTGTTTCTGGCCGACGACGCCCATAACCTCGAGATGCTGCACCGGTTGCGCGAGCTCGGCGTCCGTTTCGCGCTCGATGATTTCGGCACCGGCTATTCCTCGCTGGCTTACATGCTGCGCTTCCCGTTCCACAAGGTGAAGATCGATCGCTCGATCATCTCAACCGTTTCCGAGAAGCCGGAAACCGCGACGATGATCTCGGCGATCGTCGATCTGTGCCGAGGTCTCAATATGCTGACAGTGGCCGAAGGCATCGAGACGGAGGAACAGTTGGCCTTGGTTGCCGCCCGCGGTTGCAATGAGGTGCAAGGCTATATCTTCGCGCCGGCCCTGCCGGGCACGAGGATCAGGGAATTACTCGGCCGCAAGCATATCGATGCCAAAGACCTGCAGAGCGCCCTGTCTGCCTGAGGTTTTTCTCCTCACGAAAGCGGAGACGGCTTCAGAGCCTGCCGACGGTGTCGCGGATCATCTCGCTGTTTCCTGAAAACGCTAAAGACCCAATCCCCGCATCAACCTGGGTTCGCTGCCGCCCGCAGCGGCGGCATGGCGGATCAGCGCCGACTTGACCGGTCCCAGCCGGTCGACGACGCCGATGCCGAGATCCCTGAGGGCGCGCACCGGCGGCACATCATTTGAGAACAGGCGGTTGAGCCCGTCCGTCGCCATCGCCATAAGCGCCGTATCGAAGCGCCGCCAGCCTGTGTAGGCGCCAAGGATGTCAGCGGAGCCGTGATCCTGCCCGAGGCGCAACGCGTTGATGACGAGTTCGGTGAGCGCCGCGACATCCTTGAGGCCGAGATTGAGACCCTGCCCGGCAATGGGATGAACGACATGGGCCGCGTCGCCGATCAGCGCCAGCCGTTCGGCGTGGAACTGACGGGCGATCTGCAGCCTCAATGGGAAGACCTGAACCTGGTCGACCACGTCGACAGACCCGAGCACCGAGCCCATGGCCTGTTCGATGACATCTGCCAGTTCTTCAGGCGGCAATTCCTTGAGCCGGCGGGCTTCCTCGGTGGTTTCGGTGAAGACCAGCGAAGACCGGTTTCCGGGCAGCGGCAGGCTGGCGAAAGGCCCGGCGGGTCGGAAATGCTCCCATGCCGTTTCTTCGTGATCGCGCGTATGCGCGATGGTCGTGACCACACCCGACTGGCCATAGGCGTGGCCAATTGTGGTGATGCCGGCCCATTTCCTGAGATTCGATTGTGCGCCGTCAGCGGCAACGACCAGTGGCGCAGCGATCACCGTACCGTCGGCAAGCACCAGCCGCGCCTTGCCGGCACTGGACTGGAAGCTGGCGATCTCGGCCGGACCGATGAGCTCGACATTGTCGGCCAGGCGCCCGAGCAGCGTGCGGATCAGCACCATGTTCGGCACCATATGAGCATAAGGCAGACCTGGCGCGACATCGCCGTCAAAGCTCAGAAACAGTGGCCGCGAGACATCGCCCCTTCCGGAATCCGTGATCCGCATCGATTTGATCGGCGCCGCCTCCGGCGCGATCTCGTCCCAGAGTCCAAGGGTTTCGAGCACGCGTGTGACCCCGGCGGCAAGCGCCGAGGCGCGCGCATCGGAGGGCACGGAGAACGGACGTCGGTCGAGGACAACTACGGACAGCTCGGGCTGGAAATGCACAAGGCTCGCCGCAAGCGCCAGGCCCACCGGACCGCCGCCGACAATCGCAACGTCGCACGTCTTTTCGCTCACCATGTGCAACTCCCTACCCTTGGTGTTCGTCTCTGCTTGTGACTCGCCCGCCGCGCCAAGGCAACGGTTTCGCCGCGATACTGGCAAGTCGCGGGATCGGTTAGCCGCAACGATCGGCGCGCCATGCGGCAAAAATCGGGTCGTTGAACGCGAGATTTCGACCGGTCCCGTGCTTGCCACATGAGAGGGCATGTGACCACCGCGTGTGCACAAGCCCGCCGGTAGCGGCATCAATTGTCCGACGGTGAATCCACCGATCTCAGATATAACCGAACAAATTCAATGCATTACCAGAACGTCTTACGCCTTGGCACGCCGCTTGAGTCTTATCGGGCATCTACCTGTCGAGGCAAGAAAGGACACCGGATGAAATACGTGGTTGCGATCATCAAGCCATCGCGGCTGGAGGATGTGCGCCAGGCGCTCAGCGAACTGGATGTGCACGGCATCACCGTCACCGAAGTCAAGGGATATGGCCGGCAGAAGGGCCATTCCGAAATCTACCGGGGCACCGAGTATGCGGTGCATTTTCTTCCCAAGCTCAAGCTTGAGATCGCCGTCGACGATGCCCTGGTGGATCCGGTTGTCACCGCCGTCAAGCAGGGCGCCCAGACAGGCCGCATTGGCGATGGCAAGGTCTTTGTCCTCGATCTGCTCGACGTCATCCGCATCCGCACCGGCGAAACCGGGGTGGAAGCGCTGTGAGCCGTCGGCCCGGATCCGGGGTCAAAGACGACGTCGCAGGTACCGTGGCCGGTGTCGGCCGTTGGTCCTTTTCCAACGCTATGGGCGGACGAGACAGCGGCTCAGCGCAATGGTTTACGCATGCTTTCGCTTGCTGCTCACTTTTTGATCACGCCTGCCACCTTGTGAGCAATTTGTGTGCACATGGCCCGGTTGATTCCAGGCAGAAATGTGAGCTGCCCAATAACCACTTGATTCTGCTTACTAATTAATTGCGGCGAATCTGGCACACAGCTTGAGAGCAAACCTGTCGGGCTCAGTTCTCGCCACCGCCCAAGTGCAAGACAAGAGGAACCTTCGTAATGAAATTCGTGACTGCCATCATCAAGCCGTCTCGGCTCGAGCACGTCCGCGAAGCATTGAACGCTTTGGACGTCCACGGCATGACCGTGACCGAGGTGAAAGGCTTCGGGCGCCAGAAAGGCCATTCCGAAATTTACCGCGGCGCCGAATACGAGGTGCATTTCCTTCCCAAGCTCAAGCTCGAAGTCGCCGTCGATGACGCCCAGACCGACGCCGTGATCGCCGCAATTCGGGAAGCCGCAAGCACCGGCAAGATCGGTGACGGCAAGATTTTCGTGCTCGACCTCGAGCAGGCCACCCGCATCCGTACCGGAGAAACCGGTTCGGAGGCCCTGTAGAACCGCCTGATACGCACTGGAGACACACTATGACTGATTTCAAACTTTCGAGGATCGCGGGCACGGCGCTGATTGCCACGCTTGCCCTGACCGTTCCGGCGCTGGCTCAGGATGCCGCCGAGGCGCCCGTTTACGCCGACGCAGCTTCGGTTGCTTTCACATTCAACACCTTCTCGTTCCTGGTCACCGGCTTTCTGGTGATGTGGATGGCCGCCGGCTTCGCCATGCTTGAAGCGGGCCTCGTGCGCCGCAAGAACGTCGCCATGCAGTCGATGAAGAACATCACGCTGTATTCGGTTGCGGGCCTGCTGTTCTGGCTTGTCGGCTACAACCTCATGTACATGAACGTTGCCGACAATGGCGGTTTCTTCGGCGTGCCGATTCCGGTCAGCTTGCCCGATCCCGCCGCCGAGCTGAGCGGCGACTATGCGGCCGGTTCCGACTGGTTCTTCCAGATGGTGTTCTGTGCCACCGCCGCTTCCGTCGTTTCCGGTACCGTGGCCGAGCGCATCAAGTTCTGGCCGTTCATGTTCTTCACCGTTGTCCTGACCGCGATCATCTATCCGATCACCGGCTCCTGGCAGTGGGGCGGCGGCTGGCTGGCCCAGATGGGCTTCTCCGATTTCGCCGGTTCGACGCTGGTGCACTCGGTCGGTGGCTGGGCCGCCCTCTCCGGCGCCCTGATCCTCGGCGCGCGCAAGGGCAAGTACGGTCCCAACGGCTCGGTCACCCCGATGCCCGGTTCCTCCATCCCGCTCGCCACGCTCGGTACTTTCATCCTGTGGCTCGGCTGGTTCGGCTTCAACGGCGGTTCGCAGCTGGCGCTTGACGGTTTCGAGAACGCCTCGGCCATCTCCCGCATCTTCGTCAACACCAACCTGGCCGCTGCTGCCGGCGTGGTCGCCGTCATGATCCTGACCCAGCTTCTGTACAAGAAGGTCGACGTCACCATGGTGCTCAACGGCGCCCTGGCCGGCCTGGTCTCGATCACCGCCGAACCGCTTGCCCCGACCCCGTTGATCGCCATCTTCGTCGGCGCCATCGGCGGCGTCATCGTGGTCTTTGCGGTGCCGATGCTCGACAAGCTGAAGATCGACGACGTTGTCGGCGCCATCCCGGTTCACCTGTTGAGCGGTATCTGGGGCACCCTCATCGTGCCGCTGTCGAACTCGGGCACCAGCTACGGCACCCAGATCGTCGGTATCGTCGCCATCGGCGTGTTCACCTTCGTGGTGTCCAGCGTGGTGTGGTTTGCCTTGAAGGCCACAACCGGCCTGCGTGTCACCGAGGAAGAGGAAGCGCTCGGCCTCGACAAGACAGAGGTCGGTGTCGAAGCCTATCCGGAATTCTAGCGTTCCGAACAACACTGGTGGCTCGGGCTCGGCCCGGGCCACCTGCCCTGCCAGGCGCGGCGCACGGTTTATGGCCCAAAGGCTCCGACATAGGACTGTGTCCCCTACCTGACAAAACTCTCTTAGCCGTCACAGCCGCCCTGTTTTCGGTTTGACCCGCCGTCCGGCGGAATGACGATGAAAGCGAGAATTTCTGTCTGGACCAACCATCGGAACGCTCCGATGCCAGACCATGAGAAACAAGGCTTGCTGCTCACCCCGGTGCAATTGCTGGTGAACTGGATTTGGCACGATACTGGCATGGTGTTGAAGGAACCGCCGGTCGGTCCGCCGCCCGGGAGTGAGAGAGAAGGAATGATCCCATGAAATTCATCGTCGCCATCGTCAAGCCATCGCGGCTCGAGCACGTTCGCGAGGCGCTCAACGCCCTGGACGTGCACGGCATGACCGTGACCGAGGTCAAGGGCTTCGGACGCCAGAAGGGCCACTCGGAAATCTACCGCGGCGCCGAATATGAAGTGCACTTCCTGCCCAAACTCAAAATCGAAGTCGCCATCGACGACGCCCAGGCCGAGGCCGTGACTGCCGCAATTCGCGACGCCGCCACCACCGGCAAGATCGGCGACGGCAAGATTTTCGTGCTCGACCTCGAGCAGGCCACACGCATCCGCACCGGCGAAACCGGTTCAGAGGCTCTCTGACAGCCATCACTGGAGTACACGAAGATGAACAAATCCAAACTCGGCCTGGCGGGTGTGCTGTCCGCATTGGCCGCGCTGCAGGCCCTGCCCGCAGTCGCGCAGGAAGCTGAGCCGGCAATATCGGCGGGAGATACGGCGTGGATGCTGACATCCACCGCTCTTGTGCTGATGATGACCATTCCGGGTCTGGCCCTGTTCTATGGCGGCATGGTGCGCCGCAAGAACGTGCTCGCCACCATCATGCAAAGCTTTGCCATCACGGCGCTGATGTCCGTGATCTGGTTTATCGTCGGGTACTCGATCGCCTTTAGCGATGGCGGCCCGCTCAATGCTTTCATGGGCGGCTTCTCGGCCTTCATGCATAGCGGTGTGAGCGTCGACAGCGTCTCCGGAACCATCCCGACCTATGTCTTCTCGATGTTCCAGATGACGTTCGCCATCATCACCCCGGCGCTGATCGCCGGCGCCTTTGCCGAGCGCATGAAGTTCTCGGCAATGCTGCTGTTCACGGGACTGTGGTCGATCATCGTCTATGCACCGGTGGCGCACTGGGTCTGGGGCGGAGGCTTCCTCTCCGACGCCGGCGTGCTCGATTTCGCCGGTGGCACCGTGGTCCATATCAACGCCGGTATCGCAGGCCTGGTGGCGGCGCTGGTCATGGGTCCGCGCAAGGGCTACGGCACCACCAACATGGCGCCGCACAACCTCACCTGGTCGGTCACTGGCGCAGGCCTTCTCTGGGTTGGCTGGTTCGGCTTCAATGCCGGTTCGGAACTGGCTGCCGACGGCGTTGCCGGCATCGCCATGATGAACACCCAGGTTGCCACCGCCGCCGCGGCGCTGACCTGGATGTTCGCCGAGTGGATCATCATCAAGAAGCCGAGCGTGCTCGGCATCATTTCAGGCGCTGTCGCCGGCCTTGTCGCGGTCACGCCGGCCTCCGGCTGGGTCGATCCCACCGGTGCCTTCGTCATCGGCATCATTGCAGGCATCGGCTGCTATTTCGGCGCCGCCCATCTCAAGAAAATGCTTGGCTATGACGACAGCCTCGACGCCTTCGGCGTGCATGGCATCGGCGGCATCATCGGTGCCCTGCTGACCGGCGTGTTCGCGTCCGAGGCGGTTGGCGGCGTTGCCGGCGGCTTCGGCCAGCTCATGACCCAGGCCTATGGCGTCATCGTCACCATCATCTGGTCCGGTGTTGCCTCCTTCGTCATCCTCATGGTGGTCAAGGCCCTGGTCGGCCTGCGTCCCTCCGAATCCGAGGAAGAAGAAGGCCTCGACATCGCGCTCCACGGCGAGCGCGTCGCCGACTAGCAAACTTGCGGAAGCGCAGCCAACCTGACCGGCGGCGCTTCCGTTGTGATCTGGAGCGGCATGGCCCTTCGTCCCGCCGTTCCCCTCGACAGGCAAACCCCTTGGTTCTGCGAAGCACCAGGGGGTTTTTGTTTTGATGCAATTTTAAGCAAAGCGCCGCCCATTTGGGCGCCTATTCGCCTGTTTCGTGGGCGGTGGCTTTGTATTTCGTTCCAGCACCACTCGATCTTGGGAAAAACCCCGCGTTTCGATCAGGTTCGCGCTCCTCAAATTCTGGCACAGGTCTTGTTAGCTGCAGGGCGGCGTCGCAAAGGCGCCAAATCGGGCCGCCCGGCCTGATGGGAGTGAGGAGATCTTCGATGAATAGTCCAAACGTCGGGCTCGACGTGTTTTTCGTGCTGGTCGGCGCCATCATGGTTTTCGCCATGCACGGCGGCTTCGCCTTCCTCGAAACCGGCACTGTCCGGCACAAGAACCAGGTCAACGCCCTGGTCAAGATCATCGTCGATTTCGCCTTCTCGACCCTGGCCTATTTCTTCGTCGGCTACACCATCGCCTACGGCACCTCGTTTCTCGTCAGCGCGTCCGAGCTGACGGGGGCAACCGGGACATTTCCGGCACAAGGACTGGGCCTGGTAAAATTCTTCTTCCTGGCCACCTTCGCGGCAGCGGTGCCGGCAATCATTTCCGGCGGCATCGCCGAGCGCGCCCGCTTCTGGCCGCAGGTCATCGCCGCCTCGATCATCGTCGGACTGATCTATCCGTTTTTCGAAGGCCTGGTCTGGAACGGCAATTTCGGCTTTCAGGACTTTTTTGCCAGCAGTTTCGGCGCGCCGTTCCACGACTTCGCCGGCTCGGTTGTCGTTCATGCCGTCGGCGGCTGGCTGGCATTGGCCGCGGTCTTGCGGCTCGGCGCCCGCACCGGCCGCTACGGACCCAATGGCCGACCGACACCGCCCTCCTCGATTCCGTGGCTGGCGCTCGGCACCTGGCTGCTGTGTGTCGGTTGGTTCGGATTCAACGTCATGTCGGCGCAATCGATCGCCGGCGTTTCCGGCCTTGTCGCCATCAACTCGCTGCTGGCCATGGTCGGCGGCATTATTGCGGCGACCTTCATCGGCAAACGCGACCCCGGTTTCGTCCATAACGGTGCTCTCGCCGGACTCGTGGCCGTGTGCGCCGGATCGGACGTCATGCATCCGGTCGGAGCGCTGATCACCGGCGGGGTTGCCGGCGCCATCTTCGTTTACTGCTTCCACATCACCCAGGAGAAGCTGAAGATCGACGACGTGCTCGGCGTCTGGCCACTGCACGGGCTGTGCGGCACCTGGGGTGGTGTCGCCGCTGGCATTTTCGGCCTTCAAGCACTCGGTGGCATGGGTGGGGTCTCGCTCGTCAGCCAGATCCTCGGCACGCTCGCCGGCATCCTCTTCGCCTTTGGCCTCGGCTACGCGCTCTATTTTGCGACGAGCCTGCTGTTCGATATCCGCCTGACCGATGACGAACAGCGCCGTGGCGCCGACCTGACCATTCACTCGATCGGCGCCAATCCGGAGGGCGAAGTCTGAAATTCGATGGGAGGGGTCAATCGATTAGGCTCCGATTAACCACGTCCGGCTAGCATTGCGCCATGTGTTGCGTAACAAATCCGGCCGGTGTTGATGGCTACCTCCTCCTCCGCCTCTCCTGAACAGTTCAAGTGGACCGCCTTGCCGCGTGTCAGCCTGCCGTTGCGGCTTGCCGGCATCCTGTTGGCTTTTGGCGCGCTTGCAGCGCTGGCGGCACTCGCCACCTGGTCGGCAAGCGATCCAAGCTTTTCGTTCGCCACCGACAAGCACCCGACGAACCTGCTCGGCTTTGGCGGGGCAGCCTTTGCCGACCTCGCCATACAGATCTTCGGCATCGCCAGTTTTCTTGCCGTTCTGCCGCCGGCGATCTGGGCCGTCTCCTATCTCAAGCGCCGCAGGCCGACCCGGATGACGGCGCGCGTGCTGGTGTGGCCGGTCTCGGTTGTCCTTAGCGCCGGTTTGCTGTCCTGTTTTGCCACACCCGGGACCTGGCCCTTGCCGACAGGGCTTGGCGGTCTGATCGGCTCTGGCTTTGTTGCGCTGGCCCGCACCGTCACCGGAGAAACACCGGCCGGCGCCGCCGCCATTCTCTATGGCCTGATCCTTTTGCCGCCGACACTTGCCGCCTTGTGGTTCACCTCCGGCATCAGCGCCGCCAAACTCGAGGAAGCGCCGGCCGATCCGGTCACCGAAGATCGCACCGGCATCCTCGATGTCGGGATCGGCGCGCTGGTCCATCTCGGCTTTTCGCTCAGAACTGCCTGGCGTCGCGCCATGGCACGGGAACGCCATTCCGACGTTCACGCGCCTGCCGCTGATGATGCGGCATTTGAACATGACGTGCCCGATCACGACGACCGGCAGCCTCCTGCCAGCAGCGAGCGCATCGAACCGCGCCTCGACTTCCTCGACGATAGCCAGGGGGATTTCGAGCCGACGCCGGTCAGCGCCTATGCCGATTATGACGAGCACGAGACATATGAGGATGCGGAGCCGCCGGCGCCGCCCGCCCAACAAGCCGCTCCGCTTGAGGCGAATGATACCGGCCCGGCACCGCAGATCGCTGCCGCCGCGCGCACCCGTCCGGGCCGCCGCGCCGCCAATGAAGCACAAGGGTCTCTGCTCGAAGCCGAAGGCTTTGCCTTGCCCGAACTGAGCTTTCTCAACGAGCCACAGCATGCCGGGCTGGCCGATGAGCACAAGCCCGACCGACTCGAGGCACAGGCGCGGCAGCTTGAGGGCGTGCTCGAGGATTTCGGCGTCAAGGGCGACATCATCCATGTCCGGCCTGGCCCGGTGGTTACGCTTTATGAGCTTGAGCCGGCGCCCGGCATCAAATCGTCCCGCGTCATCTCGCTGGCCGACGACATCGCCCGCTCGATGAGCGCCATTTCCGCCCGCGTGGCCGTGGTGCCAGGGCGCAATGTCATCGGCATCGAACTGCCGAATCAGACGCGCGAGACCGTCTATCTCAAGGAAATGCTGGCTTCGGCCGATTTCGAGAAAACCAAGGGCAAGCTTAATATCTGCCTCGGCAAAACCATCGGCGGTGAGCCGGTCGTCGCCGATCTTGCCCGCATGCCGCATCTTCTGGTTGCGGGCACCACCGGGTCCGGCAAATCCGTGGCCATCAACACGATGATTCTGTCGATCCTTTACAAGCTGACGCCCGAGCAATGCCGGCTGATCATGATCGACCCGAAAATGCTGGAACTCAGCATTTACGACGGCATTCCCCATCTGCTCTCGCCCGTCGTCACCGACCCGGGCAAGGCGGTCGTCGCCCTCAAGTGGGCCGTCCGCGAGATGGAAGACCGCTACAAGAAGATGTCCAAGATTGGTGTCAGGAACATCGATGGCTTCAACGCCCGCGTCGCCGAGGCGCAGAAGAAGGGCAAGACCATCACCCGCACCATCCAGACCGGATTCGACAAGGAAACCGGCGAGGCGATCTACGAGAACGAGGAATTCGATCTCGAACCGCTGCCCTTCATCGTCGTCATCGTCGACGAAATGGCCGACCTGATGATGGTCGCCGGCAAGGACATCGAAGGCGCCATCCAGCGGCTGGCGCAGATGGCGCGCGCCGCCGGCATCCACCTGATCATGGCGACCCAGCGCCCGTCCGTCGATGTCATTACCGGTACGATCAAGGCGAATTTCCCGACCCGCATCTCCTTCCAGGTCACATCCAAGATCGACAGCCGCACCATTCTTGGCGAACAGGGCGCCGAGCAGCTCCTCGGCATGGGCGACATGTTGTACATGGCCGGTGGCGGCCGTATCCGTCGACTGCACGGACCTTTCGTCTCCGACCGCGAAGTCGAGGATGTCGTCGCCCACCTCAAGGACCAGGGGGCGCCCGACTATCTCGAATCGATCACCGCCGATGAGGATGACGAAGACGGCGGCATGTTCGGCGATTCTTTCGGCGGTTCGGGGGACGAACTCTACGACAAGGCGGTCAATGTCGTGTTGAACGATAAGAAGGCCTCGACCTCCTATATCCAGCGCCGCCTGTCGATCGGCTACAACCGCGCCGCAACGCTGATCGAGCGCATGGAAAAAGAAGGCGTGATCTCGCCCGCCAACCATGCCGGCAAGCGCGAAATCCTCGTGGGCGACAATGCCGATGGGTATTAAGGAGCGCTGCCTGCCGCTCCATATTTCCGGCTCAATCCGGGGATGAAGCCCGACTGTGCGATTTGGAGACAGACCAGCCAGTATCGGCATCGGGCGCGCCTGCGCGCTTTGGTATGGTGCCCCTTACCTCTGATTCACGTGAAACAGTCCGCCCGGCAATCTCTGTGTTGCCGCATTTTTCTGACTGAACTGTCCGGTCTGCCGTAGACAAGGAAATGCCCATCATGATTCGCCGCGCCGTGTTCGGTCTTATCGCTTCTTGCCTCTTCGTCCTGCCGGCGATGGCGCTCGATCGCATGCTGACGCCTGAAGAAGAGGACATGATCAAGCAGATCAACGCGCACAACACCGCCATTCACACCATGGCCGGGCGTTTTGTGCAGATCGACACCATGGGCAACCGCGCCGAGGGCATGTTCTTCCTAGAGCGCCCGAACAAGATTTCGTTCCGCTACGCCCCGCCGTCGCGCCAACAGATCGTCTCGGTCGGCGAGGGTTTCTTTCTGATCGACCGGGCTGAGAAGAAGGTTTCGACCTATCCGCAGGACAGCGTGCCACTCAGGCAGTTCCTCAAGAAGGACATCAACCTGTTCGAGGCCAACATCCTCGATGTCGTCATGGACGACACGCATGTCTCGGTCACTCTCATCGACGATACCCCGGCCGGGACCGTGCAGGTAGACCTGATCTTCGACAAGGAAAGCAAGGATCTGGTGCAGTGGACCCTGACCGAGCCGAGCGGGGCAGAACTGACCTTCTCGATCTACGATGTCGCTTTCAACATCGAGCTGCCCGACTCGCTGTTCTTCATCAATCGCTTCTTCGACAGCTAGAGTGTTTTGAGGAAAAGTGGAGACCACTTTTCTGATTCGAAAACACCACGACTGATGGACACAGAGCAGATCAGACGCTTCCAAAGCGAGATCTGCTCCAGGCGCCCGTCCGGGCGCTACGCTGGAGCGTGGCTCACAGGACCGGCATAAAGGCTCCCGAATAGACCACGGGCTTTGTTTCGGCAAAGCTCATGGTCTATGTCTTTGGGTGGTCGCGTGTTCGAACCGAAAAACCGGTTTCCACTTTTTCTGAACACGCTCAAATTGGAGCGAATCGCATGCCGGTCACACTTGCCACCTGGAACATCAATTCCGTGCGCCTGCGCATCGATTTGGTGCGCCAATTCCTCGCCGAGCACCGCCCAGACATCCTGTGCCTGCAGGAAATCAAGTGCCAGAACGACCAGTTCCCGCAAAAGGAGCTGGCGGCCGCCGGCTACCCGCATCAGGCGGTGCACGGGCAAAAGGGCTATCACGGCGTCGCCATCGTCTCCCGCCTGCCTTTGAGCGAAACCAGTTCGCGCACCTTCTGCGATATCCCCGACTCCCGGCATGTCTCGGTCAAGGTCGATCTCGGCGCCGGCCCCGTGAGCCTGCACAATTTCTACATTCCCGCTGGCGGCGACGAACCTGATCCGGACATCAACCCGAAATTCCGCCACAAGCTCGACTTCCTCGCCGAGCTCAAGGACTGGTTCGACACGCCCGAATTCGACAAGAGTCAGGTCATCGTTGGCGATTTCAACATCGCGCCGCACGAGAACGACGTCTGGGGCCACAAGCAATTGCTCAAGGTCGTCTCGCACACGCCGATCGAGACCGAAACACTCGACGCGTTGCGCGACCGGCGGAGTTGGGTCGACCTCGTCCGCCAGCACATCCCCTATGATCAGAAGCTTTATTCGTGGTGGTCCTATCGCGCCAAGGACTGGGATGCGTCCGACAAGGGCCGCCGGCTCGATCACATCTGGGCAACCGGCGATGTCGCGGAAAAGGCGCGAAGTGCGGAAATTCTCAGGCCCTGGCGCGGCACCGGTGAGAAGCCGTCCGACCACGTGCCGGTCATGGTCAGCTTCGGATAGAGCGCGAGCTGGATCGCCTCGGCATCAGCGTTCGTGTCGGAAGGGCTCCATGGCGCCGAGGAAACTGTTCATTTCCTCTTCAATGCGCATCGCGGCCCGTTCGGCGATCAGCGGGAACTGCCGCATCAGCTTGGCAAAGGCGGCACGCGGCACGAACAGCAGTTCGACATCGGTCGCTGCCCTCAGCGAGGCGCGTCGCGCACGCGACAGGATCAGACCCATCTCACCAAGCACGGCGCCGTGTTCGCTGATGCGTTGTGGCTTGAAGCTGGTGCCGTCGCTGTCTCCGACCAGGACCTCGCCCGTCATGAGCACGAAGGCGCCCTCGGAGGCGTCGCCACGCTTGTAGATGACATCGCCAGCATTAAAGCTCCGCCGCTCGCTGGAGAAAGCCAGAAGACGCCTCTGCTCATCGTCGCAGATCCGGAAAAAGTCTGCCTCTGCCAGGGCGGAGGTATAATCGTCGAGCTCCATGCTCCAGATGCCCCCAAGCGCTCCGCCTCCAGCTCATGGCTCAAAGGCGAAGCGCGAAATCGTCCGACCGGCCCCCGGTCAGCTGGACCTCTCTGCGCCTTGAGGTATTCAAGTCGCAGGGCCCTGTCTTTCCAGTGGTCGCGTGTCCGAACCGAAAAACCGGTGCCCACTTTTTCTGGACACGCTCCTACGGAACCAGACGATAGCCGCCTTCTTCGGTCACGAGCAACCGTGCATTGGCTGGATCCCGCTCGATTTTCTGCCGGAGGCGGTAGATATGGGTCTCGAGCGTGTGGGTGGTGACGCGGTTGTTGTAGCCCCAGACCTCCTTGAGCAGAATATCGCGCGAAATGGTCTTGGGGCCCTGGCGATACAGGTATTTGAGAATCGAGGTTTCCTTGTCGGTCAGCCTGACCTTGGAGCCTTCTCCCGTTTCCAGGAGCTTTGCCGCCGGCTGGAAGGTGTAATGGCCGATGGTGAAGGTCACGTCCTCGGACTGATCGTGCTGCCTCAGGGCTGCACGAATGCGGGCCAGCAGCACCGAAAAGCGGAAGGGCTTGGTGACATAGTCGTTGGCGCCGGATTCGAGCCCGAGAATTTCGTCAGAATCGGTGTCGTGGCCGGTCAGCATCAGAATCGGGGCCTTGAAGCCGTCCTTGCGAAGGATCTTCACCGCTTCGCGCCCATCCATGTCAGGCAGTCCGACATCGAGGATCATCAGGTCCACATGGGCGTCTTTGGCGAGCTTGAGGGCTTCGCCGGCGCTGCCCGCCTCGGTGATCTCGAATTCACGGTAATGGGCAAGCTGGTCTACCAGCGTCTGCCTCAGCTCCGTATCGTCGTCGACAAGAAAAATCCTTCTCTTCATCATTGTCCCTACTCCGCAAGGGTCTGCACATGCCTACCAGGATTGGCAGGCATTTTCGTGATGGCGCGACAATAGCGAGCGAGTGCACACACGCCAATCAATTGGATGTGACGGAAACGAGAGGGTTAATCCCGTGCTGCGGGCTGGTGTGGCAGGTCCATAAAGAGCGCGACAATGCCAGCACGCGTGATTGTGTGCCGATCGGAAAGGCGATCAATGATCTCGCCGAGCCAAGGTCTGTTCGGAAGATGGCGCGCAACCAGAGAGCTCGCCGAATTTTCTGCCAGTTCCGCCATGGTGTCACGGCCTACATCCTGATCGAGAACGGCAAGCGCGTCAGCCAGTTTCAGCATGTCGGCAATTTGGGTATCGGCGTTGACGCCTGTGCGATGATCATGCGCCCTGATGGCATCGAGCGCATCGTCCGGAAGGCGCGACGCGAGGCTGTCGGCGGTCACGAGCCCGTGTCGCGCCCAGTCTGCGCCGATCTCATAGTAATCGAGGTCGTGGCAATACCCGACCAGCATGAAGAGCTCGGCATCGGCATCGACGAGGCGGGCAAGGCGGTTCATGACCTCGCCGACAAACAGCGCGTGAGCGGCACGCGGACGGTCTCCGAGCTTTTGCCCGATCAGCGCCCGTGCTTCGTCAAGTGTCAGGCGCCGATTCACCCGCGTGTGCCGAACAGCGCCGAACCGACGCGGACATGGGTGGCGCCCATCTCGATGGCGATCTCGAAATCACCACTCATGCCCATCGAAACGTTGGGCAAGCCAGCCTGATCGGCAAGTTGCTTCAAAAGGGCGAAATAGGGTCCGGGCGCTTCATCGAGCGGCGGAATGCCCATCAGTCCGACCACGTCCAGTCCATGCTCATCCCGGCAGCGGGCGACAAAGGCCAGCGCTTCGTCGACGGGAATGCCGGATTTCTGCTCCTCGGCTCCGATATTGACCTGGATGTAGCAGGGCAAATGCCGGTTCTGCGCATCCATTTCCTTTGTAAGGGCAATGGCGACCTTGTCGCGGTCGACACTTTCGATGACATCGAACAGCGCGACAGCATCGCGGGCCTTGTTGGTCTGCAGTGGTCCGATCAGGTGCAATTCGATGTCCGGATAGGTCGCCTTGAGCCCAGGCCACTTGGCCTGCGCTTCCTGCACCCGGTTCTCGCCGAACAGGCGCTGACCGGCCTTTATCAATGGTTCGATGGCTTCAGCGTCGAAGGTCTTGGAGACGGCGACTAGCGTGACCTCGCGTACGTCTGCGTCGAAACGCAGAGCCGCTCGCCGTATGCGGTTCTGAATGATCTCCAGACGATCCGCGACATTTGGTGCCGGAATGCTTGCCGCCATGGACTGAAGCCTTGTTTTGCGGGCGCCGGCGCCGGGCCCGACAGTTGACCTTGCGATGCTTTTCTGATGAGTGTCGCCTAACCAAATTTTCCCGGTAACACAACACTTACAAAGAGCCGTTCCCGTGAGCGCTGAACCGAGCGAACGCTACAATCCCCGTGAAATGGAACCCCATTGGCAAGAGGTCTGGGACAAGGCCGGCGCTTTTGTCACCAAGGAGGACAATGCGCGCGAGCGCTATTACGTCCTCGAGATGTTCCCCTACCCTTCCGGCCGCATTCATATGGGCCATGTGCGCAACTACGCCATGGGCGACGTTCTGGCGCGATTCGAGCGGTCGCGCGGCAAGAACGTGCTGCACCCGATGGGTTGGGACGCCTTCGGCCTGCCAGCGGAAAACGCCGCAAAGCAGGGCAATGTCCACCCGGCCGAATGGACCTATCAGAACATCGCCAACATGCGCGCCCAGCTCAAGTCCATGGGATTGAGTCTGGATTGGTCGCGCGAGTTCGCCACCTGCGACGTCGAGTACTACACCCAGCAGCAGAAGCTTTTCCTCGACATGCTGGAAAAGGGTCTGGTGTCGCGGCGCAAGTCGAAGGTCAACTGGGACCCCGTCGACAACACGGTTCTGGCCAACGAACAGGTGATCGACGGGCGCGGCTGGCGTTCCGGCGCGCTGGTCGAGCAGCGTGAGCTCGATCAATGGGCCTTCAAGATTTCCGATTTCGCCGAAGACCTGCTTGCCGAACTCGACAACCTGCCGCAATGGCCGGAAAAAGTCCGCACCATGCAGCGCAACTGGATCGGGCGCTCGGAAGGCTTGCGTGTGCTGTTCGAGATTGCGCCGAACGACAAGACGTCCGAGACGGTGCTCGATATCTTCACGACGCGCCCGGACACGCTCTATGGCGCCTCGTTCATGGCGCTCAGCGCCGACCATCCGTTGACGACGGCACTGGCGGCCAAAGATCCGGGCATGGCTGAGTTTGTCGCCGAATGCCACAGGCTCGGCACTGCCACCGAGATCATCGAGAAGGCCGAGAAGAAGGGCTACTTCACCGGGATTCACGTGAAACATCCGGTGATTGAAGACATTGTCCTGCCGATCTACGTCGCCAATTTCGTCCTGATGGATTACGGCACCGGCGCCATTTTCGGCTGCCCGGCGCACGACCAGCGCGACTTCGATTTCGCCCGGGCCTACGGTTTGCCGATCATTCCGGTGGTGCTGCCGGAAGACAAGCAGGCCGGGACCTTCATGACCGAGTTTGCCGAAAGCGATGAGGCTTATACCGGGCCGGGCCGGCTGTTCAATTCCGGGCCGCTCGACGGCATGGACGTCGACACCGCCAAGAACACCATGGCGACAACGCTTGAGAACCGTACCGTCGGCGGCAAGCCGCAGGGTGCGCGCAAGGTCAATTATCGCCTGCGTGACTGGGGCATCTCGCGCCAGCGCTACTGGGGCTGCCCGATCCCGGTCATTCATTGCGACAATTGCGGCATCGTTCCGGTGCCCTCAGATGACCTGCCGGTCAAGCTGCCCGACGACGTCAGTTTCGACAAACCGGGCAATCCGCTCGACCACCATCCGGACTGGAAGCACGTCGCCTGCCCCGAATGCGGTCAGACGGCGCGGCGCGAAACCGACACCATGGACACATTCGTCGATTCGTCCTGGTATTTCGCCCGTTTCACCGCACCGC
Organism: Devosiaceae bacterium; assembly: GCA_963676075.2. GTDB lineage: Bacteria > Pseudomonadota > Alphaproteobacteria > Rhizobiales > Devosiaceae > JAHJQZ01. The sequence continues at coordinate 49,267 of CAXXNZ010000006.1, forward strand.
GCGCAACCACACCGACCGTGCCGGACGTCGCCGACGCCTGGTTGCCGGTCGATCAGTATATCGGCGGCATCGAGCATGCGATTCTGCACCTGCTCTACTCGCGCTTTTTCGCCCGTGCGATGCGCGAAACTGGCCACATGCAGGTCAAAGAGCCGTTCAAGGGCATGTTCACGCAAGGCATGGTGACCCACGAAACCTACAAGGCCGAAGACGGCAACTGGATGCTGCCGTCCGACATCATCATCGAATCGAGCGGCGGCACGCGGGTGGCCCGCGACGCCAACTCAGGGTCTCCGGTTGTTATCGGGCCCTACGAGAAGATGTCGAAGTCCAAGAAGAACGTGGTCGACCCGGACGAGATCGTCAAAACCTACGGCGCCGACACCGCCCGTTGGTTCATGCTGTCCGACAGCCCGCCCGAGCGCGACGTCGAATGGTCCGAATCCGGCATCGAAGGCGCTTCGCGCTTCGTCCAGCGCGTCTGGCGCCTGGTGAACGAAGCCAAGGTCCGGATTGACGCCGGCTCCGAGCGGCTTGGCGACAAGGCATCGGCGCTGGCTCTGACCCGTGCCGTCCACAAGACAACCGCCAATGTCGAGACGGAGCTGGCCGGGCTGCGGTTCAATCGCGCCGTCGCCATGATCTATGAGCTGACCAATGTCATTGGAAAGTTCATGTCCGACCTCAAGGACGAGCCGTGCCTTTCCGAGATTTCGGCCCTACGTCTGGCGATCAACAATCTCGTCCAGCTCTTCGCGCCGATGATGCCGCATCTGGCCGAGACCTGTTGGCAGGCGCTCGGCAATTCCGGGCTTGTCTGCGACGCCCCCTGGCCCGAGGTCGATCAGGCCTATCTGGTTGAGGACAGCGTTACCTTGCCGGTGCAGATGAACGGCAAGAAACGCGGTGAAATCACCGTGCCCGCCGGCGCATCGGAAGCGGAAATCATCAAACAGGCCTTGTCACTGGACGTTGTTGTCCGCATGCTCGACGGCAAGGAACCGAAAAAGGTGATCGTCGTGCCGAACCGGATCGTCAATGTCGTCGCCTGACCGCAATCGGCGGCGCCTGCTGGCGCTGGGCCTGTTGCTGCCGCTGCTCGCCGGCTGCAGCTTCAGCCCGCTTTACGGTGGCGTGGACAGTTCCGTGTCCGCCGGCACCGGGTTTGCCTATGCCGAACCGAACAACCGCTACGAACAGATCATCTATCAGGAGCTGGCTTTCCGGCTTGGCACTGATTCCAGCCCCGACGCCCGACTGGTCAGGGTCAGCGCGTCGGAATCCAATCGTCGCGTTGGCCGCACGTCACCGGGCTCGGTTCTGACGGCATATGAGGCCGTCGTCTCGGCAAATCTGAGCGTTACTGCACCCGGTGTAGATAACAAAATACTGTTGTCTGTCAGCCGGTTCGCTGGCGCCAGCTACGAGATCTCGGGCCAGGTGGCCGCCGATCGCGCTGCCGAGCAGAACGCAGCCGAACAGGCGGCCAAGGCTGTCGCCGATACGCTCCGACTGATGCTTGCCGCTGCCCGCAACACGGGCGACATCTAGCATCATGAGTGGCCGCGCACTCGGTCCCGATGGCCGACCTGGCTCCTGTTCAAAGGCGCTGCGATGACCGCGCTCAAGGCGCATGAGGTCGAGCGCTTTCTCGCCCGCCCGAACCTGGAAGCCGGCGTTTATCTCGCCTATGGCACCGATGCTGGCCTTGTGCGCGAGGTCGGTGAGCGCCTGATCACGCATTTCGCCGGCTCGCCACCCGACCCAATGGCGCATGTCTCGCTCATCGGTGCAGATCTCAACACCGACCCCGGTCATCTCGTCGACGAAGCGCGGGCACCGTCACTGTTTGGCGGCCGCCGCACCATCCGCGTCCGTGGCGCCACAAAGGCGTTGGCACCGGTGGTCAAGGCGCTGCTTGACGACCTGCCCGACTGCGTCATCGTGCTCGAATCCGGCAATTTGAACCGCGATGATGGCCTACGGAAACTCGCCGAGGCCAACAAATCCGCCCGGGCCCTGCCCTGTTACGCCGACAATGAACGCGCCATTGCCGGATTGATCGAAACGACATTCCGCCAGGCAGGGATCGAGGCAAGCCCGGCTGTCGTCACGCAGTTGCAGAGTCTTTTGGGCAATGACCGGGAGGTCACGCGGCGCGAACTGGAAAAGCTCTGCCTTTATGCCGCCAAGACGAAGCGGATCGAGGCTGAGGATGTTGAGCTGTTGATCGGCGACAATTCCACCCGCGCCGTCGATGCCGTGCTCGATGCCACCGGGAGTGGCGATGCCGCCGCGCTCGATGCGGCCCTCGGTGCCGCCGCCACCACGGGTATCGATCCGCAACGTCTGCTCAGCGCCGCGCTCAACCATTTCCTGCAATTGCGCCGCTTGCGTCGTCTGGTCGATCAAGGCCAGTCGCCGAAGGACGCTGTCGGCTCTCTGCGCCCGCGGGTTCATTTTTCCCGTGCGCCGTCGCTCGAACGGCAATTGCGCGTCTGGTCCGAGCCAGCCCTCGCCCGCGCCGCGGCCCGCCTCTACGAGGCGATCCATGAAACGCGTCGCTCAACCCCGATCAAGCATGCCGCGACCGGCCGCGCTCTGCTGGCGGTGTGTCAGGCCGGCGCCCGACGGTAGCCGGCCGGCTCCGTTATCGCTGTTCGAGGCAGGTCACGTTCGTCGGCATCGAAGTGTGTGGCGCCTCACCGGTGGCCAACCTGTGCATATTCTGTGCAAAAACGGTGTAAAAAAACGACGTCTCTCGTCGAGCAGAATGTCGATAGGCCCTACTGGGACCCGTCCGCTCGACGAGAGACGTCATTTGGTAAACGCGAGGTTTACCGTTGTGACGGCCACTGTCCTAACCTATTGAAATATCAGGTAGAAACGCCGAGACGTCGACACAGGTCATCGAGCTGTTCGAGGGTCTTGTAGCGAACTTCGAGCTTGCCGCCATTGTCGCCATGGCTGATCGACACGACGAGGCCGAGAGAATCGGACAGCCGCCTTTCAAGATCGATGGTGTCGGCATCCTTGGCACGAGGCACGCGCGGTGCCGCTGCCTCGCGTCCGGCTCGGGACTGCATCAGGTCTTCGGCCTGGCGCACCGATAATCCTTCGTCGATGATGCGTTGTGCCAGCCCTTGTGGGTTGTCCGCGGTGATCAGGGTGCGGGCATGGCCGGCGGTCAAATCACCTTTGGCCAGCATGTCGCGCACGGGGTCCGGCAACTTCAGAAGGCGCAGCGTGTTGGCGACATGCGAGCGCGACTTGCCGATGACATGGCCGAGGTCATTCTGGGTATAGCTGAACTGCCCCATCAGCTGCTCGTATCCGAGCGCTTCTTCGAGCGGATTGAGATCGGCCCGCTGCACGTTCTCGATGATCGCCAGTTCCAGTGCTTCGCGGTCATCGACCTCGCGGATAATGACCGGGACTTCGTTGAGCCCGGCGCGCTGTGCCGCCCGCCAACGCCGCTCGCCGGCGATGAGCTCGTAAGTGTCCGTTCCCGGTTCGCCCGGCCGCACCAAAAGCGGCTGCATGACGCCCTTTTCGCGAATCGAGTTTGCCAGTTCATCGAGCAGCTCGGGATCGAAATCACGGCGCGGATTGGCACGATTGGGAACGATGACATCGACGGCGATCCGGCGAATTCCGCCCGGTTCGGGGGCCTGCGGCGCCTCGACAGGCGCCATGTCTCCGATAAGGGCAGCAAGGCCGCGTCCAAGTCGTGCGGGTTTCTCGGTCATCGCGTTCGTCCTATGCCGCCAGCGCGCGTTCGCGGCGAATCACTTCGGTGGCCAGGCGCAGATAGGCCTGCGATCCGGCGCATTTGAGATCGTAGAGCAGCGCCGGCTTGCCGAAAGACGGGGCCTCGCTCAAGCGCACATTGCGCGGAATGACCGTCTCGTAAACCAGATCGCCCATCTCGTGGCGCACATCCTGCAACACCTGCTCGCTCAGATTGTTGCGGGAATCGTACATGGTCATGACCACACCCTGGATATGAAGGCGCTGGTTGAGCGTGGTGCGAATCTGTTCAATGGTCGTCAGAAGCTGACTCAACCCCTCAAGCGCGAAGAACTCGCACTGCATCGGCACCAGCACGGCGTCCGAAGCGGTCAACGCGTTGATCGTCAACAGGTTAAGCGATGGCGGGCAATCGATCAGCACATAGGTCGGCGGGCCGCCTTCGATCAACAGGGCCGGCGTTCCGGCAAGAGCGTTGCGCAGCCGGAAAGCCCTATCCGGCGCGGAGATGACAGCCGATTCAAAGCCGAGCAGATCGAGCGTCGAGGGAATGATGGCCACTTGCGGCACATCGGTCTTGATCGCCGCCTCGGCAACGCTCTTTTCGCCGCTCAGCAGTTCATATGCGGAAATATCGCGATCCTGGCGGGCGACGCCGAGCCCGGTCGAGGCATTGCCCTGCGGATCCATGTCGATAATCAACACGCGTTCGCCAACGGCGGCCAACGCCGTTGCGAGATTGATCGCGGTTGTGGTTTTGCCGACGCCGCCTTTCTGGTTGGCGAGGGCGAGGACGCGCGCGCTCAACATGGCCTCCTGAGCTTTGTCACGGATTACGACTTCGGGCGGAGATTGCTGATCTGCAGCACCACACCGTCGTCGCTTGTCGCACTGGCATGTTTTACCACATCAAAACGCCAGTCCGCACCTGCCTGATCGATTTCGGCGGCGTTTTCCCGCCCCTTGTGAAATATGAGGATACCGCCGGCGGTGAGGAGCGGAAACGCCAGCTCGAACAGCTTGTTAAGCGGTGCCAAAGCGCGCGCGAGAATAACATCCGCTTGCCCTGTTTCACGTGAATCAAGCGCTTCGATGCGCGATTGCAACACCGTCGCACCGAGTCCCAGCTCACGGCTGACCGCCCGGAGGAAGGCGGTCTTGCGCGCATTCGATTCGCACAGGAAGAACCGCGCGTCCGATCCCTTCAAGGCAATGGCCAACGGCAATCCAGGCAGGCCGCCGCCACTGCCAAGATCGAAGATGCGCCCCGCGTTTTGCGGCAATAACGGCAGAACCTGCAGCGAGTCGGCGATATGGCGGCTCCAGAAGGCATCGAGCGTTTCACGTGAAACGAGATTCTGCGCCGCCTGCCATTTTTTCAACAGTGCTTCGAACGTTTCGAGATCGGTGGCGACATCAGCAGGCGTCCGCGCAAACTGCCCCGCCCAAGGCACGATGATCTGTTCGGGGTTCCTGCTCATCAACCGGCCTTTTCCAACCGTCCGCGACGGATGACCGCCAAAAGCAGCAAAACCGCAGCGGGCGTGACGCCGTCGATGGCCTGGGCGTCAGCGATGGTCTCGGGCCGGTGCGCAATCAGTTTCTGTCGCACTTCCGCCGACAACCCGGTCAGTGCGCTGTAATCGATCCACTCCGGAATCACGCGTGCTTCGTCGCGCTTTAGAGCGGCGATGTCCTCGGCCTGGCGGTCGAGATAAACGGCATATTTTGCGTCGATCTCGAGCTTTTCCATGATCGGGCGTTCGATATCCGCGAGCTCCGGCCAGATACCAATCAACGTGTCCGCATCGATATCGGGATAGGCCAGCAGAGCAAAACCGGAGCGACGCACCCCGTCCTGGTTGAGCTTAAGACCTGCCGCCCTTGCCTGCTGCGGCGTCAGTGACAATGTTTCGAGCCGTGCCCGAGCCATTCCGAGCTCCCGGCTTTTCGCCTCGAACAGCTCGCGACGCTGATGCCCGACCAGCCCCGTTTCAATACCGAGGGGAGTCAGCCGTTCCATGGCATTGTCGGCTCGCAAATGCAGACGGAACTCGGCCCGCGAGGTGAACATGCGATAGGGTTCGGTGACACCGCGCGTCACCAGGTCATCGATCATGACGCCGAGATAGGACTGGGTCCGGGACAAGCGCAACATTTCGCGTCCGAGCGCATTCAACGCCGCATTGGCGCCAGCGAGCAGTCCTTGTGCCGCCGCCTCCTCGTAGCCCGTCGTCCCATTGATCTGTCCAGCGAAAAACAGGCCGCGCCGCGCCTTTGTTTCAAGGGTGTGATTGAGGGCGCGCGGATCGACGTAATCATATTCGATGGCATAGCCGGCGCGCACCACCTCGACATTTTCAAGGCCGGGCATCGACCGAAGGAAAGCGATTTGCACCTCTTCCGGCAAAGAAGTCGACAAGCCGTTGGGATAAATCAGATCGCTGTCGAGACCTTCCGGCTCCAGAAAGACCTGGTGGGTATCGCGGTCGGCAAAGCGAACGATCTTGTCCTCGATCGACGGACAATAGCGCGGCCCGCGACTCTTGATCCGCCCAGAGTACATGGCGGAACGGTGGATGTTATCCTCGATGATGCGGTGGGTTTCGAGATTGGTGCGGGTGATGTGGCAATCAACCTGCGGCACCGCCGGTCCCTCGCTCAGCGCCGAGAACATGTCCGGAATGGTGTCGCCCGGCTGCTGCTCAAGCGCCGAGAAGTTGATGCTCTGCTTCCTGAGGCGTGCCGGCGTGCCGGTCTTCAGCCGCCCGAGCGGCAGATCGAGACTGTCGAGGCATTTTGCCAATCCGACAACCGGCGCCTCGCCGATCCGTCCGGCTGGCGTCGAGACATCGCCGCTGTGGATGATACCGCGCAGAAAGGTGCCGGTGGTCAGCACCACGGTGCTAGCGGAGATGATTTCCCCCGAGCCGAGCTTCAGGCCCGAGACTGCATCGCCATCGAACAGGATTTCTTCGGCTTCCGCTGCGAGGATCTCCAGGTTGTCCTGCGCCTGGAGTGCCGCCAGCATCTCCTTTTTGTAGAGTGCGCGGTCCATCTGCGCCCGAGGTCCGCGTACGGCAGGCCCTTTGCGACGGTTGAGCAGTCGAAACTGGATGCCTGCCCGGTCGGCGACACGCGCCATCACACCATCGAGTGCATCGATCTCGCGGACGAGATGTCCCTTGCCCAGCCCGCCAATTGCCGGGTTGCAGCTCATTTCGCCGATGGTATCGATGCGATGGGTGACAAGCAGCGTTCGCGCGCCAAGCCGCGCCGCCGCGGCAGCCGCTTCACAACCGGCGTGTCCGCCGCCGACGATAATCACATCTGCATCCCGCATCGAAGCCATGAGCGTTTTCGCCGTCTCCTGTTCAATCATATCCGGCGCCCGAGTGGCCGAGTCATCCGATGATGTTTCACGTGAATCACTTGCCGATGCAGAAGCCGGCAAAAAGCCGGTCCAGGATGCTTTCGGCATCGATTTCGCCGGTCAACCGTGCCAACACCTGGCCCGCCAACCGGAGATTTTCGGCCACAAGCTCGTCCGCCTGCCCGGGAACCACGGCTTGTGCCAGATAATCGAGTGCCTCTTCAATCGATTCCTTGTCACGAAGATGGGAAATCAGCATCGTCTCGCCGGAAACCATCTCGCTTGCCGTGTCCTTCAGCCGGCCTTTAAGCGTGTCGATACCGGATCCGGATTTCACTGAAACCGCCAGATCGGCCCCGTCTCTTGCCTCTTCAAGATCACACTTGCTGGCAATCCGCCAGACCGGGGCCTTTGTCACTGGTCGCGCGACCCGCCCGACATCCGGCGCCTCGAGCCACAGCACCAGGTCGGCGTCCACCATCGCCTGTTCGGCCCGCCGCACGCCTTCGGTCTCGGCAAACGAATCGCTTTGGCGCAGCCCGGCGACATCGAAAAGCCGCACCAGTTGCCCGCCAAGATCGAGTTCGACCTCCTTGACGTCACGGGTCGTTCCCGCTTCTGGACTGACGATCGCTTCGTCGGCGCCGGCCAGGGCGTTGAGCAGCGAGGACTTGCCGGCATTTGGCGCGCCGGCGATGACGACACGGAAGCCTTCCCGCACGATCCGGCCAGCGCCATAGGTATCAAGGACCGCCTGAAGCTGTCCGCGAAGCGCCGCGATATCGGTGGTGAACTGCTCCGGAAGCGTCTCGGGAACATCTCCTTCATCGGAGAAATCGATCCGCGCCTCGATTTCCGCTCGCAAGAAAATGATTCGCCCGCGCCAGTCACCGACCTCCTCGCCGATCCAGCCGCGCTTGCGTTCGATCGCTTGCCGACGCTGGCTGTCGGTTTCCGCGGCAATCAGATCTCCGAGGCCTTCGACTTGGGTCAGATCGAGCTTGCCCGCCTCGAAGGCGCGTTGGGTGAAGTCTCCGGCGCCCGCCAGCTCGACATCGCCCATTGCAGTCAGGGAGTTGAGGAGTGCTGACACGACAGCTCGCGAGCCGTGGACATGCAATTCTGCACAATCCTCGCCGGTAAAACTGTTGGGGCCAGGGAAAAACACAACCAGACCCGTATCGATCTCGTTGCCGTGTTCGTCGCGGAGCGTTCTGAGCATCAGACGCCGCGGTTCGGGAACATGTCCGGTCAGCAGATGCACGGAGCGCCGGCTGGCCGGGCCCGACAGGCGGATGACGGCAACACCGCTCGGCACCGTACCCGAGGACAGGGCAACGATTGTCGAGTGGCGCCCGGACATGGTGGCTAACGCGCGAGCGCGGCCATGAGAAAAAGTCTCAAATCCGCACTCACGTCGTTCTCCATCAGGTGTTCATCGAATCGAAGAATTCGGCGTTGGTCTTGGTCTGCCTAAGCTTGTCGAGCAGGAATTCCATGGCATCGACCGTGCCCATCGGGTTGAGGATACGGCGCAAAACGTACATCTTTTTCAGGATATCGGGTTCGACCAGCAGCTCTTCCTTGCGGGTACCGGATTTCTGGATGTCGATTGCCGGGAAGACGCGCTTGTCGGCGATCTTCCTGTCGAGGACGATTTCGGCGTTGCCGGTGCCCTTGAACTCTTCGAAGATCACTTCGTCCATGCGCGATCCGGTATCGATCAACGCCGTCGAGATGATGGTCAGGGAGCCGCCTTCCTCGATATTGCGCGCCGCACCGAAGAAGCGCTTCGGACGCTGCAGGGCATTGGCATCAACACCACCGGTCAACACCTTGCCGGAGGACGGAATCACTGTGTTGTAGGCGCGTCCGAGGCGGGTGATGTTGTCGAGAAGAATGACGACGTCGCGCTTGTGCTCGACCAGGCGCTTGGCCTTTTCGATGACCATTTCGGCCACCTGTACGTGCCGACTTGCCGGTTCGTCAAATGTTGAGGCAATGACCTCGCCATCGACGGTGCGCTGCATGTCGGTGACTTCTTCAGGCCGTTCGTCGATCAGAAGCACGATCAGGTAGCACTCGGGATGATTGGCCGAGATCGACTTGGCGATGTTCTGCATCATGATCGTCTTGCCGACGCGCGGCGGGGCGACGATGAGGCAACGCTGGCCTTTGCCAAGCGGAGCAACCAGATCGATGACGCGACCAGATCTGTCCTTCATGGTCGGATCGGCGATCTCCATGACGAACTTGTCGTCCGGATACAGCGGCGTCAGGTTGTCGAAATTGATCTTGTGACGCGTCGCTTCCGGGTCTTCGAAATTGATCGTGTTGACCTTGAGAAGGGCGAAATAGCGCTCGCCTTCCTTGGGAGAGCGAATCTGGCCCTCGACCGTATCGCCAGTGCGCAGCGAAAAGCGGCGGATCTGGGATGGCGAGACATAGATGTCGTCCGGGCCGGGGAGATAATTGGCGTCTGGAGAGCGCAGAAAGCCGAACCCGTCGGGCAGAACTTCGACCACGCCTTCACCGGTAATGTCGACTTCATTCGACGCGAGTTGCTTGAGAATGGCAAACATCAGTTCCTGCTTGCGCAGGGTGGAAGCGTTCTCGACTTCGAGTTCCTCGGCGAACGACAGCAGTTCGGCCGGCGCTTTCGCCTTGAGCTCGCTGAGCTTCATGTTTTGCATGGATAGGCCTACCCTTGGGGCATATTTGTATTTGGGAAAGAAAGGCGCATGACCCCAGAAACGAGGTTCTTTTTGGCGCAAGAAGGGATTTGTTTTTGCTTAAACCGAATGACGAATGCGCGCAAGCGCTGAATCGCCGCTCCTCAGTAGCCGGAACTAAAACGGCTTAACGATGACCATGATGACAATGACGATCATCAGCACTGTCGGGGCTTCGTTGAGAAAGCGGTAGAAGGTGTGCGGGCGCGTGTTGCGATCTTCGGCAAAGACTCGAACCAGGGCGACGTCATAGTAGTGAAGCCCGGTCATCGCCAGCACGCCAACAGCCTTGATCCACGACCAGGCACTCGTCCAGTCAACGGTCTGGTAGTAGAACGCAAGCAGCAAACCGGCAATCCAGGCAACCAGCATGGCCGGGGTCATGATCGCCGCCATGAGCTTATGCTCCATGACCTTGAAGGTTTCGGACTGTTTCGAACCGACCTCGGCACCGCAGTGATAAACGAACAGTCTCGGCAGATAGAACAGTGCAGCCATCCAGGCGATCACCGCAATCACATGCAATGCCTTGACCCATTCCATCTCGACTAGCCTCCCCGAACGCGAGCAATCATCTGTTCGACATGAGCAATTGGTGTTTCCGGCACGACGCCATGTCCAAGATTGAACACATGCGGCCTGTCGGCAAAAGCTTGAATGATCTCATCGATCCGCCTGTCGAGCTGGGCGCCGCCGGCAACCAGTCTTTGCGGTTCGAGATTTCCCTGCAGGGGAAGGCTCGAGTCGAAAGCTGCTGCTGCGTAGCCGAGTGGAACGGCGTAGTCGAGTCCGATGGCATCAAAGCCCGTTCTTTTGACGAAACCAACGAGATTTCCGGCAGCACCGCGCGGAAATCCGATCATCAGGGCGTCGGGCTTTCTCGCCTTCACGCCCTCGACGATTTTGCGGTTGGGTTCGGTCACCCAGCGACCGAACAAATCCTCGTCAAGGTTCTGGGCCCAGCTCTCGAAAATCTGCACAACATCGACGCCGGCGGCAAACTGGGCCGAGAGATACTCGATGCTGGCAGTGACCAGCGTATCGATCAGCTTGCCGAACGTCTCAGGGTGTTTGAGGGCAAACTGCTTGGCCGCAGCCTGATCCGATGAACCGCGGCCGCCGATCATATAGGTCGCAACCGTCCATGGTGCACCGCAAAACCCGATCAATGCCTTGTTCGGTGACAAAGCTGCGCGAACCGAGGACACGGTTTCAAGAACCGGAGACAGGTGCTCACTGATCCTGTCGGGCTCAAGCCGTTCGATGCCATTCTCATCGAGTGGATCGAGAACCGGTCCTTCGCCTTCCTTGAAGGCCACTGTTTGTCCAAGGGCATCGGCGATGACCAGGATATCGGAAAACAGGATGGCAGCATCGAGGTCGAAGCGCTTGACCGGCTGCAGCGTCACTTCCGTTGCCAGCTTCGGCGTGTAGCACAGGTTGAGGAACCCGTCGGCCTTGGCACGGAGTTCGCGATATTCGGGAAGATAGCGTCCGGCCTGGCGCATGAACCAGATCGGAGGGCGCGCGGCGATGTCGCCGCGCAAGGTTTGTATCAAAGGTTTTTGGGTCAAGGTCCGCTCCGCCGCCGGATCGGCGACCATTCCTATAGAGAGAAAGAGAGATTCTTTCTTCTTCTTCTTTATGGCGGTGTTTAGCCTGAATTCCTCTCAGCCCACAAGCCGGGCTCTTTCGAGAAGGGAGTCCGTTTTTTCAACCATGCGGGAATGTCGAAAAGCCCATTTATTAACAATTCGTAAATCTGCTGGGTTAACAGTTGGTTAAGAACCTGAGCCCTGTGGACCACCTGTCGATGAGCGCGGGCCAGTTGTGAATGGAAAATCCCGGAGTGTTTTTTCCCCAAACTTGTTCGAGCCGAGCAGACAGGGCGCGTTCAGGTCAGCCTGTGGACGTAAAACCGCGTCAGTGGGGATGGTTCTTTGCCTCGGCGCGATTTATCCCCAGTGATCGATAAATGGCAGAAAGGGCAGTGCAAAACATGATCGCCGAGACCAAGGCGCCGGCATTGATTCTTGCCTCGCAAAGCCCCGTCAGGGCTGAGCTTTTGCGCGGGGCGGGTCTCGCGTTCCACACCATGGCGGCGCATGTGGATGAAACCGGCCTGATCGCCGGCATGGCGGATGCCGACCCCGCGGAAATCGCCGTCAAGCTGGCCGAGGCCAAGGCCTGCTCCATTGCCGCCGCCCAACCTGAATCACTGGTTATCGGCGCCGATCAGGTTCTCGTTGCCGACGGCAAAATTCTACAAAAGCCAGCCAGTCTCGATCAGGCGCGCCAGCGCCTGGAGCTCTTGTCGGGCAAATCCCATGAACTGGTGACAGGGGTGGCCCTTGTCGCGGGAGACACAAGCCTTTGGAGTCATGTCGACAAGGCGGTGCTCACCATGCATGAATTGTCCCAGCAAGAAATCGAGCACCAACTGGCCGAGGACGGCGATGCCGTCCTGCAGTCTGTCGGCGCTTATCGGCTCGAAGGACCGGGTATCCGGATGTTCGCGTCGCTCGAGGGGGACCATTTCGCCATGCTCGGCCTGCCGCTCCTGCCGTTGATCTCGGCATTGCGCCGTCTCGCGCCGTCACTGGTGCCGGGGATGACACCAGAATGACCCGAACTGCCTTCGTCATCGGCCATCCTGTTGCCCATTCGCGCTCGCCGCGCATTCACAAATATTGGCTCGACCAATATGGAATCGAAGGCGATTACGTCAAAATCGACGTCTCACCCGAGGCACTGCCTGGTTTCGTCGCCGACCTGCGTTCGGGCAGCCATCTTGGTGGCAATGTCACCGTGCCGCTCAAGCAGGACATGATGGCGCTCTGCGACGAGACCGACGAGTTGGCTCGGACGATCGGTGCGGTCAACACGGTCTATTTTGAGAATAATCGGCTGGTGGGCACCAACACTGACTGGTTCGGTTTTCTCGCCAATCTCGATGCGGAGGCGCCCGGCTGGGATAAGGATCCCGGACCTGCCATTGTCCTCGGCGCTGGCGGCGCGGCGCGCGGTGTTGTCGCCGGCCTGGCACAGCGCGGATTTTCCTCCATCCGGATCCTCAATCGCACGTCCGATCGGGCCCAATCCCTTGCTACAGAACTCGGCACTGCGCTTGGTGTTGCCATTCATGGCTATGGACTGGACCGGTTTGCCGATTTTGCCCCCGAAACCGGGCTTGTGGTCAACACCAGCACTATCGGCATGCATGGCTCGCGGTTCGAGCACCTGCAAATGAATCTCTTGCGGCCAAAAGCGTTGGTCGCCGATATCGTTTACACGCCGCTGGTGACGCCACTTCTTGCCGATGCGGCGGCGCTGGGTCTGAGGACAGTCGACGGTCTTGGCATGCTGCTGCATCAGGCGGTGCCGGGTTTTGAAGCCTGGTTCGGCACAAGGCCCGAAGTGACCCCGGAGCTCAGGGCGCTGATCGAACGCGATATGGGGCTGACGTGAGGACAAGGACATGACCATCGTTCTCGGCCTCACCGGTTCGATCGCCACCGGCAAATCCACGGTGCTGGAGATGTTTGGCGAACTCGGCGCGCTGGTACGTTCGGCCGACCGGACAGTGCATATGCTCTATGCCGGACGCGCCGCCGCCGCGGTGGAGGCGAAGTTCCCCGGGACAGTGGTCAACGGTACGGTCGACCGGGTGCGTCTTGCCAAGAAACTTCTCGAGGAACCGGATCGGTTTTCCGAGCTCGAAGCGATCATCCACCCGATGGTGCGTGAGGAGACAAACGCCTTCCTTGAAGAGGCGAAAGCGGTTGGCCATTCGGTGGTGGTGCTGGAAGTGCCACTCCTTTTCGAAACCGGTGCACCCTACCCGCTTGATGCCACGGTCGTTACCTGGTGCGACATGAAAATCCAGCGGAAACGCGCCCTGGCCCGTTCGGGCATGACCGTGGAAAAGCTCGAAGCCATCCTTGCGAGGCAGATCGGGCAGGACGAGAAGATGAAGCGGGCCGACTATCGCATCGATACCGGCAGCGGCTTCTGGCGGACACGCGCCCAGGTCGCCGATGTCCTCAAGGACTGCCGGCAACGGCCGGCGAAAAAGGAACGGTCCGAATGACGCGCGAAATCGTACTCGATACCGAAACCACCGGTCTCAGTCCGGGAGATGGACATCGGATCGTCGAGATCGGCTGTGTCGAACTCAACAATCACGTGCCGACGGGCCGGCACTGGCACAAATATTTCAATCCCGAACGCAATATGCCCGAGGAAGCGCAGCGCATTCACGGGCTCGACGACGCCTTTCTTGCCGACAAGCCGCTGTTTACGGCGCTGGCCGGGGAATTTCTCGATTTCGTCGCCGAGGACACGCTCGTTATCCACAATGCCAGTTTCGACATCGGCTTTCTCAATGCCGAACTCGAACGTGTCGGCCGCCCGGCGCTGACAAATCCTGTCATCGATACGGTCAAGCTCGCACGCCAGATCAACCCCGGTGCTCGCGCCAGCCTCGATGCCCTGTGCAAGCAGTACGGCATCGACAATTCCAGGCGCACCCTGCATGGCGCCCTGCTCGACAGTGAAATTCTCGCCGATGTCTATCTCGAACTGATCGGCGGGCGACAGGTTGCGCTGGCGCTCGGGGCCGCGGCGGTTGAGACGGAAAACCAGGAAACTGGCAAACAGGTGAAAAAGCCGGTGCGCAGCCGTCCGGAAGCCTTGCCGCCACGCATCGACGCTGCCGGTCGGCAGGTTCACAAGGACTTCATTGCCGGGCTTGGCGAGAGTTCGATCTGGTCGAAATACGAAGACGGCTGAGACCAGCTCTGGAAAAATAGCTACCGGTTTTCCGGTTCAAAACCGCGGCCTGACAGCGAATTTGCCGGATCGTCCGGGCTAAAGGGTACTCCGCATCACAGGCCAGAACGCAAAAGGCCGGACGTTCGGGTCCGGCCTTTGTCGAAACTTCCTGGAAACGCTCAGTTCGAGGCTTCGCCGCCGTTCTGTTCCTGCTGGGCCTTGGCCATGGCAGCAAGATTGTTGCGGTAAATCGCGGCGAAATCGACTGGCTCCATCATCAGCGGCGGGAAACCGCCCTGCTGGCTGACGGTTGCCAGGATCTGCCTGGCGAAGGGGAACAGCAGCCGGGGGCTTTCAACCATGAGGAGTGGGGCGAGCTGCTGGTCGGGAATGTTCTTGACCAGGAAAGCGCCGCCATAAACAAGCTCGACATTGAAGACCACCGAACCTTCACGCTCGGCCTTGGCCTTGAGCGTCATCTCGACGGCGAAAATGTCGTCGGGTAGACGGTTGACGCCGACATTGATGTTGACGTCGAAATTCGGCATCGACGCCTGGGTCAGGATCGAGGCGGGAGCATTCGGATTCTCGAAGCTCAGATCCTTGATATACTGGCTGATCAGCCGCCATACCGGTGCTTCACCCGCTGCTGCGGCTGCGCCACCGTCCGGTGCCGCAGCGCCGGTGTTCTTGCCCTCGGTTTCGTCACTCATGGTCTATCATTCCTTTACGCCGACGGCGGTTTGGCTAGCACTTTTGCCGACCGCTCGCAAGCAAACGCCCCTGTTCGCGCTTGGCCGGGGCAAAATACCACGACTACAAACGGATCAGCGGTCGCGCCACTTGTCGTCGTCGAGGTCGACGACATCCTCCTCGACCGGGCGATAGGTTGAACTGGTGTAGGTGGAACCGCCAGTGACGGTCTCGACGCGGATGCGGGTCTTCAGCCAATTGTAAACAAGAACGCGCAGCGGCGGCACCAGTAGCAGAAAGCCGATCGTGTCGGTGAAATAGCCCGGTGTCAGCAAGAGGGCGCCGGCAATGCCGATCATCAGCCCTTCGAACAATTGCTGCGCCGGCAGTACGCCGGCCCGCATGTGGCGCTGGATGTCCGAAATCAGCGACAGGCCCTGGCTCCTGATGATCCAGGAACCGATCACCGCCGTAACAATGACCCCGAGCAGGGTCGGCCACAGCCCGATGGTCTGGCCGAGAACGATGAACAGCCCGATCTCGATCAGCGGGACAAGCAGGAATCCCAAAAACAAATAGGCAACCATGAAAGACCCTTATGCGGCTTCAAAAAGACGAATTTCACCTGAACCGGTCTCGTCAACTGGTTTTGAGTGAAGCTTTGCCTATATATAGGGTAATCTCGCCATGTTGCGACCCCACTGGGGTTGCAGCGTAAGCGCAAGTGTTGCACCACCAGCTCAAACAAGGTTGAGCCGCCTAATGTCCGATTTTCTCGATATCCCGACACTGATTGCCATCGGTGTGATCATTGTGGTGTTTTTGCGCATGCGTTCGGTTCTTGGGAGCCGCACCGGCAACGAACGTCCGCCGGTTCCGCGCGCCGGTCCGCGCCGCACCGAAACCGACGCCGAGGCGCCGGGAGGCGAAACCGTCGTTGCGCCGCGTCCGGTGCAGGACGGCACGCAAATGCCGGACGACGACAGGCGCCTGCGCAAGCTCGAAGCGGAAGCCGAGCAGTATTCCCATGGCAATGAAGAGATTGCCGCAAATCTCAAGGCGATCGGCAATGCCGATCCGGCCTTCATGCCGAAAAGCTTCCTCGAAGGTGCCAAGGCGGCTTACGAGATGGTCGTCACGGCCTTCGCCGCCGGTGATCGCAAGACGCTGAAGTCCCTGCTCGACAAGGAGGTGTTCGAAGGTTTCGAACAGGCTATCTCCGAGCGCGAATCGGCCGGAAACACCGTCGATTTCACCTTTGTCGGTCTGCCCGGCATCGACATTTCCGATGTCGATTTCGACAAGAAGACCGCCCAGATCACCATCCGCTACAAGGCCGAGGTGGTCTCGGCCACCCGCGACGCCGCCGGAACGCTCGTCGAAGGCAATGGCGATCAGGTTGTGACGATCAAGGACGAATGGACCTTTGCGCGCAACATCAGGTCACGCGATCCGAACTGGAAGCTTGTCGCCACCGAACAGCTCGACTGATTTCCGACCATGCGGGGCCCGGGCCGAAAACCGCCACGCATCAAGGACTGGCATTTGTGGACCGAGGTCACGCGCACCGTGAGCCCGCTTCATCCGGGGCGGCTGACCGACGAAATCGCCGAAATGCCTGAGGTTCCGCCGCCACCTGCGCCGCAAAACAACAAGGCTGCACCCTATCGCACGCCGATGCCGGCGCTCAATGGCCGCGCCGCGCCGCCATCGGTGCCGCATGCCAAGGCGCTTGGCCAAGACAAAGGCATCGAGCCGCGGCTCGGCCGCAAGCTGCGGCGCGGCCACATTCCGATCGACGGCACTATCGACCTGCACGGGCTGCGCCAGGACGAGGCCCATGCTGCGCTTTGCCGTTTTATTGCGGCGCGGCATGCCC
Source organism: Devosiaceae bacterium (assembly GCA_963676075.2). GTDB lineage: Bacteria > Pseudomonadota > Alphaproteobacteria > Rhizobiales > Devosiaceae > JAHJQZ01. The sequence continues at coordinate 66,467 of CAXXNZ010000006.1, forward strand.
GCGGCGACCGAACGCTGCTCGTCATCACCGGCATGGGGCTTAAGAAAACCGGCTGGGGACAGATCGAACAGAAAGCCGTTCTGCGCTCGATGCTGCCGATCTGGCTCAGGGAAAAGACCCTGGCGCCATTCGTTGCCGGCTGGCAGCAGGCTGCCCGCGAACATGGCGGCGAAGGCGCGTTTTATGTGCGGTTGAAACGGAAAGCGCCATGAGGAGCACGAAATGACACCGCTCGGCGCCAAATTGCGGGCTCTGAGAGCCGAGCGCGGTATCACTCTGAAGGAAATGGCAGCGGGACTGAAAGTGTCGAGCGCCTATCTGTCGGCCCTCGAACACGGCCACCGCGGCACGCCGACCTGGGACCTAATGCAACGCATCATCGCCTATTTCAACATCATCTGGGATGACGCCGAAGACCTGATCCGGCTGTCCGAGATCTCCGACCCACGCATTACCATCGATACGTCTGGCATGGCGCCCGAAGCGACGGCGCTGGCCAACCGCCTGGCGCGTGACATCGGCAAGTTGTCGCCCGAGGACCTGACAAAGCTCGAAGCCGAAATCATCCGCTTTGGAGGCAAGGCCACATGACCCAGTTGATCTCACTGGTAACCCTGGTCGTGCCTGACTACGATCAGGCAATCATTTTTTATGTCGGAATGCTCGGGTTCGAGCTTGTCGAGGACAGCGATCTCGGTGGTGGCAAGCGCTGGGTGCGCGTGGCGCCGAAAGGCGGCGGCACGGCGCTGTTGCTGGCCAAGGCGACGAACCCGGAGCAGCAGGCTGCCATCGGGCGGCAGACCGGCGGACGGGTCAGCTTTTTCCTGCAAACGGATGACTTCGCAAACGATCACGCCGGCTATTGTGCAAAAGGTGTGGAATTCGTCGAAGAACCACGCCATGAAGCCTATGGAATCGTTGCGGTATTTGTCGATCCATTCGGCAACAAGTGGGATTTGGTAGAACTTCAGGGATAGATTTCGCGCTGTCCCCGCATTCCCCGGAATTCACAGGACAAAAGACACAGGACTTCCAACCGGCAGCAGAGCAGGCGAGGAGCCGAACCCGAGCGGATCCGGCTCCAAAAACGCGATGGAGCGTCGGTTTTCTTACAGCACGAACTTGCTGAGATCGGCATCCCCGGCCAGCGTGCCGACCTTTTCGCGGACGAAATCGCCGTCGATACGGATGGTTTCACCGCCTTTGTCGGGAGCATCGAAGGAGATGTCCTCGACCAGCCGCTCCATCACCGTTTGCAACCGCCGCGCGCCGATGTTTTCGATGCTCGAATTGACGTGCACCGCGGCGTCGGCAATGGCCTCGACCGCGTCCGGGGTGAAATCGAGGGTGACGCCCTCGGTTCCCATCAGGGCGACATATTGCTTGATCAGCGAGGCGTCGGTGTCGTTGAGAATGCGGACGAAATCCTCGCGGGTCAGCGCCCGGAGCTCGACCCGGATTGGCAGACGGCCCTGCAGCTCCGGCAAAAGGTCCGACGGCTTGGCGGTGTGGAAGGCGCCCGAGGCGATGAACAGGATATGGTCGGTCTTGACCGGCCCGTATTTGGTCGCAACCGTCGTGCCTTCGATCAGCGGCAGGAGGTCGCGTTGCACGCCTTCGCGGGAAACGTCGCCGCCACCGCGCTGGCTCGAAAGCGCGATCTTGTCGATTTCGTCCAGGAAGACGATGCCGTGGTTCTCGACCAGCGACACCGCCTCGGCCTTGATCTGCTCGAGATCAAGCAGCTTGTCGGCCTCTTCGGTGATGAGCTGAGCGTAGGAATCCTTGACGGCCATGCGCTTCTTGACGCCCTTGCCGCCGGTAAAGGCCTTGCCGAGCATTTCGCTGATATTGATCATGCCGACATTGCCGCCCGGCATGCCGGGGATCTCGAACATGCCCGGCGACTGCGGCGTCACTTCGATCTCGATTTCCTTGTCGTCGAGTTCATTGTCCCTCAAACGCTTGCGGAAAGAATCGCGGGTTGACGGCGTCGCCGACTGACCGACCAGGGCATCGAGCACGCGTTCCTCGGCATTGAGATGGGCCTTGGCCTGCACCTCGCCGCGCCGCCTGTCCTGCAACAGCGAGATGCCGGACTCGATCAGGTCGCGGATGATCTGCTCGACGTCGCGGCCGACATAGCCGACCTCGGTGAACTTGGTGGCTTCGATCTTGATGAACGGCGCCTGGGCCAGCCGGGCCAGCCGGCGGGAGATCTCGGTCTTGCCGACGCCGGTCGGCCCGATCATCAGGATGTTCTTCGGCGAAACCTCGCGGCGCATGTCCTCGGGGAGCTGCTGGCGGCGCCAGCGGTTGCGCAAGGCGATGGCGACAGCGCGCTTGGCGTCGTTCTGGCCGACGATGTAGCGGTCGAGTTCGCTGACGATTTCGCGGGGGGAGAAATTGTTTTCACTCATTTGTCTTGTTCCTTGTCGAAAAAGCACACCATCTCGTGCTCGTCGATGTAATTGCCCCCGATTTTGAGACTGCGCGGCGTCGTGCCGGTGATGCGGAAGCCGGCGCTTTCGTAAAGTTTGATCGCTGGCGCGTTGTAGCTGCCGACGCCAAGATGCACCTGAAGCACGTGTTGGCGCGCATGATCGAGCACGGTGCCGATCAGAGCGTGCGACAACCCGCTGCCCCGGGCCTCTGGCGCTACGTAGACGCCGAGCAACCAGCCGCGATGGCTGGCCTTTTTGGCGCTTTCCTTGAGGAAATTGGCCGAGGCGACGAGCTTGTCTGCGGAAAAGCCACCAAAAAAGGCGCGGTCGCCGGACAGGTCCGTCTTCCAGACCTCCAGGGGCCGGGCCTCGGCTTCCGCGATCGAATCACCAAAGGCTTTCGGTGCGTCATCGAGCATGAACAGCCGGAAGGCGCGATAGGTCTCCGCGTCCTCCGGGCCGAGCCGACGGATGGTGAAATCCATTACTCGGCGTCCAGCGCTTCGAGCGTTACCTGGCCATTGGTGAAAACGCAGATCTTCTCGGCAATCGCCATGGCCTTGCGGGCAATGTCCTCGGCGCCCTTGTCCGAATCGGCCAGCGCCAATGCGGCGGAAAGCGCGTAATTGCCGCCCGAACCGATGGCGGTGATGCCCTGGTCGGGTTCGAGCACATCGCCGGTGCCGGTGAGGACCAGCGTGTCCTTTTTGTCGGCGACGATCATCATCGCCTCAAGCCGCCTGAGATAGCGGTCGGTACGCCAGTCCTTGGCGAGCTCGACGCAGGCGCGCATCAGCTGATCGGGATATTGTTCGAGCTTGGCTTCGAGCCGTTCGAACAGGGTGAAGGCATCCGCTGTCGCGCCGGCAAATCCGGCGATGACCTTGCCGCCGGCGAGCCGGCGCACCTTTCTGGCGGAATGCTTGATGACGGTATTGCCGAGCGATACCTGTCCATCTCCGGCGACGACCACCTTGCCGTCCTTGCGGACCGAGATGATCGTGGTCCCGTGCCAGCCGGGAAATTCTTGTGCCTTGTCGGCCATATCTTGTCCTTTCGGCGCTCTTGGGGAGATCGGGTGGGAGAGCTATGCCCGATCGAGGGGGAGGAGCCGCGTCATGTCCGCCCCCGGAATGAGCAGCGGACAACTCCTATTTAGGCGCTCGAACCGTGATTGCAATGAAATCGCTGATTAGGGTTTGAAGGGTAGTGTTGTGGCACTATAAACCGCACGACCCAGCAAAGAGGCAGGCATGCGCACCGCCGAGATCACCCGCAAGACCAACGAAACCGACATATCCGTCAAGGTGAACCTCGACGGGTCCGGCAAGCACGATATCAACACCGGGGTCGGCTTTCTCGATCACATGCTCGATCAGCTGTCGCGGCATTCGCTGATCGACATGACGATCGCGGCCAAGGGCGATTTGCACATCGATTTCCACCACACGGCGGAAGACGTCGGCATTGCGCTTGGCGCCGCGATCAAACAGGCGCTCGGCGACAAGAAGGGCATCACACGCTACGCCAACACCGACCTGCCGATGGACGGCACGCTTTCCCGCGTCGCGATCGATGTGTCTGGGCGACCGTTCCTTGTGTGGAAGGTGGAGTTCACCGCCGACAAGGTTGGCGAGATGGATACCGAGCTGTTCCGCGAGTGGTTCCAGGCCTTCGCCATGAATGCCGGCATTACGCTTCATGCCGAATGTGCCTATGGCGACAACAACCACCATATTGCCGAGAGCCTGTTCAAGGCACTGGCGCGGTCGCTGAAACAGGCGGTTGCCATCGATCCGCGCCTCGGTGACGCTATTCCCTCGACCAAAGGCGTGCTGTAGCGGCAACAGACCGAATCGGTTGCTGCCGAGCGCAATTCCCTCAACGCGCGAAATGCATTAACAAGGCCCTGAACAGGAGCCGATCCATGCCGCTTTTCGAAGTGATGGTGCCGCAGACCGGTGCCGACCCGCTCGAATCCGAGTTCGTCCGCGACAGGTTCTCCTTCGGCGCGGCGCTGATGCCGCCGATCTGGGCGCTGATGCATGGGCTTTGGCTCGAAATGTTCGGCTGGGTCGTCGGCCTGGTGCTGATCATCGTCGCCGGCCTGTTTGTTGGCGGCACGGCTGCGTTCTGGCTCTACGTGTTGTTTGCGCTGTGGTTCGGCAGCGCCGCCAGCGACCTGCGTGTCGCGGCGCTCGCCCGGTCCGGTTATCTCGACGCTGGTGCGCGGGTAGCGGCTGACGACATGATGGCCGAACACGACTTCATTGCGGAGCAGACACCATGACCGAGACGGTCACCATTATCGATTACGGGTCGGGCAATCTCAAATCGGCGGCCAAAGCATTTGAGCGCTCGGCCCGCGAAACCGGCTCCGGTTCCGAGATCATCGTCACCGACGATCCCGAACGTGTCCACGCGGCAGACCGCATCGTTTTGCCCGGCGTCGGCGCCTTCGCCGACTGCCGCGCCGGCCTTCTCGCTGTCACCGGCATGCGCGAGGCGCTGGACGAGCGGGTGATCGGAGCGGGCGTGCCCTTCCTGGGTATCTGCGTCGGCATGCAGCTGATGGCCAAGCGCGGTCTCGAAAAGGGCGTGCATGAAGGTTTTGGCTGGATCGACGGCGATGTCCGTATCCTCGAGCCCGAGGACAAGAGCTTCAAGGTGCCGCATATGGGCTGGAACACCCTGACGCTTAACCGTCCGCACGCGCTGTTCGAAGGCATCGAGACCGGGCCGGATGGCTTGCACGCCTATTTCGTCCATTCGTACCATATGGCACTCAACGATACGTCCGCGCTGATCGCCACCGCCGATTACGGCATGGCGGTGACGGCGGCGGTTGGTCGCGACAACATGATCGGCACCCAGTTCCACCCTGAAAAAAGCCAGACGCTGGGCCTGGCGTTCATCGCCAATTTCCTGAGGTGGAAACCGTGATTCTGTTCCCCGCCATCGACCTCAAGGACGGGCAATGCGTGCGCCTGAAGCTCGGCGACATGGATCAGGTCACTGTGTTCAACGATTCGCCCGCCGCACAGGCAAAGGCTTTCGAGGATCAGGGCTTTCAATACCTCCACTGTGTCGATCTCAACGGCGCTTTTGCCGGGGAAAGCGTCAACGGCGTGGCGGTTGAGGCGATCCTTGAGGCGGTGAAAATGCCGGTGCAGCTTGGCGGCGGCATCCGTAACCTGAGCCATATCGAGGCTTGGCTCGACAAAGGGCTGGCGCGCGTTATTCTCGGCACCATCGCGGTGCGCGATCCGGCACTGGTCATCGAGGCCTGCAAGCTGTTTCCGGGACAAGTCGCCGTCGGCATCGACGCACGCGGCGGCAAGGTGGCGGTCGAGGGCTGGGCCGAGACTTCGGAATTGTCCGCCATCGAGATGGCCAAACGCTTCGAAGGCGCTGGCGTCGCGGCGATCATTTATACCGATATCGACCGGGACGGCGTTCTGACCGGCATCAACTGGCCGTCGACGCTGGAACTGGCGCAAGCGACCAAAATCCCGGTGATCGCCTCGGGTGGTCTTGCCTCGATGGATGATATCGAGATGATGACCCGGCCCGAAATGCAGGTGCTCGAAGGCGCTATTTCCGGACGCGCGCTCTATGACGGGCGGATCGATCCCGCCGAAGCGCTTGAAAAACTCAACGGAATTCCGGCATGACCCTCAAGACCCGCATTATCCCCTGTCTCGACGTCAAGGATGGCCGTGTCGTCAAGGGCGTCAATTTCGTCGATCTGGTTGATGCCGGCGACCCGGTCGAGGCAGCGATCGCCTATGACGCCGCCGGTGCCGACGAGTTGACCTTTCTCGACATCACCGCCAGCCACGAAGAACGCGACGTCATTTTCGACGTCGTCACCCGTACGGCGGAACAGTGCTTCATGCCGGTGACCGTCGGCGGTGGAATCCGTACCGTCGAGGATATTCGCAAACTGCTGCTCAGCGGCGCCGACAAGGTGTCGATCAATACTGCAGCGGTGAAGGATCCCGATTTCGTCGCCCGCGCCGCCGACAAGTTCGGCAACCAGTGCATCGTCGTCTCGGTCGATGCCAAACGGGTTGGCGATCACTGGGAGATTTTCACCCATGGCGGCCGCACCCCGACGGGCATCGACGCGATCGAATTCGCCTGTCGCTCGGTCGAGCGCGGTGCCGGTGAGTTGCTGGTCACCTCGATGGACCGCGACGGCACCAAGATCGGTTTCGATCTCGAAGTGACCCGCACCATTGCCGATGCCGTGCCGGTGCCCGTCATCGCATCGGGTGGCGTGGGCAATCTGCAGCATCTGGTCGACGGCGTTATCGAAGGTCATGCCAATGCCGTGCTCGCCGCCTCGATCTTCCATTTCGGCACCTATACGATTGCCGAGGCCAAGGCCTATATGGCCAAGGCCGGCATCGCCATGCGCAGCGACGGCTGAGGGATCGTCATGACACTCGAAGAACTCGAAACCCGATTGTTGTCGCGAGCCAATGGCAGTCCCGATGAAAGCTATACGGCCAAGCTCGTTGCCGCCGGCCCGTCACGCAGCGCCAAGAAGCTCGGTGAAGAAGCCGTCGAAGCCGTTATCGCCGCCGTGACCGGCGACAGGCCGGAACTGGTCAAGGAAAGCGCCGATGTGCTTTATCACCTCATCGTTGTGCTGATCGCCGCTGGCGTGCCGCTTAGCGACGTCATGACCGAACTCGATCGACGTACGGCCCAGTCGGGCCTTCAGGAAAAGGCGTCACGACCGAAGGAGTAGGGTATGCCCCGTCCCGGCATCATGCCGTACGAGAAATTCTCGACCCGTGAGTGGGCCATCCTGCGCGATGGCGAACCGATGACGCTGACGGCAGCCGATGTCGAACGGCTGCACGCGCTCAATGATCCGATTTCGCTCGAGGAAGCCGAGAACGTCTATCTGCCGCTGACGCGTTTGCTGTCGCTTTATGTCGAAGCGATCCAGCAACTGCACCAGGCTTCGAACGCCTTTCTGAGTTCGAAAGGCCCGAAGGTGCCGTTCATCATCGGCGTCGCCGGATCGGTGGCGGTCGGCAAATCGACGACCTCACGTATTCTGCAGGCGCTGTTGCAGCGCTGGCCGAGTTCGCCGCGCGTCTCGCTGGTGACGACCGACGGGTTCCTTTATCCCAACGAGGTGCTCGAAAAGCGCGGATTGGCGGATCGTAAGGGCTTTCCGGAGAGCTATGACCGGGCAGGGTTCATTTCCTTTCTGTCGGCGGTCAAGTCCGGCCGCCACAAGGTCTCGGCGCCGGTCTATTCGCACCTGATCTACGATGTGAAGCCCGACGAGGTCATCGTCGTCGACCAGCCCGATATCCTCATCGTCGAAGGACTCAACATCCTGCAGCCCGGCGAACTCCCGAAGACCGGCAAGCCGATCCTGTTCGCCTCGGATTTCCTCGATTTCTCGATCTATATCCACGCCGAAGAAGATCACCTGAGGAAATGGTTCGTCGAGCGCTTCCTGCGCTTACGCGACACCGCCTTCCGCGATCCCAATTCCTTCTTCCACCAGTTCTCGAAACTGAGCGAGGAGGAAGCCATCACCATGGCAAAGAACGTGTGGGATTCGATCAACCTGCCGAATCTTCTGGATAATGTGTTGCCGACGCGCGGCCGCGCCGACCTGATCCTGACCAAAGCAGAAGATCACACCATCGAAACGGTGCAGCTGAAAAAGCTGTAGCCACGAGGCGGTACGACAATCCTTTTGTCATTGCGAGCATCTCAAGGATGCGCGGCAATCCATCCAGCGATGTTGCCGGTTCCGCGAGATGGATTGCTTCGCTTTGCGCGCAATGACGCGTGACGTCAGGGGTGTATGTCTAGAACAGCCCGAATTCCTTGGCCATTTCGGCAAGGCTGCGGTGCGGACGGGCGCCGACATGGGAAATCACCTCGGAGGCGGCCATGGAGCCGAGCTGCAGCGATTTTTCCGTGTCCATATCGCGGGCAATACCCATCAGGAACCCGGCGGCAAACAGGTCGCCGGCGCCGGTGGCATCGGCCACCTGCTCGACCGGATAGGCCGGCACGGTGAAGACCTCGCCATTGCGGATCGCCATTGCGCCTTTGGGCCCCATGGTCACGGCCGCGATCTTGCAGTCGGCGCCGATCTGGCGCACGGCGGCTGAAACGTCATCGGTGCCGTAAAGCGCCTTCAGTTCCTCGAGATTGGCAAAGACGTAGTCGACGGTCTTTGACCGCATCAGATCGAGAAATTCCCAGCGGTAGCGGTTGACGCAGAACGGGTCGGACAAGGTGATGGCAGAAGCGCGGCCGTGCTTGTGGGCGATTTCGGCGGCCTTGACGAAAGCGCGTTTGGCTTCCGGCGGATCCCAGAGATAGCCCTCCATGAAGGTAATCTCGGCGCCCGAGATCTCGTCTTCGGAGATGTCCTGCTCGGTCAAATCGTGGCAGGCGCCGAGATAGGTGTTCATGGTGCGCTCGCCATCGGGGGTGATCAGGATCATCGAGCGTCCCGATCCCGAACCGTGCTCGAGCCAGGTCGTGGTGTAGCTGACACCTGCCGCTTGCAGGTCTTCGGTGAAAAAGCGCCCGATATCGTCGTCGGCGACCTTGCCGACAAAGGCAGCGCGTCCGCCGAGTGAGGTGACGCCGGCAGCGGTGTTGGCGGCGCTGCCGCCGGATATCTGCTGCTTGCTCTCGGGCATCAGGTCGTAAAGGTAATCGGCGCGTTCCCCCTCGATCAGATGCATGATGCCCTTGGTCATGCCTTCGCGTTCGAGAAAGCCGTCATCGGACTCTGCCAGCACGTCGGTTATGGCGTTGCCAATGGTCAGAACGTCGAAAACCGCATCGGCCATGACGGTGAACTCCTTCGGGATCAGGGAAAATAGGGCCGTGACAAGTCTACCGGTTGGGCCCGGCAAGGCAAAGGGGTAAACCGGCAGCCCGCTGGGAGATTTAGCCGCTGGCTGCGGTTTTTTCCGGGAAGCGGCACCAGGCGCTGATGATGCAGTTCGGACAATCGGGCTTTCGTGCCTTGCACACATAGCGTCCGTGCAGGATCAGCCAGTGATGGGCGTGCACCAGATAGGCCTTCGGTACGACGCGCAAGAGGTTGTCCTCGACCTCGCGCGGTGTCTTGCCCGGCGCTAGGCCTGTGCGGTTGCCGAGGCGGAACAGATGGGTGTCGACGGCGATGGTCGGATGGCCGAAAGCGATGTTGAGCACGACATTGGCGGTCTTGCGGCCGACGCCGGGCAGCGATTCGAGGGCGTCGCGGTTCTCGGGCACTTGCGAGCCGAATTCGGCGATGAGCCTTTCGGACAGCGCCAGCACGTTCTTGGCCTTGTTGCGGAACAGGCCGATCGACTTGATATGGTTGGTGATCCCCTCAAGCCCGAGCGCCACCATCTTTTCAGGCGTATCCGCCACGGTGAACAGACCCTTGGTCGCCTTGTTGACGCCGGCGTCGGTCGCCTGGGCCGACAACACCACGGCCACCAGCAGTGTGAAGGGATTGACGTAATCGAGTTCGCCCTTCGGCTCCGGGTTGGCTGCGGCGAAAGCGGCAAACAGGGCGTTGATCTCGTCCGGCTTCAATTTCGAGTGTTTGGTGCTTACAGGCATCGCGTTTCAATCCGTTTTGCGCATAATAAGCCGGTATACGAGGAAAAGCCCATGCCCGCCGGTGCGTAAACGGGTATCGGGTTTTCGATAAAACGACGCGACACCAAGTGGATAGCGCTCGTCTCCGGCGATAGCAGGAAGCGGGTCCGTTCCGCTTCAGTTGTGCCGGGATGCGGGACATGACACCGAGTGCCAGTTTCGACAAGCCGGTTTTCGCCGCCCGTCTGACCGCCCATCGGTCGCTCGGGCTGGTCGGTGTGCGCCATGTCACCCTCGTTTTTGCTGTCCTGGCGTCGGTTCCGAGTATCTATTTTCTTTCGACCGGCTTGTGGCCAATCGTCGGCGCGCTGGGTCTGGCGACGTTGGTCCTGTGGTGGGCGTTGAGCTTTTCGTTGAAAACCGGAGGCACTTTCGAGGAAGTGACCTTGTGGCGCGACCATCTGAAAGTCCGACATGTCACCTATAAGGGCGACGAGCGCCACCATGCCTTCAATCCCTTCTGGGTCCGTCTCGACGTCAGCCGCGATTTCGAGGACAGGGTGACGCGGCTTGTGTTGACGACACGCGGCGAGAGCGTCGAGATCGGCGGCTTTCTCAATCCGGATGACAAGGCGAGCTTTGCTCACGCGTTCAGCCTGGCGCTCAGTCGCAACCGCAGCTAGGCCACGTCAAAATCGGGTCGCCGAGCGCGGATCGGCGCGCTAGTTTTGCCGGTATGAACACTCATGCCTCACAGATCCCCAACAGCGATTACGCCACAGTGCAGGCGGCTATCGCCTATATTTCCGACACGCCGAGCGACAGTCTCGACATCGGCCGTTTTGCCCATGCCCTTGGCTTGAATGAACGGCAATTAACCGATCTGTTCCGGCGCTGGTGCGGTTTGACACCGAAAAGCTTTGCACAAGCCGTGGCGCTTGATCACGCCAAGCGGCTTTTGCGGGACAAAGCGAGCATGCTCGATACGAGTTTCGAGATCGGCCTCAGTTCCGCCTCGCGCTTGCACGATCTGTTCGTCACCCATATGGCGATGCCGCCCGGCGCCTGGCGTGACGGTGGCAAGGGTCTGAACATGCGCTGGGGCGTCGCCCCGTCGCCGTTCGGCCTGGCGGTGCTTGTCGTCACCGATTATGGCCTCGCCGGCATCGGCTTTGCCGAGGGCGACGATATTCCGCCGGCCTTCGAGGACCTACGCCAGCGCTGGCCGAATGCCAACTACACCCGCAACGATGCTGAAGTCGCGCCGATTGCAGCACAGGTGTTTGATCCCGGGCGTTGGGATCCCGAGCACCCGGTGCGCGTCGTCATGATCGGCACCGATTTCGAGATAAGAGTCTGGGAGACGCTTTTGAAGATCCCGCTCGGCGGCGCCACGACCTATGGCGCCATTGCCAACCAGCTCGGCAAGCCGACTGCTTCGCGCGCGGTTGGCGCCGCTGTCGGCAAAAACCCCATTTCCTTCGTCGTGCCCTGTCACCGCGTTGTCGGCTCAACCGGCAAGCTCACCGGCTACCACTGGGGCGTGGCGCGTAAGCGCGCGATTTTAGGGTGGGAAGCTGGAGTGGTCGGGAGCTAGCTGGAAGTTCAGCCTCCGCGTCATTGCGAGGAGGAAGAGTCGAAGAAGCAATCCATAGCGCATCGTTTAGCACAAGGCCGAAGCTGGATTGCTTCGCTTTGCTCGCAATGACGCTTGAGATGTCGGGAAAAAGGGCAGTCCCTCCCCCGTGGGGGAGGGAAATTGTCGGCTAAGGGTTTTAGCCCTCGATCCTTTTCGCTGAACCGTCGGCAGCGATCTCGTAGACGATCGGCTCGCCGGTGGCGATTTCGCGGGCGAGGATCTCCTCGGAGCTGAGGTTCTCGAGCTTCATGACCAGGGCACGCAGCGAATTGCCGTGGGCGGCGACGAGTACGGTACCGCCGGCAGCGGCCTTCGGTGCGATCTCGGCCTCGTAATAGGGCAAGGCGCGGGCGGCGGTGTCCTTGAGGCTCTCGCCACCGGGCGGGGGAACGTCATAGGACCGGCGCCAGACATGGACCTGCTCGTCGCCCCATTTCTTGCGGGCGTCGTCCTTGTTGAGGCCGGAAAGATCGCCGTAGTCGCGTTCGTTCAGCGCCTGATTGCGGGTGATGACGAGATTGACTACGCCCGTTTCCTCGAGGATCAGGTCGAGCGTGTGCTGAGCGCGCTTGAGGGCCGAGGTGTAGTAGTAGTCCGGCTCATAGCCCTTGGCCTTGACGAACTGGCCGGCGGCGCGGGCTTCGGTGACGCCCTTTGCCGTCAGGTCCGGGTTCTTCCAGCCGGTAAACAGGTTCTTGAGGTTCCATTCGCTCTGTCCGTGGCGGACGAGGATGAGAGTGCCAGTCATCTTGGGGAGGTCCTTGAGTTTGGGGGGAGGGTCCCTGGGTTAGAAGCCGAGCACGTCGGCCATTGAGTAATATCCGGCCGGCTTCCCGTGCGCCCAGAGGGCGGCGCGCACGGCGCCGTCCGCAAAAAGCGCCCGGTCCTGGGCCTTGTGGGTGAGTTCGATCCGCTCGTTGGGACCGACGAGATAAACGCTATGTTCGCCGATGACATTGCCGCCCCGCAATGTGGCAAATCCGATCGTGCCTCTCTCGCGTGGTCCGGTATGGCCCTCGCGGGCGTAAACTGCCTCGGCGTCGAAATCGATCTGGCGGGCCTCGGCCACCGCCTTGCCCAACATCAGCGCCGTGCCGGAGGGGGCATCGACCTTGCGGTTGTGGTGCATTTCGAGCACTTCGGCGTCCCAGTCCGGCCCGAGGGCTTCGGAGGCCTTCCTGACCAGTTCGACCAGAAGATTGACGCCAAGCGAGAAATTGCCGGCCTTGACGATGACGGCGCCGTCATTGGCGGCAACGTGAAGCGCCTTTTCGTCCTCTGCCGAGCAACCGGTGGTGCCGATGACGTGGACGAGTTTGCGTCGTGCCGCTTCTCCGGCCAAGGCGACGCTGGTTTCCGGCGTGGTGAAATCGAGAAGGATGTCTGAATCAGCCAGGGCGGCGCCGATATCGCCAGTTACCTGAACGCCAAGAGGTTCGAGACCGGCAAGCGAACCGATATCCTTGCCGATGGCCTCGGACCCGGGGCGCTCGAGCGCCCCGCCGACCTTGAGCCCTTCGGTGGCGAGCACGGCCCTGAGGAGTGCCTGGCCCATGCGCCCGGCGGCGCCAGCGATGATGACAGTCTTGAGGTCAACCATTTCAGGCTCCTGTTCTGGCCAGCGCTATATCAAACCATGCCGGTTTCGGCAAAGTACAGCTTGTCCCATCTGCATCGGGACTGTTCGGTCAGTCAAAAAAAAGTCCCATGGCGCAGCGGGTGCCGTAGCGCGATGCGTGTGCAATGTCCTCGGCAAATGCCGCGGCCAGACCAGGACCCATCTCGGCGAGATCGAGACTGTGAAAACCTCGACGGGCGTAGAATGGTCCGTTCCAGGGCACATCCCTGAAAGTGATCAGCGTAAGGCCGCGCTTGCCGCCGTTTTTCGCTGCCGATGCGGCAGCATTGAGCAGTCCCGTGCCGGCCCCCTTGCCCTGGGCCTCCGGCACCACCGATATCTGGGTGACATGGCTGCAATCGTCGAGACCGTGCACATGGATGAAGCCGATTGGCTCCCCGTCTTCGGCGATGAACAACGAGGTGTCCGGATCATCGTCCGGACCAAGGCTTGCAGCCATTCTCGGCTGGTTTATCGCCTCCTCGAAACCAGAAAGTCGCAGAAACGTCCTGTCAGAGCGTTCTTCGATCGCGTCGAGCAGGGAAAAGTCGGCGTCAGTGCCGGTGCGGATGATCATGGTCATGCACATGAAAAATGTCATGCACGTCCTCGGTGGCAAAGGCGGCCTCCGACATTTCGGCAACGATCGCTTCGGCAGCCTCAACCGGATCCGCCGCTGCCGTGATCGGCCGTCCGACAACGATGTGGGACGCGCCCTGCTCGATGGCCTCGCCGGGGGTCATGATGCGCTTCTGGTCGTTGGCTTCGGTTCCCTTGGGCCTGACGCCCGGCGTCACCACGGCGAGGTCGTCGCCAACCAGGGTTCTGACCATGGCGGCTTCGAAGGGCGAACAGACGATGCCGCCGATGCCGGCGAGCTTGGCCATGTGGGCCCTGAGGCCGACAAGGGATTCGACATCGCGGTCGTAGCCGGCATTCATCAGGTCGTCGCTGTCGTAAGAGGTCAGCACGGTGACGCCGAGAATTTTCAGATCGCTTCCGTGGGCGGCACGGGCGGCAGCGCCCATGACCTTGGGATAGGCATGAACTGTCAGGAAACTCGCGCCTGTCTGAGCGATGGCGGCAACGCCCTTTTCGACGGTGTTCTCGATATCGAAGAGCTTCAAATCGAAAAACACCTTCTTGCCGGCGGCGATCAGCTCCTTGCCGAATTCGAGGCCATCACCGCCATAGATGAGCTGGTAGCCGATCTTGTAGAACGACACCGCATCCCCGATCGAGTCCACCAGGTTTTCCGCTTCGGCGCGCGACGAAACGTCAAGCGCGACAATGAGCCTGTCGTCCGACATGTCAGCTTCCCTTCCAATTTTCGAATGAGGTCCACTCGCACAACAAGCGCTTCGCTGCAAGATCGAAGGCGAAGAGATTGCCACCGCCGGCATGGGCTGAAACGCGCTGGTCTTCGATCTGGGCAATTGGCCGTCCGGCGATAAAGCACTTGAACAGGGTGCCAACGCCGCCGTGGCCGGCGAAGACCAGGGGCGTTTCAGTGCCATATTGGGCAAGTGTCTGTTCCACCGCGCCGACGATGCGCGTCTGGGCGGCTTTGGCCGTTTCCCAGCCTTCGATGCTTTGCTCAGGATGCGCGAAGAAACGGTGAACCAGACGCTCGAAGGCTTCCGACGGGAGGAAGCCGGTGGACGAGCGGTCGTTTTCGCCGAGATCGGGACGGGTGACGATCGGGTTGCCGTGCCGGGTGGCGAGGATTTCGGCCAGTTCCTCCGCCTTGGTTTCTTCGGAGGAAATGAAAATGGCATTTGTGGGCAGGAGATCGCCGCGAGCAAAGGCCTCGGCGCGGGCCTGTCCGATCTCGTTCAGACCCCAGAACGGGACTGGTACATCGGGGTTGATCCTGACTTCCGGGTGGGTGAGGTAATAGGAAACGGCCATGCCGGCTACTTGCCAGCCAGCCAGACCAATTGGTCCGCCAGCATGTCGGCGCGGGATATAGCCATCTCGTCGATCAGGCGGCCATCGGTGTCGAAGGCAGCGTCGCCTGGACCGACACGAACATCAACCGAGGCGCAAAGCGCCATCATCTTGGACAGCGTGTCGCGCAAATGGGTGAGGCCGACGACCGTCGACAGCTTGCCCGACGATACGCCGCCCATGCCGAACACGGCGTGGCGGAAGGGCCGCCCCTTCTGGCGCGACACCCAGGCGAGCGTGTTGACCAGCAGTGGCGTCATGCCACCGTTGTATTCCGGTGACGCGATGAAGATGATGTCGGCCTCGACGAACAGCTTGCCGAGCGCGATGGCTGCACCCGGAATGTCGCCGGTCTCAAGGTCTTCATTGAAAATCGGCAGCGGATAATCGCCGAGATGGATCTCGGTGACCTCGACGCCGCGCGCGCGAAACCGCTCGGACATGTCGCGCTGCAATGCCATGTTGAGAGAACCGGTGCGGATCGAACCGGACAGGGTCAGGGCCTTTGTCATGACGGGCTCCCTTGGCCTTCATGCGATACAAACCGACCGGTCGGATACGCTGTCGGGGCCGAAGCCACGGCGGTCCCTAGAGCTTTTCGAAAAAGCCCTTGAGCTTGTCGAAGAAACCGTCCGAAGTCGGAGAGTTTTCCTTGGTCGACAGCGTTTCGAATTCCTGCAGCAACTCGCGTTGACGCCTTGAAAGGTTCTGCGGGGTTTCGACATCGAGCTGGACGTAAAGATCACCAGTCTGATTCTGGCGCAGGACCGGCATGCCCTTGCCCTTGAGGCGAACACGCTGGCCGGCCTGGGTGCCGGCAGCAACCTTGACCTTGGCGCGCACGCCCTCGAGCGTCGGCACCTCGAACTCACCGCCAAGCGCCGCCGTCGTCATGGCGATGGGGACGCGAGCATAAAGATCGGCGCCGTCGCGATGGAATAGTTCATGCGGCCGGATCGAGACGAAGATGTAGAGGTCACCGGGTGGGCCGCCGCGCAGGCCGGCTTCGCCCTCGTTGGCAAGGCGGATGCGGGTGCCGTCCTCGATACCCTTGGGGACATCGACGGAGAGCTTGCGGCTCTTCTGGCGTCGGCCGTCGCCTCCGCAATCGGTGCATGGCTGATCCATGATCTCGCCGCGGCCGTGACAGGTGGGGCAGGTGCGCTCGACGGTGAAAAAGCCCGATGCAGCGCGGACCTTGCCGTGACCGTTACAGGTCCGACATGTCGACATGCCGGTGCCCGGCTTGGCGCCGGAGCCCGAACAGGTCTCGCAGGTTGAAAGCGAGGGCACATCGATATCGACGGTGGCGCCGGCGAAGGCCTCTTCGAGCGAGATTTCGAGATTGTAGCGAAGGTCGGAGCCGCGGAAACGGGACTGCGAGGTGCGTCCGCCACGGGCGCCGCCCATGAATTCGCCGAACAGGTCGTCGAAGATGTCCGACATTGAGGCGCCGAAATCCGGGCCGAAGCCGCCGCCGGCGCCACGATGGCCGCCACCGCCCTGGGTGTAGGCGTCATGGCCGTAACGATCATAGGCCGCGCGCTTCTGCGGGTCCTTGAGCGTGTCGTAGGCTTCGTTGATTTCCTTGAACTTGTGCTCGGCCGTTTCGTCACCCGGATTGCGGTCCGGGTGGAATTTCATGGCGAGCTTGCGGTAAGCCGATTTCAGCGCGCCCTCGTCGGCATCGCGGCTTACGCCCAGGGTCTGATAATAATCATCGGCCATTCAGGAAGGCTCACGCTTATCGCGTTACGGGAAACTCGAGGGTCAAAATACGCACACAGGTGCCGGATTAAAAAGGCTGGGGCTGTCTACGCACTTTGCCAGCAAGGCAAAGCAGGCGACATCGCCCGCTTTGCCTGCCGGTTGGGTTCGAGACTATTTCTTGTCGGCGTCGTCGACTTCCTCGAAATCGGCATCGACGACATCGTCGTCCTTGCTGGTCTCGGCAGAGTCTCCGGCGCTGGCCTCGGTCTCTTCCTGGCTCGCCTTGTACATGGCTTCGCCAAGTTTCATCGAGGCATCGGCAAGCGCCTGGGTCTTTTCCTTGATCTCGTCGACCGAGGCGGCCTCGTTTTCGAGCGTCGATTTGAGGACGGAAAGTGCCGTCTCGATGGCGCCCTTGTCCATTTCATCGACCTTGTCGCCGTAATCCTTCAGCGACTTCTCGGTGGAATGTAGGAGGCTTTCGGCCTGATTCCGGGCCTCGACGCCCTCGCGCTTGCGCTTGTCGTCCTCGGCATTGGCCTCGGCATCCTTGACCATGCGTTCGATGTCCTCGTCGGAAAGACCACCGGAGGCCTGGATACGGATCTGCTGCTCCTTGCCGGTGCCGCGATCCTTGGCCGAGACGTTGACGATGCCGTTGGCGTCGATGTCGAAGGTGACCTCGATCTGCGGCACGCCGCGCGGTGCCGGCGGAATGCCGGTGAGATCGAAGCGGCCGAGCGACTTGTTGTCGGCGGCCATTTCGCGTTCGCCCTGGCTGACATTGATCGTCACCGCCGACTGGTTGTCCTCGGCGGTCGAGAAGACCTGGGACTTCTTGGTCGGGATGGTGGTGTTGCGATCGATCAAACGGGTGAAGACGCCGCCAAGCGTTTCGATGCCCAGCGACAGCGGGGTCACGTCGAGCAGCAGCACGTCCTTGACGTCGCCCTGCAGCACGCCGGCCTGAATGGCAGCGCCGAGCGCCACGACTTCGTCCGGATTGACGCCCTTGTGCGGCTCCTTGCCGAAGAACTCCTTGACGACTTCCTGGACCTTGGGCATGCGCGTCATGCCACCGACCAGGATGACCTCGTCGATCTCGCCTGCCTTGAGGCCGGCATCCTTCAGCGCTGCGGCGCAGGGGCCGACGGTGCGCTTGATCAGATCCTCGACCAGGCTTTCGAACTTGGCGCGGGTCAGCTTCAACTGCAGGTGCTTCGGACCCGAAGCATCGGCGGTGATGAACGGCAGGTTGATCTCGGTCTGCGAAGAGGACGAGAGCTCGATCTTGGCCTTTTCGGCCGCCTCCTTGAGGCGCTGCAGGGCGAGCTTGTCGCCGCGCAGATCGATACCCTGTTCCTTGTTGAACTCGTCGGCCAGATAGTCGACCAGACGCATGTCGAAGTCTTCACCGCCGAGGAAGGTGTCGCCATTGGTCGATTTGACCTCGAACACGCCGTCGCCGATTTCGAGCACGGAAATATCGAAGGTACCACCGCCGAGGTCATAGACCGCGATGGTGCCGGTGTTCTTCTTGTCGAGCCCATAAGCGAGCGCGGCAGCCGTCGGCTCGTTGATGATGCGCAGCACCTCGAGACCGGCGATCTTGCCGGCGTCCTTGGTGGCCTGACGCTGGGAATCGTTGAAATAGGCCGGAACCGTGATCACCGCCTGGGTGACGGACTCGCCGAGGAAGCTCTCGGCGGTTTCCTTCATCTTGGTGAGGATGAAAGCGGAAATCTCGGACGGGGACATCTTCTTGCCCTCGACCTCGACCCAGGCGTCACCATTGTCCGCCTTGACGATGTGATAGGGCACCAGGCCCTTGTCCTTGGCGACCATCGGGTCTTCCATGCGGCGGCCGATCAGGCGCTTGACCGCGAACAGGGTGCCTTCGGGATTGGTAACAGCCTGACGCTTGGCCGGCTGGCCGGTGTGACGCTCACCGTCGCTGGTGAACCCGACCATTGAAGGCGTGGTACGCGCGCCTTCGGAATTCTCGATGACCTTGGGATTTTTGCCGTCCATGACGGCGACGCAGGAATTGGTCGTGCCAAGGTCGATACCGATGACTTTAGCCATATTATACCTCTTTCTCAGCAGGCCCGCTTCGCGCCCCTGACGGCAGCAAGCGTTCGGGCCCCTATGGGGGTGTTGCCGGCTACAGAACTGCAGTCCGGTGTCGCGGCGTATATAGGGACAGCGGTTTTGACCTTCAAGAACTCAAGGCCACAAACCCGCCCTTTTGGCGTGAATGACCGCGCTGCTCCGTCAGGTCGCAAACCGCGGTTTTCTCAGGTTCTGCTTAACATGGTCCTTGCAGGGCACATGAGCCCGGCACCGATGAGGTGGACGAGCAGCGTCATCGGTGCCCGAAAGGCTCAGGCTTGCTTGTCGATCTCGGCGCCGGGTGCGGGCTCGGATGCGGCTGGCGCCGCTTTCGGGCCACCCTTGGAGACACCGACCATCGAGGGGCGCAGGACGCGTTCGCCGATGGCAAAGCCTGCCTGCATGACCTGCAGGATCGTCCCCTCCGGAACATCGGTGTTGGGGATTTCGAACACTGCCTGGTGCTTGTGCGGGTCGAATTTCTCGCCTTCGGCGGGAATGGGCTCGACGCCGTGCTTTTGCAGCAGCCGATAGGTCTCGCGCTCGGTCATCTCGATGCCCTCGATCAGCGACTTGACGTTGTCGTCAGTGCTTTCGCGGACCTCTTCGGGAACCGCTGTCAGGGCACGGGAAAGATTGTCGGTGACCACCAGCATGTCGCGGGCGAACCCGGAAATGGCATAGTTGCGGGTATCGGAGATCTCGCGATCCATGCGCTTCCTGAGGTTTTCCATATCCGCTGCAAGGCGCAGCAGGCGGTCCTTCAGCTCGGCATTCTCATTGACGAGGATTTCGACGGGATCCTCGACCGGCGCTTCTGTCTCGGGCGCCATTTCGGTGTCGATCTGGTCTTCGTCCGGCGTCAGTTCGTTATCGCTCATGAACATCTCGTCCTGGGCTGGTTGGGTTGGGTGCACCGCATATCGACCACTCGCCGGCAAATTTCAACAGTGCTGGTGCCGTTGTGTTGCCGCAGTACCGACAATCGGCGCAGGAATGGCGGCAAAGGCGCTATTTCTTGCGTGCCACCAGACGGGACACGACATGAGCGGTGTAATCAACCACCGGCACGATGCGGGAATAATTAAGCCGCGTCGGACCGATGACCCCGAGCACGCCGACCACCTTGTCATTGGCGTCCTTGTACGGGGAAAGGATCACCGACGACCCGCTGAGCGAGAACAGTTTGTTTTCCGAACCGATGAATATGCGGACGCCCTCACCCTTCTCGGCGTCGGTCAGCAGGTCGATCAGCCCGCGCTTGGATTCGATCTCGTCGAGCAATTGCCTGACGCGGTCGAGGTCCTCGGAGGCCATCGCTTCGTTGAGGAGATTGGCGCGCCCCCTGACGATCAGCATCGGCTCGGCGCTCGAGGCAGCGTCGCTGAGGGTGGCGAACCCGTCATCGACCAGTTTGTCGGTCAGTTCGTCGAGCTCGGCCTTCTGGGCCTTGCGGCGCTTTTCGAGCTCGGTTCGCGCCTCGGCGAGCGTGCGCCCGACAACAAGGCTGGCAAGATAGTTGGAGGCCTGGGTGATGGCGCTGGCCGGCAGACCGGTGGCAGCGGCAGGACGCGATTTTCGACCTGACCATCCTGGCCGACCAGCACGACCAGAGCGGAACTGGCGTCGAGCCGGACAAA
>CAXXNZ010000007.1:0-17812 GCA_963676075.2 Devosiaceae bacterium
TCATTCGCGTCGACGCGGGAGCGGACGCCGCTGAGTTGCTCGCCAATGCCATCGGGTCGTCGACATCGCTGACCGGCATCAATGCTTTCCTGAAAGCGACTGCCGCCGGATTGCCCAAGCCCAAGCTGTTGCTGGCGCCGGGTCTCGGCGCGGCGACGCCGACCGACGGTGTTGCGTCGGTGGCCGTGACGGCCGGCGGCACCGGCTATGCCGACACCACGACGCTGACCATTGCCGGCGATAACGGTTCCGGCGCCGAGATCGAACCCGTCATCGTCGGTGGCGTGATCACGGCGGTGAACATCGTCAAGCCCGGCGCCGGCTACACCGGCACGCTGACAGTCACGCCCGCCAATGCCGGCGGCGGTACCGGCGCAACCTTCACCGGCACGATCGGCACGGTGATGAGTGGCCTCGTGGCCGAGGCGATCTCGGTGGCCGAAAAACTCCGCGCGGTGTTCTTCGCCGACGGACCGGACGGCACGGATCAACAGACCGTCCAGGCGGCGCAGCTGGTCGGCTCGAAGCGCGTCGTCTATTGCGACCCGCGCGTGCTCAAATCGATCGATGGCGTGTCGACGCCGATGCCGAGTTCTGCTGTGTTCGTCGGTGCCCAGGCAGCTGCCGACAAGTCGAACGGCGTGCACTGGACCGGTTCGAACCGCCAGATCGCCGGCATCATTGGTACCAACCGCGCCATCACCTATGGCGAGCAGTCGGACTATCTCAACGAGAACCGGGTCAACACCATTATCAATCGCGGCCAGGGTTTTCGCACCTGGGGTGTGTGGACCTGCGCGGCCGAGAGCGTCTGGCAATTCATCAACGTGGTGCGCACGACCGATGCCATCAACGAGGCGATCGAGAACGCCTTCCATGAGTTCGTCGATCGTCCGATGACCCGCGCCAATCTCGATTTTGCCGTGTGGTCCGGATTGCAGGCGCTGCAGAATTTCGAAAAGGCCCAGATGATCCTGCCCGGTTCGATCTTCAAGCTGGCGGATGGCAACACGCCGACGACCGGCGCGGCCGGCATCATCAAGTTCGTTATGGCCTTCGAGGTGCCGGCGCCGATGGCCGATATCCGGATCGCTGCGCACCGCAATATCGAGATCGGCTACTCGCTGCTGTTCAACAGCGTGACCGGCGAGATCAACGTCGCGGCACTGTAGCGCCGGGCGTCATCCCTCTTCCCTCCTGGCGGTGGCCAAAGTGCCGCCGCGCTTTTTCTTGCACAAGGAAACACACCGATGCCCGGAACCCTTCCCGCCTATGTGGTCAAGGACAACACCTTGTTCATCGACAAGGATTCGAAGATCGGCCAGGTCAAGGAGCTGACCCTGCCCGTGGTCGAATTCAAAACCGAGGAAATGCGGAATGGCGGCATGATCAAGCCGCGCGAAGTCCGCATGGGCCTCACCGTGTCGAACGCTAGCTTCACGCTGGTCGGCTTCGATCCGCAAGTGCTCGGGCTCTATGGCGTTGCCCCCGGCACCGACAAGCCGATCATCGCCTACGGCTATCTGCAGGACGAGGATGGCACCGAGCATTCGGCGCGCTGCGAGATGATGGCGGCGCCGAAAAAGTTCGACCCCGGCACATGGACCCCCGGGGAGCCGGCGCCGGTCGAGACCGAATGGGCGGCCAACTCGTACCGGCTGTTCGTCGATGACGAAGAGGTCGCCTATGTCGACGACTTCACCGCGCGTTTCGGCGGCGTCGAAGTTTTCCCCGGCCGCACCGACGCGCTGCGCCTGGCCTAGTTTCTCCACTCTGGTAATCGAGGAGACCTCGCATGACCGTTAATCCCGTTGTCATCACGCTTGAGGAGCCGATCACGATCGGCGAAGGCGACAAGGCGGTAACATATGAAAAGCTGACCTTTGCCCGCAAGCTGAAGGGCAAGGATTTGATCGCCATGGATGCCGTTCAAGGCAACACCAAGAAGGCCTTCGCCATGTATGCGTCCATGGCCGATGTGCCGCTCCAGCTGATGATGGAACTCGACACCGACGCGTTCGAAGAAGTCGCTCTGGGGGTGGCGCCGCTAATGGGAAAGCGGGGGCTGGCGATGTTGAAGGAGGCACAGGCCGACGCCGAGGGCAAGGACGAGCCGACGGTGAACTGACCTGGGGGCAGGTCATCGCCACGATCTGCCGCGTCCTCAATACCTCGCTGATCGATGCGCTCGAAATCGAAGGTATCGACCAGGTGTTGTACTGGTACGATCAGGCGATCTGGGTGCTTAAGCAGGAAGCACCTAAAAAGGGGAAGGGTTAGCGCGGCGGAAACGGCCTGTATGTGCCGACAGAAGCCTCCTGACCCTCCCGGTAAATCTGCAGGTATCCGTTCGCCATGACATGAACGACGTAGGTTGTGTCGGTCTTGAGCAAATTGATGGCGAACATGTTCAGCGGGCGCTCTTCCAGCGAGAACCCGGACACAATGGTCTTGCCTCCGACGTATTGCGTCCACTGATTGTCCGCGTCGAATTCCCATGTCTCCCCGCCGAGGGTGTTCACCCAGGCACCCAAAAGCACTTCTCGTGCCTTTTCGACGTCGACCGCTTGAGCGGGCGAGGTCGCGAGCACCACAGCAATCGATGCAATCCACAGCAGTTCTTTTCGCATTCGAGTCCTCCCGGCACTTCCGGAGGGACCGTAGCCGTTCGTTCAACTTTTCGAAATGGGGACAATTGTCATGGCCCGCATGACGTCGGAGCTGATCATCTCGCTGATCGATCGGGTGACCGCGCCGTCGCGCGCCGTGAACCGTGCGGTCGCGAGTCTGACTCGTGCCAGCCGCGCCAATGCCCGCGCCATGGCGGCGACACGGGGCCAGATGATGGACTCCGTCGCGGTTGGATATGCGCTTGCCCGCAGCCTTTCCGCGCCCGTCGATGCGGCGTCCGAGTTTCAAAGCGCCATGGCGGATGTGCGCAAGGTGACCGACTTCAATGTTGAGGGGCTGCGCGATTACGGCATGGAGCTTCGCCGGCTTTCCACCGGTGAGATCCCGATGGCGGTCAACGAACTCGCCGCTCTGTCTGCCGGCGGTGCACAGGGCGGTGTCGCCGATGCGGATCTGCTGCCGTTCACCGAGATTGCCGCCAAGTCGGCGGTCGCTTGGGACATGGCTGGCGAAAAGGCTGGCTTGAGCCTTGCCCATATCAAGACGGCTCTGCAACTGACGGTGTCCGAACTCGGACTGTACTCCGACGCCATCAACCACCTCAGCAACAATACGGCGTCCGCTGCGTCTCAGCTGGTCGATTTCACCGAGCGCGTCGGCGCTCAAGGCGAGGTCTATGGCTTTGCCAAGGAGGAAAGCCTTGCTTTCGGTGCGGCGATGATCAGCACCGGTGCCGAAGCCAATGTCGCGGCGACGTCGTTCCGCAACATGGGACGGGCGCTGACCAAGGGAGCCAGCGCGACGGCGCGGCAGCGTGGGGCGTTGCGCGAACTCGGTCTCGACAGCGTTGACGTGGCAAACCGCATGCAGGAAGACGCCGTTGCGACGACGATCGATGTCATGCAGCGCCTGCGTGAATTGCCAGAGGCCATGCAGGCCTCCATGACGTCCGATATCTTCGGCGACGAAGCCCGGGCACTGGCGCCGCTCCTGGCCAATCTGGACGAATTGCAGCGCGTCCTCGGACTGGTCGGTGACCAGTCGGACTATGCCGGTTCCGCCCAGGCAGAGTTCGAGGTCCGTTCACAGACCTTCGAAAACACGACGCAGCGCCTGAAAAACCAGATGAACGATCTGGCCATCTCGATCGGAAATGCCTTGCTGCCGTCGCTGACCGATACGGCCGACACCATCGGCCCGATCATCATGGCTGTTAGCGAATGGGCGGCCGCGCATCCGGACCTGGTTCGCAATATCATTCTGGCCACCTCGGCGCTTGTCGGCCTGCGCATCGCGATGATCGCAACGCGCTACGCCTTCCTGTTCATGAAGGGCGGCGTGATCGACCTGGCGCTCGGTATGACCCGGCTGGTTGGCGCGCTGTTGCTTGTTCTCAACCCGCTCAACCTGGTCAAGGCGGCCATGGTGGCGCTGCGCTTTGCCGTGATCGGCACCGGCATCGGCGCCATCCTCATGGCCATTGCGATGGCCGGCGTGTGGATCTGGAAGAATTGGGATGGCCTGACCGCCTTCTTCCAAGGTTTTGGCGAGGGCGTCATGACGGCGCTCGAACCGCTCATGCCGGTGATCCAGCCGATCGTCGACGCTGGCAAGGAATTACTTGGCTGGGTGTCGGGATTGTTGGGGCCGATCGATGCGTCGGAGACCGAATGGCGCAGTTGGGGCGAGACCCTTGGCACCAATGTCGGGCAATCGATCCAGAGCGCGATCGACGGCATCAAGGGTCTGATCAATTGGGTCACCAGTGTCCCCGAGCAGGCCGGTGCTTTGGCATTCGATATCATGGCCGGCACGATCGATCCGTTCATGCAGTGGCTGTGGGACGTTGCGGTGAACGGCATCCAGCTTGCGGTCGATGTCGGCAAGGCGGCGGGAGACGCGGCCGGATCCATCGGTCAGGCTGTCGGCGATGGCTGGAACAATCTGTTCGGCGGCGGCAAGGCCGGCGGCGGTTCCGTTGCTTCGGGCACGCCCTATCTGGTCGGCGAGCTCGGGCCGGAACTGTTCATTCCGAACGCGGCTGGCGAGATCATGACAGCATCACGTACGGCGCGCATGCTGTCCGGTCTCGTACCGACCGGCTCCGGGCGCTTTGCCAATGACAACGCGGCAAACAACAACGCCCCGGGGGGCGGCCCCACAGAGGTGCACAATCACTTTGGCGATATCATCGTCCAGGGTGGTGCGAACGCCTCGGCGGAGGATCTCGCTTCGGCCTTCGGCGATGAGGTTGCCGACCGGATCTCTGCGTCCTTTAGCGACGGGGGTGTCTGATGGCTGGTCCCGTTGTCGCGTCGCTCGGCCCGTTTGCGTTCACCGCACACGGCTTTTCGCTGACCAGCATCGATCAAAGCCTGTCGACCCCTTGGCAGGCCATGGCGGTGCCCGGCGGTCTCGACCGGCTGCAATGGCTCGGCGGTGAGAGTGCAACCGCCAAGATCGATGGGGTTCTGTTCCCGGCCGAGTTTGGTGGGTTGACGTCGCTGGCCGGCATTCGGGCTGCCGCCGAGGCCGGAACGCCGATGCATCTGATCCAGATGGCGGCCGCCAATCTCGGCAATGTGCTTGCGTTGTTCGTGATCGAGGGGGTGAAGGACGGACAGACTTATATCGGTCCGAACGGTGTGCCGTTGCGCAACACCTATTCGATCAGTCTCCGACGCTATGTCGGCGGCCAATTCACCTTCCAATCGGTTCTTACGGGGCTGTTCTGATGAAAACGGTCACGACGGTCTCCGGCGACACGGTCGATATGTTGGCGCGCCGCGAATATGGCGATGAGAGTGGCTTTGTCGAGCAGATCCTCGAAGCCAATCCGGGCTTGGCCGACAGGGGGTTGGTCCTGACTGCGGGCATCACCGTCAAGCTGCCTGAAATCACAGCGCCGGCCGAGCTGCCGACTGTCAGCCTTTGGGATTGATCGATGAAACCGCAAGCCCGCCTGACGATCGACGGCCTCGCCGCCGGTGGCGACCTCATGGACAGGGTGCTGTCGATCAATGTCACCGACAAGGAAGGTGCCGGCGCCGACACCTGCAAGATATCGCTCAACAACTGGCCGCCGGCCTCGGTGCCGCGCAAGGGTGCGAAGATCCGCATCTGGCTCGGTTATGCCGGGCATCAGCTTGCCTTCATGGGCACGTTCGTTGTCGACACGGTCGAGGTGGTGCTGTTTCCGCACACCATGTCGATCACTGGCAAGAGCGCCGATTTCCGCGAGAAAATGAAAGAGAACAAGGAGCGACATTGGGACGAGACCAGTGTTGCCGACATCGTCGCTGCAATCGCCGC
Source organism: Devosiaceae bacterium (assembly GCA_963676075.2). Lineage (GTDB taxonomy): Bacteria > Pseudomonadota > Alphaproteobacteria > Rhizobiales > Devosiaceae > JAHJQZ01. The sequence goes on from CAXXNZ010000007.1 coordinate 5,944, forward strand.
CGATCATGGTCTCAGCGCCAAGGTCGATGAGGCCGTCGGCAAGCATATCTATTCGTGGTTCGGCCAGCAGGACGAAAGCGACATCCATGTGTTGCGCCGACTCGAGCAGCGCCATGGCGGGTTGTTCTCGGTTAAGGACGCAAACCTAATACTGGCCAAACGCGGGGCAGGGGCCAATACCAGCGGCGAGCAGCTGACCTGCCTGTTGGTGACCAAGGCGAACCTTATCGGCCCGCTCAAGGTGAAGTATGGCGACCGCGCCGAATACAGCGAAGTTGCGGCTTATCACCAGGACAAGGGCAAGGCCGAGCGCGTCGAAGTGCGCATGCCGTCCTCGGCCTCGGCGGTGGCGCTCTATCGGCTCGGAGAGCCGTTCGCCGATGCTGCCGAGGCGAAAGCTGCCGCCAAATCAAAGGCTGAGGATCTGAAGCGCCAGGCCGTGAGCTTTTCATGCCCGATCATCGGGACACCGTCGGCGCGTGCCGGCGCACCCATCGGTTTCAGCGTCGGTTATCCCGACGTCGACCAGGTCGCCTTCATCATAGAGACGGCCAAGCACGATTATTCGAAGAGCGGTTACAGGACCGCGCTCGACGGCAAGCTGAAGACCTAAATCGCTGCAAAACCTGCTGGCGTGACCGATCGTGTTCGCTGACTTGGTGACCGCCGATAGGGTGCTTGCTCGCACCCTGGATCAAGACACCGTTCTCCTGATCACCAAGTACCAGGCTCACTTCCTTCTCATCGAAAATCTGGTTGGAGAACCACCATGAAGCTTATCGCTGACTGGCGGCGGGTGCTGTCGCGCTCGTTGTCGTTCTGGATGCAGGTCGTCGGCCTGCTTGTGCTTATCGTTCCGGAGGTGTGGTTCGCCATGACCGGCCAGGACTACGACCCCTACGCCGCGTGGTGGCTCGGCGTCATCCTGTTGGTTGCCGGTCTCGGAGGGCGTCTGGTGCGCCAGGAGGCGCGGCTCTGGAAGGAATTGTTGCGGATTGGCGGCGTCGCACTGGTCGCCATCATGCTCGCCGTTCTGCTTGCCACAAGTGTCCATGCGGCGCCGGCAACGCAGGCCGAGACACTTGATATCGCCGTGCCATTCATTGCCCAAGAGGAAGGTGAAAGCCTTGTCTCCTACCGCGACATTGTCGGCGTACCGACCATCTGTTTCGGTGCGACCGATGGCGTAGAGATGGGCATGCGGATGACGCACCAGGAGTGCGTCGATCTGCTATGGGCTGAAGTCGCGCAATATCGCGATCGGCTGCACGCCTACTTCACCCCCAGGACGATCTCAGATCGCCTGCCACCGACGCGGGACGCAGCCTATACCTCGCTTGCCTACAATTGCGGTGTTGCTGGCATCGGTCGCAGCACAGCGACGCGACGTCTGAATAGCGGCGATGTCGCGGGAGGATGCCAGGCACTGACGTGGTGGAACAAGGCCGGTGGGCGCGTAATTCGCGGACTGGTCAACCGCCGCAAGCGCGAGCAGGTGCTGTGCATGGCGGGTGTGTGATGTTCGGCATCGACATCAAATCCGCCATCATCACCGGCCTGCTCGGCGCCATGATCGGCTTCGCAGCTTGCTTCGCCGTACATGCCCTCTGGCTCGATCCGGCGCTTGTCAAAGCAACGACCGAAACCGTCACCGATCAAGTGACCAAAACCGTGACGGCCGAGCGCGATCTCGCCTGCCTGCAGGTCACCTCTGAAGCCGAGCGCGCGGCCCGGCTGGCGGCGGAAGCTCGGCAGATGGCCGCGATCGACAAGGCGCTGCTCGCCTATGAGCGGGCGGCAGAGGAAAGCGCCGCGCAGTCAGCAAGTGAAATCGCCATACTCGAATCGGAGATCCGCACCTATGAAGCCAAACTCAAGAAATTGGGCCATTCGTGCCCGCTTGGTGCTGATGATTATCGTTTCATCTATGGCGACGGGGTGCAGCTCCCTGAACCAGCCGGACAATAGCGCCCTGGTGCAGGCCGGCGCGGCCGCCGGGGCCAAAGCGGTGCAGGAACAAGGCATCGATATCGGCCCGCTCCCCGCCACGTGCTACGAGCTGATTCCCTATCCCCCCATCGTGATCGGCGAGGACAGCCAGGTGCAGAACAAGCGCTGGCGGCTGATCGTCGACAAGGCCAATCGCGAGCACGTCATCGCATGCGTTCGGAAATACTACGAGAACCTCCGCGCGGGGCTGAAGAAAGGGGTGGCGAAGTGACGGAAGGCGAAAGCGCAGGGGTGGAACGGGCGCTCGGCAGGCTCGAAGGTATTGTCGGCGAGCTTGCCAAGCAGGTGGCCGAACAAGGCGTAAATTCTGAGGAGGGCGCGACGCCGCCTGTACGACCGAATCGACGAGCGCATTGGCAGCGTCGACAAGAAGATTGACATCGTGGCCGAGGTTGCGCGGACGGCCGCCGACAAGGCTGCGGAGACCGAAAAAAAGCTCGATAAGGAAATCATGCCGACCGTAAACGAAATGAATCGGCTCAAGATCTCTGGAAAGACCGGGCTGACCATCATCGTTGCCGTTGCCACGGTGGTTGGTAGCTTTGCCTGGTGGGCCTGGGATGTCATCGTCACCAAGATCACGGGTCCATGACACGACTCTGACTTTGCGCCGCCCTGCGTGGCGTGATCAGCATATGGCGAGTGTGATCGTTGTCGAAGAACGAGCGTGCGATTGGGCGAAAGGCGGAATCTAGGCACCCGAATTGCTACCGATCCTCCGGTCGCGTGCGCAGAACTCCATCCAGATTCGCCTGAAAGTTCTTTGTTTGTGGATGCTCTGGCCCATGTATCCGCTCGTTGATTTCGAGGGCCTTTCGATAGAGTGGCTCGGCTTCCAGCGCCCGGCCCTGGGCGTTGAGGGTGGCGGCGATATTGTTGTAGCTCGTCGCCGTATCGGGATGGTCGGGGCCGAGGACGCGCTCGCGGATTTCGAGGGCCTTTCGAACGAGCGGCTCTGCGTCTTGCGCCCGGCCCTGGGCGTAGAGGGCGGCGGCGATATTGTTGTAGCTCGTCGCCGTATCGGGATGGTCGGGGCCGAGGACGCGCTCGTTGATTTCGAGGGACTTCCTAAAGAGCGGCTCTGCGTCTTGCGCCCGGCCCTGGGCGTAGAGGTTGAAGGCGATATTGTTGTAGCTCGCTGCCGTAGAGGGATGTTCGGGGCCGAGGACGCGCTCGCGGATTTCGAGGGCTTTTCGATAGAGTGGCTCGGCGTCCTGCGCCCGGCCCTGGGCGTCGAGGTTGGTGGCGATATTGTTGTAGCTCGTCGCCGTAGAGGGATGGTCGGGGCCGAGGGCGCGCTCGCGGATTTCGAGGGCCTTTCGATAGAGTGGCTCGGCGTCCTGCGCCCGGCCCTGGGCGTCGAGGTTGGTGGCGATATCGTTGTAGCTCGTCGCCGTATCGGGATGGTCGGGGCCGAGGACGCGCTCGCGGATTTCGAGGGCCTTTCGAGCGAGCGGCTCGGCGTCCTGCGCCCGGCCCTGGGCGTAGAGGTTGAAGGCGATATTGTTGTAGCTCGCTGCCGTATCGGGATGGTCGGGGCCGAGGATGCGCTCGCGGATATCGAGGGCTTTTCGATAGAGTGGCTCGGCTTCCTGCGCCCGGCCCTGGGCGTTGAGGGTGGCGGCGATATTGTTGTAGCTCGTCGCCGTATCGGGATGGTCGGGGCCGAGGACGCGCTCGCGGATTTCGATGATCTTTCAGGAACCGATGAGTTCGCTGAACCCAATCTACACGATCGGCTCGCAGATCATCGAAGCGATCCAGACCCATCGCCGCGTGAGCAAGAAAAAGGCGGAAGCGGAAACCATCGAGCTCCTGCGGCAGGTGCAGATCCCCGAGCCGGAGGCCCGGCTCAAGCAGTATCCGCACCAGCTTTCCGGCGGCCAGCGCCAGCGCGTGATGATCGCCATGGCGCTCGCCAACAAGCCGGACGTGCTGATCGCCGACGAGCCGACCACGGCGCTCGACGTGACGGTTCAGGCGCAGATCCTCGGCCTGATCCGGGACTTGCAACTGGAACTCGGCATGGCCGTCATCCTGATCACCCACGACCTGACCGTGGTCCAGCATTTCTCGGACTATGTCTATGTGATGAGCGAAGGCCTCGTGCGCGAGCACAATACGACCAGGGCGCTTTTCGCCGACCCGCGGCACCCCTATACGAAAAAGCTTCTCGGCTCCGAACCCTCCGGCGAGGCCAATCCGCTGCCGGAAGGATCGCAGACCATCCTGGAGGGCCGGGACGTTCGGGTCGCCTTCACGCTGAAGACCGGCACCTTCTTCAAATCCAGCTACAGCCAGCTTGTCGCGGTCAACGATCTGTCCATCACGCTCAAAAAGCACGAAACGCTGGGGCTGGTGGGCGAAAGCGGATCGGGAAAAACCACCTTCGGCCAGGCATTGCTGCGTCTGATCCATTCTGACGGCGGCACGGTGCTTTTCGACGACAAGCACATCGAGGGGCTCTCCCGCGAACAGCTCAGGCCATTGCGCTCACGCATGCAGGTGGTGTTTCAGGACCCGTTTTCCTCACTCAATCCGCGCATGACCGTCGGCCAGATCATCGAGGAAGGGCTGATCGTCAACAATATCGGCTCGTCCGGCAAGGACCGCAACGAGCGGGTGCGCGATGCCCTCGTCGATGCCGGTCTGCCGGGCTCCATCACGCACCGGTTTCCGCACGAGTTTTCCGGCGGCCAGCGCCAGCGCATCGCCATTGCCCGTGCCGTGGCGCTGGAGCCGGAATTCATCCTGCTCGATGAACCGACCTCGGCGCTCGACCTCTCGGTGCAGGCGCAGATCATCGAACTCCTGCGCAAGCTGCAGAGCGAGCGGGGCCTCAGTTACCTCTTCATCTCGCATGACCTGAAGGTCGTGCGGGCGCTCTGCCACCGTGTCTGCGTCATGCAGCACGGCAAAATCGTTGAACAGGGTCCGGTGCGCGATGTGCTGGAAAACCCGCAGACAGACTACACGAAGCGGCTGGTCAAGGCCGCCTTCGAAGTTGCCGCCTGAATTTGAGGAATTTTACCATGGCACGACAACCCAAGATTACCTTCATCGGCGCCGGCTCCACGGTTTTCATGAAAAACATCATCGGCGACGCCCTGCAGCGTCCGGCCCTGAAGGACGCATCCATCGCCCTGATGGACCTCAATCCGGAGCGGCTTGCCGAAAGCGAGATCGTGGCCGGCAAACTCGCGCGCACGCTCGGCTCCAAGGCCGCGATCACCACCCACACCAATCAGCGCGAGGCGCTGGAGGGCGCTGATTTCGTTGTCGTCGCCTTCCAGATCGGCGGCTATGAACCCTGCACGGTCACCGATTTCGAGGTGCCGAAGAAATACGGCCTGCGCCAGACAATTGCCGATACGCTCGGCGTCGGCGGCATCATGCGGGGGCTTCGCACCGTGCCGCATCTCTGGTCGATCTGCGAGGACATGATGCAAATCTGCCCCGATGCCATCATGCTGCAATATGTGAACCCGATGGCGATCAACACCTGGGCGATTGCGGAAAAATATCCGCAGATCAAACAGGTCGGCCTCTGTCATTCGGTGCAGGGCACGGCCGGCGAACTGGCGCGCGACCTTGACATTCCCTATGAGGAAATCCGCTACCGCTCTGCCGGCATCAACCACATGGCGTTTTTCCTGAAGTTCGAGCATCGCCAGAAAGACGGCAGCTACCGCGATCTCTATCCCGATCTTGTGCGCGGCTACCGCGAGGGCCGGTTCCCGAAACCGTCAAGCTGGAACCCGCGCTGCCCCAACAAGGTGCGTTACGAAATGCTCACGAGGCTCGGCTATTTCGTCACCGAGAGCTCGGAGCATTTTGCCGAATACACGCCCTATTTCATCAAGGAAGGCCGCGAGGACCTGATCGAGACATTCGGCATTCCACTGGATGAATACCCGGTGCGCTGCGTCGAGCAGATCGCCAAATGGAAGGATCAGGCGGAGGAATACAGGAAGGCCGACGAGATCAAGGTCGAGCAGAGCAAGGAATACGCCTCGTCGATCATGAACTCGGTGTGGACCGGCGAGCCCTCCGTGATCTACGGCAATGTCCGCAACAATGGCTGCATCACCTCGCTGCCGGAAAACTGCGCGGCGGAAGTGCCCTGCCTTGTCGATGCGTCGGGCATTCAGCCGACCTATATCGGCGACCTGCCGCCGCAACTGACGGCGCTCATCCGCACCAATATCAACGTGCAGGAACTGACGGTGGCGGCGCTGGTCAACGAAAACCGCGAACATCTCTATCACGCCGCGATGATGGACCCGCACACGGCCGCCGAACTCGATCTCGACCAGATCTGGTCACTGGTCGACGATCTGCTGATCGCCCATGACGACTGGATCCCCGAATGGGCCCGGATCGCGCGGCAGGCGCGTCCGGCCTGAGGTGTCAGTGCGAGACTGACCGCATTCGGCGTTCGGATGTAACATCACGATGGCGTCGCCAGCCCGCCATCGTGATCAGAGCCGGAAAATCTAAAATCCGGCGATCCAACAAACGGGCACACTGCACGTTCGGCAGACGCCTGATCAACCGTTACAGGGCTCAAGGCACGGCACGCCCCCTTTGTCTTGGAGCATTTTCGCAGTCAGATTTTCGATCTGACTGCGATGCGCCTTTAGGAGCCCTTTCGTGTTGGTCGCGCCCTGATCAATCGACGGGATATGCGCGATCATTTTCCGTGTCCTGCCTCAAGCGCGCCGCCAGCCCATGTCTTCGATCGAATGATGGGTCGGCCCCGCGCGGCGGGATTGAAAGCAGATGACCTGACGCGGAAGTCAGGGTGTGGTTGGAGAAGGATGCAGAACCCGCGCCAGCTTAGCCACCCGAGCCGGCATCGAGGATTTCACGTTTGCCGACGTGGTTGGCGGGGCCGACCAGGCCATCCTTCTCCATGCGTTCGACCAGCGAGGCGGCGCGGTTGTAGCCGATCGACAGGCGGCGCTGGATGTAGGACGTCGAGCATTTCTTGTCGCGCTGGACAATCTTGACGGCCTTGGCGAAGAGTTCGTCGGCATCGTCGCCTTCGGTTGCCATATCGGTCGCATCGAAAACGGCGGTGTCTTCTTCGCCCTCGTCTTCCTCGTCAACGACGACGCTGCCGAGATAGGTGGGCGTCCCTTGCGTTTTCAGATGGTCGACGACCTTTTCGACCTCGTAGTCGGAAACGAAAGGACCGTGGACGCGGGCGATCCGGCCGCCGCCCTTCATATGCAGCATATCGCCCTGGCCCAGCAGATATTCCGCGCCCTGCTCGCCCAGAATGGTGCGGCTGTCGATCCTGGAGGTGACCTGGAAGGAGATGCGCGTCGGGAAATTGGCCTTGATCGTGCCGGTGATCACGTCCACGGACGGGCGTTGCGTCGCCATGATCAGGTGAATGCCGGCCGCGCGCGCCATCTGCGCCAGACGCTGGATCGTGCCTTCGATCTCCTTGCCGGCGACCATCATCAGATCCGCCATCTCGTCAACGATGACGACAATGTAGGGGAGCGCGGAAAGATCGAGCTCCTGATCCTCGAAGGTCTGCTCGCCGGTCGTGCGGTCGAAACCGGTGGGCACGGATACCATGATGGTCTCGCCGCTTGCGCGGGCTTCGGCAACGCGCTTGTTGAAGCCGTCGATATTACGCACGCCAAGCCGCGACATCTTGCGATAACGGTCTTCCATTTCGCGCACGGCCCATTTCAGCGCCAGGACCGCCTTCTTCGGGTCGGTCACCACCGGGGTCAGAAGGTGGGGAATGCCGTCATAGACGGAAAGCTCCAGCATTTTCGGGTCGACCATGATCAACCGGCATTCTTCCGGGCGCAGGTGATAGAGCAGCGACAGGATCATGGTGTTGATCGCCACCGACTTGCCGGAGCCCGTGGTGCCGGCCACCAGCAGATGCGGCATCTTCGCGAGTTCAGCGACCACAGGTTCGCCACCGATATTCTTGCCGAGGCAAAGCGGCAGGCGGAAATCCGTGGTCATGTAATGGCGGCTTTCGAAAAGCTCTCGCAGATAGACGGTCTCACGCTCTTCGTTCGGCAGCTCGATGCCGATCACATTGCGGCCGGGAATGACGGCAACACGGGCGGAAAGCGCCGACATCGAACGGGCGATGTCATCCGACAGGTTGATCACCCGCGAAGACTTGACGCCGGGCGCCGGCTCGAATTCATACAGCGTGACGACAGGGCCCGGACGCACGTCGATGATCTCGCCCTTGACGCCGAAATCTTCCAGAATGCTTTCCAAGAGGCGGCGCTCTGTTCCAGCGCCTCCTGGCTGAATTCGCTGGCTTCATCAGAGCCCGGCATTTGCAACAGGTCGATCGACGGGAAAACGAAGTCGGTTTCCTCGTGTCTTGCCAGAACATTGAGGGGCTCAGGTCGCGTCTTCAGTTCCGGCGCGGCCGCGAGGGGGGCTTCCGCGGTATCGAGATCATCCTTTTCGAAGGGTGCAACGGCTTCTTCCACCGGCTCCTCGACGGCCGCAATTTCCTCTATGTCCTCGTCGTCCTCATCGTCTTCGTCAACGGTCGACGGAACGGACGGCGTCTCGGGGATCCTGCTTTCCGCAGTCCGCGTTGGGCTGTAGGCCAGTACCTGCCGGTAGAGCAAAACCGGAGAGGGGGCTTCTTCGGCGCGGTCTTCCGGTTCCTCGCACACGGTTTCCACGGCATCCGAGGTCGCCGTCCATGACGTGATCATCATGTCGTCTTGCGCCGTTTCGGTGAAGGCTTCTGCGGGCGCGGTTTCGATATTGGCTTTCGTGCGTGGCGCTTCCTGTTCGAGCGGCGCGGTCGGCTCTTCGGCCTGTATGGGGCTTTCAACCGGGGCGCGCGTGCGGTTGTCCGCCGGGCGGTGTTCAAGACCGGCCAGAGCCATCATCTCGAAGGCCAGCGCATCCGGCAGATAGGAAAAGCAGTTATCTTCCGCGTGCGCTGTCTCGTCCGGCATGTCAGGCGTCTCGTTTTCGGCTGCGATTGCGCGGCCGGTCTCCTCGGGGGCAGGCAGAATGGCGTCGATCTCGCGCGAAAGGTACCAGGGGATCGAAGGAGCCGTGTCTTCCTCCATCTCGCCGGCGGGCAGCTTCTGTTCGTCCGCCGCGGTCGTGGCTTCCTCGGCGGATGAGACGGTGCGTTCAGCCGGCAGTTCTTCGGCAATCCGTTCCTGGAGCACGGTCGCCGGCGAGGGAAGCTGCGGCCCGAAAGCCGCCTGTTGCTTTTGCGCGGCTGCCGGCATTTCCGGCTCGGGGTGTTTCTTGTGTGGGGTGCGGGTGAACCGCACATTGGGTCCCAGCACGAAAGGGCGCTGCCAGCTCGGCAGGCGTTCGGGATCAAGGATCGCCGCTTCCGGATTGCGAGGCGAAGCCTCGGCGGTCTGGTCGGAATCTGCCTCGGCGGTTTCCGCCTTTTTCAAATCTGCGCGTTTCGATTGAAGGCTGGGATAAGGCGAAATAGGCATGCTGATGAAGACCAATCTGAGAACTGTCACACAGTCCATGTGATAGAAAAGAAACCTTAATCAGTCGTTTCGTCGCAAGCGTTTTCACGCGTTGGTGACGGTGCGTGAGCTGTCGGCGCCACGGCGTCGCGCAAAACAAGTCTGGTCAAAGCAGGCTTTCCGCGGAAGCCGGAGCAAGCCCCCAGGAAATCATGTCCATCACCGGAAACAAACCGCCAGCCGAAGTGCAACGGTATATTGATGCCGCGATACGCGAGGCTTGGCAGACACGGCCTTCGAGAAGCTGATTTCTCGACCGAACCGAGAACAAACTGTGGTGAACCTTCAGTCAAGGTTCGCCAAAAATAACAGTAAGGTGCTGAAATGAAAGACTGACGTCGATCGTGTCCCATGACGTGGTGTAGCTTAGACGACCACGGCTCATCCCAGAGGGGCGGATGAGTGTCAGCTTGCGGCTGGCAGGCTGATGAGCGGATCATCGCTCATTGTGGCGATGGTTTCCAGTGTCATGTAGCGGGATCGTTGGACGGCCCATTCATCGTTCTGTTCGAGCAGGAGCGCGCCGACGAGACGAACGATGGCGTCATCGTTGGGGAAGATGCCGACAACCTCGGTGCGCCGCTTGATCTCGCCGTTCAGACGTTCGATCGGGTTTGTGCTGTGAAGCTTTGCCCAGTGCTGCCTTGGAAAGGTCATGTATGCGAGCACATCCTGTTCGGCACTATCCATCAGCGTGGCGAGTTTCGGCACCTTCGGCCTGATCTGGTCGGCGACATTGCGCCACTGGGTGCTCGCCGCCTCCGGCGTGTCCTGGGCAAAAGCCGTGGCGATGAAGGCGGAGACGACGCGCCGCCCGCTCTTTCCGGCATGAGCCAATGCGTTTCTCATGAAGTGGACCCTGCAGCGCTGCCAGGTGGCGCAAAGCACCTTCGACACAGCGGCCTTGATCCCCTCATGGGCATCGGAGACGACGAGCTTGACGCCCCGCAGCCCACGCCTGGTCAGCTTGCGCAGGAACTCCGTCCAGATCGCCTCTGCCTCGGATGTGCCGATTTCCATGCCGAGCACTTCGCGTCGGCCGTCGGTGTTCACGCCCACTGCGATGATGACGGCGACAGAGACGATGCGCCCGCCGCGTCGGACCTTCAGATAGGTGGCATCGATCCAGAGGTATGGCCATTCGCCTTCGATGGGCCTGTCGAGGAAGGCCTTCACCTTGTCGTCTATTTCCTCGCAAAGTCGCGAGACCTGGCTCTTGGAGATGCCCGACATGCCCATGGCTTTGACGAGATCATCGACGGACCGGGTCGAAACGCCCTGGATATAGGCTTCCTGGATGACCGCCGTCAGAGCCTTCTCCGCCATCCGGCGTGGTTCGAGAAAGCTCGGAAAATAGCTGCCGGTGCGAAGCTTGGGGATGCGCAGCTCAACGGTGCCCGCTCGCGTTTCCCAGTCTCGATCGCGGTAGCCGTTGCGCTGGGCAAGCCGGAACGTGGTCTTCTCGCCGTATCCAGCGCCTGTCTTCGCGCTCACCTCCAGCGCCGTCAGTTTCTCGGCTGCAAAGCCGATCATCTCACGCAGCAAATCGGCATCAGCGCTCTTCTCAACAGCCAAGCGCAGGTTCATCATGTCGTCGGTCATCGGTGGTGTCCTTAAGGTTGGTTCTAAGCAACCCGACCCTACCGGAAATCACCGATGGCTATGAAATCCAGCTACACCACGCGCTGGGACACGATCCTGACGTCCGGCATGGAAGCGCCGTTCTATCCGATTTTCAGGGTCAATAAGATCAATTACTTACATCGCCTCGCGACAAGTCGGCTTTTTGAATCCGACACCCGAACTCCGTCTTCTGACATCTGAAATCCGTCCTGAATTGAACCGCTATTCCTCCGGCCCGAAAATACGCACGAAAAAGGGCCACTCCCGAAGGAGCAGCCCTGAATAAACACCCGATTTTTGGGACTTCTATTTTTTTCGGCCGCCTGAATAGCCCCCGTACGAAGCGAACCGGATTTTAGTATCACTAAAAAATCATTGACAGTCGTTCGGTTTCGCTTTTCCTTTGTAGTAATACTAAAAAAGGAACAGCAATGCGTGTCAGTGAAAGCAGCACCGGGAAACCGGGCCATGAGCCGTTTGGCGAGCGTTTGCGCGCGCGGCGAAAGGAACTCGGGCTGACGCTCCAGCAGGTTGCCGATGCGGCTGGCTTTTCGGTTGGTTTCATTTCCCAGATCGAGCGCGGCATTACCGCGCCTTCCCTCACATCGCTGGTTTCCGTGTGCCGGGTGCTGAAGGTCGATGTCGGCCATTTCCTTACCCCGCAGAAATCCGATGCGCTCGTCACCCGGCAATCCGAAAGGACGCTGTTCGCGCTCGACGGA
>CAXXNZ010000008.1:0-17914 GCA_963676075.2 Devosiaceae bacterium
GGCATTAAATATAGACGGTCGAACTAAACAGTGAGGGCATATGCCATGAGCGAGCACACTTGCGCCAATTGCCCGATGCGGGCGAAATACGACGCCAAACCAAAATCTTTAGCCGGACGGTTCTGGCGGTTTCACATCAAATTCTGTCCGGGCTGGAAGAAGTACTTCTCCAGCCTACCACTGGCAGAGCAGAGGGAAGTCGCCCGACGCTACAATATCCGTGGCGCCGGAGCGCATTAGGCACCGAGCGAGAGCATCATTTTGCGGTAGAGCCTGTAGGGCGCGCGGCGCATGCCGAGGCCGATCATGACCGCCGCCGGTACGATGACCGACCAGTAGAGCCGCAGCAGGCGACGGCGCCCCTCGGCGCTGGCGCCCAGCCTTTTTGCGATTGCCGGCGCGTTCTGTTCGTAGCGCGCGATGTCCGCCTGCCCGTTGGCAAACCCGGCCATCCAGCCGTCGCGCAGCCGGCGCAGCATGGTGAGTTCCCAGCAATCGTCGGCAAGCCCGACCACCGAACAGCATGCCGTCGTCAGAAAGCACGGCGCGCCGTAGTATTCGCCACCAGAGTTATAGTCTGAGCTATCGATTTCGCAGCCGCCATCGGCATCGAGCTGGGTGACACGGTTCATTTCCGGAATGACTGTCTCAGCAACGAATTCGGGATAAACGTTCGCGGGGAGTTCGAGCCGCGAAAAGACGGTGCCGCCCGCCACCAGCTCCAGCACGAACTTCTTGCCGGTCATCAGGGCGTCGTGAACCGTCCCGGCGGCGTCGCCGGTGAAGCCGTAAGTGGTGGAATCATGCGGATAGGAGTCCTGGCTCAGCCCAACGGTGCCAAGCTCGACATCTTCGCTCCACAGACGCAAACCGACCGGAATATTCTGCTCGTAGGCCATGCCGACAATGGTGTTGTAATCGCCGTCCCTGTCCAAAACGGTGACCGGCCACTCGAAGCTGACGATCTTGATGGCCAGCGTGTCCGCCGTACTCTCCCGGGTCATTTCGGCCCGGATCAGCGCCGTGCCCGAAACGCCGGTCCCGCCCTTTTTCGGCGCCGCCGCCAGGGTCACCTTGGCGCCGTCCTGAACGATGGCATTGATCTCCGCCGGCAAGGCAAATTGCGCCTGTTTGGCGCCAATACGATAGACGGGGTGTGGATCGAAATAGCCGCCGCTCAAGTCCTGAACCACGCAATTGGCCGCCAGCGCCGGCCGCGCGGATACGCCGAGTCCGAGGACTCCCATTGCGGCCAGAAAGCGCCGCCGTAGCATTTTGGCCATAGATGTCCTCGTTATCGAAAAATTGCGACAATTGCAGTTCAGAAACTATGCCCAAGTCTCTGCATTCAGGCAACGCGCTGCTGACTCATTTTGTCATCTTATGGCAGTAGCCATGCCTCTAGGCAGACGGTTCCGTGCTGCCTATGTTGGCAGTTCCGCCGGAGCCGCTTGACACCTGTTTTAATGTTCTGTCTATGTTCTGGTTAGTGTCGCGCGTCCCCCGCGCGAGCCCCGATCCGAAACAGGCCTGAAACCCGACCGGTCCCTGCATGTCCCAAAGCACCAATCGCGAAATCGTCATCCGTGGCGCCAAGGAACACAATCTCAAGTCCGTCGACCTGAGACTGCCGCGCGACAAGCTCATCGTCATGACCGGACTCTCGGGCTCCGGAAAGTCTTCGCTCGCCTTCGACACCATCTATGCCGAGGGCCAGCGCCGCTATGTCGAATCGCTTTCGGCCTATGCCCGCCAGTTCCTCGAGATGATGCAAAAGCCCGACGTCGAACAGATCGACGGGCTGTCGCCGGCAATCTCAATCGAGCAGAAGACGACTTCGCGCAATCCGCGTTCGACGGTCGGCACCGTTACCGAGATCTACGACTATCTGCGCCTGTTGTTCGCGCGAATCGGCATTCCCTATTCGCCGGCGACCGGGCTGCCGATCGAAAGCCAGACCGTCTCTCAGATGGTCGACAAGGTCATGGCACTGCCCGAAGGCACGCGGCTCTACCTGCTGGCGCCGATGGTGCGCGGCCGCAAGGGCGAATACCGCAAGGAACTCGCCGAGCTGATGAAGCGCGGATTCCAGCGGGTCAAGATCGACGGTCAGTTTCATGAGATCGAAGAAGCCCCGGCCCTCGACAAGAAACTCAAGCACGACATCGAGGTTGTGGTCGACCGTATCGTCACCGGTCCGGACCTCGCCACGCGTCTGGCCGATTCCTTCGAAACGGCGCTGCAGCTCGCCGACGGCATCGCCATCGCCGAATATGCGGACTTGAAGGACGGCGAGAGCGCCCCCGAACGCATCACATTTTCGGAAAAGTTCGCCTGCCCGGTATCCGGGTTCACCATCGCCGAGATCGAGCCGCGGCTGTTCTCGTTCAACAACCCGCACGGCGCCTGCCCGGAATGCGGCGGCCTCGGCGCGGAGATGAAGATCGACGCCGACCTCATCGTGCCCGATACAACCAAGTCGCTGAAGGACGGTGCCATCGCACCATGGTCGCGCTCATCGGCGGCCTTCTACAACCAGACGCTAGAAGCGGTGGTCAAGCATTTCGGTGGTTCGACAGGCACGCCGTTCGAGGACCTGCCGGTCGGGGCACAGACCGCCCTGCTCTATGGCACCGGCAAGACGCCGATCAATTTCGTCTATGACGACGGATTGAGGACCTACAAGACTACCAAGCCGTTCGAGGGCGTTGTCGGCAATCTCAGCCGCCGCCATCGCGAGACGGAAAGCGCCGGCATGCGCGAGGAAATCGAGAAATACATGTCCTCGGCGCCGTGCGACGCCTGTGAGGGCTACCGTCTCAAGCCCGAGGCGCTGGCGGTCAAAATCGCCGGGCTGCATATCGGTCAGGTCGCCGACATGTCGATTCGCGACGCCTCGCGCTGGTTCGAGACGCTGCCCGAGCAGCTCAACCCGACCCAGTTGCAGATCGGCGAGCGCGTGCTCAAGGAAATCCGCGAGCGCCTCGCCTTCCTCAACGACGTCGGGCTCGAATATCTGACGCTTTCGCGCAATTCCGGCTCGCTGTCCGGCGGCGAGAGCCAGCGCATCCGCCTGGCCAGCCAGATCGGCTCCGGGCTGACCGGTGTGCTCTATGTTCTCGATGAACCCTCAATCGGCCTGCACCAGCGCGACAATGCAAGGCTTCTCGATACACTCAGGCGTCTGCGCGACCTCGGCAACACCGTCATTGTCGTCGAACACGACGAAGACGCGATCCTGACCGCCGATTATGTCGTCGATATTGGCCCCGGCGCCGGCGTCCATGGCGGCCACATCGTCGCCGAGGGCACGCCTGCCGACATTCTCGCCCATCCCGACAGCCTGACCGGTCAATATCTCTCCGGGCGCAAATCGATTGCCATGCCCGAGGAACGACGTACGCCGAGCAAGACGCGCAAGCTCTCGGTGCATGGCGCCACCGGCAATAATCTCAAGAACGTCTCCGTCGACATTCCGCTCGGCCTGTTCGTCTCGGTGACGGGCGTGTCCGGTTCGGGCAAGTCGACACTGACCATCGATACGCTCTACCAGGCCGTGGCGCGGCGGCTGAACGGCGCCCGCACCAATCCGGCGCCGCATGAGAGCGTTTCGGGGCTGGAATTCCTCGACAAGGTCATCGATATCGACCAGTCGCCGATCGGGCGCACGCCGCGCTCCAATCCGGCGACCTATACCGGCGCCTTCACGCCGATCCGCGAATGGTTCGCCGGCCTGCCCGAATCCAAGGCGCGCGGCTACGGTCCGGGCCGGTTCTCGTTCAACGTCAAGGGCGGGCGCTGCGAGAAATGCGAGGGCGATGGCGTCCTCAAGATCGAGATGCACTTCCTGCCCGACGTCTATGTCACCTGCGACACCTGCGGCGGCCATCGCTACAACCGCGAGACTCTGGAAGTGCAGTTCAAGGGCAAGTCGATTTCCGACGTCCTCGACATGACCATCGACGAAGCCGTCGATTTCTTTGCCGCCGTGCCGTCGATTCGCGACAAGTTCGTCACCCTGCAGCGCGTCGGGCTCGGCTATATCAAGGTCGGCCAGCCGGCAACCACGCTGTCTGGCGGCGAAGCCCAGCGCGTCAAACTTTCCCGCGAACTGAGCAAGCGCGCCACCGGTCGCACGCTCTATATGCTCGACGAACCGACGACGGGCCTGCACTTCCACGATGTCGCCAAGCTGCTCGACGTGCTGCATGAGCTGGTCGAGACCGGCAACACAGTGGTCGTCATCGAGCACAATCTCGAAGTCATCAAGACCTCCGACTGGGTCATCGACCTCGGTCCCGAAGGCGGCGATGGCGGGGGCGAGATCGTTGCGGTCGGACCGCCCGAAGACATCATCGCCGAACCGCGCTCCTATACCGGCAAGTTCCTGCGTGAGGTGATGACGCGGCGACTTTCAGGGCTCGATAGCGCCGCAGAATAGTTGCTTTCGCGCAACACTGCCTCCCGGCACGAGAAATTTCCATGTCCCGCGGCGCCGGAATCACACCCGGCCCGCCAGAATCCCGCCACCTTCATTGGCCGGATTCCGGCCATTTGCGAGCTTTGTGAACGAACCGTGTCCTGTGCCATGCATGGTTTGCAAGGCTAGTCTGTCGGTATGCGCATTCTCATACGGGGGCAAATCATCCATCTGTGTGGCGTCCCAAGCACAACGGAGACCTGCCATGTTCGTAAGAGTCGTCTGGCAAGAACATAGACATATCGACGTCCCGCAGACTTTCCGCGAGCCGAATGGCTCCAACGTTCGCGGGATCAACATTTTCCCGAATCCGGGTGCCGACATGCACCGCATGACTCACGGTCTGTTCGACCGCTGAGAGCCGCGCCCGGACCATGAGGCAGTTAGGGAGCTGTTAACCTAAACCCTCAGAGCTCTTGCAGAAATGCATGCCTGATCTGACAAAACTCCCACTGCTCAACGTACCTCAACTGCACTAGATTGTAGTCATCGAAACAAGGAGAAAACAAATGGGTATCCGTACCGCTTTTCGTCGTTGGAATGCTTACCAGCTGACCGTTCGTGAGCTGAACTCCCTCGACAACCGTTCCCTGACCGACCTGGGCATCTCCCGCGTCGACATCCCGCGCATCGCGCGTGCCCACGCTTCCCAGATCTAGTTCGTGATCGGCAACGATCATGAACAGCTCTGAGAATTCGAGTGCGGTGGCAAGGCAATGACCTGCTACCGCACTCCCCGCCCCGGGGCGGAAACGACCGCCTCAGACCGCTTCTGAAACACCCGCTTTCAACCGAAAGCGGGTGTTTTGCTCTCCGGAGCCTGTGAGGCCACTGCCTCGACCCGGCCCATATCCATCTCCAGTCATCCGTTTTTCGACAGACAGCACCCGGCTTTGCCTCATGCACGATCAGGGGTGCTGAAAACGCATGCCATGCCCCGTGAAACCATACGCCAAGTGCATAGCCGCGTTGAGAAAAAGCGATCTACTCATCGCGCGCCCGCGGCACTAGATAAGTGCTGCAAACAAGGAGAACCCCGATGAACCTTCGTCAACTCGTCCAGCGCTGGTCAGTTTATCGCCAGACCCTCAACGAACTCGAGTCCCTCGATAACCGCTCGCTCGCCGACCTCGGCATCAAGCGTGGCGACATCCAGAACATCGCCCGCGAATACGCCGCGCAGATCTAAGGCGCGACTGGCGGTTTTGCCGCCGACCAAATGACTAGCCGCGCGCGGCACCATCCTCCCGACCTCCGGGTGCCGCGCTCCGAATGGCGCCTGCGCCGCTCGTTTCCTCCCCGAAACCGGCGCCGGGCGCCAATTTCGTTTCAGGGGTCATACTCTTCCAATTTTATCAGATCCGCTCGACCGGTCTTCAGTCCGTGACGTAGACCGAGCTGAAATCGATCTCGACGCCGGTGCGGAAAGCGGGACGCTGCTTCAGGCGTGCGTGCCAGGCATCGACATTGGGCATGGCGATACGTTCGACATCGAGCAGCGACCAGCGATACAGCGCCACGCCGCACAGGATGTCGGCATAGCTGAACGTCTCGCCTGCCAAATAAGGCACTGCGCCAATCCGCGCGTCGAGCATGCGAAAGCAGGCATTGGCCTCATCGTTCTTCGCCTTGACCAGCGCCATGTCTCGTTTCGACGGCGCGGTTCGCACCAGTTGAACGAAAATGTCGATCCAGGCCGGCTGGAAGGTCGTGTTGGCCCAATCGGCCCATTGGTCGACAATCGCCCGCTCTGCCGGATCCTCCGGCCACAGCGTGCCGACGCCGTATTGTGCCGCGAGATAGCGCACGATGGCGCTCGATTCCCAGACGGTCAGGTCGCCGTCCTGTAGCACCGGGATCTTGCGATTCGGGTTCATGGCGCCATATTCGGGCGTGTCGAGTCCGCCAAAAGCGCCGCCGACATCCTTGCGGGTATAGGAAAGCCCCAGTTCCTCGAGCGCCCAAATGACCTTCTGCACATTGCCCGAGGTATTGCGCCCCCACAAAATCAGTTCGCTCATCTCCGGTTCTCCTTTGCATCACACGCGATTGCGCCTTTGAGTTGCTCCTGATATCAGCCGCCAATGACAAATTCTTCCCCAAATCCTCTTCATGTGATCGGCGGCGGTCTCGCTGGCTCGGAAGCCGCCTGGCAGGCCGCAGAGCGCGGCATTCCGGTGGTGCTTCACGAAATGCGCCCTGAGAAAAGCTCGCCGGCCCATGTGACCCAGGGGCTGGCCGAGCTGGTGTGCTCCAACTCCTTCCGGTCGGACGATTCCGAGCGCAATGCCGTCGGGCTGCTGCACGAGGAGTTGCGCCGGTCGGGTTCGCTGATCATGAAAATGGCCGACACCCATGCCCTGCCTGCCGGTGGGGCGCTGGCCGTCGACCGCAACGCCTTTTCCGAGGCTATCACCGAGGCCATTGCCGGGCATCCGCTGATCACCCTCGAACGTGGCGAGATCACCGGCCTGCCGCCCGAGAACTGGGGCGATGTCATCATCGCCACCGGCCCCTTGACCTCGGAACCGCTGGCCAAGGCGATCCAGGGCGTCACCGGCGAGGAAGCGCTGAGCTTTTTCGACGCCATCGCGCCGATCATTCACGGCGACAGCATCGACCATTCGATCGTCTGGGCGCAATCGCGCTACGACAAGCCCGGCCCGTCAGGAACCGGCGCCGACTACCTCAACTGTCCAATGGATGAAGCGCAGTACAACACCTTCATCGACGCGCTGCTGAATTCGGAACAGCACAAGTTCCATGAGTGGGAGAATGTGCCCTATTTCGACGGCTGTTTGCCGATCGAGGAAATGGCGTCGCGCGGCCGCGAGACGCCGAGATTCGGGCCGATGAAGCCGATCGGCCTGACCGATCCGCGCAATCCGGACGTTCCGCCCTATGCCGTGGTGCAATTGCGGCAGGACAACGCGCTGGGGACTTTGTGGAACATCGTCGGTTTCCAGACAAAGATGAAGTATGGCCGTCAGGCTGAGGTGCTGCGCCTTATTCCCGGCCTCGAACAGGCCGAATTCGCCCGCCTCGGCGGTTTGCACCACAATACCTTCCTGAATTCACCGAAGGTGTTGCGACCGGATCTTAAATTGAAAGCTGAACCGCGCCTCAGGTTCGCCGGCCAGATCACCGGCGTCGAGGGCTATGTGGAATCGACCGCCATCGGCTTGATGGCCGGTCGGTTTGCCGCTGCCGAACGGCTTGGTGGCGCAGCAGAACTGCCTCCGTCCGAGACAGCTCTCGGCGCGTTGATCGGCCACATTACCGGCGGCCATATCGGCGACGAGGGAGCGAAACTGCGCTCGTTCCAGCCAATGAACATAAACTTCGGCCTGTTCCCGCCGGTGACGCTGACCAAGCCCGAAGGCGTCAAACGCTGGCGCGGCAAGGACAAGGCCGTCGCCAAGAAGATGGCGATCACCTCGCGAGCGCTCGCCGCGCTGGAAAGCTGGACCTGACCCGGCGATCGCCCGCCGGGCCGGGACCGTGCTGAGTGGGCTTCTAAACGATTTCGACCAACTGGATGTCGAAGGTCAGGTCCTTGCCCGCCAACGGGTGGTTGGCGTCGATGGTCATTTCGTCCTCGGTGAGGTCGACGACGGTGAAGGCAATCTGCTGACCTGACTCGGTACGAGCGCCAAGCTGCATGCCGACTTCAAGATCGACCTCGGCGGGCACGCGATCGCGCGGCACCTTCTGGATCTTGGCGGGATCGTGCGGACCATAGGCCTCTTCCGAGGCGACAGCGATGGTGGCCGATTCACCAACGGCCATGCCGGGGATTTTTGCATCGAGGCCGCTGATGACCTCGCCCGAACCGAGGGTGAACTGTAGCGGCTCGCCGTTGACATTGCTGTCGAACTGCGTCCCGTCGCTGAGAGTACCAGTATATTTGATGCGAACAGTGTCGCCGGCCTTTGCCTGCGTCATTGCTGTATTTTTCTGAACATATTGGGGATCGCCGGCTGCAGCTCTTCAGGCTCGCCAGCACTTCACATCTAAAACGCGCTCCGGCAGGCAGAGCCTCCGGACGATGACGGACATGGCTTCAGAAGAAAGCACGCGCCCACGCGTTTCGTTGCTGATTGCAAGTCTAGAGGCTTTTGGGGCAAAATTAAAGCCACCCAAGGCTTTGCGCGGCGCCCTGGTTTCCGGAATGGGTGTCTTTGCCGGCAAAATCGGGCGCGGACATAAAAAATGGGCGGCGCTGGTGGACGCCGCCCGAACTTTGGAGGTCGTTGATCCACTAAGGGTCAGGCGTCGCCGGGCGGCGTGTCGCCTTCGTCCTTGTCGTCGTGCTCGCCGGGATCGCGTTCGCGCACCACTTCAAGACGCACCCTGACCAGCAGCCCTGCGAGTGCGCCGAGTATGGCGAGCCACGGCGCGGCCAGAACGGTGATGCCACCGACCACCGAGGCAGCGGTCAAGGGCACCTCCAGAACGACGTCGTCGTTCTGCGAACGCACGCGCACCTTTCGGACATTGCCTTCGGCAATCAGCCTCGTGACTTCGTCAATGAGGTGCTGACCGGCGACTTCCACCTCTTCGGTGAAGGTCTTCCATCGGTCCTTCCTGTCCTGTTCGTCGTTCATCTGCCATCTCCTGGGCTTTGCAAGGACCGTATGCAGCCAGCCTTGCAATACCGCTTATGTGGGAAGACTTCGGCGCGTCGACAAGGATTGTCGCCCGGATTTGACCTGGCGACGGGAGATTTCCATTGCCGTACCGGATCTTGCGACTTCATCAGGCTGATATGAAAATGGCCGCAGCACCAGGGGGATGGGTGCTGCGGCCGAAGGGGTTCCGGTCCGGGTTGAGGGCAAACTCGTCATTGACCGGCCCCGTCGCCTGCCATGCCTGGGCAGTGGCATATCCGGCAGGCGCTTGCTTGTGAGATAGGGGGCTGTTTGGGCCGAACAAGGGCCACTCACTCAAAGGTGAACGCCCGCGCATCTCAATAGCCGATCCGCGCGCCAATTCATGCGCACACCGTCGGCGTTGCACTTTTGCGCGGAAACTGGCAATCCAGTGCACCTCTTGATGGAAGGCCACACCATGAACGCGATCATTCCCGAGCCGATGGCAACGAAGAGTTTCGACAATCCGGAGCTTGCCTGGGAGTATGTCGCCGAAATCTACACGCGCAACACCAGCTTCATCCGCGAGCATCTGTTCTCGCTGATCAAGGGGTCGGAACCGATCGGCCGCGTCCGCGCCACCTATCCCGAAGTGCGGGTTAGCTCGACGAGTTTCGGTCGCGTCGACTCGCACCTGCCTTACGGCTTCCTGCATAGCCCCGGCCTTTACAAGACGACGCTGACAGCGCCCTTGTTGTTCAAGCGTTACCTCATCCAGCAGTTCACGCTGATCCTCAATCACTACGACACCGAGATCGAGATCGGCGAATCCGATACGCCGATCCCGCTGCATTTCGCCTTCCATCCCAACGAGCGAATCGACGGCGAGGCGATCGACGCCCTTGGCGTTCCGCTTCGCGACATTTTCGATGTTCCGGATCTGACCAATACCGATGATGAGATCGCCAATGGAACGCTCATCCCGGGTGCCGGTGGCCCCTACCCGCTTTCGGTCTTCACCGCACCGCGCACCGACTATTCGCTGTATCGCTTGGCGCATTACACCGCGACCGAGCCCGAGCACTTCCAGAACTTCGTGATCTTCACCAACTACCAGTTCTATATGGAAGAATTCTGCCGCATCGCCGAGCAGTACATGAACGAAGGACACCCGGACTACACGCATTTCGTCGGACCGGGCAACGTCATCCAGACCAACTCGCGTCTTGGCGGCGGCATAAAGGGCGAGAAACCGCCGCGCGATCCGCAGATGCCGACCTATCACCTTGCTGCCGACAACAGCCGCGGCATCACCATGGTCAATATCGGTGTCGGCCCGTCCAACGCCAAGACCATCACCGATCATATCGCGGTGCTCAGGCCGCATGCCTGGGTCATGGTCGGTCACTGCGCCGGTCTGAGGAACTCCCAGGAGTTGGGCGACTACGTCCTGGCACATGCCTATGTCCGCGAGGACCATGTTCTCGACGCCGATTTGCCGATCAGCGTGCCGATCCCGGCGCTGGCAGAAATCCAGGTGGCGCTGGAACAGGCCGTGGCCAATGTCACCGGACTGCAGGGCGTCGACGTCAAACGGGTGATGCGCACCGGCACGGTTGCCACTTTTGACAACCGCAACTGGGAATTGCGCGACATGAACGAGATCAGCCAGCGGCTGAGCCAGTCGCGCGCCGTCGCGCTCGACATGGAATCGGCGACCATCGCCGCAAACGGCTTCCGCTTCCGCGTGCCCTACGGCACGCTGTTGTGCGTTTCGGACAAACCGCTGCACGGCGAGATCAAGCTGCCCGGCATGGCCTCCGAGTTCTATCGGACCCAGGTCAACCGGCACCTGCTGATCGGCATCAAGGCCATGGAAATCCTGAGGAACCAGCCGCCGGAACGCCTGCATTCGCGCAAATTGCGCAGCTTTGCCGAGACGGCGTTCCAGTAGCCGAATGCGTCGCGCTTCGCCTAGATGCGCAGAACGACCCGTCCGATTCCACCGGACTGTTTAAGCGCTTCCAGCGCCTTTTCGATGTCCATGAGGTCGAATTCTCTGACCTTTTGCGCCGTGATCACGCCGTTGCTGACCATCTTCGCGAGGCCCGTCAGCGTTGCGTGATCGCCATGATCGACCAGCAGATAGCCTGTCTTTTTCTTGCGAAACGGATTGCCCAGAAGGTCAAGCAGATTGCGGGCCGGCTCCGCGGGAATGAAAATGCCGCTCGGAGCAAGAAGATGTCGAACATGCTTGAATTTGAGCGTTGTCGACATGTCCAGGATGGCGTCGAAACGCCCCTTGAGTTCGGCAACCGGTGTTCTGCGATAATCGAAGATCTCGTCCGCACCCGCGTTCCTCATCGCCTCCTGCCCCGAGGCACCGGAGACCGCAGTGACGTGAGCGTGGAGATGTTTGGCGATCTGAATGGCGTAAAGTCCCATTCCGCCGCTGGCCCCGACAAGCAATACCCGCTGTCCGGGCGTCAGTTTCGCGATGTCGCGCAACGCCGTCATGCTGGTTTGCGCGGCAACGGCAAATGCCGATGCCTCGGCGAAGCTCATCTCATCCGGGATGGTGGCCAATTGCGATTCCGGAACCACGAGGAGTTCCTGATGGGTCTTTGGTCCCTTGAACAGATGCGGATATCCGAAGACGCGCGCGCCTGTCGCGAAATTCTGGCTGCCTGAAACAACCGTTCCAGCAAATTCCAGTCCGGTCCGAACGGGACCTTTGAAGCCGTAGAGCCGGAAATACCAATCGAATGCACCACGTGCGATTTCGTGATCGCTCGGGTTCAGCGCCGCATGATGCACACGCACCGTGACCATGCCTTCGGCGTCATCCGGCTCCGGCAGATCGTGAACAGGAATCAGTTCCTTGTTAAGATTTACGAGTGCTTTCATGCCATGCTCCTATCATATAGGTCACTTGACCTAATTCGTTGAGCGGCAGATTTAGGTCACTTGACTTGTGCTATCAAGGTGCAGATGACAAATAGTGCTGAAGGGCAAACGATCGCGCCCGGCGATCACCGGCGGAAGTGGCAAACCATGGCGGCAGAGGCGACAAAACAGGCTATTCTCGAAGCGGCTCTCGCCCTGTTGATGTCCAAGGGCGGTGCGGCCTTGACCATGCGCGGCGTTGCCGAGGCGGCCGGCATCAGCCTGGGAAACCTGCAATATCACTTCGCTACGCGAGAGATTCTGGTTTTCGCCCTACTCACTCGATTTCTCGAACAACAGGAGCAGGCACTCAGGCACAAATCCGTCGCAAAGACAGGCGTGCTGCAAAAGGACATCAAGGCCCTACTGCTGCTGGCATTGTCAGACCCCGACAAGACATCGGGAACCTCGCTATTCGTCGAGATCTGGGCTTTGGCGCGACAGAATCAGGATATCAGCGAAAGCGTTGACGCGTTCTATTGGCGGCTGGCGGCATTCTATCGACAGACACTATCGGATATAGCCGTTCCATCCTGCCCTGCGGCGCGGATAGACAGGGCCGTTTTCACGCTCCTGCCACTGATTGAAGGCTATTGCGTCACGGCGGCAGCCCTTCAGACGCCAAGTGAACAGATTGCCGACACCTGGGCGTCGGCAATCGCGTGGATTCTGTCGGAGTCCTGATCGCCGGCCCGCCTAGGACTAACGATCTCCGCCAACGCTACAGCGCCGCCTCGATCTCGGCCCGCATCTCTTCGGGCGTCGTCTTTGCGCCGAAACGCTTGAGCGGCTGGCCATCGCGACCGATCAGGAACTTGGCGAAGTTCCATTCGATGTCGGCGTTGTCCGAGCCGGGCGTCTCCGCCTTGAGCCACTTGTATAGCGGGTCGGCGTCGGGACCGTTGACGTCGATCTTGCCCATCATCGGGAACTCTACGCCATAGGTCGAGGTGCAGAACTCGGCGATCTCTTTGTCGCTGCCCGGCTCCTGGCCGGCAAACTGGTTGCAGGGAAACCCGAGAACGACCAGGCCCTTCGGTCCCAGCTCCTCATAGAGCTTTTCGAGGCCTTCGTATTGCGGCGTCAAACCGCATTTGCTGGCGACATTGACGATGAGGACGAGCTTGTCTGCGTAGTCGTCAAGCGCAACGCTGCCACCGCCGAGGCGGGTTGCTGAAAAATCACTGAGTGAAGGCATGGCACTTCCGTGGGTAAGTGTAATCTGAGGGGCCGGATCTCATCCCTAGCCGAAAAGCCCGATCACATCGACCGTTGTCGACGTCCGATCATCAAGAAGTGACTGCGGATTTGCCAGGTGATCGCCCCAGAAGAACCGCGTTACTCGCTTTCGTCGCCGTCCTCGGTGTCGCCGCGCTTGTGCGCTTCTAGCGCCTTGTCGACCCGGCTCTTTTCCAGCTTGGTCACCTGCTTTTCGGCCTTGGTCCGCCCGAAGGCCAGGCGGTTGGCGTCAGCGGTCTTTTCCTTTTCCGCCCGCGCCTTTGCCTTGCGCGCCTGTCTCAGATTGATGATGTCGGCCATTGGACTAGCCCGGTTTCCGGTCGCGTGAGGACCGACGGTACCACCAATAGCCGGCGAGGATCAGGCCAATTCCAACCAGCATCGCAAGTGCGCCGGAGATCATCCATTCGACGGACCCGCCGGTCAGCGGTTCGCATTCGGCAACGCAAGCGATCGGATTCAGGTGCACGAGGTCGGCGCCTTGCAGAAACCAGAGTCCGCCGAGCAGGAAGACGAGCACGCCAATAGTGGCGCCGACGCTGGCGAGAACTCTGGTGACCAATATCATGCGGAACCAATATGGGTGTATCGGGTTCGTATCTGGACGATACTAAACCAGCCGGCTCTGCTCCACCGCAGCGCTGATGAAGCTGGCGAACAGCGGGTGCGGTTCGAACGGGCGCGATTTCAGTTCCGGGTGGAACTGCACGCCGATGAACCACGGATGGTCGGTGCGCTCGACGATCTCTGGCAGTTCGCCGTCCGGCGACATGCCCGAGAACAGCAGACCGTTGGCCTCCAGCAGCTTGCGATAGGCCATGTTGACCTCGTAGCGGTGGCGGTGACGCTCGGATATCTGCGTCGTGCCGTAGATGTCCGCGACGCGGGACCCCTTGGCGAGCCGTGCGGGATAGGCGCCCAGACGCATGGTGCCGCCCAGATCTGTCTGCTCGGTCCGCTCAAGTTTCTGGTTACCCTTGACCCATTCGGTCATCAGGCCGACGACAGCCTCCTTGGACGGACCGAACTCAGTCGAGTTTGCCTGTCGGATGCCGGCAGTGTTACGCGCTGCTTCGATGCAGGCCATCTGCATGCCGAAGCAGATGCCGAGATAGGGCACTGCCCTCAGCCGCGCGAACTGGGCTGCATTGATCTTGCCGGTCGAACCACGTTCGCCAAACCCGCCGGGCACGATGATGCCGTGAACGCCTTCGAGATAGGGCGCAGGATCGTCGCGCTCGAAGATCTCGGAATCGATCCAGCGGATGTTGACCTTGACCTTGTTGGCGATGCCGCCATGTACCAGCGCTTCGTTGAGCGATTTATAGGCGTCCTTGAGGCCGGTGTATTTGCCGACGATGGCGATATTGACCTCGCCTTCGGGATTGTGGATGCGGTTGGAGATATCCTCCCACTTCGACATGTCCGGTTCGGGCGCATCGGTGATACCAAAGGCCGCGAGCACTTCGTCGTCGAGGCCTTCCTTGTGGTAGGACATCGGCACATCGTAGATCGAGCCGACGTCGAGCGCCTGGATCACGGCGCTTTCGCGCACGTTACAAAACAGGGAAAGCTTCTTGCGTTCACTGACCGGAATTTGCCGGTCACAGCGCACCAGAAGGATATCGGGCGCAATGCCGATCGAGCGCAGCTCCTTGACCGAGTGCTGGGTCGGCTTGGTCTTCAATTCGCCGGCGCTCGGGATGAAGGGCATCAGCGTCAGGTGCATATAGAGGGCATGGCCGCGCGGTAGATCGTTGCCGAGTTGGCGGATCGCCTCGAAGAACGGCAGTCCCTCGATGTCGCCGACCGTGCCGCCGATCTCGCACAGGACGAAGTCGAAGTCCTCGTTGCCGTCGAGGACGAAATCCTTGATCTCGTTGGTGACGTGCGGAATGACCTGCACCGTGCCGCCGAGATAATCGCCGCGACGTTCCTTGGTGATGATGTCCGAATAAATACGGCCCGTCGTCACATTGTCGCGCTGATTGGCCGATCGGCCGGTAAAGCGCTCGTAGTGACCGAGGTCGAGATCCGTTTCGGCGCCGTCATCGGTGACGAAGACCTCGCCGTGCTGGGTCGGGGACATCGTTCCCGGATCGACGTTGAGATAGGGGTCGAGCTTGCGAAGACGGACCTTGTAGCCGCGCGCCTGCAAGACGGCGCCGAGCGCCGCCGAAGCCAGACCTTTGCCAAGTGAGGAGACCACGCCTCCGGTGATGAAAATGTACCGAGCCATGGGCCCCTACCATACTCCAGATTCGGCGATTCGGTCGCTCAATTTTGTATCTCCACACAAAGAAAAGGGGATGTTTCCATCCCCTTGTTCGTCATCGATGTCGCGACCCTAGTTGCCGCTGCCGCCGGTGGTCGTGCCGGCCGCGCCGTCGGCAGGCGCCGACGGTATGGCCAATGCCGGCGAGTCGGTGGCAGGCGCCGTGGTGGCGGGCGCGGCGTCATTCGTTGTCGCCGGGGCCTCTCCGCTCGTCTGCTGCTGCAGCTGGTTGAGCGCGTCGAGCGCGTTCTGGGACAGCGAGCCGTCGCTATTGGTCTGGACCGTGCCGTCCGTCTGGGTCTGCTGGGTGGCGCTGTCGAGAATCGAGGTCGAGCCGCGATCGATCGACTTGACCACGGTCAGGCCGATGGCCAGCAGGAAGAACAGCGTGGCAAGGATGGCAGTCGTCCGGGTCAGCACATTGGCCGAGCCGCGCGCCGACATGAACGAATTGTTGCCACCGCCCATACCAAGCCCTCCGCCTTCGGAGCGCTGGATCAGGATGACAGCGATCATGGCGAGAACGATCAGCAGATAGGCGACGAGCAGTACATTATCCATGGGGCGGGTCCATAGGGTCGAACAAGCGGGCGTTCTAGAGCAAACGCCCGCTCATTGCCAGAGGCTTGCGGATTTTTTAGGGCGAGGCATTGTGAATGCAGGTGCAAGTCGTGCCACAGGGCTTTGGAAAAGACCAGCAATGCGTACAACACCCCCGTCCACCGACGATTTTCACTTCGATGCGATCGTCGGCACATCACGATCTGCCGACGCGGATCATGTCTATCCGACACTGGGCGCCGCCATCGCCCACGCCCCCGCGGATGCGAACCGGTCCTACCGCATTCTCATCGGCAGGGGCGAATGGCGCGAACGAGTCGTCATCGACCGCCCCAATGTCCATCTGGTCGGCGAGGACGTGGAACAATCCGTCCTGGTGTTCTCCCGCCACGCCGGCATTCCCGGCCCGGATGGCAGGCCGATCGGGACGTTCGACACGGCGACGGTCAGGGTTACGGCGCCAGGGTTCCGCGCCGAAAACCTGACGATCGCCAATGATTACGACTATGTGGGCGACATGCAGGCCACCGGTGAGGACAGCAAAGTCGGCCATCACGCCGGCCAGGCCGTGGCCCTCGCCATAGAAGGCGCTGCCGACAGGACGCTGTTGGACGGCGTCACCCTTATTGGCCATCAGGACACGCTTTATGCCCATGCCGGCCGCTCGCTTTTTCGCGGGTGCAGCATCTCGGGAAGCGTCGATTTCATATTCGGTGGCGGACGGGTGGTGTTCGATGCCTGCGACATCGTCTCGCGCCACCGGCCCGGCGAAGCGGTTCAAGGCTTCATCTCGGCGCCGAACACCGACATCCACCAGTCGGTCGGATTCGTGTTCAACCGCTGCCGACTCGCAAAGGAAAGCGGGATCAGGCCCGAATCGGTCGCGCTCGGCCGGCCATGGCGCCAGACCACGCATTTCGCCGATGGATTTTATGGGAACCCCGATCACGTCGGCGCC
Organism: Devosiaceae bacterium; assembly: GCA_963676075.2. GTDB lineage: Bacteria > Pseudomonadota > Alphaproteobacteria > Rhizobiales > Devosiaceae > JAHJQZ01. The sequence continues at coordinate 17,052 of CAXXNZ010000008.1, forward strand.
AGCACATATCTGTGGTGCTGGATGGACGACCATATCGCGCCAGAGGGCTGGCACCCGATGGACTACAATGCCAAAGGCGGAGAAAGAGCCACGCTCCGCCCCGAAGAGGCGCGGTTTTTCGAATATGGCAGTACCGGACCGGGCGCAGGATCACCTTCGGCGCATCGTCGCGTGCTGAGCGAAGCAGAAGCCGAAGCACTGACCATCGCGACAGTTCTGGACGGCTGGCAGGGGTAACCGCCAGCCGTCGGAAATCGTTTGTCAGGCTCAGGCGAGCTTGCGGGCCGATTCAACGATCGACAGGAACGAGTCGGCCTTGAGGGACGCGCCGCCGATCAAGCCGCCGTCGACATCGGCGATGGCGAGGATCTCGTCGGCGTTCTTGGGGTTGAGCGAGCCGCCGTAAAGGATACGGACGTCATCGGCATCGGCGCCGAACATGTCGCGAAGATGCCCACGGATGGCGGCATGCACCTCGGCAATCTGCTCGCTGGTCGGGGTCAGGCCAGTGCCGATGGCCCACACGGGCTCATAGGCAACCACGATCGATCCGGCCGGGTTGGCCTTGGGAACCGAGCCGGCCATCTGGGTGGCGATAACGGCGAGGGTCTCGTTGGCCTCGCGCTGGCCCAGGGTTTCACCGATACAGACGATCGGCATGGCGCCACCATTGAGCACCGCTTCGGCCTTGGCCTTGACGATGGCGTCGGTTTCGCCGTGATCGGCGCGGCGCTCGGAATGTCCGACGATGATATAAGACGCACCGGCATTGGTCAGCATGCCGACCGATAGATCGCCAGTATGGGCACCCTTGGCCTCTGTGTGGCAATCCTGCGCGCCGAGAGCCAGCGGCTTGGAGCCGA
>CAXXNZ010000009.1:0-120399 GCA_963676075.2 Devosiaceae bacterium
GGGCGGTGCTGACGTCGCCCGCCGGCGCGGAGATGGCGTCGCCCGCCTTGACCGGCCAGGATTTGGTGCCCTTGGTGTAGGTGCCCTCTCCCTGCAGGATAACGAACAGCTCTTCGTTGTTGTGGTGGTTGTGACGCGGGTAGCCGGTCTTGCCCGGCGGCACGACCATGTATTGCATGCCGAGCTTTTCCGTGCCGATGGCGCCGCCGACGCGCGTGGTGATCGCCTCGAAGCGCCCCTTGCGGTGGTGCTTGCTCTCCAGCTCGAAAATGTTGGCGAAGGGCTTGTCGGTCATTTCGCGCTCTCCTCACCGTCCCAGTAGTCGAGCGCCTGTTCCTGGCGTCCGATGAACCGGTAGCGAAAGTCCGGATCACCTTCCCGTCCGCGGCTGGTCACCGAGAACTTCCCGCTGTCCGGATATTCGCAGATGTCGATCTGCGCCTTGGAGGAAATCGCCAGATATTTCAGCGGCTCGCTGCCAGTGTTGAAGATCTGGTGCGCCGTTTCCGGTCCACCGAGCGGCGCGCCCAGCACATCGCCGCCGGCAATGGCATAGCGCGCGTCGCCGTACCGGTATTCGCCCTGCCCGGACAGGATGACAAACATCTCGTCCTCGGCATGGTGGGAATGGAACGGACAGGCGCTCTTGCCCGGCAGTACCTCGGTGTAGTTCGCTCCAAGCCGGGTCAGCATGAGCGGCACCCCGACCGGCGCGTCGGCAGATTCGAAAATGCCACCTTCACGCACATGGTCGAGCGCAAGTCCGCTGAGGGTCAAAACCGGCTTGGGAGCTTCAGTCACTTGCTGCTCCTCGTCATGAAGAACTTGACCAGAACGCCGGCCAGCAAGAAGACGACGACGAGCATCGCGACGGAGATCAGAACACTGCCACGCCATAAGGGCATCAGGACCAGCATGCCGAGAAAGGTGCATACGCCGACGAAGAAGGCATAGTGCACTCTGGGTTCGGCCGGCGTCAGGAGCCACTTGATGTCCATTACCCGACGCTCCCCTCCAGCGAGATCGAGATCAGCTTCTGGGTCTCGACCATGAATTCCATCGGCAGGTGCTGCAGCACTTCGCGGGCGAAGCCATTGACGATCAGCGCCACCGCCTCTTCCTGATCGAGCCCACGCTGCATGCAGTAGAACAGCTGGTCGTCCGAGATCTTCGAAGTCGTCGCCTCGTGCTCGAAATTGACCGTCGAATTGCGGCTTTCGATATAGGGCACGGTGTGCGCGCCACACTGGTCGCCGATCAGCAAAGAGTCACATTGGGTGAAATTGCGGGCATGCTTGGCCTTGGCATGGGCCGAGACCTGGCCGCGATAGGTGTTGTCCGAATGCCCGGCAGCGATGCCCTTGGAGATGATCCGGCTCGAGGTGTTCTTACCCAGGTGAATCATCTTGGTGCCACTGTCGATCTGCTGGTAGCCGTTCGAAATGGCGATCGAATAGAACTCGCCGCGCGAGTTGTCGCCCCTGAGGATGCAGCTGGGGTATTTCCAGGTGATGGCCGAGCCGGTCTCGACCTGGGTCCAGGAGATCTTGGAATTGTCGCCACGGCAGTCGCCACGCTTGGTGACGAAATTGTAGACGCCGCCCTTGCCGTCCTTGTCGCCCGGATACCAGTTCTGCACCGTCGAGTACTTGATCTCGGCGTCCTCGAGCGCCACCAGCTCGACCACCGCGGCGTGCAGCTGGTTCTCATCGCGGCTCGGCGCCGTGCAGCCTTCGAGATAGCTCACATAGGCGCCTTCGTCTGCAATGATCAGCGTGCGCTCGAACTGGCCGGTCTTTTTCTCGTTGATGCGGAAATAGGTCGAGAGTTCCATCGGGCAGCGGACGCCCTTGGGCACATAGACGAACGAGCCGTCGGTGAAGACCGCCGAGTTGAGCGTGGCGTAGAAATTGTCCGTGGCCGGAACCACCGAGCCGAGATATTTCTGCACCAGTTCGGGATATTCGCGCACCGCTTCGGAAATCGAGCAGAAAATGACGCCGTGCTTGGCCAATTCCTCGCGGAAGGTCGTCACCACCGAGACCGAGTCGAACACGGCGTCGACCGCCACCGTGGCGCCTTCGACGCCGGCGAGCACCGCCTGTTCGGAAAGCGGAATGCCGAGCTTTTCATAGGTCTTCAGCAGCTCCGGATCGACCTCGTCGAGACTCTTGGGGCCGGACGTGGTCTTGGGAGCCGAATAATAATGCAGGTCCTGGAAATCGATCTTCGGATAGGACACCCGCGCCCAGGACGGCTCTTCCATCGTCTGCCAGCGCCGGAACGCCTCGAGGCGCCAATCGAGCATCCAGTCCGGTTCATCCTTCTTGTGAGAGATGAAGCGAATGATGTCCTCGTCGAGCCCCTTGGGCGCCAGATCGGACTCGATCAGCGTTTCAAAGCCATATTTGTACTTGTCGACATCGAGCGCCTCGACCTTGCTGACGGTCTCGAGGTCGATCTCTTCCTTGATACCAGCGCGGATCTTTGCTTCGCCGGTGCTGTCAGTCGCATTGGTAATATTGGCCATATTCGCCTCGCTGGCCGCCCTCAGGCAGCTCTTTCCTTGTTTGATCTCCGCCGGCGCTCAAGCACCTTGGCGAAACCCGCCGCAAAGGCGGCAATATCTTCCTGCGTCGATGACCAGCCAAGGCTCAACCTCAGCGCGCCATCCATCAGCTTTTCATTCACGCCCATGGCCGCAAGCACGTGGCTCTTACCAACCTTGCCCGAGGAACACGCAGACCCCGAGGAGATCTGTATGCCCTCGAGATCGAGCGCCATCATGGCAACCGCCGCCGAAAGTCCGGGAACGGCGAAACTCACGCAATTGCCCATCCTTTCGGCACCGGCGCCGAAAATCACGACATCGGACGCCAGCGCCGAGATCTCGGCTTCGGTCCTGGCGCTCAGAGCTTCGACCCCGGCAGCCGCATAGGCCGTTGAAAAGTGTTCCGCCGCCGCACCGAACCCGGCAATCGCCAGCAAACCTTCCGTGCCACCGCGCCGGCCCATCTCCTGGCCACCGCCGGGAATGAGGCGTACATCGTAGCAGTGCGGCTTGACCAGCAGCGCCGCCGCACCCGCCGGACCGCCGATCTTGTGGCCCGATATCGCCATCATATCGGTAGCGCGGGCCGAAAAACCAAGGTCGCGCTTGCCGAAAGCCTGGACCGCATCGACGATCAGTACGTGCCGGGTCGGCCCGACCAGTTTCTCGATCTCGGCGATGGGCTGGACGACGCCGGTTTCGTTGTTGACCATCTGGAAGGCGAAAAGCGCCGGGGCTTCCGCCGCGTCGAGCCGCTCCAGTACCGCTGCGATTTCATCGAGCTTGAGCACGCCTTCGGCATCGATGCCAATTCTGGTCAGCTTCAGCCCGCTCGCCTCCGCCGCCCGCAGCACCGCCAGATGCTCGCCTGCGCCGACGATCACCTCGCCTGCCGCGAATGCTTTGGCGCCGCCGATAATCGCCTGGGTCAGAGCCTCGGTCGCCGAGCCCGTGAACACCACGTCGCGCCGCTCGGCACCGGCGCCCTTGGCAACCGCGCCGCGCGCCCTGTCGATGGCCGCGCGCACCGTGCGTCCGCCGGTATGGACCGAGGACGGATTGCCGACGAGTCCGAGCGCCGCCCGCACTGCTTCGGCTGCTTCGGGAAGCATCGGCGCGCTGGCATTGTGATCGAGATAGATCGATCTCTTCGACATTAGGGCTCCTACCGTCACCGTTTGGTGAGGGTCATCGGCGTTAAAGGCCAAACAATTCTTGAATTTTCAAGCACGCCTTGGCTAAAAGGGGCGCGCCGTACGCCTAGAAACGTGGCGCACGGAACTAGTTTTGAATCATTCTAAACTAGTCCTATACCCAGTTTTTACGAAGCGTGTACGCTTTCGTCAAGCCGCGGTCGGTTCCGATCGCGTCTGAAACAAGCGGTGGCAACGCCACCCAAGGAGTGCGGAAATGCCAGAAGTGATTTTCAACGGACCTGCCGGACGCCTTGAAGGGCGCTACCAGCCGGGCAAATCGGCCAACAGTCCGTGCGCCATCGTGCTTCATCCGCACCCCGAATTCGGCGGCACTATGAACAATCAGGTGGTCTATCACCTGTTCTACATGTTTGTGGAACGTGGCTTTTCCGTGCTGCGCTTCAACTCGCGCGGCGTCGGCCGCTCGCAGGGCCTGTTCGACCACGGCGTCGGCGAGTTGTCGGACGCAGCGGCGGCTCTCGACTGGCTGCAGTCGCTCAATCGCGAATCGAAGGGCTGCTGGATCGCCGGCTTTTCCTTCGGCGCCTGGATCGGCATGCAACTGCTGATGCGCCGTCCGGAAGTCGAGGGCTTCATTTCGGTCGCCCCGCAGGAGAACCTTTATGATTTCTCCTTCCTCGCCCCCTGCCCGTCTTCGGGCCTGATCATCCATGGAGAGGAAGACCGCGTCACCCCGCCGGCCTCGGTGCAGAAACTGGTGGACAAGCTCAAGACCCAGAAGGGCATCACCATCGAGCAGCAGATCGTGCCCGGCGCCAACCACTTCTTCGAGAATCATGTCGAGGAACTGATCGAACGCAGCGCCGAGTATCTCGACCGGCGCCGCGCCGATATTGCCGCGGGCGGTGGCCGGTAGAGACGTCATTCACGGCGATACGAGAGGAACCTCATCCTGAGCTTGTCGAAGGACGAGGTTCCGTATTCCCGCTTCATGGTTCGACACGCTCACCATGAGGCTCTCGCAGCCAAGAAACAGTACCATGACCAAGTTCAAATCCGATTTCCTGCAAGTTCTCGATGAGCGCGGCTTCATCGCCCAGATCTCCGATCCCGAAGGGCTCGACGCCCTTGCGTCGAAGGAAAAGATCACCGGCTATGTCGGCTACGACGCCACCGCCACCTCGATCCACATCGGCAACCTGATCACCGTCACCCTGCTCTACTGGCTTCAGGAGACGGGCCACACCGCCATCTCGCTGATGGGCGGCGGCACCTCGATGGTCGGCGATCCCTCGTTCCGCGATGACCAGCGCCAGCTTCTGAGCGTCGAGAAGATCAATTCCAACATCGAGAGCATCAAGCGCGTCTACGGCCGTATCCTCAATTATGAGGGGTCCAATCCGGCGATCATGGCCAACAATGCCGATTGGCTGATGAAGCTCAACTATGTCGAGTTCCTGCGCGACGTCGGCCGGCACTTCTCGGTCAACCGCATGCTCAGCTTCGACAGCGTCAAATTGAGGCTCGACCGCGAGCAGTCGCTCAGCTTCCTCGAGTTCAACTACATGATCATGCAGGGCTACGATTTCGTCGAGATCAACAAGCGTTATGGCTGCGTGTTGCAGATGGGCGGCTCGGACCAGTGGGGCAACATCATAAATGGCGTCGACCTCGGCCACCGCATGCTCGACAAGCAGTTCTACGCCCTGACGACGCCGCTTCTGACCACATCGTCCGGCGCCAAGATGGGCAAAAGTGCCAACGGCGCCGTCTGGCTCAACGCCGACATGTTCAGCCCCTATGATTTCTGGCAGTACTGGCGCAATTGCGAGGACGCCGACATCGAGCGCTTCCTCAAGATCTTCACCCGCCTGCCGCTCAACGAAATCGCCAGGATCGCCAAGGCCGACGTCAACGACGCCAAGAAGATCCTCGCTACCGAGGCGACAGCCATCGTTCATGGCCGCGAGGCCGCCGAACAGGCTGCCGAGACGGCGCGCGCCACCTTCGAACAGGGCGCCATCGACCTCAGCCTGCCGACCACCGAGATCGCAATGGGCGAGCTCAAGGCCGGCACCGGTCTTCTGGCAACCTTCGTCGCCGCCGGTCTCGCCGGCTCGAACGGCGAAGCGCGCCGGCATCTCAGCGCCGGGGCCCTCAAGATCAACGACGCTGCGGTTTCGGACGAACGCGGCACGCTGACCGATGCCGACCTGTTGCCCGAAGGTGTCATCAAGCTCTCGGTCGGCAAGAAAAAGCACGCCCTCATCAAACCGGTCTGATCCGGGCGATGGCGCCAGCCGGGAAATCACTGTGGCTGACCGCGAGCATGGCGTTCGTCGCCCTGCTCGCGGCGGTTGTGCCGGTACGCGCCTATGCGAATACCGTGTGTACCCTCATCACGGACATCGCGACCGGCGCGATCCTGGTCGAGGACGGGGAGTGCCGCGCGCGGGTCACGCCGGCGTCGACCTTCAAGATCCCCCTTGCCGTCATGGGTTTCGACAATGGCTTCCTGACCGATGCCCACGCGCCGGTTCTGTCCTTTCGCAAGGGCGATCCCGACTGGGGCGGCGCCAACTGGCGGCGTGACACCGATCCGTCCGACTGGCTGCGCTATTCGGTCGTCTGGTACTCCCAGCGCATTACGCACGCCCTGGGTGCGCGTGCACTGAGGCAATATGCCGAGAGCTTTCAGTACGGAAACGCCGACTTCTCAGGCGACCCCGGCGAGGACAACGGTCTCGAACGCGCCTGGATCGCGTCATCGCTACAGGTGTCTCCGCTCGAACAGGTTCGTTTCTGGGAAAAGCTGATCCAGTCACGCCTGCCCGTTTCCGATGCTGCCATGACTCAGACACGGGCCATTATCGGCAGCTGGGAAAAGGGAAGCTGGACCTTGCACGGCAAGACCGGGTCGGCCTATCCGCGTCGCGCCGATCGCAGCTTCGATTACGCCCATGGCTGGGGTTGGTTCGTCGGTTGGGGCGAACATGACGGCAGGGTTTTGGCGTTTGCTCGTCTGACGCAAGCGAGCCAGCGCCGGAAAGGCTCGGAAGGGAACCGTGCGCAAGACGCCCTTCTCGCGGAGTGGCCCACCCTGATGGCCCGGATAGGCAACGGGGCACCCTGACGGCTGATATCCGCATCGACGCCTGAACAGATCCTGTTCAAGTTGAAGTGGTCGCGACCGGCCTTCCGCCCTTGTTTTGTCGACCATCCAGGGCTTCGACAGGCTCTGAGAAAAAGCCCTCTCCTCCGTTCCAGATCGCGCTCTTGAGCCTTTCACTGTTTCACGGAAACAGTGAAAGGCTCCAAGTTCTTGCTTTATCGCATTTCCGGACGGTGAACCGGTGTCCACTTCACCTGGAAATGCTTTATTGCGCCGGCGCAACTTCGCGCGGCGCCTCGGTGGCGCGGAACTCGAACAGCGAGCGGAAGATTCCGGGCGCCAGGATCGATGCGGGATTGACGATGAACTCGGGCTTGTCGAGGTCGCCGCGTATGGCAAAGGTCACACCGACCAGCCCCTCGCCATCGCGCCCGCCGAGGATCTGTCCGATGATCGGCAGTTTCTGGAACAGGTTGTTGAGTCCGAACAGCGGGATATAGGTGCCGGTCAGATCGTACTGTCGCGACTTGGTGTAGATGAAGCCCTTGAGCGTGGCGCCGATCGAGCCGCCGTCGAGCACCGCATCGGTCAGTTCGATCCGGTCGGAACGTCTGATGAAGCTCGCCTGTGCATTCTGGAAATTGAGCCGGTTCTCGTTGGCGATCAGCTTGCGGGAATCCTTGTGGTTGCCAAGGATCTCGGCAACCTTGGCCTCGTCGACGATGGAGAAGTCCTTGAGGCGGATCTCACCGTAGTCGACGCCCTCACGGGCATCGGTCTTGAGCGTCAGGCTGCCCGAGCCCCCGAGCAGGCGCGGGTAGATGTTGAGGAAGCGCAGGACCGTGCCGACATCGTTGAACGCCACCGTCATCAGCCGTCCGCCAGTGGTCGGGTTCGAGGTCAAAGACACCGTATTTCCATCGGTGAACTGGGCCTGAAGCGAGGCATCGAGCAGGTCTTCGCCCTTTATGTCGAGGCCGAATTCGACATTGTATGCGGTCACACCATAATAGCCGACTGCCCGCTTGAGCTTGGCGTCGATGACGAGTTCCTCGGACACGGAGGTCGCCTGAGGCGCGCCCGTCGAGGTCTTGTCGAGGGCAAAATAGCGTTTGAGCATCGGTTTCAGGTCGAACTGATCGCCGGACAGGCTGACCTTGTATCCGCTCTCGTCGCCCGGCGTGACGCTGAGCTGGGCCGCATCGCCCCCGGACAGGGCAAAATCGCTGAAATCGGCAGAGATCAGCCCCTTTTCGCTGTCAAAATCGAGATCGCCCTTAACCCGCACACTGGAAAAACCGAGATCGATCTTGGTGACCTTGGTCAGCGTGCCTTCGGTGTGGATCTCGGCATTGACAGTTCCGGGAACGCCGACCTGCTTGCCGAGCCCGACATCCTTCAGATTGAGCCGCGCTTCTGTCAGGTCGGCGGCGATCTGCAGTCCACCATCATCGAGCGGCTTGGCGACGAACCGTATCTTGCCCGACATCAGGTCGGAGAAATCGAAGCCGAAGTTCTTGAACTCGGCGACATCGACCGTCGAGGCAACCTTGATATCGGCGGGCGCATCGCCGCCGCCATCGAGCACCAGTTCGGCCGCGACGCCGTCGAGGGACGCCGTGCCGGCGACGTGATAGGCGTCGGGGGTGGCCTGGAAGCTCAGCTGGCCATCCGAGATCATGCGGTCCGCAATCTTTTCGGCGCTGGCAAAGTTCAGTGTCGTGCCGTTGACGGCGTAGTCGACAGCGATCGGCGCCGGGCCATGCCCGAAGGTGAGCGTCAGCACGCCGGACCCGTCCACCTGGCCGGAAATCCTGCGGGCGTTGAACGGCAGCCCGAACCCTTCGACGACACCCGGGGACTGGCTTTCGGCAAACCCGATAAGCGCCGGAATCTGCCCTTTCACGTCACCCGAGAACTCAACCACCGTCCGGTTGACGTCGCCGGCGTCGATCTGCACTGCGCCATTGGTGAAGCTGAACTGTCCCTTGTCCGAGACGATCCGGGTCGAGGCAATGGTCACCGAGGTCTTGTTGTCCCTAAGCGTCAGCTTCGCGTCACCACCGAGCGCCACCGGCGTGAAGCCTTCTGTCGGAATGAGCGTCACGTCCGAGCCGACAAGATCGATCCAGGCGGTGTTCGGTGGCAGCGGCTGATCCCCCTCGGGATCGATTGCACCGACGGGGGCCTTGAACTTCAGCGTACCGGTCTTCATGTGGCCGCGAACGATGTGATTGACGAACCACTCGCGTCCGCCGCGCGCGATGAAATAGGGCCACAAACGCTTGAGATCATCGGCGCTCGCCCCCTCGCCCCCAACCTCGAGATCGACGCCGATGCCATCGCGAACCATATCGAAACGGCCCTTGGCGCGGATCTCGACCCCCGGTTTTGTCGCCACCAGCTTGTCGATGCCGATGGTGCCGTAAAGCGGCGCCGACCAGCCCCTGACATCGACCTCGGAGAATGGCGTATCGGGAGTCTGCATGTCGTTGGGCGTTAACACAAGGTCCTTGAGCTTCAAGGACATCGCCACCATCGGTCCGTAGACGTCATCAAGTCCGAGAGCGAATTCGCCGGACAGGCGCGTACTCGATTTGCCGACGAACAAGGTTCCCTCATGCAGCGTGAACTGGGCAGCTCCCGGATCCCAATCGAGCCCAAACCGCCCGGCGCTGATGCCGAAGTAATTGTGACGAAGGCGAAGCTCCGTTCCGGTCAGGTCAATGGTGAAGGCGCCGTGCGCGATTGCGCCATCGGGCGTGTAGTCGAGCACCCCGGACAGCGCGCCGCCACCCTTGACTGCCAGCAGCGCATCCGGGTCATCGAGCGCCGGCATCAAGGCCGAGAAATCGAGATTATCGAAGGACAACTGCAGCCGCGACGTGCCGTCACCAACGGTCTCGCGCGAGAAACTGCCGGTGATGGTACGATCCGCCAGAACCGCCCCGAGCGTGCCCGTGGTCGGCTTGCCATTGGTGCCGGGCACGATGCGTGCTTCCAGATCGTCGTAGCGTCTGACGATCGACAGAACCGGATCGATGAACTCCATCGAGCCGCCCCGTACCTGCAGCCGGGAAAAACGCCCCTGGCGGGCCTGGGTTTCCAGACCGACAATGGATTGCTCCATGGCGTCGAAATTATAGATCAGCCAGTCATTGTCCGACCTCAAGCCAATGCCGTCACCACGCGGCGGCGGGCCGCTGAGTTGCAACCCGTCGGCACCGATACGCACCTCCGGATAGGTGTCGCGCCCGGACTTGATCTCGACCACGGTTTCACCGGTATCCGGGTCTTTGGTCTCGGTAAAGGAGGCAAGGCGCGGTCCAAGCAGATCCTGCAGTACCTGCACGCGCGGATTGACAAGCGTGACCACTGCTGCCGGCTGACCGATCAGGCTCTGCAGTGGCGAAAAGCCGATTTCAAGCGCATCGATGTTGACCGAGGCGTCAGTGCTGTTGTCGGTGAAGACCACCGGATCGAAGTGCAGCACCGGCGAGAAGCTGGCACCGATCGACAAGGACAGCTTGCCGAGTTCGATGGCGCTGTCCGGCGGCAGGCTGTCGCGCACCGCCTGCTCAACAGTGGGCCGGATGAAGGTGAGATCGACCGGTCCAAACAGCAGGCGCGCATAAACCAGCGCCGTCACAACCACCGGAATGGCCAGAATGATCGCGGCGATCTGCACCGGCCAGGACCAGTGGCGCTTGGTGGTCTTGCCTGTCGTCGCTTCGGACGTGGCAGCGGTGGTCGAGGCCGTTTCGGCGTCCCCAGCCGCGCCATCGGCAGCCTTGTCCGCGGCAGTGTCTTCGATCTTGTTCTCGGACACGCTGGTGGCCGTTTCGGAACCCGTCTCATCAGCGGAGCCTTTTCCAGTCCCGATCGGGGCGGCAACCTCCCCGCCGCCGTCCTCTTCCGGTTTCGCGCCCGCCTGATCCTTGGCGGCGTTTTCCGCGTGCGGGTGCGGTCTTTGCTTTGCCAGCTCGTCGAGACGTTCGAAGGCGTGCGCATCGACCTCGTTATGGGGCGTTCCGATGCTGTCGGCCCGCAGTGCCGCGTCGGGCACGCTGTGAATGATTGCCTCGACAGTGTCTTCCACCGCCTTGGGAAGCGTCGGTGCACCGGCTCCCGGCGTCAGGATCGGGTGAATTTCAGGTGCCGGATGTTCTTCCGGAACAGGAGGCGGACCATGCCGGGCCGGCGTTTCCGGTGCCTTGTGCGCGCCGGCCTGTTTGTGATGGTGTCGGGACGGCGCGCCCGTCTTGATTGCTGCCGGAGCATTCTCGGTCCGGACCGGCGGCTCGCCAGCGCTTTCGCGGCGGATCGGTTGCCTCAGTTTGGCGATGGCTGCCTTGAAATCGCGCTTTCCAGTTTGCTCCGCTCCTCGCGTCTCCTCGGCACCAGCTGCTCCTGACGGCGCGGACGGCTTATCCGGCACGGACGGCGTGTCCGTTTCGGTCTTTTTGCCAGGGGCCCGGTCGTTGCTGCTGTCGGTCGGATCTGTGGTCAATGAGGTCGGTTTTTCCGATATGTCACGTGGCCAAACTTTCGAGAATCGCCAGTTAGCGGTTCTCCTTACTGACTATACTGGCCGCAATATGACGCAAGGCATAACGCCCGCAGCACTGACAAGGAATGAAAAATGACACTCCCCAGCCCCGGCGATATCGCTCCCGTTTTCACACTCGCGCAGGACGACGGCGCAACGTTCGATCTTGCCGCCGAACGTGGCCATTATGTCGTGCTGTTCTTTTATCCCAAGGACAACACGCCGGGCTGCACGACGGAGAATTGCGATTTCTCCGATCTCGGTGCCGAATTTGCCGCGCTCGGCGTTTCCGTTCTCGGCATTTCGCCCGATAGCACCGAAAGCCACACAAAATTCCGCGCCAAATACGGGCTCACGTCACGCCTCGCCGCCGATCCCGACCATGTCGCCATCACCGCCTATGGTGTCTGGGGCGAAAAGAAAATGGCGGGGCGCACCTATATGGGCCTCAAGCGCACCAGCTTCGTCATCGCCCCAGACGGCACCATCGCTGCGGTCTTCCCCGTCGCCCGGGTAAAGGGCCACGCCGCCGCCGTTCTGGACGCTGTTCGCGAACTCATCGCCAAAGGCTGAGTTTGGGGCTTTATTAACCATAATCGCCGAAGATTCAGCTTGAGTTCGACTGTTTCCGGCCAGGCAAGGCGTCCCTGCCCCACTGGCTCGGAAACACGAGGCGTTCCGTTCGACGGACCCATCGGAGTGTCAAGTTGCGTAGTTCGGTATCTTCCCTGTCCTCCCGCCGGAAACCACCGCGCGACGCGGGCGTTCCGGCCGGGGTGTTCTACACCGTTTCCGGCACGCTTTTGACGGTGATCGCCGGGCTGGTGCTGGTGCTGACGATGCATGCGGACATCGCCAATCTGGTGGCGCCCGCTTCGGACCGGACCATCGCCGTCTACGAGACGCGCATTGCCGACCTGAGAACCGAGATCGACCGCCTGAATTCGCGCCAATATGCCCGCGAGGGTGACATCAACCTTCAGCTGCGCGACCTCGTCCAGCAGCAGGAAGACCTCAGCGAACAGCAGAATGTGGTCAAGGCGCTGACGCGCATGGCCGAGGATCTCGGTCTGGTCGCCGCCGAAAAGCCGGTGCCGCAACCTGCCGCCGCGCCCGGTGCCACGACCGGCGCGACAACTGTCTCCCTGGGCGATATCGGCACGTCACTGACGCTGATGAAACGGGAAAATGCCTCAGCCATGGCCAGTCTCGCCGATCTTGCGCGGTCGGCGTCCGACAAGGTCGACCAGACCCTTGGCGCCATCGGCATTCCAACCGACGCTCTTTCGGCAACAGGCGGCCCCTTCGTGCCGGTGAGCGCCGCGGAAGCCAGTTCGCTGACCGATGCCGCCAACGCCGTGGCGCTGCAACTGCGCCGCTTCGCAGTGGCACGCGATGCCGCCGCCGACGCGCCGGTGCATCGTCCGCTGGTCGGATCGCTGCGCATGACCTCACCCTTCGGCGTCCGCACCGATCCATTCCTTGGCACCAAGGCCTTTCATTCCGGGCTCGATTTTGCGGCCTCGACCGGCACGCAAGTGCTGGCCGCCGGCGCAGGACGGGTCGATTTCGCCGGCAAACGCTCAGGCTATGGCAATCTTGTTGAAATCGACCACGGCGACGGCATCGTCACCCGCTACGGCCATCTGTCCCGCATATTGGTCGATGTCGGCGACCAGGTCTCGACCGGCGATCTCATTGCCCGATCCGGCTCAACCGGACGCTCGACAGGCCCGCACCTTCATTTCGAGGTCCGCCGCGACGGCAAGCCTATAGACCCGAACCCCTTCCTCAGGGCCGGCAGGACGTTGCAGGCAATTCTTTAAGCTGTTTCGAAGAAGCGTCCGACGCGGCGACTGCGCTCTCGCAGCCAAAACACCCACGATTGTCGTCCCGGGACATAATCCCGGGACCCAGTATGCCAATCCGCAGCATCGCGGAGGTCGAAACTTGAGTGGATTCCAGGGGCAAGCCCTGGGATGCCAATCGCTTTTTGCTGTTAATCAGCTTGCGACCAGAAGCCCTATTCCGTCTCGCCACCGACCCGGCTGGCCAGCGAAGCCTCGAGGAACATGTCGATATCGCCGTCGAGCACGTTGGACGGCGTGGTGCTTTCGACCTCGGTCCTCAGATCCTTGACCAGCTGATAGGGCTGCAGGACGTAGGACCGGATCTGGTGCCCCCAGCCGATATCCGACTTCGAGCTCTCGACGGCGTTTGCTGCTTCCTCGCGCTTTTGCAATTCGGCCTCATAGAGGCGCGATTTCAGCATCGCCATGGCCGTGGCGCGGTTCTTGTGCTGGCTGCGCTCCTGCTGGCAGGCGACGACGATGCCAGAGGGGATGTGGGTGATGCGGATGGCGCTGTCGGTGGTGTTGACGTGCTGTCCGCCGGCGCCCGAGGACCGATAGGTGTCGATCCTGAGGTCCGCCTCGTTGATCTGGATGTCGATATTGTCGTCGACGACCGGATAGACCCAGACGCTCGAAAAGCTCGTGTGGCGCCGCGCAGCGCTGTCGAAGGGCGAGATGCGCACCAGCCGGTGCACGCCGCTCTCGGTCTTCAGCCAGCCATAGGCATTGTGGCCCTTGATCAACAGCGTCGCCGACTTGATGCCGGCCTCTTCGCCGTCGTGATATTCCATCATCTCGACCTTGAACTTCCGCCGCTCGGCCCAGCGCGTATACATGCGCAAGAGCATGTTGGCCCAGTCCTGGCTCTCGGTACCGCCGGCGCCGGCGTGGACTTCAAGGTAGGTGTCGTTGGCGTCCGCCTCGCCGCTCAGCAGCGTTTCGACGCGCAGGCGTCCCGCCTGCTCGGCCAGCTCACCAAGCGCGGTCTCGGCCTCGGCGACGATTTCGGCTTCGCCTTCTTCCTCGCCCAGTTCGATCAGGCCGGTGTTTTCGTCGATGGCCGCTTCGATGCGCCGGACCTCGCCGATGTTGAATTCGAGCGACTGGCGCTCGCGCATCAGCTCCTGGGCCACCTGCGCATCGTTCCAGAAATCGGGGGATTCGGCCTTGGCATTCAGTTCTTCGAGCCGGACAAGCGCATTGTCCCAGTCAAAGATGCCTCCTCAGCAGGCTTACGGCCTGCTTGATTTCGTCGACCCTGTTCTCGATTTCAGCGCGCATAGTTATGCTTCCATCCGTTTGTCCGGCCGGTGCGATAGCCGGTCTGGGACCAAGGATCAACCCTTCTCCGCCCTTTCCTGCCCTTGCCGGCGACGCATGCGAGGCCGCCAGCCGGCCCGCGACAATCCCACACACTTGTGCTTTGCCGATCGCATCAACATCTGGGATTTCAGATACTGCAAAGATTTATTTGCAGTCTACGTCGCTTCCGCGCCGCAAGCCCGGAGCTCCTGGAAACCAACCTGACAAGAGCCCCCCAGATGTACACAGTCGAACTCCTCGACCAACCCGAACGCAAAATCGTCGGCCCCGTCCTGCACACAAGCTTCGTCGCCAACCGCCAGGCCGAGGAAGTGCCGCCGTTCTTCCACAAGATCATGGAAGACGGCGATCTCGAAACCGTCCCCGATCGCGCCGACGCCAATCAGATCTGCGCCTTCCTCAAGCCTGAGGACTCGCCGGAGTTCGACTACCACATGGGCGTCGAAGTGACGTCGTTCGCCAACGTTCCCGACGGCATGACACCGCTCGTGCTTCCGTCCTGCCGCTGCGCCTCGATCACCTTGGTCAAGCGCGGCAACAAGGACGTGATGATGGCTATGAACTATCTGCTGAAGGAATGGCTGCCGGCCAACGGCCTCAGGCCGGACGTCTCGGCGCCGCCCCACATCCTTTATGACGACCGCTTCCTGCCGGTCTTCAGGGAGAAGGGCTATGCCGGCAATCCGGTCGCCCAGCTGTTCATTCCGGTCACCGCCATCCCGGCGTGAGCTTTGCGCAAACCGTTGGCACGGCAGGCTCTGGAGCATTTGCGGGAACCGGCTTTGCGGTTCGAAAATGCGCCAAGACAAGAGGTTAGCTCATTCCAGTGCTTTCATGGAAAAACTGGAATGATCTAGAACAGCCCGCCGCGTCCGGCGTTCGGATCGGAGTCGTTGCCAAACTCGATGTTGGTGAAGGCGTTGGAGTCGACGCCGATCACCGAGGTAACCAGGTTCGGCCCGGTTCCCGGCTTGAAGGCTTCGAGAATGGCGTCCGTTCCAGCTGTCGCGGCAACGCCCGTGGCCTTGTCGATCCAGGCCTGGGTCATGCCGGCCGGCATATTGAACGGTGTCGGCGGTTTGCCCTTCAGGGCATCCTGCATGAACTCGGTGAAGATCGGCGTTGCAACCACGCCGCCAGTGCCGCGCCGGCCCAGTGATTTCGGCGTGTCGTAGCCCATATAGACGCCCACCGCGAGGCTCGGCGTGAAGCCGACGAACCAGGCGTCCTTGTAGTCGGTCGTCGTGCCGGTCTTGCCGGCAACGGGGCGATTGAGAACATGGGCCTGATAGCCGGTACCGCGCTTGACCACGTCTTCCATCATCGAGGTGATCTGATAGGCGGTCATCGGATCGAGCACCTGTTCGCGATTGTCGATGATCAGCGGCTCGGGCTGGTTTTCCCATTTGTCGACATTGCAGCCGTCGCAGATACGCTCATCATGCTTGAAGATGGTCTTGCCGTAGCGATCCTGCACGCGGTCAATCAGCGTCGGCGTGATGCGCTTGCCGCCATTGGCAATGGTGGCATAGGCCGCCACCATCTTCATTTCGGTCGTCTCGCCGGCGCCGAGAGCCATCGACAGGACCGGCAGCACCTCGTCGTAAAGACCGAACAGCTTGAAATACTCGACGATGAGCGGCATGCCGATATCCTTGGCCAGCCGCACCGTCATGACGTTGCGCGAGTGCACGAGGCCTTCGCGCAGGGTCTGCGGGCCGAAATATTGCCCGGACTCATAATTCTGCGGGCTCCACACCGAGCCGTCCGGGTTCTGGATTTCGACAGGTGCGTCGAGCACCACGGAGGCCGGCGTGTAGCCGTTGTCGAGGGCGGCCGAATATACGATCGGCTTGATCGCTGAGCCCGGCTGACGCATGGCCTGCGTCGCGCGGTTGAATTCGCTGAGGTCGAACGAGAAGCCGCCGACCATAGCGAGCACGCGCCCGGTGCGCGGGTCCATCGCGGTGATGGCACCTTCGATCTTCGGCACCTGCTCGAGGGTGTAGACCCCCTCCTCGTCGGGGACAGGCTTGACGTAGACGACGTCGCCGACGTTGAGCACCTGGTTGAGCTTCTTGGAAACCCACGGGATGGTCCGTCCGGGCAGCGTTCCCGTAACGCGGTCGGGCGATATCTTGCCTTCGATGTCGGTGCCAGGCCGCAAACCGATTTCGGCCTCGTTGGTGTCCATCTTGAGGACAACCGCCAGCGTCCATTCCGGCACGTCCCTGAGCGGCTCGATGGCCTCGACCGCCTCGCCCCAGTCGCCGCTCGACACATCGATCGTCGCCACCGGTCCGCGGAAGCCCTTGGACTGGTCATAGGAGATCAGACCATCCATCAACGCCTGGCGCGCATATTCCTGCAGTTTGGGTTCGAGCGTCGTCCTGACGCTCAACCCGCCGCCATAGAGCTGATCCTCGCCGTAAAGCTTGGCCAGTTCACGCCGCACTTCCTCGGTGAAGTATTCGGCAGCGTAGGCCTGCGAACCAGACCGCCGCGGCACAACGTTGAGCGGGTCCTTCTTGGCCTTCGCGCCCTCTTCCTTGGTGACATAGCCGTTCTCGATCATGCGATCGATCACCCAGTTGCGGCGGTCGATGGCCGCCTTTGGGTGACGGAAGGGCTGGTAGTTGTTCGGCCCCTTGGGCAAGGCGGCCAGATAGGCCGCCTCGGAAAGCTTCAACTCGTACAGCGCCTTGTCGAAATAGTTGAGCGCGGCGGCAGCAACCCCATAGGAGTTGAAGCCGAGAAAAATCTCGTTGAGATAGAGCTCAAGGATGCGGTCCTTGGAGAAGGTCGACTCGATCCTCAGCGCCAGAAGCGCTTCCTTGGCCTTGCGTTCCCAGGTCTGCTCGGAGGTCAGAAGGAAATTCTTGGCCACCTGCTGGGTAATGGTCGAACCGCCGCCCTGGATGGAATTGTCACCCTCGACGCGCGCCAGGATGTTGTCGCGCAAGGCGCGCAGCAACCCGTCAATCGACAGACCCGAATGCTTGTAGAAATCCTTGTCCTCGGCAGACAGGAAAGCATCGACGATCAGTGGCGGGATGGTTTCGATCGGCTGGAACAGCCGGCGTTCGCGGGCATATTCGGCCAGAAGCGAGCCATCGGCGGCATGGACGCGCGTCGTCACCGGCGGCTGGTAGTCCTTCAGCACCGTGTAATCGGGCAGATCGGCCGACAGTGTCGATATGAAGTAGACTCCGACGCCGACCCCGATCAGTCCGATGAATACGAAAAAGCCGAAAACCCAGCCGAGGATGCGCAGCATCTATGCCTGTCCCAGTCGTGTTGTTTCCCTGCCGCGAGCCACACGCCGTCTGACCTTCATTGACGGCGGAAATATGATGACCACTGCGGCGCCCGACTTAGCGGGGTTTGGCACGCTGTGCCACCCCAAAACTTGTCCGCACCCGTCCACTCAGTTCACGCCGAGCGAATCGAAATAGTCCGCAATACCATTTGCAAGTGCTTCCGCCGTCTTGTCACGCCAGCCGCCGGTGGTGAGATTGGCGACATCGGCCGGGTTTGAGATGAACCCGAGCTCGACCAGGACCGAAGGCACCTCCGGCGCCCGCAGGACGACGAAATTGGCCTTTCGCAGCGGAAACCGCCTGAGCGTGATGCTGGGGCCAAGCGCCTGCAGCATGCTGTTGGCGGCGATGTAGGACTGTCGCCGTGTCTCTCTCTGCATCAGCTCGACAAGGATCGAGGTGACGCGCTCGTCTGTATCGGGCGTTGCGAAACCGGCAACGAGATCGGAGCGGTTCTCGTTCTCGGCGAGAATCTCGTCAAGTTCATTCGTCGCGTTCTGGTCGCGCACGTAAACGCTCGCCCCACTCACGTCCTGTTCCTGGAAGGCGTCGGCATGGATCGAGACAAGCAGGTCGGCCTTGTTGGCCCGCGCCAGTTTCACCCGGTCCTCAAGTCGGACGAAACTGTCGTCGTCACGGGTCATGGCCACATCGAAGCGGTCCATGTCGACCAGCAGCCGCCGCAATTCTCGGGAGAACTTCAGGACGATGTCCTTCTCTTTCGTGCCGTTCGGGGCTTCGGCGCCGCCGTCGATGCCGCCGTGGCCGGGATCGATGACGATCAGGGGCCGCGCGGGCGGGCGTTCGTCGGTCCCCGTCGGCGGCAGCGCAGGTATGTCGCCGGGGCGTTCACCACCGGCAGATCCCGCCGTATGCGCGGCCTGCTCCGGCGCCTGAGCGGCCTGTTCGGCCTCGGCGCGCGACAGCGCCTTCTTGTAGTCGTCCTCGACCCGATGCGCGAAGCGCGTCGGGGTGTCGGGCACCATATCGACGATCAACCGGGCCGGCTGGGTATCGACCGGCTGCACCAAATAGGCGTCCTGCACCTGGGCAGGCGAGCTGAGGGTAAGCGTTGCCCGCACGCGCCCCTGTTCGGCGACGGACAGCGCGTAGGAGCCGATCAGGCCTTCGCCGGCTTCGGTCTCGCCGACAGGCGCAGCCAGATCCGTCGCCCTGATATCGACGACGATACGATCGGGCTCGGCCAGTGAGGCGGTGGCGAATTCCGTTATGCCGGACAGATCGATGACGAGCCGGGCGCGCTCGGCATTGTTGAGAATACGCATGTCGATGACTTTCGGAGGCCCGGCCGCCGCCGCCGCATCCGCTTCATCCTGCGCCGCGACCGGCGCCATGGCAGCCGTCAGCAGGGCGAGAACGCCCAAGCCGACACATACCCTCCGCCAGACAGCGGTTTTCAACCAATCGATCATGCCAGTATCCCAAATTCGCAGGCGAGATTAGGCGATTCGCTTCTCAAAGGATTCGTGGGGTCTGCAATTTGCTGTTCGACAATCATCGCAATTGGGCAAGCTTGCGTCACATTATGACTTTCCTGTTGCCAATTTGACGCAATCTCAATAAAGCCAAACTAGAGGTTGAGTGTCCTGTCATCGGACGTACCTTGATAATGTACGCCATGAAGGCGACATATTGAGTGTCTTTCGAAACGGGCAGGACGGCAAAGCCCCGCTGCGGCCACGCGGCGAAGCGGCGCCATAACCTCTTTACAAGTTTTCGGCCGACAGCGGTCGAACGCGTCCACGCCGACCAACCTGAGGCGCGCACGCACGAACAGGGAAGATCGACATGGAACTATGCGGCACAGGAGGCGAGACAGTTAGCGTCGTTCGCCGGCCGCATCATCCGATCTTCTCCCTCACAGGCGCGCAGAGCGCCATTTCAGAAACGAATAGCACCTCGCTTGGCGCCCTCGTCCGGTCCTTCGGTCCGGCCGCCCTCGGCGCGCGACGGTGTGGAGTAAGATTAAATGCCAACCAAAAGAATGCTGGTGGATGCCACCCACCCGGAAGAAACCCGGGTTGTCGTCACAAGCGGTAACCGTCTCGAGGAATTTGATTTCGAAGCCGCCGCGCGCCGGCAATTGCGCGGAAACATTTATCTCGCAAAGGTCACCAGGGTCGAACCGTCCCTGCAGGCGGCCTTTGTCGATTACGGCGGGAACCGCCACGGCTTCCTGGCCTTTTCCGAAATCCATCCCGACTACTACCAGATCCCTGTCGCCGACCGCGAGGCGCTGAAAGCCGCCGAGGTCGATGAGGACGATGACACGGCGAGCGAAGACGCCGCCAAAGCCGAACAGGCCGCATCCGAAGCCGAGGACGACGCTGCCGAGACCGCTGGCGAAGACGATGAGTCCAACGGGGGCGGCGCCGAGCAGGTCGCCAACTCCGACGAGAGCGTCGACGATGTCGGTGGCGACGATGCCATCGAGGAAGCCCAGAACCGCAAGCGCAACCTGTTCCGCCGCTACAAGATCCAGGAAGTCATCAAGCGCCGCCAGGTGATGCTGGTGCAGGTGGTCAAGGAAGAGCGCGGCAACAAGGGCGCGGCTCTCACCACCTATTTGTCGCTCGCCGGCCGCTATTCGGTGCTGATGCCCAATACCGCCCGTGGCGGCGGCATCTCGCGCAAGATCAC
Organism: Devosiaceae bacterium; assembly: GCA_963676075.2. GTDB lineage: Bacteria > Pseudomonadota > Alphaproteobacteria > Rhizobiales > Devosiaceae > JAHJQZ01. Next base: position 20,527 of record CAXXNZ010000009.1, read on the forward strand.
CAACGCCGTCGACCGCAAGCGTTTGAAGGAAATCGCCACCGACCTCGAGGTGCCCGAAGGCATGGGCGTTATCCTGAGGACGGCCGGTGCCTCGCGCACCAAGGCCGAGGTCAAGCGCGACTTCGAATACCTGATGCGGCTGTGGGAAAACGTCCGCACGCTGACCCTGACCTCGCAGGCCCCCAACCTGGTCTATGAGGAAGGCAGCCTGATCAAGCGGACCATCCGCGACCTCTACAACAAGGATATCGGCGAGGTTCTCGTGGCGGGCGATGCCGCCTATCGCGAGGCCAAGGACTTCATGAAGATGATCATGCCGTCCCACGCCAAGAACGTGAAACCGTACAAGGAAGATCAGCCGATCTTCTCGAAGTTTTCGGTCGAGCCGCAGCTCGATGCGATGTTCTCGCCGCAGGTCACCCTGCCCTCTGGCGGCTATATCGTCATCAACCCGACAGAAGCGCTGGTCTCGGTTGACGTCAACTCGGGCCGCTCGACCCGTGAGCACAATATCGAGGACACGGCCTATCAGACGAACCTTGAGGCCGCCGACGAAGTGGCGCGTCAGCTCCGTCTGCGCGATCTTGCCGGCCTGATCGTCATCGATTTCATCGACATGATGGAGCGGCGCTCGATCCGCAATGTCGAACGCCGGCTGAAGGACGCGCTCAAGAACGACCGCGCCCGCATCCAGGTCGGTCGCATCTCCCATTTCGGCCTGATGGAAATGAGCCGCCAGCGCATCCGCTTCGGCGTGCTTGAAAGCTCCACCCATGTCTGCCCGGTCTGTTCGGGCGCCGGCATCGTCCGCTCGACCGAGAGCCTGGCGCTGATGGTCATTCGCGCCGTCGAGGACCAGGTGCTGAAAAAGCCTGGCCAGTCGCTCAATATTCGCGTCCCCACCGACGTCGCGCTCTATATCCTCAATGCCAAGCGCGTCACTTTGATGGATCTGGAGGCCAAGTATGACCTCGGCCTGACCATCACGGCCGACGAAAAGCTCACCGGCAATCATTTCCACATCGAGCGTGTCGAGAGCCGCATGGCCGGCGCCGAGGTGCCGCGCGCCGTCCACGTCAAGGTCGACAGCGCCGAAATGCGCGACTACGACGACGAGGAAGAGACCGAAGTCCAGGCGAGCGAAGACGAAAAGTCGGAGGACGACGACAACGGTTCCCGTTCCTCGCGCCGCCGCCGCGGTCGCCGTGGTCGCAACCGCAACCGCGACGAGGTCGAAAACGATACCGAAACCCGCGCCGACTCGGAAACGGGCGACGAGGACGAGACCAGCGAAACCAGCGAGGCCAGCGAGGCTCGCGGTGCCCCGGCCAATGATGAGGACGGTCCGCGCAAGCGCCGCCGTCGTGGCCGCCGCGGCGGACGCCGCAATCGCAAGCCGTCCGAGGGCGGTGAAGGCGAGTTCGATGCCCAGGATGCCGTTGAAGGCTCGGAGAGCCCGCTGGTTGCCGAAGATGTCGCCAAGGGCGTCAACGATCTGGAGGACGCCGGCGTGCCGGTGCCTGAGAACAACGACGAACCTGTCAGAACCCAGCCCGCCGCCGCCAGTGAGGTGACGGATGCCGAGGCGATCGCCGCCGTCGAAGGCAGCGCCCCCCCGGCCCCGACTGCGGAAGACGCAGCGCCCGAAACCGAGGAAAAGCCCAAGCGCAAGCCGCGTCGCCGCACCAAGAAGGCCGACGCCGAGACAGCTGAGGCGCCTGCCGAAGCCGCCGATGCCGCCACTGCGCCGTCGGTCGAACAGGCAGCGCCCGAAGCCGAGGAAAAGCCCAAGCGCAAACCGCGCCGTCGCACCAAGAAGGCCGACACCGAGGACAAGCCCGCCGAGACGGTTGAGGCGAGTGCCGAAACGGCCGAGGCCAAGCCCGAGCCCGCTCCGAAGCAGGAAGCCGAACCAGAAGCTGAAGCGCCCAAGGAAGAGGCCAAGCCGCGTCAAGCCAAGCGCGAACTTCCCGAAGAGGGCATCGTCGTCACCTCGTCCGGCACCTCAGATGCCAAGTCCGAGGAAGACAACAAGCCCAAGAAGACCGGCTGGTGGCAGCGCGGGTTCTTCGGCTGATCACAAAAGCCACGCGATCCTGATTGCAGGAGGCCGTTCATGCCCACGGAGATTTCCGGCGACATGAGCGGCCTTTCGCTTTCCGAGGCCTATTTCGGTGACATCGTCGAACCGCTGCTCGCCACGGCCTTTCCGCGCCTTGCCTATGCTGCTTCCTTGATCGGTGCGGGTTCGGAAGTCCTCGGCTTCGATGACGCCCGCTCCCGCGATCACGACTGGGGCCTGAGGCTACAGCTTTTCGTCGAAGATGCCGGACAGGTCGCCGAGATCGACACCGCGCTCGCCACCGCCCTGCCCGACAGTTTTCGAGGCCTGCCCACCCGCTTCAGCCGGCACGGCAGCGCCGTCAGGCACCAGATCGAGGTTACCACCGCAGACACATGGTTCAGCGAGCGGCTCGGCTTCGATCCGCGTGGCGACATCGCGCCTGTCGACTGGCTGTCGACGCCGTCCTTCCGGCTCGCCGAAATCACCGGTGGCGCCGTGTTTGCCGATGCATCCGGCACGCTTTCGCGCATCCGAGGCAACCTCGCCTGGTATCCCGATGATCTCTGGCTCTGGGTCCTCGCCAGCCAGTGGCAAAAGCTTTCCCAGGAAGAAGCCTTTGCAGGGCGCACTGCCGAAACCGGCGATGACCTCGGCTCGCGTGTTATCGCCGCCCGTTTGGCCCGCGACCTGATGCAGCTCTGGCTGTTCATGCACAGGGTCTATCCGCCCTACCTCAAATGGCTGGGTCAGGCTTTCGCCCGCCTGCCCGGCGTCGAACCAGTCCATGCCGCCCTTCTGGCCACCATGGATGCGCAAGACTGGCCGACACGGCAGGCAGCGCTTGTCGCCGCGTTCGAGGCAACGGCGCGGGAGCACAACCGTCTCAGCCTCACAGATCCGCTTTCGCCAGAAGTCAGCGACTATCACAACCGCCCGTTCAAGGTGCTGCAGTGCGACCGTTTCGCCGCCGCCCTGATGGCGCGTATCACCGATCCGCAGATCGCCAGCCTGCCCCTTGTCGGCACCGCCGGTCAGTTCCTCGATTCGACAGACGCCAGCATCAAGCCCGATCTGCCCCGCGCCATCGCCGCGGCGTTTCTGCAGACCTGCGAATAACCCTGCGTCCTCACTGCCATTTCCTGACAGCATGTCCTGACATATGATTGAACACCGCCATTTTCTGCCGGCTTGATCATGTCTCGAACCGAACGTCTTTTTGATCTGTTGCAAGTGCTTCGCGCCCACCGCCGCCCGGTAACGGGTCAGGTGTTGGCCGATGAGCTGGGCGTGTCGATCCGCACGCTTTACCGCGACATTGCAACACTTCAGGGCCAGGGCGCCGACATCGAGGGCGAACCGGGCCTCGGCTATGTCTTGAAGCCCGGCTTCATGCTGCCGCCGCTTATGTTTTCCGAAGAGGAGATCGAAGCGCTGGTGCTCGGCTCGAAATGGGTGGCGGATCGCGCCGACAGGCGGCTCGGGGCCGCCGCCAACCAGGCCCTGGCCAAGATCGGCGCCGTTTTGCCGCGCGATCTCCGGGACCAGCTCGAAACCAACGGCCTTTACATCGCGCCGGGCCGCCCGATCGAGGCCGGCGTCATCGATCTCGGCGTCATCCGGCTGGCCATCCGCCGCGAGCACAAGCTCGAGATCGATTATGCCGACGTCGAAGGCCGTCCGTCGAAACGCACGATCTGGCCCTTCGTCATCGGCTTTTTCGACCAGGTGCGCGTCATCGCCGCCTGGTGCGAGCTCCGGCAGGATTACCGCCACTTCCGCGCCGACCGCATCCGCGCCGTCCGGGAGACGGGCAAGCGCTATCCACGCCGCCGTCAGGCGATGATCTCGGAATGGCGGGCGCAGTTGGCCATTCCCGAACAGCAGCCACTGCCATCTTCTGACAGGAAGTGACTCTATCGTCTCCGTATTCCAAGAAACGGAGACCAGACATGACCGCTGTCAATTTCCTCGCTCTTTACGTGAAAGACCTTCCAAAGAGCACTGAATTCTATAAGAACCTGTTCGGCATAGATCCGGCGGCACAACGGCCCGGATTTGCCATGTTCGCCCTGCCCAACGGCATCCAGTTCGGCCTGTGGCTGACTGGTACCGTCGACCCCGAAGCCGAAATCACCGGCGGCGGCGCCGAATACGGCATCCCGATAGCGAACGCAGACGCTCTCAGGCAGAGCCACGAGATGAGCCGCAGCAGCGGCCTCAACGTCATCCAGTCGCCGACTGAGATGAATTTCGGCCTGACCTATGTCGTCGAAGATCCCGACCGCCACCGCATCCGCTATTTCGTGCCGGCAGCGCGCTAGAACGAGCTGAAGGATAGTTTCATGACCACGCTCAACTACATCCTGCTGTCCGTCGCCGATCCGGCCCGCAGCACGGCCTTCTACTCGCAACTGCTCGGACGGGAACCGGTCGAAAACGCGCCGGACTTCGCGCTCTATGTGCTCGAAAACGGCATCAAGATCGGTCTGTGGATCGCAGGTGACATCGACCCAACGCCGAAGCCCGCCGGCGGCGTCGAGATTTCCTTCTCCGAGCCCGACGATGCGGCCGTCTCCGCGACCTATGAGAAGTGGTCCGCCGTCGCGCCGGTGATTCAGGAACCGACCCGGATGGATTTCGGCTTCACCTTCGTCGTCGAGGATCCGGACGGGCACCGCTTGCGGGTGTTCTCTCTGGCGGACAATCCACGGTAGATTCTGTCAGTTTATGACGGAAGCGGACGCAGGGCCTTTCCCTCCCCCTTGTGGGGAGGGTTGGCGAACAGGACTTAGCCCTTGCTAAGTCCGTCGTGAGCCTGGGTGGGGGAACTCACCGGCGCCTGCGGCTCCACCCCACCCGACCCGGCTATCGCCGGGCCACCCTCCCCATCAAGGGGAGGGAAACAAAGGCGAATTCCGTCTGAGAATGACCTGCGCTAGGCCACTCTATGCCCCGACGAAGCGCCCGATCCTGACCAGCGCTTCGTCGATCTCCTCCGGCTTGCCGGCGTAGCAGAAGCGCACATAGCGGTGGCCCTCGATACGGTCGAAATCGATCCCAGGAGCCGCCGCGACGCCAGTCTCGCGCAGCAGCGTTTTGCAAAAGCTCATGGAGTCGTTGGAGAATTTGCCAATGTCGGCATAGTGGTAGAAGGCGCCCTCGCCCGGCTTGCCGATAAACCCGAGCGCGCTCAGCCCCGAACTCAGCACCTCGCGGTTGCGCAGATAGGCCTGACGCTGCGCTTCGCCATACGCCATGGCGCCGAGCGCTGCGGTCGCGGCGGTCTGGCTGAGGGTCGGCGCCGAAATAAACAGGTTCTGCTGCAGCATTTCGGTTTTGCGCACCAGGTCTTCGGGCAGCACCATCCAGCCGACGCGCCAGCCGGTCATGCAGTGAAATTTCGAGAAGGAGTTGATGACGATCGCCGCGTCCGTGTGTTCGAGCGCGCTCGGCGAGGCACCGGCATAGCTCAGCCCGTGATAAATTTCGTCCGAGATCAGCCGCACGCCGAGTTCGGCGCAGACATCGGCCAGCGCGAAAAGCTCTTCGGCATTGAGCGCTGCCCCTGTCGGATTGGCCGGCGAAGCGATCAGCAGCCCAGCGAACGGCGTTGCGGCATGGGCGGCGCGCACCGCCTCGGGCGTAAGCTTCCAGCCGTTTTGTGCCGAAATCTGGATTTCGACGGGAGAAAAGCCCATGCCATACAAGGTGTTGAGATAGGCGGGATAGCCCGGCCGGGTGACGGCAATGCCGGCGCCAGGGGCGAACCCGGCGAGAAAGGCGAGCAGGAACCCTGCCGAAGACCCGGTGGTGACGATGATACGCGCGGGATCGATGTCAACGCCATGCTGGCTGGCATAATAGGCGACAAGCGCGCCCCTCAGCGGCGTGATGCCCTTGGCCTCGGTGTAGCGCTGCGGCTTGTCGAGTTCTGCCCGCACTGCCGCCCGCACCTCAGGGGCCGGTGGCGCGCCGGGTTCGCCGGCCGACAGGTGGATGACGTTTTGCCCCTCCGCTTCCAGCGCTTTTGCCATGGCGAGGATTTCCATGACATGGAAAGGTTGCAGGCCGTCGGTTATGGTGTCAGTCATCAAATCGTCCAATTGCCCCTGCACTCGCAGGAGCATGTGTCGGAAAGAACTGCCGGTTTCCGAAGTGGCAAATGCGATCTCGCAAGGCACGACTCCGGCAGGTCGCAGATAGGGCTTATTCGAGCAATGACCGCAATCGCCGAAAGGTTCAAGCCTCGTCTTGGCCGCATGCTGGCAGTGCTGATGGTGACAATGCTGGCGCTTTGCGCCCAGCTCGCCCAGTCCGCGGCTCAGGGCTTCTCGATCATCCGCGATGCCGAAATCGAGAGCATGATCCGCGATTTCTCGCTGCCGCTGTTCAAGGCGGCGGGACTGCCGGTCAAGCCGAAGGTCTATCTCGTCGCCGACCGCGGCTTCAACGCCTTCGTCATCGAGGACGGCTCGGTCTTCGTCAATTACGGCACGCTGATCGAGGTCAAGGATTCGCTCGAACTCAAGGCGATCCTTGCCCACGAGATCGGCCATGTCGCCGGCGGTCACCTTGCCCGCATCCGCGAGCAGCAGGGTACCAATGCCGTTCTGCAGGCCGCCGCCATGGTGCTCGGCGCCGGTGCAGCGATGGCATCAAGCGCTGCCGGAGGCCCCCAGATCGGCGGGCTCGCTTCCGCCTTCATTCTCGCTTCGCAATCTGCCGGCCAGAACTCGCTGATGGCCTTCCGGCGCTCGGAGGAAAGCGCCGCCGATGCCGCTTCGCTCAAGTATCTGCAGGCGACCGGACAGTCCGGGCGCGGCATGGTTGAGGTGCTTGAATATCTCAAGGCCGAGGAATCAGCCGGCTATTCACCCTATGTGCGCACCCACCCGGATGCGACAACGCGAATCAATCAGGTCGAAGCCAAGGCGAAATCGCTGTCCAACTGGAACAAGAAGAGCAACCCCGCCGACGATGCCCGGCTGGCGCTGGCGCGGGCCAAGGTCGTCGGCTTCCTCGAACCCCGGCAGACCGTCATCAATTCCTATCCCAATTCGGATAAATCGCTCGCCGCCCGCTACGCGCGGGTGCTGACCGCCTACAAGTCGGGCGCCGGCATTTCGGCGATACCGGTCATGGCCAATATCGCCGCCTCTGCGCCCTCCAACCCCTTTCTCGAAGAGCTGCTCGGCCAGATGTATTATGAGACCGGCCAGCCGCAGAAGGCCCTTCGCCCGCTCGCCCATGCCGTCTCCATGGCGCCGAAAGAACCGCTGATCCGGGTGCTGTACGGTCAGGCCCTGCTCGATGCCGGCGGCAAATCCAATGTCAACGAGGCGATCCTGCAATTGAAGCGCGCCGCCAACGAGGACACCGACGCCATCATCGCCAACACCACGCTGGCCCGCGCCTATGCGGCGCTCGGGCAGATGGGCGAAGCCAATCTCGCCTCCGCCGAAGCGGCGCTGCAACGCGGCGACAAGGGCGTCGCGCTCGGGCTTGCACGCAAGGCTCAAGAAAATTTGAGCAAGGGCAGCCCCGCATGGTTACGCGCCGATGATATCCTCGCCCTTGTCCGTTAGGGGCAGCTAGAGGCCTTTGGTCTGGCACTGCCCCCTGACTGCGACGCACTGCCGCTTCACATATGATGGAAGCGCACTATATTCCCATTCCTGAATATTCCTCTATCGGAGATCCGCCGGATGACGCGCCTGAACATTGCACTTATCGCCATTGCCGCCCTTTTTGCCGGCGGACTGGCTTCGAACCTGTGGCTGCATCCGGCGCCGGGGCTGTCCGAGTCCGAGGTGCGCACCATTGTCGGTGAGGAACTGGCCAAGACCGATACCGCCGCCAAGCCCGATCCGGCCCCGAGTGTCGATGCGGCGACGCTCGACCCGATGATCGAATCCTATCTGATGGCCAACCCCTCGATCCTCGAGAAGATGTCGGTTGCCCTGACTGCCGAGCGCAAGGTGCAGCAGGACGCAGCCAACCGCGAAGCCATCGCCGCCCTGCACGACAAGATCTTCAACGATGAAGGCCAGGTCGTCATCGGCAACCCGGATGGCGATGTCACGCTGGTCGAGATGTTCGACTACAATTGCTCGTATTGCCGGCGCGCCCTGCCCGACATGGCGGGCCTGATCGCCGAGGATCCCAATCTCCGGATCGTTTTGAAGGAATTCCCGATTCTGTCGCAGGCGTCCGCCGACGCCGCCCGCGTCGCTCTCGCCGCTCACCGCGCTGGCGTCGATTACTGGGCACTGCACTCGGCCCTGTTCTCCAGCCGCGGCCAGATCGACGCCGACACGGTTCTCGATGAAGCCAAGACGCTCGGCCTCGACCCGGACAAACTCGCCGCCGACGCCAGTTCTTCAGCCGTGTCCGACATGATCAAGACCAGCTACGACATCGCCCAGGCGCTCGATATCAACGGTACGCCGAGCTACATCATCGGCGATGAGATCATTTCCGGCGCTGTCGGCATCGACGCGCTCAAGACCCGTATCGCCAACATGCGCGACTGCGGCAAGACCGAGTGTGAGGGCTGACCCCGGCATTGTCGCCAGCCCCCAAATACACTGATGGGGAAATCGGTTCGGGCAGCATGCCCGAACCGCCGCAAGGCTTTGCCTTTTTACCAGTAATGCGATACTCGCTTGTCATCGACCGAAGGCCGGTGGCAAACAAAGAGCAATGGCGAAAAGCATCCACATCCTGAACGGGCCCAATCTCAACCTGCTCGGCACGCGGGAAGCCGATATCTATGGCACGCTGAGCCTTGCCGATATTGAAGCGATGTGCCGTACAGAGTGCGATCGGCTTGGGTTCGAGTGCAGCTTTGCCCAGACCAATTCCGAAGGCGAACTGGTCAGCCTCATCCAGGCGGCGGGGGCCGCGGGGGCCGGCATTGTTCTCAATGCCGCCGCCTATACCCACACATCGGTGGCCATACAGGACGCCCTTCGCGCTGTCAGCGTGCCCGCAATCGAGGTGCACCTGTCCAACGTGTTTGCGCGCGAATCCTTCCGCCACCATTCCTTTATCTCGCCAGTTGCGCTCGGGGTCATTTGCGGCTTCGGTGCGACCGGTTATAAATTGGCCATCTCGGCACTTGCCGAGAGGCTTTGATTATCGCATCGGCCGGGGAGACGGACCTGACATGAGTAAACCCCTTGAGGTGGATCAGAACCTGATCCGCGCCATTGCGGAGTTGTTGAACGAACAAAATCTCGCCGAGATCGAGATAGAGCGCGACGAATTCCGCGTCCGCGTCACCCGCTCCCATCCGGGCGGCAGCAGCGTGACCTACGCCGCACCTCCTCAGCAGCCTGCGCCCGTTGCGGCTCCGGCGAGCGCTCCGGCGCCCGGGCCTATTGCGGCAGCCCAGCCGCCGGCCGAGGATCTTGCCTCGATGCCCGGCACCCTCACCTCGCCGATGGTCGGCACCGCCTATCTTGCGGCCGAGCCCGGGGCCAAGCCCTTCGTCGAGGTCGGCACCGAGGTCACCGAAGGCCAGACGGTCCTGATCGTCGAGGCGATGAAGACGATGAACCAGATTCCGGCTCACCGTTCCGGCAAGATCACCCGCATTCTTGTCGACAACTCGCAGCCTGTCGAGTACGGCGAGCCGCTCGCCATCATCGAGTAGCCAGAGTGAGGTCCGAAAAGTGGTTATCGGTTTTCGGATGAACCGAACGGCAGAACTAATGGGCATTTGCCCGACTAAGGGAAAGCGGAGCGCATAGCATGTTCCAGAAGGTCCTCATCGCCAACCGCGGCGAGATTGCCTTGCGGGTGCTGCGCGCCTGCAAGGAGCTGGGTATCCAGACCGTCGCGGTCCATTCGACCGCCGACGCCAACGCCATGCACGTCCGGCTTGCCGACGAGAGCGTGTGCATCGGTCCGCCGCCGGTCAAGGATTCCTATCTCCACATTCCCTCGATCGTCGCGGCCTGCGAGATCACCGGCGCCGATGCCGTGCATCCGGGCTACGGGTTCCTGTCCGAAAACGCCCGCTTCGCCAACATTCTCGAAACGCACAAGATCGCCTTCATCGGCCCGTCGTCGCGCCACATCGAGATGATGGGCGACAAGATCGAGGCCAAGCGCACGGCCAAGGCTCTGGGCATCCCCTGCGTTCCGGGTTCGGAAGGCGGGGTCGAGACCGAGGCCGAGGCCAAGAAGATCGCCAAGGAGATCGGCTATCCGGTGCTGGTCAAGGCCTCCGCCGGTGGCGGCGGTCGCGGCATGAAGGTTGCCAATTCCGAGGCCGAAATGTCCACCGCCTTCGGCACGGCGCGCTCCGAATCCAAGGCCGCCTTCGGCGATGACACCGTCTATATCGAAAAATATCTCGGCAAGCCGCGCCATATCGAGGTGCAGGTGATCGGCGACGGCAAGGGCGGCGCCATCCATCTCGGCACCCGCGACTGCTCGCTGCAGCGCCGGCACCAGAAAGTCCTCGAAGAGGCACCGGCCATGGCCGTGCCCGAAGAAAAGCGCGACGAGATCGGCGAGATCTGCGCCAATGCCATGAAGAAGCTTGGCTATTCGGGCGCGGGAACCATCGAGTTCCTGTACGAGAACGGCGAGTTCTATTTCATCGAGATGAACACCCGCCTGCAGGTGGAGCACCCGGTCACCGAGCGCATCACCGACATGGACATCGTTTACGAGCAGATCCGTGTCGCCGCCGGCGAGCCGCTGTCGCTGACCCAGGACCAGGTGCGCTTTTTCGGCCATGCCATCGAGGTCCGTATCAACGCCGAGGATCCCCAGACCTTCGCCCCCTCGCCCGGCACCATCAGCTTCTACCATCCGGCCGGCGGCGTCGGCGTCCGGATCGATAGCGCCGTTTATCAGGGCTACAAAATCCCACCCTATTACGACAGCTTGATCGGCAAGCTCATCGTGCACGGGCGGACCCGCGAGGAATGCCTGCAGCGTCTGCGTCGGGCCCTGGGCGAGTTCGTCGTCGACGGCATCAAGACGACGCTGCCGTTGTTCCTCAGGCTGATCGACCAGCCGGCGGTCCAGACCGGGGATTACGACATCCACTGGCTCGAGGGCTTCCTCAAGGACAACAAGGCCTAAGCCGCTGCCCTTTGGGTAGCCGCTCCTGCCGTTTCACTCGCCGGCACGCCTCGGGCGTGCCGGAAAAGCATTACCTGAATGATCGACAGATCAAGCGCTGCATTGGCGGGCGCGCCCGGTCGCGTTAATCTAGGTCATGACCCGTCCCGATCCTTTCGATCTCGAAATCACGCCCGACCTGATTCTCAGAGCCTATCAGGCCGGCATCTTTCCGATGGCCGAGCACGCCGAGGACGAGGACGTGTTCTGGGTCAGCCCGGAGATGCGCGGCATCCTGCCTCTCGATGGTTTCCACATCTCGAAAAGCCTTAGGAAGGCGATCAGGCGCCCTGACCACGAAATCCGTGTCGACAGCGATTTCGATGCCGTGATCTCCGGCTGCGCCTCGATCGGCGCCGACCGGGATGTCACCTGGATAAACGGCACCATCCGGTCGGTTTATGGCGAACTGTTCCGGCGCGGCTTTTGCCACACGGTCGAGGTCTGGTCCGACGGCGATCTGATCGGCGGGCTTTACGGTCTGGCCATCGGCGGCGCCTTTTTCGGCGAATCGATGTTCCACACCAGAACCGACGCCTCCAAGATCGCCATGGCGCATCTCGTCGCCCGTTTGAAGGCCGGTGGCTTTAGGCTGCTGGACACGCAGTTCCTGACCGAGCACCTCGCCTCGCTCGGCGGCGTCGAGGTCAAGCGCGAGACCTATGAGATGATGCTGGCCGAGGCTCTGGAACATAAAGGCGATTTCTTCGCGCTCGATGCGGCTGGCGACTGATGAGCCTCCTGCCCGCCGACCTTCCCGCCGCACTGGCCACGCGCATAGCCGGCTATGATGCGAGCCGGAAAACCATCGGATGTTCAAGCGCCAACGTCTTTCGTCTGACCTCGCCCGGACGCCGGGATCTGTTCCTCAAGATCGAACCGTCAGGGCCGCATGGCGAGCTTGCCGCCGAAGCCGAGCGCCTTGATTGGCTGGCGACTGAGGGGCTGTCGGCACCGCAGGTCGTCATCAGCGAGTCCGGTTCGGAAAACACCTATCTGCTGATGACAGCGGTCAGCGGTACGGACCTGGCGTCCTCCCAGGATCTGGCCCCCGCCATGATCGTGGCAATGATGGCAAAGGCGCTCAGGCAATTGCACGCCATCCCAACCGGGCGCTGTCCATTCGACAGAACGCTCGACGCCGTGATTGCCCAGGCCGAAGTGCACCTTCGTGCCGGTCTTGTCGACGAGAGCGATTTTGACGACGAGCGCATGGGCCTTTCGGCGTCGACGCTTTTCGATGCGTTGACCGCCCGTCGCCCTCATACAGAAGACATCGTCGTCTGCCACGGCGATGCCTGCCTGCCTAATTTCATGACTCAGGACGGCCAGTTCTGCGGATTTGTCGATTGCGGACGTCTGGGGCGGGCCGACCGCCATGCCGACCTGGCGCTGGCGGCACGCTCGATCGCCGACAATATCGGCCCTGATTGGGTCGCCCCGTTCTTTGCCGCCTATGGCATCGCGCCGGACCCAGCGCGTCTGGACTACTATCGACTCGTCGACGAGTTCTTCTGAGCCGCTCGCGATCGATTGTCGGCGACCCGCTGGCGATGTCCTGGCTCCGTCTCGGTTCAGGTTCAGACCAGGATGGTGCGATGGCCAGGTGTCTCTTCGAGCTGAGGCGCGCAACCACCCACGTCGCTAATCCGTAGTTTTCTCACGCCCCTATCGCGCAGTCACGCAGGATCGCATTGGCTGGTCCTTCCGGCGCGTATCCCGAATTCAGCCGCAGTTTTCACTGGCCCGCCTAGCCGATTGGCGGCGGCAGTCTTTCGCATAGGCACAAAAATGCCTTGCTCATTCCGGTCACATACAATAGTCATTTTTGACTAGTCAACATTTATGGAGATAATCATGACAACCCCCACATACACCTTCGTGTCCGTGTCGACCGCCAAGCCGGGCAAACTCGACGCGCTGACCCGACTCGCGTCGCGCCCGAGCGAACTGATGGATGAAAAGATCGATGGACTCATCGCCCGGCAGGTCGGTGTCGATCGCGAGCGCAACGCCGTCGTTGTCTGGGTGACGCTCGACCGCAAGGAAACCCTTTACGACTATCTTGAGACCGATGAGGGCAAGCGCGATCACGGTGAAGGCGAGGACATGCATGCTGTCATCGACACGTTTTCCATGTACGATCTCGAGCCTGTATCAGGAAGATTGGCACCCAGGGCTGCATGAGCATAACCAAGGCGAAGGAACTGGCGGTACTCAGCGTTTTGAGCGCCCACGACATGCACGGCTATGGGATATCGACAAGCTTCGGTGACACGATAGCCCCATTGCTCGGCCTGAAACGGCCGGCGCTATACGCCATGCTGGAACGGTTCCGGAAACTTGGATGGATCGAGGGGCGGTCCGAGTCCGGGTCGCCCTATCCGGATCGCGAAGTGTTTTCGCTCACCGAGACCGGACGACAGGCGGTCGTCGACCTGGGCGCCGAACTTGCAAAGCAGCCCAATCTGCCGATTTCGCCGCTTTTGGCGGTGCTGATGGGGCACGACGCCTCAGGCGAATCTCTCGATACATCCATCCTGCGCCGGGAGCGGGAACAGGCGCTCTTGTCGCTTCAGACACTGGCTGGAGCCGATCATGAGCAAAGCCGGATGCTGACGCTGGCGCAAAGACTGCTCGAAACCGAGCTGGAGACATTGCGGGAAATCGGCTGACTTAGCCGCGCTGATCCGGCGGCGGCACGTCGCTCGACTGCTTGCAGTCCAGAAGCCAGATGTCATAGACGGCGTTGTCGATGGCGTTGAGCGCCGGGCTGTCGGCAAACATCCAGCCGGTGAAGATACGCTTCAGGGAGCCTTGTAGCGACACCAGATCAACCTCGATGAAGGTCGAGGTGCGCTGGTTCTCGGTCGGCGGGCGGGTGTAGCAGGCGCGCGGTGTGATCTGAAGCGCCCCGAACTGCACCGTTTCCCCGATATAGACATCGAAGGTAGTGACGCGCCCGGTGATCTTGTCGAGCCCGTCGAAGGTCGCCACCGGATTGGCAATGGTCTCCGCCGACGCCGATGCCACAGCACCAAGAATCGCCAGAGCGCTCAAAAGGCCGAAAAGGAATCGCTTCATCGTCACGCGGCTAGTGGAACCAGACAATTGTGGCCAGCTCTCGGCGCTCACGCGTCGGGAGACCAGGCCTCGTAATCACCCGTCACCTTGGGACGGCGGGCCTTGGTGAGAATCGACCCGTCGGGACGATAGGCTGCCGCCGTGCCGCTGAGGTTGGCCACATGCGGCTTTTCCCAGTCGCGCGGCGTATAGGTCTCATCGGTCGGCGGGGTGTCGGTGCGATGGTGCATCCAGCCGTGCCAGCCCGGCGGAATCGTCGAGGCTTCGGCATAGCCGTTGTAGATCACCTTGCGGCGGTCGCCCTTCTTGGACTTGTAGTAGCGATTGCCGAACTCGTCCGAGCCGACATACTGACCATGGACCATGATCCAGATCCTGACGCCGAGCGTCTGCTTTTGCCACCAGATGAAGAGTTCCGCGAGAAGCTGCATGTCTTTTTGTCCGCACCAGATTGTGGGTCGGCCCTGCATCTAGCACGTGAGCTCAAGCGCGCCTAGACCCGATGACAGAACCGTGCCCAAGCGATCAAACACGACTGGAGCCGGTCACGGCCCGGCCCGGTCATCACCAAAAAAATGCGCTTGACAGAATCGCTCGAAAAGCACCGTTGAAACCGGTTCGGATTCGCGTGTTCGGCGGACCTCCGCCACCGCATTTTGCGAGTCCCTTGCCGGTCGCCTAAAGCCGAGCATTTGAATGGATTTGCGGGCGGAAATAACAGCGCCGTGTCGGTTCCGCGCCAAGGCAAAGCGGCAAATCCTGCCGGGCTGAAACTGCGGCAAATGCCTTTTTGTCGCGCCGGCCGTTATCCCCGATCTTCACACTTTAGCCACTACATTTAGCCATTATGGGCAGTGTAAACACTAGGGCTTGTCGATTTCACGAATCTTGTGTGTTGACGCAAATTCAGGATCGGGACTAGCCTTTGCGGGTTGTTCGACGTCGACCGCCCGCAAAAAGGCCCTAAGGCCGGTGCGGGAAGCCGGACGGAACCGAGATCAACCTGTTCGTTCCGATTCGGGAAGAACAAGGCTCGGTATCTCCGGTCCGAAGACTCCTTGCGGGGGGGCACTTCGGGAACGGCATCGGACACGGCGCGTCCAGACCAAACCGGCGAGAGACCGGCGGCTGGACAAGGTCATGCGCCCATCAATCACGGAGCCGGTAACGGTTCCGGTTTTGGGAAGTTTTGAATTGGGATTGAAGCCATATGTGTTTGGCTTCGGGCGTTTCTTGCGCCCTTTCGATATGAATTGGGGTTTACATCGTGCGCATTGAGCGTCGTTTCACCAAACCGGACCAGTCCGCCTATGACGGCATCGAATTTCGCCAGGCCGTCAGCGAGATCAAAAATCCGGATGGGTCCATCGTCTTCCGTATGGACGCCATTGACGTGCCCGCGGCATGGTCGCAGGTCGCGTCCGACATCATCGCCCAGAAATATTTCCGCAAGGCCGGCGTTGCCAAGGCGCTGAAACGCGTCGAGGAAAACGACGTACCGTCCTGGCTGTGGCGCTCCGTGCCCGACGAAGAGGCGCTTGAAAAGCTGCCCGAGGACGAGCGCTACGGGGCGGAATCCGACAGCCGTCAGGTCTTCGATCGTCTTGCCGGCACCTGGACCTATTGGGGCTGGAAGGGCGGTTATTTCGACAGCGAAGACGACGCCCGCGCCTTTTTCGACGAGCTGCGCTTCACGCTCGCCACCCAGCGCGTCGCCCCCAATTCCCCGCAATGGTTCAACACGGGCCTTCACTGGGCCTATGGCATCGACGGCCCCGGCCAGGGTCATTATTACGTCGACCCGTTCACCGGCGAACTGACCCAGTCGGCCTCGTCCTATGAGCATCCGCAGCCCCACGCCTGCTTCATCCAGTCCGTCGGCGACGATCTGGTCAATGATGGCGGCATCATGGACCTGTGGGTCCGCGAGGCGCGGCTGTTCAAATATGGTTCGGGCACCGGCTCCAATTTCAGCCATTTGCGCGGCGAAGGCGAACGCCTGTCCGGTGGCGGCAAGTCGTCCGGGCTGATGAGCTTTTTGAAGATCGGCGACCGCGCTGCCGGCGCCATCAAGTCGGGCGGCACCACCCGCCGCGCCGCCAAGATGGTGGTGGTCGACATCGATCACCCCGATATCGAGGCCTATATCAACTGGAAGGTGACCGAAGAGCAGAAGGTTGCCGCGCTGGTCACCGGTTCCAAGACCGTTTCCAAGCACCTGAAAGCCGTGCTCAAGGCCTGCATCAATTGCGAGGCCGCCGACGGCGCCTGCTTCGATGTCGCCAAGAACCCTGCCCTCAAGCGCGAGGTCAAGGCCGCCAAGAAGGCGCTGGTGCCGGAGAACTACATCCAGCGCGTCATCCAGTTCGCCCGCCAGGGCTACACGGAAATGGATTTCCCGGTCTACAACACCGACTGGGATTCGGAGGCCTATCTGACGGTCGCCGGCCAGAACTCCAACAATTCCGTGCGCGTCACTGACGATTTCCTTCGCTCGGTCGAGGACGACGGCGACTGGAACCTCATTGGCCGCACCACCGGCAAGGTCACCAAGACGCTGAAGGCGCGGGACCTGTGGGAACAGATCGGCTATGCCGCCTGGGCCTCGGCCGATCCCGGCATCCAGTACCACACCACGATCAACGACTGGCACACCTGCCCGGCCGCCGGCCCGATCACGGCCTCCAATCCGTGCTCGGAATACATGTTCCTGGACGACACGGCCTGCAACCTCGCCTCGATCAACCTTTTGCCCTACCGCAACAAGGATTCGAGCTTTGACACCGAAGGCTTCGAGCACACGGCCCGTTTGTGGACGCTGGTCCTCGAAATCTCGGTGATGATGGCGCAGTTCCCTTCGCGGGCCATTGCCGAACGCTCCTATCAGTACCGCACCCTCGGTCTCGGCTTCGCCAATATCGGCGGCATGCTGATGACCTCGGGCATTCCTTATGACAGCGACGAGGGTCGGGCCATCTGCGGCGCCATCTCGGCGGTCATGACCGGCGTTTCCTATGCCACCTCGGCGGAAATCGCCAAGGAGCTCGGCGCCTTCCCCGACTACGAGCGCAACGCGAAATCGATGCTCAAGGTCATCGCCAATCACCGCACCGCGGCCTATGGCAAGAAGACCGGTTACAAGGAGCTGTCGATCCTGCCGGTGCCGCTCGATCACGACTCGTGCCCGGACAAGAACCTGATCAAGCGCGCCATGCACGCCTGGGATCAGGCCTATGATCTCGGCCGCCAGCACGGCTACCGCAACGCCCAGGTTTCCGTCGTCGCCCCGACCGGCACGATCGGTCTGGTGATGGATTGCGACACCACCGGCATCGAGCCCGACTATGCGCTGGTCAAGTTCAAGAAGCTCGCCGGCGGTGGCTATTTCAAGATCATCAACCGTGCCGTTCCCCCGGCCCTGCGCACCCTCGGCTATTCCGAGAGCGACATTGCCGAGATCGAGGCCTATGCCGTCGGTCATGGCGATCTCAACCAGGCTCCGGCGGTCAACCCGACGTCTTTGAAGGCCAAGGGCTTCACCGACGAGATCATCGCAACGCTCAACACGGCACTGAAGACGGCGTTCGACATCAAGTTCGCCTTCAACAAGTTCACGCTCGGCGAAGAGTTCTGCCGCGACGTGCTCGGCTTCAGTGAAGACGATCTCAACGATTTCACCTTCGAGATGCTGCCGGCGCTCGGTTTCTCCAAAAAGGAAATCGAGGCGGCCAACATCCACATCTGTGGCGCCATGACGCTTGAAGGTGCGCCGCATCTGAAGGAGGAGCACCTGCCCGTCTTCGATTGCGCTTCGCCCACCGGCAAGACCGGCAAGCGTTACCTCAGCGTCGACAGCCACATTCGCATGATGGCGGCGTCCCAGCCGTTCATTTCGGGCGCGATCTCGAAAACCATCAACATGCCAAACGACGCGACCGTCGAGGATGCCAAGTCGGCTTACCTCCTCAGCTGGAAGCTGGCCCTCAAGGCCAATGCGCTTTACCGCGACGGTTCCAAGCTCAGCCAGCCGCTCAACGCCTCTCTGGTCGCCGACGAAGAGGACGAGGACGACGATGCCGTCGAGGCGCTGATCGCCCAGCCGGCGGCAGCCCGCACGGCAGCGGTGGCCGAAAAGATCATCGAGCGTGTCGTCGAGCGCATCCGCGAACGTGAGAAACTGCCGCATCGCCGCAAGGGCTACACCCAGAAGGCGGTTGTCGGCGGCCACAAGGTCTATGTCCGCACCGGCGAGTACGAGGACGGGCGCCTCGGCGAGATCTTCATCGACATGCACAAGGAAGGCGCCGCCTTCCGCGCCATGATGAACAATTTCGCCATCTCCGTGTCGCTCGGCCTGCAATATGGCGTGCCGCTCGAGGAATATGTGGAGGCCTTCACCTTCACCCGTTTCGAGCCGGCCGGCATGGTCATGGGCAATGACTCGATCAAGAATGCCACCTCGATCCTCGACTACATCTTCCGCGAGCTGGCGATCTCCTATCTCGACCGCACCGACCTCGCCCATGTCAGCCCCGACAAGATGGGCTCGACCACGCTCTCGGGCGGCGTCACCGAGGACGCCGAGGTCCGCGACCGCGACGGTTCGCACGCCCCGGCCCCGGTTCCGGCCGAAAGTCTGGTCTCCCGCGGCATGACCCGCGGCCGCGTCGCCAACCAGAAGCTGATGATCGTTTCTTCGGAAGCCCAGGCCTATGGCAACCCGGTCAAGGCGATGCAGGCCTCGGTGACGGCTCTGAAGACCGCCACGGCCCTCAAGCCCGCCGACGAGCCCCTGCCCCTTGGCACCATCGAGGAAGACGAGGTCAAGGCCCCGGCCAAAAAGCCCCTCCACCAGGCCGAAGCGCGCCGCGCCGAAGCCCAGATGAAGGGCTACACCGGCGACCAGTGCTCCGAGTGCCACAACTTCACCATGGTGCGGAACGGGACTTGCCTGAAGTGCGAGACCTGTGGGGCGACGACTGGGTGTTCGTAGTCAAAGCCTGCCCGAACTGTTGAATCCACCATGGTTTGGGTCTGACGAACAATAGCTGAGTCAGCATTCACCAATGCAGAACAACGGGCGGCGATGGAGACATCGCCGCCCGTTTTCGATTCCAGAGTTCGTGACGCTGGGTTTTGACTAAATCAGGGATTCGATGGATGCTTTTGCCAAAGGACTTCACAGCGGATAATGAGCATGTGCATTTTCTGTGATATCGCCGCAAGAAGGATCGAGGCCCACATCGTTGCCGAGGATGACTTGATCCTTGCATTTCTCGACCTCTACCCAATTCGCCCCGGTCATACACAGATCATTCCGAAACGCCATGTGCCGTATTTTGAGGAACTCGATGCGGATACGGCTAACCGCATTTTGGCGCTAGGCCAGCGCCTGTCGACAACCATGAAGTCGCTCTATGGTGTCGAGCGCGTGGCTTTCCTGTTCACCGGTGGGGACGTCGCACACACCCATGCTCATGTCGTGCCGATGTTTGAAAAGACCGACATCACTTCTCGGCTCTACATCGCGGAGCCGGAACTGACCTTCAGTTCGACGCCACAGGCGAGCGCAGAACAATTGATGACCGAGGCAGCCGCCCTAAGGAGCCACCTAGCGGCATCGCTTTTACCATGAGAATGTCGCTGACCAGGAAATCAAGATCTGTCGGCACCACCTCCGATTCCAAACTTTGGTTGAAGCAACACCCAAACCCTCATCCTGAGGTGGGAGCGAAGCGACCCTCGAAGGACGAGGGTTTGGCCACGGAGCGGCGGATAACTGCCCGCGCGCCTAGACAGATGGAATCTTGAGGCATTGAATAACCCCGGCTCAGCAATGGTTCGGGGTGAATTTTGTCGTTTTTAGCGCCCCTCTGTTTTGGATTTAACAAAATTCCAGAAAGATCTGGGCATCCACCCCGCTCTATCCGTTATATCTACAGCACATACGAAAATATTTTCTCCCCTTATAAGACAACCACTCAATCT
Source organism: Devosiaceae bacterium (assembly GCA_963676075.2). GTDB lineage: Bacteria > Pseudomonadota > Alphaproteobacteria > Rhizobiales > Devosiaceae > JAHJQZ01. The sequence goes on from CAXXNZ010000009.1 coordinate 40,805, forward strand.
ATTGTACCACGTTTTACTTGATTGTTTTGTCCACAAAAGCCATGTTAATTCTCTAAACTCAATCCAGTCATTTGCCCTATTCAACTGTTCTATTATTTCGCCCGAAGCTTCATTTGCATTACTAGAAAGCACCACCATTACAAAATGGAAATCACTCATCATCCGACTCCGAGTTTTCCATTTCCTCTTTCGTGCTTGGCTCGCGAACTTCTTCTTCGCTGTTCGTCGCTGGCAATTCTCCTTCTTTTGCTCTCAGTGCTTTGGCAGAGTCCTTCGCAAAGCGCGCCGCCAATAGAGTCGCCACGACGCTAACTAACGCCCCCATAACAGACACCACGGTTGCAAATATTGCTAAGATTTCCATTGACTAGGCCTCAGACATAGCGACGCACAAAGTAGAAATAACGCAACTTGACGCCCAAACCCAGAAAGATATTACAGCAAACAATTCAGTTGTTACGCCAGTGCTTTCGCTAATTTTATAATACAAAAATGCAGAGATGAACAAATTGAAAATAGAAAATCCGCCGGTTATGATTTTCCATACTCGCCATTTCTGACTTGTTCCAATTACCTCTCCTAAGCCGACAGCAGTAAGCGTGGCAGCAATAAGAAAAAGCTCTCCGCGCTGCGCGGCTACTTCGATGGCCGGAAGGCGTCCATTCGGTGAAATCATTAAGATATAATTTGCCAGCAGCGGAGCAAGCGAGAACACGATGGAGAAAACAATCCATCTAGTAATTTTTGCTGACATATTGCTAAACCATCGCCCAATTTGAACGAGCGCTCCATAAAATCACGATTTTTCAGCGACATCAATTGAAGCGGGTAAGGTGTGAGCTACGTTTCAATATTTAGCTATTGAGATATGGCACAAAATTCAGAAGTTCCAGCTACAGCACCACATCCCCTCACCCGCCCCCACCAAATAAACTAATCCCCTCCCATCTCCCCGCCCCCATACTCGCCCCATTCGACCCACAGGCGCAGGCGCGACGAACGTTTGGGGTTGGAGTCCGGGGCAGGATGCGGTCGCGCCTTCTTTGCCCTTTGCGGTATCGGGCTGATGCCGAGGCTGCCCGTGGCCTCGGAGGCGAGATCAAAAGTCGCGCCTGGGCAAAGCGAGAAAACCGTCCCATCGGTCGGCCGCGAAGAGACCCGGAAACGCGGGGCGTCAGACGCCTCACTTTTTATCGCCGGACGACCGGCACCGAGGTGACTGACGCCCCGCGTCCGCCTATCCCGCAAACCTCCGGCCACGGCACGTGGCGCGGGGATGTTTTGGCTTGCCTGGAAAACCAGCGCGCCGACGGCCTCACAGCCACTTGCGGCTCTTGAAATAGAGGAACGGCAGGATGGCGGAGGCGATCATCAGGCCGATGGCGAAGGGATAACCGAACGGCCAGTCGAGTTCGGGCATGACGTGGAAGTTCATGCCGTAGATCGAGGCGACCAGCGTTGGCGGCAGGAAGACGACGGCGGCCACCGAGAAGATCTTGATGATGGCGTTCTGCTCGATGTTGATCAGCCCGAGCGTGGCGTCGAGCAGGAAGGTGATCTTCTGGGCCATGAAGCCGGAATGGTCGGTCAGCGAGCGCACGTCGGCCACCAGCGCCTTGAGCTGGTCCCGGTCGCCCTTGCCGCCGCTGGTCAGCTTGGGGGCGAGATAGGCAAAGACGCGTTCGAGGGTGGCGAGCGAATCGCGGATGTCCGAGGTCAGGTCACCCTTCTGGCCGATCTGTTCGAGCGTCGCCTTGTAGTTGGCGTCGGTGCGCGTTGCGGCGCCACTCTGGCCGAACACGGTGCGCGAGATGGCGTCGACCTCCTTGCCGGCGCGTTCGAGGATGTCGGCCAGCCGGTCGACGATGGTCTCGAACAGCGCGAACAGCACGGTCTCGCCGCTGCTGAGGCCGAGCCCGGCCTTCTCGGCCCGCGCCGGAAATGCCGCAAACGGAAGCGGCTCGGTATAGCGGATGGTGACGAGGCGATGGTCGGTCAGAACGAAGGTGATCGGTTCGACCACGGCGTCGTCGCTGTCGGTCTTCGAGGGGATCAGCGCCGTCATGAAATGCGCGCCCTCGTTGGAATAAAGCCGCGAGGTGATCTCGATCTCCTGCATCTCGTCCTTGGTCGGCAGTTCGATGCCGAGCCGGCGTTCAAGCTGCTGCTCCTCCTCCTGCGTCGGCTGGAGCAGATCCCACCAGATAACGGTCTCGGCATCGGCAGCGGCGGGCTTCAGCCTGTCGCCGACGAGTTCATAGGCATTGATCATCCATCGCCTCCAGCAATGAGCAGCGTTCGGGCGTATTCGAGCGCACCCGAGCCGAAGGAGCAAGCGATTCGACACGAGGGCAATGCAAGCGGGTATCTCGCGGCACTTCCGGCGCGGCGGTACAAATCTCATCCCCGCTCCTGTAGACTGACGCAACATCACATTCGCAAGCCGTCTTCGGCGCCCCGCAAACCGTCTCCCCCAACGGCGATGGTTTGTTGTCGGCAATGGCATGCCAACTGAACCTGAAAGGATAGCCATATGGGCAACCGTACAGAGATTCACGATCGCGTTCTTGCCGCCAAATCGGTCGAGGAACTGATGGAAGCCTATGAGGAATGGGCCGGCAAATACGATCACGACCTCAATGACGAATGGGGCTATCTGGCGCCAAAGACGGTTGCCGATCTCGTTGCGGCACAGGTGAGTGATCGCGGTGCCAGGATACTCGATGCCGGCTGCGGCACCGGGCTCGTCGGCCTGCACTTGAGCCAAAAGGGGTTCGAGCGGATCGATGGCGCCGATTATTCCGAGGCCATGCTCGATCAGGCGAAGGCTAAACAGGTCTACCAGAACCTCATGCGGCTCGATCTCAATCATGCCCTGCCCATTGAAGACGATACCTATGATCTGGTGACCTGCGTAGGAACCTTCACCTCCTCGCATGTCGTGCCCGAGGCACTGCTGGAGTTTGTCCGCATCACCCGTGCGGGCGGCATTGTGTGCTTTACCGTGCGCGACAGCTATTGGGACGACACCGGGTTCCTGAAACTGCTGGCCGATCTTGAGCGCGGCGGCACGGCCCAGTTGAAGGAGCTGCGCACCGAACTGTACATCGGAACAGAAGGCTCCTACTCAAAGGTTGTTTTGCTCGAGGTCCGCTAACACGCTTCGACACAACCGGAAGCCGATTTCAGGAACCAACGCATCGCTCCGCCGAAGGATCACGCTGATGGCCGACCCCATCCGGATATCGGACACATTGTTCATCGACGGCGACGCGCTGACCGTCAGCGCCATCCGCAGCCCCGGACCGGGTGGCCAGAACGTCAACAAGGTGGCGAGCGCCATTCAGTTGCGCTTCGATTTGATGGGGTCCGATCTGCCGTCAGGCGTCAAACAGCGCGCTGCCCGGCTTGCGGGCACGCGCCTTACCGCGTCGGGCGAAATCGTTGTGACCGCCTCGGTCTTCAGATCCCAGGCGCAGAATCGGGAGGACGCCATCTCCCGGCTGGTTGAGCTGTTGAGCCGCGCCGCCGTGCCGCCCAAGCGCCGTGTGCCGACCAAGCCGACCTATTCGTCAAAGCTGCGCCGTTTGAATGCCAAATCCAAACGCAGCGCGGTGAAGCAGAACAGATCGCGCCGTCCTGATATGGATTAGCCAGCCTGTCCGCCCTGCCCGTCCGGGCTCAGCCGGTGCTCATCGCGCTCGTCAGTGATGGCAGTGGTGATGCCCGTGGCCATGGCCGTGACCGCCGTCATGCTCGTGATCGCAGCCGTTGGCGCCCGTTTGCAGCGTGCCGGCGAAATGGGCAGCAACCAGCGCTTCGGGGGTGTCGCCGGCAACCCCGCTCAGCACTTCGATGCCGCGTTTTGCCAGCAGGTTGACTGCCGCCGGGCCGATGCCGCCGGTCATCACCAGCTCGACGCCGCGCTCGGACAGCCATTTCGGCAGCAGGCCCGGTTCATGCGGCGGCGCGGCAACATCCTCGCGCGCCGTGATGGCCCCGGTCTCGTCGGTGTCGATAATGGCAAAGGCAGGAGCATGTCCGAAATGACCGAAAAGCATGCCGTCGGCGACCGGGATGGCGAATTTCATGGGAGGGTCCTCGCAAAATGAGACATCCCAGAGATACGCCGCACGGGTCAGCACTGAAAGGCGTTGGCTGCCGTCGCAGCTCGGGTGCGGCCATGTATCACGGCGGTTTGATGTTTCCTTGTGTTGATACCGTGGCTTGGCGGCGCATTCCCGGCCAGAAACCGCTCCCCGTTTGCCTCAGGTCAATGCGCTCATTGCAGATTGCGGTTTGGCTTGGGTTCGTCCACAACGGACCCATTGGCAATCGCCCCGAATCCAGTCCCAACAAGCAGTCAGACCATGCACAGCTTTCACGGCATCATTCCGCCCGTGTCCACCCTCTTCACGCCCGACGGCCAGTTCAACCGCGACGCACAGGCGCACCTCATCGACAAGATGATTGCCGGCGGCGTCCACGGGCTTTTCTTCCTCGGCTCCAATGGCGAAGCCGCGCACATGACCACCGAGATGCGCCTGGAGATCGCCGAATTCTCCATTGCCCATGTTGCGGGCCGCGTGCCGGTGCTGATTGGCGTCAGTGTGCCGGGCACCACCGAATCGATCGCCCTGGCCCGGCATGCCGAGGCGCATGGCGCCGACGGCATCGTCGCCATCAACCCCTATTATTCGGCGCTTGGCGAGGAAAACCTCTATCGCTATTTCCGCGACGTCGCCGAGTCGGTGGCAGTGCCGTTGCTGATCTACAATTTCCCCGGCGTGACCGGACAGGATCTCTCTCCGGAACTGATTCTCAGACTGGCGCGCGATTGTCCGTCGATCATCGGCCTCAAGGACACCGTCGACACGTTGAGCCACATCCGGCGGGTCATCCAGACAGTGAAGCCTGTGCGCCCCGACTTCCTGATCTTTTCCGGCTTCGAGGAATACATGCTCGGCACCCTTGCCATGGGCGGCGACGGTTGCGTTCCGGCTTCGGGCAATTTCGCCCCGCAGCTGACAGTCAGCATCTACGAAGCCTTCAGGGCCGGCGATTACGCCAAGGTCTTCGCCGGACAGGAGAAGCTGATCAACATTCTGCCGCTCTACACGCTTGAGAGCCCGTTCTACGGAATCATCAAGCAGGCGATGAAGATGACCGGCTTTTCCGATGCAACAACGGTGCTGCCGCCGAGCATGGATGCAGCGCCCGCCAGCATTGCCATCATCCGCGAGGCCCTGACGGCCGCCGGCGCGATCGGCGCGGACAAAGCACAGTCGGAGGACAGGGTTCTGGAGCACGCCGCCTCCTGACGTCATGTTGTCGGGGTCTTTGCTCAAGTTTACTTGGCTTGCGCCACAAAGCCGCTATGTTGGCGCAAATCACCGGCCAAAGACCCCCCGATGACCGACAGCGCTGATCCCGTTCTGACCAAGCACCGTGAACTCGAACGCATTGCCATGGTGGCGCTGCGCGCAGCGCGGCTGTTTCTCGAATCCGGCGCGCGGGTCAAGGTCGTGCATGAGGGAGCGGAGCTGATCGTCAAGGGGTTCGGCGTCTCGTGCGTCGGCATGCGCGCCGGCTACGCCAGCCACGAGATCACCGTCTCCCATGGGCAGAACACCATCACCCGCATGACCGCTGTCGGTCCACACGGGGTCAATCACCGACTCGACCATGCCCTTCGCGCCCTGTGCGTACGCGTTTCACAGGGCGGCATGACCGTCGACGAAATCGACAGAGAGATCGATCGGCTGACGCGTGAAACAGCGCGCTATCACCCGGCAGTGGTGGCGGTGGCGGTGGGGATCGCCTGCGCCTCGTTCGGCCAGTTGCTCGGCATTGACTGGGTTGCAACCGGGCCGGTGCTCGTCGCCGGAACGGTCGGCCAGTTCGTCCGTCATGCCTTGAGGCAAAGACATCTCAATTACTATGTCATCGCCGCGGTGGTTGCCTTCGTCGCCGCCGCGCTCGGCGGGTTCGGCGCACGCGCCTTCGGGTCAACGACCGTGCCGCTGTCGATGATGGCGTCGATCCTGCTGCTGGTGCCGGGCGTGCCCGCAACAAACGCTCAGCTCGATATCATGGACGGCTATCCGTCGATGGGCAGCGCCCGCGCCGTTACGGTGGTGATGGTGATGGTGTTTGCAACTGTCGGCGTGTGGCTGGCCGAATTCACACTGGGGATGCACTGATGGATCCAGCCCTGCTGCATGTGCTGCACCAGGCCCTGTTCGGGGCGCTTGCCGCCGCCGGATTTGGCGTGCTGTTCAATATCGGGCCGAAAACGCTTGGCTGGGCCATGGCGGCGGGAGCTCTCGCCCTCACCGTGCGCACGCTCGGCCAGAACGCCGGCTGGAGCCTCGAAGCGGCCTCGTTCGCGGCTGCACTGGCGGCGTCCTCGGCTGTCAGGTTCGTACGCATGTGGCTCGGCGCGGCGCGCAACTCGGTGGCGCTCGCCGGCTGCATCCCGATGGTGCCGGGCGCCTTCATGAGCCAGGCGATCCTCGGGCTGCTGGCGGTGACGGCACCGCAACCGGAAAATGAAATCGCCATCTTCGTCATGGCGATGGAATACCTGTTGCGCGTGGCTTTCACCCTGGGCGCCATCGGTGCCGGTCTGGCGATCCCGACCTATCTGCTCAGGACGCGCGACTTCTAGAATCTTCGCGTGCCAGTTTCGCTGAGCAGGCGTCAGCGCGCGCGGGAAACCGGTTCGACCATGATGCCGTCCAGGTCGCGGACGAAGGCCACGCGGGACAGCATTGCCCCTGTCTCCCAATTATCCCCCCACGACCGGCATGTGACAGTTTAGCGACAACAAACCTTGTGGAAAAGCAAGGTTCTGGGAACGCAAATCGGTTTTGGATCAAGTCACCCGGTTCCACGGATGGCATTGTCGCCCGGCCGGACAAGCTTTGCCACACGCGTTGGACACAATGAATAAGAGCGCGCTCGACAAGGACCTGAAGAAAGTCGCCTCCCTTGAGACGGCAACCCGTGACCTGTCGCGCTCGTTCGCAGCGCCCGGGCTGGCAGCGCTATTCATCCTGACGGTGCTGGTCTACGCGGTGTTCGCCATCGCCGGTGGGCCGTTCAGCTATCTCGTCATCGCTGCCGTCGTCGTGTCCGCCTATATGGCGCTGACCATTGGCGCCAACGATGTTGCCAACAACATGGGGCCGGCGGTTGGCGGGCGGGCGCTGACCATGCTCGGCGCGCTGGGGATCGCCGCCGTGTTCGAGGCGGCGGGCGCCCTGCTGGCTGGTGGCGATGTCGTGTCTACGGTTTCAAGCAAGCTGTTGAGCCCCGAACTCACGCTGACGGCGCGCGATTTCATCCTGGTGATGACGGCGGCATCGCTTGCTTCGGCAATGTGGGTGCACATCGCCACCTTCCTCAACGCACCGGTATCAACCACCCATTCGGTGGTCGGTGGCGTCGTCGGCGCCGGGATTGCCGCTGCGGGCTTTTCGGTCGTCTCCTGGCCGATAATCGGCACCATCGTGCTGTCCTGGATTATTTCGCCGGTGCTCGGCGGCATGCTGGCGGCACTGCTTTTGGTCATTGCCAATTTCACTATCTTCGGAAAGCAGGACAAGTTAGCGGCGGCGCGCGACTGGGTACCGGTCTTCGTCGGTCTGATGACCGGCGTCTTCGCCATGTACCTGATGACCAAGGGCCTCAAGCATGTGTGGAAGCCCGACGCTGTCACGGTGCTGTTTCTCGGCACCATGATCGGCATTGTCGGCTACGGCGTCGCCCGTCCGTGGGTCACATCACGCATGCCGTCGCTCGAAAACCGCACGAAGCACGTTTCGAGCCTGTTCCGCCTGCCGCTGATCATGGCGGCGGCACTCCTGTCCTTCGCGCACGGCGCCAATGACGTCGCCAATGCCGTCGGTCCGCTCGCGGCGATCGTCGCGGCGGCAGACACCGGGATGGCAAGCCCCGACAAGGTGGCGCTGCCGCTTTGGGTGCTCGGCATCGGCGCCGTTGGCATATCGGTTGGCCTGGCGCTGTTCGGACCGAGGCTGATCCGCATGGTCGGCGAGAAGATCACCAAGATGAACGAGGTGCGGGCCTTCTGCGTGGCGCTTTCCGCCGCAGTGACGGTTCTTGTCGCCTCGGCCTTGGGCCTGCCGGTGTCCTCGACACATGTCGCGGTCGGTGCCGTATTCGGCGTCGGTTTTCTGCGCGAGTTCGCTTCCAACGCCATCATCCGCAATCCGCCGTTGAAGGTAAACGTGCCAGACGCGACAAGCGATCAGTTCAACCAGACCGCCGAACAGGCCGTCGCCAAGCTCAAGGGACGCGACAAGCGCCGGCTTGTGCGCCGGCAGCATGCCTTCGGCATCGCTGCGGCATGGATCATCACCGTGCCTGCCTCGGCGCTGGTTTCGGGCCTGCTCTATGCGGTGATGCGGCTCTTGCCGGGTGTGTAGCTTCCATCAAGGATCTGGCGATTGAGTTCGGCGGCAATGCGCGCCGCCTGACGGCTGGCCAACAACGAGCGGACCTGAGGCAGCAGCGCCCAGTGGCGAAAACGCTGCGGTTCCTCCGGCCAGGTCTCGTGCTGCTCGGTGACTTCGAGACCGAACAGCGCGACCCGCACCGGACTTTGCTGCTGGTCATTACGGGCATGGACATAGGCACCTATGGGCTGGTCCCCCATTTCACCACTGACGCCGGCTTCCTCGAACGTTTCGGCTGCCGCCGTCTCCCGTGGCGCACGGCCCTTGGAAACCGATCCCTTGGGAAAAACCCAATTGGCGCTGCGACGCGAAGTGATCATCAGGAACACAACCTGATCATCGACGACGCGGAACGGGATGGCACCATACTGGGTGTCCTCCGGCATGTCTTCGATCGAGGCAGGCTTGATCAGTTTTCGAGCGATGCGGACGAGCACCATGCGAACATTCCTCTGCGCGTGCGTATACCTGCCTAACCAATTTGAGGCGCCACGCCAAGTTTGGCGTTTGCGGCAGACCCGCTCGAAGTGCCGATGATCGGAGCAGTGTCTAGCTCAGACGCACGCCGTCGACATTACGATCGGCCATCAGCATACCATCGGCAACCCAGATCCGGGCAACGTGGATGGTCGTGCGCCGCTCGCGGCCGGTCTCGGGAATTGGCTTTGCCGCCTCGTCCCATTCCAGATGGGTGAAATAGAACAGCGCAGCCTCGCCACCATCAGAGGCATCACCGGCACGAGTGACGACGACATCGGCATGGCGGGCAAAGGCACGATCCTCCGGATCCCTGCCGGGCTCGCCGAGGATCAGCCCCTGCCGGGTCCAGTTGCGCATGTCGCTCGATCGATACACGGCAAGTCCGCGCCACTCGTCGGTGATCAGCCAGTGGTGGCCCCCGAGGGTGAAGACGTTCGGCCCTTCGTGCGGCGGCGCGTCCGGTTCACCGGGGATGACCTTTTCCTCGATCGTCCAGTCGTAGAGGTCGGTGCTGGTGGCGACCCAGGTGGCGCTGCCACCGCCTTCGTTCTTGTACCAGAGCCGGTAGAGCCCATCCGGGCACAGTGCCACGCAGGCGTCTATGACATTGGGGCGGTTGAGCGGCAACACGGCGCGGCGCGTCCACGTGATCAGATCCGGCGAGGTGAAATGGGTGATCGAGCGCTCGACGTCATGCACGGTCTCCGGCGCGCCGGGAAAATAGGTCAGGTACATGTGGTACTCGCCGCGCTCGAAGATCACCTCGGGTGCCCAATGGGTATTGAGACCGGGGTGCTCAGGCAGATCGAGTCCCTCCACTGTGCCGCGATAGCTCCAATCGAGCCCGTCCTTCGAGGTGGCAATGCCGATCGGCGATCCCTGGATCCAGCCCCAGCCCTTTGTCGTCAGATGGGCACGGCGGTTGGTGTAAAACATCCACCACTCGCCGGTTGTCTGATTGCGGATGACGGTCGGGTCCGCCGCCCCGTCCTGGACGGGATCGACGAAGATCGGCGCGGACATATGAGACTCCTTTGCTACAACCGGGCGAACCTAGCAGAATGGGCACCGGCGACGAGCGGCAAAATGCCCTATCCACGCTTGGCGACGAGGGCCCCTGCTACGAGAAATGCGCCGGCCAGGACCAACGGCGTGGCAAGCAGCGCGTTGACCCATACTGGATTGGACAAGCCCACGAACGGCACGATTGCCAGCAACAGGTAAAGCGTGCCGCCGACCAGCGGCCAGCGCCATGACACGAGCAAAACAGCCAGTAAAACCAATGACGGCAGCGAGTGAACGGCAAATCCTAGAAGATTCTGCCACCAGGGTGCGCCGGTAAAAAAGACGTCGAGGCCGAACATGCCGATGAAGAGCGCGGCCGTCAGCCCAAGCACCCGTCCGATAATGATCAGAATACCGCTCATGATGATGCTCCCTGACCGTGGTAAGTGTGCATCGTCCGTGACCACTGCAAGGATGCGCCGGTCAGCTTTGCGCGTCGAGCCAGGCAAGCATCCCGTGTCCCGCCGCGCGTCCGGTGCCCAAACAGCCGGTCAGCAGGTAGCCTCCGGTCGGCGCCTCCCAGTCGAGCATTTCACCTGCGGCAAAAACGCCCGGCAGACGAGTCAGCATGAAATTGGCATCGAGTTCGGCAAAACCAATGCCGCCCGCAGAGGAAATGGCTTCGGCGATCGGCCGGGTGGCGGTCACACGTAGCGGCACCGCCTTGATCGCCTCCGCCAGTGCCTCGGGGCTCAGCCGATTGGCATCGGGCACGCAGTCTCGCAACAGACCAGCCTTGACGCCTTCGACGTGTGCGCCCTTGCGCAATCGATTGGCAAAGCTGGCCTTGACTGGCTGGCGGGCGAGATCGGCGCAGAGTTTGTCACGGCTCCTGGCCGGAGCCAGATCGAGGGACAACACGGCTGTGCCGTCCCGTTCGAGCGCATCGCGCAGGGCGGCAGAGTGTTCGTAGACAAGGCTACCCTGAATGCCATGAGCGCTGACGACAAACTCGCCGGCACTGGTTCCGGCATCGGATGTGGCGGTGACGGACTTGACCGGCGTGCCGGCAAACCGCTCGATAAAAGCGGAGCTCCAGACGCAATCGAAGCCACAGTTGGCTGGTCGAAGAGGTGCAATGGCGATGCCCTCCGCTGACAGGATCGGCACCCAGGCAGCATCGGATCCAAGACGCGGATAGGAAGCGCCGCCCAGCGTCAGCAGTACCGCATCGGCACCAACACGCACCTGCCCCTCAGGTGTCTCGAATATCGGCGTGCCGGCATCGAAGCCGAGCCAGCGGTGGCGAGTGCGCAGTTCGACGCCCATGTCGCCGAGCCGCTTCAGCCAGGCGCGCAGCAGCGGCGATGCCTTCATCGCCTTCGGGAACACCCGCTCCGACGAGCCAACAAAAGTCTCGATGCCAAGCCCTTCGACCCAGGCACGGACGTCGTCACTGCCGAACTGGTCGAGCGCGGGGCGCAAGCGCTCCGCGGCTGCTCCATAATGCGCGATGAAACGCTCGGGCGGTTCGGCTTTGGTCAGATTGAGCCCGGACTTGCCGGCGAGCAGAAACTTTCGGGCCGGCGCCGCCATTGCGTCGCAGACCGTCACCTTCGCCCCGGCCTCGGCCAGCACCTCTGCCGCCATAAGGCCAGCCGGTCCGGCGCCGACAATGACAATCGATGCTTTTTCCATGTCCGATGGCGTTGCCATGGCCTGGGCGAAATCACAAGCCCCGGGGTCAGGGCTTCCGGCGCTTGCGGCGATTGGCCCACCAGCGGCGGAAACGGACGATGAGCGCGGACAAGGGTCCGCGTAGCGCCGGCAGATCGATCGCGAGGAGCAAAAGACCGAGCGGCAGCATCCATAACCCGAGAACTGGGAGTATGCTGAAAATGCCGCCGATAATGAGCAGGATGGCCAATGGCACGCGGATCAGCGTCGCCCGCCTTGTCCTCAATGCCGCAAAGGTGCGCGCAAGAGGCGGCGGCACGGAGCGTTCGATACGGTTGAACTGACGTTCGAAACGTCGCGTCAGCTTGTCATCCATTATGGCTTTCCCGGCTTTCGTTCGGCCTCAAATGGTCCTTTGCTGGCCAGGTTCAAGGCCTCCTCACATCATAGTGTCATCGTTTCATCGTTTCTTGCCGCTGGAGTCTTGACTCAGGAGTCGATTCGATCAGAAGATTAACGTTCAAATATGCGCATGCGCACCGCCGTTGGCTAACGCCGACAGGCGGTTTGAATATGAGCTGAGGGTTTTCTGCCCGAAGACTGAATTACCTATCGTACGGGACATAGCGGGACGGGCCTTTCAGCCTGCAGTCGCTTGCGCCCTGCATTCCCGGCCTGATCAATCGGGCCGGCCATATCAATGGAGTTTCACAATGGATTATCGTCGTCTTGGAAAATCGGGCCTCAAGGTCTCCGAACTCTCGTTTGGCGCCTGGGTGACATTCGGCAAGCAGGTCGACACCGACGCCGCAGCCAAGCTCATCGGCACCGCCTATGATGCCGGCGTCAATTTCTTCGACAATGCCGAGGGCTACGAAGGCGGCGCGGCCGAAGAGGTCATGGGCTCCGCTATCAAGAAGCTCGGCCTTGCCCGCGACACCTATGCGGTTTCGACCAAGGTGTTCTGGGGCGGTCCCGGCCCGCTCAACAAGGGTCTCAACCGCAAGCACATCTTCGATGCCGCCCACGCCGGTTTGAAGCGGCTTCAGGTCGATTACCTCGACCTTTATTTCTGCCACCGTCCGGACGTCGAAACCCCGATCGAGGAAACTGTCCGCGCCATGAGCGATCTCGTTTCGCAGGGCAAGGTGATGTATTGGGGCACCTCGGAATGGACAGCCCAACAGCTGACAGAAGCCTATGCCGCGGCCCGGCAGTACAACCTGGTAGCTCCGACCATGGAGCAGCCGCAGTACAACCTGTTTGCGCGCCAGAAGGTCGAGGGCGACTACGCCCCGCTCTACGATCTGATGGGTCTGGGTACCACCATCTGGTCGCCGCTGGCCTCGGGTATCCTGACCGGCAAGTACAATGCTGGCATCCCCGACGATAGCCGTTTCAACCTGCCGGGTTATGAATGGCTGAAGAACATGTATGAAAGCCCCGAAGGCAAGGACAAGATCGCCAAGGCCGTGGCGCTCGAAAAGCTCGCCAAGGATGCCGGCATGAGCCTGACCCACATGTCGCTGCTGTGGTGCCTCGAGAATCCGAATGTCTCGACGGTCATTCTCGGTGCGTCCAAGGTCGAACAGCTCAAGAGCAATCTGGAAGCCATCGAGCACAAGTCGAAGATGACGCCCGACCTCGTCGAAGCGATCGAGAAGATCGTCGACAACAAGCCGGCCGCGCCGCAGCGCTTCTAGGTCTGCCTGAGCTGATCGTGAAAAGGGGGCGGAAACGCCCCTTTTTTTGTCTCCGGACTTTTGCCTCTAGCGCAGCGTCGCGCCGAACCACATGAGCCGCATCAGCTTCCTCACATCGCTCGCCTGGCGCGGCGGCGCGAAGGGATCGGTGCCCGACGGCGGGCGTGCGTCAACAAGAGCGATATGGGCGAAGGCAGGACGAAACCGGCGCGGCAGTGAGCGCATCGCGGATCGCGCCTTGGCAAGATGGTCAAGACCGAGGGCATGGCAACGTGCGAGCGCCGCTCTCACCCCATCGCCGTTGCGGTGGGCAAGGATGTCGCCGTCGGAAACGGCGTTTTCGGCAAAGATGTCGAGCGGCAGGAAAATGCGGCCTCGCGCACTGTTGAAACCGAAGGCGCGAACATGACCGAGATAGGCCAGACCGACACCGAGATGGCCGGCGGCATCGCCCGTGTCCGGCGCAGTGCCGTCGCCAAGAATGGTTGCGGCATACTGATAGACAATGGAGGCGGTTTCGCCGGCATAGCCCTCGAATGTCGACACGTCCGGCATCGGGTCCTGGTAGAGATCGAAACGCCGTGCCGCAACCAGCCGCTCGAACGGGCCGGCAGCAAGCCCGTAGCGGTCCATCACCTCGCCAAGTGTCGCCGCGATCGGATTTTGCGCCGCCGCACCACGTGCCGCGCCCCCGAAGAAATCGGCCCACCATTGCAAGCGGATTTCGCCCGGCATCGGCTCGCTGACGCGCTCGCTCGTCGTGGCAATCTCGGCATTGGCGGCAAACAGCGCCTGAACGGCAGCGCGTGACGCAGGCGGCAGGATCAGGCTGGCAAAATAGCGGTCGCGGTCAAGTTCCCGGAGCGTTTCGGCAACGATGTCGTCCCCGGCAGCGCTCATTTCCTGCCCGCGTCGGCAACGGCGATCAGCGCCGCGCCAACCGCCCGGTCCTCGGCAAACAGCACGTTATAGGTGCGCGCGGAGCTGCCGGTCGAGCCGGGTTCGGCGACGATGTTGTGTTCGCGGAAGGCCTGCTTGATCTCTTTGGGAAGCGGCTCAAAGGTATCGCCCATGCCGAGCAGCATGACGTCGAGCTTGTCGGCCACCGCAAAGACCGGCGCCAGCGCGGCGAGCGTCAACTCGCCCGGCGCAGCAACTTTCCACGCATGCATTCCGGACGGCAGGCAAAGCAAAGACCCGCGATGGCTCATGCCGGCAAAGCGGAAGCCGAGATTGCCATAGCCATCTATCGGTGCCTGATAGGGATAAAAGCCCTCGCCAGGTTCAGCCATGCGCTCGGCCTCCTTGCTCGCTGCGGGACGCCAATACCTACGCCACACTGACAGCGCACGGTGACGGGCGGAGCGAAACGCCCCTGCCCGCACGCCGATTGTCAGCTAGACGGCGGCGCCGTCCGCGCGCTTTTCTTCCTTCTTGATCTTCTCGGTCGGCGCCCTGTTCTTCAAGCCAAGCAGCAGCAACAGCGGCGAGGCGATGAAGATCGAGGAATAGGTGCCAACCACGACGCCCCAGGTCATCGACAGGGTGAAACCGCGGATCACCTCGCCACCGAAGAACACCAGCGCCAGAAGTGCCAGAATGGTGGTGAAGGCGGTCAGGGTCGTGCGGCCCAAGGTCGAGTTGATGGAATCGTCGAGCAGATTCAGGAGTGGTAGCTTCCTGAATTTTCGCATGAATTCGCGCACTCGGTCGTAAACGACGACGGTGTCGTTGAGCGAATAGCCAACGATGGTCAGAACGGCGGCGATACTGCTTAAGTTGAACTCGATTCCGAGCACCGAATAGAATCCGATCGTCAATATGACGTCATGCATCGTGGCGATGACAGCACCGACGGCGAATTGCCACTCGAAACGGAACCAGATGTAGATCAAGATCGCGACGAGCGCGACGGTAATGGCGATGGTGCCCGCCATGGCCAGCTCGCCCGACACTGTCGGTCCGACCGTTTCGGTCTTGATGACTTCGTACTTCGTCTTATCAAGGGCATTCTGCACCTTGTCGACGGCTGCCTGCTGTGCCGCGTCTCCGCCCGGCTGGGTCTCGACGCGCAGCGAAATCGTCTGCTCGCCGGTGGCGAAGTCGGTCAGGGTCTGAACGATGACATCGCCGAGGTCGAGCGGTGCCATCGTGGAGCGGACATCGGCAATGTCTTCCACCGAAACCTGCTTGGTCGGCGTCTGGATCAAAAGCGACGAGCCGCCCTTGAAGTCGATGCCAAGATTTAGGCCCATGGTCAGGAACGCCACGATCGAGGCGACGGAGGCCACTGCCGAGAACGTGAGCGCAATCTTGCGCCATGTCATGAAGGGCACGCTCGTGCCATCCGGCACGAAGCGGAAAATCTGCAGGTTGAGCTTTTTCGGGCGCGCCCACGAATACCAGCGTCCGACGATGAACAAGGTCACCAGATAGGCGGTGAACAGCGTCGTCATAATGCCGATGCCGAGCGTAACGGCGAAGCCCTGCACCGGGCCCGACCCAAGGAAGAACAGGATTGCCGCAGCAATCAGGGTCGTGACATTGGCGTCGACAATCGTACCCATGGCGCGCTGGAAACCTGCCTCGATGGCCTGCACCGGCGTTCGCCCGCCCCGCAATTCCTCGCGTATGCGCTCATAGATCAGCACGTTGGCGTCGACCGCCATACCGATGGTGAGAACGATACCGGCGATGCCCGGCAATGTCAGCGTCGAGCCGAGCATCGACAGCGTGCCGAGCAGAATGCCGATATTGAGGATCAGCGACAGCACCGCGAAACCGCCGAACAGTCCGTAGGCGATGACCATGAACACCATCACGGCGACGGCGCCGATGACGCCGGCCGTGACGCCGGCCTGAACGCTGTCGGCACCGAGCGACGGTCCGACAGAGCGCTGTTCAATGATGTTCAGCGTTGCCGGCAGAGCACCGGCGCGCAGCAACACGGCGAGATCATTGGCGCTCTGCGCGGTGAAGTTGCCATAGATCTGACCCGAACCGCCGGTGATCGCGGTCTGGATGACCGGCGCGGTGATCACCTGATTGTCGAGAACGATGGCGAAACGCTTGCCGACATTTGCCGACGTAATTTCGGAGAAAACGATAGCGCCGCGCGTGTCGAAGCGGAAGGTGACGATCGGCTGGGACGTGCGCTGGTCAAAGCCGGCCTGCGCATCGACGAGACTCTCGCCGCCAAGCGAAACGTCCTCATACAACAGCTCGCTGCCGTTGCCGTCGGCATTGGGCACGACCTCCGTACCCACCGGCAGCCCCTGAGCCTCGGCCTGTGCCGCTGTCATGCCGTTATAGACTAGGTGGAACGTCAGACGCGCGGTGCGCGAGATGATGTCCTTCAATCGGGCCGAATCTTCGAAGCCCGGCACCTCGACCAGAACACGGTCATTGCCTTCGCGCTGAATGGTTGGCTCGGTGGTGCCCAATTCGTCGATACGCTTGCGGATGACCTCGATCGACTGGGTGACAAGCGCCGACATGCGCTTGTCGATTCCGGCCTCGGTCAAGCTGACAGTGATCTTGCCGTTTTCGGTCGCCGCCACATTGAGTTCGGGCGTCGAGCCGAAAACCCCGTTGGCATAGGAATCGAGCGTCTTGATCGCATCGACCGCCTCGGAGGTACGAACCGGATCGGTCAGTTCGACAGTGAGCGTGTCACCGTTCGTGGAGATCAGATTGCCGATGCCCTTGTCATTCGCCAGTGTCGACCGGATGTCGCGCCGCAACTCCTTGACCCGCTCGGTGACGATGCTCTTCTTGTCGACCTGCAATAGCAGGTGCGAGCCCCCCTGCAGATCGAGACCGAGCACGATCTGCTTCTTGGGCAGGAAGTCCGGCCATGAGGCGAGCGTCGAAGCGGGGACGAAGTTGGGAATGACGAACAGAACGCCCAGGAGCGAGACCAGGGCAATTACTGCGGTTCGGAACGGCGAAAACTGAAGCATCAATACGGTCCGGTACTGCGGGACAAAGGGTGACGGTGCGAGCCGTTACTTACGGTGCAAACCGTTACTTGTTGTCGTTGACCGGTTCAGGCTTGGAGCGAACCTCGGCGATCATGCCGCGAACGACCTTCACCTTGGTGCCCTGGGCGATTTCGACCTCGAGATCTTCGTTGGCGACGGCCTTGGTGACCTTGCCGACGATGCCGCCGGTCGTCACGATGGTGTCGCCGCGGCTGACGGCAGCGAGCATGGCAGCATGCTCTTTGGCACGTTTCTGCTGCGGGCGGATGAGAAACAGCCAGAAAACGGCCACCATGAGGATGATGGGCACGATATTAAGAAGAATCGCATCCATTCCACCAGCGCCCGCGGCACCTGCCGCCTGCGCGTATGCGGGGGTCACAAACATATACTCGCTCCTTGGGATCAGCTTGTCATAATCTTGCAGCCTGTATCATATCGGCAGCAAAACGGCCCGGCTTTGCGCCACGCCAAAATCGCGCGGACTATACCGTTGCGAATGCGTTAATGCAAAGGCTATCCGCCACCGATTCGAAAATATGAGGACCCTGGTGCAAAATACTGTTTCGACTGAAGAAATACTCATCCGTCTCGACCGTATTGCTACGGCGCTCGACAGGCTTTCGGGCGTTGTTGTACCGGCATCGCCCACCCTCGGCGACGCGAACGGCTATCACTGGGAAGGACGCTCTGGCACCCTGCAACCGGTCAAGCGCATCAATGCCGTGCCTTACGACCTGCTCAAGGGTCTAGACGGCGTCCTGCCGGCGCTTCTCAGCAACACCGAGCAGTTCGCCCGCGGCCACGGATCCAACAACGTGCTCTTGTGGGGCGCACGCGGCATGGGCAAGTCTTCGGCGGTGAAGGCGGTGCATCAACGGGTTTCAGCAGGCCTGCCCGCGCATGAGCGGTTGGTGCTGGTGGAAATCAGCCGCGAGGACATTGAGACACTGCCGGTGCTGCTGCGCATCCTGACCGCCCTCAGCGCCCGGTTCATCGTGTTCTGCGACGACCTCAGCTTCGACAGAGACGAAACAAGCTATAAGTCGCTGAAATCCATCCTCGATGGTGGCATCGAAGGCCGACCTGAAAACGTGGTGTTCTACGCCACGTCCAACCGCCGCCACCTGATGCCGCGCGACATGATCGACAACGAGCGCGCGACCGCCATCAACCCGTCCGAGGCCATTGAAGAAAAGGTTTCGCTTTCTGACCGTTTCGGATTGTGGCTCGGTTTCCACAATTGCGACCAGGACACCTATCTCGATATGGTCACGTCCTATGTCGGTCACTACGGCATCCCGATCGGCCAGGATGAGGTGCGCGCCAAGGCGATCGAATGGGCCCAGACCCGCGGCGGCCGCTCGGGCCGCGTCGCCATCCAGCTCATCCGCCAGCTCGCAGGCGAAGCGGGAATGGATATCTAGGAGGGTTGTCAGGACAAGTGCGAAGCGGTTTTCCGGTTCGACAGCCCGACCACTAGAGCAGATCACGCTTAAGTGGAATCGTCTGATCTGCTCTATGTCTTTGAGTGGTCGTGTTTTCGAACCGCAAAAGTGGTGTCCACTTTTCCTGAAAACACTCTAGAAAAGCCTCGTCCACGAAAGCAGACCTGAACCTTGCCGGTCTCTTCCAACCGTCTCCAACGAAAAACCCCGGCCGAACGGCCGGGGTCGAAATCGTGGAGGCCAAGTGAGCCTCATGTGGCGTTCCTGGACGCGGTCAGCCCGCCAGCAGCGGCGTCGGGTCGACCGGTGTCGCACCCTTACGCAGTTCGAAGTGCAGCTGCGGCCGGGAAACGCCGCCGGTCATGCCGGTGGTGCCGATGGCCTCGCCACGGTTCACTTCCAGCCCCTTGGTGACGGTGATGTCCTTCAGGTGGGCATAGGCCGACACGTAGCCGTTGGCGTGCTTGATAAGGACGAGGTTGCCATAACCCTGCACGGCGGAACCGGTGTAGATGACCGTACCGCTTTCGGCAGCACGCACGGCGGTGCCTTCCTGAGCGGCGATATTGATGCCCGAACGGGACTCGGCAAAATCGGTGATGACCGTGCCACTCACCGGCCAACGGAACTTGCCGTCGGCGGCCGGCGCCTTGATCGGGGCGACCTCGGTTACCGCAGGCGCGGTCGAAACCGTCTTGGGTTCGGCGACCGGCTTTTTGACCGGCTCCATAACGGGCTTGGCGGCAGCCGGCTGGGCAACGACCGGAGCTGCTTTCGACTTTGAGATCGAAGCAGTGGTCATCGATTCATTGGGCTGCTCACCGCCCGGAATGACCAGCTTCTGCCCGATGAAAATCTTATCCATCGAGGACAGATCGTTGGCCTTGACGATGGTGCTCGGCTCGACGTGATACTTGCGCGCAATGACGTAGAGTGACTCGCCAGACGACACGATGTGAATCGGGCTGGTTGGCGTCATCGGCTTGGGCGCACTCACCTGAGAGGCTGTCGCCACGGCTGGCGTTGGAGATGATGCAACTTTCACAGCGGCTTGAGCAGGCATGGTCTGTTGACTCCCAGGAGATACAAGCGGCGGCAACGGCTGGCTGGTAATGCCCGTCGTTGTCGGCTGTTGCGCCACACTGCCCGTTGTCGTCGGCATCACGATGATGCGCCGCCCTACATCGGCCGGCGGAATGTATGGACCGTCACCCTTTGCCTGGCTCACCAGGGGTGCCGGCATCTGCTGCGTCGCCGCTGCACCCACCGACTTTCCGGTCGAACCGGTTGTGGTGGAGTCGATAAAGCCACCACTCCCAAGCGAAGAACATCCTGCCAGGGAAGCGGCTGCGGCAATTAATGCGGCTGCGGCGATGGACCGCCGAAACGCGAGACCCGTATTGCGGTACCTCATCGGCCAACTCGTTACTCAATAAAACACTGTTGGCGTGAGTGTAGGCTCGTTAAGGTAAAGACGAGCTTAAGGGCGGCAGCCTGACTGTCCCGCGCTCGGCAACGAGCAGGTTTTCGCCTTCGCGCTCGTACCTCAGAATCGTCTGACGTTCCGAAGGCGCGCCGACCGCCGCGACCAGTACGCCCTCATCGGCAAGCTGCCCGATGAGAACCTCGGGCACCTCAACGACCGAGCCGGTCAGAAGAATGCGGTCGAACGGCGCCATTTGTGCCAGTCCCAACAAACCATTCCCGGACATGCCGACGATGTTGTCGGCTCTCAGATCCCGCCAGCGTGCAACGGCTGCGGACAGCAGCGATCGCTCTTTCTCGAGCGAAAACACACGCCGCCCGAGCCGGGATAGCAGGAAGGCCGAATAGCCGCTGCCGGTGCCAATTTCGAGCAGTTTGGCAGTGCCATCGGCATCGAGCGCGGCAATGAGCTGGGCAAGGATCAGCGGAGAGGTGATCGACTGACCGAACCCGATTGGCAAGGACGCATCCTTGTAGGCGTATTCGGCGAAATCGGGCGGCACGAAGACTTCGTGCGGACTTGATTCGAAGGCGGCAAGCAGACGTTTGTCGGTGATGCCAAGACCGCGGAGCGCCAGGATCAAGCCAGCGCGGGAGACGAACAGGTCGTCGGTCCCATCGCGGTCGTCAGCCATCGCGCCGCGTTTGCCCGTCGGGCGCGTAGCGCACCGCATCGCCCTTTTGCTCATCCCCTGCCCGCGGCGCGGCGACAGAGGTGCCACTGTCGGGTGCAAGGATACCGGCACAACAGGCCTGCAGTTCGTTGACCGCGCCGAGATCTGACTGGTCGAGTCCGAGCGGGGTCACCGTGATGGCGCGTTCCTTGTGCAGAACCTCGAAATCGGCTTCGGGGTCGAGGTCTGTCGGTGGATTGGGAATGGCGATGAAGAACTTGCCTTCATTGCGGCTCGGATAATAGGCGATCGGCGAGCGCACAAAGCGCTGGTGCTTGACGACACGGACTTCGGTGATGGTGTCTGCCGGTCCAAGCGGGAAATTGACGTTGAAATAGGTCCCAGCCACTCGCGGTTGGGCGATCAGCATCCTCAGCACGGCCGCGCCGTGCATCGCGGCGGCCTGCCAGTCAACATCGACGCCGTTCTCATAGTCGACCGCCTGGCTCATGGCGACGCCGAGAGCCCCCTGCATCGCCCCTTCCCGCGCTGCGGCGATGGTGCCCGAGCAATTGATAATGTCACCGAGATTCTGGCCGTTGTTCACGCCGGAGAGCACCACGTCCGGTTCATGATCGGCGAACAGGTGGGTCATCGCGGCGACAACGCAATCGGCTGGTGTGCCGCCAAGCGCGTAGACATTGGCGGAACGGCGCTCGATCTCAAGCTCCGTGCCAAAGCTGAACTGGTGTCCGACGCCGCTCTGGTTGCCCGAGGGAGCGAGAACATGAACGTCGTCGCTGACCTGCTGCGCGATCCGCAAGGCCACCGCGAGACCGGGCGCGTCGATCCCGTCGTCGTTGGTGACAAGAATGCGTGGACCTTTGCTCATCGTGCCGGACCGATGCGGTCGAGCCCGCCAAGA
Source organism: Devosiaceae bacterium (assembly GCA_963676075.2). Classification (GTDB taxonomy): domain Bacteria; phylum Pseudomonadota; class Alphaproteobacteria; order Rhizobiales; family Devosiaceae; genus JAHJQZ01. Next base: position 62,608 of record CAXXNZ010000009.1, read on the forward strand.
TAGGGCTGGAGCGCCTCGGGAATACGGAAACCGCCGTCCTCTTCCTGATGATTCTCCATCACCGCGATCAGGCAGCGCCCGACAGCAATGCCCGAACCGTTGAGCGTGTGCGGATACTGCACGGTACCTTCGGCATCGCGATAGCGGGCCGACATGCGCCGCGCCTGCCAGTCGCCAGCCATGGAAACCGAGGAAATCTCGCGATAGGTATCCTGACCGGGCAGCCAGACTTCGATATCGAATGTGCGCTGCATGGTGGCGCCCATGTCGCCGGCGCACAGGCGCACGACCCGGTAAGGCAGTTCGAGACGCTTCAGAACCTGTTCGGCACAGGCGAGCATGCGCTCCTGCTCGTCCTCGGATTTGTCCGGCTCGGTGACGCAGACCATTTCGACCTTGTTGAACTGATGCTGGCGCAACATGCCGCGCGTGTCACGTCCGGCCGAACCGGCCTCGGCGCGGAAGCATGGGGTCAACGCCGTGACCCGCAGCGGCAGGTCGGAAACATCGAGAATTTGCTCGCGAACCAGATTGGTCAGCGGTACTTCCGAGGTCGGGATCAGCCAGCGGTCGTCTGTCGTCCTGAAGGCGTCCTCGGCGAATTTCGGCAATTGCCCGGTGCCATAGAGAACTTCCGGCCTGACCAGCAGTGGCACCTGATGCTCGGTAAAGCCGTGCTCAGTGGTGTGCAAATCGAGCATGAACGCGCCAAGTGCCCGCTCCACCTTGGCCAGCAACCCGCGCAACACAACAAAGCGCGATCCCGCCAGCTTCGCGCCGGCTTCGAAATCCATCATGCCGAGCGCTTCGCCGATGTCGAAATGCTCCTTGGGTGCGAAGTTGAATTTCCTCGGCTCGCCCCAGCGGCCACGTTCGACATTGTCCTTTTCGTCCGCTCCGTCCGGCACGCTGGCGTGCAGGAGATTGGGCAGAGTTTCGAGGAACTCGGTCAGCGCAGCTATGGCGACCCGTTCGCGCTCCTGAGCGTCAGGCAAAGCCGCCTTGATTTCCGATACCTCGGTCATTAGTTCGCGGAACACCGCCTCGTTGCCGGCGCCCTTGGCCTTGCCGATCTGCTTGGAGACGGCATTGCGCCGTTCCTGCATGTCATTGAGTTCAGAAATGGCAGCGCGCCGCTCTTCGTCGAGGGTCAGAGCTTTCTCAGCCTGCGGGCCAAGGCCACGCCGGACCATCGACGCGTCAAACGTTTCGGCGTTTTCGCGAATCCACTTGATATCGAACATTGCTAGGCCTGCTGCGCGTTAGGTCGTCGGCTCCGACGGCTCGGTCTCGGCTTGGGGACGTCCCCGCTCGACCCACCGTACGGAAAGGATCGAAACCTCGTAGAGCAGCAGCAACGGCAGGGCAAGACCGATCTGGGAAATGGGATCGGGCGGGGTCAGAAATGCCGCAAGCGCCAGGATGGCGACGACGGCATATTTGCGCCAGGACGCAAGCGATTTGGCCGTGACCAGTTCCGCCCGCGCCAGCAGCGTCAGCAGCACCGGCAATTGGAAACAGACGCCGAATGCCAACAACAGCGTCATGATCAGGGACAAATACTCGCTGACCCGGGTCTGCATCTGGATGCTGACGCCGTCTTCCATGACCTGCGTGCCGAGGAAAAACCTGAGGGCCAGCGGCATGACGCCGTAATAAACCAGCGCGGCGCCGATGAGGAACAGGATCGGCGTGGCGATAATGTAGGGCAGGAAAGCCTTGCGCTCGTTCTTGTAAAGGCCCGGCGCCACAAAGGCATAGATCTGATAGGCGATAACCGGAAAGCTGAGCGCAAAAGCGGCGAACATCGCCACGGACAGCTGGGTGAAAAACTGCTCCTGCGGGGCTGTGAAAATCATTTCGACAGTGCCGCCATCTCCGACCGCCTGTTTGAACGGCCCGATCAGAAACAGATAGATGTCCTTGGAGACGAAAAAGCAGAGAACGAACAGCACCGCAAAAGCCATAAGCGACCAGATCAGTCGCTTGCGCAGCTCGACCAGGTGCTCAAGCAGCGGCGCTTCGGTACCGGCAAGTTCGTCTTCGACCTCGGTCTGGTTTTCGATCTGCGGCGTGTCGGCCATAACTTAGGACTTCTCCGCCTTGGTTGCAGACTGACGGCGCGCCGGCTTGGCTGGCGCTGCGTCGTTCTTGCCGGCAGCAGTTTTTTTAGCGGGCGTTGCCGGCTTGGCGTTTGCCGCAGCGGCCGTTGTCTTGGTTGCCGGTGATTTGGCTGCGGTTGACTTAGCTGCTGTCGATTTGGCGGCAGCGCGCGGCTTGGCGGTTGGTTTGCTTTCTGTGCCAGATTTTGCGGCAGTCGGCTTGGTGGCAGCAGCCTTAGCAGTTTTCGATCCAGCCGGCTTGGTGGTTGTCGATGCAGCGGAACTGGCTTTTGCCGTTCGCGTACCGGAGGCTGGCTTAGCGGCTGTTTTCGGCTTTGACGCGGATTTGGATGCAGGCTTGGAGGCCGCAGTTTCGGCCGTTCCGGCGGCTGCACTCTTGCTCGGCTTCGCCGACCTCGACTTCGCCGACGCAGGCTTTGACGATGAGGATTTCGAGGATTTTGCAGCGGGTTTGCGCGAAGTTTTCGGTTTGGCAGCGTCGCCGGCAATTGATTTGCCGGCCAGCTCCGGCGGCACGTCCGATGCTTCAAGATCGATCGGCGCGCGGGACTTGGCGATAGCATCAGCCATTTCGGCTCTGGACGCGTCGTGATCAACGGTCATGCCGGCCTGAGTCTTGATCGACTCCACGACGCTTTGTCCGGTTTCGTCGGGTTTCAAGACGCCGCTCGGCGATGTGCCTATCGAAGAGGTTTTGTTGAACTCGCGCTGGATATCGGCACGGGCCGCCCGCAAGGGTTCGGTCAACGACTTTCGCACGTCGGTGATCTCGTCCAACGCGGAAATCTTGTTGAACTCGCGTCGAAAATCGCCGCCCATGCGCCGTACGGTTCCAACGAACCGCCCAAGCTGACGAAGCATCACGGGCAGGTCCTTTGGACCGACCACGATCAATGCCAACGCCGCAACGACGAGCATTTCGGTCCAGCCTAAGCCCAGCATGGCGTCCTTCCCTCGGCTACGCGATCAACTCACGCAACCCGAAACCGCGATATTTCAAGCGTCTTTGCTTTTCTCGGTTTCGTTGGCGTCGATCTGCGCCATCGGCTTTTCGTCGTCGTCCTTCATGCCTTTCTGGAAGGCTTTGATGCCGCCAGCAACTTCACCCATCATGCTCGAAATCTTGCCGCGTCCGAACAGAAGGATCGCCGCGATGGCGATAATGAGAATTCCCCAGGGACCAGGATTCATATTGCGTGCTCCAATTTCCTCGCGCGGTGCGCGGTCGCAACTGTTAAGTCTACATCTATGGTCATTCTTTGGCGAAGACAAGGACGTCCGCAAGTTTGATCTTGCCGATCTACGCCATTCGGGCACTTGTCACGCACCAGGCGAGCCGCGCCCTATTCTCGTCCAGCATGCAGCTATTGTGTCTCGCCATCCTCGTCTGACGCATCGAGCTCTTCCGGCTCGTCGTCTCCCATGTCACCGGGATCGAGCGGATCCTCGTCCGGATGCAGATCTCCGTCGAAGGGAATGGGGATCTGCATGTTCGGCGGCACCTGCTGCGACAGGAATCCGGCGCCCTTTAGTTCATCCAGACCAGGCAAATCGCGCAATTGCTCGAGACCGAAATGATCGAGGAACTCCGGTGTCGTACCATAGGTCACCGGCCGGCCCGGCGTACGGCGACGTCCGCGCATGCGGATGAAGCCAGCCTCAAGAAGCACGTCGAGCACGCCCCTGTTCATGGCAACGCCGCGAATGTCCTCGATTTCGGCGCGTGTCACCGGCTGGTGATAGGCGATGATGGCCAGGGACTCGAGCGCAGCTCGGCTCATGGGACGCTTTTCGGTCTTTTCACGCTTGAGGATATAGGCAAGGTCTTCCGCCGTGCGGAAGGCATAGGCACCATCGCGCACAACCAGATTGACCCCCCGTTGCCGGTATTCGTCCTGCAGTTCGGCAATGAGGTCGGCGACCGGGGCATCGGCATCGAAAAACCCGGCGATGGTGTCGATCGACAGGGGTTCGGCGGACGCGAACAGCAAGGCCTCTATCACCCGCTTATGCCGGTGTGCGACCTCGAAATGCTCATCGGAGACCGTAATTTCTTCGGCATCGTTGTCGTCGAAATCATCCACCGGGGCCGCCTATTCCGCCGCCTGGGCCTGTGGATCGAAGCGCCGCCTGACGAATAGCGGGCCGAAGACCGAGGACTGGCGCAGTTCCACCTCGCCCTGACGCACGAGTTCAAGCGAAGCGGAAAAGCTGGAGGCCAGGACCGTCGCCCGCTCATCGGCTGCATGCATGTCCTCGGCTAGATAGGCCTGCAAAGACACCCAGTCAGCGCTGTCCCCGATCAGGCGCTGCAGCCGCTCACGGGCATCCTGCAACGACAGAACGGTGCGGTGGAAAAGCCTGTAGTCATTTGGTTCCGAGCGCTCACGCCCCGTGGCGTAGGCCTTGAGCAGATCGTAGAGACTGGCATCCCAGGCGCTTTTCCTGACGATATCGGCGAGCTCCGGCATACCGCGGGCAAAAACGGATATTCCGAGCCGCGGACGTTCGGTCAGGGCCTTCATCGCTTCGCGAATCGCTTCCAGCCGCTCGAGTCGATATTGCAGCGCGGCCGCCAGATCTTCGCCGCTCGGCTCCTCGTCGGCCGAGGTCTGCGGCACCATCAGCCGGCTTTTGAGATAGGCCAGCCATGCAGCCATGACGAGATAATCGGCGGCCACTTCGATACGACGCTTACGGACATCCTCGATGAACGCGAGATATTGTTCGGCCAGCGCCAGCACAGAAATAGCACTGAGATCGACCTTCTGGCGCCGCGCCATGTCGAGAAGCAGATCGAGCGGGCCTTCATAGCCGTCGACATCGACATACATCACGTCGTCAGTGTCGGCTTGCATGGCCTCGTGTTCCCCCTGCCGCAGCGTGAACAAGGCACGGTGAACGCGCCCGATCTAGCGAGTCATGCTAGTTATTATTGCGCACGAAGCAATCGCCGCCAGCCGACTTCACACTGGAACAAACACCACTCGCATCTGCCAGGGAATTGGCCGGAACCAGAACACGGTAATAGATGCCGCGTTCGCCGAGATCGACCTGCTTGATGATCGGCTCGGCGCCATTGAACAGGCCACGGAACTTCTCGCCGAGCGAGGCAAGCGTGACATTGGCCGCATCAAGACTCCGCTGTGAGCTCAACTGCACATAGGCTGGCGCTTCGGATCCCGCCGGACCGGCAACGACCGGCGCGGTCGACGCTTGAGTGTTGCTGGCCGGAGCGGTTGCGGTGGCAGCCGGAACCTGTGGGGCTTGCTGCGTGGCCGCACCGGAGATGAGATCTATGGTGTTGCTGGACGGCGCTGCGGTTGCCACCTGCGTGGCCGCACGAACCTGTGAACCCGCTACCGCTGAAGCAGAGCGGAACGCCGCACTCGGCGCTGCCGCCGGATAAGGCGCGTTGGTGACCAGCTCAGCGCCGCTGGCTGCAGCGTCGCTCTCGGCAACCGAGCTCGACACAAGACTTGCCAGCGGATCGCCGGCGGCCGGGGCAGCAGAAGCGGTATCGGCATTCGTCGCGGCACCAGAGCCATCAGGCGTGGCCGCAACCTGGAAATCGGTCACCGCCGAATTGTCTCCGCTCAGCGCCGGCACGTTGGGCCGAACAACGGGCAACACTTCATTGGCCGCCAGTGTGTCCTCGTTGGAAACGATAGTGCCATCGGGCCGTACCGTGACTGTGCGGACCTTGCGGTTGGCAAGACTTTCCTCGGCAGCCTGGGGCGTTTCCACCTGACGGACACCAGTTGCAGCAGCGCTCTCGCCGGCGCTGGCGACGTTGGTGGTGGTGTTGCCTGCCGTGGGAGTGTCAGTTGCCGAACTGGATGCAACGGCATCGGACCCAGCGGTACTCTGGTCGCGCGAGACGATCTGCTCGTTGGCGGGGGTTTGCCCCCCATTTCCATCCATCTCGTTGAAGATGGCCGGCTGGCTGGTTTCCGCGCCAGCGGTGTTCTGCTCCACGGGCGCCTTCGCGTCTCCGGTATTGGAGGCGAGGAACGGGACCGTGCCGTCAGTAATGCCGGTTTCCCCGAACACCCAGAAAAGCCCGAGCCCGACTGCGACCAGGATGGTTGCGGCGGCGGCGCCGATGACCAGCCGTCCGCCGGGCGGCTTGACCGGTTTGACTTCGTCCCGATCAAGTTCGGGAGTGGCGGCTACGAATTCGCCATCCGTGTCCAACAAGGGATCGTGCAGTTCAGGCTGCTGTGTCCGATGACCGGTGCGCCCGGAAGCAGCAGTAGCTGCGGCAATGGCAGCCTCTGCGCGGTGAGCGGCATCATCGACATCAACCTGCGGCTCGACAGGCTTTTCAACTATGGGTTGTCTGGGTTGATCCTCGTGCGACAGTCGGACTGCATCTCCGATCAGGCTTTCGATTTCCTCAAGCGGATCGGTGGCAGCGGCGGCGCGCGCAGGTTTGGCGGGTTCGGCGCCAAAGATCGGCGACGAGAACGCATCATCGGTGCCGGCCTTGGGCTTTGCCGGGGCACGCGTCGCGTTCTCGGCATTCATCGAGCGCAGAAGCGAGAGCACATCAGGATCAACGGCAGGCGCGCCTCGCGTGTCGGGCTCGGCACGCACTAAAACCGGTATAGGCGCAGGTTCAGCAGCACTACGCGCAGGTTCGTCGGCAACTGACGCGGGTGAAGGATCACTCGCGCGCGGCGCGGCCGGTGCAGAAGGCGCCGCTGGCGTGGGATCGGGGAAAACGTGGCGCGGCATGCCGGCCAATTGCGAGGTGCGCGCTTCCTCGCGCTCCTGCTGGGCGATCAGTTCGGCAATCGGATCGTTTGCCAAAGCATCGGAATCATTCCGCGGTTCCGGTGCTGGTTCGACGGTCGTTTGCTTCGAGGACGGCGCGAAGGCGTCAGAGTCCTCACGCCCGGCGTCAGCTTTGTCGATACCGGGTTTGGCAGCCAGGAAATCCGGCTTCTCGGGTGAGGGCTCGCGTTTATTACCTGCGTCGGTCGCAATAGGTTGAGGCGTGGGCGCACTGCGTTCGGAATCGATTGCAGAGTCCCGCCCAAACGGGTTGAAGGACACCGGTTCGGCCGACTTGGGGCGCGTCTCGCTCGACTCGGGAGCCGTATCAGTATTGGCAGGAGCCGGTCTATCATCGCGCCGTCCCCATGCCGATCCGCCGGCAGGCGCCGGATCGGCGTCAGCTGCCGGTCGGGCAGACGGCATGGGTACTACCTTTGACTCATCGCTGTCCGCACTCTCCGCGGGCGTCGGATTTGCAGTCGGCTTTGCCCCCTGCGCCTCTTCAGCCATCAGGCGGGCGAGTTCAGCGATAAGGTCGTCGGACGAAGACTGTTGCTCGTTACTGTTCGGCATCTGTCGCGATCGGTCCATTACTCAGGCTCCCGGTACGCTGTCGGAACCGCTTGACCGGTTTGACTTCAGGCGTCTTGCTTGCATGTCAATGCGCCTGAACTATGACAGCTCCTCGGGTGCCGAAACCCCCAATATAGCCAGACCGTTTTGCAGAACCTGGCGTACTGCATCGACTAGGCAAAGTCTGGCCATTGTCAACCTCTCCTCGCCGACAGTCACAAAACGCAGATTGGTTTCTTCGCGGCCCCGCGTCCAATATCCGTGGAAAGACGAGGCTAATTCGTGGAGATAGAACGCAACGCGGTGCGGCTCATGGGCGCGCGCAGCTGAGGCGACCAGACGCGGCCATTGCGCCACCATGCGGATGAGTTCGAAATCGGCATCGGCGATCAACGCGTCCAGATCGGCATCTGCCAGACCGTTGGCGGAAAGATCGAGTTCGGGCATGTCGCGCGCAGCGGCACGGAAAACCGAGCAGGCCCGGGCGTGGGCGTACTGCACGTAGAAAACCGGATTGTCGCGCGTCTGTTCTTTGACCACCGCGAAGTCGAAATCGAGCGACGCGTCGTTGCGGCGGAACAGCATCATGAAACGCGTTGCATCCGGACCGACTTCTTCCACAACATCAGAAAGCAGCACCAAGTCTCCGGCTCGCTTCGACATTTTAAACGGCTGGCCGTTTTTCAGAAGGCGTACGAGCTGGCAAATCTTGACGTCGGCTTCCGCCTGGCCTTCCGAAACGGCACGCGTCGCGGCCTGAATGCGCTTGATATAGCCGGAGTGATCGGCGCCCAGAACGTCAATCATGTGGGTGAACCCGCGCAGGTATTTGTTGCGGTGGTAAGCGATGTCGGCAGCGAAGTATGTGTAGCTGCCGTCCGACTTGATGAGCGCCCTGTCGGTATCGTCGCCATAGTCCTTGGCGCGGAACAACGTCTGCTCGCGATCCTCCCAATCCTCGGGCGGTTTGCCCTTGGGTGGATCGAGCCGTCCGACATAAACCATGTCCTTTTGCTTCAGCCACTCAAGCGTTAGGTCGATGTCGCCACCCTGCCCGTGCAGGGTTTGCTCCGAGAAAAAAACATCATGGTGGATGTTAAGTTTCCCCAGATCTTTGCGTATCAGGCCCATCATCGCGTCGAGAACGATGGGCTTCACGGTGGCGATCGCATCTGATTCGTTCTTGTCTTTCAGGCTCGTGCCGAAGGTTTCGGCCAAATTCCTTCCGACCGGAACAAGGTAGTCGCCAGGATAGAGTCCCTTGGGGATTTCTATGGTCTCGCCAAGCGCCTCGCGATAGCGCAAGAGCGCCGACCGGGCCAGGACGTCAATCTGCCCGCCCGCATCGTTGATGTAGTATTCGCGGGAGACGTCGTAGCCGCAAAATGCCATCAGCGAGGCGAGTGCATCGCCGAAAACCGCGCCACGGGTGTGGCCGACATGCATCGGGCCTGTCGGATTGGCGGAGACATATTCAACATTGACCTTGGTATTGCCCCCAAGCTCCGAACGACCGTAGGCCGCACCCGCCTGACCGACAGCCCTGAGCGCGGAGCGCCACAGCGCCGGTTCGAGGCGCAGATTGACAAAACCCGGGCCGGCTATTTCGGCGCTTGCCACGTCCCGATCGTCCGACAGCCGCTGCACCAGCGCCGCAGCTATGTCGCGCGGGTTGCGCTTCAGCGGTTTGGCGAGGATCATCGCGGCATTGGTCGAGAGTTCGCCGTGGCCGGCATCGCGCGGTGGTTCGACGACAATTTTCTCGATCAGGGCATCAAGCCCGTCCGCATCGGCGAACTCGGTCCGCACGGCGGCTTCGATCCGCGTCGAGAATTCAGCAAAAACGTCCATTTATCCGGCCTTCCGGAGCACATCCAGGCCGGGCGGGAAAGCTCGTTCGACCGGTGGCGCGCGCATGAGTACACAAGTGCGCTGGCGTTACCGGAAATCGGCTCAAGCGTCAAACAGGCGCTGGTGCAGCTCGGTGGCGTAGGGATCGGTCATGCCGGCAACGAAGTCGCAGACAATACGGGCGCGCGCCGCGTCGTCCGGCGCATCCTCGATGCGCTCATGCCAGCGCTCAGGCAGTTCACCTGTTTCGAACAGGGTATCGAACAGTCGCCCGACGATCGCCTCGCCCTCGCGTACAGGCTGCATGACCTGTTCTGCGCGATAGACATTGGCGAACAGGAACGCCTTGAGCGCCTTGATCTCTTCGGAAACCGACGCGGGAAAGACGACCAGCGCATGACGGGCACTTCGCACGGCGTCGGCGCTGAGCGGCGCCACCTCGACCAGGTTTGCCTCGGCGGTCTCGATGGCGTTTTCCACCAACCGTGTAATGACGCGACGCTGGATCTCATGGGCCTGGCGCAGCCGGTCGAGATCGGGCCAGCGCCCGACAACCTCGCGCTCGATCTCGCCGACGAAGGGCACCTCCGCGAGATCACCGATTTCAAGCAGCCCTGCCCTCAATGCATCGTCGATGTCATGGGCGTTATAGGCGATGTCGTCGGCAATGGCGGCTGCCTGTGCCTCGAGCGAGGCATAGGTCGTCAGTTCCAGTCCGAACGTGTCCTGAGCTTCCCGCCAGCCGAATGGCAGCCCCTTGTGCCGGTACTCGCCAAAAGGCTGACCGTTCTTTTCGAGCAGCGGTCCGTTGTGCTTGAGGATGCCTTCCAGCGTCTCCCAGCTGAGATTGAGACCGTCATGCTCAGCGTAGCGGCTTTCCAGCCGTGTGACGACGCGAATGGCCTGCATGTTGTGGTCGAACCCACCATAGGCCGCCATCTTGTCGTTGAGCACGCGCTCGCCGGCATGCCCGAAGGGCGGATGGCCGAGGTCGTGAGCCAGCGCCACGGCCTCTGCCAGATCCTCGTCAAGCGACAGGGCGCGGGCCAGAGAGCGGGCAATCTGGGACACTTCCAGGGTGTGGGTCAGCCGGGTGCGGAAGTGACTGCCTTCATGATGAAGGAAGACCTGGGTCTTGTATTGCAGACGCCTGAAGGCGGTCGAATGGATAATGCGGTCACGATCGCGCTGGAAGGGCGAACGGGTCCGACTGAGATCAGCGGTGAAGAGCCGTCCCCTGGTGGCGTTCGGGTTGGAAGCATATAGGGCCAGTTGGTTCACGTCTCTGTTCGGCCTCTTTTCAACTCTACGACGCGTCCCTATCTTGAGGACACTTGTTGCAAGCTGATGAACCCGGGAAAGGGCTCAAAATGAGCGATACGCTGGTTGCCGACACCCCCGTGACCCTGACTGAACGTGCGGCAAAACGCATCGCCCGTATCCTTGCCAAGGAGTCCGAGAACAAGGCACTCAGGATTTCGGTCGCCGGTGGCGGCTGCTCAGGCTTTCAATACGAGTATAATCTCGTCAGCGAAAGCCCTGCCGAAGACGATCTGGTGCTCGAGCGCGGCGATGCTCGGGTTTTCATCGATTCGCTGAGCCTCGAATTCATGGGCGGGGCCGAAATCGACTTTGTCGATGATCTGATTGGACAGGCGTTCAAGATCAACAACCCGAATGCCGTTGCATCCTGCGGATGCGGCACCAGTTTTTCGGTCTAGCCTATCCTCACGACCCCTCCGACTCGTTGACAAGACGCGTATGGTGATCGCTGCGGGTTCTTGATTGACGCCCGCGCCATTGGTTTGCCTTTGTTTTCCCGGGAGAAGAAAATGGGATTTGCCGAGCGTTTGAATGCCGTCATCGATCGTGCCATCGACGAAGACCGGATCGTCGGGGCCGTCGTGCTCGCATCGCGCAATGGATCGGGATTTTTCCGCCGCACTGCTGGATATGCCGATCGCGAAGCCGGCAAGCCGGTGGCCGACGATACGATCTTCCGGTTTGCCTCGGTGACCAAGCCCGTTGTCGCGGCGACGGCATTGGCTTTGGTGGACAAGGGCAAACTGGCTCTCGATACCCCGATCACCGAGTATATCGACTGGTTCGCGCCGCGCCTGCCCGACGGACGCCAGCCGGCGATTACCCTTCATCACCTGCTCACTCACACCGCTGGCATCACCTATGACGGGGATACGTTGGAGCGTGCCGGGGTCTGCGGAGGGATCAAGAACACCTCGATCACGCTCAAGGAAAACATCCGACGGTTGGCGACGGTTCCGCTGCTCTACGAGCCCGGAACGATGTGGCAATACTCGATGGCGATCGACGTCGCCGGGGCTCTGATTGAAGCAGTCGAAGGCACGTCGCTCGGCGAAGCCGTTGCCAAATACGTCACCGGCCCGCTTGGCATGACAGACACACTTTTCGGCGCCTCGGACCCGGAACGCCTGTCGACCGCGTATGCCAATCTCCCCCAAGGCGGCACCGAGCGCATGCGGGATATCCACACCATGTTGACGCCCTGGGGATCCGAAACCACCTACCATCCCGGCCGCATCTTCAACGCCGATGCCTTCCAGTCCGGCGGTGGCGGCATGGCTGGCACGGCACCCGATTTCCTGAAATTTCTCAATGCCCTGCTCGCGGGTGGCGATCTGATTCTGTCGCCGAAGCTGGCTGCGACGGCATTCACCAACATGATCGGGACCATCCCGCGCGATACCGAGGGTGAAGGATTTTCCTATTTTGGTGCCCTCGCCTATGACCCGGCGGCCTCGGGGCAGCCGGTCTCACCCGGAACGGTGCGCTGGGGCGGGATTTACGGCAATCACTGGTTCGTCGATCCGGTCGAAAAACTGGCGCTGGTGGCCTTCACCAATACGGCGCTGGAAGGCTGCGATGGCGACTTCCGTTTCGAAATCCGAGACGCCGCCTATCCAGTCGATTAAACTGCCCCTTCCGACACAGGAGGGCACATGCGCATCGCGACCTGGAACATCAACGGTATCAAGGCTCGGCTCGGCGTCGTCGAACACTGGCTCAAGGACGTCGGGCCGGACGTGGTGGCATTGCAGGAAATCAAGTCGCTCGACGAGAATTTCCCGCGCGATCCCTTCGAGGCGCTCGGCTACAACGTCGAGACTCATGGACAAAAGAGCTTCAACGGCGTGGCGCTTTTGTCCAAACGCCCCTTCGACGAAGTCATGCGCGGACTTCCGGGCGATGACGGCGATGAACAAGCACGCCTGATCGAAGCCGTCGTCCCGACCGACACCGGCACCGTGCGCGTGTGCAACATCTACCTGCCCAACGGCAATCCGGTCAGCGAGGACAGTGAGAAGTTTCCCTACAAGCTCGCCTGGATGGAGCGACTTATCCATTTCGTCGAAGAGCGATTGCTGCTCGAGGAGCCTTTCGTTCTTCTCGGCGACTTCAACCTCATCCCGACCGGTGCCGACTGCCATGATCCCAAGGCCTGGTGGGGCGACGCGCTGTTCCGGCCGGAAAGTCTCGAAAAGTTTCGTACCCTCAAGAACCTCGGCCTGACCGATGCCGTGCGTTCCGTCACGGCGGCGCCCGCGTACACCTTCTGGGACTTCCAGTCCGGTGCCTGGCGCCGCGATAACGGCATCCGCATCGACCATCTGATGCTGTCACCACAAGCGGCCGACCGCCTCAACGGCGTCACCATCCACCGCGACACGCGTGGCTGGGACAAGCCGTCCGATCATGTGCCCGTGGAGGGCAGTTTCGCCTTCTAGCGCGTTCGTTCTGATAGAATCGGAGCGAACGCGCCAAGTCTTTGAATGGTCGTGTTTTCGAACCGGAAAAGTGGCGCCTACTTTTCCGAAAGCTCTAGCTACCTGAAACCTGCGGTTCGATGATCTCGGCGGCCTTGAGCGCTGCCGTCCGCTGATCGGGCGTTGCCACCGACATGGCCTTGTTCATCAGTTCGTCGACCCAGCCGGCATCGTCGCTGCCCGCGGCGCGGTCATGGGCGATGGTCAGCCACATCAGTCCTTCGATAGGCTGAGCCGGCAGGCTCTTGTCGTCGCCATTGAACAGCAGGTCGCCAAGCCGCGCCTGGGCGCCGACGTGGCCCTTGCGCGCCGCCAGCGACAGCCACCGCGCCGCCTGCAGCCGCGACTTGCCGAGGCTGTCGCCGTTCAGGTAGATGCGGCCGATTTCATATTGTGCCTCCGCGTCGGCGAAATAGGTGGCGGCATGCATCAAAAGCGCCACAGAACGCGCGGAATCCTTGGGGATACCTGCATCGGGCAGGCCCTCGCGGTAGTACTCGCCAACCTTGACAAAGGACTGGGCGACAATGTCCGCCTCGAGCGAGCGCGGCGGCGTGTTGGCGTTTTCGTCGGCGATGCGGGAGAAATAGGCGAAGGCGCGGCCGTCGTCCTTCTTCACGCCATCACCGCTCTCATACATGGTCCCGAGCCGCCACAGGGCGATTGGTTGACCGTCGTTTGCCGCAGCCTCCAGGGCCTTGAGAGCAGGATTTTGCGGATTATCGACGCCAGCGTCGGCGGAATTGGCCAGTGACAGCGCCGCATCCGCGGCGGTGGCAGGCGACAGCGCGGATTCGGTAACAGGCGTATCAGCCGCAGCCATCTTGCTGGCAACGCTGGGGATTGGCGTCGGCGGAACCGGAGCCTCAACGCCGGCTCCAGCCGCAGCGACACCCGCTGAGGCATCCGGAATGTCGACCGGCGGCACGGGTTTAGCGAAGAACGAGAACTCGAACAGAAACTGTCCCTGTTGTGCACCAGCGGCTACAGTGCCGGAAATGACCAGCACTGACGCCAACACAAGGGACTTCACATCCATGAGGACATCAGATGTCCGCATAGCACTCCTTCTCGCCCCTGGCTCCCGGATGGGTCAGCGCGCCATAGCGTGCCGGCCCGACGCCTTGGGCATACTTCCAAATCGCACCGGAACCATAGGACGTCTCACGCGGCGTCCAGTCCTTGCGGCGTTCTTCCAACTCCTGGTCGCTGAGATCGACCGAAATAAGGCCCTCGACCGCATCGAGGGTAATCATGTCGCCATCGCGCAACAGGGCGATGGGACCGCCGACCGCCGCTTCCGGTCCGACATGACCAATGCAGAAGCCACGCGTCGCACCCGAGAAACGGCCATCGGTGATGAGGGCAACCTTGTCGCCCATACCCTGACCGTAAAGTGCGGCGGTGGTCGACAGCATTTCGCGCATGCCCGGACCGCCCTTGGGGCCTTCGTAGCGGATGACGAGAACTTCGCCTTCCTTGTATTCGCGCTTGTCGACGCAGGCGAAACACGCCTCTTCGTTGTCGAACACACGGGCCGGGCCGGTGAATTTCAGATTCTTGAGACCTGCCACCTTCACGATGGCGCCGTCAGGCGCCAGATTGCCCTTGAGCGAGACGACACCGCCGGTCGGCTTGATGGCCTTGGACACCGGATAGATGACGTCCTGCTCGGTGTTGAATTCGACATTGGCGAGGTTCTCGGCAATGGTCTTGCCCGTCACGGTCAGGCAGTCGCCATGCAGGAGACCGCCGTCGAGAAGCGCCTTCATCACCTGCGGAATGCCGCCGGCTTCGAACACGTCCTTGGCGATATATTTCCCGCCCGGCTTGAGGTCGGCGATATAGGGTGTTTCCTTGAAGATCTTGCCGACATCGAACAGGTCGAACTCGATGCCCGCTTCGCTGGCCATGGCCGGCAGGTGCAGCGCGGCGTTGGTCGATCCGCCAGTGGCGGCGACCACCATGGCGGCATTCTCGAAAGCTTCGCGGGTTACAATCTGGCGCGGTCGCAAGTTCAGCCTCAACAGCTCCATAACTTGCTCGCCAGCCTTCATGTTGAAGCTGTCGCGGATTTCATAAGGTGCCGGCGCGCCACAGGAATACGGCAGCGCCAGGCCGATGGCCTCAGCCACCATGGCCATGGTGTTGGCGGTGTACTGCCCGCCGCACGAGCCGGCCGAAGGACAGGCAACCTGCTCCATTTCCGCAAGGGTTTCGTCGTCCATCTTGCCGACCGAATGCAGACCGACCGCTTCGAACAAATCCTGCACCACGATGTCCTTGCCACGATAGCGGCCCGGCAGGATGGTGCCGCCATAGATGAAGATCGAGGGCACGTTGAGACGGATCATCGACATCATCATGCCCGGCAGCGACTTGTCGCAACCGGCCATGGCGACCATGGCGTCATAGCAGTGACCACGCATGGTCAATTCGACTGAATCCGCGATCACGTCGCGCGAAGCCAAAGAGGACTTCATGCCGTCATGACCCATGGCCATGCCATCGGTCACGGTGATGGTGGTGAATTCGCGCGGCGTGCCCTTGCCTGCGGCAACGCCCTTTTTCACGGCCTGCGCCTGGCGGGCCAGCGAAATGTTGCACGGCGCGGCTTCATTCCAGGCGGTGGCGACGCCGACCAGCGGCTGGTGGATCTGCTCAGTGGTCAGACCCATGGCATAAAGATATGAGCGATGCGGCGCCCTCTCCGGCCCTTCGGTTACATGCCGGCTTGGCAGATGCGACTTGTCGGCGTTCTTGACGTCCATGGCTCGGTTCCTCCGGCTGATGGGTAAAACGGTTCATGCGGTTTTACCGGCACCAGCACGCGGTGCAAGTGCAGACGGAGCCAGCCTGGTTCGGCGACGCCGAGAGCGTCCCGGTTGTCTGCCAAACAACCGTTGCCAAACCCGGTTTTCCGTCCGGGCAATGCTTTTTCCGCCTGTTTGGGGTGACATTGTGGCGCGAGAGGTAACCGCTTGCTGAACAGGATCGCCCCGCGGCACATTTGATCCGAGTGTTGCGCGTTTGCCACGGATCGGGGCAACGCTGTCAGGAAAGGATGCGTCCCCAGTTCGGATCGAGCGTGATCCGCATACGCCCACCACGCGCCACAAACACCTGTCCCTGGTTGAGGACATCGCCAAAGCGGCGATCCATGCCCGGAAGCTCCACCTCGATCTCCGCCGGCTGATCGGCGGCATTCACCGCAACGATCACCTGTTCCGCGCCATCGTCGCGCAGGAATGCAAACTGGCGGTGTCCCACATGCAAAGGACGGTAACCACCACGCCGAAGCGGACCAAGAGCTTTGCGGATCGCGGCAAGCCGCTTGATCGCTTTGGCGAGCGCCGGATGATCACCCCAGCGTGTGGCGTCGCGCGGATCGAGTTGGGGCCGCAGCGGCAAATCCGTGGAGGCGGACTTGCAGCCGGCGACGCCCGTTTCGCTGCCGTAATAAAGGGTTGGAATGCCCGGAATGGAAAAAAGAAGGATGTGCAGCGGATAAAGATGGCGCGCATCGGCGAGTTGGCTGGCGATGCGCGTGACATCGTGATTGTCGGCGAAAATGCAGAGATCAAGACCGGCATAGATGCCCCCTTCCCCGAATTGCCGGTTCAAAGAATAGGCGATCTCGAAATAATTGGCGTCGTTATGGCTCGAATAAAGCCCCTTGAAGACCTCGTAATTGGTGACGCTGTCGAGCGGTCCGGATCCCACCCAACGGGTGTAGTCACCGTGAATGACTTCGCCCATCAGCCACAGCTCAGGTTTCAGCCCGCGCGCGAATGCCGCCAGTTCCTGCTGGAAATCGAGATCCAGAACATCGGCCGCGTCGAGCCGCAGGCCATCAATGTCGAAACTTTCGACCCAAAAGCGAACGGCATCGAACAGGTGGCGCCGAACCTCCGTGTTGGAGGTGTTGAGCTTGACCAGATCGTCATGGCCATTCCAGCCCTCATAGGCAAATGGATCACCTCGATCGCTTTGCCGGATGAAATCGAGATAAAACCAGTCGCGATATTGGGAGGCTTCTCCATGGGCGAGCACATCGCGAAAGGCCCAGAAGTCTCGTCCGACATGGTGAAATACGCCGTCGAGAACAAGGCGCAGCCCGCGCCGGTGCACTTCGGTACACCAGTGCGCAAACGCTTCATTGCTGCCGAGTCGGGCATCGATCCGGAACAGGTCGCTGGTGTCGTATCCGTGCGAGCCCGATTCCAGCACAGGGCCGAGAAGGATCGTATCGGCTCCCAGCTCGGCAATGTGATCGATCCAGTCGTAGAGCGCCGGAATGCGGTTTTCAGTTGCTTCCGATCCGTTGACCGGCGGTGCGCCCAACGCCCCCAACGGGTAGAGGTGATAGATGATCGCGTCGCGCGCCCATTCCGTGCTCATGATCTCTCCTATACCTACCGTTCGGTATATATTTCAGTCACACCAAGCCGCCAGCCAACGGCTCTTGTCAGGTCACATCACGAATAGATGCCGTGGCTGAACTGGTGCAGGATTTCGCGGCGCTGGTCCGCTTCAATGCGGATTTCGCCGCCTGTATTGGCAGCGACCACGCTGTTGATGACACTTATGAAAACATAAGCGTAGCGCACGTGCCGCCCCTTCATGTTGCCATGGTCCTGTGCCGCACTCTGGAACATGCGTTCGAGCAGCGCGCTTTGCGCTGTGAACAGTGACACCGCCAAGCGATAGGCCTCGTGGCCTGGTGGACAGAACAGAAGGGACAGCCAGAACCGGTAGAAATCGGGCGCGTTTTCGGCGAAGCAGAGATAGGCGTCGAGCACACGCTCCAGCGCGACGTCGAGATTGCCATCATAGGCGCTCGCCGTCCTCAGCGCCTCATTGAGCGGCGCGCTGCCTTCGGTCAGCAAGGCATCGAGCAGGCCGTGCTTGGAGCCGAAATGATGATAGAGCGACGGCTTGGTGAGTTCCGCTGTCGCCACGATCTCCTGCACGCCGACACTGTCATAGCCGCGCTGCGCGAACAGGTTCAGAGCAGTTTTCAAAAGGAGGGTACGGCTGTCCATAAACCTCTTCTATACCGATCGGTATAGAAGGCAAGAGCAAATCGACTTCTGGCAAAGAGGTGCAAACGCGCCATAGAAAAAGGGGCACGCGATCGTGCCCCTTTTGGGTTCTCATCACATTGTTTTGCCGACTGCCTAGCCGAGATGGCTCAGGGCCGTGTTGAGGCGCTCCTTGCGGTCGAGGGCAGTCTGCTTGCGCTGCTTTTGCTCCTCGATCACCTCTTCGGGCGCCTTGGCGACGAACTGCTCATTACCGAGCTTCTTGTCGATCTTGGCGATCTCGCCGTCGAGCTTGTCGATGTCCTTCTTGAGCCGCGCCTTTTCTGCGTCCAGGTCGATGACATCGCCGAGCGGCAGGGCGTGGATCGCCTCGCCAACGATGACCTGGGCCGAGTTGGCCGGCACGGCATCGGCGAAGGTGACGCCTTCGATGCGGGCCATGCGCTCGATGGCCGGCTGATGGGTGGCGGTGCGGCTGCGGGTCTGATCGCCGGCCTGGACGACGACTAACGGGATTTTCGCGCCGGCCGGCACGTTCATTTCAGCCCGGACAGAACGAATACCCGAGATAACCGCAAGCAGCCATTCGAGCTCGGCGTCCGCTTCAGCATCGGCGAGGCTCAGAAGATCCGGCCATTCGGCATGCATGAGAAGCGTGTCGCGCGCCGGTCCGGTCTTGCCGGTTTCGGCCCAAAGCTCTTCGGTGACGAAGGGCATGAACGGATGAAGGAGTTTGAGGATCTGGTCGAGAACGAAAGCGGCGGTTGCCTGCGTCTCGTCCTTGAGCGCGGCATCCTCACCGGTCAACGCTGGTTTGCTGAGTTCGAGATACCAGTCGCAGAACGTGCCCCAGACGAAGTCGTAGGCAGCGTTCGCCGCTTCGTTGAACTTCATATCCGTGATCGCCTGGGTCGTCTGAGCGATGGCACGTCCAGTGGCGCCGATGATCCAGCGGTTGAGCGGCTGGCTCACCGTCTTGGGATCGAATCCTTCGACCCGGAAGCACTCGTTCATCTCGAGGAAACGTGCCGCGTTCCAGATCTTGGTGACGAAGTTGCGGTAGCCCTCGACCCGGCTCATGGCGAGCTTGATGTCGCGGCCCTGCGCTGCCATGGCGGCCAGGGTGAAGCGCGTTGCATCGGCGCCGAACTGATCGACGAGCTTCAGCGGATCGATGACATTGCCCTTGGATTTGCTCATCTTCTGCCCCTTCTCGTCGCGGACGAGGGCGTGGACATAGACGGTGCCGAAGGGCTCCTGACCGGTGAATTCGAGGCCCATCATCATCATGCGGGCGACCCAGAAGAAGATGATGTCGAAGCCGGTGACGAGCGTCGAGGTCGGGTAATAGGTATCGAGTTGTGGCGTCTTGTCCGGCCACCCCAAGGTCGAGAACGGCCACAGCGCCGAGGAGAACCATGTGTCGAGCACGTCCTCGTCGCGGGTGATCTCGACGGTCTTGCTATAGTGGGCATCGGCCTTTTTCTGCGCCTCTGCCTCGTCATGGGCGACAAACACTTCGCCGTCCGGCCCGTACCAGGCAGGAATTTGGTGCCCCCACCAGAGCTGGCGCGAGATGCACCAGGGCTGAATGTTCTCCATCCAGTGGTAATAGGTGTTTTGCCAACCTTCGGGCACGAACTTGGTCCGCCCCTCGCGCACAGAAGCGATGGCGGGCTTGGCCAGCACGTCAGCCTTGACGAACCATTGGTCGGTCAGCATCGGCTCAATGACGACCTTGGAGCGATCGCCGAACGGCTGCATGATTTTCTTGTTCTCGACCAGTGGGCTGGCATTGCCCTCCTCGTCCGTCACCATGACGGCGAGGCCTTCCTCGGTGATCGCCTCGATAACGCGCTGGCGCGCCACGAGACGGTCGAGACCGCGCAAGTCATCGGGCACGATGTTGAGCGCACCGATCTTGGCGTCATCGAAATCCTCCCTGCCCTCGGCAATGGCCTGGGCCACCACCGCCGCCTCGGCATAGGGAACGCCATCGGCGCGCATAGATCCCTTGGTGTCGAGCAGCGCATAGAGCGGGATGTTGTTGCGGCGGGCGACTTCATAATCGTTGAAATCGTGGGCGCCGGTGATCTTGACCGCGCCCGAACCGAAATTGGGATCCGGATACTCGTCTGTGATGATCGGGATGTAGCGCCGGTGTTCCTTCGGCCCGACCGGGATCTGCACCAGCTTGCCGACGATCGGCTTGTAGCGCTCGTCGGAGGGATGCACCGCCACCGCACCATCGCCGAGCATGGTCTCGGGACGCGTCGTGGCGATCGAGATGTAGTCGCGCACCTCGGAGAAGGTGACGTTGCCGTCTTCGTCCTTTTCCTCATAGGTGTAGGTCTCGCCGCCGGCCAACGGGTACTTGAAGTGCCACATGTGGCCGTCGACCTCGATGTTCTCGACTTCGAGGTCCGAGATCGCCGTCTCGAAATGCGGGTCCCAGTTCACCAAGCGCTTGGCGCGATAGATGAGATCCTTGTCGTAAAGCTCGACAAACACCTTGAGAACGGCCTTGGAAAGCCCCTCATCCATAGTGAAGCGTTCGCGGGACCAGTCGCAGGACGCCCCGAGGCGTCGCAACTGATTGAGGATGGTACCGCCACTTTCCTCTTTCCAGGCCCAGACCTTCTCAAGGAACTTGTCACGGCCGATCTCGCGCCGACCTGGCTCCTGGGCCTCCATCATCTGGCGCTCGACCACCATCTGGGTGGCGATGCCGGCATGGTCCATGCCCGGCTGCCAGAGCACGTTGTTGCCGAGCATGCGATTGTAGCGCACCAGCACGTCTTGCAGCGTGTTGTTGAGCGCGTGCCCGATATGCAGCGAACCGGTTACGTTGGGCGGCGGAATGACGATCGAAAATGCATCGGCCCCGGGCTTGGCGCCGGCGCCAGCGGCAAAGGCGTTCGCGTCCATCCAGGCTGCGTGAATTCGGGCTTCCACGGAAGTGGGTTCATAAGTCTTGTCGAGCATGCGGACTCCGCGCCTTCAACAATGAGAGCCCGCCGGGAGACGGCGGGCGAATTGCAACTGTTTGAGGTGTAAAGCCGGGTGCGGGCGCGAAGTCAACCGTCGGTACGCCGCAGGGGCGGAAGCTGCCCTGCCGTCAGCGCCCGCCGCGCGAAACCCGCTCGATCTCGCGTTCGACCAGCCGCTCGACGATCGAGGGCAGATTTTCGTCGAGCCAAGCCTTCAGCATCGGCCGCAAAAGCTCCTTGACGACGCCCTCGATGGTCTGGCCACCGGCCCCAAGAGACAGCACGCCAAGCTTGGAAAACGCGTCGCTGGCGGCAGCCTCGGCGGTCTCGTTGAGCAGGTGTTCGGTCAGGTCGGACGACAGCTCGGGATCGGGCATCGAACTCATCGGCTCGGGCGCGGGTTCAGGCTCAGGTTCGGGCACCGGCTCGGGTTCCGGTTCAGGCTCAACGTCGAATTCCGCCAGTTCGGAGACGAATGCAATGTCCTCGGGCGAAGACAGATCCTCGTCCACTGCCACGTCGTCATCATTGGCGGTCTCGGAATCTGCGACCACCTGATCGAGGGAAAGCGCCAGTGCTTCGATGTCTTCCTCGGAGGCTTCAGGCTCCTCTGGGATATCCGGCGTTTCCTCTGCGGCTTCCTCTTCGAGAAAGGCATCAAAGGACGGGATTTCCTCTTCCTGCGGCTCATCCGAAATGTCGACGGGCCCGCCGGCGCCGGAGTTCGCCGCATCGTCGTCGGCAATGATCTGCCTGATGGAAGATAGGATTTCGTCCATCGAGGGCTCTTTCGCCGCGGGCTTGTTCATTCCTGCCTCACTGTACTCGCCGCAAAACCGGATCGCACCGGCTGCCACACACTGCTGCCCAAGACCACCAGAAAACGCATGCACCCGCGCAAAGCCGGTTGCTTTTCTTGCCGCCTGGCGTCCGCAAACTCCAGCTCGATCAGGCGCAAGCCTGATTCGCTTAACACTAGTTTAATGTAGCTTTGGCGCAAGCCCAGCACCCTTGGTGCAGGTTTGCACGCTTTTGATGCGCCGCGTAATCCCGGCCGACCAAACCAACAGCTAGTTGGGGATGGCGCGCAAATCCTGCCAGACGTCCTCGACCTTGGCGCGATATGCGTCCGGAGACCGAATTTCCACCGGCAGGCCAAGGTCGGTCGCGGACATGCGCCCGACTGCCGACAACAACGACAGAGCGGCGATGAAGCGTCCGGATTCGGCGTTAATGCGGGTGATCTGCACGTCGGTCAGGTTCGATTTTGCATTGAGCACATCGAGCTGGGTCTTCTGGCCGACACCGAACTCCTCGGTCGTCGCATCGAGCACCTTCTGGGTGGCATTCTCGGCGGCTTTCACGGCAGCAATGGTCGCAGCGCTGGTCTTGAGCGACGACCATGCCTGCGCGATCGACGCGCGGATCATGTTGTTGGTCGATTTCGCCGTCATCTCGGCGTTAATCTGGGAAAGGTTCTTGGCACGGGCGTTCGCACCGAGCGCGCCACCCGAATAAATCGGCACCGACAGCTTCAACTGGATGGAAGCGCTGGAGGAACTGGAACCGCCGCCGTTTGCCCACGACTCGTCAAACTTCAACGCGCCCGAGGTCGACAGCTTGGGTCCAAAGGCCGCCTGCGCCGCATCGGCATTGGCCTTGGCGGCACGCACCGAAGCTTCGGCGGCACGCAGTCCGGGATGGTTGACCTGCGCCAGTTTGACCGCCGCCTCGACCGAGGTTGGCAGCATGCTCTCGAACGGGAAGGTGAAGCTCAAATTCTTGGGCGCATGGCCGACATAGCGAATGTAGTTGGCCTCGGCGACAGCGAGCGAACTGGCAGCGCTCTGCTGATTGGCCAGGGCCTGGGCCAGCTGGGCTTGAGCCTGGGCAACCTCGGTCTGGGTACCTTCGCCAACATTGAGCCGGTCATCGGCAGCTCGGACCTGAGCCTGATAGTAGTCGACGGCATCCTGGCGCAAAGCCAGGATTCTGGAATTGACCACGAAATCAACATAGGCCCGCGCAGCTGAGAGCAGAACAGTTTGCTCCGTGTTGCGGGACGATTCGATTGCCGCCTCGGCCTGGGCGCGGGCGGCCTCGACGTTGGCATCTGTTGCACCGTTGTCGAACAGGGTCTGGCTATAGCCGAGGCTGACTGACCCCGATGCGCCGCTACTGGTTGCGCCTGTGGGGTTCAGGCCAGAGGTTGTATTCGTTGCGCTTGCCCCCAGCGTCCCATCCAATCCGAGGTTCGGCATCAGGCCGGCCTTTGCGGCGACGATTCCCTCTGCCGCAGATTGCGCAGCAATGGAGGAGGCAAGAATCTCGGGGTTGTTGGTGTAGGCACTCGCCAGAGCTGAAATAAGCGATTCTGCGGACGCGGACGAAACCGCCAGCCCGGACATCAGCGCCAGCGCGGTGACCCGCGCAAATCGCTGTAACTTCATGGTGTGTGCCTCCGAGAACGCCAACTGACCGGTAACGTAGGACGGGCCAGCCCTGTCTACAATGCTAGCTGAGGATTAGCAGATTATTAGGGATGTGTCGTGACGATCAAGCAACACTTGCCGCCTGAGACGGGTTTTGCGTCATATTGTCCAACGGTCTCGGCGCTAAAGCGCAAAGGCGACCGGCTTGGCGAAGGCTTCGAGCCGCGGGAGACCGAGATCGAATGCCTCGTGCCGGGTTACTTTCCCATCCGTCTTGATGAACAGGGTCGCGACTGAGGTCGGCCCGTGAACGGTTCCGACGACCAACCGTCCACCTTCCTTGAGCTGGTTGAAAAGCGCAGGAGAAACGGCATCAACGGCACCGCCGATGAGGATCACGTCAAAAGGCGCTTCTGAGGGCACGCCGTCTCTCAGGTCTCCACGCAGAACCGCGGCATTGCCGATCTCCAACGCAGTCAGATTGGCATCGGCGGCGGCAACCAGGTCGTCATCATCCTCAAGGGCGACGACCGCGCTGGCGATTCCGGCGAGTACGGCTGTCGAGTACCCCGTTCCACAGGCAATATCGAGCACGACGTCGTCGCGAGTGATGGCGCCAAGCTGGGCCAGCAGCGCAAAACTGACCGGCTCCGGCATGACACGGCGGCTGGCACCGGCAAATTCATGGCGCATGTCGGAGTAGGCCAGCCCCATCCGCTCCGCTGGCACGAAGCGTTCGCGCGGCACATTGAGCATGGCGGAGATCAGGTCATGATCGTTGACCTCACGGGTGCGCAGCTGGGTTTCGACCATGAGCAGGCGCGCTTGGGCATAATCAGGCATGCGTCTTGTTCCCTTGTTCCCTCTTGCGCAGGACGCGCGTTTTCCGTTGGCTGGAATAATCGCGCCAAACGCGGAGCGCAAGCAACAGATTAACGCGAAGGGAGATATGGAGGCCACGTCCGGAATCGAACCGGAGTACACGGATTTGCAATCCGCTGCGTAACCACTCCGCCACGTGGCCTTCAAGGACGAGCTAGCTATACGAAACGTCTCTATTGCGCAAGCAGTTGGCGCCAACGAATGCGTGGATATGGCCGAACCGCTTGCTGGACGCCCAGCCCCGGGTCCGACCACCGCGAAGCATCACGCCGCATACCCCCGCAGGGCATCAAGCATATCGATGTCAGCGAATTTCGTGGAAAAATGGCTCCCCGGGCCGGACTCGAACCAGCGACAAGTCGGTTAACAGCCGACTGCTCTACCAACTGAGCTACCGGGGAACACGTGGTGTCCACGAATGGAGCGTCCGTTTAGCGGGTTTGCCCGGCTTTGCCAAGACCCGATTGAGCAATTTTGACGTCGAGTTTGTCGCGCCGGGCAACGGATCGGTCATTCAGGGGCGCGCGGCCCCCGAATTGCGGCGGTCACGCGCCAGCGCAACAAGGTTGGACAACGTATTGATGCCCTCGAACGGGTTGGACGAAAACGCAGCGGAAAAATCGACATCGCGCCGATTCTCCTGTGACATGAGTCGGTGCGGCCCCCTGCCCTGCGGCTGTCCATCGAGCGCATCCATGCGTGCCAGCAGGGCGGAAAAACGCCAAAGTGCGTTGGGCGGGTAGGACTGGCCGGAATAGCTTGGGAAAACCACGTCGATTCCCGGCGCCATCGCAGCCATGAGCGCCTCCGGCAGCGAAGGCGGCAGGTTCGGACAGTCGCCGGCCACGCTTATCAGCCAATCCGGCGCGCCCGTTTCGCGCAGATAGGACGCAGCGGCGAACAGGCCGGCAAGAGGACCTTGCGACGGGCCCGGTGGGTCCGGAACAAGAGCATCAACGTCAAATCCGGCGAAGCGTTCCGGGGCAATTGCCCCTGTGGAAATCAAAATCGGCGTAGCGTGGCGTCCGAGCAGCTCCAGTGTCGATTTGAGAATCGGATCGCCATCAACGCGGACAAGCGGTTTGACCACGCCGCCGAGGCGGCTGCCGAGACCGCCACAAATGATGACCGCAGCAGTACTCTTCATCACGCCGACAGCCTCATACAAACAAACCTCACACGAACAAACATTAACGAGACCTTAACCGGGAATCGCACATGGTGGCAGCTGGAAAGTCAGCCACAAAGGCCCCTAAAGGAGCACCGGCAGTTGGCTATCGGCAGCATTGGCGGTTCATCCCGCAATAGCTTTGGCAGCAGCTCGAGCAAGGCTTCGCAGCTGTTTGGAAACGGCAATGGCGGCGGCGGGGCAAGTC
Source organism: Devosiaceae bacterium (assembly GCA_963676075.2). Classification (GTDB taxonomy): domain Bacteria; phylum Pseudomonadota; class Alphaproteobacteria; order Rhizobiales; family Devosiaceae; genus JAHJQZ01. Next base: position 88,465 of record CAXXNZ010000009.1, read on the forward strand.
TGTTCCAGACCGCGGCAAATGCCTCGTCCGGCCTCACTGTCGATACCAAACAGCTGATCACCAAGGGTCTTCAGGACCAGATCGACCGGTTGCAGGGCTATCGCACCAACCTGTCGGTGGCTGAAAAGCAGAAACTGGCCGATTACCAGAAGAAGATCACCGACATCAACCAATTGGCAAGCACGCGGATCCTGACGAATATCGAAAAAGCAGATCGCGCCGAGGCTTATGTCGAATCCTACAAAATCCTCGGCAAAGAGTATGTCGACTACAGCGATGATGCAGTCGTCACCAAAACCGCCGCGGCGCTCAAGGATCTGATTGCCAGCAAGCCCAAAGGCGCCGAGGCCGCTCGTCTGGAACGCTTGCAGGTCGCCTTTAATGGTCTGACCGATCAGGCGGACAAGGCCGAGGGTGACACTCCCAAATATCTCGCGTCACAGATTCTGTCACTCAGCCGGCAAATCAATCAGCTCACCGCGCCGCGTAAGATTTCCTCGCTGTCGGTGGCCGAACGCCGACAGCACGACGCACTGGTCGACAAGATCAACGAGCATGTCGGCTATGAGTATGAGTTGAACAGCACCAAGAAGCTCAAGATCGAGCAACTGCAGGCGACGATCAACGCCGTCAATTCCGGCTCGACCGGCGCACTCTATATCTGAGCCTTCTCGCAAAGCGGAACCGGCTCATCACCAAACGGCTTTTTGTTCAATTCGCGCCGTTTCGGAAGTCGTTTATCAATACGCCCGCGCTATCGTGGCATGATCCGTTCTGAGGGGAACGCCATCATGTCACGCAAGCACGTGATGCTCTGCACCATCTTCGTCCGCAGCCGCATAGAGACATACTGGTCGTCGCTGACGCCCGGCAACGGCCCAAAGCGCCTGTAAATCGGTCTCAGGCTGCGGTCTGCTCAAGTTCGATAAGGGTGCCGTCAAAGTCCTTGGGATGAAGGAACAAAACCGGCAGCCCGTGTGCGCCGATCTTCGGATTGCCGTCGCCGAGAATGCGCGCGCCCTGCGCCTTGAGCGCACTTGCAGCTTCGGCGATGTCCGACACCTCGTAGCAGACATGATGCATGCCGCCATCCGGATGGCGCTGCAGATAAGCAGCGATCGGCGAGTTGTCACCCAACGGATGCAGCAGTTCCACCTTTGTGTTGTCGAGCGCGACGAACACCACCCTCACCCCATGCTCGGGCAGGTCCTGCGGCGCCGACACTGAAGCGCCAAGCGCATCGCGATAGCGTGCCACAGCCCTGTCGAGATCGGGCACGGCGATGGCAACGTGGTTGAGACGGCCGATCATCTGTTCGTCAGCCTCCCCTCGATGCGGTCGAGCACCTTGTTGGCCGCTTCGAGCACATTGGTGCCTGGACCGAAGATTTCGGAAACGCCGGCAGCATAAAGGAAATCATAGTCGGTTTCGGGAATGACGCCACCTACGACCATCGGCACATCGCCGAGATCCATGCCGCGCAGCAACTCGATCAGTTCGGGCACCAGCGTTTTATGTCCGGCTGCGAGCGAGGAAACGCCGACCGCATCGACGCCCATATCGCGTACGTGTCCTGCAACCTCTTCGGCCGTGGCAAACAGCGCGCCGTAGTGGACGGCATAGCCCATGTCGGCAAAGGCCGTGGCGATGACCTTGGCGCCTCGGTCGTGACCGTCCTGGCCCATCTTGGCGATGAAGATCGCCGGCGCCCGGCCTTCGCGCTCCTTAAAGCCCGCGATGCGTTTACGCAGCGCCTTGTATTCCGGATCTGTTTCATAGGCCTTGTCGTAGACGCCGGAGATCAACCGCGCCGCGGCCGAGTAGCGTCCGAACACGTCCTCCATCGCGGCCGAAATTTCGCCGAGCGTCGCCCGCGCCCGCGCCGCCTCAACCGCCGCTGCCAGAAGGTTGCCCTCGTTCATGGCGGCGACCTGCCTCAGTCCGGCAAGCGCAGCCTCGCAACGGGCAGCATTGCGCGTCCGCCTGACCTCTTCGAGCCGGGCGATCTGTTCGTCGCGCACCTTGGCGTTGTCGATCTCGCGCGTCTCGATACGGGTTTCCTCATCGAGCCGGAAGCGGTTGACGCCAACGATAACATCCTCGCCCCGGTCGACGCGCGCCTGGCGCATCGCCGCCGCTTCTTCGATGGCCATTTTCGGGCTGCCTTCCTGCACCGCCTGGGTCATGCCGCCCTTTTCCTCGACAGAGCGGATCAGCGCGCCAGCCTCGGCAACAAGCTCAGCCGTCAGCGCCTCGATATAGTAGGAGCCGCCAAGCGGATCGACGACGTCGGTCACCCGCGTCTCGTGCTGCAGGATGAGCTGGGTGTTGCGGGCGATGCGGGCCGAGAAATCGGTCGGCAGGGCAATGGCTTCGTCGAAAGAGTTGGTGTGAAGACTCTGGGTGCCGCCGAGGACCGACGCTAGCGCCTCAAAAGCCGTGCGCACCACGTTGTTATAGGGATCCTGCTCGGTCAGTGACACGCCCGAGGTCTGGCAATGGGTCCTCAGCATCAGCGAGCGCGGGTTCTTGGCACCGAGATCGGTCATGATGCCGGCCCAGAGCTGGCGGGCAGCGCGGAGCTTGGCGATCTCGACGAAGAAATTCATGCCGATGCCGAAAAAGAAGCTCAGTCGTCCGGCGAAGGCATCGATATCAAGCCCGTTGGCCATGGCGGCGCGGACATAATCCATGCCGTCGGCCAGAGTGTAGGCCAGTTCCTGCACGGCCGTCGCACCAGCCTCGTGCATGTGGTAGCCGGATATCGAGATCGAGTTGAATTTCGGCATGTTCTCGGCGGTGTAGGCGATGATGTCGCCGACGATCCGCATGCTCGGCTCAGGCGGGTAGATATAGGTGTTGCGGACCATGAACTCCTTGAGGATGTCGTTCTGGATGGTCCCGGAGAGCTTGTCCGGCGTCACACCCTGCTCTTCAGCGGCAACGATATACATCGCCATGACCGGAATGACGGCGCCATTCATGGTCATCGACACCGACATCTCATCGAGCGGAATGGTGTCGAACAGCACCTTCATGTCCTCGACAGAGTCGATCGCCACGCCAGCCTTGCCGACATCGCCGACAACGCGCGGATGGTCGCTGTCATAGCCGCGATGGGTGGCGAGATCGAAGGCGACCGACAGGCCCTTCTGCCCGGCTGCAAGGTTCTTGCGGTAAAAGGCATTGCTCTCCCGCGCCGTCGAGAAACCGGCATATTGCCGGATCGTCCAGGGCTGGTTGGCATACATCGTCGACCGCACGCCGCGGGTGTACGGCGCTTCGCCCGGAGATTCGCCGGCGGCTCCGGCGGGGGTATCCTCAGCGAAATAGGCGGGCTTGACGGACAGTCCGCCATAATCGCGTGCCAACGCGTCGAGCGGCTTGTCCTTGAGTTCTTTCTGGGCGCGAGCCGCCCATTCGGCGTAGGTGGAAGGCTTGATTTCGTGGGCCATTGATCTCAGCCTCGCTCCCCTCCCCCTTGTGGGGAGGGGCTGGGGGTGGGGGTTTCATCGCCGGCGTCAAGACCGAGCGCATGTCGTATCGTTTCGACGACGCCTTCGAGATTGCAGGTCACGTCGTGATTGGTGACGCGAAGAACCCTGTATCCCTCGCCTGCGAAGAAGGTATCGCGCCGCCAATCCTTCTCAACTGTTTCGCCATGCAGATGCCCATCGACCTCCACCGCTAGCCTTGCAGTGTGACAGATGAAGTCTGCGAAGTAAGGTCCAATCGGGACTTGCCTTCGGAAGTGGAATCCGAGCGGTTTGAACTGCCTGAGCTCGCGCCACAAAGTCTTTTCGGATTGCGGCATGGTTCTGCGCAATTCTCTAGCGCGTTCGATCGTGGCGCCCCCCCACCCTCAATCCCTCCCCACAAGGGGGAGGGAAGCCCATGCGGCAACTCCAGTGCCTCTTTCAGATCCGGGCTGCATGCTCACGCCTCTCCAAATTCGAGGATCACCTCGTCGACCGCCAGCACCGAGCCGACCTCGACATTGAGTTTTGAGACCACCGCCTTCTTCTCGGCCCTCAAGATGTTCTCCATCTTCATCGCCTCGACAATGACCAGAACCTGGCCGGCCTCGACGACATCGCCCTCGGCGACCTCAAGTCGGACGATCTGGCCCGGCATCGGGCACAACAGGAATTTCGACATGTCCGGCGGCACCTTCACCGGCATGATCTTCATCAGTTCCGCCGTGCGCGGCGTCACCACACGCATGGAGAGGTCCGCGCCGCCGTGGCGCAGGCGGAAACCGCCGGTGATGGCGTCGACCTTGACGCGGAGCCGCCCCCGGCCTTCGACGCGATAGAGGCTGGCGATGGTTTCGCCGGGCTTCCAGTAGGGCGCGAACCCGAGGACTTGTCCGTCCGAGAAGGTGACGAAAACGGCGTTGGCGGTGTGCTCGGCCCTGACGGAAACCTTTTCGTTGCAGGTGCCGCAGATCACCGCCAGTTCGCGCACGCTCGAGACGAACGGCGTCTCGTGGGCGCTGGTCAACAGCGACGGCGTCGTTTCGACCATGGCGCCGCGGAAATACTCGGTCTGGACATAAAGCACCACGGCTGCCGCCAGCAATTCGCGCCGGCGCTCGTCCGACAGATCGGCGCCGGAGAACCCGTCCGGGAACTCTTCGGCGATGTAGCCTGTCGTCAACCGACCCTCGCGGAACCGTTGCTGGCCCATCACGGCACTGAGGAACGGCAGGTTATGCCCGACGCCCTCGACCTCGAATGTGTCGAGCGCCTCGGCCATGGCTTCGATGGCCTTCTCCCGCGTCTCGCTCCATGTGCAGAGCTTGGCGATCATCGGGTCGTAGAAGGTCGAAATCTCGCCGCCTTCATAGACGCCGGTATCGTTGCGAATGATGATGCCGTTGTCCTCGCCCTCCTCGGGTGGCCGGTAGCGGGTGAGCCGCCCGACCGAGGGCAGGAAGTTGCGGTACGGGTCTTCGGCGTAAAGCCGGCTTTCGATGGCCCAGCCCTTCAGCGTCACCTCGTCCTGGCTCATCGGCAGTTTTTCGCCGGCGGCAACGCGCAGCATCAGCTCAACCAGATCGAGGCCAGTGATCAGCTCGGTCACCGGATGCTCGACCTGCAGGCGCGTGTTCATTTCAAGGAAATAGAAGTTTTTCTTGTCATCGACGATGAACTCGACAGTGCCGGCGCTGGTGTAATCGACGGCCTTGGCCAGCGCGACGGCTTGCTCGCCCATGGCTTTGCGCGTCGCGTCGTCGATAAAGGGCGACGGGGCCTCTTCGATGACCTTCTGGTTGCGGCGCTGGATCGAGCATTCACGCTCGCCGAGATAAACGGCATTGCCGTGCGCGTCCGCCAGAACCTGAATTTCGATGTGGCGCGGGTTGGTGACGAATTTCTCGATGAAGATGCGGTCGTCGCCAAACGAGGACGCCGCTTCGGATTTGGAGCGTTCGAAACCTTCGCGCGCCTCATCATCGTTCCAGGCGATACGCATGCCTTTGCCACCGCCGCCGGCGCTGGCCTTGATCATCACCGGATAGCCGATCTCGCCGGCGATTTTCACCGCCTCTTCGGCGTCCCCGATCAGGCCCATATAGCCCGGCACGGTCGAGACATTGGCTTCGGCGGCGAGCTTTTTCGACGTGATCTTGTCGCCCATCGCCTCGATGGCTTTGACCGGCGGCCCGATGAAGGTGATGCCTTCCTTGTTGAGCGCCTCGCAAAAACCGGCGTTCTCGGAAAGAAAGCCATAGCCCGGATGCACCGCCTCGGCGCCCGTCTCCTTGCAAGCGGCGATGATGCGGTCGGCCAGCAGATAGGACTGGTTGGCCGGCGAGCCGCCGATATGGACCGCCTCGTCGGCCAGCTTGACGTGCAGCGCCTCCCTGTCGGCGTCCGAATAGACGGCGACGGTCTTGATGCCCATCTTCCTTGCCGTCTTGATGACCCGACAGGCGATTTCGCCGCGATTGGCGATCAGTATCTTGTTGAACATTCCCCCTCCCCGATGCTCCATTAGATGGCGCGTCTCAGCCGAACCGCCGTGCCGTTGACCGACACCATCAGCATTGAGCCATTCTGCCCGATCGCCTCGTAGTCGATATCCACCCCGATGACCGCGTCGGCGCCCATCTGATAGGCCTCCTCGGCCATGTCATCGAGCGCCATCACCCGCCCGTCGCGCAACACCTGCTGGTAGCCGCCGGCCCGCCCGCCGACGAAATCGCGGATCGAAGCGAAGATATCGCGAAAGACATTGGCCCCGAGCACCGCCTCACCGGCAACCACGCCGAGAATTTCGTCGACTTCGGCGCCGGGCACGGTGAGCGTGGTGGTGATGATCATTGTTTCCTCCGGTCAGGCGCCGAGCAGCGCACGATAGATGTCCGCCGTTTCGGCATCGAAACAGCAGAATATGATGTTTGTCATGGATTTGTCGCCCGCTATCCAGCGCGAAACCGTGCCGACGGCGATTTCGGCGGCCGCCTGGCGCGGATAACCGAAGATCCCGGTCGATATGGCCGGAAAGGCAATGGACGTGCAGCCGAGCTCGCTGGCGATCTCAAGCGAGCGACGGTAGCACGAGGCAAGAAGCTCGGCCTCGCCCGCCTGCCCGCCGTGCCAGATCGGCCCAACGGCGTGAATGACGTATTTCGCCGGCAGGTCGTAGCCCTTGGTCGGCTTGGCATCGCCGGTGGCGCAGCCGCCGAGCGTTTTGCATTCCTCCAGCAATCCCGGCCCCGCCGCCCGGTGGATCGCCCCGTCAACGCCCCCACCGCCCAGCACCGCTTCGTCTGCGGCGTTGACGATGGCATCGACTGCGAGGGTGGTGATGTCGGCGCTGAGGGCTGTGAGGCGTGGATCAGTCATGGGGAAGCCCCCCACCCTTGTTCCCTCCCCGCAAGGGGGAGGGAGACGTTGTGGCGCCACATTGCCGCTCCTCCAGATCCGACGAGCAATTGAGACTTCATTTGCTGACCTCCTCATACTCATCAAGCTGAGGCGCTAGCTCCCCTCCCCCTTGCGGGGAGGGGTCGGGGGTGGGGGTGAGCGCCCCAAGCTCCGTCAGCACCCGTTCGATCTCCAGATAGACACCCTCGCCTTCATTCAGCACATCGGTATTGGAGAACCTCAACACCGGGAATCCCCGACTCGCCAGATAGGCATCCCGCCGCCGGTCGTACTCCGGACCTTCCCCGATATGGTGCGTGTCGCCGTCGACCTCGACGACGAGTTTTGTCCCAAGAATGGCGAAGTCGGCATAATAAGGGCCGAGTGCGACTTGCCGACGGAAGTGCACGCCACGTTCGCGGAACGGACGTAGCAAACGCCACATCGCCCGTTCGGGAGGAGTCATCAGTCTTCGCAATTCGCGCTGTCGGGCAATGCTCATTTCAGAAGCCTCTACAACGGAATATTCCCGTGCTTCTTCGCCGGCACGGCCACCCGCTTGTTCTTCAGCGTCTCGAAGGCCCGGATCACCCGCCGCCGTGTCCCGTGCGGCTGGATGACGTCGTCGATGAAGCCGCGTTCGGCGGCGACGAAGGGGTTGGCGAAGCGGGTTTCGTAGTCCTTGGTTCGCTTGGCGATCTTCTCCTTGTCGCCGAGTTCGGAGCGATAAAGGATTTCCGTTGCGCCCTTGGCGCCCATGACGGCGATTTCGGCCGTCGGCCAGGCATAGTTGACGTCGGCGCGGATGTGCTTGGAGCTCATGACGTCATAGGCGCCGCCATAGGCCTTGCGGGTGATCACCGTGACCTTGGGGACCGTTGCCTCGGCATAAGCGAACAGCAGTTTGGCGCCGTGTTTGATGATGCCACCATATTCCTGGGCCGTGCCGGGCAGGAAACCGGGCACATCGACAAAGGTCAGGATCGGGATGTTGAAGGCATCGCAGAACCTTACGAAGCGCGCCGCTTTCTTGGATGAGGCGATATCGAGGACGCCGGCCAGCACCAGCGGCTGGTTGGCGACGACGCCCACCGTCTCGCCATCGAGCCGGACGAAGCCGGTGATGATGTTGGCGGCGTGTTCGCGCTGAATCTCCAGAAACTCGCCTTCATCTGCAATCTTTCTGATGATTTCTGACATGTCGTAGGGTTTTGCGGCGCTGTCCGGGATGATGGTATCGAGACTCATCTCGCGGCGGTCGATGCTGTCATTGACACGCCGGCGCGGCGGACGGACGGTGGCGTTGAGCGGCAGGAAGTCGACGAGGCGACGGACCTCGAGCAAGGCCTCGATATCATTGTCGAAAGCGGCATCAGCAACCGAGGATTTCTGTGTGTGGGTCGAAGCGCCGCCGAGCTGTTCGGCGGTCACCACCTCGTTGGTGACGGTTTTGACCACGTCAGGGCCGGTGACGAACATGTAGCTTGTGTCGCGAACCATGTAGATGAAATCGGTCATGGCCGGCGAATAGACGGCGCCGCCGGCGCAGGGACCCATGATGACCGAGATCTGCGGCACGGCGCCCGACGCCTGAACGTTGCGCCAGAAGACTTCGGCGTAACCACCAAGGGATGCAACGCCTTCCTGGATGCGGGCGCCGCCGCTATCGTTTAGCCCGATCACCGGAGCGCCGTTCTGCACGGCGAGATCCATGATCTTGCAGATTTTCTGGGCGTGCGTTTCGCTGAGCGAGCCGCCGAAGACGGTAAAATCCTGCGAGAAGACATAGACCAGCCGCCCGTTGACGCGGCCCCAGCCGGTGACGACGCCGTCGCCCGGGACAACCTGCTTGTCCATCTCGAACTCGGTGGTCCGGTGGGTGACGAACATGTCGTATTCTTCGAAACTGTCCGGATCGAGCAGGACGTCGAGGCGCTCACGCGCCGTCAGCTTGCCCTTGCCGTGCTGGGTTTCAATGCGCTTCTCGCCGCCGCCGAGCCGCGCTTCTGCCCGACGCCCATCCAGCGCCGCGATGATTTCCTGCATGCCTGTCTCCCCTCTTGACCGCTAAAATCTAGCGGCGACGCGAGGGTTTGGCGAGAGAGCTCGGACTAGAGCTGCAACAATTCAAAGGAAATATGGTCTTGGATGTGGTTTTCGTCGATCGTTGCGAACTAATTGCGAGGCACAAGGTGCGCGAAAACCATCACGCAAGGTGGATCACGGTCAACGAAATCGGTGATCAGGCGAAACAGGTTCAGGCCGTCGGCGCGGGGCGCAGCGTTGCGGCGAAGTGAACGCCCATGCCCATGGCGATGCCGCCGTTGAAGCCGAGAATGACCAGGGACAGTGCCGGCAGCAGGTTGACGATTTCCCCCTGCCCGAACAGCAGTGACGCAACCACGACGCCCGCAATACCCCAGGAGCACACCAAGATGCCCATGATGCTGGCGCGCCATGCAGGGATCAGTCCAAGTGCCATGCTAATCATGATGAGCGACATGTGTGCCTCAAGAAAACCAGGGTCGATACTACACCCGCTCACTTAACCAACTGCCAAGCTCCGGTTACAGCATTCATCCAGATCAATGTTACCAAAGACTTAGCGGATCGAATTTTGCACCCGATTCTACAGCAAAAAGTAGAGAATTCTTGTAAGAAAAAATAGACTAAAAATGTAGACTTGTTGACAGACACGCTAAGAAGCCACGATCTGAAGCTGGACAAACAAAGAAAAAGGCGCGCAAACCGCGCGCCTTTTTCTTGCAGAAGCGAAACAGCAGCAAAGGCATGAAGCAGACGCGCCGACCGGTTCGGACCGTTTGTTCAGCTAGTGCAGTATCTGGCTGAGGAAGAGCTTTGTCCGCTCGTGTTGCGGATTGTGGAAGAACTCTTCGGGCTCGTTCTGTTCGACGATCTGGCCCTGATCCATGAAAATGACGCGGTTGGCGACCTGGCGGGCAAAGCCCATTTCGTGGGTGACGCACAGCATGGTCATGCCGTCTTCGGCCAATCCAACCATGACATCGAGCACTTCCTTGATCATTTCCGGATCGAGCGCCGAGGTCGGCTCGTCGAACAACATGATCTTGGGGTTCATGCACAGCGAACGGGCGATCGCGACGCGCTGCTGCTGGCCGCCGGAGAGCTGGCCGGGAAACTTGTTGGCCTGCTCCGGAATCTTCACCGTCTCGAGATAGTGCATGGCGGCTTCCTCGGCCTCGGCCTTGGGAATGCCGCGCACCCAGATCGGGGCGAGCGTGCAGTTCTGCAGGATGGTCAGGTGCGGGAACAGGTTGAAGTGCTGGAACACCATGCCCACTTCGCGCCGGACCTCATCCACCGCCTTGAGATCGTTTGTCAGCTCAATGCCATCGACTTCGATTGTGCCTTCCTGGTGTTCCTCAAGCCGGTTGATGCAGCGGATGAGCGTCGACTTTCCGGAACCGGACGGTCCGGCAATGACGATACGCTCGCCCTTCATCACCTTGAGATTGATGTCCCTGAGGACGTGAAAATCGCCGTACCACTTGTGCATGTCGACGATATCGACCGCCACCTCGGTTTCCGAGGCGACCATTTTCGAGCGGTTGACCTGGGCTTCGCCGGTTTCGGGAGTGTCCATGCTCATGCGAGTTACCTTTTGTGTCCGGTATGGAGCCGGTTTTCCATGAAGATGGAATAACGCGACATCGAGAAACAGAAGAGCCAGAAGACCGCTGCGGCAAAGATATAGCCGGTTATGGCCTGGGTTGGCGATGTCCAATCAAGGTCCGAGGTCGAAGACTGAACGGTTTTCAGCAGGTCAAAAATGCCGATGATCGAGACCAGCGAGGTGTCCTTGAACAGGGCAATGAAGGTGTTGACGATCCCTGGAATGACGTGCTTGAGCGCCTGGGGCAGGATGATGAAGAACATCGACTTCCAGTAGTTCAACCCGAGAGAGGCGGCTGCCTCGTATTGGCCTCGGGGCAAGGCCTGCAACCCGCCGCGCACCACCTCGGCCATATAGGCGGAGTTGAACAGCGCCACGCCGACCAGCGCCCGCAACAGCTTGTCGACCGTGACGCCCTCAGGAACGAACAGCGGCAGCATGATCGAGGCCATGAACAGCACGGTGATCAGCGGCACGGCGCGCCAGATCTCGATGAAGCCGATCGACAACACACGTATGACCGGAAGTTTGGATTGTCGCCCCAGCGCCAGAAGGATGCCGAGAGGAAGCGAGGTGACGATGCCGACCAGACCGATGATCAGGGTGACCGTCAAACCGCCCCATTTTTCGGTCGGCACCTCTTCAAGTCCAAACACGCCACCATTGAGCATGAAATAGACGATGACCGGGAAAACGACGAAGAACAGGATGGCGTTGACGGCCTTGAACGGCGCTTCCGGCCAGAGGAGCGGAACCAGCAGCACGAAGCCGATGAAAAACACCAGATTGATGCGCCAATGCGCCATGAACTCGGCGAAAAGCCCGGTCTGGGTGGCCCAGTAGGGGTCGGGTGGGAAGAAACCGTACATGAAGAAGTCGAGACGCGCCCAGACATAGGCCCAGCACGCCCCTACCCCGTCAACCCGGCAGGCATCGCCGTTCTCGGCGACAAAGACCGCGTGTCCGATCAGAAAGTTATAAAGGATCGGCACCACCCAGAGGATGAAGGCGAGCCCGATGACGGTCAGGATGGTATCGCCGACCGTTGCGAACAGATTGCGGCGTAGCCAGGCGATGATGCCGAAGCTCGACAGCGGTGCCGGGCGGGCCGGCACCATTTCATCGCGGACAAAGACCCAGTGTGAATCGCTCATAAGACCCTCACCGTTCCACCAGCCTGACGCGGGCATTGTACCAGTTCATGAATGCCGAGGTCAGAAGCGACAATGTCAGATAGACCAGCATCGTGATGAACACGACCTCGATCGCCCTGCCCGTCTGGTTCAGCGTGGTGTTCATGAACACGCTGACGAGTTCGGGATAGCCGATGGCAACGGCGAGCGAAGAGTTCTTGGTCAGGTTGAGATATTGGCTGGCAAGCGGCGGGATGATGACGCGCATCGCTTGCGGGATGATGACGAGCCGCAGCCGGTCGCCATCCTTGAGGCCGAGGGCCTGTGCCGCTTCGGTCTGGCCCCAGCTAACTGACTGGATGCCGGCGCGCACGATCTCGGAGATGAAGGTCGCGGTGTATAGGATAAGCCCGAGACAGAGCGCCACCAGTTCCGGAGGAAGGCCGAGCCCACCGGCGTAGTTGAAGCCCTTGAGGACCGGCATGTCGACGGTGACATCAGTGCCCGAACCGAGACCGGCGATGAGTGGCACGACGATCAGGATGGCGAGCGCGCTCCAGAATACCGGGAAGCGCTTGCCGGTCGCTTCGAGGCGCGCACGTGCCCAACGGCCGAGGAAAACGATGCCGATGATCGAAATGGCAATCGCGCCATAGACCCAGATGAACTGATCATCGAACACCAGCTTGGGCAGATACAGGCCGCGCTGATTGAGGATGATGTTGTCGAAGACGATGATCGACTGCTTGACGCCGGGAAGCGATTTGAGGACCGCAAAATACCAAAAGACCAACTGCAGCAGCAGCGGCACGTTCCTGAGCGTTTCAACATAGATCAGCGCCAGGCGCGAAATGATGAAATTGCGCGACAAACGGGCGATGCCAATGATGAAACCGAGGAGCGTCGCAAAGAAGATGCCGATGGCCGACACCAGAAGCGTGTTGAGCACACCGACGAGAAAAGCGGTAAAATAGGTCGAGGAACGGGAATACTCGATCAGCGTGAACTGGATATCAAAGCCAGCCGTATGCCCGAAGAAATCGAAACCGGTCGTCTTGTTCTGTTTGACCAGGTTGTGCGCGGTATTGTCGGCGATGAACCAGATGAAGGCAACGACGAGCACGACCGTCAGCGCCTGATAGAGCCGTCCCCTGACGACGGGGTCGTTGAGGAAGGATGCACGCGGGGCCGCGTGCTGCGGTGAATCCTGAACCGCCATGACTACTCCGATCCGACAAGCAGAGAGCAGATTTCTGGCGCGAATTGACCAGCGCCAGCGCCAGCGATCCGGCGCCCCGAGAGGCGCCGGATTTCAGAGAGGCGTTTAGCGGATCGGCGGCGCGTACTGGATGCCGCCAGCGTTCCAGAGCGCGTTGATGCCGCGTTCCAGACCCATGGTGGTATCCGGGCCGACGTTACGGTCGAACATTTCGCCGTAATTGCCGAGCGCCTTGATGATGTTGTAGGCCCAATCCTTGTCGAGGCCGAGCGGCGTGCCGAAGTCGCCTTCAACGCCGAGCAGACGCTTGATCGACGGATTCTCGGAAGAGAGCATTTCGTCGACATTGGCCTGGGTCACGCCAAGCTCTTCAGCTTCGAGGATGGCGAAATAGACCCAGCGCGAGATCTTGAACCAGGTGTCATCGCCGTTGCGCACGGACGGACCAAGCGGCTCCTTGGAGATGATTTCGGGCAGGATCACATAGTCCTTGGGATTGGCGAAGCGGGTACGGTCCGCGGCCAGGCCGGAGGCGTCGGTGGTGTAGGCGTCGCAGCGACCGCCTTCGAAGGCCGCAACCGTCTCGGGACGGCCGGCGAACACGACCGGGGTGTAATCGATGCCGTTGGCCGCGAAGTAGTCGGCCATGTTGAGCTCGGTGGTGGTGCCGGACTGCACGCAGATATTGGCGCCCGCCAGATCCTTGACCGAATTGACGCCAAGGCTCTTGTTCACCATGAAGCCCTGACCGTCGTAGAACATGACGCCGGTGAAGGCGATGCCGAGGGTCGTGTCGCGGCTCATGGTCCAGGTTGTGGTGCGGCTCAGCACATCGATTTCGCCCGAAGACAGAGCGGCGAAACGCTCACCGGTGTTGAGCGGGGTGAAACGCACCGCGTCGGCATCGTTGAAAATGGCAGCAGCAATGGCGCGGCAATAGTCAACTTCGATGCCTGACCACTCGTTATTGGCGTCCGGAATCGAGAAGCCGGCGACGCCTTCGGTCACACCGCACTGCACGTAGCCCTTTGCCTTGACGTCGGCGAGCGTGTCAGCCGATGCGGCGGAAACGCTCAGTCCGAGCGCCATCGCCAGAGTGACGATAATCGTTTTGGTATGCATGAGGTTGCCCTTTGTTCCAAACCTTTATTATTCGGGAACGAATTGGTTCGTTCCTCGATCGTTCACCGTCTGGTTGCGGACGGTGACGCTGAACGCCATCGAAGCCTATTATTTATCACTTGGTCAAGACTGCACTTTCAGTGAGCAACAAATAGGCGGCTCCGAACCGTTACTGCAAAGACGGTACTCCACGGTCCCGCCGATGAAAAGCTATGTGAAAATGCGACCCGGATTCGGCCAAACAAGCCATGCTTTCAGGGCGCGCGGGCCTGCGGCTCTGGCGTTCGCGATCGGTATTTGCACAGGATTCGGCCTCAAGAAAAGCCAGCACGAGACCTGTGCATATCCGTTTGAACCGCGACCTTTTGCGCATTGCAAACGCGAAATACAGCAAATTGGGAAGGTTTCTGGCGGCCAGCCGAGATGTTTTCGCCCGATGTCGAGAATTGGGCCCAGATCAGGGAAATGGTTTCGGCACGATCCGGCCATCGGCGGTTTTCACGAACAGCCAGCCCTTGTTCTCGCAGAAATTGCGGATGGCATAGGCGCCAAATGTGCCGAGCAGCACGCCGCCGTAGACATCGGACGGGAAGTGCATGGACAGAGCGATACGTGCAAACCCGACCATGGCAGCGCCGATAACCGCCACCCAGCCAAAACGCGGAAAAAAGAACAATACGACCGCCGCGCCGGCGAAAACGGTGGTGGTGTCGCCGGAGGGAAAAGACACGAAGTCCCCACCCTGAAACGGCCGGAAGGAGAAAGCGCCCAGTTCATCGAGACGATACGGACGGGCGCGCCCGACAAGCCGTTTGACGATTGCCGAGACCAGTCCGGGAATGCCGACACCGGCGAAAACAAACATCGCCAGCGCCGACACTCTGAGTGCCTGCGCCCGGCGCACTCCTTTGGGCAGGAGCAGCCGCCCGACCGCGAATGCAAGCGCGGCAATGAGCAGCGCCGGAACGAGCGTCCAGACCGAATTGCCGGGAACGGTGACGATTTCGAAGAACGGTCGCGCCGAGGCGAAAACGGCAGCTGCCAGCATTGCTACGGGAGTGTCTATGACGAGTAGCGCCAGAAGCCCGACAACGAGCAGTCCAATATAGAGCCCGAAGCCGATTCGCGTTGCGCCGAGCGGGTATTTGCGGTCCGTGTCCAACATCAAAGCCTCAATGACGGCTTGGTAAAATCGCGTCAATAGTTTTCAAGCGTTGGCGACGCTTGCCCTTTCGGCCAAGAATCTGTAATCGGAGGCGACCAGCCGAACGGTCCGGGGCATAGCTCAGTCTGGTAGAGCACTGGTTTTGGGAACCAGGGGTCGCAAGTTCGAATCTTGTTGCCCCGACCAATCGAGACGCTTTTCCGGCTTGCCATATTGGCTGTCCGGGATCGATCATGGGGCCAACAACGGTCCAAACGCGAGACATGTCGAATGAGCGCACGCATTTTCCGTCCTGCACAGAACGCCATGCAGTCCGGCCGTGGAAAAACCAAGGACTGGGTGCTGGAGTTCGAGGCCGAGAGCAAGCGCGAGATCGAGCCGCTGATGGGCTACACCTCCTCGTCCGACATGCGCCAGCAATTGCGCCTCACCTTCGAAACACTCGAAGCCGCCGAGGCCTATGCCCGTCGCGAAGGCATCGCCTATCAGGTGATCAAGCCGCATGAGCGGGACGTCAAGCGCGTCGCCTATCCCGACAATTTCCGCCACGACCGCAAGCAGCCCTGGACGCACTGATCCGCGCCCGCTCGCTCAACTTCTCAATCGCACATCCCTGATGCCGATGACGTTAAGTCTGCGCGCATCAATTTGTTATGAGCCGGACGAAGCCATCAGCTGGTTGTTGGTGTGAAGCTCGAAAACCCGTGCCACGGCGCCCAGAGCCGTGGCCCTGCTGCCGAGCGCGCCGATTTCGACGCGAGGGCTGCGGTTGAGTTCCAGAATCTTGGGCTGCATTTCCGCTTTCATGGTGGCAACAAATCCCTCTCCGAGATCGGCAAGACCGCCGCCGATCAGGATCAGTTCGGGATTGACCGTGTTGCACAGGATCGCACCCAACTGCGCCACCCTGCGCGCGGCTTCGGTGACGACCTCGCCTATTGTCTGATCCCCCTCGGCATAGAGCTTGCACAGACGATCTAGATCTATATCGGGATAGGTCGGTCGAATGCGATTGAGAATGGCGGGAATGCTGGCGTAGGTCTCCAGGCAGCCGCGATTGCCGCAGCCGCAAACCGGTCCCGCGGGGTCAATGCAGACATGCCCGATCTCTCCGGCCCCGCCCGATTTTCCGGTGATGATGGCGCCATTGGCGACGATGGCGCCGCCGATGCCGAAATGCAGCTTCAGATAGATGAAATCGTCAACACCGCGTGCCGCGCCCCAGACATGCTCGGCGCGCGCGCTCAGGCGGGTATCGTTCTCGATGATGAGCGGCAGCCGAACCTCGTCCGCCAGCATCTGGCGTATGTTCGCGCCTTTCCAATTCGTGATGAGCGTGGACGGGGTGGGTTTGCCCTCGAAGTCCGTCGGCGACGGTAGGCCCAGGCCAACCCCGAGCAGGTCCTTTTCGCTATAGCCGCTTTTCGACTTGAGCCTGGCGATGATGTCGAGCGCCGCCGCCATGCCGGCAGGGACCGTGTAGTCCATGCCGAGGCCGATCTCCTCGCTGGCAAGGATGTCGTAGGAGAAATCGACAATGGCGCCACGGACGTACCGAACCCCGAATTCGATGCCGATCGCCGCGCCGGCGCCGGACACCAACGTCAGCGCAACCGGCGGTCTGCCACTGCCATGCATCAGCTTGAGTGTCGTCTCCCGGACGACCCCCTCGCCGATCAGGGCGTTGACGGCAATGGTGATCGTCGATGGCGACGTCTTCATCCGCCGCGCCAGATCGATCCGGCTCAATGGGCCGTGTCGCTGGAGCAGAGTGATGATGGCGTATTTGTTGCTGCCCTTGGCGCGCGGAGATTTCATGATGCTTCGGTTTGAGTTGAAGGCCCGCATTGCGGATCACCCAAATCGGGAGATTCGCCTGCGCAACCAGTTGGCGGGGAGGACGGATTGCCGCCGCCTTGGTGACAGCATGCGTCCTTGAAGGTCCAGAACAAGGCAACAGCTGCGACATTCCGCCGCATATTCATCGTAATTTTACGATAGAAATAGTGGCGGCGCCTCCCTAGGCTTCGCGCAACACACGGGCGAGATTGCCCAACCCCCATATTCTGGAGCTCCGCCCCATGACTGACATCACCATTCTCGGCTCCGGCTTCGGCGCCCTGACCACAGTGCGCGAGCTGCGCAAACGTCATGTCGATGCAAAAATCACTGTCATCTCACCGCGCGACGAGCTGCATTACCTGCCCTCCTCGATCTGGATTCCGGCCAAGCTGAGGAAGGCCGACAAGCTGAAAATTCCGCTCAAGCCGTTCTTTTCCGAGCACCGGGTCAGCCATATCGAGGCTTCGGTAACGGGGCTGGCGGACAAGGGCCGCAAGGTCATCACCGACAAGGGCGAATTCAGCAATGACCTGCTGGTCATCGCCACCGGCGGCCGCTTCCTCAAGAAGCTGCCCGGCATCGAGAATGCGCTGACCATCTGCGAAGGCCTGCCTGTCGGCGAGGAGATCGACCGTCGCCTGAGCGCCATGACAAGCGGAACCATCGCTTTCGGATTTGCCACCAACCCCAAGGAACAAGGGGCCATTCGTGGTGGGCCGATGTTTGAACTGCTGTTCATCATCGACGCCTATCTCAGAAAGACCGGGCGGCGCGACCTGTTCAAGCTCGCCTTCTTCTCCCCAGCCCCGCGCCCGGGGGCCCGCCTTGGCGAGAAGGCCGTAGACAAGATCCTCGCCGACATGAAAAAGCGCGACATCGATATTCATATCGGCGCCAAGCTGGTGCGTTTCGAGGCCGACAAGGTGGTGACCGAGGCGACCGAATTCGCTGCCGACATGATCCTGTTCATGCCAGGCATCACCGGCCCGGCCTGGGCTCAGGAGACTGGCCTGCCGCTGTCGCCCGGCGGCATGATTGCCGCTGACCAGACCTGTGCCGTTGCCGACCATCCTGGCGTCTGGGTCGTCGGCGATGCCGGCTCCTATCCCGGACCGGACTGGCTGGCCAAGCAGGCGCACCAGGCGGACCTGCAGGCCGAAGCGGTGGCGGAGAACATCGCCGCCACACTCAAGGGCAAGCCCGCAACCAAGCACTTCAAGCCCGAGCTCATCTGCATCATCGATACGCTCGACAAGGGCACGGTGGTCTATCGCAGTGAGAAACGCAGCTTCGTCACGCCAAGTTCGAAGCTGTTTCACTGGCTCAAGCGCTATTTCGAGCACCATTACTTGCGAGTCTACCGCTAATCGCGGTCTGCCCCGGCTTTGCCCCATCTCTGCCACGTTTAAAGCTCACGTGAGCCAAAACGGGCAGATTGGGGCACAGGCTTGCCGAATGTTCTGGCAAAATCGCTGATGATTGCGGCGGCAGGCCTTGCGCTTGCCGGCTGTTCGGCGATGAGCACATCGCCCGGCACGGCGTCTCTGGCCATTGCCGAAGCCGCGCCCGAGGCCATGCCCCTCATTCCGCCTGATACGCTTGCCGACGGCGCCGTGCCGTCGTTCGTGCTGTCCTATGCCGAGACCAACGGACCGTCAGCTGATGTCGAGATCCTCATGGCCTATTACGCCAGGTCTTACGGCGTGCCGTTGAGCCTGGTGCGGCATGTGGCAGCCCGAGAGAGCGGCTTCAATCCCAACGCCCGTAACGGCCCCTATTGGGGGATGATGCAGATCCTGCCCGCCACTGCGCGCACCATGGGCTACACGGGTAAGCCCGAAGGTCTGCTCAACCCCGACACCAACCTGCGTTACGGGGTCAAGTATCTGGCCGGCGCCTGGCTGGTGGCCAAGGGCGATGCAAAGAAGGCCGATCACTTCTATCGCGTCGGCTATTATTACGATGCCAAGCGTCTTGGCCTTCTGGAAGAGAGCGGCCTGAGACGCTGACCTTCGTTCAGCCATGCCGGAAAGCTGCCTGTGGCACGCATAAAGGCCGGGGGCCGGCTTTTGCCGCCCCCCGGGAGTGTTGACTAATGCTGTGCCGTCTGCGTCGCGCCTAGGCGTCCTTCAGCAGTGCCCGGGCCGAGGTCGGCGACAGCGGAGCCGGCCGCTTGCAGGTCGTGGTCAGATCGACCACCGAACCGGTTTCGGCCGCCTTGAGGATCGAGGTCATCACATCGACCCCGTGCAGGGAGACGTCGAGCGAACAGCGCGGATCGCGCTCTTCGTCGATGGCGGCGACCATGTCGGCAAATCCAGCCGAACGGTAGTTGGCGACCGGCGGCTGACCGGCGGGGCGTTCCTGGTTGGGAATACCGAGGGGATGCCCCCAGGGCGGTGCCACGTCGCGCTTGCCGTTGGTATCGACAATCACCACCTCGCCACCGAAAAAGTTCGGATCGGGAACGAACAAAGCGCCCTGTGTGCCGTAAAGCTCCATGGGCGTGTGGTTGTGGCCATAAACGTCCCAGCTGGCGCCCAGGGTAATGACGGCGCCTCCAAGGAATTCAAGCACGGCATGGATGGTGGTCGGCGTCGAAACCGGCACCGTTTCGCCGGTGCGCGGGCCGGTGCCGATGACACGCTCCTTGCGGGCAGCATTGGCAAAGGCGCTGACGCGCTTGACCGGTCCGACAAGGTTGATGAGATTGGCGACGTAATAGGGTCCGATGTCGAGAACCGGACCGGCACCAGGCCGGAAGAAGAAATCCGGATTGGGATGCCAGGCTTCCATGCCCTTGCCCATGACATGGGCCGTGCCCGACATCACCCTGCCGATGACGCCAGCGTCGACAAGCGCCCTCGCTTGCTGGTGGGCCCCACCCAGGAAGGTGTCCGGGGCACAGCCCACCAGCAATCCGCGTTCCTCGGCAGTCTTTTTCAGATCAAGTCCGTCCTCGAGCGACAGCACGAGCGGCTTTTCCGAATAGGCATGTTTGCCGGCACTTAAGATCGATTTTGTGACAGTGTAGTGAACCTCGGGAATGGTCAGGTTAACGACAATATCGATCTCGTCATTGGCGAGCAGCGCATCGACGGACTGCGCCCTGACGCCGAACTCGCTGGCGCGGGCCTCTGCCACCGCCATGTCGATATCGGCGACCGCGCGCATCTCGATGCCCTTGAACAGCGGCGCAAGCCGCAGGTAAGCCGACGAAATGTTTCCGCAGCCGATGATGCCAACGCCATAGGTCTTGCTCATGCGGATCAGCCCTCCAGCGACTGGCAGTAGGCGATCGAGCGCTGTGCGAAGCGCTCGATGTCATTGGGATTGTCATGTTCCATGACAAAGAGCTCGGCCTTGGTTTCCTTCTTGATGAAGGCCATGGTCGACTTCCAGTCGATGGTGCCGTGGCCGACATCGGCCCAGCCGTCCTCGTCGGCGCATTCGCCCGCCGGGGCGATGTCCTTGACGTGAATGGCAGTCACCCGAGGCGCATAGCGCTGCATCCAGGCGACCGGATCGTGATGGCCGCGAACCACCCATGCGACGTCGCATTCCCAGGTCAACGCAGGCGCGCCATCAAGGATGATCTCGAGCGGCAGCTTGCCGCTCGAAGTCGGCACGAATTCGAAATTGTGGTTGTGCCAGCCGAAACCGAAGCCGGCCGAATCGTAAGTTTCCGCCAACCCGGCAAGCGTTTCGGCCAGTGCTACCCAGCCCTCTTCGGCCTGATCGCGTTCTTCCTGGGGAATGGCGGGACAGATCAGTGTCTTGATGCCGAGTGTCTCGGCGATCTTCATCGATTTGTCTGTGTCCTTGAGCATGTCGAGACCGAAATGGCCGCTCGGCATGGCAAGGCCGTTGGCGGCGAGCGCCGCGGCCAGTTCATCAGCCTTGTCGAACAGGCCGCCAAACCCTTCGACTTGCGTGTAGCCGAGCGCCTTGAGCTTGGGGAACAGGTCCGCAATAGGCGGAAAATTCCGCGCCGAATAGAGCTGGAACGAGTAGTTCATTGATGCATCCCCTCGAACAAGCAGCACCCCTGCGCTGCTTTAGCGTTAATCCAATTCGAATGTACAAAAGGCCACCCACCCATCGAAGGGCGGGTGGCCTTGATAAATGCGTCAGACGCGGTTGCCGCTTTCGGCGTCGAAGATCGAACCGCGTGCAGTGTCGAAGCCGACAAGCTTCTTCATGCCCGGCGTGAGTTCGACCTCGGATTCGCAGCGGAAAATCATCGGCTGCGAACCGATCCGCGTCCATCCCAGGGTGTCCGAACCCATCGGTTCGACCAGTTCGATCTCGACCTCGAATGAGCTAGCCATTTCCTTGGCTGCATCGTCGAGCACGATATGCTCGGGACGGATGCCGAGCACGACCTTGGTCCCGTTGGCGGGCGGGCCGTTCTCGAATTCATAGCCGTGGGTGGAGATCACCTCGTTGTCGACCTTGATCGACTTGCCGCCATCCTCGATCGTGCCGTTGTAGAAGTTCATCGACGGCGAACCGATAAAGCCCGCAACGAACAGGTTGACCGGCTTGTTGTAGATGTGGTGAGGCGTGTCGAGCTGCTGGATAACGCCATCCTTCATGATGGCGATACGATCCGCCAGCGTCATGGCCTCGATCTGGTCGTGGGTCACGTAGATCATGGTGTTCTTGAGACGCTGGTGCAGGCGCTTGATCTCGACGCGCAGGTCAGAACGCAGTTTGGCGTCGAGGTTGGACAGCGGTTCATCGAACAGGAACACGTCGACGTCACGCACCAGCGCACGGCCAATGGCGACGCGCTGACGCTGACCGCCCGACAGGGCTGCCGGCTTGCGCTTGAGCAACGGTTCGATCTGCAGGATCTCGGACGCCCGCTTCACGCGCTGCTCAATGTCGTCCTTTTTCATGCCAGAGACGCGGAGCCCGAAGCTCAGGTTCCGCTCGACACTCATCTGCGGGTAAAGCGCATAGGACTGGAACACCATGCCGATGCCACGGTCCTTGGGCTCATCCCAAGTGACGTTCTTGCCCTCGATGAAGATCTGCCCGCCAGTTACGTCGAGCAGACCGGCGATGCAGTTCAGAAGAGTCGACTTGCCACAGCCGGACGGCCCAAGCAGCACGAGGAACTCGCCGCGACTGATCTCCAGGTCAAGGTGTTCAAGGACCTTAATGTTCCCGAAGCTGAGCGAGAGATCGTTGATAACAACGCTCGGTTGATCCATTGAACTAGCCTTTCACAGCACCCGCGGCGACACCGCGGACAAACAGAGGACCGGACACGAAGTAGACGATAAGAGGCACCAGGCCCGTCAGGATCGTCGCGGCCATATTGACATTATATTCGGGCGTACCTTGCGCCGAGTTGACGATGTTGTTGAGCTGAACCGTCATCGGGCTGTTCTGGAAGCCGGCGAAAACCACGCCGAACAGGAAGTCGTTCCAGATACCGGTGACCTGCAGGATCAGCGCCACAACGAAGATCGGCAGCGACATCGGCAGCATGACCTCGAAATAGATACGCCAGAAACCGGCACCATCGACGCGCGCCGCCTTGAACAGTTCCTCGGGCAACGAAGCGAAGTAGTTGCGGAACAGCAGCGTCAGGATCGGCATGCCGAAGATCGTGTGAATGAAGATGATCGCCCACAGCGTGCCGAAAATCTTGAGCTGCGAGGTGATCATCACCAGCGGATAGAGCATCACCTGGTACGGGATGAACGAGCCGAAGATCAGGATGGCGAAGAAGATTTCCGACCCCTTGAACTTCCAGTTCACCAGCGCGTAGCCGTTCACCGAGGCGATCAGGATCGAGGCGATGACGCTCGGGATGGTGATCTTCACCGAGTTCCAGAAGCCAGGGCTGAGGCCCTCGCACTTGAGACCGGTGCAGGCGCCGGACCATGCCTTGAGCCACGGCTCGAAGTTGATGCCGTTCGGCAAGGCAAAGATGTTGCCGAAGCGGATTTCCGGCATGGTCTTGAACGAGGTCACGACCATGACGTAGAGCGGAAACAGATAATACAGGCACGCCACCACCAGGATCGAATAGATGATGATCCGTGGCGGGGTGAAGAAAGGCTTCGGCTTGGGGCCGCGCGGTTCAGACGAGGAGCCGGTCTTGGCCGCACCAGTGCCGTTCAGAGTTGCTGCGCTATCGGTCATTGCTTGCCCCCTTTTCCGCCGAACTCGACTATGGCCCAGGGGATGATGATGATAACCACGGTCAGGAGCATCATTGTCGATGCAGCAAGGCCCTGCCCGATGTTGTTGGCCATGAACATGTAGTCATACACATAGGTTGCGGGCACCTGCGAAGATATGCCTGGACCGCCCTTTGTGAGCGCCACCACAAGGTCGTAGAGCCTGACAATGCCGGAGCCGACAATGACGATGGCGGTGACGAAGACGCCGCGCATCATGGGCAGGACGACGAAGAGGTAGGTGCGCCACGTCGGGATGCCGTCGACACGCGCCGCTTTCCAGATTTCCTGGTCGACGCCGCGCAGACCGGCAAGCATCAGCACCATGACAAAGCCGGTGCCCTGCCAAAGGCCGGCAATCAGCAAGGCATAGATCACCATGTCCTTGTTGGTGATCCAGTCGAAGGTGAAGCTTTCCCAGCCAAGATTGCGAAGCGTGCCCTGCAATCCGAGCTCGGGATACATGATCCACTGCCAGACAAGACCCGTCACGATGAAGCTCAGGGCAAACGGATACAACATGATGGTGCGGAAGGCGCTCTCGAACCGGATCTTCTGATCCAGGAGAACGGCGAGGATGAACCCGATGGAGAGTGTGAACACCAACGAGAACGAGCCGTAGATGATCAGGTTGTGAACCGAGACGTTCCAGCGCGAGTTCCTGAACAGGCGCACATACTGATCGAAACCGACAAAGTTGTTCACCGGCAGCATCTTGGAGCTGGTGAACGAGTAGAAAACCGTCCACAGGGTGCACCCGACGAAAACGACCAGAACGGTCGCTATCATGGGTGTTGCCGCGATCTTGGCAGACAGGTTGTGAAGGAAGGTTCTGTGCAGCCAGCCCTTGATGCCGGATCGCGGCGGGCCGCTTGCTGCCATGACGTTGGCCATATGCGGTCTCCATAGCCCTGACAAACTGGCCGACCTGAAAACAAGCCGGCCATGTCAGCTTATCTCAAAATGAAGCAGGACGGGCAAAGCCCGTCCTGTTCAAGATTGCATCAGTCCATCGACAGGATTTCTGCATACCGATTGATGTAGTCATCAAGCGGGATCGACTTGTCGTTGATGAACTCAAGCGTGAGATCCTGCATCTGGGCCTGGGTATCGCTGGACAGGCTCAAGTCGCCCTGCGGCAGCAGGCCGTTGTCGAGAAGGGCAAGCGCCTTCTTCATGCACGGATTGGCCTTGGAGAGGTCGATGTCGGTACGGATCGGCATCGAGCCCTTCTTCAGGTTGAATGCCAGCTGAGCTTCCTTGCCGATAACGATCTTGGCGAGCTCGGTTTGAGCCTCGAGAACGGCCGGATCGGTGCCTTCAGGCAGTTTCGGGAAGAAGAAGCTGTCGCCACCGCCCGAGAGCTGATCGCCCAGGCCGAGAGCCGGCAGACATTCGTAGTTTTCACCGGGGACACCACCAGCGATCTGCAGGTCGCCCTGCAGCCAGTCGCCGTGGATGTTGCCGGCAGCTTCGCCCTTGAGGAGCTGAACGCCGACGTCGCCGAAGCTCGGAACCAGTTCGTCCGGCTCGATGACGCTACGCAGATTGTCGAGGGCTTCGGCAAAGCGGCGGAAGTCTTCGCCGTGGACCGCGTCGACGCTCTTTTCGCGCATGATGGCATTGACCAGGTCCTTGCCACCGATGTCGGCCTGCAGAACGCCCGGGATACCGGCAATCGGCCAGCCAGAGGCAAGACCGAATTCGATGATGCCGGCGTCAGCCAGCTTCGGCCAGGTCGCCACATACTCGTTCCAATCCTTCGGAACGGGCTCGCCGATCTTCTCGTAGGCAGCGGTCGAGAGCCACAACCAGTCCCACGAGTGGATGTTCACCGGGAAGCAGTAGATCTTGCCTTCATAGGTGCACGGCTCGAGCAGGCTCTTGTCCGCGTAGAAGTCCCAGATGTTGAGCTCTTCGGCGATCGGGGTCAGATCGCGCATCAGGCCGGCCTGGATGAGTTCTTCGGCATCGCGGCCGGTGTTCATCTGGGTGGCGCCCATCGGGTTGCCACCGATGATGCGGGAAATGATGACCGGGTTGGCGCCGGTGCCCGAACCGGACAGAGCGCTATCGACCCAGTGATTGCCCGTCTGCTCTTCAAAGACGCGAGCAAATTCGGCGACGGCTGCGGCCTCGCCTTCCGAAGTCCACCAGTGGGTGACTTCCAGATCGGCGGCGTAGCCAGCCGAACCGGACATTAACGTTGCCGCCAAGGCGGCAAGCGCGAGTTTCTTCATGGTATTCCTCCCAAGCATCGGTCGAGACAGGAATTGCCCCGACAGAATCTTTCGGCGCTTCAGCGTAAATTGACCACCAAGCGCCATATAAAGCGTGTAATCGATTACAAAGCCTCCTGACAAGTCGTATTGCAATCGATGAGATGAGTTTCAGCCACATAACGCCACGCTGTCAAGGCGCATTCCATGCGAATGCGCTACGTTCCTCAAAAGGTTATCAGTAACGTAAAGAAGATTTAGAATTACACGGATCTTCAATAGTTTATGACAGCATCCTCACATTGAAAGTAAATATGAGAATGCTGGTTCGGCTTCCTCATCGGATCCAACCGACTGAAATGGCCCGAGATGGATGGCGCGGCGCAAGAGCGCACCCCCTTTTCTTTCCGTTTTAGGATCACCAGTGCACGGCATGTCAGGCCAAGATTGTCGGCATCGAAGAGGACCGACAGGCGGGCCATTTGCAGCCGCTTTTTGCCGTTCGGCCCCCTCTCCTGCCACCGGCAAAATGATGACCTTCACGATCTGACGCCTGCGCCGTGTCAGTCCCTTCCGGAAAAGCTGTTGCAAGCGCTGACAAATGAGTCGCCATCGGCTAAACGGAGACTGAATTCGCGGTCGCGTGCCCGAACCGAAAAAGTGGTGCACACTTTTTCTGAGCATGCATCGCAAACTTTTTGGTCGCGTGCTCGAACCGAAAAAGTGGTGCCCACTTTTTCTGAGCACGCTCCGTGAGCGGGCCCCGTAGCTCAGCTGGATAGAGCAGTAGCCTTCTAAGCTATTGGTCGCAGGTTCGAGTCCTGCCGGGGTCGCCAATTTTTGATGGTGGAGGAAGCGATGAAGACGCGGCGTCTTGGAAAAACCGGTTATGAGGTCACCGAAATCGGCCTCGGCTGCTGGCAGTTGGGAGGCGATTTCGGCGAGGTGTCCGAAACCCTGGCCGCCGACATCCTCGGCACGGCCACCGAACTCGGCGTTACCTTCTGGGACACGGCCGACGTCTACGGCGGCGGGTTGAGCGAAACCCGAATCGCCGCCTCGACCAGCAAGCCCAAGGGGCTGCATGTGGCCACCAAGCTTGGCCGCGACGGTTCGCTTTATCCCGACACCTATTCCAAGGACGGCGTCCGCAAGAGCCTTGAGGGCTCGGCCAAGCGCCTCGGCGTCGACACGCTCGATCTGGCGCAGCTTCATTGTGTGCCGCGCGAGGTTCTCGACGACGGCGCCATCTTCGGCTGGATGGACGAGTTCCAGCGCGACGGTCTGGTGGCCCATTGGGGCGCCAGCGTCGAGACGGTCGAGGAAGGCCTGTTGTGCCTCAAGCAGGACGGCTGCGCGACGCTGCAGATCATCTTCAACCTGTTCCGCCAGGACGCCGTGGCCGAACTGCTGCCCGCCGCCAAGGCCGCCGATGTCGGCATCATCGTCCGCCTGCCGCTGGCCAGCGGATTGCTGAGCGGCAAATACACCGCCGACCACCAGTTCGACGAGAAGGACCATCGCAATTACAACCGCGACGGCGGGTTCTTCAATGTCGGCGAGACCTTCTCCGGCCTGCCCTTCGCCGACGGCGTGCGCCTGGTCAACGAAATGAAGGCGCTTTTGCCCGAAGACGTGCCGTTGGCTCAGTCGGCGCTGAGGTGGATCCTCGACCACGACGCCGTATCCTCGATCATCGCCGGTGTCACCAAACCGCACCAGCTCGAAGGCAATGTCGCGGCCGCCGACCTGCCCGCGCTAGGCGAGCAGCGCCACGCGCGGCTGGCCGCCTTCTATCAGGATGAAGTGCGCCCGAAGGTGCGCGGCGGCATTTAGGGGGCTCGTGCACGACTTACGGTTGACCTTGGTTATGCCGGCCGGTCAATGCAGCTTGACCCGGAATAAGGTGCACCCTCGTCCGCCCGAACTCTCACCACTCAGCGCTCGTCGAGGCCTACGCCCCGTGTGCCTTGCTAAGGCGATGATAGGAGCGGTTTTGGGGACGGGCATAAGCTCTTGAACGGTGGGCATAACGGCAAGGCATGTTGAAGCGGCTGTTTGCGTCGGTACGCTGTGTGCGTCCACAGCCGCGGCGATGGCAGTGGCGATGGCCACATTAACTGCTATGCGCTCATGCTTCGCAACCGGCGGCTTAGAGCCCGATTTTGACGTTAAAAATCAACTCGGCTGTTTCCCGAAACCGGTCATTGGCCACGACAATGACCGAGGTCTTGCCCGCTTCGATACGGCGTGCCTGAATCACATTGCACTGCCCACAACTGGTGCAGGCAGTCAAAAAAAGAAGGGCGCTGAAAGCGCCCTTCAGGTGTTCGCATTGCGAAATGTTCAGTCAGCGGAAAAGAACATCAAGGTCGAGGATCGAGATCAGGCGATCGTTCTGACGGACAATCTCCGCCACCTTTCCACCCACCTTGGGTGGTTCGGCGAAATCACCCGGCGCGGCATCAACGATGTCCGAGACGCTGTCGACGGCCAGGCCGACATCGCGACCGCCTATCGCGACAACCAGAACGACCTGGTTGGTCTGATTTGCATGCATCCCGGAACCAAGCACGGCCGAAAGATCAAAGACCTCGACGATCTTGCCGCGAATATCGAGAACGCCGCGCGCGCCGTGGGCCTGGTCTGGAAGCATTGTCGTTGGCGTCCAGCTCCGGATCTCCCTCACCGCAATGATGTCGACGCCATAGGCGTTGTCACCGACGTTGCAGGTAACGAACTGGCTCGCCCGCTCGCGGGAGGTGTCGACCTTCTGTGCCTCAAGTTCATGCTCGTCCAGAGCTGTCGCGGTTGCGCCCATCAGAATTCACTCCAATCCTGATCGATAGCGGCATTGCCTTGCGTCAGCAGTGCTTTGGCACCGGATGCAATTTTCTTGAGGACGCCCGGCCTGGCTTCAGACGCTTTCTCCGATGCTGCCGGCGCAGTTCGTTTGTGCGAAACGCCGTCGGACACCTGGAAGATGTCGACGATCCGGTCGAGATCGGTGGCCTGGGCTTCCGTCTGCTCGATAGCGGCATTGGTCTCTTCTACCAGGGCGGCATTGTGCTGGGTCATCTCGTCCATCTGCCGGACGGCAACATTGACCTCGTCGATTGCTGCTGCCTGCTCCCTGCTTTCACGGGCGATGCCCTCCATCAGGACATTGTTCTCCTTGACGGCATTCAGGATCGCCGACAGTTTTTCGGCGGCAGAAACAACCAGCTGGGAACCACCGGAGACCTCTGTGGCGCTTTGTTCGATAAGGGCCTTGACCTCGGAAGAGGCCTCGGCTGACGATTGAGCGAGCCGACGGACCTCGACGGCGACCACGGCAAAGCCCTTGCCCGCCTCGCCGGCCCGTGCCGCCTCGACCGAAGCGTTCAAGGCCAGCAGATTGGTCTGGAAGGCGATGTCGTCGATCATGCCGATGATGTTGGAGATCTTCGAGCTGGAATTGGTGATCTGCTCCATGGCCTCGGTTGCCTTGCGCATCACCTCTTCGCCTTCTTCGGCACTTTGGGACATGCTCCTGGTCTTGACGGAGGCTTCCTCAGCCCGCTTGGCGTTGTCCATGACCGTGTGAGACAACTGCTCCATGGCAGCGCTTGTCTCTTCAACGGTTGCCGCCTGTTTGGTGGTGCGTTCGCTGAGATCATTGGCGCCGGCAAGGATTTCGCCGGTGGCGCTGCGCAGACCACCCGAGGTCCGACGAAGCTGGCCGACGATATCGGACAGTTTGTCCGCAACTGCATTGGTGTCCGACTTCAGCTTGTCGAAAGCCCCCTTGTAGGAACCTTCCATCCGCAAGGTCAGATCCGCTTCGGCGAGCGCCGAGAGCACCGTACCGGTTTCGCTGATCCCCGTATCAACCGTCGAAAGCAGGTTGTTGACGTTGCTGGCCACCGCCTGGAGGTCTTCGTCGGCCACCGTCAGGCTGATCCGCTGCGTGAAGTCGCCGTCGACGGCGGCATTCACGACGCCGGCGAGCGAATCCATAAGCTGTGTCATCGCTTCTGCACGCTCGCGCGTCTCGTTGGCGCGGGCGGCTTCCTCCGCGTTCATTTCCTCGACCTTCAGCGCGTTCTGCTGGAACACTTCCACAGCGCCGGAGATCATGCCGATTTCATCCTGTCGCCCGACATACGGAATGTCCGAACGCAGGTCGCCGGTGGCCAGGCCTCTGATCCGGTTTGTAATCGTGACCAGTGGCTTGATAACTCCCGACATCACGAACAGGAGACCACCGATGGCAACGACCAGTGCAACGGCAAAGATCGCAACCGTCAGAATGATGACCGAATTGACCGTCGCGGTTGCATTCGCGGCTTCTCCGTTGGCACCGGCGACGTTCATGTTGACGAGAGTCAACAACTGACTGCTCATCTCATTGAAATCGTCACGCATTTCCCCGGCGAAGATACTGGCCGCTTCGGTGTTCAGGTTCTGGCGCGATTTGTCGAGGAGCTGATTGTGGAAGTTGAGATAGGCGCTCCACTTCTGTTGCACATCGTTCCATTGCTGCCGTTCGTCACTCGTCGCGACCAGCTTGTCATATGTCGCCCTCAGTTGCTCCAGCTCGGCCTGAATCCTTGTCATATCGCCTTCCACCGCGCTCATCACCTGCGGGTCCGTGGCAAGCATGTGCGTGGCTTCAGCAACTCTGAAATCGGAGGTGAGCGTATTCATGCTGTGGATCGTATCCACGGAAGGAAGCCAATTGGCTTCGATCTGTTTGGCATTCTTCGAAATGCCAAGCAAACCAATGAAAGCGCTACCACCTTGAATGATCGAGGTCGTGATTACGAACAACAGCAATGCTGTTAGGATAAGTTTGATCGATGGACGCTTCATGGCGTTTTCTTTCGTGTTACCTGGCCTTTTGAGCTGCAGGGAATATGACGTCTGTGATAGTGAATCTACCGATCGTGGATTAAATACCGAATCGGTAAATAGGTTGCTAATCCAACGTTTTAGTCAGCAACCTCAATTCATGAACCAGATGATATTGCTGCGAGACTGCGGATCGCACCGGCATCTCGATTTTCACGAACCCGAGACTTCCCGATGGTTCGGTTATGAGCCCGGCCTGACAGGGGACGGCGATGGCTGCCAAGTATCGCTGCCCAAGGCACGCGCAGTGTGGTATTCGGCGGCCCGAAAAGATGGTGACCATGACGCCCGATACTGACACTTCCCCCGCATCCCCACCCCCCGTCCTACATCCGGCCATTGCTTCCGCCTTGGAGGCGAAAGGCTATAGCCAGTTGACTCCGGTTCAATTGGCTATGGCGAATGAGGAATATGGCGAGGC
The DNA here is from genome assembly GCA_963676075.2 of Devosiaceae bacterium. GTDB lineage: Bacteria > Pseudomonadota > Alphaproteobacteria > Rhizobiales > Devosiaceae > JAHJQZ01. The sequence goes on from CAXXNZ010000009.1 coordinate 119,209, forward strand.
TGATCTGCTGGTTTCGGCGCAGACAGGCTCGGGAAAGACCGTCGCCTTCGGCATAGCCATCGCGCCGACGCTGCTTGGAGGCGCAGAGCGCTTTGATGCGGCTTCCGCACCGCTGGGGCTGATCATCGCACCGACGCGCGAGCTTGCCATGCAGGTGCAGCGGGAACTCCAATGGGTCTACGCGGCGGCCGGGATCCGGATCGCCACCTGCGTGGGCGGCATGGATAGCCGCGACGAACGCCGGGCGCTCGAACGTGGCGCCCATCTGGTCGTCGGCACGCCCGGGCGGCTGCGCGACCACATCACCCGGCGCGCGCTGGACCTGAGCGCCGTTCGCGCCGTTGTGCTCGACGAAGCCGACGAGATGCTGGACCTCGGTTTTCGCGAGGACCTGGAATTCATCCTCGGCGCGGCGCCTGAGGAACGGCGGACGCTGCTGTTCTCGGCAACCGTGCCGCGCGGCATCGCCGAACTGGCCAAGACGGTGCAGACCAATGCGGTTGCGCGTGGCGACAACCTCGTCGACCGAGCAGCATGCCGACATCGCCTATCAGCTGATGCTGGTGCGGCGCGACGAGCGCGAACACGCCATCATCAACACGCTGCTCGATTCCGACAGCACCAGCGCCCTGGTGTTCTGCCACACGCGCGAGGCGGTGCGCCATCTGACGGCGCGCCTGGTCAATCGTGGCTTCTCGGCGGTTTCGCTTTCGGGCGAGATGGCGCAATCGGAGCGGTCGAACGCGCTGCAATCGATGCGCGACGGACGCGCGCGTGTTTGCGTGGCGACCGATGTCGCGGCGCGCGGCATCGACCTGCCGAACCTCGACCTCGTGGTCCACGCCGACCTGCCGAGCAACCCGGATACGCTGCTGCATCGATCCGGGCGGACCGGTCGCGCTGGCCGAAAGGGCATCTGTGTGCTCATCGTTCCCGAACACAGGCGCGCCGCAGCCCAGCGTGTGCTGAGCCTGGCGAAGCTGACGGCGACCGTGCGTGCGGCGCCCGGCATTGCCGAGATCGAGACGCGCTATCGCCAGCGGATCATCGATGCCGCTGCCTTGGCTGCAGAGCCTGAAGGGCAAGAAGCGGAGTTTGTGGCGGAGTTGCTGAAGCGGGCCGGACCGGAGCGCATTGCGGCGGCATTCCTACGCCAGCAACTGGCGGCGAACCCGGTTCCCGAAGAACTGC
>CAXXNZ010000010.1:0-8421 GCA_963676075.2 Devosiaceae bacterium
ACCCCGTCTTCGGCCTGCGAATAAAGTGTTGGCGGCGCACCACCGAGCTGCATGGCCGGGTAGAGCTCGACCTTGATGCGGCCATCGGATTCTTCCATGACCTTGTTGGCCCAGGGCTCGAGCGCCTTGGCGGGGATCGTCGCCTGCGGCGGCAACATCTGATGCAGGCGCAACGTCACTTCCTGCGCCATCGCGGGGGTCATGAACGCGACTGCGGCCACGGCCCCGACCACAAGTGATTTGATCTTCATACGGTTTCCTCCCTTGCGCGGGCGCACGGCCCGCTGATTGCTCTCGTAATGCCAACGCGCCAGCCCACCAGTTAGCCGGGGCGCCGGTTTAGTCACCTAGAACAGCAGCCACACCATGAACAACGTGATGGGTGGAAATGCGACCAGGATGGCTGTGCGGACGATGTCGCTGACCACAAAGGGCAGCACGCCGCGATATGTCTCGGTCATGCGCGTGCCCGGAGACATCGCGTTGATGATGAACAGGTTCATCCCGACCGGTGGCGTGATCAGGCCGACCTCGACGACAATCAGCACCAGAATGCCGAACCAGATCGAGAACTCGTCGGGCGGCAGGCCGAAATCGAGGCCGAGCATCATCGGATAGATGATCGGCACGGTCAGAAGGATCATCGACAGCGAATCCATGACGCAGCCCATGATCAGGTAGAAGACCAGCACCACCGCCATGACCAGCCACGGGTTGAAGCCCTGCTCGGCGACCCAGGCAGCCGCGACCTGCGGCATCTGCGAAAGCGCGAAAAATCCGTTGAGCGCCGCGGCGCCAAGCACGATCAGGAAGATCATCGCCGTCGACGTCGCCGTGGCGAGGATGGCGCCGATGACCTTGTCGAAATCGAGGCTACCCTGGGCGAGCGCGATAAGCCCGGTGCCGGCGGCGCCGACCGCTGCCGCTTCGGTCGGGGTGAAGATACCTGTGTAGATGCCGCCGATCACCATGACGAACACCAGCAGCACCGGCCAGATGGCGAGGAACTCGTGGAGCCGTCGCCTGTAGGAGGCACGCGGGCGAACCCCGCCGCCTTCCGGCCAGACGCGGACATAGACGGCGGTGACGAGCATGTAGCCGAGGGCGGCAAGAATGCCGGGCACGAAAGCGGCCATGAACAGCTTGGCGATGTTCTGCTCGGTCAGGACCGCGAAGATGACCAGGATAATCGAGGGCGGAATAAGAATGCCGAGCGTGCCGCCGGCCGCGATGGCGCCGGTCGCGAGCGCGTCGGAATAGCCATATTTCTTGAGTTCAGGCAGCGCCACACGGCCCATTGTGGCGGCGGTGGCGAGCGACGAGCCGCAGATGGCGCCGAATCCGGCACTGGCGCCGATCGCCGCCATGGCCATGCCACCCTTGCGATGACCGAGCCAGGATGCGGCAGCGCGAAACAGGCCGGCGCTCAGACCGCCGAGCGTCGCGAACTGCCCCATCAAGAGGAACAGCGGCACCACCGACAGCGATTCATTGGCATAGGTCGAATAGGTGAGGTTCTTGAACTGCGCCATGACCGGGTTGAGAGAGCCTGTGATCATCGCCGAACCGGCAATGCCGACGCCGAGCATGGCCAGACCGATCGGTACGCGCAGGAAAATGAGGACGAGGACAATCGGAAATCCGATAAGGCCGAGAACGATTGGGGTCACAGCACGTCTCCGGACTTGTGCGGCTCGCGCTTGCCGGCCAGCGCATAGGTGAACGAACGGCCGAGCACGAAAACCGAGACCGGTATCAGCACCACCGCACCGATCAGGCCGAGCGCATAGGCCCAGCCCAGCGGCATGCCGAGCAGGATGGTCGTCTCGTGGTAGCGGAACTTGTCGAGCATGCCGAGCCACAGCCGCCAGGCGATGAACACCGCGGCAACGACCATCATCATATCGGTGATCACCAAGATCCACGCGTTGACGCGGGTGCTGAACAGGTCGGTGAGGATCGAGACCAGGGCATGGCCGCGTTCGAAATGGGCCCAGGGGATGAAGGAGAAGGCAGCAAAGCCCATGCCGATGCCGACGAGTTCATAATCGCCCATGATCGGCTTGAGGCCGGCCCAGATGAAGGCGCGCCCGATGATCGAGGCAATGACGATGGTGATCATCGCCAACAGCGCGACGCCGCCGGCCACGGCGGTCCATTTCGCCAGGCCATAGGTGAATCGCTCCAACCGAGAGCCGTCCCTGAACACGAATATCCCTCCCCTCGTCCCCCGCCGCCTCTCTCCCAGGCGGCGACATGGTTTTGCTAGCCGGACAGCGCAACGCGACAATCGTCCAAGCCTGCCATCATGTCGCAGGCATTAAAGGGGCTTGTCCGGTCCGTGTAAAATGACAACTCACCGCGCTCTCATAACCCTCAAATTATCCTAACCAGGCAAACCAGCCGGTTTTGGCGCATGGCGCCGCCAATAGGATAACCAGAGACCACTTTTGCCGCGACAAGCCCTCCCTGTGTGCAAACCCGTCATCAATGTTATACAGGATAACTAATAGTACAAGCGGCGATCGCCGCCGCGGCGGCAAAAGGACAAGACGGAATGGCCAAACCGGACGGATCGGCGGAACCGGAAACCGGACTATACGCCGATGCGACAGCGCCCATTGTCGGCTACAGGCTGCGACGGGCCCAGATCAGCGTTTTCCAACGCTTCATCTCGGTGTTCGAACCGATGCAACTGCGGCCGGCCGAATACACCATGCTGGTGCTGATCGCCGACAATCCCGGTCACAAGCAGACCGATATCGCCGACGCCCTGGACATCAAGCACGCCAATTTCGTCACGCTGGTGCAGGATTTCGAGACACGCGGGCTGATCGAACGCCGGCCGGCATCGAGCGACCGCCGCATCAAGGCCTTGTACCTGACGCAGCAAGGCGAGGCGTTCCTGGCCAGGGCCCGCGTCCTTCACGATGACATGGAAAAGGAAATCATCGACCGCCTCGGCGGCACCGAAGCGCGCGACAAGCTTGTACAGTTGCTCGAGCGGCTGGCCTAGAGCATGTTCAGGAAAAGTGGCTACCACTTTTCCGGTTCGAACATGCGACCACTCAAGGACTTAGGTCATGCGCTTTGAGTCCACCAAAGCCTGACATGACCTAGACTGGCGGTCATCGGTTCACCTTTCTGATCCACGACTCCGCAGCAACCGGGGCGCACCCTTCTCAGCCAAAATCCGGTTCGCGCTTTTCGAGGAAGGCGCGCAGCCCTTCTTCGGCATCCGGGCCGGTCAGGCTCAATGCCGCCGCAAGGCTTTCGGCATAAAGCCCGCCCTCGGGCGGCATGGCGCCAATCTGGGCGATGGCCTGGATGATGAAGGCGTTGATTGTCGGCGAATTGCGCGCGATGCGCTCGGCCAGCTCGAACCCCTTGTCGAGCGCCGTGCCATCCGGAACCACGTAATGCGCCAGTCCGAGCCGTTCGCCCTGTTCGCCCGAATAGACCCGTCCGGTCAGCATCATCTCGGTCAGCCGGTCCGGACCGATCAGCCGCGAGATACGCACCGAACCACCACCGCCGACGAAGATGCCGCGCAGACCTTCCGGCATCTGGAAACGCGTCGTTTCCTCGGCAATGCGGACGTGACAGGCAGCAGCGAATTCGAGACCACCACCCATCACCGCGCCATCCATGGCGGCGATAACCGGAATGGGCGAATGCTGCACCATCGCCATGACCCGGTGCCAGTTGCGTGAGTGCGCCATCACTTCGAGCGGTTCGCGCTTGACCTGCTCGCCGAGATCGAGCCCGGAGGAGAAGTGTCCACCGGCGCCAGAAACGATAATGGCGCGCGTGCCTTTCGGCACGTTGGAAAAGAACGCGTCGAGCGCCGCGATGCTCGCGTCGTTGAGGGCATTGCGCTTGTCCGGCCGGTTGAGCAGCAGGTGCACGATGCGGTTGTTCTCGGTGATCTTCAGCACCGTATCTGTGTCAGCCATCATCGTTTCCTTTTTCAATTCTCAAGTGCCTGCCGGACCTTTTCCGGCAGGGGCGCGGAGCTGATGCCGCCGCTCTCGTTTCTAACGGTCCACACCCGCTTTTCCCGGACCTCGACCGTCACCTCGCCCTCGCGCAGGATGGTGTGGGTGAGAGCGAAGCTGGCGCGTCCCAGCTCGGTGATTTCGGAACGGATTTCGACGTGGTCGCCGAAGCTGTTGGGCTTCAGGAAACGCGCGCCGGTATCGACCATCGGGATACCGGCGCTGCCAAATTCGGCGAGCCAGGCCTTTTTGTGCATGCCGAGCGCCGCCGAGATCAGCGCCGCGGTGGCGTTGTCGCAAAAGCGGAAATAGTTGGGGTAATAGACGATCCCCGCCGGGTCGCAATCGCCGAACTGGATGTCGATCTGCGTGGTGTTGGCGAACATGTCGAGCCCCTATTTCGGCGGCAGGCGCAGGGCGCCGTCGAGTCGCACGACTTCGCCATTGAGGTAGTCGTTGCGGGCCATGGCCAGCACCAGATCGGCAAATTCCTCGGGCTTGCCCAACCGCTGCGGGTTGGGGATCGAGGCGCCGAGCACGTCCTGGGTCTCCTGAGGCAGTTCCTCGATCAACGGCGTCAGGAACAGACCCGGCGCGACGGTCAGCACCCTGATACCGAAACGGGCGAATTCGCGCGCCGCCGGCAAGGTCAGGGAGACGATCCCGCCCTTGGAGGCAGCATAGGCCGCCTGGCCGATCTGACCTTCGAACGCTGCAGCCGAGGCTGTCGAGATGATCACCCCGCGCTGACCGCTGTCATCGGGATCCGCCTTGCTCATGACATCGGCGACCAGCCGCATCATGTTGAAGGTCCCGATGAGGTTGACGCGGATGACCTTTTCGAACGCCTCGAGCGGCATCGGGCCATCGCGGCCGACGATGCGCGCCGCCGTTCCGATGCCGGCGCAGTTGACGAGGATCGACGGCGTCCGCCAGGCCGCAGCTTTGGAAATTGCCTGACTGGCGGAAATCTCGTCGGAGATGTCGCAGACAAAGAACCTGCCGCCGATTTCGTCGGCAACCGCCTGCCCCTTGACCATATCGCGGTCGATGACCCCGACATGCGCCGCGGCCGCCGCCAGCGCCCGCGCCGTTGCCGCGCCAAGCCCGGACCCGCCACCGGTGACATAAGCCGTCCTGCCTGCTAGCTCCATCACGCCGTCTCCTCGTTCTCGATCAGCATGGCAATGCCCTGTCCACCGCCGATGCAGGCCGAGGATATGCCATAGCGCTTGCCCGAGCGCTTGAGCTCATTGGCCAGTGTCAGGGTCAGGCGGATCCCGGTCGCCCCGAGCGGATGGCCGATTGCAATGGCGCCGCCGTTGACATTGAGTTTTTCCTCGTCGATCCCGAGTTCGTCGACACAGGCCAGCACCTGCGCGCCGAAGGCCTCGTTGATCTCGATGAGGTCGATGTCGGCGAGCGTCATCCCGGTCAGCGCCAGCAGTTCGCGGATCGCCGGCACAGGGCCGATGCCCATGTGCTGCGGCTGGACGCCGACGGCGACGCTGGCGCGGATGCGGGCCAATGGCTTGAGAAGTTTTTCGCCAAGATAGGCGGAGGACGCGACCAGCACCGCCCCGGCGCCGTCGACGATAGCGGAGGAGTTGCCACCCGTCTGAACGCCGCCGAAGGCAGGCTTGAGCCTCGACAACACCTCGTAGGGCGAGGGCCTGATGTGGCTGTCGGTATCGACCGCTTCGACACCGCGTGGCAGGCGGATACCGCGCGTGCCCATGCCCTCGACCTCGAAACTCTCGCTGACGACCGGCACGATCTCCTCGGCGAACAGGCCGGCATCGCGGGCGGCGATGGCGCGGTTAAAGCTACGTTCGGCAAAGTGGTCGACCCGCTCGCGCGCGATAGAGTATTTTTTGGCGAGATTTTCGGCTGTGTCGCCCATGGTGACATCGCCGGCGGGATCGTAGAGCGCCTCCCAGAGGAAATCCTTGAACTCCACCTTGCCCATGGTGAAGCCGTTGCGGTGGGTATAGGCGGCGATCGGATTGCGGCTCATCGATTCCGTGCCGGCGGCAAGCGCCAGATCGGCGCGGCCCAGCGAAACCGTGTCGGCGGCCTGGGCGATGACCTCGATGCCGGTCCCACAGATGCGCTGCACCAGATGTGCCGGTGCCTCGGTCTCGGCGCCGGCATAAATGCCGACATGGCGCGGCGTCAGATAGGCGTCGAACGAGGCCTGGGCCATCGATCCGACCACGGTCGATCCGATGTCGGAAGCGGCAACGCCTGTTTTCTCGACCGCTGCGCGCGCCGCCTTGATGCCGAGATCGATCGGGGAAACCCCGGCGAAGGCGCCGCGATAATCGACGAACGGCGTGCGGGCGCCGCCGATCAGATAGGCGTCATCGAAATGAAGGCGAAGGGCTTTGCTCATCGGGTCAGGCTTTCTGGCGCGGGAGAATAAAGATGTCTGGGCCGGGCGCATCGGCATAAAGCGACTCGACCAGATCGGCCCGCGCGCTGTGTACGGCTCGCTGGTTGATCGAGCCCTTGTCGGTGACCTCGCCCTTGTCGATATCGGGCGGCGTTGCCATCAGCACGGCGCGCGCCACATGGTTGGAACTGCCCGTGGCGTGGCTGGCCAGAAGCTTCAGCCCGTCCTCGAAGGTCTGGCGCACCTTTGGATGGTTGACGATCTCTTCTGGGTCGCTGTCCTCGGGCAGTTCGACGTGGCGGGCGCAGACCTCAAGATCGGGAAAGATCATGGCGCCGAGGAAATTCCGGTCGAGTCCGGTCAGCACCACGTCGCGGATGAAGGGCGCACAGGCGGCAATGACCGAGGTGCGAACCCCGGCCATGTTGACCCATGTGCCGGTCGAGAGCTTGAAATCCTCGCTGACCCGGCCATCGAAGATGAAGCCCTTGTTGACGTCGTCAGGATCGACGAAACGCAGGGCATCGCCGATCTTGTAAAAGCCCTCTTCATCGAACGCGGCCTTGCTGAGCAACGGTTCGCGCCAATAGCCGGGGGTGACGTTTGGACCTTTCAGGCGCAGTTCGAGCTTGTCGATATTGGGAACGAGCTTGATTTCGAGCCCCGGCGCCGGCAGGCCGACATGGCCGGCCTGTTCGACGGGCCAGGTCGTGGTGAAGGCAAACGGCGCCGTTTCGGTCGAGCCGTAGCCGGTGACGATCAGCATCGGCTGGCCGAGTTCGGCCCGCGCTGCGCGCTCCAGCCCTTCAAAGACATGCTGGGAAAGGCTTGCCCCGGCATATTGCATCAGCTTCAGCCGCGAGAAAAACGCCTTGCGCAGGTCCTCGTCCTCGTCGAGCGCCGCGACCAGAAATTCGTAGCCCTTGGGGACATTGGTGAAAAAGGTCGGACGGACCGATTTGAGGTTCTCGACCGTCCTGCCGATCAGGGCCGGGGTCGGCTTGCCGTCGTCGATATAGAACGAACCGCCATTGTAAATAGCGATGCCGGTGTTGTGCGAACCGCCGGCAACATGGTTCCAAGGCATCCAGTCGAGCAACACCGGCGGTTCGTCCCTGAAGAAGGCGAAGGCCGAGCGGATCATTTCCTGGTTGCAGGCCATCATCCTGTTGGTGGTGACGACGCCCTTCGGGCTGCCGGTCGAGCCGGAGGTGAACAGGAACTTGGCGATGGTATCTGGCGTGATCGCGTCATGGGCGGCCGCGACCGCGTCGGTCACCGGGGTCTGCAAAAGGTCGCTGAAAAGACGGTGGCGGCGCTTTTCGGGCGGGTTCGACCGCACGATGACCGGCACGTCATGGTCGAAGGCGGCGTCCATGGCCTTTTCGAACCGGACGCCGTCGCTCGCATAGATCATGCCCGGCGTCAGCTGGCCGGCGATGTATTTGAGCTTGCCGAAATCGGTCGAGACCAACGAATAGGCAGGCGAGACCGGCGAATAGGGAATGCCGACCCAGATCGCCGCCATGCCGAGAAGGAAATGCTCGATCTCGTTGGCCGAGATGACGATAAGCGGGCGCTCTGGACTGAGACCGGCGTCGAGCAGCGCCGAGGCCAGGGGCTTGATGGCGTCGAGCACCTGCTTGAAACTCATCCGGCGCCAGTCGTCGCCATCGCGGTCGGCAATCAGCACCGCGTCGGGCGTTTTTTCGGCCCAGGCTTCGAGCGCATCGACGATCGAGCGCGGATAGTCCCCGAGCACCTGATCCGGCCTGACGATGGCGCTTCCGTCATCGCGCCTCTCGACCGTTGCCGTGAATTGTCCCAGCCGCACCGGCCGGAACGGCGTCCCCGCAGCGTTCATGATAGCTCCTCCCTCATAATTGTTATGCAACATAACTATTTTGATCGCAAGGGGGAGTTGCGGATCGCTAATCAACAGATGCCCTGGATTTCTGGAGATCGTCCCGGCCGACCCGGGCACCCAGGACCGGCGTGACGGTGCTGCCGCGAGCGGGTTCAGCCTTG
>CAXXNZ010000011.1:0-657544 GCA_963676075.2 Devosiaceae bacterium
AAAGCGCGATGCGCTATCTCGACGACGTGCTGAGCTGTGTTGAGCCCCGGAGCTTTGTCCTCTATTTCGGCGAAAACGACATTGCCAATGACGGGCTGACAGCCGAGACGATCCTCCAGATGTATCTGGCCCTCAAGGCACGCATCAGGGATGCCCTTGGGGACATTCCCATCTACTACATATCGACAAAACACAGTCCCGCCCGATGGATCTACAAGGACGAAGTGAACAAGCTGAACGATCTGGCAAGGAAAGCCTGCGAGGATGATGGCGCCTGTGTCTATGTCGATTGCACCACGTGTCTGTTGGGTGCCAACGGACTGCCTGTGTGGCGTTTCTACCAGCCCGACAGTCTGCACCTCAATCATGAAGGCTACGGCCGTTGGGCCGAGTCCCTGACTGAAGTCCCCGGATTGTTCACGAGCTGATTTGGCGAGCCAGACTTAACTGGCGATGGCACGACGTATCGACAATCAACAGCCTACTCGAGTAGCCGCCCCCCGGAGACCTTCCGCCGTTGCCGGCATCTTGAGGACGTTTCATCGCCGATAGCACGCAACGAAGCCGGCAGGTGGCGCAAGCAGCATGCTCGGGCAAGCAGATGCGTGCCGAGTTTATTGCCTTGGGCAAAGCGTCCGCATTCCGATCGGATTGGCCCTCAAAAGGAAACGCCGCGCAGTACTGCGTGCGCCTTGGCGTGACGGCAAAAACCGTCGATTGCGCCTGACATCAGACATGCGAGCAGAGATGAAATGATGAGGAATTACTGGTGCATCCGGCGTTCTTGTCAGAGCGCTCGCCGCAGCGATGGCCATCCGAGGCCTGCTGCCTGACCGAAGCGGCCCCGACCCAGCAATCACGCTGGGTCGAGGCCGCTCTTGGTTGGAAATTCTGAAAGCTGCCTTAGTGCATCAGGCTCGGCAGGCCTGTCGACAGGATCGGGAACGTCGTGACCAGGATCAACACCACCATCGGCGGGATGAGCCAGGGCAGAATGCCACGTGCCAGCCGCTGGAACGGGATGTTGCCGACCTGAGCGACGATGAACAGCGCCATACCCATGGGTGGGGTCAGGATCGAGATCATCAGGTTGAGGACGATGATGATGCCGAAATGCACAGGGTCGATGCCGTAGCCGAGCGCGATCGGAACCAGGATCGGCACGACGATCAGCAGGATCACCAGGCTTTCGATGAAGGCCCCAAGGACAAAGATCATCAGGTTGACTGCGATCAGGAAACTGATCGGATCATTGGTCAATTGCAGGAACAGCGCGGTGATTTGCTGCGGCGCCTGCTCGCGGGCCAGAACGAAACCGAGCAGACTGACGCCGGCGATGATCGTGGCGATGGACGCCGAGGTGGCCATGGTCTCGTAGAGAGCGTTCCACAAGCGTTTGAGCGTCAGCTCATGATAGAACAGCAAATCGATGAGGATGGCATATATGACCGTGACCGCAGCCGCCTCTGTCGGCGAAAAATAGCCCGAGAAAATGCCGCCGATGATCACCATCGGCGTCAGCAGCGCCGGCAGCGAAGCGAAAAACAGCGAGCCGACCTCGTACAGACCACGGCGTGGCTCGACCGGGTAGTTTCGCTTGCGCGCGATGAAATAGACCATCACCATCAGCGAGAAGGCACACAGAAAGCCCGGAACCACGCCACCCAGAAACAGCGCGCCGATCGAGGTGTTGGCGGCAACGCCGTAAAGCACCATGGTGATCGACGGTGGCACCAGCGGCCCGATCATCGACGAGGCTGCCGTGACGGCGCCAGAGAAATCGTCGTCATAGCCGGCGTCACGCATTGCCTCGATTTCCATTTTCCCGAGGCCGCCGGCATCGGCCATGGCCGAACCGGACATGCCGGAAAAGAACAGCGAAGCAAGAATGTTGACGTGCCCGAGCCCGCCGGTGATGTGCCCGACAAGTGCCCGCGCAAAGCCGAACAGCTTGGAGGAAATGCCGGCCGAATTGAGGATCGAGGCGGCCAAAAGAAAGAGCGGCACGGCGAGCAGTGGGAAGCTGTTGAGCCCGTCCACCATGCGCAGAACGGCGAAGCTCAACCCCATGCCGGACACGTAGAAATAGCCCATCGAAACCAGGATCATCGCGACCCCGATCGGCACGCCGACGAGAACGAGGAAAAGCCAGGAGGCACCGACGATTGCAAGGATCATGATGCCGCCTCGTTTTCGCTTCGACCGGCAGAACCGATCAGGCGGGCGGCAACGCGCCAGACCACAAGAACAAGACCGATGAGGGCAGCCAGATACATGGCGCCATCAGGCAATGGCAGCGTCACGCTTTCATTGCGCCAGGTCCTGAGAAAGGTGAAATAGCCGATCCACACCAGGTTCAGCACGACGCCGAGATAGACGAGGTCGATCAGTGTGAACAGGATCTTGCGCCCGAGCTTGCCGAGCATCGGTCCAAAAAGATCCATGCGAAGCTGGCTGTTGGTGCGCTCCACCTCGCCTATACCGATGAATGCCATCCAGACCCACAGCCACCGCGCCAGTTCCTCGGTCCAGACCGGGCCGTGGAACAAGGGCGTACGCCCGAGAATCTGAATGAGAAGTACAATAATGAGACCACAAAAGATGAGGGTCGCAGCGATGCCTTCCGGGCTGTAGATGCTCCGCGGCTTCACGAATGTTCCTCCGAACGGGAATAAGGAAGTGGCCGGCAGGCGCCGGCCACTCTGGATGCCTATTCGCCACGCACTTCGGCGATCGAGCCTTCGCCGAACTCAGCTTCGAGCTCGTCGTAATAGGGCTGCATGGCGGCGCGGAACGGCGCCAGATCGGGTTCGGTGACGGTCAGGCCGAGATCCTTGAACTTGGACACCAAGCTCGCTTCGGAGGCATGGGTCAGTTCGTCATTGACCTCGCCACCGGCCTTCGCAGCTTCCGTGACCCAGCCCTGCTCCTGTTCACTGAGGCTGTTCCAGGTGTCCAGGGAAACCTGGATCGCCTCGGACGCGATGAAGTGGTTGGTCAGCGCAATGGCGCTCTGCACTTCGTAGAACTTCATCGCCTCGATGGTGGGAAGCGGGTTCTCCTCGGCATCGACCTGATTGGTCTGCAGGGCAAGATAGACTTCGGCGAATGCCACCGGCGCCGGCGTGGCGCCGACCGCCTTGGCATAGGCGATCAGGAACGGCACGTTCGGCGTGCGCATCCTCAGGCCTTTGAGATCCTCGATGGAGTTGATCGGCCGGTTGGCGGTGGTCTGACGGGTGCCGTAGTACCAGAGGTCGACGATCTTGACGCCTTCGGCCTCGAACTTGGCTTCCATCTTCTGGCCCCAAGGACCATTGACGATCTTTTCGAGTTCCGGGAAATCGCCGACGACATAGGGCGCGCCAACGAGCTTGAGCTCGGGAATGACATAGGACATGTCCGGATAGCCGGTCGTCACCAGGTCGAGTTCGCCGGCCTGGAGCATGGCCACCATCGCCTTGAAGTCGCCGAGCTGCGAAGCCGGGAACAGTTTGACGGTCAACTCGCCTCCAGAGACTTCCGCCAACTTCTCCTGAAAGGTCACCATACCCTTGTAAAGGTTGGAATTCTCATTGTCCTGAGATCCCATGGTCAGCTCGCGCGCCTCTGCGGCTCCTGCCATGAGGGCCACCACTGCAGCGGCAGCCAGCAATCGGTTCAACTTCATTTAGTCCTCCTTTGAATGTTCTTGTGTCTCGGGTTTTTCCGATGACGTTTGACCTGCAGGTGTTCGACGTGAAAACAGGCGTGAGCGATAGGAGCGGCGCATGTGGCGCTCCATGATGTCGGTGGCGCGAATGACGTCCGCATCGATCATCGCCTGAAAGATCGCCTGATGTTCCTCGAAGACCATGCGATCATGGGCCGCCTGATCCGGGTCTGGCGGCCGGCGGGCAAGTAGTTCGGAAACGAACAGATCGTGCAGTGTCAAAATGATGGGGTTGCCGACCACGGAAACCAGGGCACGGTGGAAGGCGATGTCGGTTTCGGGAAAGGCAGGCGTTCCGATCGCGTCTTCGTTGGCTTCGACCGCAGCAAGGATCTTGGACATCTGGACATTGTCGGCCCGGATCGTCGCCTCGCGCACCGCACCGATCTCGATGAAGCCGCGGGTTTGTTCGAGATGCGCAATGCTTTCAGCGTCACCGAGAATCTCCCGGATGACACCGCCGACACCACGAAGAACGCCGTCGAGCGAGGGGAAGCTGGCCCGGGGCCTGCGCCCACCGCCGCCGCTCAGATAGCCGCGCATCTGCATGATGGCCAGGGCCTCACGCACCGTCGGCCGGGAAGCTTCGAAACGGACACACAGGTCGCGCTCGGTTGGGAGAGCCTCGTCAACAGCGATCTCTCCGCGAATGATCTCGCCGATCAGGGTCTCCGCAATGGTCTGCGGCGCCTGGCGCGGAGCTCCATCGTCTTCGTGTGGCGCTGAAAACACCTTGTTCCCCCTATTCGCCCCATCTTCGCTTGACAATTACATCTTTTGGTCAGGCCATATTGTAGGTTTGGTATGAGAAGAAATAAATCTTGTCAAACCAAATTTGCTCTGGCACACAAACGGCATGCTCCGAAAGCCAGTCTGGTAAGATTGGACGGATCTCTAGACGCAAATGGAATTGGAAATGGGAAAAAGCCTTGGCGGCATGTATGCCGCGCTGTTGACCGCTATGGACGAAGACGGCCAATTTTCGCCGGAGCGCCAGCGCAAACTCGATACCTACGTGCTTGGCCAGGGGCTGACCGGCCTCTATGTCGCGGGCAGCAGCGGTGAGTCCGGCCTGCTCGAAAGCGCGGCCTTGAGCGAACAGCTCGAAGTTGTCGCCGACGATGCAAAAGGGCGTGCCGCGACCCTGATCGCCCATGTCGGCCTGCCCTCACTCGGCCATTCCATCGCATTGGCAAAACGGGCAGAAGCGCTCGGCTATCACGCCTTGTCGGCACTGCCACCGCATTCCTATCCGTTTTCAGATGATGAGATCTTCGCCTATTACGAGGCGCTCTCCGAAGCGACTGCCCTCCCCCTGATCGTTTACGAAATCCCGGTCCGGACCGGTCGGCCGCTACCGTTTGAGCTGCTGGTTCGGATCCTTGATCTCAAGGGAGTCGCCGGCCTGAAATTCTCCTCGATGGATCTGTTCAAGTTCAGCTCGCTGCGTCGTGTCCGCCCGAATTCGGTTTTCTATTTCGGCTTCGATGAGGTCTATGCCGCAGCGGCGACGCTTGGGTCGGACGGTGGTATCGGTACCACCTACAACCTGTTCGGCCGGCTTTATGTCGAAATCGCCGCCGCCATCGAACGTTCTGATATCGTGCGGGCCCGGGAATTGCAGGAGATCTCCCAGCAATTCGTCGAGATTCTCGCCGATGTCGGCGTCATGCCGGGCGTCAAGACAGCCTTCCGCCTGCACGGGATAGATGTCGGCCCATCGCGCGCGCCGATGGCTTTGCATGGCCGGGAACCTGAAGCCCGCATCGCGGCCTTCCTGAAGCGGCCGGAGGCGGCAGAATGGCTGGCCTAGGCGTTTCTGACCGGATCCGCGGGGTCTGGGCAACGGTCATGCTCGATGTTGACGTGGATGGAACGCCACGCCTTGACTGCATCAACGAGCAGGTCGACGCCTTTGCCGAGGCTGGTGTCGATGGCATCTACTGCAACGGCACAACGACGGAGTTTCACTGCCAGACCGAGGATCAGTTCCTTGCCGTGGCAGAAGCGACCGCTATCGCTGCTCGGCGTGTCAATCTGCCGTTCCAGATCGGCGCCTCTCATCCGATGCCGCCGGGAACTCTGTCACGCCTGCGAAAGGCTCGCGAGCTTGCGCCTCTGGCCATCCAGGTGACGCTGCCGGACTGGACGCCAATACGCCCATCCGAGGCGCTGCGCTTTCTTGAGGGATGCACCGAGGCCGCAGACGGGCTAGCGCTCGTCCTCTACAATCCGCCGCATGCCAAGACGGTGCTGTCGCCCGAAACGCTTGACATGTTGGCGCAGGAAGTTCCGCAGTTTGCGGGCCTCAAATGCGCCGGCGGAGACGCGAATTGGTATCAGGCCATGGCGCCGGTACTGGAGCGGATTTCAGTGTTCATTCCGGGTCATTTCTACGCCAGCGGCACGCGGCAGGGCGCGCACGGGTCGTACTCCAACATGGCCTGCCTCAATCCCACCGCCGCCGTTGCGTGGGCCCGCCAGTGCGAGACTGACCCGGACGGCGCGACAGATCTCGAAAAGCGCATCGCCGCGTTCATGGCAGAGGCCATCAATCCTCTGCTGGCAAAGGGCTATTTCGGCAATGCCATTGACAAGGCGATGGCTGTCGCCGGTGGCTGGGCTAGGATCGCCCCGGATATGATGTGGCCTTTCGACGGCGTGCCAGCTGCAGACATTGCGTATATTCGCGATGCAGCCAGCAGGCATCTGCCCGAGTTCGTTTCGTCGTTGTAAGCGTGGTTCGAGAGTTTTGCTGTTCGCAATGGCCCATCTGAACGCTTGGCCACCCAACACGGGCGGCAGTCGCCAATGCGCCCCATGTCGGTCTTTGCAGTCAACCTGGTCGCCTGCCGAAACCAGACACTCTCAATCAGCCACCGAAGCCTAGGTTGTCGCAAGCCTTGCAGCGATCGTCCGCAGCCTGTCGCCGGCGTGCTTGAAGAACATGGTGTAGCTCTCGCAGAAATAGTTGTGCCCCGGTTCGCCATCCTTCGAGGTGAGGATGCGGTGTTTGGGACAGCCGCCATTGCAGGCGAAACGGAACTCGCAGCGCTGGCATTGCGCCGTCAGCGTGTCGCGCTTGTTGTTGCCGAAGGTTTCTGCCTGCTCCGACCACGCCAGTTCGCCGAGTGACGTCTCCATGATGTTGCCGAGCTTGAACTCGGGATAAACGAAGTGGTCGCAGGCGAACACATCGCCATTGTGCTCCATGGCGAGACCGGCGCCGCAGGTCTCGGCGAAGACACAGAGGGAGGCAGGACGTCCCATCCACATGCCGACCTGGTTCTCGAAAAACTGGATGAACACCTTGCCGATGTCCTTGCGGTACCAGACATCGAACACGTCGCATAAGAATTTGCCATAGGCGCGCGGCGTCACGCTCCACTCGGAGATGACATTGGTGGGATCACTGTCGACCTGCGGCGCAGCTGCCAGCCCGCCACTGGCTGCCCGGCGTTCGACGATGGGGATGAACTGGATGTGCTGGGTCCCAAGGGTCTTGATGAACTTGTAGACCTCCTTGCCCTTGATGGCGTTCTCGCGGTGTACCGTTGTCAGGATGTTGTAGTCGACCTTGTGGCGCTGCAGCACCTCGAGGCCTTTCATCACCTTGTCGAAGGTGCCGCGCCCAGCGCGGTCGCGGCGGTACTTGTCGTGGATCTCGCGCGGACCGTCGATGGAGATGCCGATCAGGAAGTTCTGATCGGCAAGAAAGGCACCCCACTCATCGTCGAGCAGCGTGCCATTGGTCTGGAAGGTGTTGGTAATCCTGACGCCTTCGGGGGCATATTGCTTTTGCAGCGCCACCACCTTCTCGAAGAACTCGACCCCGAGCATGGTCGGCTCGCCGCCCTGCCAGGCGAACTCGATCTCGCTTTGCCCCGCTCTCACCCCGGCATCGATGAGATCGCGCACGTAGCGCTCCAGCACCTCATCGGACATGCGGAAGCGCTTCTCGTCCGGGTAGAGTTTTTCCTTTTCGAGGTAATAGCAATACTGGCAATCGATGTTGCAGCGCGGCCCCATCGGCTTGGTCATCACATGAAAGGGGTGCTGGCCGGCCGTTGTCATGACATGCGCCTCTGACTGACAAGATCGGCGAAGCGTGGATTGGTGCGATTGGACAGCGTCATGGCCGCGACGCCGTACGGAATGGATTCAACCGAGTGGCGTGCGGCTACAAGCCTCGGCAGGACTCGGGATGGGTCATGTTCGTCAAGAACCACCGAGTCGGGCAGCGGCGCCACCCGCTTCACCAGTTCGGCAATATAGGCCGGCGGCAGAAAACCGCCCACGACAATGCCGTCGGGACGCATCGTGTTTTCGAGAAAATTGACGATCAGGCGCATGCGCTCGGAGGCCTCGTCGAACCAGATGTCGAGTTCACCGCGCCGGTCGATCAGGGCCTGCTCGAGACGGGCTTCATAGAGGCCCTGCGGCTCTGTGAGTCCGAGAAATTCACGCAGACCCGACACCGACAAGGTCATGTTCAATGGCTTGTCCTTGTAGACGATATAGCCGATTTCGCCGGCGTGCCGCCAAAGCTGCTGATTGAGTTCGCGCCGGCTGACGAAGGCCGCACCAAGGCTGAGGCCGACCATGATGTAGATCATCCTGGCATTCACCGGGACGGAGATTGCTTCGGCGATGGCCGCTGATGGCGGATTGTTGAGGATACTTGTCGGCAACCCGGTTGAACGCTGGAAGATATCGCGCAGGCTGGTGGTGGAATAGGCTTCCCAGAACATCTGGAACCACTCGCCGTCCTTCCATTGCATCGTCCGGGGATAGGCTTCGGTCATGGCGCGGGAAGCCACCGGCAGCGGCGCCGAAATCCCGAGAGTCCAGATGTCCTTGTCGCCGTGACGCGCAATGAATTCCTTGAGGAAGGCAAGCGCCTCTTCCTCGTAGCGCGCAACCGGGAACGGTGTGATCTCGCGGTAATCCTGTGCAACGATATTGTAGCCGAGGTCGACCAGGCACAACGAAATCGAGTTCCACCGCAACTGTGCACCTACGGCGTGACCGCGTTCGGGCACGATATGTAGCGCGATATGCGGCTTGCCCTTGGCCGAAGACTGCTGCCGATCGCCTTCGCGGATCAGACCCATCGCCATCAGTTCCTGGCCGATGGTCGTTACGGTCTGTAGCGAGAACGGCATGGTCGCGCCGATTTCGGTGCGTGATATGCCGTCCGCCTCGCGTATCGTCTCGAACACAGCCGAAAGGTTGCGACCGCGCGTCTCGCGCGTGTTCTGAGCGTTGGTCGGCGCACCCGGAACGCGTGCTGGCGGAACTGTCTGTGTCATGCCCTCTGGCCCTTGCATGTGCTTGGCCCTTTTATCAGGAAACTTGAGCAAGTGAAGCGACTCGCGCCTTTCCCCAGTTGGACACAGGTGCCGCAACCGAGACTTCGCTACCGAAAACGCGCACCACGCGTCATCTTTTCTGATATCATCGTCTACACTTATCATATTGATTTTGTTGAGACTTACTCACCTTCCCCGCGTCAAAGGCGACCGGTCGTCGCAGAGCTTGCGCTTGCCTATTGACAATTAATCACGAAACTTGATTAAGTGATATCACACATCCACACCGGATCAAGGGAGGAAGGTATGAGGATGAAACAAGCGTTGCTGGCGACGGTATTTGCCGTCAGCGTCAGCCCGGCTCTGGGCGAACCGATCAACCTGAGCATGTACACGTTCTACACGACGGACGTGTCCTTCTACGAACAGGTCATCGCCGACTATCAGAAGTCACATCCGGATGTGACGGTAACGATCAGCACGTTCGAGGCCGCAACCTATGACGCGGCGCTGCGGACGGCATTTTCTTCGGGCAACGTCCCGGATCTGATCTGCGTCGAACCTGACGCCCGCGCTGTCGGCATGTACCCGCTTATCGGCGCCGATCTTCTCGCGCCGCTCAACGATCTGTACGAGCGGGAAGGATGGGAGGACAAGTTCTTCGACAGCGTTTTGAGCCAGCTCAATATCGACGGCACCTATTATTCCGCGCCGGTATCGGTGAACAATTTCTCGTTGTTCTACAATGCCACCATGCTCGAGAAATATGGTCTCGACGTACCCAACTCCTACGAAGACCTGCTGCACATGGCAGAGGTTCTCGGCAAGGACGGCATCTACCCGATTTCGTTCGGCAACCAGTTCCCGCAGCGCGGGCGTGACTATTTCTACATGCTCGCCGGTCAGATCGATCACCAGATCATCAAGAAGGCCGATTCCGGCGAAATCGCCTGGACTGACGAACGACTGGTCAATGCAGCGCAAAAGCTCAAGGACATGGCCGACGATGGCATTTTCATGCCGGGCATCAACGCCATGACCATCGTCCAGAACAACGAGGCCTACCTGACGGGCCGCTCGGCCATGGTTCTGTCCGGCCCCTGGGACATCAAGCCTTTCGAGGTCGGCGCTCCCGAAGGCGTCGAAGTCAGCCTGATGCGTTTCCCGCCGGTCTTTGATGGCGTGACCGAAGGCGTATCGCCGGGTGGCGTCGGCAAGAACTATGCGGTCCCCAAGAAGGGCAATGTTGAAGCCGCCAAGGACTTCCTTGCCTATCTCGTCTCCGAACCGGTGTTGACCGACTATGTCGAGCAACTCGGCATCATGGCGCCCTATGCCGAACCGAACTCGGTTGCGACCGACCCGATACAGGTCAAGTTCAACGAGCTACAGGCAACCAATGTCGTGCCGCGCGTGTTGTTGAACGCCAATGCGCTTGAAGCGCTCGGCAGTGCCCTGCAGGGTGTCATCGCAGGTGACATCACAGCAGAAGAAGGCATGCAGGAAGTCGAGGACGCACGCTAACCTCTCCCAAGCGCAGCCGGCGCGGGTCTCCCGCGTCGGCACCCCGTCACGCCAAGGCTGCAGGCCAAACCGAAATGAAGAAAAAAGCCTCCGTAGGCATGGCGGCAGAGACCCGCACCGGCTGGGTCTTCCTGAGCCCTGCCGTGTTGTTGATCCTGCTGATCACCATTGTTCCGGCGCTGTATTCGCTCTGGATGAGCTTTTACGCCTGGGACGGGCTGACGGCCGAATGGCGGTTCGTCGGCTTGGCGAATTACCAGCAGCTGTTCAAGGACCGCATTCTCGGCCAGGCCATCGGCAACACCGCCCTGTTCACCACGATCAACGTCGTATTCAAGCCCGCCGCCGCCCTGGCGTTGGCCTATGCGATCGAGAGCGTTTCGGCTAACTGGCTGCGCATTACCTACAGAACAGTGTTCTTTTCGACCTCGCTGATCTCCGCGGCCATCGCCGCCATGATCTGGTCGTTCGTCTACGATCCCAATATCGGCTTCCTCAACAAACTCCTCGGAACCTCGATCCTCTGGCTCGGCGACAAGAACCTGGTGCTCGTCTCGATCGCGACCGTTGGCATCTGGCAGTTCCTCGGACAGAACGCCCTGATCCTCGCCGCCGGCCTGCAATCGGTACCGCGTGAGCTCTATGACGCCGCCGAGATGGACGGGGCGACGGTCTGGGACAAATTCCGCTTCGTCGCCATGCCGCATCTTTCCGGCTTCATCGCCATCGTCGTCGTCATCAACATCATCAACAATCTCAAGGCCTATGACCTGTTCAAGGTGATGACAGACGGCGGGCCGCGCCATGCCAGCGAAGTGGTGGCGACCCGCATCGTCAAGGTCGCTTTCGAGCGCGGCGAACTCGGCTATTCCGCCGCAATCAGCTACGCCCTGCTACTCGTCACCTTGGTGCTTGTGGTGCTCTATTTGTACCTCACAGAATTCCGCAAGGAGGACCGGTGATGGCTTCTGGCATTCCCGGCACACGGCGGCGCTTCGGCCCGTGGACGGTGCTCAAGCACGTGATCCTCGGTTCGGCTTCGGTGGCCTTTGCTGCGCCGTTCCTGTGGGTGATCATTACCAGCTTCAAGTCACCCCAGGAGTACTACACGGGTGGATTTTTCCCCGAGGGCGCCTGGCATTTCGACAATTACCTTAAGGCGATCACCCATTTCGACCTGCTGCATTTCTACCGCAACAGCGCCCTGATGTCGGTCTCGGCCGTCGCAATCGGCCTCGTTTTGTCGATGATGTGCGCCTATGCCCTGTTCCGTCTGAGGTTCCGTTTCCGCAACGTCATGTTCATCAGCCTGGTCGTGCTGATGATGCTGCCGCCGCAGCTGACGCTGATCTCGCAGTTCCTCCTGTTCGATCGCATACACATCCTCTACACGCCGCTCGCTCTGATCCTGCCCTATGCGCTCGGCGTGTTGCCGCTCGGCGTCTTCATCCTGAGGGGGTTCTACAAGGAGCTGCCGATCGATCTCGATCACGCCGCCCGCATGGATGGCGCCACCGACATGCAGATCATCTTCCTGGTGTTGCTGCCCCTGTCGCTGCCGGTTCTGGCGACGGCCTGCATCCTGACCTTCATCCAGTCCTGGAACGAGTTCCTGCTTGCCTCGATCTTCGTCAACCGCACCTGGTCGACCCTTCCGGTCGCCATCGCCACGATAAACACCGTCGCTATTTCGGACGGCAACCAGCCGATGAAGTTTGCCGCCGTTGTCCTGTCGTTCTTGCCGCTGCTCATCGTCTTCCTG
The DNA here is from genome assembly GCA_963676075.2 of Devosiaceae bacterium. GTDB lineage: Bacteria > Pseudomonadota > Alphaproteobacteria > Rhizobiales > Devosiaceae > JAHJQZ01. The sequence continues at coordinate 12,311 of CAXXNZ010000011.1, forward strand.
TTCATGCAGCGCTATTTCATCCGCGGGCTCGCCTCTGGCGGCCTCAAGGGCTAACCCAACAAGACCAGCAAAAATGAGCAAAAAGCCCCACATCCTGATCTTCAATCCCGATCAGCTACGTGCCGACGCAGTCGGTCATCTCGGAGCACCCGGTGCGCCGACGCCCGCCATGGACGAATGGGTCAAGACCGACGCGGTCTCGTTCGCCAACGCCTTCTGCCAGGCGCCTGTGTGCACGCCGAGCCGTTGCTCGTTCACCTCGGGGCTTTACCCGCACGTGTTCGGCCATCGCGGCCTGCATCACATGCTCCATGCGGATCGTGGCCACAACAACATGTTCAAGGTCCTGCGCGACAATGGCTACTTCGTCTGGTGGGGAGGCAAGAACGACCTGATCGCCGGCCCGGAAGGCCCTGAGGACTATTCCGACATCTACTTCCAGGCTGACGAGGATTTCTTCAAGCGGCATGGTGGTGAGCCACAGACCGACATGCATCGGGGTGATCAGTCCTGGCGCGGCACGCCAGGCTCGGACACCTATTACTCGTTCCTCAGAGGCGAGCTGAAACACGAGCCGAGCAACGGCATCTATATGGACGACGACTGGCAAAACGTCCTCGGCGCCATCGATTTCATCGAGGACGCGCCCAAGGACAAGCCGTTGTGCATCTATCTGCCGATCCTGTTCCCGCATCCGCCTTACGGGGTCGAAACCGAGTTTTTCGATCTCGTCCGCGATATTCCCCTGCCGGAGCGGCGAAAGCTCGACACCGCGCAATTCGACCGCAAGGCCGAGATGCTGAAGGAAATCCGCAAGGCACAGGGTCTGACCGAGTGGAACGACGAGCGCTGGGACGCGATCCGCCGCACCTATTTTGGCATGGTGGCGCGGGTCGACCGCCAGTTTGGCATGCTCATGGACGCCCTCAAGCGTGCCGGTATCTACGACGACACGGCCGTCTTCGTATTTTCCGACCATGGCGACTACACCGGTGATTACGGCGTGGTCGAAAAAAGTCAGAACACATTCGAGGACCCGCTGGTCAACGTACCGCTGATCGTCAAGCCGGCTGGTCCCCGTCGGGTTTGCCCGGGTATCAGGCGACACGTCATGGCCGAGCTGGTGGATGTCGCGGCGACAGTCTACGACTTCGCAAAGGTCGACCCCGGTTACGATCAGTTCGGCAAAACGCTGGCGCACACGCTGGCCTCGTCTTCGGCCACTCACAAGGACTATGCCTTCTGTGAAGGCGGGCGCCGCGAAAACGAGATGCAGGTTTCCGAACGCGAGTCGATGCTGCAGTTCGGCACTCACCCGCAGGACGGGCTCTATTTCCCCCGCATCAATGTCCAGGTGCACAACGGCCGGGCCCATGGCCGCGCGGTGATGATCCGCTCGCTCAAGCACAAATACATCCGCCGGCTCGATGGACAGGACGAATTCTATGATCTCGTCGACGATCCGTTCGAACTCGACAACCGCATCGCCGATCCGGCCTATGCCGAGATCCGCGCCGAGCTGAAGGAGCGCCTGCTCAGCTGGTATCTCGATACCTCTGACATCTCGCCACACGAGACCGACAGCCGCTGGCCAAAGCTGGAGAAGACGGCAGGAGAAGCCGTCTCCGCCGATGCGTCGCCGCAAAATGCCAAGATGGAGCGTTAGCCATGCACAGTGTCGAGGTCACAAATCTCAACAAGTTCTACGGACGCTTCCAGGCGCTGACCGACATCAACCTGGCGCTTGAAGAAGGCGAGTTCGTTGTCATGGTCGGCCCCTCGGGCTGCGGCAAGTCTACCTTGCTTCGCACCATTGCAGGGCTTGAGGATTCCGCCGACGGAGAGATCTACGTCAAGGGTCGCGAGGTCTCCAGGCTGCCGGCGCGCGATCGCGGCCTCGCCATGGTCTTTCAGAACTACGCGCTTTATCCGCACATGACCGTGGCCGAGAACATGGGCTTTGCACTGAGACTGGCAAAGCGCCCCAAAGCGGAAATCGCCGCCGCAGTGCAGCACGCGGCCGAAACGCTGCAACTGACCAACCTGCTCGACAAGAAACCGCGACATCTGTCCGGCGGCCAACGCCAGCGCGTTGCCATCGGTCGCGCCATTACCCGGGCACCCGACGTTTTCCTGTTCGATGAGCCCTTGAGCAATCTCGATGCTGCCCTCAGGGCCCAGATGCGCATCGAACTGACGGCGCTTCATCGCTCCCTCGGAGCATCGATGATCTATGTCACCCATGATCAGGTCGAGGCGATGACCATGGCCGACCGCATCGTCTTGCTGCGCGACGGCGTCATTGAACAGGTTGGCAAGCCTCTCGATCTCTACAACAAGCCGGACAACATTTTCGTCGCCGGCTTCCTCGGCTCGCCAAAGACGAATTTCTTCGCCGTCACGGTGACGGATGTGTCAGACGGCAAGATCAGGATCGCGTTCGGCCATGATCACCAGATCGAATTCGCCGCGAGCACCTTTCATGCCGATCTGCCCGTAACCGGAGCGCGCCTGACCGCCGGCGTCAGACCCGAGCACTTTTGGCTCGACCGGCACCCTCAACAGCACGAAGGGGCTTGTTTCGACTGCGAAATCGTTCTCGAGGAACGGCTCGGTCGGGAGACGGTTCTTTATGCGCGAAGTGCCCGGCTTCAACCCGAAGGCACCGAGCAGCCCTACATCGTCATCCACCGCAATGTTCAATCGGAATTCGCGCCTGGCGAACACGCCCAGGTCGGATTCGATCCGGCTGCTGTTTGCCTGTTTGCCGAAGACGGCAAAGCGATCCGCTGGTCTCTGGATAGCAAACCGACACAGTCTACCCTCTAGCCAGCACCCAGTGAGTTGTCGGCCGCTTTTTGGGCTGTTTCCTGTCAGCCCGCTTTGGACCAGATATTGCCATTCGCCGCACGGTCATCGGATGTCAGCAATGCACCCTGACGTTGCATTTATCGCTCAATTTGCCATTGCCCAGGCATAGGCATTCGTCACCAATCCATTTTGGGATATTGATCGCCACAAACAGGGCGGTTCAAAGTGCCGGACGCACGGGCTCGGGGCGGTCTAGGACTTCTTCCTGACATAGAGTTCAAGCCGATGATGGACGATCTCGTAGCCGAGCTCGTCGGCGATCTCGGCCTGCAGGCGCTCGATGCGATCATTGCTGAATTCGACAACCCGACCTGTGTCGACGTCGATCATGTGATCGTGATGGGGCACCTCGGCCCGTTCGAACCGTGCCGGCTCACCCTCGAATTGCAGCCTGTGAATGACCCCTTGCTCCTCAAGAGCGGTCAGGGTCCGGTAGACTGTCGATAGCGAGATCTTGGGCTCCCTTTCGGCGCTGCGCTCGTGAAGCACAACGGCATCCGGATGATCTTCCGCCTCGGCAATCACCGTCAGCAAAGCCGTCCGCTGGCGCGTGATCCTCACGCCTGCGTCACGCAGAGCCTCGGTCATGCGGGCAACCCGACTTGCGATCTCCTTCATGCCGACTTCATGGCACGAAGGTGCCGTCGATACAAGCTTCCTGCAAATCACTCGCAACAGGCTTGCTTGTTGCAAATGGTTCCTATATGCAATTGATGGATGCAAATGGAGACCACCAATGTTCGCCAAGACCACCCTCGCGATCGTTTCCGCCGCGCTGCTCATGATGGGCACAACGGCATCCCTTGCTGCGGACAAGCTCAAGGTCGTGACGACCTTCACTGTCATCGCCGATATGGCTCGGAACGTTGCCGGAGAGGCGGCCGACGTGGCTTCGATCACCAAACCAGGCGCCGAAATCCACGGCTACGAGCCGACGCCGCGCGACATTCTCAAGGCGCAGGATGCCGATCTGATCCTTTGGAACGGACTCAATCTCGAACGCTGGTTCGAGCAATTCTTCTCCAATCTGCGTGATGTGCCGGCAGCTGTTGTCTCGGACGGCATCGTGCCGCTGCCGATCGCGGGCGGCGAGTATGACGGCAAGCCCAATCCGCATGGCTGGATGGCGCTCGATTCCGCCGAAATCTATGTCGACAACATTGCCAGGGCGATGAGCGAGGCCGATCCGGACAACGCCGCGACCTATTGGGCGAATGCAGAAACCTACAAGGCAAGAATCGCTGAAGTCGTCGGGCCGCTGCGGGACAGACTGCGCGCACTACCCGATGAGCGCCGCTGGCTCGTCACCTCGGAAGGGGCGTTTTCCTATCTCGCCCGCGACTTCGACCTCAAGGAAGTCTATTTGTGGCCGATCAATGCCGACGCCCAGGGCACGCCGCAACAGGTCAAGGCGGTGATCGATGCGGTCAGGGAACACAATATCCCCGCTGTCTTTTCGGAATCGACCGTCTCCGACAAGCCGGCCAGACAGGTGGCCCGCGAGACGGGAGCGGCCTATGGCGGCGTTCTTTATGTCGACAGCCTTTCAGAACCGGACGGGCCGGTGCCGACCTATCTCGACCTGTTGCGCGTCACGTCCGAAACCATCACCAAAGGACTTGAGCAATGACAGAGGGCATTCGCGCCGACGGCGTGACCGTAACCTATCGCAACGGTCACACGGCGCTCATCGATGCCAGCTTCGCCATCCCCACCGGCACCATCACGGCGCTGGTGGGGGTCAACGGCGCCGGCAAGTCGACCCTGTTTAAGGCGCTGATGGACTTTGTCCCGGTGTCGAAAGGCAAGGTGGAAATTCTTGGTCAGCCGGTAGCCAAGGCGCTCAAGAACCAGTCCATCGCCTATGTGCCGCAAGCCGAGGAGGTCGACTGGTCATTTCCGGTTCTGGTCGAAGACGTGGTCATGATGGGGCGTTACGGCCACATGGGCTTTTTGCGTCATGCGCGGCCTCAGGATCATGAAGCGGTCACGGCGGCGCTCGAACGCGTCAACATGACCGAATTCCGTACTCGCCAGATCGGTGAGTTGTCGGGCGGACAGAAAAAGCGTGTCTTTCTCGCGCGTGCTCTGGCGCAGGACGCCAAGGTGATCCTGCTCGACGAACCGTTCACCGGTGTCGACGTCAAGACCGAGGAACAGATCATCGCCCTATTGAGGACGTTGCGCGATGAAGGCCGGGTCATGCTGGTCGCCACCCACAATCTCGGTTCTGTGCCCGAATTCTGCGACCGGGTCGTGATGGTCAAGGGAACGGTTCTCACGCACGGACTGACCGAAGAGGTCTTCACACCGGAAAACCTGCGTATGGCATTCGGCGGCGTGCTCAGACACTTCGTCCTGGGCGGTCAGGCGCTGCACGAGGATGCCGACAGCGACCATCGCGAACTCGAGGTCATCACCGACGACGAACGCGCTCTGGTCTATTACGACCGTCAGCATCAGCACCCGCGGGACGGTTCGAAATGATCGAAACGCTGCTCGAACCGTTCGCCTATGGCTACATGACCAACGCCATCTGGGTTTCGGCGCTGGTCGGTGCCGTCTGCGCTTTTCTGTCGGCCTATCTGATGCTGAAGGGTTGGTCGCTGATCGGCGATGCACTCTCCCATTCCATCGTGCCGGGCGTGGCCGGCGCCTATATGCTCGGCCTGCCGTTTTCGCTCGGCGCCTTTATCGCCGGCGGACTGGCGGCCTTGTCGATGCTGTTTCTCAGAAATCGCTCGGGCCTCAAGGAAGACGCCATCATCGGCTTGATCTTCACGAGCTTTTTCGGACTCGGCCTGTTCATGGTGTCGCTCAGGCCAATGGCCGTGTCGATCCAGACCATCACAATGGGCAATATCCTCGCCATCACGCCGGAGGACACGCTGCAGCTCGTCATTATCGGCGGCGTCTCGCTTGTGGTGCTGCTGCTGAAATGGCGTGACCTGTTGGCGGTATTCTTCGACGAGGCGCACGCGCGCTCGATCGGGCTCAATCCCGAATTGCTGAGGATCGTCTTCTTCACCTTGCTGGCCGGCTCGACAGTTGCCGCCATGCAAACAGTTGGCGCCTTCCTGGTTATTGCCCTTGTCGTCACGCCCGGCGCCACGGCCTACCTTCTGACTGACCGCTTTCCGCGCCTGATCCTGTTGGCGGTGATCATTGGCGCTGTCACGAGTGCTGTCGGTGCCTATCTCAGCTATTTCCTCAATGGTGCGACCGGCGGCGTCATCGTCACCCTGCAGACCTTGCTGTTTTTCATCGCCTTCGTCTTTGCCCCAAAGCACGGCACGCTTGCAGCCCGGCGGCGGGCGCGGGCCGCTCTCAAGGAGATTGCGCCATGAACGAGCTGCTCCTGCCCTTCCAGTTTCCGTTCATGCAGAATGCCTTCTGGGCGATGCTGATCATCGCACCGGCCGCCGCCATGCTGTCGAGCTTTCTGGTGCTGAAAGGCTGGTCGCTGATGGGCGACGCCGTTTCCCATGCCGTTCTGCCGGGCGTGGTGATCGCCTATCTCGTCGGCGCACCGCTGGTCTTTGGCGCCTTCCTCGCCGGCCTCTTCACCGCCCTTGCCACCGGCTTCGTCAAGGACCATTCCCGCATCAAGCAGGACACGGTCATGGGCGTGATTTTTTCGGGCATGTTCGGCCTAGGCATCGTCATCTACACAAGAATTTCCTCCTCCGTGCATCTCGACCACATCCTGTTCGGCAACATGCTCGGCATCGGCGAGAACGATCTGTGGACGGCCGGATTGATCGCCCTGCCGGTGGCGTTGGTCCTTGCGGTCAAATGGCGCGATATCCTCGCCCACGCCTTCGATCCGGTGCAGGCCCGCATGGTCGGGCTCAGGGTCAGTCTCATCCACTACGGCCTGCTGACAATCCTGTCGGCGACCATCGTCGCCATGCTGTCCTCGGTCGGCATCATCCTGTCGGTGGCCATACTGATCGCGCCGGGCGCCATCGCCTTTCTGGTCACGCGCAAATTCTCGACAATGCTCGGCGTCGCGGTGGCGGTTGCCCTGGCTGCCGGTTTTTCCGGCATCTATCTGAGCTTTTTCATCGACAGCGCCCCAGCGCCGACCATCGTGCTCATCCTGACCAGCATGTTCATTGTCGCCTTCGTCTGGCGAAACTGGCAGGCCCGGAGGGTAACGGCGCTCCGTCCCGGCATTTGATGGATTGGATCGCGGATGACACCACCTGATGGTGATGCCCGATATTTGCAATTGCGCTCATAGGGCGTGAGGCCGAGGGGCAACTTCAGGCGCAATGCACGCAAATCCACCTATTGTGCTGACTTGACCGCCAGAAAGGCGCTTTGTCGCGACTGGCATTGCCCTGTCTATCCGGGCAGATTTGCCATGTAGTCGCGATAGCGATTGTAGAGATTACGGGCCTGCGGGTAGCAGGATTGCGGGCTCATGAAATGCGAGAACTCGAAGGTGATGGCCTTGTCGTAATTGGCCTTGCGTGCGGCCTCGAGCTTCAGCCGCAGTTTCTCGAACTTGATCGGCGGGAACTTGATCGGCATGTCTCGGTCGAAGGTTTCGGCATTGGTCCAGCACTCAAGTCCGTAGCGGTCGGCAAGCGCCTTGTTGACCGAAAAGAAAGCCTCGAGTTCATGATAATCGATGTGGCCGTCCTGGAACGCGACAGCATCGACAGCGCCGGAAATGCCATCGAATATCTCCTGCCATTCCCGCTCATGTTCTTGCAACGACACGGATTGTTCCTTGGTCAGGTTGGCCGTCTGTGCCGCGACCGCCTTCTTGCCATCCATCCATGGAGAGATGAACGTCGGCAGGCCACCGCTCACCGCCTTGCATTGTTTGCCGAGCGAAGAGAAGGCCTCGATGGCGCCCTTGGTGCGGCGGGAGATCTCGTGCGTGAGGTACCAGCCCTTGAAGCTTTTGTGGTGACCGTAGCGCTGCCAGACTTCGTCGATGACGAAGCGATTGACCTCGATCTCCGGCGACATGTCGCCCGTGTCCCAATAGGCGCCGCTGTCGTAGAGCCCGAAATAGAAGGCCATACCAAACTCGTCCGCCAGACCGAGGAACATCTCGACCAGATCGACCGGCGGTTCGTAGCAGCCATAAGTCTTGATTAGGTGAGCCGAGGGGTAGGTCAGGAAGCGCCGATAGCCGGAGCGGATGAGAATAACGGTGTCGATGCCGATCGCCTGCATATGGGCGAAGTCGGCGCGCCATTCCTCGCGCCCCCAATTCTGATGCGGAATGTCGTGGCTGATCTCGTCGAGAAACGTGCCGGTAATTTTCATTTTGTCCTCAGTTGAGACGGTCTTCCGTGACGGGGTCGAACAGATGCAGATCGGCCAATGCAGCGCTCAGAGAAACGGCATCGCCGGATCTGGGTTTGACGCTTTTGTCGGTCAGCTTGACGATAACGGTGCCGGGGGCGGTCTCGACATGGACGACGTGTTCGTAACCGAGCGCCTCGACAAGGGTGATGCGTCCGGCCAGACCTTCAGTGCCTGCGTCCGCCATGCGCAGGTCCTCGGGCCGAATGCCGACCAGGAGTTCGGCAGGTAGCCTTGCATCTGCTCCGCTGGAAATGACGCTGTCGCCAATAAGGATACGGCCATCCCCGGCCCGCGCCTTCAGCAGGTTCATCTTCGGGGTACCGAGGAACCGGGCGACAAAGGTGTTGGCCGGGCGGGAATAAAGCTCGTCCGGCGTGCCGATCTGCATGAGATTTCGCGTAATGCCCTCGGTCAGTGGCGCAAACACGGCGATGCGGTCGCCCATGGTCATCGCCTCGGTCTGGTCGTGGGTCACATAGATCATTGTCGAGTTGATGCGCTCGTGAAGCCGGACCAGTTCGGCGCGCATGGTGACGCGCAGATCGGCGTCGAGATTGCTCAAGGGCTCGTCGAACAGGAACACATCCGGGTTGCGGATGATGGCCCGACCCAGGGCGACGCGTTGGCGCTGTCCACCGGAGAGCTGGGCCGGGCGACGGTCAAGGAACGGCGTCAGCTCAAGTGTGGCTGCGATCTCGGCAACCTGGCGAGCGATCTCGTCCTTGGCCAAACGGGCAATGCGAAGGGGATAGCCGATGTTCTGCGCCACGGTCTTGTGGGGATAAAGCGCATAGCTCTGGAAAACCATGGCGACGTTGCGCTTGCCGGCCGGCACGTCGTCAACGACGCGGTCGCCAATGCGGATGGAGCCGCCTGTCAGATCCTCAAGCCCGGCGATCAGCCGCAGCGCCGTTGACTTGCCGCAGCCGGAGGGCCCCACGAACACCATGAATTCGCCATCCGCGACGGAAATGTTGAAGTCCTTGAGAATGTCGTGGCCATCATAGGCCTTGCCGACCGACGTGAGATCAACGCTGCTCATCGGGGTGGTCCTTGTGCGAAAAAGTGGTGAGGGCCAGATCGGCGATACCGACCGCACCGGCATCGGCGCCAAGCTTGGCGCGGCGGAACGCGGTCTGATGGACACCGGAGGAGAGCCGAGACGTCAGGGCCTCGAAATAGCCGGGGGCGAGGCCAATGCCGCCGCCGATGACAATCATCTCGGGATCGAGCACCCATTGCACGATGCCGAGGAGGTTCTCCACCCGGTCGAGCGAGGTGCCGATAATGTCTTTTGCCCAGGTGTCGCCGGCTTCGGCGGCTGCAAAAACGCCGCGTGCGTCGACGGCTCGGTCACCGGCCATACGGGCCATCCAGCGGCCGGAACTGAGATTCTCCGTCGGTGTCGTTCCGTTGTCTCCAACGCCCGGCACAATGCCAAGGTGACCGGCAAGCCCGGACCGGCCGGTTACGAGCCGACCGCCCTGAACAATGCCACCGCCGATACCGGTCGAGATGGTCACGAAGACCATATCCGACCCGATACCGGAGCCGAAGCGGTACTCGCCCCAGGCCGCCGCCTGGGCGTCGTTAATGCAATGGGCCGGCACGCCGAGCTGGGCCTCAAGCCTCGCCGCCAGGGGAAAATGTGCTGGAACTGGCAGAGTTTCGGGATTGACCGCATACCATTCACCATTGTCGATCGCGCCTGTAACGGCCGCGCCCGCAACGGCATACTGGCCCTTCCAGGGCGCTGCAGCCTCGGCAATCGCAGCACACCACGCCTCGCCATCGGCGCTGCGCGGGGTCGGCAACTGCCGGCGGTCGAGCACCTCCCCGTCCGAAACCAGGGCAACCAGAATCTTGGTGCCGCCAATATCGATGGCGAGCGCCGTCCTACCGGCATCCGAAACACCTGCGGTCACTTGAGCGCTCCCGCGGCGATACCGCCCATGAAATAGCGCTGGCCGAAGATGAAGATGAAGATGGCTGGCAACGTGAACAACACGCAAGCTGCCATCAGCGCGCCCCATTGCACGCCATGCGCACCGAGGAACGAATAGAGCCCGATCGACAGCGTGTAGCTCTTGTCGTCATTGAGATAGATCAGCGGGTTGAGAAAGTCGGTCCAGGTCCACACGAATTGAAACACCGCCGAGGCAACAAGCGCCGGCCGGGCAATCGGCAGCACGATGTCCCAGTAAATCCAGAGTTCGGAGGCCCCATCCATCTTGGCAGCTTCGATCAGCTCGTTCGGAATCGACATGAGGAACTGCCGGATCAGGAAGATGAAGAAGGGGGTGCCGAGAAAAGCAGGCACGATCAGCGGCAGGTAACTGTCCGTCGCACCGATACCGTTCCACATCATGTAGATCGGGATGAGCGTCACCTGTGGAGGCAGCATCATCGTGGCAAGGACGGCGATGAACACCACCTGCCGGCCAGGCCATTTGAGCTTGGCGAGCGAATAGGCAACCAGGGGTGACGCCACCAGAGTACCGAGAACGCTCATACCGGCGATGAACAGGGTGTTGACGAGATAGCGCCAGAATGGGAACTGGTTGAGAGCGGTGGCGAAATGCTCAAGCGTCCAGCGAGACGGCAGGAGCACAGGCGGGGCGGTGAAGATTTCATTGTTCGGCTTGAACGCCGTCAAAAGCATGACGATGAACGGAAAGACGAATACCGCGGCCAACCCGAAGGCGAGCAGGTAGCGCAAGCCCTGGCCGATTTGGTGCCGTGTCAGAAACCGGTTTGCCTCAACGGTTGCCATAGAACACCCACTTTTTCGAGGACCAGAGCAGAAGCAGTGTGATAGCGAGCGTCACCAGCAGCATCACCCAGGCCATGGCCGAGGCATATCCCATTTTCAGGAACATGAAGGCGTTCTGGAACAGATAGATGGCATAGGTCAGCATGGAGTCGCCCGGACCGACCGCCGACTGTGTCGTCAGGCCGGGGTCCTTGGACAGGACAAACGGTTGCGTGAAGATCTGCAAAAAGGCGATTGCAAGAACGATGACCTGGAACAGGGTAACCGGCGAGACCATGGGCCAGGTGATGTCGACGAAGCGCTGCCAGTGGCTTGCCCCGTCGAGTTCGGCCGCCTCGTAAAGATCGACCGGCACATCCTTGAGCGCGGCGAGATATATCAGCATGGTGCCGCCAACGGTCCATAGCATGATGATGATGACGGCGATGCCACCCCAGGACGGATCGAGCAGCCAATTGGGCTGCGGAATGCCGAACCATCTGAGAATCTCGTTGACGAAACCGTACTGGGCATTGAGAAGCCAACGCCACAGGAAGCCAGCGGCCACGACCGGCACGATAGAGGGCAGATAGACAAGGGCGCGCCAGAGCGATTGTCCGCGCAGCTTGAAATTGAGAATGTGAGCCCCAGCCAGCGAGATGGCGATGTCTACCGGAACGCCGACGAAGGTGAAGAACAACGTATTGTAGAGCGCATGCCAGAACTTGGCATCTGCGAGCATGCGTTCGTAATTTGCGAATCCAACCCAGCGCGGTGCCTTGAACAGACTGAAATCGGTGAAGCTGTAGTAGCCCGACGCCAGGATCGGATAGGCGTAAAGAACCAGGAGTCCTACGACAAACGGCGAAGCGAAGGCCAGGCCCTTGAGAAGGGCCCGACCGTCTTTCGCCATGCTGTTGCGCGCTGCCACTGGTTGCCTACTGCATGTAGGAGGCAGTGCGGTCGGCGACCGACTGCAGTGCAGCTTCAGGTGTCTGAATGCCCTGTGCAACAGCGTCGAAGGCCGACACCAGATCGGTGTTGTATTCAGCCATGTAGAGCACCGCCGGCAGACCGTGGGTGTTCGGGTTGGTCAGGGCGCTGAGCCAGACATCAAAATGCGGCAGGTCGTTGTAGGCAGTGCTTTCGGCCAGCGACTTGCGGGCCGGAAGATTGCCGAGCACATGGCTGAACTTCTCCATGACCGGCGGGCTTGTGAGGTACTTGAGGACGACCACCGCGGCTTCCTTGTTGGGTGCATTGGTCGGGATGAACAGAGTGCTCGCGTCAACCCCGGTTGCACCGTTCAGATCGGCAGTCTTGCCCGGAACGGGAACCACGCCCCAATCCATGCCAGCTTCCTGGTTGAACTTGGCGCGCCATTCGCCGTCGATGGCCATGGCGTACTTTCCCCTCACGAAGGGGTCCTGGTCGGACATGTAGGGACCAAAGCCGGCAACGAAGCGATTGTAGGCTTCCGGCCCGATCGGCGCGATCACGTTGTCGTAGAAGAATTGCACCGCTTCCACGGCACCCGGATCGGTCGGCGTCGGCTTGCCATCACGATTCCAATCGCCGCCGAAGGCATATCCGAGCGTCTTGATCGAGTTGTCGAGCGAGGGCGAACCCAGGCCGATCTGAGTAACATTGCCGTCTGCGTCCACCTTGGTGAGTTTTTTGATGGCGTCGGCCAACTCGTCCATGGTGGTGGGCGGCGCCACGCCGGCCTCATCCAGGAGCTTCTTGTTGTAGATGAGCTGGTAGGTGTGGGTGGCGATAGGCATCGAATAGACCTGACCATCCACAGTGAGCTGATTCATCACGCTGTCGGGAAAGTCCGAAAGGTCGATATCGTAGTCATTGAGCGGAAGCAGGATGCCCTGATCCGCCCAGGCAGCGACATTTCCGGCAAAGTTGTCCGAGATGTCGAAGGCGCCGCGCGCACTCGACATGGAAGCCAGCTGCTTGGTCATGTCCGGACTCGAAACGCCCTCCAGGACAATGTCACTCTGGCTGGCGTTGAAATCGGAGATGATCTGCTCAAGCGCCTGCCCTTCCGCGCCGCCCCACAGATAGGAAAACGTGACCTTGGTCTGGGCCTGTGCCGGAACGGCGGCAAGTCCGATTGCCATTGCGGCGGCCATGCCGATCACTCCACCGCGTAGCGCACCATATACGAAAGGCTGCATATTACTTCTCCAGTTATGCGTTTCCTTTGTCGCAATTGGTGTATACCATTATGTTGGAATTTCCGCTTGTCAACACGAAATTCGGGCTGATATTGAATGTCTGTTCGCTCTCTCTTGTTGAATGGTGTACTCCATTTGGCAGAATATATGTGCAGTGAAGGATTGGACTGCCCATGACCGCAAAGATGGATCGCCCCAGCAGGCCGGCCGGCAAGGCGACTGAACTGCGCCAATATCTGGTTGGATTGATCGAACAGGATCTCCAGCCCCACGACCGCATGCCGACCGAGCGCGAGCTTGCCGAGCAGTTCCAGACCACCCGGTTGACCGTACGCCGGGTACTCGACCGGCTCGGCCATGAAGGCAAGGTCTATCGTACCCAGGGTGCAGGCACCTTCGTCAGCGAGCCGCGCATCGCCAAATCGGTCGAACTGACCTCTTTCAGCACGGATATGAAGGCGCGCGGCCTCAAGCCGGGATCACTCGCGGCGCAGGTCGAGCGCGTCAGCGCGGGTGCCGATATCGGGGCCGAACTGCAGATCAGCCCACGGGACCCGGTCATACACATCACCCGCATCCGCACGGCGGATGGCGTGCCGATGTGCCTTGAGCATTCCTACATGCCTGCGGACGTGGTTCCCGGTTTGGAGGAACGCGACCTGGACGGCTCGCTTTACGAATTGCTGTCGCAAACCTACGGACTGCAGGCGGAAAAGGCCGAGCAGTCCATCCGCGCCACAGTGCTCGATGCAGCCGACGCCAAGGCGCTGTCGGTACCCGAATTCTCGCCGGCTTTCCTCGTGCGGCGTGTCGCCTTTGACAACCACGGACGCCGCATTGAGTTCGCCTTAAGCACCTACCGCGCCGACCGATACTCCTACGAGATGGTTATTTATCGAAATGCCGAAGATTTCTGAGTTCCAGGGCAAATCCAGCGCGCCCTCCAAGCGCTGGCGCATCGCGCTGGTGCCGCTCGACGAGCGGCCGGTCAACATCGATCTGCCGAAGGGCATTGCCGACATTGCCGGAGCCGAACTGGTGCTGCCGCCCGCGGCGCTCTTGTCCGATATTCGCAGGCCCGGCGACGCCGATGCCATCGGCATCTGGCTTGAAGAGAATGCGGCGCATATCGATGCCATCATTGTCTCGATCGACATGCTTGCCTATGGCGGTCTGATCGCCTCGCGCACCAGCCAGGACGAACTGATCGTGGCGGCGAACCGCATCGAATCGTTGCGATCGCTTCACGCCAAATATCCCGATTTGCCCATTGCGGCGGTCAATCTGGTGATGCGGGCAACCAATTCCTACAATCCTCAGGAAGAGCCGGACTACTGGTCCGATTATGGCAAGGAGTTCCACCATCTCGGCGCGCTGCACCATCGCGACTTTCTCGCCGGGTTTGACGAGGCCGGAGATGATGGCGTTGGCAAAGACCTGTTGGCGTTGCGCGCAAAGCTGCCGCCGAAGTTCCTAGCCGATTTCGAGTTGCGCCGGTTGCGCAATCACCAAATCAATCTGGCAACGCTCGGACTTGCAGCGGAAAACATCATCAACCCATTGCTGATTACCGCCGACGACACGGCCACCCATGCCGCCGGTTCGGTCGAGCAGGTGTGGCTTGGACAATGGATGAAGGTGTTGCCGACCGGTGGCGAGGTTCTGATGTATCCGGGCGCCGATGAGGTTGCCGCGATCCTGGTTGCCCGCCAGATCGCTCAACTCGCGGGCAAAACAGCCAGCTTTGCCGTGGCCTGCGCCGACGAGAACGGGCTCGGACGGGTGGCCAAATACGAAAACAGCCCGGTCAAGGTTGCGATCAGTCGGCAAATTCGCGCCTGCGGGGCCCGGGAGATGCCGATCGAAGAGGCCGCCCAGGTTCTTGTCATTCATGCGCCCGAGGCCAACCAGCGCGACTTTGTCCACGACAACGTCAGTTTTGGCGAGGACGACCGGCACGCATCGGCCCGAACGGCTGATTTGATTGCCCGGCTGATTGCCGATGGCAGGTCGATAGCGCTTGCCGATCTGCGTTACGCCAATGGCGGCGATCCGGTGTTGGTCGAGATGCTGATAGAGCGTGGTCTTGCCAGCAAGCTTGCTGCCTATGGCGGCTGGAACACGGCCGGCAACACGCTCGGTTCGGTGATCGCGGCGGCGGCTGCCGCCCAGATCGGCGGAGAGACCGGCATGCGCGACGACACGGCCGTGCATGAGATGCTGGTTCGCCGCCTCGTTGAGGACTGCGCCTATCAGTCCATGGCCCGCCCCGATCTCGACCGGCGGCTCGACGCCGACTATGGCACGCGCAAATATGCCAACCCCGAGGTAGAGGCAGGCTTTGCCGCCGAAATGTCCGAAGCACTCAACGGTTTCCTTTCTCGCCTCGATACGGGAACGCGACGAACGGTTGAAAACGTCAGCTTCCCCTGGCACCGCAGCTTTGAGATCAACTTCACGCTCGACGAGGCGCATTCATGACCGGCGCCATCGACAGGCTTGCCCACCAGCTCGTGGTTTCGGCGCAGGCAATGGACCCGCAAAGCCCACTGCTCCGCCCGGACATTCTGGCGCTATTGGCACAGGCGGCCGAACTCGGCGGCGCCGGCGGTTTCCGCATCAACGGTGCTGACGTGGTCAGCGCTTTGCGGCCCAACACCGACAAGCCGATCATCGGCATCGTCAAAGACGAGCGAGACGGCTTTGACAACTACATCACGACGTCCATCGAGGACATTGAAGCATTGTGCGCGGCTGGCACCGACATTGTTGCGATACAGGCAACCAAGGGCACTCGTCCCGGCCCTGACTTTGCCGAATTGGTGTTGGCCGCGCACAACCGTGACGTCCCGGTGATGGCGGACGTCGCAACGCTCGACGAGGCGGTTGCGGCCGTTGCCGAAGGCGCCGATCTGGTCGCAACCACCATGGTCGGGTTTACACCGGAGACCCGCGACGCCGCCCGACCTCCCCTGCAGCTTGTCCGCGATCTTTGTGCCCGACTGTCCTGCCCGGTGATTGTCGAAGGTGGCGTCTGGACGCCGGCTCACGTCGCCGACAGCTTTACTGCCGGAGCGCATGCCGTCGTCAGCGGTTCGGCGGTCACCGCGCCAGACATCATCACGCGTCGGCTCGTTGGAGGCATTCCGCCGGCAGCAAAGTGAGGGGTCGAATATCCGGGCTATTCAATCCGCCGGGGGCGGTCCATTGAGAGAGTTCAAAGGACCGTCTCCGGCGAAAGCAATGCCATCGCATCGGCACATTATGCCCCGGCGGCAGCGGGCGTATCGGAATACTCAAGAAGATCCCGCGCGATCTGTGGGGGCATCCTGCTTATGCCGACCGCGTCAAGGTGATCGAACGCTCGACCGGCACCACGGACGTCTCCAAAGGGGTGACGATCGCGCTTGGCATGCTCGATGCGCTGGAAACCGAGTTGGAAGCGGCTCGGGTCGATTTGCTGCACAGCGGCTCTGGCACGCATGCGCCCGTTGACGCAGCATCGGCTAACACCGCCGAGGCCGAGCCCAAGACGCACCGTCAGCGCGGCTCATCGAAAATGGGCGAAAAGACTCGGCGCGAAATTCTCGCTGCAGCGATGCAGGAATTTGCCTCGAAAGGATATAGCGGCGCCCGCGTCGACGACATCGTCGCCAACACCAGCACGACAAAGCCGATGGTCTATTATCACTTCGGCTCCAAGGAGAAGCTCTACGCGGCGGTAATGGAAGCTGCCTATGGCGGCACACGCAATAAGGAGCGGGATCTGCGTCTTGATGAACTGCCGCCGAAGCAGGCCCTGCAGAAACTCATCGAGGTGACGTTCGAACACCACGCAGAGCACCCGGAATATGTGCGCCTGATTAGCGTCGAAAACATCGAGATGTGACGCCACATTTCAGGACGTCCGTCGCTGGTGGAGCTCAACGCCATCGCTCTCGACACGGTTCGCAGTGTTCTGGAGCGCGGCGAGCGCGACGGGACGTTCCGGACAGGGCTCAACCCGTGGCTCCTGCATTTCATGATCAGCGCATTGTGATTCATGCGCGTGTCGAACCGTTATTCGATGCGGGCAGTGTTCGAGAAGTACCTCTGGGATCCTGAAGACGTTCCGCTTCAGCGCGAGATGATCGTCGAGACCATTTTGCGCTACGTCTCGCCCTGAAAGCCGACCTTTGCGCCCCACGACAGGTGCTCCCGGATATCGGAGACACCTGTTGCGGGCGCGAAAGATGATGTGAGTGTTCGGCGCGGGCTCTTATGCGCTTTCATGCGTGCAAGCATTGCCGCCGGTCTCAAGGACGCCGGCAAAATAGGCCATCACAACCGCTTCCGGCGTTCCGCCAGCTATGCCGGTGACAACCGCGATGTTTTTCTGCGCCAGAAGATCCACAGCCTTCGGACCAATGCCACCGGTCATGACCATCTCGACGTCGCGCTCCGCCAACCAGACGGGCAGCAGGCCAGGTTCGTGCGGTGGTGCGGCAACGTCTATGCGCGCCTTAATCTCGCCGGTCTCCGGGTCGGCATCGATAAAGGCAAAGCCCGGGCAATGGCCGAAATGGCTGAACAACTGCCCGTCGGCGACGGGTATGGCGATTTTCATGCATTTTCTCCTTGGTGAACGAGAGTGAGGGCGTCCCAGACCTTGCGGATGTCTGTCGCCGAGGGAGCATCGGTTTCGACCACGGCCCGAGTGCCGATCTGGGCGCGGGTCACGGCCGGGTCGTAACGGACGCGGCCGGCAGGTTTAGCGCCCGCCGCCAGGGCCATGTCTTCGATTTCAGCCGTACGCGCGGGGTTGAGATCCCATTTGTTGACGCAGACGTGGCTTTCAACGCCGAAATGTCTGGCCAGCTTCAGCACCCGTTCGAGATCGTGCAGCCCGGATACAGTCGGTTCGGTGACGATCAGCACGGCAGTCGCGCCGCCAATGGCGGCAATGACGGGACAACCAATGCCGGGCGGTCCATCGACGAGAACGAGATCGCGCCGCTGGTCCTTGGCCAGTTGTCTTGCCGCCTGTTTGACGGTTGTCACTAGCTTGCCGGAATTCTCGGCGGCAGCACCGAGCCGGGCGTGCACCATCGGCCCTGCCCGCGTGTCTGACACCATCCAGTGCCCGGACAACCGCTCGGGAAAATCGATCGCTTCCACCGGGCAGACGTGTACGCACACGCCACAACCCTCGCAGGCCACGGGATCGATGCGATAGGTGCTCTCACCAGTCTCTGTCCTGACCTGTGAGACGGCGTCGAACCGGCATGGCTCGACACAGATACCGCAATTGATGCAGTCCTCTTCGTTGACCACCGCCTCATGGCCGCTCCAGAACTCGTGGCGCTCCCGGACGGTTGGCGCCAAGATCAGATGCAGGTCGGCGGCGTCGACGTCGCAATCGGCGAGCACCGCATTTTCGGCCAGAACCGCGAAGCTGGCCAGAAGGCTGGTCTTGCCCGTTCCGCCCTTGCCGCTGATGACAACCAGTTCGTTCACGCGCCCACCTTTTCAAGAATGCCGGCGAACAGGTCGCGATACTCGGGAAGCGTCGTGACCAGCGCTTCGCCCCGCGAATAGGCTTCGGCAATGCGCCGGTCCTCGGGGATTTCGGCCAGAACCGTAATCTGGTTGTCCCGACACCAATCGAGAACCCGGTCATCGCCACTGCCGGCCCTGTTGATGACGACACCAAATGGCAGGCCCAGTTCCCTGACCGCGTCAACGGCGAGTTGGAGATCGTTGAGGCCAAACGGAGTGGGTTCTGTCACAAGCACGGCAAAATCACTGCCCTGCAAGGTGGTGATCATCGGGCATGAGGTGCCCGGCGGAGCATCAAGAATGGAGAGCCCTGCCGCAGAGGCCTTCGTCTTGACCGCCCGGATCAGCGACGGCGTCAGTGTGCTGCCGATATCGCCCCGTCCCTCGATGAGGGAAACGTGCTCCATCGCAGCGGTTTTCACCACGCCGATGCGCCGACTGGTTTCGGTGATCGCCTTTTTCGGGCAAATCAATTGGCAGCCGCCGCAGCCATGGCACAGGTCCGGCGAGATGTAGGGCACGGTGCCGAAGCTGATGAGGGCATTGTACTGGCAGAAGTCGCTGCACTCGCCGCAGCCATCGCATAAGGCTTCATCGACCTCGGGAAGTGGCCAGTCAATGACCTGTTCGCTCCATTCGAGCGCAGGAAAGAACAGATGATCGTTCGGTTCCTCGACATCGCAATCGGCCAGCAGCACGGCGCGATCCGCCGCCAGAGCCAGGTTGACGGCAAGCGTCGTCTTGCCGGTGCCGCCCTTTCCCGATGCGATTGCCAGCTTCATGGATGAAGATCGAAGAATTGCGCCAGGGCCTGCCGCACGGTCATGGACTTGCCAGAATAGATGCGGATATCGGCGCGCGACAGCATGTCGTTGGCCTTGGGTCCGAACTCTCCAGCAACGGCGGCCTTGACCTTGGACCTGATGACGATTTCGGCGGCCTTGAGACCGGCGCCCTGGCCACTGCCAAGGGCGGTGTTCGGGATAATCTCGAAGCTGGCATTGCTGGTATCGTAGACGAGAAAACTCGGCGCGCGGCCGAACCTGTCGTCGATGGGCGAATCGAGATCTTCGCCATTAATGGCAAAAGCGATGGTCATGTGTTTCTCCAGATTGAGAGGTGCCGCGTCGGTCACCATGCGGAAGTCGCCGCCGCCTATTTCGAGCGCAGCCCCTTCCACCAGTGCCTTGGCGACCGCCTGCCGTGCGCCGGCAAGCACGCGGGAAAATGTCGGGCGGGAAATGCCCATCAGCTCGGCAGCCTCAGCCTGCGTCAGCCCCTCATGGTCGGCCAGAAGGATAGCCTCCCATTCCTCGTCCTTGAGGAAGACGGTCTTGAGCTCCGACATCGGAATGCCGCGCGGCTTGAAGAAGCGCGTTGTCGGCGCGTTGCGGACCAGTCGGTTCTTTCTTGGTCTCATATCCGCCTCACAGCCACTCGCCCCACATGGCGACCCCGATCGCCAGCATCACCAGGCCTGCCACCAGATGTAGGAGGCGGATGGACCGGTCCTTCCAGGCCAGAACGTCACCGGCGCTGCCAAGGCCGAGATAGACGATGAGCGTTATCGCCAGCATCGGCGAGATGAAAACGAGGTTGTAAAGAAGCAGCGTCGGCAGGGCCTGCATGATCTCGACGATGGAGAGCATGCCGCCCATGATGATGTACGGACCGATTGTGCAGGGCAAAAGGAAAACGGTGACGAACAGACCGGTACCGAAGGCACCTGCGGGCGATGTGATGCGCCCGAGAATGCCCTTGAGGGTCGGGCGCCAGCGCACCGGCATTTCGGTGCTGACACCGCCGGGCTTGTAGAACGCCGCATCCTTGAGCTGCAGCACGCCGAGCAGCATGGCGACCAGTCCCAGCCCCTTGTAGAGGAACGGGCGAACGCCGGTGATGTATTGCATGATCTGGAAGGACTTGATGATCACCAGGCCGTAGATCAGGTACATGATGAAAACGGCGGCGCTGAAGGCCAGCCCGGCCCAGGCGACACGCGATTTCCTGTCCGGATTGTAGGCAACGATCGACACCAGCATCATGCCAAGGACGGCGAAGGCACAAGGGTTGACGGCGTCCGCAACGGCAAGGGACAAGACCTTGCCCAGGGGAATCGTGCTCGGGCTCATGGCTTAATCCCGCATCAGGACCCAGCCATCAAAGGCATAGGCTTCGCGAAATCTGACGGTGTCGCCTGACAGGGCCACGGTGTTTTCGGCGCAGGGTTTGCAATCGGGTGGCAAGGCACCGTCGAGGATGAAGGCCTTCACCTCGTCACTCGCCTCGGACCCCAGGTCCTTGCGGATGGCGACACGATCGGCAAACCAGATTTTGGGTTTGCCCCAGAGTGCGACGAGATCCATTTCGGCGAATGGCGCCGAGGCAGCCGGCAGGGGCAATTCGTTGTCCGGATTTCGCTCGATAAGCGTCTCGAGGTCGGCAAGAATCGGTCGATCACCGACAATCGCCTGCCCCTTTTCGCGTCCGGCTATGATGGCAGGGATACCAAAAACGTCTCCGAACAAGCCCTCATAGGCCAGAAACAGCGGCGCGTTCACGCTGTCGAGATAGATCTCGTATTCGACCACCAGCAGATCGGCGTCGCGAACCCGCTGTTTGAACAACACCGGGTCGGTCCTGGCGCAGTGAGGACAGCCGATACCGGTGAAATAAACCGCAGATGTCACCGGGGACGCAGCATTGGCGGCACAGGAGCTGATGCCGAGCACGAGACAGAGTGCCATTACCGTTGCGCGTATCATTTCCATATCCTGTCATCGAGAGCGCCGAAGCTTTGAATTGAACATATGTTCATAATTAAAGCAGCGCTACTAGGCGATATGCCGCGCTTCCAGCTCTCGATAAACAGGCGCCCTTCCGCGGAATGAGCTAAGACAGAATTCGGAGATAGCGCCGTATTTGCCTGTTATTTAGAACTTTATCTCATTCCTCACACTCACAGATGTGGCGGTTTCGCGGCCTCAGACTGTGTCGCGATCAACGAGGATATCTGCCTCGACGCCGGACCGAAAATAGCAACAACCAAAAATGGCGCATTGAAAACCGCGTGTGGCGGGGACTAAGCAGCCGCCCCCCGACCACAAAACAAGTGCGCAATGTCATGAACGATCTGGACGCGCGAACGCTCTTCGAGCACCTCGTCGCGCCATTGGCTTCAAACGGCCGCAGAATATGCGCATGGGCCTACGTCGCACGCATCGCCCAAAGGAGTCTCCGGGACGATAACACATGGATGTCACTGATTTCAGATGAATGGCGGAGAGGAAGGGATTCGAACCCTCGATACGCTTTTGACGTATGCGCCCTTAGCAGGGGCGTGCCTTCGACCACTCGGCCACCTCTCCGCCGCCGCTTAAACCCGGTTTGGCGCCAACAATCAAGCCTGCAATTGACGATTGCCCGCAACCAATTGCCACCCGGAGCCGAACCGTGCCCGCCTTGCACCATCGGCAGGCTCCGTTAACCCTTCGCGGGCATCATATGTTGGTGGCGGGGGAGTGCGCGATCATGCAGCGAGCTGTGGCCGTGGTTGTCATTCTGGGGCTGGTCATGCCGGTCTCGGCTCAGCAGATAGGCTCGGGCGCGGGGGAAGCGCCAAGTCCTGTCGTTGGCACCTGGCTGACGGACAATGAGACCGAAATCACCATCCTGCCCTGCCAGGAGGGGCTGTGCGGCTATCTGTCCAAGATCGTTATTCCCGAGGAAATCTACGCCCAGAACAAGAGCACGATCGATGCCATCGGCATTGCCAATCTCACCGACGACAACAATCCCGACCCCGCGCTGAAATCGCGCACCCTGCTCGGGATGCAGATGATTACCCTCCACACCCACATCTCGCCAATACGCCACGAAGGCACGCTCTATAACCCCGAGGACGGCCAGACCTATTACGGCAAGGTCGAACTGGCGGACTGGCAAACCCTGCTGCTGCGCGGGTGCCTCGGGTGGCTAACCTTTGCCTGCGCCAATGAAGACCGCGTGTGGACCCGCGTGCCCGAAGAGGCGGTTGTCGAGGCGATGAAGAATCGCGACACCCTGCCCGACAACGCCGCCATGTGGGACGGCCCGACGGAACCGGTGTCCCCACCGCAATAGGCCGAGCCTCGAATATCTACCCCTAGATTCTGTCAGCTTACGACGGAAGCGGTTGCAGGGTTTCCCTCCCCCTTGTGGGGAGGGTTGGCGAACAGGACTTAGCTCTTGCTAAGTCCGTCGTGAGCCTGGGTGGGGGACCGCCCCAAGCTCAGTGCCTGTTGCTCCACCCCACCCGACTCGACTTCGTCGAGCCACCCTCCCCATCAAGGGGAGGGAAACAAAGGGTCGGTCCGTCAGAGTTTGACTCGCCCCTAGCCGGTGAAGCGGTTGTTGCGCGGGAAGCCCGTCGGCGGCTGACGCCCGGCCTGGGCGCGCTCGCCACGCCAGTCCATCAGGTCGGCCATCTGCTTGGTGAAGGTTCGGCCGGACGAATCGGTCCAGGTCAGCCCCTCCTCGGCAACGAACACCCTGACGTCGGATATGCCGCCATCCTTGTATTTCTGCAGGCGGACGCCCTTGCCACGCCCCATCTCGGGCACCTGCTCCATCGGGAAGACCAGCATCTTGCGGTTCTGCCCGATGACCGCGACCATGTCGCCATCCGCCGGCACGCACAGCTTGGCCTCGACCTCGGCGGAGACGTTGAGCACCTGCCTACCCTTGCGGGTATTGGCGATCATGTCGTCCTCGGGCATGACAAAGCCATTGCCGAGCGTCGAAGCGATCAGGCGTTTCTTGCCCGGTCGGTAGACGAAACAATCGATGATGTCGTGACCTTCACCGATATCGACCATGATCCTCACCGGCTCGCCGAAACCGCGCCCGCCGGGCAGCTTGTCCGCACCGATGGTGAAGATCTTGCCGTCGGTGGTCAAAAGCAGCAGCTTGTCGGTCGTCTCGCACTTGAGCGCCACCTTGAGGCTGTCGCCGGCTTTGAAACCGGCAGCATCGGCGTCGGCATGGCCCTTGATGGCGCGGATCCAGCCCTTTTCGGAAAGGATCACCGTGATCGGCTCGCGCTCGATCAGCGCCGCCTCGATGTCGATCTCGCCGGCCATCGGCGCATCGGCAAAATCGGTGCGGCGCTTGCCCAGGGGGGTATCCTGGCCATAGGCCTTCTTGAGATCGGCGATCTCGGTGGAGATCACGCCCCACTGCCGGCGGTCCGAGGCGAGCAGACCTTCAAGGTGCTCCTTTTCCTCGGTCAGCGCGTCGTATTCCTTGCGGATCTCGATTTCCTCAAGCTTGCGCAAGGCGCGCAACCGCATGTTGAGAATGGCTTCGGCCTGAACTTCCGTCAGGTCCCAGCGCGCCATCATCACCTGCTTGGGCTCGTCCTCCTCGCGGATGATGCGGATCACCTCGTCGAGGTTGAGATAGGCGATCAGATAGCCGCCCAGAACTTCGAGGCGGTGGGCAATCTGGCCAAGCCGATGGTTCGAGCGGCGAACCAGCACCTCCTTGCGGTGCTGCAGCCAGGCGCCGAGCGCTTCGGCAAGGCTCATCACCTTGGGCCGGCGCCCCTTGTCGAGCACGTTGAGATTGAGCGAGAAGCGCGATTCTAGCTCGGTGAACCGGAACAGCGATTCCATCAGCAGGTTGGCGTCGACCGTCCGGGCCTTGGGCTCGAGCACCAGCCGTATGTCCTCGGCGCTTTCGTCGCGCACGTCCTTGAGCAGCGGCAATTTGCGCGCCAGCAACAGCTCGGCGATCTTTTCCACCAGGCGCGATTTCTGCACGCCATAAGGAATCTCGGTGACCACGATCTGGTAGGTGCCGCGCCCCGCATCCTCTTGGTGCCAGCGGGCGCGCACGCGGAAGGCGCCCCTGCCCGTCTCATAGGCCGCAATGATGTTCTCGCGCGGCTCGATGATGATGCCACCTGTCGGGAAATCCGGCCCGGGCACGAACTTGATAAGATCGGCGGCACTGGTTTCATCGGGATGATGGATCAGGTGCAGCGCCGCATCGCACAGCTCGGCGACATTGTGCGGCGGAATATTGGTCGCCATGCCAACGGCAATACCGGACGAGCCGTTGGCCAGAAGATTGGGGAAATTGGACGGAAGCACGATGGGCTCCTCGTCCTCGCCGTCATAGGTTTCGCGGAAATCGACGGCGTCCTCGGTGATGCCTTCCATCAGCCGTGCGGCAACGTCGGTCATGCGCGATTCGGTGTAGCGCATGGCGGCGGCGCTATCGCCGTCGATATTGCCGAAATTGCCCTGACCGTCGACCAGCGGATACCTGAGGGCGAAGTCCTGAGCCAGGCGCACCAGCGCGTCATAGACCGACTGATCGCCGTGCGGGTGGTACTTACCGATGACGTCGCCGATGATGCGGGCGGACTTCTTGTAGCCCTGGCCCGGATCGAGGCGCAGCAGGCGCATGGCGTGCAGGATACGCCGATGCACCGGCTTCAGCCCGTCGCGGGCGTCCGGCAGTGCGCGCTGCGTGATCGTCGACAGCGCATAACTGAGGTAGCGCGTCTCCAGCGCTTCTCTGAGGTCGACAACGCGTGTGTCGTCGTCCCCGGGTTCGATAAGATCGGCCATCGGGCCTCCTTGAGCAAATCCAGGACAAGTGGATACCGGTTGTCCGTCCGGATTTGCGACTGGCAGAATGGCATCGGGCCGATTCCGTTAGGAACGGTCGATGCCAGAGAATCAATTATGCCCGGATTATAGACCGGTCAGCGCTGCGACAAGGGTCTCGCGGGTCGCGGGCGGGGCAATCTGGCGCGGTCCCCACACATGTTCGTGCAAAAAGTGCCCGGTGAGGCGAAAAGCGTCGGCAACATCGCGCGCCGTTGGCGCCCCCTCCCCGATCAGGAACCCCGGCAGCGGCAACAACCGCCCCTTGAACTGACCGGCCCCGGCTTCGGTCACGGCCCGCCCAGAGCGTGGAGAGACATAGCAGAGACCATCGGTCTCGCCGGTGACGGCGCAGGCCCCAAGATCGAGCCCGAAGCCGAGGTCATCGAGGATGTGCATCTCGAACCGCGCCAACGCCGCACCGAGCATCAGCGCCTCCGCCTCGCCATCGAGAATGGCGAAGGCATCGACCATGCGGGCATTGTGCGGATCGCGCTCGGGCAGAAGGCGCAGATGGTCGGCGACAAGGTGAAATGCGTAAAGCCGGTCGCGGTCCTCGATCAGCCGGGCGGCGCGGGCCGTCAGCAGTTCGACGGTGAACAGGCCGAGATGGTCCTCGAGCCGGGCGCGCCAGTCGAGCGCCACCGAATTGCCCGGCTGTAAAACCGCTGCCTGCCGGCGCGAACGTCCACCGCGCACCAATCCCATGCAACGGCCATGGTCGACCACCATGGCCTCGAGGATAACGCTCGATTCCCCGTGCCGGCGAATGCCGATGATGAGGCCGTCAGCGTTCCATTGCATGTATTACTTGGCCGGGAATTCCAGCCCCATTTCCTGGTAGTGCTCGGCCTTTTCGGCCCATTTCTCCCTGACCTTGACGAACAGGAACAGGTGAACCGGCGTTTCGAACATCTCCGAGAGGTCCTTGCGCGCTTCCATGCCGATGGCCTTGATCGTCTGGCCGTTCTTGCCAAGGACGATTTTCCGGTGCCCTTCGCGGGTGACGTAGATCACCTGCTGGATGCGATAGGCACCGTTCTTCATCACCTCGAACTGCTCGGTCTCGACCGTGGTGTTGTAGGGAATTTCGTCGTGGACGCGCAGGAACAGTTTTTCGCGCGTCGCCTCGGCCGCGGTCAGCGCCTGGGTCAGGTCGGACAGCTGATCCTCGGGGAAATGCCAGGGCCCCTCGGGGGCCAGTTCGTGACAACCCTTGATAAAATCGGCCACGCCCTCGCCGCTTACGGCGCAGACCATGAAGGTCTCCTTGAAATCCATGCGCTCGTTCAGAACTTTGGCCAGCTCCAGCACGTCCTGTGGCTGCTTGCGGTCTATCTTGTTGATGACCAGGATCTTCGGACCGGGCACTTCGGCCAGGCCGGCGATCGCAGCCTCGTTGTCCGGATTCAGCCCACGCACCGCATCGATCACCAACACGACAAAATCGGCGTCCGTGGCTGCACTCCACGCAGCATCGACCATGGCGCGGTCGAGCCTGCGGCTGGCGGTGAAGATGCCGGGCGTGTCGATGAAGACCAGCTGGCTGTCGTCAGTCGTCACCACGCCGCGGATCTGGGATCGCGTCGTCTGCGCCTTGTGGGTAACGATCGACACCTTGGCGCCAACAAGCGTGTTGAGCAGCGTCGACTTCCCGGAATTCGGAGCGCCCACCAGCGCAAAAAAGCCACAGCGCGTTGGTGTGTTCTCGGTCATTTGCTGCCTCGCCATATGTTCTCGCGGATAAGGAACGCTTCGGCCGCCTGATGCTCGGCGAGCTTCTTGGACGAGCCTTCCGCCTGGGCCGGCGCGAACCCGGTCACCACGACGGCAATAATGAAACTTGGGGCATGATCGGGGCCGGTGCGCTCGAGTTCCTCGTAAGAGGGTGGCTCGAGCCCGCGCCCCTGCGCCCATTCCTGCAGCGCCGTCTTGGCGTCGGCGCGGCGGGTGGCTGACGGATCGATGCGGGAGCCGAATTCGCGGGTCACGAACGTCGCCGCCACCTCGAATCCGGCATCGAGAAAGATTGCACCGATCAGCGCCTCGGTGACATCGGCCAGGATTGCCGATTTTTCAGCGCCACCGGTGCGGGCTTCCGCATCGCCGAGCTGCAGGTAGGGACCAACCCCGATATCCCGCGCGACTTCGGCGCAGGTTTCCTTGCGCACCAGTGCGTTCAGCGCCCGCGACAGGTCGCCTTCATTGGCGGCAGGCATGCGGGTGTGCAGCAGGTCCGCGACCACAAGGCCGAGCACGCGGTCTCCGAGAAACTCCAGCCTCTGGTACGACTTTGCAGTGCGCTTTGATGGCGCGATGGCGCTGGAATGGGTCACCGCTTGCAGGAGCAGGTCCTGCGAGGAGAAGCGGTGCCCGAGCCGCTGCTCGAGTTCGCCCAGAGGTTTGGCGCGTCGGTTCATTGGTAGACTGACTGGAACATCCGGTCGAGGCGTACATTGGCCGGCCAGTTCCAGATCTGCCACGGCGGCAGATCGTCCTTGATCGAGAAGAACCGGGCTTCCGCCTTGCCGATCAGATTGTTGACGGACACATAGCCAACCGCGCTCAACACCCGGCTGTCCTGCGAGCGGTCGCGGTTATCGCCCATCATGAAGTAATGACCTTCGGGCACCTTATACACGCCGGTGGTGTCGAGCGGCCCGTTGTCGGCGATTTCCTGGATGGTATGGGTGACCCCGTTGGGCAGGGTTTCCTTGTAGAGCGTCACCGGCACGGTGTAGCCGGTCGAATCGGTGTCGGTCCCGGTCCCGAGCTTTTCGCGCGGCACCTCCTGGTCATTGATGTAGAGGCGCCCCTCTTTCATCTGAATGGTGTCGCCGGGCAGGCCAATAACCCGCTTGACGTACTCGTCCCCGGTCGGCGCGTTGTAGAACACGGCGATGTCGCCACGATTGGGCAGCGAGCCGAAAACGCGCCCCTGCATCGGCACCAGGCCGAACGGGAAGGAGTACTGGCCGTAACCCCAGGCGAACTTGGAGGCGAGGAAGTAGTCGCCGATCATCATCGTCGGCTGCATCGACGCCGTCGGGATGGAAAAGGGCTGATACAGGAATGTCCGGAACACCAGCGCAATCAGCAGCGCTTCGATGACCACGACGATGGTTTCGCGCAGTTCGCCTGCCGCGGTTTTCTTGTTGTTCTGGACCTTGTCAGCCATGTCGACATCCGCCTGTTGCAGGATTGGTTGTGGTTACGCGCGCGCGCTGGGTCGGTCAACCATTGTCGCGCACTCCTAAATCGTCGCATCTGCCCCCGGGCGGTGCGGGCATTGCTGCGGATAGAGCCGGTTCGTCGGTCGCGGTCAAGCGGATGCGGGCAGCGCCTCGATGATCACTGTCGCCGAAGCAAACCCGCTTTCGTCGGTCAAAGTGACGTGGATATGAGCGTCGTATCCCGCCGGCACAAGGGTTTGAAGACGTTGGGCAGCGCCGCCAGTCAGCTTCATGGTCGGTTTGCCCGACGGCAGGTTCACAACCCCCATGTCGCGCCAGAACACCCCGTGCGAAAACCCGGTGCCGAGCGCCTTGGCACAGGCTTCCTTGGCCGAGAAGCGCTTGGCATAGGACGCGGCCCGCAGCTTGCGGCGGTCCGATTTCGCCCGCTCGATATCGGTAAAACAGCGGTTGAGGAAGCGCTCGCCATGCCGTTCGAGCGTTTTCTCAATGCGATTGATATCGCACAGGTCGTTGCCGAGCCCGATGATCACGCTACGCTCTCCTTCAGCGCTTGCGTGCTCGAACCGAAAAACCGGCTTCCACTTTTTCTGAGCACGCTCACGACAACCCCCGACTGCCGGGCTTGACCGGCGGAATGGCCGCAAGTTCCGGCGGCAGGGCGTCAGCGGGATAGGCCGGCACCTTGTACTCGGTCAGGGCGATCAGCGGCACGCCGACATCGGCCTCGCCGCCCGACCGGTCGACAAGGCACGCCGCCGCCACGACCTCGGCGCCAAGCTCGGTGATGCAGGCGATGCATTCGCGGATCGATAGCCCGGTCGAGACGATATCCTCGACAACGATGACCTTCTCGCCCTTGGCGACCGAGAAACCACGCCGCAACTGGAAACTGCCATCGACACGCTCGGTGTAGATCGCCGGCTTTTTGAGGTGCCGCGCCGTCTCGTAGCCGGGAATGATGCCGCCAACGGCCGGCGACACCACCTGAGTGAACTCAAGCCCGCTCGCCTCGATCTTGCCGGCCAGCGCCTTGCAGACGATCTCGGACTTGTCCGGTTCGCGGAACACAAGCGTCTTTTGCAGGAAAACCGGCGACCTCAGACCCGAGCTGAGGATGAAATGTCCTTCAAGCAAAGCGCCACAGGAGCGGAAGACGTCGAGCACCTCGTCGCGGGTCATCTCGGCAGTCATTGTTTCTTGTCCTTGCTGTTGGGCATGGCCCAGTCGATCTGGGAAAGGGCCGAAGCCTCTTCGATCGAGGCACGCCTGATTTCGGTAAGTCCGTCGATGTCCTTGAGCGCCGCCAGAACCTCGGCGACATGCGGCAGGTCCCTGACTTCTATCTGAAACACCAGCCGGTGAAAATCTGGCGCATGCATGCTCATGAACAGGTTCTGGATGTTGGCGTCGAACCGGGCAATCGTTCCGGTAATGGCGGCCAGCGATCCCGGACGGTTGATGCTCAACATCGAGATGGCGACCAGATGCATGCTCTCGTAGTGGCTGGCCAGATCCCAGCGCACGTCGATCCACGCCACATCGGAATCGTCGAGTTCGCCGAGGGCATCGGAATGGACGGGATAGACTGTCATCACGCCGTCAGGTGTTAGGATGGCGATGATACGGTCACCGGGCACCACGCCCTCCGGCGACACCCTGACCTCAGTGTTGAAGCCGAGCTTGGTCAGGGCCTTGCGCCCCCTGTCGCCCACGGTCTGGCCGCCCGGCACGCGGAAGCGGAACAGATCCGATTGCCTCAACCCGAACCAGCCATCGGCGGTGTCGGCCACCGGCAGTTCGATATCGCGGCGCTTTCGGCGGCGCGGCACGCCCTTGATCTTAGCGATCTCCTCGCTCAGGGCATCGGGCAGGATCTTGTTCTCGCCAATGGCGGTGAAGAAGTCCTTCTTCGAAGCAAAACCGAACCAGCCGATCATCGCGGCGAGTTCGGTTTCGTCGAACCGCGCGTTCTCGGCCCGCATCACCGCCGACAGGATGTAGTCGCCATGGGCATAGGCGCGCTTTTGCACCGCCGCACGCACGGCGCGGCGGATGGCGGCCCGCGCCTTGCCCGTTGCCGCGATCGATTCCCAATTGGCCGGCGGCACATGGTTGGCGTCGGTCATGATCTGCACTTCGTCGCCCGAGCGCAGTTGAGTCACCAAAGGCATGATCGTGCCGTTGATCTTGGCGCCGACGCATGTGTCGCCGAGCTCGGTATGGACCGCATAGGCGAAATCGATCGGCGTCGCACCGCGCGGCAGCGGGATGAGCCGGCCCCGCGGGCTAAAACAGAACACCTGATCCTGGAACAGCTCGAGCTTGGTGTCCTCGAGAAAGTCCTCGGGCGCCGATCCCGAGGTCAGCGTCGAGATCGTCGAACGGAGCCAGACATAGGCCTGGCTCTCCTGTTCGAGACGCTCGAGCGAATGCTTGAGGTCGTCCTTGTAAAGCGCATGCGCGGCGATGCCGTATTCGGCGACCTGGTGCATTTCGCGGGTACGGATCTGCAGCTCGACGCGCTGGCGCTCCGGCCCGACCACCGTGGTGTGCAAGGAGCGGTAGTCGTTGTACTTGGGAACCGAAATATAGTCCTTGAACCGGCCCGGCACGGCGTTCCAGGTGCGGTGCACGACCCCGAGCGCACGATAGCAGTCCTCGACATGCTCGACCACAACCCTGAAGCCGATGATATCGGACAGCTGTTCGAGCGCGATCTGCTTGCGCTGGATCTTGGAAAAGATCGACCACGGCGACTTGAGCCGCCCCGACACCTCGGCCGATATCCCCTCTTCCGCAATGCGCTTTCTCAAATCAGCGGCAATGATCTGGACGATCTCGGCATTCCGGGCATTCATCGCCGACAAACGCTCGTTGAGCGCGGCGTATTTCTCCGGTTCCAGCGCCCGAAAACTCAGGTCCTCCAGTTCGGAACGGATGCCCTGCATACCCATACGCCCGGCGAGCGGGGCGTAGATGTCCATGGTCTCGCGGGCGATGCGCTGGCGTTTTTCCGGCGGCACAAAATCGAGCGTGCGCATGTTGTGCAGCCGGTCGGCCAGTTTGACGATGAGAACGCGCACGTCCTCGGCGATCGCCAGCAGCAGCTTCCTGAGATTTTCGGCCTGGGCCTCTTCGCGCGAACCGAGATTGAGTCGGTCGATCTTGGTCAGGCCTTCGACGATGGCGCCGATCTCGGGACCGAAAAGCTGATCGATCTCCGCCCGCGTCGCGTCGGTGTCCTCGATGGTATCGTGCAAAAGGCCGACGGCGATTGTGGCGTCATCGAGCTTGAGGCTGGTCAGGATGGCGGCGACTTCCAGCGGATGGGCGAAGAACGGATCGCCCGATGCGCGCACCTGGCTACCGTGCTTTTGCATGGCGTAGACATACGCCTTGTTGAGCATGGCCTCGTCGGCATTGGGATTGTACGCAAGCACCCGTTCGACGAGTTCGAACTGGCGCATCATGACGGCGTGCGCCTCCCGGGCGCGATGTATGCAGGCGCTGGACTTGCCGGATTGTTGTGTGCCCGTGTGGGTAATACCGGTTCGAAAGCTGTTGCCGGCCATGGCGAAGCGGCACGCGCCAAAGCCCGTTTCGCCTCCAAACGCTCCTGCCCGCCGCCTGTCACCTTCTCACCAGTCCCGCCAGCACCCATCCTGCCGGCAAATCAAGACAAATAGGGCGCCGAAGCGAATTCGGCGCCCGATCAAACCATTATAGGCCTGTTTTTATCGCGATCAATCTTCGCGGCGTTCCGGCGGCGCCAGGCTCTCGATCGCACGCAGCAACTCGTCTTCGCTCATGGTGTCGAAGGTGACGCTGTCGTCATCGCCAGTGATCTCGCCGATGACGGGAGCGGCGTGCTGTTCGGGCTCGTCGACCTCGACATATTTCTGCAGCGAGTGGATCAGGTCTTCCTTGAGATCCTCCGGCGAAATCGTGCCGTCGCCGATCTCCCTCAGCGCCACGACGGGATTCTTGTCGTTGTCGCGGGATACGGTGATCTGGGCGCCCGACGAAATCATTCGGGCACGATGGGCTGCCAGAAGAACGAGGTCGAAGCGGTTGTCGACTTTCTCAATGCAATCTTCAACAGTGACGCGCGCCACGGCAATCTCCGGCTCGTTTTTGGGAAAGGACCCGCGTCAATACAACAGCTCCGGCGACTTGACAAGCCGCCCCTGCTATCCCATGTGATCCAAATCTCCTGGACGCGACACTCTGCGATATGTGGACAACGCGTGGCGCGCAAATCAAACTTCTCTTGCGTGTACGCCGATGTCCTTTAAATTGGTTGTGCTGGCGGGCGGACTGAATCGACATAAAGAAGAAAAATGCTCTGCTTATCCGTCAGCCGAGATACTGGCTTGGGGAGCCGAGGGTGTTGGGGGGGCTAACATCCGCTTCTTTGCAAAAAAAGCGCTACTGCGCCGCCCACGGGCGTTGTTTGGAGTATAATTGCTATGATTGATCCTCGCGAAAAGGTTGCTCTCTTCATAGATGGTGCAAATCTCTATGCGGCCTCAAAAGCGCTCGGAATCGACATCGACTACCGCCGCTTGCTCACGGAATTCCAGAGCAAGTCTTATCTTGTGCGCGCATATTACTACACCGCCCTCATAGAAGATCAGGAGTATTCGTCCATCCGCCCGCTGATCGACTGGCTCGACTACAACGGCTATCGCGTTGTTACCAAGCCGGCCAAGGAGTTCACGGATTCAACCGGACGGCGCAAGATCAAGGGCAACATGGACATCGAGCTGACGGTCGATGCGATCGAGATGAGCGCACATTACGACCATATGTTCCTGTTCTCCGGCGATGGTGATTTCACCGCTCTTGTCGCTGCTGTCCAGCGCCGGGGAAAGAAGGTGACGGTTGTCTCGACCCTTTCCAGCCCGACCCCGATGATCTCCGACGAATTGCGGCGTCAGGCCGATTATTTCGTCGATGTCGTCGATCTGGCGAAATCGGTCGGCCGCGCGCCCACCGAACGGTCGGAAGACGCCGACAAGTAGTCGCGGAGCGGATCGGAGAGTGATGAGCCCGTTGGAGCCCGGTCGCGATTGCGCCCATTGTCCGCGTCTGGCCGAGTTTCGCGACGCCAATCGTCGCGCCTATCCGACGTTCTTCAACGCGCCGGTGCCGGTTTGGGGCGACGCCGACGCATGTCTCGTCGTGGTCGGTCTTGCCCCCGGACTGAAGGGTGCCAACCAAACCGGACGCCCTTTCACCGGCGATTATGCCGGCGACCTGCTTTACCAGACGCTTAAGCGCGCCGGTTTTGCCAGAGGACACTATGACGCCCGTCCCGATGACGGGTTCACCCTCGAAGGCGCCAAGATCGTCAACGCCGTGCGCTGCGTACCGCCGCAGAACAAGCCGGTGGGCGCCGAGATCGCCACCTGCCGGCAGTTCCTCACCCCGGTGATCGAAGCCCATCGTAACGCCGTCTTCCTGGCGCTCGGGCGCATCGCCCATGACAGCTTCCTCAGCGCCGTCGGCGCCCGCCGCGCCAGCCACACCTTCGCCCACGGTGCCCGCCACGCACTCACAGGGGGCACAGTCCTCTACGACAGCTTCCACTGCTCGCGCTACAACACCAACACCCGCCGACTGACGACCGAGATGTTCGAAGAGGTTGTGTTCCGGGCGGCGGAAGAAGCACGCAGTCAAGCCTGATGACCAGGTTCTGAAGATTGATCCCATGGAATGCCGTCAGGTCTCGACATCGTTCCAGCCGTTTACACTACATTTTCGCCGTGACCGGTTTTGGCTCAAAGGGGATTGGCGGCTTCTGGGCAATGAGTATTCGGGAGCGTCTGTTTGCGCTATCAAGCAGTCAGCGTCCATGCCAGGGTGGAAAGCAGGCACGACTTGACCCCGATGTTCCCTGGTACACGGCTCTTCGATAACGAATTCGGCTTCTTGCTTGTCGGATCGATGGCAAGATTTGCACCAGAAAAAGTAGTAAGACGAAGTATCTACAGTACTTTCTATTGCAAGGCCGTTGGCACAATTCCGCACCAATGCAGTTGCTGGCGTTTTTTTTCGCGCGAACGCCGAAATACGTCGGATATTCAACGAATAGGCCTTTTTTCCACAGAAGGTCCCCAAAAGTCGGAACAATCAGAGAGGGATGGCTCCCGAGAGCTCTGGACTTGGAAAAAGGGGTTGAAAAACGCCAATCTCAAGATGCGGAAAAATCAATCCGGAGGATATCGGAGCTACTCTTCCAGCTTGGAAGGAGTTTCGACGTGGACGTCAACACCAACGAACGGCTCGTGTACTTTTCGGACGCTGTCATCGCCATCACCATTACGCTTCTGGTCCTCGATCTGAAATTGCCCGAGGCGTTCGGGACGTTCTCGGATGCCGAGGTGTGGGCAGCACTCGCGGCGCTTTGGCCGCGCTTTCTCGCCTATCTCATCAGCTTTGCGGCGATCAGCACCTACTGGATCAACCACCACACCAAGTTCCGGCTCATCGTGCGGTCGGATCCCGGGCTAATGTGGATCAACCTGCTGTTCCTGCTGACCATTGGCCTCGTTCCCTTCACCACCTCACTCATCGCTGAGAATGACGGAACGGCGGGGACTGCCATCTATGCGGGGACCATGGTCGCGAGCGGCCTAGCCCTGACTGGGATCTGGCTCCATGCCAACCGCCGGGACCTAATCGACGAAAGTGTTTCCCGGCGCGATCGGCAGAGCATGTTGACCAAGACGGTGCTGTCGAGCGCGGTCTTCGCCATTTCCATTCCGCTCGCGTTTGTCCAACCTGATGCCGCCAAGTACTTTTGGCTTCTGCTGATTCCAATCAACATTGTCACACGTGGCCTGCATTCCCGGTCCGACAAGAAGCAAACCAAAGATGATCGGACACGTTCCCTATAAAGGGCGCAACGCGCAAAAAGGGGCCAGGGGATGAGACGACGCGTCAAATGACAGCTTTAGTATACACCATTGCCAACCAATTGAATGGCCGGCATGGGGCGCTTAGCTGCCGCATATATGAGCGGGGCAGCTGAGATGTTGCTCAACATAGTTCATCAACTCGAGTACCGTCATCACGGCAAGGTTGCCTATCACTCGGCGCGGGGGACAGTTTAGTGGAAGCAAGTTTCTTGACCGCAGGAGGTGTCCAGCGCACGCTTGCACGCTGGATCAACGACTATGAGGCCTTTCACTGGGCTGTCGCGTGGGGCACGAAAAACATGCTCAGCGAACGGCTGTTCGATCATTTGCCAAAGTTCAAGAATGTTACTTTTGGCGTTGCGTTCAGCCAGACCGATCCCGATATCGTTGATGCCCTGGTCGGCGTCGCCCACGGCTTTGTCGCAACCAAATTCTCCGGCGGTACCTATCACCCGAAGGTCTACGGTTTCACCAAAGGAAAGCGCGCTGCCGTGATCATTGGAAGTGCCAATTTCACGCGCGGCGGTCTCGGCGCAAACCACGAAGCGGCAATCGCACTGACCGGGACAATCGAGGATCCGGCGATCGCCGAGGCGCTCGCGTTCGCTAAGACAAGCGCTAGCTTCGGACAGAGCGTGACGCAGAACTACGCCGACGCCTATCGCGCCAGCTGGAAGCGCGCCGCCAGGCTCCCCAAGGCGCCGCGCGAACCGGTGCCATTGCCCCTCACTACGAACGGCACCAAGATCATCAACATGGACTGGGCCGACTATGCCAAGCAGGTTCGCGGCTCGAAGCATCATGACCCAAAGAAGAGCCTCGAACTTCTTGCGATCGCGCGACGCTGGTTCGCCGGCACCCAATCTTTCGCAGCGCTCTCGGCGTCACAGCGCAAAGCGATTGCTGGAACGATCGGCGAATATCAAAAACTCGACGCGGACCTGAACCGCGACTGGGGTTGGTTCGGATCGATGCGCGGTGCAGGCGACTTCGCCAATCGCATCGAGGAGAACGATCGGTTTTTGGCGCGCGCCCTCGACGGTATTCCTCGCACCGGCGAGGTAACTCGGGATCATTTTGAGAAATATTGCGAGGCGTTCCGAAGGGCGTTTGTCAATTCGAGCCGCACTGGCGGCGTTCCGACCGCCACGAGGTTGTTGGCGATGAAACGCCCCGACACTTTCCTATGCGTGTCGAGCCCGAACATCCTTGAGGCAGCCAAGGCGCTGGGCTTTGCGCGTACGACGCTAAAGCTCGACAATTACTGGGAACGCGTGGTCAAGCCAATCCGGCTATCGCGTTGGCATAATGCTGACAAGCCGCCGAACGGTGAGGGCGAGCTATGGGAAGCACGCGCTGCTATGCTCGACGTGCTGTTCTACCGTCCCTAGCTGCGGGTCACCGACAGCATTTCGTTATCGGTGAATCGGCCGCTATTTGGGAAAGGGCCCCGCATCGCTGACGGCGGCTATTGGGCGCAAACCCGCCGATCAGCACCCGACCATCAACGAGATCACGTCCCACCAAATCCAGCCGTTTGGTCTTCGATCATGACAGGTGCCAAATCTCGGATTCTGGGACACTAATAGTTCTTCAGAATCCGGGCCTTCTCGCGGTTCCAGTCGCGCTCGCGGCTGGTTTCGCGTTTGTCCGCAGCATTCTTACCCTTGGCCAAGCCTATGAGAAGCTTGGCAATTCCGCGATCGTTGAAGTAGAGCTTCAGCGGCACGATTGTCTGCCCCTTACGGGCGACGTCCTGGCTGAGGCGCGCCAGTTCCTTGCTCGAAACCAGCAGTTTGCGCGGCCGCCGCTCTTCGTGGTTGAAGCGGTTGGCCTTGAGATATTCCGGGATGTGAGCGTTGATCAGCCACAACTCGCCGCGCTCGGGCGAAACATAGGCCTCCGCGATCTGCGCCTGGCCGACCCGCAGTGATTTCACCTCGGTGCCGGTCAGAACGATGCCGGCCTCGAGCGTGTCGAGCACCTGGTAGTCGAAACGGGCCCGGCGGTTATCGGCCACCAGACCCGTGTTGATTTCTGTGCGTTTGGGCGAATGAGCCATCAGGCGCCCGTCAGACCCGCATGCGCCATAGCCGCATCGATGACCTTGGCGGTCGCATCGGACACGGGCACCAGCGGCAGCCGAAGCTCGTTGGCGCAAAGACCGAGCTTGGAGGCAACATATTTGACGCCGGCCGGGCTCGGCTCGATGAACAGTGCCTTGTGCAGCGGCGCCAGCCGATCCTGATACTCGAGAGCCTTGGCGTAATCGCCAGCCGCCATCGCCGCCTGGAACTCGGACTGAAGCTTCGGCGCAACGTTGGACGACACCGAGATGCACCCCACCCCGCCGTGAGCGTTGAACCCGAGGGCGGTCATGTCCTCGCCACTCAATTGGATGAAATCCTTGCCGACAACATGGCGCTGCAGGCTGACCCGTCCGACATTGGCGGTCGCATCCTTGACGCCGGCAATGTTCGGGCACGCATCGCGCAACCGCTTCATCGTCTCGGGCAGGACGTCGATGATCGAACGACCCGGAATGTTGTAGATGAACACCGGCAGGCTCGTCGCCTCGGCCACCGCCTTGTAATGGTGAAACAGGCCTTCCTGATTGGGCTTGTTGTAATAGGGCGCCGTCGACAGCACGCCCTGCGCGCCTGCCTGTTCGGCGAACTTTGTCAGCGCGACCGCCTCGGTCGTCGAATTGGACCCGGCGCCGGCCATCACCGGAACCCGGCCCGCCGCAACCGCGATGCACATTTCGACCACTTCGCGATGCTCGTCATGCGACAGGGTCGGCGACTCGCCGGTGGTGCCGACCGGAACAAGGCCGTTGGTGCCCGATGTGATCTGCCAGTCGACGAACTTCTCGAACGCTTTTTTGTCTACGGCGCCATCTCGAAAGGGGGTAATAAGAGCGGTGAGTGATCCTCTGAACATGACGTTCCCCTTTGGAAATGCGCCGGCACAACAGCGCGCCGGCATCAGTGCGACGCCATCGTGGCGCCAGTCCGGCCAAACCCCGGGCCGGGAGCGAGGCATTTAGCCTTTTTGGCCCCAGCTTGGCAACGCGTTCTACATTAAGCCGGCATACTGTCTTGATCTTGTCCGAATACCGCCAAAATGACGTGGCTTTATGTCGCAAAGGGAGTCGGAATGGTTTCGGTGCGTTTTTTCCATCATCGCAGCTTGCTGTCGGCGGCGTTTTTTCTGGCGCTTTGCGGCGCGTCTGAGGCGCAAGTGCCGGTGCCGGCACCTGCGCCCGT
The DNA here is from genome assembly GCA_963676075.2 of Devosiaceae bacterium. Classification (GTDB taxonomy): domain Bacteria; phylum Pseudomonadota; class Alphaproteobacteria; order Rhizobiales; family Devosiaceae; genus JAHJQZ01. Next base: position 51,037 of record CAXXNZ010000011.1, read on the forward strand.
CTGGCGAACAGCGCAGCTCGACACCGGCGTCACCAGCACGGTTCATCCCGCGCCGCCGCCCGTCCGCACAGATGTCGGCAGTGCCGATTTTGAATCCGCGCTGGCGCTTTTGGCATCCGGCGATGCGCCGGGCGCCTACGAGGCGGCAAGACACCTGACCGACGCTGTCGAGCGCCGCACGGTGCAATGGGCATCGATCCGCTTCGGCAAGGGTGTCGACGCAGAATCAATCGCCCGCTTCGTTGCCGATGCCCCCGATTACGATTTCGCCTCGGTCTATCGTGCCCGGCTCGAATCGGCACTCGATGTCAGCACTTCCGACTACAAGACAGTCATCCGCCTGCTCGGCGGCAATATGCCGAATTCGCTCGACGCCCAGATTGCCCTGGCGCGGGCCTATGTCGCCGACGGTCAGACCGAGCGGGCCGCCCGCATTGCGCGTTATGTCTGGACCCAGCAGTTTCTCAGCAAGGATGGCGAAGACAAGGTCGAAGCATCCTTGGGCAAACTGTTGACGCAGAAGGATTACTGGGACCGCGCCGTCCACCTTCTCATGCACGACCGCGCCACGGGAACCGAGCGCATCATGGGACATCTGACCCCGGCAGAGCAAAGCCTTGCCAGGGCCCGTATCGCTGTTTCCCGCAAGAGCAACGACATCGGTGCACGCCTTGCCGATGTTGCCCCGTCATTGCGTGATCACCCACTGTTCCATTTCGCCGTGGCGCAATGGAAGCGCGATACCGGCGACCTCGACGCCGCCGTCGATGCGCTCGACAAGGTCACCTCAGGCAACGTGATCGATGCCGCCGAATTCTGGTACGAGCGCCGGCTCATCGTCCGTCGGGCCCTTGCCAACGGCAAACCTCAACTCGCCTATCGTGCCGCCGCCAACTACACCGCCGGTCCGGAAGGGCGGGTTGTCGACGCGCGTTTCCATGCCGGTTTCGTGGCGCTGGCCTATTTGAACGACCCGCAGCGCGCCGAGCCGCATTTTGTCGAGATGGCGAGACTGTCGACCCTCCCCGATACCATCGCGCAGTCGCGCTATTGGCTCGGCCGCACAGAACAGGCGTTGGGCAAGACCGACGCAGCCAGTGCCGATTTCCGCAAGGCGGCGCGCTACGGCTTCCTGTTCTACGGGCAATTGGCGCGCGAGGCGCTGAATGAGCGGACAGTCGTGGTGCGCGCCCTGCCCGATTGGAAGGGCCGCGAAGCGAGCTTCGAAAAACTGCCGCTGGTGCGGGCCGTGCGCCTGCTCGCCGACAATGGCCGCAAGGTCTGGGCCGAGCCTCTGGTTCGCCGGCTCGGCTATGCCATTTCCGAGCCTGGCGATTTTGTCCTTGCTGCGCGCCTGGCCCAAGACATCGGCGCCCACAATGTCGCCATCCTCATCGCCGACCGCGCCGACCAGCGCGGCTATTCGCTCGACCTGTTCCACTACCCCAAGGACGGCATTCCCGCCGGCGTCGAACTGGCGCTGGCCGACGAGGCGGCTGTTTATGCCGTCGCGCGGCAGGAGAGCCATTTCGACGTCGACGCCGTGTCGCGCTCGGGTGCGCGAGGACTGATGCAGCTGATGCCCTCGACCGCCAAGGATCTCGCCGGCAGGCTCGGCGTCGCCTATTCGCCCAACCGGCTGACCTCCGATCCCGCCTACAACCTCCTGCTCGGGTCGAGTTATCTCAAGACCCAGCTCAAGCGCTACGACAACTCGCTGCTTCTGGCCGCCGCCGCCTACAATGCCGGGGGCGGCAATGTGAACAAGTGGCTCAAGCTCTATGGCGATCCGCGCGATGCGAAAATCGACGCAATCAACTGGACCGAGCTCATTCCCTTTGTCGAAACGCGCAAATATGTGCAAAAGGTGATGGCGAATTATCTCGTCTATCGTGCGCGGCTGGGAGGCTCATCACTGACACTGCAACAGGCTCTCAGGCGCATTCCGGGCTGACACCCGTTTCCCGACATGCCGCGCCGCCCGCCCATTCCGCCCGACCTGCCGGTTTTTGCCGAGCTGCCCGTACGCCATGTACGTTTTGGCGGTGGCCTCGATATTGCCGTTCATGTCTCGGGCAAACTCGGGCGTGACAAACTGCCGATCGTCTGCGTCCCCGGGCTGGTGCGCAACATGACCGATTTCGCCGATTTCGCCGTTTCCATGCGCAACCAGCTCGGCGAGGACTGGCCACTCGTTCTGCTCGATCTGCCCGGCCATGGCCGGTCCGGCTGGCGCCGCGACAAGACTGGGTACAACACCTCCGAAGATGCGCGCGTGCTGGCCGTCGTTCTCAGCGCCCTTGCCATCGACAGTGCGGTGTTCGTCGGGCTCGGTGCCGGTGGCCAGGTAATCATGGCGCTCGGCGCCCTGCGCGCCTCGGCGATCGCCGGCGCGGTCCTGATCGACGCCAGCCCCCTCACCGACCCGCGCGGTCTGGTGCGCCAGCGCACCAATCTCGAACACGTCGCCGCGTCGCGTGGTGAAGCGCAGGCAAAGGCGGCGCTCAGGCAGATCCTTCAGACCGATTATCCCGACCTTGGCACGGCGGCGCTCGACCGGCTCGCCATGCGCCTGCATGCCATCGAAGGCCGGCGTACGCCCTTGCCGCTGTACGATCCGGCGCTGATCGACCGCTTCAAGGGCTTTACCGCCGACGATGTTTTCGAACCGCAATGGCAGCTGTTCAACACTCTTGCATCGGCGCACATGCTGATCGGCAAGACCCAGCTAACCGACCGGTTGCGCAAGGAAACCTTCGAAGAAATGGCCCGCCGCCGCCCCGACGCCGTGACCCTGACCATCAAAGATCAGGGCTCCCCGGCCCTTCTCGACGGCGCCGATGAAACCGGCACCATCGCCGATTTCATCGGTTATGTACAAAAGAGCAAAGGCTGAAAAGGATCAGGACGCTTCCTGCCCGGCCAACCAATCCAGCATCGCCCGGTTGGTTTCCTCCGGCAGTTCTTCCTGAATCCAGTGACCGCAATCGAGGTCGATCACCTGGGCATTGGGTACGAAATCGGTCAACCGCTCGAATTTCGGAATAGTGTCTCTATCGCCATAGATCATCAGCGTCGGGTGTTTGATGATCGGATCGACATCCGCCAGCAAATGCCAATTGCGGTCGAGGTTCCGGTACCAGTTGATGCTGGGCGTGAACCCCGATGTCTTGAAAGCCGAGATGTAGACGTCCAGATCGTCGGCGCTCATCACGGGGTCACCGGGCGCCGTCTCCGCCTGGGCGAGATTGATCATCATCATGCCCGGTTCCGGCGGCGCGGGCGGCAGGTTCTTGCGATAAAGATTGGCAAAGAACCGGGAGGTGTTCGCCTCCAGCACAGCATCCGCCACGCCGGGCTGGCGATTGAAGTGGACGAAGTAATAGTCGCCGCCAAGGAACTGTTCGAGAAGCTCGATCCACGGGGTGTCGCCGCGTTCCTGGTAAGGCAGGCTCATATTGATGAGTTTGTCGACGCGGTCTGGATGCAGAAGCGCCATCCCCCAAACCACCATCGCGCCCCAGTCATGGCCGACGAAGACGGCATCATCATAGCCGTAGTGATCGAGAAGCGCGGCGAGATCGCCGGTCAAATGTGTGATGTCATAGTCCGTGACCTCAGCCGGACGGGACGAGTTTCCATAGCCGCGCTGGTTCGGAACGATGACATGATAGCCCGCAGCGGCAAGGGCGGGCATCTGGTGGCGCCAGGAATAGGCGTGCTCCGGCCAGCCGTGGCAGAGCACGATGGGCTTTCCGTTTTCCTGGCCGGCCTCGAAGACCTCGAGCTCGACGCCGTTGACCGGAATAAGGGTGGGTTGCGGAAAATCAATGGTATTGGGCATTGCAGTTCACCTTGCTGGGAAGTGGAACTGGCTGCCTAGGGCCGAATGGTGCCAAATCTTGTCACCATTTGATGGCAGAGTTGCGAAATGAACGCTCGCCTCAGACAAGACGCCATCGTGCGCAGCCTTCGCCGCAACGGCACCTCGACCCTCGCCATGCTCGCCGAGGAGGTCAGCGCGTCGCGGCGCACGGTTTTGCGCGACGTCGCTTCATTACGCGATCAGGGCTTTGTCATTCATTCCGAGCCCGGGCGCGGCGGCGGGTTGCAGCTCGATCCGCAATCGATCCAGACCACGGCGCGTCTTTCCGTCGCCGAAGTCTTCGCGCTTCTCTTGAGCGTTGCATCGATGCGAGCGGCCGGCAATCTGCCCTTCTCAAGCCTTGCGGATGCCGGGCTTGCCAAGATCGAACGCGCGCTGCCCTCGGACAAACTCCGCGATCTGCGCCGTTTTCTCGATTGCCTTTTCGTCGGCGAGCTTTCGTCGCAGGTCGACATCTCGAACATGGGAACGATGGACCCTGAGCTACTGCCCGTCTTCGAGGCAGCTTTTCTCAATCGGCAGCACATCCGTTTCCGCTACCGCGACGCAAAAGGGGCGGCGTCCAGCCGGACCGTCGAGCCACAGGCCATGTTGATCCTGCCACCGCTCTGGTATCTGGTGGCGTGGGATCCTCGGCGCGACGACTTCCGCCATTTTCGCATGGACCGGATCAGCAGGCCGGAGGTCGTTGAGGGCGCGAGGTTTCGGCGACGCCACGTTCCATTCGAGGATCACGTCCACCCGGTCCGCAATCTGTCTCGGTGAAAGTGGAAGCGGCAACGGCATGGGTCGCGATGCGCCCCTATTCGCCGTCTCTCTGAAACCGGGATTCGCCCCTTGCACACTCCTCCCCTCACAAATTTCCACACGCCCCTTGCATTACCCATATAGTGTGTTATCAATGTAGCACACTAACTGAGTGAGACAGATGACCGAGTGGAACGAAACACAGCCGATCTTCCTGCAGATCCGGCAGAAGCTCGTCGAGATGATCCTGAAAGGTCAGGTGAAGCCCGGCGATGCGCTGCCGTCGATCCGACAGGCATCGGCAGACCTGGCGGTCAATCCGTTGACCGTCACCAAGGCCTACCAGTCGCTGGTCGATCAGGGCGTCGTCGAAAAGAAAAGAGGCATGGGCATGTACGTAAGCCAGGGCGCGCACGAAGCGCTCCTTACCCAGGAGCGCGAGAAATTCCTCACCGAGGACTGGCCGCGCATCCGCCAGCAGATCGAAGCCCTCGGGCTCGATCTCGGCACTTTGATGAATTCGGAGGCCGGCAAATGACCGACACCCCCATCGTTTCCGCCCGCAACCTCAAAAAGAGCTTCGGCCGCACTGAAGTCCTCAAGGGGCTGAATTTTTCCATCCCCGCCGGCCGCATCTACGGCCTGGTCGGACACAACGGCGCCGGCAAGACCACCACGCTCAACGCCCTTCTCGGACTGACCGACTACGAGGGCGAGCTGACGGTGTTCGGCCGCAATCCCTTCGCCGAGCGCGCAAAGCTCATGGAGGACGTCGCTTTCATCTCCGATGTCGCCAGCCTGCCGCGCTTTTTGAAGGTGCGTGAGCTGTTCGACCTCATCGAGGACATCCACCCCCATTTCTCCCGCGAGAAAGCAAATGTATTCCTGCAAGGCACTGACCTCAAACCAGATCTCAAGCTCAAGAACCTCTCGAAAGGTATGCTTGCTCAGCTTCACCTTGCCGTCGTCATGGCAATTGACGCTAAGCTACTGGTCCTCGACGAGCCGACCCTTGGGCTGGATATCACTTACCGCAAGCGCTTCTACAGACGCCTTATCGAAGACTACATGACCGAGGAGCGGACGCTGATCATCACCACCCATCAGGTGGACGAGATCGCCTCCATCCTGTCCGACATCATGTTCATCCGTGACGGCGAGATCGTGCTGGACCTGCCGACCGATGAGCTGGGCAGCGTCTACACCCAGCTTGTCGCCGCCGCCGCCAGCACCGCCGAAGCCGAAAAGCTCGGCCCGATCTACACCGAAGCCCGCTTCGGCCAGACGGTGATGGTGTTCGAGAACGTCAAGCGCGAGAAAATTGCCGAGCTCGGCGAGGTCTCCACCCCGACCCTGTCCGATCTGTTCGTGGCGCTGATGCAGCGCCAGGCCGCCAATCCCGGAGATCAATAATGAAAGCCATGACCGCCCTGATACGGCGTGAATTCCTCGAACACCGCGGCGCGTTCCTTTATGCGCCTGCGGTTCTGGTCGGCCTTCTGACCCTGTTCATCACCCTGGGCATGGTCTTCGGGCATACGCCGACCTTCACCGCGCACAGTGTTTCGCAGTCGCCAACGTCCCTCATCCAGGTCGGCTTCGGCGGTATCGTCGGGCTCTGGAGCGTCTATCTGTTGATCGTGCTCTATTTCTACTACGCAGACGCCTTCTCTGCGGACACGCGCAACAACTCGATGCTGTTCTGGAAATCGATGCCGCAGTCGGACATCAAGATCCTGACCTCCAAGGCGCTTGCCGGCGTCACCATCTTTCCGGCGCTGATCCTCGGGTTTGCCCTGATCACCATGGTTCTGGCCTATCTTTTGAGCTTCCCGCTCGCCGCCAGACTGCCATTCATCCCGATCGCCAACCCCGTCGACGTGGTCATTTCGATGTTCACCATCGGCGTGTCGGCTGTGGTGCTCTTCATCCTGACGATCCTGTGGTACGCGCCGTTCCTTGCGCTGGTCGCCGGCTTGTCGACATTGGTCAAGCGTTGGGCCATTCCCGCCGCTGTCCTGTTCATCGGCGCTCTGATCCTTGCCGAAGGCATCCTGACCTTTGGCAGCGCGGGACGACTTCCATCCGATAAGGGACTACATCTCCTACCGGGTCGAGAGCTTCGCCGATGGTGTGGATCCGATGCCAATTCTCGCCAATGGCGGCCATTTCGCGCCATTCCAGATCCTGGGAGAAACCATCGCCCGCATCGACTGGGCACAGATGGGCGTCGGCGTTCTGTTCGCGATTCTGGTCGTCTACCTTGCCAGCGAGTATCGGCCGCCGCCGCATCGACGGCTAATATCTGAGGTATTCAAAGCAAAAGGGCGGGTCGTAAGACCCGCCCTTTTCGTTTGCCGACAGCGCCACTTCAGGCCGGCACACCAGCGGCGACACCACCACGCACGCCCTTCGTCAGCAGCCAGACGGCGAACCAGACTTCGGCGGATGACCGGGATGACATAGGCGTAGGAAATGACCTCCCGATACGCCGGCGCAAAAAAGGCGCTGGTGCTGCCGCTGAGGTAGACGGCGCCGGCGGCGGCAACGAGATACCCAAGCGCCTTGGGTGCGAAATCGGCGCGGACAATCAGCCAGCCCAACACGAAGCAGGTCATAGCGAAAAAGAACAGGCCGAGATCGTAGCCGGCGCTCTGCAGCTCAAGAAAGAACAGCGCCAGCGCATGCGTCTGTGCGCTCGAAAAGCCGGAAAGGCTTTCCTGATGCATGACCAGTGTGGCGCCGGCATAAAGGTTGAGCAGGTTCACTCCGAGGATCGCCGTCTGGGTCAACCGGAAGCCGGCGGACAAAAGAGCTCCCGTCCTGCTCACCGGGCGGAAAATGACAAACAGCAGCACGGCGACCGCCACATCGCACAACAGCATGCCGAGATCGGTGGCAAGGCTCAGATAGAACGTGCCACCGGACGCAATGATATTGGCGGCAGTCGCCTCGGCATCTCCGGCCACGATCACCGGAGCCCGCAGCAGAGCTTCGCCGAAAATGCCGAAGCCGATGATGAGCACATAAAGCAGGCCAGCCCAGAGGAACGTCGAAGACGGAATGGCAGAACGAGCAGTCATGGGTTTGGTCCTTTCGAAAAGGCATAGCTAGAGCGTGCGGGCGGAGCGGTCCGACCCGGCGTTTGCGATGGAAGTGGATGGAAAAGTCTGCCGGACGGCGCATCCGCCCGGCACGAAGCCTGGACGGTCAGGCGGTCCGGGCGCCCCAGCGTTCGGCGTTGAGGCCACGGATCAGCAGGTAGAAGGTGAAACCGATCTCGCCGATCATCGACACGCCGAGGAAGACCGCGGCAACGGCCATGACGATTTCATTGCCGGACGCCGCAAAGGTTTCAACACTGTCGAACAGGTAACCGAGGCTCCCGAGACCAATCAGCAGGCCGAAGACGCGCGGCAGATAGGGCGCACGGAACACCAGTCCCCCGAGAAGCGCCAGATGTAGGGCGAAGAAGAACCCCCAGAGCTTGACGCCGATGTCGCGCAATTCGATGAGGCCGGACACCTCAGCCGCGACATCGCCAGGCATGGCCGCTCCGGCAACCAAGCTGAGCGCCATGGCGGAAACCATGATGTTGACCCCCATGATCACCACCATCGACAACCGCGCCCAGGCAGCAGTGCGCGCCGCGATCTCGCTGACCGGCTTGAGAAGGTGGAACAGGATCGCTGTCAGGCCAACCTCGGCCAGCATCACCACAACCTCGGCCAAGAGGCCAAGCCGGGCCAATCCGATGTTGTCGGCAAGGCTCTGCGCAGTCGCGGCGGCGTTGCCGGGAACCATGAGCACGCTCGGCAGGTAGCCGATCGAGAAGCCACCAGTCACGGCGATGAGCAGGTAGAGCGCACCGGCGGAATGGGCCAAAACTCTTCGGAGAAACAGCCTTGGGAAAGCTGGTCATGATATTGATCCTTTTGAGGTATTTCCCTCGGCGCCCTACTCGGCAGCGAGACGGGTGACGGCGCGGTTGGCGATGTCGATGACGACCGAACCGGTCTTGTGGCGGCTTTCGACGCGGCGATAGGCGTCTGCGATGTCGGCGAACGGATAGACGCTGTCGATGACCGGGCGGATGTCGCCACGCCGCAACATGCCGGCGACGGTTTCGAGGTCGGCCTTGGAGTCGCCGTTGACGTGATTGGAGATCTTCTTGCCGCCGAACATGTTGGTGATCAGTCCGCCAAGCGTGTCGGGGATGCTGATCTCCAGCGGCAGGAAGGTGCCCTGCGGCTTCAGTAGCCGCTTGGCCGCAGCAAAGCGCATCGTGCCGGCGGTGTCGAAGACGAGGTCGTGAACTTCGCCATACGCGGCAGGATTCTCGGTCTTGTAATCGATCACGTCGGTCGCGCCGAGCGCATGCACCAGTTGGACATTGCCGGTCGAGGTCACACCCGTCACCTCGGCCCCAAGCGCCTTGGCGATCTGCACGGCGTAGGCGCCGACACCGCCGGACGCGCCACCGATCAGAACCTTCTGGCCGGGCTTGAGCTTGGCGAAATCCCTGAGGAACACCAACGCACAGACAGCGCCGAACGGCAGTGCCGCGGCTTCCTCGAAGTGCACGCCCTCAGGCATGTGGGTAATCGAACCGGCGGCATCGACCGCCAGATATTCGGCATGGGCGCCGAAACCGCCAGCGAACCCGAAGACCTCGTCGCCGAGCTTGAACTCGGTGACCTTGGACCCGACCGAAACGACGCGGCCAGCGAACTCAAGACCGAGGATCGGCTTCTTCGGGCGAAAAAGCCCGGCGACCAACCGGCCGGCCAGCCACAGCCCACCGGGAAAGGCCGAGGCGCGGAAGCGCCAGTCGGCGGTGGTGATGGTCGAGGCGTAAACCTGGACCAACACCTGATCCTCATTGATTTCGGGACGCGGAACGTCGGTGATCGTGACGACGTCGGCGGATCCGTATTGCGAGTAGGTGGCGGCTTTCATGTGAAGTGTCCCGTGCTTGTTTTGCGTTGGGACACTTTTATCCATGCACAATTTTTAGAGGAATTGACTGAATTCCCACTTCTGATATGCGTTTTCGCATGGATTGGCGCAGCGTCAGATTTGACTGGAACAGGGCACGGGCGTTTCTCGTCACGGCTGAGGAAGGCTCTCTGTCCGCCGCCGCCCGCGCGCTCGGCATGACCCAGCCGACTCTCGGACGACAGGTCGATGCGCTTGAAGAGGAACTTGGCGTCATCCTGTTCGAGCGCGCCGGGCGCGGTCTGGTGCTGACGCCGTCTGGCCTCGAACTGCTCGACCACGTGCGCGAGATGGGCGAAGCGGCCGGGCGCATGTCACTGGCGGCCTCGGGACAGGCCAACGAGATCGAAGGCAAGATCGCCATTACCGCCTCGGAAATCTATTCCGCCCATTATCTGCCGCCAGCGATAGCCCGCTTGAGAAAAGAGGCGCCGGGCATCGAGATAGAACTTGTCGCCACCAATGACACCAAGGATCTGAGACGGCGCGAAGCCGACATCGCCGTCCGCAGTTTCCGCCCGGAGCAGCCCGATCTGATTGCACGAAAGGTCGGCGATGACACTGGTCGCCTCTATGGCTCCCGTGCCTATCTCGAACGCCTCGGCTCGCCCAACTCCCTCGCCCAGCTCGCCGACGCCACCCTGATCGGCTTCGACGAGACCAACCAGCTCGTTGATGGCATGATGCACTACGGCTTCGCCTTCACGCTCGCCAACATGCGGGTGATAAGCGCCAGCCATCTCGTCCAGATCGAGCTGGTCAGGGCCGGCGTCGGACTGGGCGTCTTCCCTGACCGCATCGCCGCCAAGTTCCCCGACCTCGTCGCCGTTATGCCCGAGATCACCCAACCCATGGTCTTTCCCATCTGGCTGACCACGCACCGGGAAGTACACACCAGCCGCCGCGTTCGGCTGGTGTTCGACATTCTCGTCGACGAACTCGGCAAGCTCGGAAAATAGAACCGGCCCCGGAAACGCCCGGAGCCGGACCATGTATTATCTAGCGGCGCTTCTTGCGCGCCGACAGATCGAGCCGCATGTGCGGCTGGCCGTCGCTGGTCGTCTCCGGCGAGAGACCATAGGCATCGACCCGAACCGTCACGCGCCTGCGGAGCGCCGAGAAGCTGTCGAAGGTCACCACGTCAACCGGCTCGTCGAAAACGATGGTGACCTGATAAAGACTTTCGCCGGGCAGGATGGCCGTGCCGATGACGCGGCCGGTGAAGCGCTGCTTGAGATAGGTGCCGGACACATGATCGCCGAGCGCCACCGGGCAGGCCACAGGCTGCGGCAGCGTGGCGACGGCGGTGTTCCAGTCGCGATACCCATGCGACCTGGCGGTTTCCTCCAGCGCCTGCGAATGGGACATGGCAACGCCCTCACTGGCGCGAACTTCACGCAAGACGCGCGCTTCAGCCTTGAGGGTTTCAGGACTCATGGTGGACAAAGAATAGGGCATATCAACCTCAGACGGGTTCTCGGGCGTCATATGCATGGGGTCCGCCTTGCCACACCGCGCCTCCATCCGGATGAGCGTCAATGCCTTGGTCTTGGCACTCGCCTGGTCGATCGGATCGAGCCACGCCTTCGCCGGGAATGCTTCACCATCGGGATGTCCCGGCGGACGGCAGGCGCATTCCAGCCCGGCGCGGCATGTAGGCTTCGGCAGACCCTCCGTCAAGAAGCGCCATTGGCAGGGCTGATATGCGCAACAACAATAATGCGCTGGACCAGCGACCGACGATCCCCAAAAGTGACCGCCCAAAACTGGTGCCAGATCATGGATCTTCTTTTGCTCTTCATCGCGGGACTTGTCGGTGGCGTCATGAACGCCCTGGCGGGCGGCGGCTCCTTCGTCACCTTCCCGGCCCTGCTCCTGGCCGGGGTGCCGCCTGTTGCGGCAAACGCCACCAACACCTTCGCCTCCCTGCCCGGCTACATCAGCGGCGCCATCGGCTTCTGGCCCGACATCGCCCGCCACAAGAGTCGGTTGCTCGGCTTCTCGATCATGGCGGTGATCGGCGGCTTCGTTGGCGCCGAACTCCTGCTCAGCCAGTCCGACGCCAATTTCGAACGCGTCGTGCCCTGGCTGATGCTCGTCGCCGTGGTGCTGTTCGCCTTCGGCGGGCGCATCAATGCTTATCTCGCGGCGCGCACCGCGCTCAGCGGCCACGTGAGCCGCATCCTGCCCGCCGTTCTGCTCTTGGTGATCTGCGTTTATGGCGGCTTCTTCAATGCCGGGCTCGGCATCCTGCTGCTCGCCAGTTTCGCCCTCAGCGGGCTGACCGACCTCAGCGCCATGAACGGGCTGAAACTCTGGGTGTCGTCGCTGGTGGCGCTGACCGCCATCGCCCGCTTCGGCCTCGGCGACACCATCGCCTGGGTCGAGGGCACCGCCGCCTTTGCCGGCACGACAATCGGCGGCTACGGCGCCGCTCGGCTCGCCCACCACGTGCCGGTCGTGGTCCTGCGCATCGGCATCATCGCCCTCGGCATCGTGCTGACCATCGTCTTCTTCGTGAAGACCTACATGGCCTGACGGCGCACCCATACGGCAACGTCATGGAAGGCCGCGCCGCCGAACGGCACCACCGGTTCGGACGAGGTCAGCGAATTAATGCCCTTGCCGCCGCGATGCGCCTTGTTGGGGAAAATGCCCTCTGCAATGACGACGCCGCGCTGAACGCCATCGAACAGCGTCGCCGTCAGCACCACCTCGCCACGCCTGTTGCCGGCAATGACAGCATCGCCCTCGCTTATGCCGAGCTTGGCGGCGTCCTTGGGATGGATCATCAGTCGCGGCTCGCCCTCGCGGGTGCGGCTGCCCGGCGTTTCGGTGAAGCTGGAATTGAGAAAGCCGCGCGCCGGGCTCGTTGCCAGCTTGAACGGATGGGTGCTGTCGGTCTTCTCGTTGATGTCGTTGAAATCGACGAGCTTGGGCATGTCGCCCGGATCGACGACGAAGGCATAGCCCTTTTTCTCAGCCACGCCGTGCCAGTCCGGCTTGAAACGATAGCGTCCATCTGGCCAGGCAAAACCATCACGGTAATGGGCCTTGTCGTCGGAGCGCGCCCGATCGATGAAGCCCTTTTCTTCGATCTCCGCCAATGCGCCGAACCCGGAACGCTCGAAGGTTGTCGCTATCAACTCGTCTTCCGACGGTGCCGCCACGGATTCGGGTTCACCCTCAAGACGCCGCAGCAATTCGTTGATAACAAAAAGGTTCGGCCTGGCTTCGCCCGGCGCCTCGATCAGCTTCGGACCGAGCACGATGCGGTTATGACCACCGCGCGTGTAGAAATCGGAATGCTCGAGGAACATCGTCGCCGGCAGGACAATGTCGGCCAGCTCCGCCGTTTCGGTCATGAACTGCTCATGGACGACGGAGAACAGATCCTCGCGCAGAAAACCCTCGCGCACTTTGTTCTGTTCGGGCGCGACGGACACCGGGTTGGTGTTCTGGATGAGCAGCGCCTTGACCGGACCGCCGCCCTTCAGCGCCTTGTCGTCGCCGGTGAGGATGGGGCCGATCTCGGACATGTCGAGCTCGCGGATATCGGCATCCTCGTCGCCCTCGATAGCTGACTTGTTGAGCCCCCAGGTGCCAGAATTGGACAAGAGAGCCCCGCCGCCGCGATGCTTCCACGCGCCAATCATGGCGACGACAGAAAGCGCCGCATGCATGTTGGTGGCGCCGTTGCGCTGGCGGGTGAACCCGTATCCGAGCCGGAAGTACGCCGCCCGATGCGTGCCAATGAGCCGGGCGAAGGCTTCGATCTCGGCCACGCTCAACCCGGTGATCGGTGCGGCCCGGGCCGGCGTCCAGGCTTGAATCTGCGATTCCACTTCCGAGTCGAAGTCCGTGAAGTCGCTCAGGTATTTGCGATCAGCCAGCTTCTCGCGCAACAGCACATTCATCACCGCCAGCGCCAACGCGCCGTCGCTGCCGGGCCTCAGCACCAGGCCGAGATCGGCCTGCTCCATGGTGGCGTTGCGATAGATGTCGATGACCACCAGCGGCGCGCCACGTTTCTTGGCGCGCATGGCGTGGGTCATGACATTGACCTGGGTGTTGACCGCATTGGTGCCCCAGATCACCACCGCCTCGGACTGCGCCATCTCGACCGGATCGACGCCGCCGAGCAGCCCGGTGCCGACGATGTAGCCCGGCCAGGCCGACATGATGCAGATCGTGCCGAACTGGCGCGAGTAGCGGCGACGATTGCGCAGGCGCTGCAGGCTGTCGCGCTGCACATAACCCATCGTGCCCGAATAATTATACGGCCAGATTGCCTCCGGGCCATGCTCGGCCTCGATGGCGAGAAAACGCTCTGCGATTTCGTCCAGCGCCTCGTCCCAGGATAGGCGCTGCCATTTGCCCTCGCCCTTGCCGCCAACCCGCCGCATCGGGTGAAGCAGACGGTCGGGATGGTGGACCCGCTCGGCATAGCGCGCCACCTTCTCGCAGATCACCCCGTTTGTGTACGGGTCGCCCTTGGCGCCGCGCACCCGGCCGATCGTGTGCGCGTCGAGGATCTCGACATCGAGGGCACAGGTCGACGGGCAATCATGCGGACAGGCTGACCGTGCAATGCGCTGGACGGGCTTGTTCATGGCGAATCCGGTGGCTGGAGCGAAACGGATGCCAAACCTATCTCAGCTCGCCCCGCGAGTCAGCCGAGCAGAGACAAAACACATCTCCTGCCGCTTCGTTGTGAAAGGGTTCGTTGCCCCGACTTGTACCAGCTACCAGGCTACCTGCCGCCGTCGGAACAACAACCCAAGCCGGATGATTTCAAGCAGCACCAGCAGGCCGAGCTGCACCCAGGTCGCCGGCCTGTTGGCCAGCATCAGCCAGTGGATGGTTGCAGCAATCGCAGCGAAATATGTCAATCGTTGCAAGAGCTTCCACCAATGTCCCAAACGGCGCTGTGAGAAACTGTTCGATGTCAGCACCAGCGGCAGATAAAGCGCAAAGGCCAACCAGCCGGCAAAAGCGAAAAGATTGCCGGCGACGAAAACCGCCCGCGCCAGCCAGGCATTGCCCCAGCCGTCGATGAGTTCCCAGAGGTAGAACCCGACATGCAGCGATGCGTATAGGAAGCTGGCGACACCGAAGGTGCGGCGGCGGCGCACGAACCAGTGGACGAGCCGCGATGTCCTGAAAATGCGCTGCAGCGGCGTCAGCGCCAGTGTGAAAATGAGTAGACGCATGGCCCACTCGCCCGATTCCGCTCGAAAATCGAACGGCAGAAAGCCGGTCACAAGGAACGGCCAGACCAGGAGCACTCCCGGCACGGCAAGCACCAGCCAGAGCAGGTATCGAGTGTTGAGCAGGACGGAAAGTTTGTGCATGGCGCGCGATATGAGAAACTGGCTGCTGCCGGGGACTGTCACGGCACTGCCGGAGAGTGCCGGTGTTTGCGCGCACATGCCAGTCACGAGCAAGTCACCACGAAAGGCCACCGATGTCACAGCCCTTTGCCGACCCGGATGTCGAAGCGGCCTTCGACCGTCATTCGCCGCCCCTGCGCGCGGCGCTGTTGCACCTGCGCGACCTTATCTACGCTGTGGCAGAACAGACGCCCGCCACCGGCCAACTCGTCGAGACGCTCAAATGGGGCCAGCCGGCCTATCTGACGGAAAAGCCAAAATCAGGCACCACCATCAGGATCGACGCCGATGCCGGATATGGCGGCGACTACGCCCTGTTCGTCCCCTGCTCCACCAGCCTGATCGAGACCTGGCGCGAACGCTATCCCCATCTCATCTATGGCGGCACGCGCAGCGTGCACTTCCGCTTCGACGAACCGCTGCCCGAGGCCGAAATCAGCCACTGCATCGCGCTGGCGATGACCTATCACCAGCGCAAACGCTGAAGCAGATTGCTATTTCTTGCGTAGCTCGCTGATCGATGTGCCTTTGAATCCCCAATTGTCGGTCGGCACCTCGTCGATGACGACAAAGGTCGAGTCCGGGCTCTTGCCGAGGACATCGACCAAAACCTTGGTGATGCCGGCGATGACCTGCTGCTTCTTTTCGGCGGACACGTTGTCGTCGGTGATGCGGACATTCACATAGGGCATGGGGTTTCTCCTCTTTCCGGGCGCACTCAATACCCCGCCACGGGACAAGAGCAAGCATTTCCCGGGCGAGATGCGGCAATTTGAGGACCTAGATCCACGAGGGAGCATAGGCTGCCAAAGTCAGACCGGCATCGCCTTGTCCTTAGCCCCGTCAGAACGCATCAAGCGTCAGACAGGCGAATAGATCGCCAGTTGCAGCGACGGCGCGTCGGCGATCTGAAAGACCCCGTAGACATAGGATCTGGCGGTGCCCTCATGATAGATCGTTTTCGTCTTGGCATCGCTGCGTTCGATGTCGTGCGCCCGCCACCAGTCGGCAAACTGAGGGTTGCCGTCGAGAAGCGTGGCAACGAGGCTCCTGAAGGCTTCGTCCGACGCCCGGAGATCGTAGGTCTTGCGGAACAGGCCCACCATTTTTTGCGCCATTGTCTCCCACCCGTCGCCGAATAGCCGTTTGGCCGAAGGGTCGAGAAACGTGAAAAGCAGGATGTTCCGTTCCGATTCCGGGATGGTGTCGAAATCCACCAGAAGCCGCGATGCCGCCTCGTTCCAGAAGACGATATCCCAGCGCTGACCGGTGATATAGGCCGGCTCCTTCAGACCTGAGACGAGCATCTTTATGCTGTCGGGCACACTCTCCTGCCGGAATGACTCCACCGCCCGGATACCTGCCAAAGCGCGCAGGTGATCGTGCTCGGTTTCATCAAGGCAAAGGGCCCCGGCCAACGCATCGACTGTGGCGGACGGCAGTGCCGCAAACCGCCCCTGCTCCAGCCGGATATACCAGTCGACGCCGATCCCGGCGCGCTCAGCCACCTCCTCCCGCCGCAGGCCGGACGTCCGGCGACGGCGGATCGTCGGCAAATCCAGAGCAGCCGGGTCCAGCCGTTGCCGCCTGTCGCGCAGAAAATCGCCAAGAATCCTGTTTGGGTGGGCATTCATGATACTAGGATAATACCAGTACTTGATGCGATTTGAAAGGCGGTCATAACGCGGCTTCCAACGAAATCGGAGAAAACGATGAAAGCCGCCATCCTCGAAGCATTCGGCAAGCCGCTCACGATCCGCACCCTTCCCGAACCAGAGGCAGGTGCGGGTGAGGCAACAATCAAGGTCCACACCGCGCCGGTGCTGTCCTATGCCGATGAGGTCTTCGCCAACATCCGTCCGCACGGCCTCAATCTGCCGGTCGTCCCGGGACCCGGCGCGGTCGGGCGCGTCATCGCAACCGGACCGGACGCCACGCGCGTCAAACCGGGCGATTGGGTTTATTGCGATGCGACCGTCCGTGCGCGCGACATGGCGCAATCCCCCGACGCTCTTCTGCATGGCTGGGCGGCGCCGAGCGCCGGAGCGCAAATCCTCCACGCTCATTTCCATGACGGCGCTTTCGCAGAACAGATGCTCGTGCCGCTCGAGAACGCCTTTCCTCTCGGAGAGATTGACGAAAGCGATGCAGGAAAGTGGTGCGCTCTGGGGTCCTATCTCGTGCCCTTTGGCGGCCTGCTTGCCGGCGACTTTCAGCCCGGACAGACGACTCTGATTAGCGGGGCAACCGGCCATTTCGGCAGCGCGTCCGTCGCCCTGGCGCTCGCGATGGGTGCAGCGCGTGTCGTCGCGCCCGGCCGCAATACCGAGCGCCTTGAGGCCCTGCGGGCGGGCCTGGGCAACCGCGTGCACATCGTTCCGCTTTCGGGCGACGAGGAAAGCGACCGGCAAAAAATGATGGCGGCAGGCAACAACGAAATCGACCTCGTCCTCGACATCCTGCCGCCGCTGACCGATGCCAGCCCGATCCGGGCGGCCGCACTCTCGGTCAGGGCCGGCGGCACCATGGTGCTGATGGGGGGCTCGGGCATTGGACTCGATCTGCCCTACCGCCACCTGATGCGCAACAACATCACCCTGCGCGGGCAATGGATGTATCCGCGGGAGGCGGTGCCGCGGCTGATCGCCATGATCAAGGCGGGCCTAATTTCGCTCGATGCCTTCAGCTTCTCGCCGTTCGGCCTCACCGACATCAACGAGGCCGTCGTCCATGCCACCAACACCGCCGGGCCGTTCCAGATGACGACCATTGCGCTGACCTAGCGCCGCAGACCCATTCGCTGCGCGGACGCTACGAAAAAGGCCGCTCGGAGGCGGCCTTTATGATCATGGGCAGGAAAGGTCGATTACTTGGTCTCGACCTTGACGCCGTTTTCGTTGATCGACATCGAGCCATTGCCAAACTCGACATTCAGCCCCTTGGGCTTGTTGACCTCGTTGTACCAGGCGATGCCGAAAACGATCACGGCAATCGCGAGGATGGCGACGACGACATAAAGAGCGCGCTGACTCATGGCGGTGATTTCCTCACAGGAAGCAGAGCGGCAATCCGCTCGGAATCGGGT
This sequence comes from Devosiaceae bacterium, assembly GCA_963676075.2. Classification (GTDB taxonomy): domain Bacteria; phylum Pseudomonadota; class Alphaproteobacteria; order Rhizobiales; family Devosiaceae; genus JAHJQZ01. Next base: position 69,146 of record CAXXNZ010000011.1, read on the forward strand.
CATATCAGCAGTTACGCGTTTGGTGGAGCACGAAGTGCTGCACCATGCTTCACCGGCAGGATATCCACCTCAAAACACGAAAAGGGCTGCCCTGCGGCAGCCCTTTGAAATCGTGATGCTTGCATCATCAGTTCGCGTCGACGGACAATCCGTTCTCATCGACACGGACATCGAGATGCGCAGTATTGGCCTCCTGATACCAGCCGATGCCGGCAACGACCACTGCAATCGCCAGAATCCCGACGATGCCATACAAAAGCGGCTTGTTCATTTCGGACTCCATTTCACTTTCTGCCGGGAACAATGCCCGGGGCATGAAATGGTTCCGGAAGGAACGCCTTAGCCGACGATCTCGATGTCGGAGAAGAAGTAGTTGATTTCCTGGGCAGCCGTCTCGGGTGCATCAGAGCCGTGCACCGAGTTCTCGGTGAACGAAACGGCGAATTCCTTGCGGATCGTGCCGGGGTCGGCCTTCTCCGGGTTGGTGGCGCCCATGATTTCGCGGTTCTTGAGGATGGCGTTCTCGCCTTCCAGAACCTGCACGACCACCGGGCCGGAGGTCATGAAGGCAACCAGTTCGTCAAAGAACGGCTTGCCCTTGTGCACGCCGTAAAAGCCTTCGGCCTGGGCCTTGGTCATGTGCAAACGCTTGGAAGCGACGATTCTGAGGCCATTTTCCTCGAACTTGGCAATGATCTTGCCGGTGAGGTTACGGCGGGTTGCGTCGGGTTTGATGATCGAAAAAGTGCGCTCGAGGGCCATGTGTCTTTTGTCCGGTTTTCGAGGGGTTGAAACTGGCGCGCTTCTAAAGCAAATCCGCCACAAGGGAAAGCCGGTTGTCCGCCGCACGCCTTCTCAAAAGCAAAGCACGCGCCCGAACAAATCGAGGCGCGTGCTTGAGTATTCAAAGATGACGGCGGCCCGTCACATCGACCGTCGCCTGGATCAGCCGGCGGATTCAACCATGGCGGCCTTCTCGCGGCCTTCCTTGAGGGTCGTCGCCCACCAGGTCAGCTCGGAGAGCATGGTGTTGGCGTTGTCGACATAATAGGGGAAGTCAGAGATGGACTTGCCGGCAGTCCAGATGCCCATCATGTCCGAACCACCGATATGGACGGCCTGACGGACGGAAGCCATGTTCAGCTCGGCTGCAATCGCACGCAGGTTCTCGACAGCACGGGCAGCGCCGACGCCGCCGAAACCGACAAAGGCAATGGCCTTGTGCTTCCACTCGATGAACGCCCAATCCAGAGCGTTCTTGAGAACCGCGGTCGGGCCATGGGCATATTCGGCGGTCAGAACGACATAGCCGTCAAACTCGGCGAGCTTGGCGCGCCACTTCTGCGCCACCGGATTCTGAGCCGGCTGGCCATAACCGGGCGGGGTCGCCTCGTCGAAGAACGGAAGCGGATAGTCCTTGAGATCGACGACTTCGAAGTCGAGATCGGCATGGGCATCGGCAATCGGCTGGAACCAGTCCAGAACGGCATCGGAGAACCGGCCTTCGCGAACGCTTCCAACGATGATGGCAATTTTCGGCTTGGTCACTTGTAAACTCCTTCGTGATCCATCGTTTTCGTGACGCATAACTGGGCGAGACCAACCCGTTGATCAAGAAGGTACAAACGGGTGCAGCAGTGACATGGCGCATCCGTAGTTACATGAGTGTTTCTGAGACACACCCGCGTGACAAATGATGTTTTCGGGCCTTGGTCAGGCCTGTTCGTCCTTTTCCGCGCGCGCAGCCTTGAGTCGGGTTGCCCACAATTCGAGATTGTCGAACACCGTGTTCGCTTCGTCGGTGTAATGCTCGAAGTCTCCGATGGTCTTGCCATCGGTCCAGATTGCCATCATCTCGGCGCCGCCGACATAAACGGCCTGGCGAATGGGCATCATCTGCAGCTCGACCATCCAGGATCGCAACTGCTCGATGGCACGTGCCGCACCGGTGCTGCCATAGCCGACGCAGGCCCCCGGTTTGCCGACCCATTCAGGATAGGCCCAGTCGATGGCGTTCTTCAGGGCCGAGGTCGGGCCGCGGTTGTACTCGGCGACAAGAAAGACAAACCCGTCCAGTTCGCCAAGCTTGGCGCGCCACTGGCTGGCGATTGGATCATCGGTCGGCTCGCCGGCGCTCGGTGGCGTCGACTCGTAGAACATCGGCAGCGCGTAGTCCTTGAGATCGAGAACCTCGAATTCCAGGTCGCGCCGCCGGTTGGCAATCGGGACCAGCCAGTCGAGGGCGGAATCGGCGAACCGCCCATCGCGGACGCTCGAAACGACAATGCCGATGCGGGGTATGCTCATTGCGCGTCTCCGTTGCTTGTGTCGCAAGGAGAACGGTTACCCGGCGGCGATGTTCCATGCCGCCGATGTTGAACACCAGCGCGTTGATGGGATAAGGCAGGCAAACCTTTTCGTGGACCCTCTCAGCCGGTACTGGCCAGTCGATGCTTTCAATCTCCGATCTCGTCTACAAGATCGACCAGCGCGTCCTGTTCGACAAGGCGAGCGTGGTGCTGCCTGCCGGGTCCAAGACCGGGTTCGTCGGACGCAACGGCTCGGGCAAGACCACGCTGTTCCGGCTGATCCTGCACGAGATGCTGCCGGACGACGGCGACATCGAGGTCCACCCCAAGGCCAAGGTCGGCACCGTGCCGCAGGAGGCCCCGGCCACACCGGACAGCGTGCTCGACATGGTTCTGAAGGCCGACGTCGAGCGAGACAGATTGCTGCGTGAGGCCGAAACGGCGACCGACGGCCACCGCATCGCCGAAATCCACACACGCCTGGCCGATATCGACGCCCATTCCGCCGAAGCGCGTGCATCAAGCGTGTTGCGCGGCCTTGGCTTCAGTCAGGACCGCCAGAAGGCGCCGTGCTCGGAGCTTTCGGGCGGCTGGCGCATGCGCGTAGCGCTCGCCGGCGTTCTGTTCGCCAAGCCGGACCTGCTGCTGCTCGACGAGCCGACGAACTATCTCGATCTCGAAGGCACACTCTGGCTCGAGTCCTACCTCGCCGCCTATCCTTATACCGTCTTCATGATCAGCCATGACCGTGGCCTGCTCAACCGCGCCGTCAATTCGATCATCCATCTCGAGAACGGCAAGCTGACCTTTTATCGCGGCAATTACGACACGTTCGAGAACACCCGCCGCATGCAGCGCGAACTGGCCGGCAAGACGCGCGAAAAGGCGCTGGAACGCGTGGCGCATCTGCAAAGCTTCGTCGACCGCTTCCGCTATAAGGCCTCCAAGGCCAAGCAGGCGCAGGCGCGCATGAAGATGATCGAGAAGATGCGCCCGCCCGAAGCGCTCAACGAAGAGAACGCCCTGCCCTTCTCCTTTCCGAATCCGAAAAAGGCGATGGCCTCGCCCATGCTCGATTTCGAGAATGTGGCGGTCGGCTATACTGACGAGCCGGTTCTCAAAAAGCTCAACCTCCGGATAGAGCCGGACGACCGCATCGCCCTGGTCGGCGTCAACGGCAACGGCAAGTCGACCTTCGCCAAGCTGCTTGTCGGCGATCTGAAGCCGATGGACGGCAAGATCAGGCGCGGACGCGGCTTCACCACCGCCTATTTTGCCCAGCACCAGCTGGACCTGCTCAAGCCGAAACTGAGTGCAGTCGAACATGTCGATGAATTGATGTGGGACTCGACCGATGCGCAGCGGCGCTCGCGCGTCGCCCAGATCGGGCTTTCGACCGAAAAGATGGACACGCCGGCGGAAAACCTCTCCGGTGGCGAACGGGCAAGACTGGTGCTCGGGCTGATCACCTTCACCGGTCCGTCCATGCTGATCCTCGACGAACCGACCAACCACCTCGATATCGACAGCCGCGACGCGCTGGTCAACGCCCTCAACGATTACGAGGGCGCGGTACTGATCATCAGTCACGACCGCCATCTGATCGAGTCGACAGTCGATCAGATCTGGGTCGCCGAGGACGGCACCATCAAGGCCTACGACGGCGACATGGAATCGTATGAGAAGCTGTTGCTCGCCGGCACGCAGAGTTCGGGCGGCAGCCAGAAGAACGGCGCCGGCTCTACCTCGGACCGCAAGGCCCAGCGTCAGGCTGCGGCCGAAAAGCGGGCCCTGCTTGCGCCCTTGCGCAAACAGATCCGCCAGATCGAGGACAAGATGAGCCGGCTCAACACCGAGCTGAGCAAGGTCGAAAACCGACTGGCCGATCCCGGTCTCTACGCCGGCGACCCCGACGAAGCGATTAGACTCGGCAAGGAAAAGGCACGCTTTTCCAGCGAGATAGAAGCGCTTGAAGAGGCATGGATCGAAAAGAGCGCCGAGCTCGAAGAGGCCGAAGCGGCGCAGCAGGACGACCAGGAAACGGAGGTCGGCACATGACCCCGACGGACATCATCGACGCTTTGGGCATGACCCGCCATCCCGAAGGTGGCTGGTTCAAGGAGAGCTTCCGCGATCCCGACACCCGCGATGGCCGCGCCGTCTCGACGGCGATCTACTACCTGCTCGAAAAGGGCGACCGCTCGCACTGGCACCGCGTAGACGCCGCCGAGGTCTGGCACTTCTACGCCGGCTCGCCCCTCGAACTGAGCATCTCCCCGGATGGACAATGGACCGAAATGCTGGTCCTCGGTCCGGACATCACCGCCGGCGCCCTGCCCCAGATCGTCGTACCAAAAGGCCATTGGCAGGCCGCTGAGCCGACAGGCGACTGGACACTCGTCGGCTGCACCGTCGCGCCCGGTTTCGAGTTTTCCGGTTTCGAGATGGCCCCTCCGGATTGGCAGCCGGGGTGCTAGAGCATTTCCAGGTGAAGTGGACACCGGTTCACCGTCCGGAAATGCGATAAACCAAGAACTTGGAGCCTTTCACTGTGTCCGCGAAACAGTGAAAGGCTCTAGCGGTAAAAGCCTGACGCTTGGCACCCAATCGGTTATCGACCCAGACGCATCTGACAACAAGTCCTTGTCAGGTCGCGCCTTTGATGCGGCGCAAAGACACTGAGGATTGGATCGATGCAATGCCGGGAATCTTCGTCAGCTTGCCGGTCAGGAACGCCTCATATTCCCTCAAGCCTTCGGCGCGAACACGCAAAAGATAGTCGTTGTCTCCGGTCATCAGCCAACAATCGGCCACCTCCGGATGTTTGATGATTTCCTGTTCGAACGAATTCAGCGAGGCGTCGACCTGACGCTCCAGCGTCACCGACAAGAACACGACAACCGGTAGCCCAATCTTGTCCTCGTCGACGATGACGCTATAGCCCCGAATGACGCCTTCGCTTTCAAGTCGACGCAGTCGTCTCAGGCACGGAGACGGACTGAGCCCGACACGCTCGCTCAATTCCTGATTGGTCAGCCGCGCATTGTTCTGCAGCTCTTTGATGATGGCGAGATCGAAGCGATCCAAACTTACGGAATTGGCAGAACTCATGTGTCTACTTCGCTAACTTGGCAGAATATAGCTAAGTCATGGCGTTTTATGACGGCATTGGCAAGGATTTGGCGCATGGACATGCCTATAGTGATCGCAAGTTAAGGCCAATGCGATAGGGGACACGATGCAACGCCAGGGCATACTCGAACAGGTGCAGCGCAAGGTGCTTTGGCTGTCCTGCTGGATGATTCATCAGGCCAACCGGCGCCAGAAGGTCGATGGCGTCAAGGTTGGTGGCCACCAGGCTTCCTCCGCCTCGATGACCTCGATCATGACCTCGCTCTATTTCGACGTGCTGCGGCCGGAAGATCGTATTGCCGTCAAGCCGCATGCCGCGCCGGTCTTTCACGCCATCCAGTATCTGATGGGCAACCAGACGCGCGAAAAGCTCGAGAATTTCCGCGGCTATCATGGTGCGCAGTCCTATCCCAGCCGCACCAAGGACGTGGATGACGTCGACTTCTCCACCGGTTCGGTGGGGCTCGGTGTCGGCATCACGGCATTCGCATCGATCGTTCAGGACTATGTCGACGCCCGCAAATGGCGCGGTTCGGGTGCGCGCAAGGGCCGGATGATTGCTCTGGTCGGCGATGCGGAGCTCGACGAGGGAAATGTCTACGAGGCGCTGCAGGAAGGCTGGAAGCACGATCTCAGAAATGTCTGGTGGATCATCGATTACAACCGGCAAAGCCTCGACGGCATCGTGCGTGAAGGACTCTACGATCGCATTGAAACTGTGTTCAAGGCTTTCGGCTGGGAAGTCGTGACATTGAAATACGGTGTGCTGCAGCGTGCGGCCTTTGAAGAGCCGGGTGGGGATGCGCTCCGGGACTGGATCGATGCCTGTCCCAACCAGGTCTATTCGGCCCTGGCATTCCAGGGGGGCACGGCCTGGCGCGAACGGTTGTTGAACGATCTCGGCGATCAGGGCGAAGTCAGCGCCCTCATTGGCAGGCGCTCGGACGAGGAGTTGTCGGCGCTGATGAACAATCTCGGCGGGCATTGCCTCGAAACGCTCGGGAAGAGCTTCAACGAGATCGACCATGACCGCCCCACCGCCTTCATTGCCTACACAATCAAAGGCTGGGGCACCCCACTCGCCGGGCATAAGGACAATCATGCCGGGTTGATGACAACGACGCAGATGGAGCGGTTCCAGCAGGACATGCAGATCCGCGGCGGTCACGAATGGGATTTGGCCGAGGGGCTGTCGCTCGGCGAAAAGGAACTGGTCAACGCCCTTGCCGATACGCCATTCTTTGCACAGGGCCGGCGCCGGTTCGCTGCCGATCGCATCGCCGTTCCAGCCGAGGTCTCGACCAGTCCGGCGGCCATCAACGACGAAACCTCGACCCAGGCAGCATTCGGCAAGATTCTCGACAGCATCGCCCAAGCCGATAGCACGCTGGCCGATCGTATCGTCACCACATCGCCGGACGTGACCGTTTCGACAAATCTCGGCCCGTGGGTCAATCGGCGGCAATTGTTCGCCCGCACCGAACTGGCGGACATCTTCCGGGCGGAACGCATTCCGAGCGCGCAGAAATGGGATTTTTCTCCGAAAGGCCAGCATATCGAGCTCGGCATCGCCGAGATGAATCTGTTCCTGCTGCTCGGCGCGGCGGGGCTCAGCCATTCCCTGTTCGGTCAAAGGCTCATCCCCATCGGCACGCTCTATGACCCGTTTATTTCGCGCGGGCTCGATGCGCTCAACTATGCCTGCTACCAGGATGCACGCTTCATGGTCGTCGGCACGCCTTCGGGCATTTCCCTGTCCAGCGAGGGCGGGGCGCACCAATCGATCGCTCAACCGCTCATCGGCATGAGCCAGGACGGCCTGGCGGCGTTCGAGCCGGGCTTTGCCGACGAGCTGGCGATCATCATGGGATGGGCATTCGATTATCTGCAGCGCGACGGGGAGGGCGATCCCGACGAGCGGACATGGTTGCGCGACGAGACCGGCGGTTCGGTCTATCTGAGACTGTCGACGCGCGTGATTGAACAACCCGGGCGCAAGCGCAATCCGCATTTCGCGCAGGAGGTGATCGATGGCGCCACCTGGCTCAAGGAGCCCGGTGCGAATGCCGATCTCGTCATCGCCTATCAGGGCGCCGCGGCGACGGAGGCCATCGCGGCGGCAGGCATGCTCTCCGATCTCAGGCGCGATATCGGCGTGTTGTCGATCACCTCGGCCGATCGGCTCAATGCCGGTTGGCAGGCCGCCGAGCGTGCCCGCATTCGCGGAAATACCGGCGCAACGAGCCATATCGAACGCCTGCTCGGCAACCTGCCAGCTCATTGCCGCATCGTCACAGTGATCGACGGTCACCCGGCAACCCTGTCTTGGCTCGGGGGTGTCGCCGGACACAGGACCGTCAGCCTCGGCGTCGAACATTTCGGGCAGACCGGCACGGTTACCGATCTTTATCGTCATTACGGCATCGATGCCGCCTCGATCGCCAGGGCGGCGGCCGCGCTCACCAGCGGTCGGTCGATCTGAGCTCAGGAAACCAAGACGTCTGGCAGTCTTGCCGTTTCGGCAAGGCCCTAGGCCTTTCTCACTCACCTTGTCAGTGTGCCGAGGTTTGCTCGGTGATCTGTCCTCTGTTGGTTGGTTTTGATCTGGTGAGTTAGCCCCTCACAGGCGCCTGCCTTCCATCGTCGGATTGTGTTGAAAAAGCAGGTCGACACCAAGAGAAACGATCATCGACGAAGTGGTCCGCTCTCAAGCGAGACTTTGCGTCATCGTGCGGCAATCAGATTTCGATAAGTGGTGTCTTGGAGAACCTCGTTCTCAAATGCTCTCGCGGTTTTACGGCTTCATCACCACCAGCGGCGAGATCGCCACGGCTGAGACCAGCGCAATCGCTTCCGAATGGCGCATCATGGCGGTGCGCCGCTCGGCAGGTTTGCCGCCCGCAAGTTTCCTCAGTGCCGCCGACTGGCTGCCGTGAATGCCGGCGAGAACGATCACGAATGCGAGCTTGGCGATGAGCCAGCCATCCGGAAGCCAGCCGTTGGACGTCCATCCGCCGGCGATGATCAGCCAGATGCCGAAGATCCAGGCAAAACCCTGGGCCGGATTGGAAACCCACAGATCCCAGCGGCGAAAATGCTTGAGAGCCGCGTCCGGCACCACACCCGGCGCCCGCGCGACAAACGACAAGACGACGCCATTGAGCAACACGCCGCCGAACCAGATCAGGTCGGCGCCCACATGCAGGGCCTTCAGAAGGTTATAGTCCAACGCCCACTCCATCGCTGCCCCTCCCGTGCGGACAGTCGGCTATGTGGACGAACGCCAACAGGAATTCAAGCAACCGATGCCGGAGAACCGCATCGGCAACATCAGCGCCACGATGGGTGCATATGCCGGCTAGCTCGCCTTGACGATCAGGTTGACAAACCGAAGCGTCTTGCGGGCCTGTTCGGTCGAAACGATCTCGTACTTGGCCATGAGATCCTCGCCGTCATCAGCGTTCTCCAGCTTGACCGTTTGCTTTCTGAGGGCATTGAGCGCCGAGAAAATGCCGAAGGGCAGTTCGAGCGCGCGGCACAGGAGCATCAGCAGTTCGCTGTCGGTGTTGACCATGGCGCCAAACGTCTTGGCCTCGGGCAGCAGCGACACCTCGGCAAAGACAGAGGCAATGGCGCGGGCCTTGCCCTGCTGTGCCAGGCCGAGCAAAACCTCGTCGAGTTCGCGCCGTCCCTCCTCGACCTCCTTGGCAAGTGCCTTGCCCTCAAGGCGTTGGGAGCTGGTGCTGATCTTCGATGTCGATGCTTCGGTCCGGGCAATCTCCACCATCTTGCGCAGCTGGCTGTTTCCCTCCTGGGCAATCAGCAAGGCGACCTTCTTGCGTTGCTCGTCATCGAGCACCGACATCAGGTTTTCCGCTGCATCCTCCGGCAGGTCGACACGCCGCGCCAGACATGTGGTCAGCGTCACGTCGTCGGACGAGTGGCGAATGAGCGTCGAATAGCCGGTTTCGGAAATCCGAGCCGTATCGTTACCCGCAACCGACCGCATGACCGCGTATTCCTCGAAGCTGATCAACGTATCGGTGACCCGCTCGCTCAAGTTCTCGCGTTCGGAGATGGCAAGCCGATGCCCCAGCCCCTTGCTTTCGGCGATACTGACCAGGTCATCCTCGCCCAGAACCGTGGAATTGGTCAGCATCGGGCGAGCGACCTCGATCTCGGAATTGGCCAATGTCATCGCCAGATCGCGCGGAGCATTATCGGACGCGGACATCCTCAATGACAGGTCGACCCGCTCGTCGACTTCGAGCGCGTCGAGCAACCGGCACATGATGTGTCCGAAGTCGTTGATCTGGCCGCGTTCCAGTCCACGTTTCTCGGCGAAGAAGAAAAGGCTTGCAACTTCCTGCGCCAACTCGCGACGACGCCCGGCGTCATCGACCTCGTTCAGTCTCGAGAACACACTCATGTCGAATTCACTATTCAAATTTGCTTTTATTATTTCACCATCAAATATTTTAAGGAAAGGTTTCACAAATCAATTTGCATAAAACGCCATTGTTTAGCGTATTACGTAGCTTTGCGTAACATCTCGATCAGAAAAACGCAGAAACGCGCAGAAACGTGCCCCTAACGCTGGAAACTGGCCCATTGGCGAGTACCAAATGCTCTCAACTATGGGTGAGCGGTCACGACGGCGTTTGCCGCAGCCAACAGCTTTGCCGACGGACACGAACATGGCATTCTCACGCGCTATGAGACGGTTTTCAAATACACTTCCGGCGGCTTTCGCCGCTCTTGCGGCATTGGTGGCAGGCCCGTCCGCGGGCGCCGACCTTACCCCCGATCAGGTTCATGCTGCCGACGAGTTTGCCATCAACAACACCTGGTTCGTGCTCTACCACGAGCTCGGTCACATGCTGGTCGACCAACTCGGCATTCCCGTCCTGTCCCGCGAGGAGGACGTGGCCGACAATATCGCCGCCTATGCTCTTATCGCCCGCGGCAGCGCCGCCGCCGACAGAGCACTGATCGATTCGACCTACGGATGGGTGCTGTCGGACCAGCGCATATCCGAGTTCGAGACCGCCGATTTCTATGACGAGCACAGTCTAGACCTGCAGCGCGCCTACGCCATCACCTGCATGATGGTCGGCAATGACCGCGACAAGTTCCGCGAAGCCGCCGACATCATGGATATGGACATCGGTCGCCAGAAGCGCTGCGCCGACGACTTTGCTCAGGTAGAACAAAGCCTTGTTGCCGTTCTCGGCCCCTACCTTGGCGAACAGGCAGGATTGTCCGTCGTCTATGACGAGAGCGGTGAGGATTTCGCCTGGGCCGAGCGCATCCTCAAGCGCTCCCGCATTCTTGAAATGACCGCAGAGGACATCGGCACCAGCTTCGCACTGCCCAAACCGATAACCTTGCGCGCCAGCCAATGCGGCGAGGCCAATGCCTTTTATGATCCGGACAACGACGAAGTGCTGATCTGCTATGAGCTGGTCGGCGACTACTTCAACATGATGGCAGACGACATGTTGTCCGACGACAAGCTTGCGGCAGACGTGAACGCAGCCGCCGACAACAGGTAGATCCGTTCAGGCCTTTTTCTGCCAGCGGCCGCCTGGATCCTGCTGCCAATAGGTCAGCTCATTGTCATCGCGCAGCGCCTTCCAGGCTTTGCGCGCCTCGGTCACGGCATCCGGATCATGGCCATCGAACATGAAGACCAGCCGTTGATAGGTGCCTTTGCCATCAGGTATCGCCCGGTCGACATAGAAACGGACATCGGCCGCGTTGGGATTGTCGTGTTCAGTGGTCAGAATGACGGGTTGGTCGGCATCGTCATCGCCGCCGGCGACACCATGCGGCAGGAATGAATCGTCCCGATAGGTCCACAGCACCTCATTGAGACGCTGAACGCGCTCCGGACTGCTTGCCTCGACCGCCACCCGCCAGCCGCGTTCGAGGCTTTTCTCGATGAGCACGGGCAGGACCCGCTCAAGCGGATGCAGTTCGAGATGATAGAACAGGATCTCTGTCACGCCCGCTTTGTCTCCCTGCCCGCGTGTCGCGGGTTCGCTTGCCTCCGCATGCACCAGGCATGCGGAGACAATACGCTAGAGTGTTTTCAGGAAAAGTGGCGACCACTTTTCCGGCTGAGCTTGTCGAAGCCTCAAAACGCGACCAGTCAAAAACATGGAGCAGATCAGGCTTTTCCTCATAAGCGTGATTTGCTCTAGCCTTCGAAGTACTCGCGCACCAGCTTGTCGAGCATGGCGACGCCGAAGCCGACTCCCCAGGACGTATTGGTGTCCGAGGCAGCACCACCAAAGGCGGTGCCAGCGATATCAAGGTGCGCCCACGGCACATCGGCAACAAAGCGCTTGAGGAACTGCGCCGCGGTGATCGAACCAGCCATGCGCCCGCCGGAGTTCTTCATGTCGGCAAAGCGGGAATCGATCAGCTTGTCATAGGCGGGCCCCATCGGCAGGCGCCAGAACTTCTCGCCGCTGCCGAGACCCGCTTCGGTGATATTGCCGGCCAAGGTGTCGTCATTCGAGAACAGGCCCGCGTGATCGTTGCCGAGGGCAATACCGATGGCGCCCGTCAGTGTGGCGAGATTGATTACGGCTTCCGGCTTGAAGCGATCCTGAGCGTACCAGAGTGCATCGGCCAGAACCAACCGCCCTTCGGCGTCAGTATTGACGATCTCGATGGTCTGTCCCGACATCGACGTAATGATGTCGCCGGGACGGTAAGCATTGCCGTCGGGCAGGTTTTCGACGAAGCCGCAGATGCCGACGACATTGGCTTTGGCCTTCCTCATCGCCAGCGCCTTCATCGTGCCGAGCACCGCGGCGGCACCGCCCATGTCTCCCTTCATCTCTTCCATGTTGAGGCCCGGCTTCAGGGAGATACCGCCGGCATCAAAGGCGACCCCCTTGCCGACGATGGCGAGCGGCGCGCGGTTTTTCTTGCCGCCGTTCCATTTGAGCACGGCCAGACGCGCCGGACGAACCGAGCCTTGAGCCACGGCCAGCAGCGCACCCATGCCGAGTTCGGTCATCTCGACGTCGGTGAGAATCTCGACCTCGACGCCAAGCGCCGCCAATTCACTGGCCTGCTCGCTCAGCTCGACCGGCCCCAAAACGTTGGGGGGCAGATTGATCAGGTCGCGGGCAAACAGTACGCCCTCTGCCATGGCGAGGGTTTCCGTCATCGCCTTTTCGGTCGCCTTGGGATCGGCCACGGCCAGCGTGACATTGAGAGCATCGGGTTCGCCGTTCTCGTCCTCCGGCTTGGTCTTTGTCTTGTAGCGGTCGAACTTGTAGTGCCTGAGCGTCAGTCCGGCGGCAAATTCGGCCACCGCCTCGGGCGTATCGGACGCTCCGTCGAACACCACAACCACATCGCCGGTACGGGCCGTCAACAGGCGCCCCATCAGCGCGCCGCCGAGATCGCGATAGGACAGCGCGCTCGCATTGCCATCCGGACCCGGCGCCTGCCGAGCGGAAATCCACACCCGTTCCGCCTCAAGACCATTCGGCGCCAGGACTTCGAGCATCTGGCCGGGCTTGCCGGTAAACCGGATGCTGGCCGCAAGTTTGTCGAGATCGAGATCGGTTTCGGCAAATACCGATTTCGCGGTTGCATCGAGCGTCAGTTCAGGGCCGGAGAACAGAACCGTGACGCCGCTTGGCCTGGTCGACAGACCGGCCGCAGAGATATTCAAATGCTGGGACATGGAGAAGCCTTCTTGCGTTTGCCAAAGCAATAGCGCGATTGACCGGGGGTCAATGCCTCGCCCGCGATTTGATGCCGCGCGTATGGAGTTGACCGGGAAGCGCAAAGCTGAACACTTCGCCACATGAGCCGACTGTCGATCTATCTCAGCCGCCAATATGCCGGACACGCCCTGTCGCTGTTCGGGGCGGTGGTATTTCTCGTCTGGATCAATCAGGCGTTGAAACTGTTCGAGATCGTCACCGCCAAGGGGCAATCGCTGATCACCCTGCTTGGTCAGGCACTGCTGACGACGCCGCCCCTGTCACGGGCCATGTTCTACATCTGCGTTGGCATCGGCATCGCCCGCACCCTCAACGCGCTGGCGGTCAGCCATGAGTTGCACACCATCCACGCCACCCGCCGCATCGGCGCCTTGTGGAGCTCGCTGATCGTTACGGCAACCGTCGCGGCACTGATCGTCGGTCTGGTCGCCCACTGGATCGAGCCGATGGCCCGCAAAGCCTACGGCGACTGGACCCAGCAGGTGGCGGCCGATCTCGTCAGTCGGGCGCTCGAACCACACCGGTTTCGCGAGATCAGTCCGGGTTTCATCGTCGAAATCAGTGGACGTATGCCTGACGGAACGGTGACCGATTTTCTTCGCCCACGATTCTCGCGACCCCCCTTTTCCCGCCGCACCTATGAGGCACGTCGGGCCAGCATCAACTCAGATGATCAGGGGCTTTACCTCGCCCTCGAGGACGGACTGATCCAGAGTCGCATTGGTGCCGGACCGCTTACGGAGGTGAAGTTTGCGACCTACCAGATCGGTCTCGATTCGATCTCGCAGACGTCAACACGACGCGACCAGATCGACGAAACCTCGACGCTGGAATACTTGACAATCATGCAGAAACGCCCGCTCGGCCAGTACGAAATCTGGAACATCGAAGGACGTTTCATGGAGTTCCCGCGCGTGTACGCGATTTGCCTGCTGGCGGCATTGCTCACCGGCTTCCCTCGCGGACGACAGATCGGATTCAAACTGCCGGTCGAGATCGTCATCGTCATCGTCGCGCTTTTGGACAGGATCATCACGGATCAGGTGAAACTGTTCGATATTCATGGTCTTTCCGGTGTCGCGTTTCTGCTCGCGGTCAGCGGCGCAATCGCGTTGTCGCAGGCAATCGCCCGTCGTCTGCCTCCGATCCGAGGGTGGCCGGCATGAGAAGGCTCGACCGTTTTATTGCCATCCGCCTGCTCGGCACCATGTTCGGTGTGATGTTCATCTTTTTCTGCCTGATTGCGCTCGGGGAATCGCTCGACAGTTGGCGCCTCGGTGAGCTGGCGCGGACGCGTGGAGACGAGATCGCGCTGTTGTCCGTTATCGCCAACTCGGCGCGCTGGTCGATCCGCGCTCTGCCCGTAACCACCCTGCTCGGCGGTATCGTCGCCCTCATCAACCTGCAACGCCATTCCGAATTGGTGGTGATGAAGGCTGCCGGCCTGTCGATCTGGCACATCTTGCGCGGCCCGGTGATCGCCATGGCACTGATCGGGCTGGTCATATCGTTTCTTGCCGACACCGAGGTCACCAAACTGGCACGCTTCATCGAGCCGGCACCGCAGGTGTCGGGGACCAGCATTGGTGCGAGCAACGAGATCTGGCTCGAGCAAAGTGCTGGAGACAAGCGCTTCATCATGCGCGCCGACCGCGCCCTGCCCGATGCAGTCGGGTTGGCGGATGTCACGGTTTTTCTCGGGCAGGATTTTGATCTGCGGCGGATCGAAGCGCAAAAGGCAGTGCTCGACACTGGTCTGTGGGCTTTCGACGATGCGATCGTTATCGGAGCCAATGGGGCTCCGAGGCATGTGAAAAGCTATTTTCTCGAGACCGACGCGACCCGCGCAGACCTTACGTTGCGGCTAACCTCGACCAGCGATCTGACCTTTTTCGAGCTTGCCAACGCCTTGAGTTCAGGCCTGTCCGATCCCGATTTGACCTCGGCTGCAGCGACGCGATTTTCGCGTCTTCTCGCCCTGCCTTTGATGCTTGTTGGGACTTTGTTAATTGCGTTTGCGTTTACAGCAGGTTATCGAAGGACGGGTTCATTCGGCGGTACCATTCTATATGGTATCGTTTTGGGATTCGTGATGTTCGTGGTCAACGAGATGGCTGAACAGGCCGGCACTTCCGGAGTGCTGACACCGAGTATCGCGGCGTGGGGACCGGCGATCGTCACAGTCGTTATCGGCCTGACGGTGCTGTTGTACAGGGAAGACGGCCGGGCATGAAGTCTCGACGCTTCAGGAGCAGGTTTGCCAGCGCCTTCTGGCGCGGCGCCGGCAGTGTCGTCTTTGCCGGCATCGCCTTGTCTGCCGCTGGCCTGCCCGCGCGTGCCGCATCGCTTCTGCCGACCAACTTCTTTGACAGGATTCCCCAAACGCAGTCCGGCCAGGCTGGCGTCGAGGCCGACGAGCTCAACTACAATTCATCGACAGGCATCATCACCGCCGCTGGCAATGTGGGCCTGTCCTACGTCGGCTACTACGCGACCGCCGATCACATGGTCTTCAACCAGACCACGCGGGAACTGGTGCTCGAAGGCAATGTGAACATCGTCGACCCGGAAGGTGTCGAGTACACGGCTGACAAGGTCACCGTGACCAACGGGTTCAGGGACGCAGTCCTCAATGCCATGGTTATGACGACTCCCGACGGCGCCGTGGTCACGGGTTCGCAGACCCGCAAGATTCGGGATCAGGTCACGACGATCGACGACGGCACCTACGCGCCCTGCGGCACCTGTACCGATGCAAAGGGCCGTCGCATCGGCTGGCGCGTGCGCACAGAGAAGATCGTCCAAAATTCGGAAGATCATTACACCGATTTGGACCAGCCGATCCTCGAGGTTCTCGGCGTTCCCATCGCCTGGCTGCCCTGGATTCGGTTGCCAGACCTGACCCAGGAAGACGGCTCGGGTTTCCGCACGCCGAGCACCGCCTACAGCGACAAGATCGGCGTCAAGGCCAGCCTGCCCTACTACTATTCGATCGGCAACGGCATGGGACTGCTGCTGACCCCGTCGCTCATCAGCCAGCAGGGCCTGCTGATGGGCGCGCAATTCAGCCAGAAGTTTGCCGGATTGGGCAGCTACTCGGTCACCGCACATGGCATATATCAGCTCGATCCAGGAGCCTTCAATCCAGGCTTTGGCGACACGGAAACGCGCGGTTCCATCCAGACCAGCGGCGAGTTCATGCCGGTCAAGAACTGGAAAGCCGGCTGGTCTTACACAGCCTTCACCGATCCCGCTTTCCTCACCGATTACCTGATCGACACGCCCAGCCCAGCAGTCAATGAGGCTTATGTCACCTATCTGAGCCCCAAAACCTTCGGTGATGCCCGCGTGCAGGAGTTCAGGCTGCTCGGCGAGGTGCCGCAGGCGACCCAGGATCAGCAGGCAGCACTGCTCCCCAAATTGCGCGTGGATCACGTCGAGGATCTCGGCGGGAACGGTACCCTTCACGCAAGCGGTGACTTCATCGGCGTGGCCCGTGCCGCAGACCAGGTGTCGAGCAATGCCATCGCCTATCGCCTCGGCACCGAAGAACAAAAGACCCACGGGACCGGACAGGTCGATTGGTCAAAACAGTTCATTCTCGGCCCGTCGGTGATCACCCCAATGGCAGGCCTTCGGGTCGACTACGCAACCTACAACGGGGCCAGCGCCCTGCAACCGGGTGCGCAAACACTGTTTTCGGCTGCGCCTATTGCCGCGCTCGACGTGCGTGTACCCTTTGTTGCCTATGACGGCGCCTCAAGCCATCTCATCGAGCCCGTGGCGCAGGTTTACTACCGCGGCGGCGACACAGCGCCGGGCATCACCAACGACAATGCTCAGAGCTTCACATTCGATGAAGCCAACCTGTTCTCCTACAACAAGTTCTCGGGGACCGACCGCCAGGAGACCGGGTTGAGAGCGAATCTTGGCGTCCATTACCTCGCCAATTTCGCCGACGGCTCCTACATTGATGCTGTCGCCGGTCAGACCTACCACCTCGCCGGCCCCAACGGCCTCAACACACCCGATGCGGTCAACGCCGGGGCCGGAGCGGGAGTCTGGGGTAATGCATCCGACATCGTTGCGGGTGTGCGCGCCGGAATGGGACCGGTGACACTGTCGGCCCGGGCGCGCTATGACATCGGCGCCAATGAAATCGCCGCGGCGGCGACCCAGGTAAGCTATGCCGGCAATGGCTGGAGCGCTTCGGTCGATTATTCCTACATGGCGCCCGACCCGGCACGTGGCTACACTGCGATCCAACAGGATATCGGCGGCTCGATCGGCGTGCCGATCGCCGATTACTGGAGTGCGACGGCGGACATTGGCTGGGACATCACCGCCGGGAAGATGGTCAGCTACGACGCAGGGCTCGTATATGATGACGGCTACTTCCAGGCTGGCATAAAAGCTAAGTCAAGCGGTCCGCTGATATACGATCCAAGTACGTTCTCGTACGCGTTCACCTTCAAGCTCAAGGGGCCGGACGGCAGCTCGTTTGGAAGCTAGGCCGGCGCACGAAAAGGTGAAGAGCGGTTTTCGCAACCGATGAGCTTCGCCTAACATGGGCCACCGCAGATTTTCGCCGCAATCGGCAGTCAGAACAGCGCCAGCAATCGGGAAATCAGATGATGCGCAAACTTTCAGTTTTGGCGATCGCCTTCGCCCTTATCCTTTCGTCCGCGATGGGCAGCTATGCCGCTTCGGTCAAGGTGCTGGTCGGCGGACAGGAGATCACCGACATCAATATCTCTGAGCGCGCGGCTCTGATGCGCTTGGAAAAACGCGGCAACTCCAACTCCGATCGCCTCAAGCTGGCCCAGAAGGAACTGGTCGACGAAGCGCTGATGCTGGCGGAGGCCGACCGCATCAAGGTCGAGGTAACCAATGCCGAGATCGACAGGGCTTTTCTTAACATCGCCCGGAATTCAAAACTCAGCGCCGACAAGCTGACAGCATTCCTGCGTTCTGCAGGCGTTAACCCACAGACCTTGAGAGACCGCCTAAAGGCGAATATCGCCTGGGGCCAGGTTGTGCAGGCCGAAGTTGCTCCGCGCGTCAATGTCTCCGAACTCGACATCGAAAAGCAGGCCAAGGAGCAGGTCGACCCTTCGATGAGCTATGACTACATCCTCAAGGAGGTGCGGTTCATCGTCCCGAAGGGCTCCAAGGTCTCGGCGTCCTCGCGCACGGCGCAGGCCAACCAGTACCGCAAATCCTTCAATGGCTGCGACAGCGCCGTTGATCTCTCGATGTCCTACACCGACGTTGCCGTGATCGATGTCGGTCGGCGCCATGCAACGCAATTGCCCGAAGCCTTGGCAAAGGAGCTTGGCAATTTGAATATCGGTCAGATCACCAAGCCCCGCGTTGCCGATGGCGGTGTATCCATGCTGGCGGTGTGTGCCAAGTCGAAGGCCGAGGACACCACCTTCATCAAGAACGAGCTGAGGCAGAAGGAAGGCGATCAAGCCTATCAGAAAGCCATCGCAGACTTCCTCGAAACGCTTCGCGGCAGGACGACAATCGTCTACAAGTAAGCCATGAGCGACAGGTCTTCTCTTCCCTTGGCGGTAAGCATGGGCGAGCCTCAGGGTGTGGGGCCGGACCTGATCCTTGCCCTTTTCGTTCGCCGGCAGGCGCTTGAACTGCCGCCCTTCATCGTGTTCGGCGATCCAGCTTTGTTTCGGGACCGTGCCAGCCGGCTCGGTCTCGACATTGCCGTGGCCGAAACCGAACCCGGTAACGCGGCGGAAATCTTCATGTCCGCCCTCCCCATGGTTCCGGTCGGACCTGCCATTTCCGATCACCCCGGCAGGCCGGACGAGGCAGATGGTCAATCCGTCATTTCGGCCATTGCAGCGGCGGTCGGCGCCACAAAGGCCGGACGTTGCCGCGCCATCGTTACTGCACCTCTCGCCAAATCCGTGTTGTATGCCGCCGGTTTCACCCATCCCGGCCACACCGAATTCCTCGCCGCGCTGGATACGACCAATGGTGTCGAGCCGCGGCCGGTAATGATGCTGGCCCACGAGCGTTACCGCACCGTGCCGGTCACCATCCATATCCCGTTCATCAGCGTGCCGGAGCGTTTATCGCGCGCATTGATCATCGAAACCGCCGAAATCGTCGATCGCGACCTCAAGGCCCGCTTTGGCATAAGCGCCCCGAAGATCGCCGTTGCCGGACTAAACCCTCATGCCGGAGAAGACGGCACCATCGGCACCGAAGATGTCGAGATCACCGGACCGGCGGTCGAGGCTCTCAAGGCGCGTGGCGTGGACGCTGTCGGCCCCCTGCCCGCCGACACGCTGTTCTATCCGGGCCACTGGCTGCAATACGATTGCGTGCTCGGCATGTATCACGATCAAGCGCTGATCCCGATCAAGACACTGGCCTTCGACCAGGGCGTCAACGTCACGCTCGGCCTCAGCTATGTGCGCACGTCGCCCGATCATGGCACCGCTTTCGACCTGGCCGGCACCGGCAAGGCCTCGGACAGGAGCATGCTTGCCGCCTTGCGGCTCGCGGACCAGATGAGCGCCAGGCAATGAGCGAAGCGCTCGCTGCGTTGCCCCCCTTGCGCGAAGTCATCGCCCGCCATGGCCTCAGCGCCCGCAAGGAGCTGGGCCAGAATTTCCTGTTCGACCTCAACCTGACCGGGCGTATCGCTCGCGCTGCCGGCGATCTGAGCGAAACGACTGTGATCGAGGTCGGACCGGGGCCGGGCGGGCTGACCCGCGCCCTGCTGCAGGCGGGAGCAAAGCGGGTTATTGCCATCGAACGCGACGAACGCGTGCTGCCGGCGCTCGACGAGATCGGCGTTGCATCGGGTGGGCGGCTGCAGGTGGTTTCCGGCGACGCGCTGGAAATCGATTATGCCGGCCTGGCCGAGGGACCGGTGAGGATCGTCGCCAACCTGCCCTACAACATCGCCACGCCTTTGCTGATCGGCTGGCTGTCGGCACCCTGGCCGCCCTTTTTCGACAGCCTGACGCTGATGTTCCAGAAGGAAGTCGCAGAACGCATCTGCGCCCATCCCGGCTCGAAGACCTACGGAAGGCTCGGCGTCCTTGCCGGCTGGCGAACCGAAGCCAGGCTGATGTTCGATGTCTCGCGCTCTGCCTTCACGCCCTCACCCAAGGTGACGTCTTCGGTGGTGCATCTCGTGCCACAACCGGCGGCGACCGAAGTGGAAGTCAGGACGCTCGAAGCCGTGACCCGCGCCGCGTTCGGCCAGCGCCGAAAGATGATCCGTCAAAGTCTCAAGGGGCTGAACGTGCCAGCGGAAGACCTGATCGCCGCAGCTGGGCTTAAGGGAACCGAGCGGGCCGAGGAATTGCCGGTAGCGGCCTTCATCACTCTCGCGAAGCTGGTTGAGGCGCGCTAGAGCACTTTATCGTTTCACGGAAACAGTGATATGGCCTAACTTATTGTTTGGTCGCGTTTTCGAACCGCAAAAGCCGTTGCACATCGATCGGCACAGGCACCTCATTTAGGAGGTCTTACGGATCAGAAAACGTGTAGCGGGCGCTGTCACCTTCAACCGCACCGGCATGCTAAGCTGGTGTCGCAGCGCTAGAGCTGGTCGATTTCAGACTGCAACCGCTCGACAAATTCAGGCAGATTCTGCTGCCGCTCGCGGATGAGACGCGACGCGGCAAGAATCGAGCGCACCTTCTGGACAGAATCCTCGAGATCCTCGTTGACGATGACGAAGTCGTATTCGGAATAGTGGTCCATCTCCTTGCGGGCATTCTTGAGCCGCATCTCGATGGTGTCCTTGCTGTCCTGCGCCCGACGCTCCAGCCGCGTGCGCAATTCCTTGATCGAGGGCGGCAACACGAAGACCGTCACCATGTCGGCGCGGCATTTCTCGTAAAGCTGCAGGGTACCCTGATAATCGATGTCGAACAGGATGTCGTTGCCGGCAGCGAGCTGCTCTTCGACTTTGGCGCGCGGTGTGCCGTAGAAATTGCCGTGCACGTGGGCGAACTCGAGCAGCTCATCACTGTCGCGCATGCGCTCGAATGTCGGTACGTCGATGAAATAGTAGTGCACCCCGTCCTTTTCGTCGGTACGTCGGGTGCGCGTGGTCACCGAAACCGACAGGCGGATGTTCGGATCATCGGCGAACAGTGCACGCGAAATCGAGGATTTGCCTGCCCCCGAGGGCGAAGCGATGACCAACATGACGCCGCGGCGCTGAAATTCCATTTCCATCCTACCCGTTCCCGCCGTTCACTTAGCAGCACCGTCGCATTGCACCGGCGCGCCAATTCTGGCGAAGCCTCACTCGATATTTTGCACCTGCTCGCGCAACTGGTCGATTGCCGCCTTGAGCTCAAGTCCGATCGCCGTCAGCTCCACATCGTTCGACTTGGAACACAGTGTATTGGCTTCCCGATTAAATTCCTGTGAGAGGAAATCGAGGCGCCGGCCAACCGATCCCCCCTGCCCGAGCAATTGCCGACCGGCAGCAATGTGAGCAATGAGCCGGTCGAGTTCCTCGCGGATATCGGCCTTGGTGGCGAGCAGCATAGCTTCCTGATACAGCCGCTCCTCGCTGAGGCCGTTGCCGGCCGCGGTGAGATCGGCAACCTGCTGGGCAAGCCGGGTCTGGATCACCTCGCGGCTTCGAGCCGGATGGTTCTCGGCAGCCTTCGCCAGCGCCTCGATCTCGTCGAGCCGCTCAACCAGGACGGCGCCGATGCGGGCACCTTCCTGCGCGCGGGCGTTCTTCAATTCCGCCACGGCCTGGTCGAGAGTGGCGATGAAAGCTGTGCGAAACTCTTCTTCCGCCGCAGGCGTCAAGGTCGGTTCGCGGGTTTCGAGAACGCCCTTGAGTGCAAGGATGCCGTCGAGCCGCGCCGGCTCGGCATCGACCCTGCCCTTCAGTGCCTCAAGCGCCGCAAGCACGGCGCTGAGCGCCGTTTCATTGACAACCGTCTCGGACGTGCCGGACTCGCGTTGCAGACTGGCCGAAAGCGTCACAGAGCCGCGCGACAGCGATTGGCCGAGGCGCTGACGGATCAGCGGCTCGAACGCATCAATGCCTGGCGGCAGGCGCAGTCGGAGATCAAGCCCGCGTCCGTTCACCGACTTGAGTTCGATTTCGAAGCTCATGCCCTCCGCACTGCCGCTGGCGCGGGCATATCCGGTCATCGAGCATAAGGGCGTCTTGCTGGCTGCCATCATGGCCCCCGTTTGGTTGGCGCTGGCGGGGCCGCCGGCGCCGGGCTAACTCTCACGTTTTGACACAGTCAAAACGCCTGGCCCAAATTTTTCATGTGGTCGCATGTTCGAAGCGGAAAGTGGGAGCCACTTTTCCCGAACACGCTCCAGTCTATTGCTCCGCGGCGTCCGCTGCCTGCTTCTCAAGCTCCTCGCGCGCCGCCTCGGCCTCTTGGGCCGCCTGTGCCGCCGCCTCGCGCTGTGCGGCGCGGAATTTGGCAACGTTCTGCTGGTGTTCCTTGTAGGTCGACGCGAACAGGTGTCCAGCAGACGGGTCAGCCCCGGCGGCAACGAAATAAAGGTAATTCGTGTCGTCCGGGTTTGCCGTCGCCTTGAGGGCTTCGATACCGGGATTGGCGATCGGACCGGCAGGCAACCCGTCGAGTTGATAGGTGTTATAGTCGGTCTTGGCTTCGAGCTCAGACTTTTTCAGCCCCCGCCCCAGGACACCCACACCCTTGGTGATGCCATAGATGGTGGTCGGGTCGGACTGCAGCCGCATGCCCTTCTTGAGGCGATTGATGAAGACCGAGGCAACTTGCGGCCGCTCGCTGGCGATACCGGTTTCCTTCTCGACAATCGAGGCAAGGATGACCAATTCCTCGGGCGATTTCAGCGGCAGGTCGGGATCGCGCCCGGCCCAAATCTCGGCCAGTGCCGCTTCTTGTGCCTTTTCCATCCGGTCAAGCACCGACTGCCGGGTGGCGTCGCGCTCATAGGCATAGGTATCTGGCAGCAGCGCGCCTTCAGGCGGCACGGTTTCGATCTTGCCTTCGAGCAGCTCTGCGGCGTTGAGCTTTTCAACGATCTGCCAGGACGTCAGGCCTTCGGGGAAGGTCACCGAGTGAACCACCGGGGTGCCTTCGGTCAGCTCCTTGAGAATTTCCGCCATGGAAGCGTGCGCCGTCAGTCGGTATTCGCCGTGCTTGAGGCCGCGTTCCTTCTTCTCCGCCATGGTGCCGGCAATAAAGATCCAGCGATTGGCGATAAGGCCGGCGTCTTCGAGCCGTTGCGCCACCGTCGACAGACCGTTGCCACGCTCGACAATGAATGTGGTGTCCTCGGCGATCTTGCCTTCGGCATTGAACTGGCTGATTCCCCACAAGGTCGCCGCGCCGGCAATGATGACGGCGAGAACCAGGAGCGATAAGAACCCGTTGAGAATATCGATCACGGCGCTACGGCGGCGGCGGACCTTACGCTTGCCGAACATCTGGTCTCCCTGCGGTGCGATGGGCAAAGCCCCAACCGCGATCGTGATTATCCCCGGCTCGTCACATTCGAAAAAGCGGATACCGCTTTCGTGTACGAACATGCGAGCGTGCCACGGCTCAGAACATGTAACCTGCCGGAAAGGCTTTCACCTTCCGGCAGCATGCCTGGCGCAATTGCCGGCATTGTTCCGACAAATCCGGCGAAAACAAGTGTTTCCGACCATCGGCCACAGGATTTGCGGCGATGCGTCGCCCTGCCGACCCGGCTAGAGCATGTTCGGGAAAAGTGGCGACCACTTTTCCCGTCCGAACACGCGATCACTCAAGGATTTGGAGATGCGTCCTGAGCAAATCAGGACGCATGCCCTAGTCGGCTTTACGCATGACCAGCGTTGCGTTGGTGCCACCGAACCCGAAGGAATTCGACAAAACGGTGTTGATCTCACGCTTCACCGCTGCCTTGGGCGCCAGATTGATCGGCGTCTCGACCGAAGGATTGTCGAGATTGAGCGTCGGCGGCGCGATGCTGTCGCGCATGGCCAACAGGCAGAAGATCGCTTCGACCGCTCCCGCCGCACCGAGCAGATGCCCTACCGAGGATTTGGTCGAGGACATCACGACGCTCGAAGCCGCATCGCCGAGCATGCGCTCGACCGCGGCAAGTTCGATCGTGTCGGCCATGGTCGATGTGCCATGCGCGTTTACATAGTCGATGTCGGCGGCGGTGATACCGGCCCGCTTGATGGCAGCAGACATGGCACGAAAACCGCCATTGCCGTCCTCGGACGGAGCAGTGATGTGATGGGCATCGCCCGAAAGCCCGTAGCCGATCACTTCGCCATAGATATGGGCGCCGCGTGCCTTGGCGTGCTCGTATTCCTCAAGAACGACAATACCGGCGCCCTCGCCCATGACGAACCCGTCACGATCCTTGTCGTAGGGACGCGAGGCTTCGGTGGGTCGGTCGTTGAAACCGGTGGACAAAGCGCGCGTGGCGGCGAAACCGGCCAACGACAGGCGATTGAGCGGCGACTCGGTGCCGCCTGCAACCATGATGTCGGCATCGTCGAGCGCAATGAGTCGCGCTGCGTCGCCGATGGCATGCGCCCCGGTCGAACAGGCCGTCACGACCGAATGGTTTGGTCCCTTGAGCTGATGCCGAATAGAGGCATGGCCGGATGCAAGATTGATAAGCCGGCCTGGAATGAAGAACGGTGAAATGCGGCGCGGGCCACGTTCCTTCAGTGTGATCGAGGCCTCATATATGCCGCCGATGCCACCGATTCCGGAGCCGATCAGCACGCCTGCGCGTTCCTGCTGCTCGCTCGTTTTCAGCTCGATGCCGCTATCGGCAACAGCC
The DNA here is from genome assembly GCA_963676075.2 of Devosiaceae bacterium. Classification (GTDB taxonomy): domain Bacteria; phylum Pseudomonadota; class Alphaproteobacteria; order Rhizobiales; family Devosiaceae; genus JAHJQZ01. The sequence continues at coordinate 94,152 of CAXXNZ010000011.1, forward strand.
TGGTCGGTCGCGGCGAGCGCATAGGTGATGAAAGGATCAACCTTGCGCTGCTCCTTGGGCTCGACCCACTCGTCGGGATCGAACAGGCCCTCGGACTTTGGCCCAAACGGAATCGGGCAGGCGATCTGGCAAGCCAGATCGTCCACCTCGAATTCAGTGACGCGTCGAGCCCCGCTTTGGCCTGCAAGCAGGCGCTGCCACGTAGGTTCGACGCCACAACCGAGTGGGCTAATCAGCCCAAGCCCGGTTACGACTACTCGCCGCAATTCCATCAGGTCAGGACCGCTACTCGCCCTTGGCCTTCTTGAGGAAGGTAACAGCATCGCCGAAAGTCTGGATCTGCTCGGCGGCGTCATCCGGAATCTCGACTTCGAATTCCTCTTCGAAGGCCATCACGAGCTCAACCTGATCCAGCGAGTCCGCGCCCAGATCGTCGATGAAGCCAGCCTTTTCAGTGACCTTGTCGGCATCCACATTGAGATGCTCAACCACGATCTTACGCACGCGATCTTCGATATCGCTCATGTCTTGTTGTCCTTCTTACAAAGCTTGTATTCTGTTGGTTTGCGGCACAATTCTGATCTACGTCAGTGACTTGTTCCAAACCGCTGCATCCGGCGGTTTTTCGGGCGTTTCACCCTCGTCCGCGCTGCTTGACGGGCGGCATTATCATACTTTTTCTGGCTTGGCCATATCAGTGCTGCCGGTGTTTTGAGAGCTATTCTCAACCTTTGTCAAACGGGCATGCACCTCTTCGGCCTCTCCATCGCGGTATCACGTCCTTTAGCCAGACCTCAAGGGCCGATCCTAAGCCGGCCACAGCCATCCCTCAATACGTACATGATTATGCCTATATGTCGACTTACGCGGTCGAAGTATGCTTTAATCGACACGGAAGGACGATAGAACGATTGGAATACAATAGATGTCCGACGTCCTATTCTGGGGGATAATCTACCTCGTATTGATGGTTACAACCTTTTTTCTGGTCACAACGCTCATGCGTGCGAGTCGCGATGATCCGCCGCCGCAGGAAGAGCCTGATCACAATTGCGAACGTCCCGCCGCAGCGCAAAAGCCGGCACCAAAGGCCTGACGCGACTCCCTAGAGCATCAGCATGCCACCGTTGACGTTGAGGGTATGACCGGTGATGTAACCGGATTCCTTGCTTGCCAGGAACAAAACCGCCGCAGCCACTTCCTCGCCGGTGCCAAGACGCTGGGCCGGAACCTTTTGCATGATATTCTCGCGCTGCTTGTCATTGAGCTCATCGGTCATGGCCGAGCCGATGAAGCCTGGCGCAATGGTGTTTACGGTGATGTTGCGCGAGGCAACCTCGTAGGCCAGCGCCTTTGACATGCCGATCAGGCCTGCCTTGGAGGCGGCGTAATTGCCCTGGCCGGGATTACCGACCACCCCGACCACCGAGGTGATGCCGATGATGCGGCCATAGCGCTGCTTCATCATGCCCCTCAAGGCCGACCGGGTGATGTGGAAAGCCGCCGTCAGGTTGACCGCCAGCACGTCGTCCCATTCCTCGTCCTTCATGCGCATGAAGATGTTGTCGCGCGTCATGCCGGCATTGTTGATGAGGATATCGAGCCCGCCGAGTGCGTTCTCGGCATTGGGCACCAGATGGTCGACCTCGGCCAGCGAGGAGAGATTGCACGGCAGCACTGCCGTTTTGCCCGGCAGCGCGGCCGCCACTTCCTCAAGCTTGTCAACGCGTGTGCCGGATAGCGCCACATCGGCGCCGGCCTCGGAAAGGACGCGGGCGATCTCCGAGCCGATGCCGCCGCTGGCGCCTGTGACTAGAGCGCGCTTGCCCGTCAGATCAAACATCGTTTTCCCCTTCTTCTCGCTCATGGCCGCCAACGGCACTCGAAGCCGGTGACATCGACCAAATCGGCAACAAGGTCAAGAATTGCGATGAAGGTTCTGGCAGTTGCGCCCCTTCCCAACCGGATGCGCCGCGTCGCGATCGGCAGGCGCCGCAAGCGCGCCCGGATCAGCCGTCCTCGTGTTCCGCCTTTTCTCCGGCGTCAACGATGTCGCCTTTTGTGAACAGGATTCCTTCAAGCATCTCACGCCATTCCGGCATCCGTCGCAGCAAGAACTCGAGATCCATGCCGAAATGCTTGAACTCCTCCTCGCGCGCATTCTTCATGATGGCGCGGGCGGCCTCGTCCTTCTCAACCGAAATACGCTGGGTGTACCAGTTGATGGCTTCGGCTTCTTCCTGCAGTCCGGCAAACATCCGGGCGAGCGTGCGGGTCTCCTCGCTGAGATCATGTGCTGGCTCGTGGTACTGCTCGGTTCCCATGGGAAATCTCCTTGATAGACAATTCATTGCCGCGCTTTGACGGCGTCTTCATCTATCAATGCCTGTGACCCGGGATGGTTCCCGTTGCAGCCATCACGACATTATCGCATCGGCGGCCCGAATCTCGCACTTTTGCTCCAGTTACCTGCCCTGAAGTCAGAAACCGCGATGCGCCTTCCAATAGGCATCGCAAACCGCCAACAGCGTCCTGGTGTCGGTATTCGTGCCCGCGGCGCTGATCGCAATGCCTGGCGTGCCGAGCAGCTTGTTGGCAAAACCCAGAGCCTTGTCGGGAACCGTCGCCAACACTTCCCATTCGGTGTCCTGATCGAGGCCGATCTGGACATAGGAGCCGGAGCGGTGCTCCCAGCCCTTGATTTCGGTGATGCCGCTCCACGGGATCAGGGGGCTCCCGAGCCGGTGGTCGCGCAAACCGTCGGGCGAAATCTCGATGGTCACCGCCCGCCCCTTCATGAGCCGTTGGAAAAAGCGCAGGGCAGCAAAGCCGAACAATGCCGCGCCGAGCCAGGCGAGGATGACATCGCCCTCTTCCACTTCGACACCCGGTAGCCGGCCCGTGGCCATGCCGAGACAGATCCCCAGAAAGATCAGACTTCCAACCAGCGCCATAGCCAGCATGCCCGGCGCACCCCTGAAGGTCCGGGTGATCGAGGTGTCGAATTCGAAGTCCTCGTTAGCCATCACCCTGAAGGTATGCCGCAATATCCTCCGGCGTGCCAAGCGCCCGCGCCGATGCATCGGGAGCAATGCGCTTGGCGAGACCCGTCAGCACCTTGCCGGCGCCGAGTTCAACAAGCGTATCAACGCCACCCTCGCCTGCCAGCCACGAGGCGCTCTCGGTCCAGCGCACCATGCCGGTGACCTGGGCAACAAGGTTCTTGCGGATCGCGTCGGGGTCGGTTTCAGGGCGTGCGGTGACATTGGCGACGACCGGCACCACCGGTGCATTGATCGTCACGCTCGCCAGGGCCTCGGCCATCTTTTCCGCCGCGGGCGCCATCAGGGCGCAGTGGAAGGGCGCAGACACCGGCAACGGCAGTGCCCGCTTGGCGCCCGCTGCCTTGGCAAGCGCGATGGCACGTTCGACCGCCGCCGCCGATCCGGAAACGACGACCTGACCAGGCGCGTTGTCGTTGGCGACGTCGCAGACCTCGCCCTGTGCTGCTTCGGCGGCCACGGCCTTAACCGCCTCCATGTCGAGCCCGAGGATCGCCGCCATGGCGCCCTCGCCCACCGGCACTGCCGCCTGCATGGCATGGCCGCGAATATCGAGCAGCTTGGCCGTATCGGATAACGAGAACGTGCCTGCCGCGCAAAGGGCAGAGTACTCGCCGAGCGAATGGCCGGCGACGAAAGCGGCGCGTTCGGAAACACTGACGCCCTCGGATTCGAGCACCCTGACAACCGCCATCGACACCGCCATCAGCGCCGGCTGGGCGTTCTCGGTGAGGCGAAGCGTCTCATCCGGACCTTCGAACATGATGCTCGAGAGCTTGCGCCCCAGCGCCGCATCGACTTCGTCGAACACCGCGCGCGCCTGCGGGTAGGCGTCGGCCAGGGCCTTGCCCATACCGACCGCCTGGCTGCCCTGTCCGGGAAATGTGAAAGCTGTTTTTGCCATTGTCTGTCCGCCGTGCTTGTCTCAGCCGAAATGTTGCGCCCTAATTATGGGCGCCGTCCTTCCGTGGCAAGCAGCCGAGTCGTTTCAATGGTCAAATGGTCGTCCCAGCAGGACGCCGCCCTCATCGCGGTATCGAACTGGCTCAAGGACAGGAATGGTGATCAGGTCTTCCGCCTGTTCGGCTGGGCCGGAACAGGAAAGACCACGCTCGCCAAGCACTTGGCCTCCGGTCTCAACTCGGTGAAATACGCCGCCTTCACCGGCAAGGCGGCACTGGCGATGCGCAAGCGCGGCTGTCGCGGCGCCTCGACCATCCATTCGCTTATTTACACGCTGATCAGCGATTCCGAATCCGAACCCCGCTTCGTGCTCGACAGAGAATCGCCTGCCGCTGGCGCCGACCTCATCGTCATCGACGAAGTGTCGATGGTCGATGAGGTGTTGGCCCATGACCTTTTGAGCTTCGGCACCAAGGTGCTGGTGCTCGGTGACCCTTTCCAGCTACCGCCCGTTCAGGGCACCGGCTTTTTCATCACCGAAGAGCCGGACCTGATGCTGACCGAGATTCACCGTCAGGCGGCGGAGAACCCCATCATCCAGCTCTCGCTCGACATCCGCAACGGCGGCGAGCTGCACCGCGGCACTTTTGGCGAGTCCAAGGTCATCTCGCGCGACGAGGTCGAGCAGGAAGACGTGCTCCACGCCGATCAGGTTCTTGTCGGTCGCAACCGCACCCGCATCGACTACAACAACCGTTTGCGCGAGCTGAAAGGCCTGCCGCACGCCACCCCGGTTTTGGGCGACAAGATCGTCTGCCTCAGGAACAACCCGCGCAAGAAGCTCCTCAACGGTCAGATCTTCATCGTCTCCGAGGTCAAGCGCAAGAATTCCGGCAAGCTTGAGATGCACATCCTGCCCGAGGACGGCGGACCGTCGATGCAGGAGGTCAAGGTGACGACCCACCTTGATTTCTTCACCGGCTCCGACGAGCAGATGGCCTGGGCGGTTCGCCGCCAGTTCGACGAATTCACCTTCGGCTACGCCTTGACCGTCCACAAGGCGCAAGGCAGCCAATGGGACAATGTCTACCTGTTCGACGAGAGCTTCGCCTTCCGCGAGGACGGTCGGCGCTGGCTCTACACAGGCGTGACGCGAGCCGTGGACCGAATTACAGTGGTGTCGTGATCACCGTCGGGCCAGCTGGCTCCAGGGACATTGAAACACTGATTGCGCTCGACCCCGGCGCTACGGTTCAGAACGGGCGCATCGGCCAGATCCGCAACTGGGTTTCTGTCGGCCAGTGCCATATCGCACGCCAGGATGGTGAGGCGGCCGGCTACATGGTGTCCAACCGCTCGTTCTTTCACAGACCTTTCATCGAGCTGATCTTTGTCAACGAGGACTTCCGCCGGCGCGGCATTGGGCGGGCGCTGATCAATCATGCCAGCGCGCTCTGGCCTCGTGACCAGGTCTGGAGTTCCACCAATCAATCGAATGCAGCGATGCAGGCGCTTTTTCTCGGTCTCGGATTCGTGCAATCCGGGGTGATCGAAAATCTCGATCCGGGCGATCCCGAATTGATCTTCGTGCGCCCGCCTGCTCATGCGGGCGAACGCTGAGCATTAGGTCGTTTCACTGTTTCATGGAAAGACTGAAACGACCTAATCTATTGATTTATCGCATTTTCGAACCGCAAAACCGGTTCCCATTTTTGCTGAAAATGCTCTAGATCCGTTCGAACTCAACGGTCTGGCAGAAGACGAACTGGCAGCCATTGAGCACCATCTTGTCCTTGTCGACCAGCGTCATGCGGCCGGGAATGTTCTGGCCGTCGAAGCTGATGACGCCCTTCCACTTGTTGTCGGACGTCGCCTTTGCGCCATGAACCACCAGTCGGTTTAGGTGGGCCAGGTTCTCCGGCGTGCGGGCGTCGGAACGCAGCCAGGTCAGCTTGGCGCAGATCTGCTGCCCGTCACCACAATAGCTCACTTCGTAGCGGCTTTCGCCGGTCGCTGTCTGCCATTTGCCAACCGGCGAAACCCGATCGGCGGCACTGGCAGGCATTGCGATTGCAAGAGCCATCAGGATTGCGGAGAGAGTTTTTGCTGCGGAGTGGCTAACGCGGTACATCGTGATTTTTCCTTGAGAGAGTGGCCGTTTTCCTTCGAACGATGGCTGAAATAGATCTTTCGGGCTGAACCTATCGCGAACTGAGCATTCATCGGCCATTCATCTTCGCGGAAGGTTGCGCGTTAAGGTTGACGCGCATGAGAGCACGCCATCGCCCGAAGCTGCCCGCGGCGCCGAGAAACGCCTTGCCTTTCCGCCCGTTTGGTCCTATTCACGCCTCGCATTCGTTTGGCCGGGGGCTGAACGGAGGGGTCCGGTTTGTCCGGATGGCACAGACGACAGAAACGTGCCGCCTCCCGTGTTCCCGCTCTTTGCAAGACTGCTTTGACGCCTTTTCCGGCTTCAAGGGGGCTCCGCGCCAGACATGCCTATTGTTGAGAACCGCTAAGGAAAGGCGCCCAATGGCCCTCTACGAGCATATCTATCTGGCGCGGCAGGACGTATCCGCCCAGCAGGTCGAAGAACTGACCAGCACCTATTCGGAAATCATTTCCTCGGCCGGCGGCCAGGTGACCAAGACCGAGTACTGGGGCCTCAAGTCCCTCGCCTACAAGATTAAGAAGAACCGCAAGGCTCACTACACGCTGATGAACATCGACGCCCCGCACGAAGCGGTGGCCGAGATGGAGCGCCAGATGAGCCTGTCCGAAGACATCCTGCGGTTCATGACCATCCGCGTCGATGCCCTCGAAGACGGCCCGTCCGTCATGATGCAGAAGCGCGACCGCGACGACCGCAGCGATCGCCCGCGCCGTTTCTAGAGCCGACAGGAGCATAAATAATGGCTATTCGTGATCTGACCACGACCCATACCCGCCGGCCTTTCCAGCGCCGTCGCAAGACCTGCCCCTTCTCAGGTGCCGGTGCCCCGAAGATCGATTACAAGGACGTGCGCCTGCTTTCGCGCTACGTCTCCGAGCGCGGCAAGATCGTGCCGTCGCGCATCACGGCGGTTTCCGCCAAGAAGCAGCGCGAACTGGCCCGTGCCATCAAGCGCGCCCGCTTCATCGGTCTGCTGGCCTTCTCGATCAGCTAATCATCATCACGTCGCGGCCCAAGTGCTGGGCCGCTCGTTGGGGCGAAGGGAATGGTCCCCTCGCCTCTAACCGGATCTCCCCATCGGGAGAAACTGGGACAGCATTGGAGAGACAAAATGCGAGTCATTCTACTCGAACGCGTTGGGCGCCACGGCTCGATCGGTGACGAAGCCACGGTCAAGGACGGCTATGCCCGTAACTTCCTTTTGCCGCAGGGCAAGGCGCTCCGCGCCACCGAGGCCAACCGCAAGAAGTTCGAAGCCGAGCGCACCGTCATCGAAAAGCGCAATGAAGAGCGCCGCAACGAGGCCGCAGGCATCGCTTCCGGGCTCAATGGCCACTCGGTGATCATGGTTCGCCAGGCTGGTGAGACCGGTCAGCTCTACGGTTCGGTTTCGACCCGCGACATCGCCGACGCCCTGGCGACCGACGGTTACACCGTCCTCAAATCCCAGGTCGATCTCGCCAACCCGATCAAGACTGTTGGCGTGCACGAAGTTGCGCTCAGCCTGCATCCGGAAGTCGAAGTCACGATCTCCGTCAATGTCGCACGTTCCGAGGACGAGGCCCTGCGCCAGGCCAAGGGCGAAGACATGACCGTCGTTTCCTATGACGACGAGGACGAGGCGGAGGCAGCTGCCGAAGCCGAGACCGAGGATGATGCCGAAGGCGCCGAAGCCGCTGCCGACGACGCAGCCGAGGCCGTCGAGGACGAGACCCAGGCCGACGCCTGATCTCAGCCCGAATCATCTGCGATGAATTAAGGGCCGGATCGCTCCGGCCCTTTTTTTCGACCTGTCGCGTCTGTTATCCCCGTTGTTCACTGCGACAACGATGCCGCGCCCAATGCGGCTATGGTAGGCGTCAGGATTGCATTAACTACAATGCTCACGAGCCAACGGGGGCTGCATGGCCGAGATACGGCAACTTCGTCCAGATCAGGAGCAGGGCTATCGTCAGGCCCCGCACAACATCGAGGCCGAGCAGGCACTGCTCGGCGCTATCCTCGTTAACAACGAGGCGTTCTACCGCGTCTCGGATTTTCTCGAACCTGATCATTTCTACGAGGCGGTTCACCGCCAGATCTACGAAGTCGCCGCCAAGATCATCCGCGCCGGCAAGAAAGCCGATCCGCGCACCATCAAGACGTTCCTCCCGACCGAGCTGATCGAGGGCGTCTCGATGCAGCAATATCTGGCTCGTCTTGCTGCCGAAGCCACCACCGTCATCAATGCCTATGATTTCGGCCAGGCCGTCTACGACCTGGCCCTGAGGCGCAATCTCATCCTCATCGGCGAGGAGATGACCGAGATCGCCTACGAGTCCGATGTCGACATGACGCCGGACAAGCAGATCGAGGGCGCCGAGAAACGACTGTTCGATCTGGCCGAGCGCGGGCGCTATGACGGCGGCTTCCAATCATTCGCCAATGCCGTCACGGCCTCGATCCAGATGGCCAGCGAAGCCTATCAGCGCGACGGAGGGCTGTCTGGCACCTCGACCGGCTTGATCGATCTCGACCGGTTGATGGGCGGGTTGCAGCGCTCCGACCTCATCATCCTCGCCGCCCGCCCCGCCATGGGCAAATCCTCGCTGGCAACCAATATCGCGGTCAACATCGCCAAGGCCTTCCGCGAGGAACCGACGCCCGAAGGCAATATGAAAACGGTCAACGGCGGCCGGGTCGGGTTCTTCTCTCTTGAAATGAGCGCCGAACAGCTGGCAACACGTATCCTGTCCGACCAAGCGCGGATTTCGTCTTCCGAGATCAGGCGCGGCAGCATTCACGACAGCCAGTATGCGACGCTGGTCGAGACCTCGCAGATGATCGCCGATCTGCCGCTGTTCATCGACGATACCGGTGGCCTTTCCATTGCCCAGCTCATGGCGCGGGCCCGGCGCCTCAAGCGCCAGAAGGGGCTCGATTTCATCGTCATCGACTATCTGCAGCTGCTTACCAGCTCGTCCGCCAAGGCCAGCCAGAACCGCGTGCAGGAACTGACCGAAATCACCACATCGCTGAAGGCCCTGGCCAAAGAGCTCGATGTACCGATCATGGCGCTCAGTCAGTTGTCGCGACAGGTTGAAAACCGCGACGACAAGCGGCCACAACTTGCGGACTTGCGCGAATCCGGATCGATTGAACAGGATGCCGACGTGGTCATGTTCATCTACCGCGATGAATACTACCTCAAGAACAAGGAACCACGGGAAGGCACGCCCGAACATCTGACGTGGCAGGGGGAAATGGAAAAAGTCTATGGACTGGCCGATGTCATTGTCGGCAAGCAGCGCCACGGACCGACCGGCACCGTTACGCTGAGCTTTGAAGCCAATTTCACGCGCTTCACCAACCTTGCGCGCGATGCCTACACACCCGATCGAATCGAATAGCCTGCGGTCATGTCCGTTCCAGCCCGCCCAGAAGGCCTTTCAGGCCGGTTGACAGTTGATCTCGGTGCCATCGTCAGGAACTGGCGGGCGCTCGGACGCGTATCGCCCGGCGCACTGACCGGTGCCGTGGTCAAGGCCAACGCCTATGGCACCGGGCTTGAGCAGACGGGCGCCGCATTGGCCGGTGCCGGCGCACAGTTCTTCTTCGTCGCCACGCCCGACGAGGGCCAGCGCCTGCGCCAGACGCTTCCCGATGCCCATATCTTCGTGCTCAACGGCCTGTATCCCGGCGCAGCCGATTTCTATCTCGCCAACAGGTTGATGCCGGCCCTCGGCTCGGTGCCGATGCTCGAGGAATGGATGGACATCTGCCTGTCCCACAACGAGGCCTTTCCGGCAGCGCTGCATTTCGACACCGGCATGAACCGGCTCGGCTTCCGCCTGTCCGACACGGCGCTGGTGCGCGATCGGCTGACCGAGTTCGGCTATCTTCCGCAAATGGTGATGAGCCATCTTGCCTGCGCCGATCAACCGGCGCACGAGAAAAGCCGCACCCAGCTTGCGCTGTTCCAGACGGTGCTGGCCCAGTTCCCGGCCATCCCCGCCTCGCTGGCCAATTCCGCCGGTCTCATGTCCAACCGCGACTTCCACTTCCAGATGGTCCGGCCGGGCATTGCCCTTTACGGCGGACGCGCCATCGGCGGGCGGCAGAACCCCATGGCCCACGCCGTGACCCTCGAGGTGCCAGTGCTGCAGGTGCGCGCGGCGCGGACGGGGGAAACGGTTGGTTATGGTGCAACCCATTCCGTCGACCGCGAAAGCCGCATTGCCACCCTCGGGATCGGCTATGCCGACGGCTTCTTCCGTGCTCTCGGCGCCAGTTCGACCAAACCCGGCGGCAAAGCCGCCTTCAAGGGCCGGGTCGCTCCAGTCATGGGCCGCATCTCGATGGATCTGGTCACCGTCGATGTCACCGATTTCCACGACAACGCCCCCAAGCCCGGCGACTATATGGAGATCTTCGGCCCGACCCTGTCAGTTGATGAACAGGGCGAGAGCGCCGGCACCATCGGATATGAAATGCTGACCACGCTCAATGCCGGACGCTACGAGCGCATCTACCTGCCGCCTGCGGACACGTCGGCATAAAGGCGAACAGGCGATGCGCCTCAGTGATGCCCAGATGCTGTTCGCGATCCGGCTGGCACACACCGTAATCTATGTCGTCAACGGAGCCGCCTGCTTCGTCCTGCTTTACGCAGCCATCACCTGGCAGGCAGGCACATGGCTGTGGGTTGCGCTCGGCCTGGTTGCGTTTGAAGCCGTCATCATGGTCACCTATCGCTTCCGATGCCCGATCTCGCCCTATGCCGAGCGCTACGGTGCCAAACCGGATGGCTTCATCTACGACGTGTTCATCCCGACGGTCTTCAGTCGCTACACTTTCGAGTTCTTCTCCGCCGTCGTTCTGCTGGCCGGGGCGATTGCAGCGCTCAGATGGGTCGGCGTTTTCGGCTAGACCGCGACCAGATCTGCGGGCTTGGCAGAGCTAATCGTTCTCTATATGTTCCCATCCAGTCCGATATGAATGAGCGTGCGTCTTGGCCAAGGTAAAACTGAACTATGTCTGCCAGTCCTGCGGTGCCGTCAGCTCGAAATGGGCCGGCCGCTGCGAGAGCTGTGGTGAGTGGAACACCATTGTCGAGGAAGCGGTCAACACCGGCATTGGCGCCGGACCGCAGGCAGCGCGGGCCAGCGGACGTCCGCTGACACTGTCGCCGCTGTCAGCCGTATCTGATGCCGCCGCACGTATTTCGACCGGCATCGCCGAACTCGACCGCGTCACCGGCGGTGGTTTCGTCAACGGATCGGCGGTTCTTGTCGGCGGCGATCCGGGCATCGGCAAATCGACTCTGCTGCTTCAGGCCGCCGCGGCGCTGGCAAACGACGGCAAGCGCGTCATCTATGTCTCGGGCGAAGAGGCAATGGCCCAGGTGCAGATGCGGGCCCAGCGCCTCGGGCTCGGCGAAGCGCCGGTATTGCTGGCCAGTGAAACCCATGTCGAATCGATCCTCGCCACCCTCGAACAGGGTCCGGCTCCCGACTTCGTCGTCATCGATTCGATCCAGACGCTGTGGACCGAACGCGTCGACTCCGCACCGGGCACCGTCACCCAAGTCAGGACCAGCGCTCAGGCGCTGACACGTTTCGCCAAGAAGTCCGGCGCAGCCGTGGTGCTTGTCGGCCACGTCACCAAGGACGGCCAGATCGCTGGCCCGCGCGTCGTCGAGCACATGGTCGATGCCGTTCTCTATTTCGAGGGCGACACATCCCACATGTTCCGGGTGCTGCGAGGCGTCAAGAACCGCTACGGCGCCACCGACGAGATTGGCGTCTTCGGCATGACCGAGCGCGGGCTTGAGGAGGTCGCCAACCCCTCCGCCCTGTTCCTCGACGAGCGCGATTCCAAGGCCACCGGTTCGGCGGTCTTCGCCGGCATCGAGGGCACCCGACCGCTGCTCATCGAAATCCAGGCGCTTGTGGCGCCCTCCCCGCTCGGAACGCCGCGCCGGGCCGTCGTCGGCTGGGATTCGGCACGGCTGTCGATGATCCTCGCCGTTCTCGAAACCCGTTGCGGCGTCAGGATCGGCGCCAATGACATCTATCTCAACGTCGCCGGCGGGTTGAAAGTCAACGAGCCGGCGGCCGACATTGCCGTTGCCGCCGCGCTTGTCTCTTCCTTGAGCAACAGGCCGTTGCCGGCTGATGCAGTGTTCTTCGGGGAAATCTCATTGTCGGGCGGCGTCCGTCCGGTGTCGCATGCGGCCCTCAGGCTGCGCGAGGCAGCCAAGCTCGGCTTCTCCGGCGCCTTTTGCGGCAAAATCGGCTCAGCCGACCGCAATGGGGGCATCGGCATCCAGGAGTTCACCGACCTGCCGACACTGATCGCCCGCATCGCCGCCGGTGGAGGCGGCAGCGATGAAGAGAGCACCGCCGCCAGCGAAACTGACTCGTAGGCCACCTATCTGAGTGCCTGCCACAGCGAGCCATCGCTGGAATGGGGCAAGCCAATGTCGCGGCGCAGATGATCGTTGAGCTCTGACTGCGAAATCGCGCGCGGCGGGATACCGAATGCGCCCTGCCGCTCCGGCACAACGTCAGTCGCGAACCGGAAGCGCACCGCCAGCACGCGCAATACGCGCACGAGGGCGTGGCCCGGGACGGATCGGCTTTTACCTGCTGAAATGATCTCCAACGACATGGCTTGCTCCTTGATTTGCTTCGTTTTCTTCAAATCGCGTGACGCGCCGAGCCCATCTACAGATCTCGTTTCCATCCGGTGAACCGGACATGACGAGGTCAGGAAGAGCCCTTCTTGCGCGTCAGGGAGCGCCTTGATAGAACCTCAAGTAATGTTGAGGTCAAGCAGATAATGCGAGGTGTCGATGCCAGCCCTGCCCAGGCAATTGTCAGTTGGCGACGTGGCCCGCCGCGCCGGAGTCGCGGTGTCGACACTGCATTTCTACGAATCGAAAGGCCTGATCGCCAGCACCCGCTCCGAGGGCAACCAGCGCCGCTATGACCGCACCGTGTTGCGCCGGGTGGCGATCATCAAGGTGGCGCAGAAAACCGGCATTCCCCTGTCCGACATCAGAAAGGCGCTTGCTTTGCTCCCAGCCGATCGCGCACCCAACGCCCGCGACTGGGGGCGTATGGCAAAGGTGTGGGCCGAAGATCTCGACCAGCGCATTGCCCGGTTGACGCGGCTACGCGACAGCCTCGGCAGTTGCATCGGCTGCGGGTGCCTGTCCGTCGATACCTGTCCGTTGCGCAACACCGATGACGCACTCGCCGCGCAGGGGCCAGGGGCGCGCCTTCTCGACATCGATCCCTGAGCGAGAGCATCACCGGCGATACCAAGCGCGGTTTCCGGGCAACAAGTCTAGGCATAAGTTCTGAGGGCGCTTCACACGGCGCGGTGAAGCGGCTAAACGGGGTCACAAGCATCCAACCGCAGTCTTGGGGAGCGTCCGCGATGTTCACCGCATTCGACGTCGGCGTCGGCATTTTGGTTCTGATTTCGGCGCTCTTGGCCACGGCACGCGGGTTGACCCGCGAGGTGCTGTCGCTCGCCACCTGGGCGGGTTCGGCAGTGCTGGCCATCTGGATGTGGCAATACCATCCCGAGATCGCCCGCGAATACATCAAGGAAGAGGTGGTGGCCGACGCCGCCACCGTGATCGTCACTTTCCTTGTTTCGCTGATCGTCCTGCACCTGGTCACCATGCGCATCGCCGACTTCGTGGTCGATTCCAAGATCGGCCCGCTAGACCGCACGCTCGGCTTCGTTTTCGGCGCCTTGCGGGGCATCGTCATCGCCGTGGTCATCGTGATCTTTGGTAGCTGGCTCCTCGGTTCCAACCTGCCGTCCTGGGCGGAAGGCTCGAAGTCTCTGCCGGCGCTGACCCAGATCGGCGACGGGCTGATTGCTGCCCTGCCGGACGACCTCGAGAACCAGCTCAACGACATTTTACAGCGCTCCAAGGGCAACAATCCCGACGGGGTCATACCACCTGACGACGTCGCGCCGGCCGACGAAGGCACCGATGCCGGCGAAGTGGGCCTTTCCACCAACACCTGACAGGCAGCGCCTGTCGTGCTAGAAACGGACTTACCCAAATCCGGCCCGAAATAGGGTCGACATCGGCAAGGGTCTTCGAATTGAGCACCAGCAAATCTCTCCCGCCAGACGTCGGCGACGATTCTGCTTTCGATCTTGATGGGGACACGCTGCGCGAGGAGTGCGGCGTGTTCGGCATTCTGGGGCACCCCGAAGCGGCAACACTGACCGCGCTTGGGCTGCATGCCCTGCAGCATCGCGGCCAGGAATCGGTCGGCATCGTCAGTTTCGATGGCACCCAGTTTCACGCCGAGCGGCGTCTGGGTCTGGTCGGCGACAATTTCACCGATCCCAACACCCTGTCCAAACTGCCCGGCCCCGCCGCCATGGGCCATGTCCGCTACTCGACCACCGGCGAAACGGTGCTTCGCAATGTCCAGCCGCTGTTTGCCGAGCTTGAAGTCGGCGGCATCGCCATTGCCCACAACGGCAACATCACCAACGGGCTGACGCTCAGAAGCGAAATCATCGCCAGCGGCGCCATCTGCCAGTCGACATCGGACTCCGAAGTCGTGCTGCACCTGATCGCCCGTTCGAAGTCCAAGAATTCCGCCGAACGCTTCATTGATGCGCTCAAGCATCTTGAAGGCGCCTATTCGATGGTGGCGATGACCCGCACCAAGCTGATCGGCGCCCGCGACCCCAACGGCATCCGCCCGCTGGTGCTTGGCGACCTCGACGGCAAGCCAATCTTCGCCTCCGAGACCTGCGCGCTTTCCATCATCGGCGCCACGTTCGTGCGCGATGTCGAGAACGGCGAGGTGATCGTCTGCGAGACCCAGCCAGACGGCTCGGTTTCCATCGAGAGCTTCAAACCCTTCCCACCGCGTCCCGAGCGCGTCTGCCTGTTCGAATATGTCTATTTCGCCCGGCCGGACTCGATCGTTGCCGGACGCTCGGTGTACACGGCCCGGAAAAACATGGGCAAGAACCTCGCAACCGAAGCGCCGGTCAATGCAGATGTCGTCGTTCCCGTCCCCGATGGCGGCACCCCCGCCGCGCTCGGCTATGCCCAGCAGTCGGGCATTCCATTCGAATACGGCATTATCCGCAACCACTATGTCGGACGCACCTTCATCCAGCCGAGCCAGCATATCCGCACCTTCGGCGTCAGGCTCAAGCATTCGGCCAATCGCGAACAGATTGAGGGCAAGCGCGTTGTGCTGGTCGACGATTCCATCGTCCGCGGCACCACCTCGCTCAAGATCGTGCAGATGATCCGCGACGCCGGCGCCGCCGAAGTGCATATGCGCGTCGCCAGCCCGATGATCACCCATTCCGATTTCTACGGCATCGACACGCCCGACCCGGACAAGTTGCTCGCCAACCAGTTCGAGAATCTGGAAGACATGGCGCGTCACGTCGGCGTGGACAGCCTTGCCTTCCTGTCGATCGAAGGGCTCTACGATGCTGTCGGCGGCATCGCACGCGACAATACTTCGCCGCAGTTCTCCGATCACTGCTTCACCGGCGACTATCCGACGGAGCTGACCGATCTCAATGGCGAGAGGCGCGCCGACCCCAAGAAGCTGTCACTGCTGAGGGAAGCTGGCTAACACAGCGCTCATAACGGAAGATGCCGATCGTCTGACAGGACCGTGCAGGAATACTGATGACCGAAAAAGACCTTGATGGGCGTGTGGTTCTGATCACCGGCGCCTCGCGCGGCATCGGCGCTGCCGCCGCACGCAATGCCGGTGCCCGTGGTGCTCATGTCATCGCCGTGGCCCGCACAGTCGGCGGCCTCGAGGAGGTCGATGACACCATCCAGGCCAACGGCGGCACGACGACGCTGGTGCCACTTGACCTGACCGATTACGCCGGCATCGATCGGCTCGGCGCTGCCATCCATGAACGCTGGGGCAAGCTCGACGGCCTGATCGGCAATGCCGGCCTGCTTGGCGTGCTGAGCCCCGTCGCCCATATCGATCCCAGGAAGTTCGAGACGACCTTTTCGGTCAACGTCACCGCCAATTATCGCCTTATCCGCTCTATGGACCTCTTGCTGCGCCAATCCGACGCCGGACGCATCGTCATGGTCTCGTCCAGCGCTGCCAAGTCGGCCAAGGCCTATTGGGGGCTCTATGCCGCCAGCAAGGCGGCGCTCGATATGCTGGTCAAGGCCTATGCCGCCGAGATGGCGACAACCAGCGTCAAGGCCAACATCCTGTATCCGGGCATCGTACGGACCGCCATGCGGGCACAGGCGATGCCGGGTGAGGATCCCGAAACCCTGCCACCGCCGGACGAGATCGCCCCGCGCCTGGTCGACATGGTGAGCCCGGCCTATGGCGAAACCGGCATGCTGGTCGACATCGGCAAGGACACCACCGCGCCGCTCTAGGCAACTCTCCGCAAGCAACAACCACCGTGCCGCTACGAGCGGACGACACCAGCAATCAGTCGCCTTTTTGTACTGATATTCGGCAACGCTTACTCGACGGATCGTCGGTACTGAAGTCGGCGCGATGCCACTTTTGATGTGACCGGTCGGTGGAAAACACTCCCGCATCCAGCATTCACCCGGCAGAAAATCCAGCCAGGATCAATTTTGCTGCAAACGCCAGCAACGTAACGCCCTGATACACAGCGACAAACCCGCGCACCTTAGAACGCTTCTAATTGCTTGTGTTTATTGTTGAATTTTTCCCGCATCTTTCCTAGGACTCTGGGTGCCAGCCGATGGCAGGACCTTGAATCCCGTTGATCGAGCAGGTGGCAATCTCAACGAGACGGCGGCGCCTTCGCGCCAGATGCCGTGCCGTAGGTTTCTCCTGTTCACATTTGGATTCGCCAACCACCGGGACTTGAACCCGGAAGGAGTGAATTTTGCTCTATCAGCCGAGGCACGTGATCCGTGCCGCAGCCGACCGATGCCGCATGCCCGAAATTCGGGCGGGACTGTCGCGCACAAGCCGGCATGCCCGGCCTCCGCGCTCCTAGGTCCCGGAGGTCCTGTTTCATGCTTGCACCCTTCCTCATCATGCTACGCGAAGGCATCGAGGCCGCACTGATTGTCGGCATCATCGCCTCCTATCTCAGCCAGACCGGACGCTCGGGCTGGATGCCGACCATCTGGGTCGGCGTTCTGCTCGCCGTGGCGCTGTCGCTGTTCGTCGGCGCCGCACTGCAACTGGTCAGCGCCGAGTTCCCGCAAAAGGCGCAGGAACTGTTCGAGTCCGTCATCGGATTTGTCGCAGTCATCATCCTGACCTCGATGGTGTTCTGGATGCGCAAGGCATCGCGCGCCATGGGGACCAACCTGCGCCAGACCATCGACAACGCTTTCACCGGCACGGGCGCCGCCTGGGCGCTGGTGGGCATGGCCTTTTTCGCAGTGGCGCGTGAAGGCCTTGAATCGGTGTTCTTCCTTCTGGCGATTTTCCAGCAGAGCACCGGACCTGCAGCGCCACTCGGCGCCTTGTCCGGCATCCTCGTCGCCATTGCCTTCGGCGTCGGCATCTTCTTTTTCGGCCTGCGCATCAATCTCGGACGCTTCTTCCGCTGGACCGGCGCCTTCATTCTGTTTGTCGCCGCCGGCATTCTCGCCGGCGCACTGCGCGCCCTGCACGAGGCCGGCATCTGGAATGCCCTGCAAGGCACCGTCTACGACCTGAGCAACACCCTGCCGGAAACCAGCCCCGTCGGCACCGTCCTGTCCGGCCTCTTCGGTTATCTCGATGCGCCGCGCCAAGGCGAAGTGCTGGTTTACCTCGCGTTCCTCCTCGTCAGCTTCTTCTTTTTCCTGCGTCCCTCACACCCGGCTCAACCGGTGCGTGTCGGCAAGAACGCCTCCGGAGCATAATCAGATGTCGTCAAAACCCGACAGGCAGACAACCGGTCCCACGCGACCGGCAGGGATGAAGCTCGCCCTGGTCGGCGCCGCTTTTCTCGTCGTTGCCGGTATTGTTGCCTTTTCCTTCGCGACCGCCCTCAACCAGAGCCGGACGGCCGGTGTCGTCGGCGAGCCGATCCGCGTCACCACGACTGCGTGCGAACCCAACGCCGTGACGGTTGAGGCCGGGCGGCGCAGCTTCGAGATCACCAATGCCTCGGATCGCCCGATCGAGTGGGAAATCCTCGACGGCGTCATGGTTGTCGCCGAGCGCGAGAACATCGCGCCTGGGTTCAAGCAGATGCTCACCGTTTCCCTTGCTCCCGGCGACTACGACATGACCTGTGGATTATTGTCCAATCCACGTGGCACGCTACACGTCACCCCGTCCGAGGAATGGGCGACGGCGAGCACCGAAATCGGCCTCAGGGAGTTCCTGGGCGCGCTTGGCGAGTACAAGGTCTACCTGATTACCCAGGCTAACGCCGCCATTGCCGGCGCCGAAGCACTGAGCGCTGCCATCAAGGCGGATGATCTCGAAACGGCCCAGAACCTCTGGCGCGCAGCTCGCCTGCCCTACCGGCACATCGAACCGCTGGCCTACCGCCTGTCCGATCTTGAAACCACCATCGACCCGGTTGCCGACTATCTGGCCGGCCGCGAAGCCGATCCCGGTTTCACCGGCTATCACCGCCTCGAATACGGCCTGTTTAACGCCCGGACGACCGAAGGGCTTGCCGGGGTCGCCGATGCACTGGTCTCGGATCTGACCGAACTCAAGGCGCGGATGAGCGCCTTCACCATCGATCCGGCTCTGCTGGTCGCGCTGCCGGGTGACATGGCGCGTCAGCTCGCCGACGGCAAGATCGCGGCGGGCGAGGATCACTACGCCCACGCCGATCTCAGCGAACTTGCCGCCAGCCTTGACGGCATCGCCAAAATCACCGGCCTGCTTCAGGTCGTTCTGGAGCCGGTCGATCCGGCACTCGTCACCCGGATCGACGACCAACTCGCAGCAACTGGTGCCGGGATCACCGCTCTCGGCTCCGGCGACGCCTATCCGGACTACGACACGATAAGCGCTGAAAAGCGCGCCCAACTGGCCGGCAGCTTCACCGAGCTTGCCGACACGCTCGATCAGATCAACCAGGCCATCGGAGGCGTTTGACATGGCATGCCCAGTCAACAACCACAGCAATCGTCCAACACACGCTCAGGGCTGCCCGGTGGCAAGCCGTCGGCAGGTGCTGTTCGGCCTCGGCGCCGCCGGCGGCGCACTCGCCTCGGCAACGGGCGCAACAGCAGCCGAGACTGCACAAAGCCCGCAGGTCGCTGATGCGCCTTCGGGACATCTCGGAGACACACTGCAATCGGTACCGTTCCACGGCAGGCACCAGGCCGGAATCGTAACCCCGCGCCCGGCCAATGGCCTCGTCGCCAGTTTCGATACCATCGTGCAATCGCCCGATGAGATGGAACAGATGTTTCGGCGTTTGACCGAGCGGATCGCTTTCCTCACCTCCGGCGGCGATGTGCCCGACCGCGACCCGAAACTGCCCCCGCTCGATTCCGGCATCCTCGGCCCGCATATCGCGCCCGACAATCTCACGGTCACCGTCGGCCTTGGCGCGTCGTTCTTCGACAAGGTCGGACTCGAAGCACTAAAGCCCAAGACGCTGCAGCGCATGACCGAGTTTCCCAATGACGCGCTCGACCCCGAGCTGTGCCATGGCGACGTGGTGCTGCAGTTCTGTGCCAATACCCAGGACACCAACATTCACGCCCTGCGCGACATCCTCAAAACCCTCTCCGGTCATCTCGTGCTGCGCTGGATGCAGGATGGCGACGTGCCGGTCATTCTGCCCGGACCGGATGGCAGGGCCGAAAGCGCCCGCAACTACCTCGGATTTCGCGACGGATCAGCCAACCCCGATTCAACCGATGCCAACCGCATGGACGAGATCGTCTGGGCCGGCGCTGACGAACCGGCCTGGACGCAAGACGGCACCTACATGGCTGTGCGCATCATCCGCAATTTCGTCGAACGCTGGGACCGCACCCCGCTCGGCGAGCAGGAAGCGATCTTCGGACGCACGAAAGACGCCGGAGCCCCGTTCGGCGGCACGCACGAGTATGACGAGTTCGACTATGCCGACGACCCGGATGGCGCGCTGACCCCACTCGACGCGCACATCCGACTGGCCAATCCGCGTGTTCCGGCCACCGAGGAAAACATCATCCTGCGGCGTCCGTTCAACTATGCCAATGGCGCCACTCGCGCCAACCAGCTCGACCATGGCCTGCTGTTCATCGCCTTCCAGGCCGATCTCGAGAAAGGGTTCATCGCCGTCCAGAACCGGCTCAATGGCGAACCGCTCGAGGAATACATCAAGCCGGTGGGCGGGGGTTACTTCTTCGTCCTGCCAGGCGCGCAAAATGCCGGCGACTATCTCGGCCGGACACTGGTGGATGCGGTCTCCTAAACCGCAACGCAACAACTGACCAACCCACGGAGTATTGAAACATGACCTTTTCCCGCTTGCTGGCGACGGCCTCTCTGTCGCTTGGCCTGATCGCCTCCGCCTCTGTGGCGGCGCAGGCCGAAACCGCCTCTCTCGATCTCGTCGGGCCACTGGCCGAGTACAAGATCTACGTCGCCGAGAACACGTCCCAGCTCGTCAAGGACACCACGGCCTTTGTCGCCGCCATCAAGTCCGGTGATGTCGAAGAAGCCAAGGCGCTGTTCGCACCGACCCGCACCAGCTACGAGAAAGTCGAGCCGATCGCCGAACTGTTTGCCGACCTCGACGTATCGATCGACGCGCGCGCCGACGACTATGAAAAGGGCGAAGCCGATCCCACCTTCACCGGCTTCCACCGCATCGAATACGGACTTTGGGAAAAGAACTCGACCGATGGTCTCGAAGAGGTCGCCGACCGCCTCCTCGCCGACATCATCGAACTCGACAATCGCATCAATGGCCTGACCTTCCCGCCTGAAACCGTCGCCGGTGGTGCCGCCGCATTGATGGAAGAGGTCGCTGCCACCAAGGTGTCCGGTGAGGAGGATCGCTATTCCGGCACCGACCTCTGGGACTTCGACGCCAACTTTGCCGGCTCCCGCAAGATCTTCGATCTGATGAAGCCGCTGGTCGTCGACAGTGATCCGGAATTCGTCGCCACCGTCGAGGCGAACTTCGCCGCCGTCGACAAGGTGCTCGCCACCTACCAGACCGAGTCCGGCGGCTACGTCACCTACTCGAACCTGACCGATGACGACCGCACCCTGCTGACAGCCAAGGTCAACACCCTTGCCGAGGACCTGTCGACGCTTCGCGGCAAGCTCGGCCTCGACTAACCGGACGCAATCGAGCACCGGCATCATCGCCCTTCCGCCGTCTCGGACAACGAGAGGACGGGAGGGCGTTTGAGTGTCGACAGAACGGTAAGTTCAGGTAAGACCTTACCTTAACTCAGCGCTTTTTCTTCTTGTTTGCATAGGGGTTTTCGCCACCGCGCAACATCAGGCGGATCGGCGTGCCGCCGAGATCGAAGGCCTTGCGCAAGCCGTGAACGAGGTAGCGCTTGTAGGCCGGCGGCACGACATCAGGGCGCGATGCAAAGACGGCGAAGGTCGGCGGACGCGCCTTGACCTGGGTGATGTAGCGCATCTTCAAACGCCTGCCGCCAACAGCCGGCGGGGCATGGGCAGACAGCATCTGGTCCAGCCACCGGTTGAGCCGCGCTGTAGAAATGCGCACGTTCCAAACGCGCTCGGCATCGAAGACCGCTTTCATCAGCCGGTCGATATTGATCCCCTTGAGGCCGGAGAAAGTGACCATTGGGACGCCGCTCAATTGCGGCAGCAGACGCCCGCACATCTCCTTGAGCTCGCTGAGGACCTTCTGCTTTTCCTCCACCAGATCCCATTTGTTGAGACCGATGACCACGGCCCGGCCCTCGCGTTCGACAAGGTCGATCAGCTGCAGGTCCTGCTTCTCGAACGGCATCGTTGCATCGAGCATGACGATGACCACTTCGGCATATTGCAGCGACCTCAGCGAATCCGAGACAGCAAGTCTTTCGAGCTTCTTCTGGACCTTGGCCTTGCGCCGCATGCCGGCAGTGTCGACCAGATTGATGACCCGGCCATTGTGCTCCCACGGGACGAGGATCGAGTCACGGGTAATGCCGGCTTCTGGCCCCGTCAGCAGCCGATCATCCCCGACCAGACGATTGATCAGCGTCGACTTGCCGGTGTTGGGCCGACCGATGATGGCAACATTGAGCGGGCGGGTCGGGTCCCAACGCCTGCTGGCCTCTTCGTCGTCGATCTCGCCGTCAATTGCGACATCGAAGGCCGGCAGGTCGGCGTCTTTGTTTGCCTCGGCTTCGCTCTTGTCGGCCTCGACCTGCTCCACTGCCTCGGAGACGATGGCATAAAGATCGCCAAGGCCGAGTCCGTGTTCTGCCGAAAGCGCGATTGGCTCCCCGAACCCGAGACTGTAGGCGTCGGTCAGGCCGGCGTCGGCGGCTCGGGATTCGGCCTTGTTGGCGACAAGATGCACGTCCTTGCCGGCCTTGCGCAGGATACGGGCAAAATGCGCATCGAGCGGCGTCACGCCGGCGCGGGCATCGATCATGAACAAGATGATGTCGGCTTCGCTGATCGCCGCCTCGGTCTGAAGGCGCATGCGCGCCTCAAGGCTCTCGTCGGTGGCGTCTTCATAGCCGGCGGTGTCGAGCACGTCGAAGAACAGATCACCGATGCGCCCGCGGGCCAGCCGGCGGTCGCGGGTCACGCCCGGCGTGTCATCGACGAGCGCGATCTTTTTTCCAACCAGCCGATTGAACAGCGTTGATTTGCCGACGTTCGGTCGGCCGACTATGGCGACAACAACGCTCATTTCTGGAACTCCCGCCGTTTCCGGCGCAGGTTATGTCAGTTCGTCGCTGCAGGCGCAGCTGATGCGTCGCTTGCGGCAGCATCGGCCAGTGGCGCAACGGCACCTTCGGCCAAGAGCTGGGCGATATAGACGTTGACGCGTGCCTTCAGGTCGCTGGTCGCATTGGCATCGGCCGCGGCGGCCTCAAACGTTGCCAGCGCAGCATTGACCTGGCCCGCCTTGTACTGGGTCAGACCGAGCGCCTCGCGGGCAGCGCCTGCCAGCGGCGAGCCGGCGGCGATCAGGCCGTTGACGCGGGTCTCGACGCCATTGACGTCACCGGAATCGACCAGATCGAAGGCGGCAAGCGTCAGTGCCAGTTCCCGAAGGCGCAATTCGCTGAGCGAAGATGCAAGCTGGTCGTAAACGGCAACCGCATCGGCCGACTTGCCCTGTTCGGCAAGGAACGCAGCTTCGGCGAACTTCGCCAGTTCCGGATATTTCCCTGAACCTGTTTTTTCGACCGGACCGAGCGCTTCAATCGCCTTGTCGACGTCACCGGCCTGTGCGGCGTCGAGCGCAACGTAAAGGGCATCAGACGAACGCGCCGCATTAGACTGCTGCCACCACGACCACCCCTCGTTGACCGCAACGAGCAACACCACGGCGACGGCAGCGCCAATGACGTAGGGTCCGAACCGCCGCCACAGATTGCGCATGCGATCGGCGCGCAGATCCTCGTCAATTTCGCGAAACAGCGATTCTTCGGACATTTTCTGGTCACTCGGCGGTTGAATTCGGCGGCACAATAGTCAGGCGCGCGCTGGAATGCAATTCGTCCCTGCGCATGGGAAAAACTACCGTCACCGCGACCGCTGCCGGCCACGCGCAAATGGCTGCAAAAGCCCGCCAAACCTCAGCCCGGAATCGGAACGCCTAGATCACCGATGGAGCGACGGCGAAGAGGAAGCCGTGCAGGAAATAGACCAGCACCAGATAGATCACCAAGGCGACGGCAATGGCGCTGATGTCAGTCCTGGCCGATTCGAATTGGGGACGCTGATCGCCACGCGCTGTCGCCACCAACGCCGACGCGAGTGCATAGGCTGACCAGACGCCGAACAGCAGGATCGACGCCAGATCGCCGTTCGAGAACAGATGTCCAATGCCCCAGGCGGCAATACCGAAGGCCATGGGGTGAACGACAAAAGCCTTGATGCGACCGACCGGCTTGCCAGACGAAAAGAGCAGCACCAGACCGATGAAATTGAGCACGGCACTGACATGCACGCCCCAGTCGGGCGGTGTGTAGATTTCTGGCGCCTGCCAGCGATAGGCCATCCAGCCCCAGATCATCAGGGCGATACCGGCCACCGAACTGAGCGCAACCATGCCTTTCCAGGGCCCCTCACCCCGTTTCTCGATGAAGGCGGCGCGCCTGTCAGGAACAAGCATTTTCAGGGAATGCGGGCCGAAAAACAGTATCAGGCCCAGAACGAGAATGAGCATTGCGGTCCCTCCCGATAGCAACAGATGATTCACCACGGCAACGAGTTGCCTGTAAGTGGCCCCTGCCTTTGCGGGGCATTAAGCCGCATGGGCTAACTCTGTGCTCCTGTATGCAGGGACGCAAGGACATGACCGAGGACTTTCGCCAGAGTTCGACGACCGCAATGGGTGCGCCGCCAGCCACCACGGCGGGACACGACGCCCCGCCTGCGGCGGCGACCCCCAAAAAGCGCGACCCAACGCTCGATATGTTCCGTGGTCTGGCCATCCTCATGGTGGCGCTTTATCACTTCACCGCGCGCATCCCCCATGAAGCGCTCAACATGCCGGGTCCGGTTCCCTTCCCTGTCGGGTTCGGCTGGATCGGTGTCTATTTCTTCTTCGTGATCTCCGGCTACTGCATCTTTTTGACCCTGACCCGCTCGGACAGCGTCCGGCGGTTTTTCTCACGGCGCATCTCGCGGCTCTATCCGGCCTTCATCGCCGCCGTCTTCGGGCTGTTCATCTTTTCCATGTTCGCCCCGGTGCCGAGTGTGCCAGCCGTCAGCTACCACGAACAGCCGGCAACGCTTTTGGATCTCGGCCTCAACCTGATCCTGTTCGGAGAAGCAGGCGAATGGGTCAATGGCTCGTTCTGGTCGATCGCCGCCGAGGTGAGGTTCTACGTTCTGCTGGCACTGCTGGCCGCGGTCTTCGGCACTGGCGAAAGGCTGGCGCGTCTGTTCTCATACCTCGCCGTAGCACTTGCCGGTGTCTGGGTAGCGATGACCTTGATCCTGCCCGCGACCGGCGGCGCCTCGCCGACGAACCTGTTGCGCGTGTTCGGACTGGCGCCCTATCTGCCCTTCTTCGCTTTCGGCATCCTGCTGTATATGCGCCGGACAGACGGCATGAAGACAGACATGGGCTTGACGCTCAATGGCGCTACCATGGTTCTGGTGCTGGCCGTCGACAGCTATGGCAGCTCCTACCTGCACCCGACCGGAGCAATCGATGCCGTTATCACTGTTTCGGTCTTCGCAGCACTGATGTTCGCCTTCTTGAGGTTCGCCGACCATAAGCCGCTGCCAATGCTGCCTGTCATTGGTCCGTTTCTGGTTCAGGCCGGGCTTGTGTCCTACTCATGGTATCTGCTGCACGAGACGATCGGGCTGACACTGATGGCTGCGCTCGGTCCCTATATGCCGCCGGTGATTAACGTCATTGCCGCGCTTGTCGCGACCTTCGGTCTTGCCATGGCCTTCTCCTGGGCCGTGGAGTGGCGCTTCCGCAAGCCGGTCGAGGCTCTGGCCTTCTGGCTGGTGTCGCTCCTGCCGAACCTGCCAGTCGCGCGGCGCGTGCACGGCCCGGCAGAATAGAGTGCTTTCAGAAAAAGTGGGCACCGCTTTTTCGGTTCGAAAACACGACCATTCAAAGACTTAAGACGCAGCCGGTCCGGCCCCCGCCGGACCGGCAGCGCCTCTCCCCCTCAAATCATCTGTTCAGCCAGGCCTTGAAGGCG
Source organism: Devosiaceae bacterium (assembly GCA_963676075.2). GTDB lineage: Bacteria > Pseudomonadota > Alphaproteobacteria > Rhizobiales > Devosiaceae > JAHJQZ01. Next base: position 120,091 of record CAXXNZ010000011.1, read on the forward strand.
TCGCCATAGTCCTTGTGCCAGCGCGATAGCGGCGCCCGGTTCTCGACGATGTCGCCAGCCGCCCAGGCAATGCGTTTCTCGTCGGTTGGGCGGTCGACCTCACCATCCGGGCACAGAATGTAGAAATCGTCGCGTTTGAGGGATTCAAACAGGAAATTCACCGTCTGCTCCGGCGTCCAGGCGCCTTCGGGCTTGTCGGTGCGGCCATGCGCCGTCAGCGGCGTGAAGACATATCCCGGGATGAACAGCCGCGCCTCGACCTGGCAATTATCGAGATTGCGCAACTCGTGCTGCAACTGCTCGGTGAAAACCTTCACGCCGGCCTTGGAGACATTGTAGGCCGGATCTCCTGGCGGCGTGGTGATGCCCTGTTTCGAGCCGGTGTTGATGATCAGCGCCGGCTTGCCGGCGTCGATCATGCCCGGCGCAAAGATCTGGGCGCCGCGAATGATGCCCCACATGTTGACGTCGATGATCCGCCGCCAGTTCTGTTCGGCATCAAGGATCGAGCTGCCCGGCTGCATGCCGGCATTGTTCATCAAAACACTGACCGGACCGATTTCCTGGGTGACGCTGGCTTCCAGAGCCTTGAGCTGCACCTCGTCCCCGACATCGGCGCCAATGGCGAAAATCGTGTCTTCGCCCGCCCCTTCGCCGATGAGCAGCGCCCGCGCCGTGTCGAGCTTTTCACCGGGCAGGTCGACAATCACCACCACCATGCCCTCGGCCAACAAACGGCGTGCCGCTGCGAGACCGATGCCCGACGCTCCGCCAGTGACGACCGCAACTTGTCCCTTGCTGATTGCCTGATGCATCTCGAATCCCTTTTTCGTCATTTCAGTTCATATCTGCTGGACAGGGCGCCGGCTTGCCGAACGACAAAGCGACGCTGTCGTCAGGCGGTGCCGCCACTAACGATCTCGTATCCGGTATCGATACTGAGCGGCGTGGCGCTGCGCTCCGGACTTTCGAGAATCTTCTCTGCCGCAATCCGGCCGATCTCGAAGCGGCGCGAACGGATGGTCGAAAGGGGCTGCGGCAAGGCTTCACCGATTTCGAGACCGTTGAATCCGAAAATCGCCAGTTGCTCTTTTAGCACAATGCCCTCGGCCAGGCAGTGATAGACACCACCTATGGCCATGTCGTCATTGGAGAAAACCACGACATCAATGTCCGGCATGCGCGACAGCAATCGCGCCAGCGACTGCCGCCCTGCCATGGTCGAACTCGGGCCGTCGAAAAGCTCTTCGTCGACAATGTCGATCCCGTTCTCGGCAAGGGTCATGCGCAGCCCATCATGGCGCGACAGCGCCCGCCTGTCGGAATTCCAGTCGTGGCCGACATAGCCAAAGCGCCGGTAACCCCGCGCGATGAGGTGACGGGCCGTATCCGCACCGGCCTTGTGATGGGACATGCCGACGGCCACATCGATGGCTTCGGCATCGATGTCCATCAACTCGGCGACACGCACCTCCGAATTCTTCAGCATCAGCCGGGTCGCATCGGTATGGTCGAAGCCGACAATGAGCATCGCCTGCGGCTTCCAGGCCAGCAGCGATCGCACAAGCTTCTCTTCGGCATGCGGATCGTAATGGGTGACCCCGACCACCGGCTGAATGCCAGTCGGATCGAGCACATCATGAATGCCGCGCAACACTTCCGGGAAAACGATATTGGATAGCGACGGGATGATGACCCCGCACAGGTTGGAATCCGCCGATGCCAGCGATCCGGCGAGGCGGTTGGGCACGTAGCCGGTTTCCGCAACGGCCATCATCACCTTCTGGCGCGTGGCCTCGGCGATTGCACCCTTGTTTCTGAGCACGCGCGACACGGTAATCTCGCTGACGCCGGCAAGCTTGGCGACCTCGGCCAGGGTGATCTTCTGCTTGCGCTCTGGTTGACGACGTCCGGTTCTCATCCATTCCGCCAATCTGTGTCTTGCCGCCCTCCCGGCGGCCGGTCCGACCATGGGCTGCCCAGCGGCGCTGCCGCATCTTCCATCAGCAATACGGCTTGTCGCAAATACGCTGATCGATGCAAAATGACAGCGCTACCATAGTTAGCAAGCTCGCAGCACACCGGCAAGCCTTTCTGACGTATTTGAGCTGGCATGCCAAGTCCGGCATGCGTGCGCTTGGGTTCCGGCACCGATAGAGCGTGGCCTTTCGGCATGGTCTAGCACCGCCAATCGGCACTCAGGACCTGCTCGCCAAACAGAGAAGATGTTTGGATCAGCCGTTCGGCGTCGCCGTATCGAGCCAGATGGTCACCGGCCCGTCATTGACCAGGCTGACCTTCATGTCGGCGCCGAACACGCCCCTGCCGACCGGCACGCCCTGTTCGGCAACGGCCTCACAAAAGCGCTCGTAAAGCGCCTTTGCCCGTTGCGGCTCGGCAGCGCGCGAAAAGCCCGGGCGATTTCCCTTGGTCTCCGCCGCCAGCGTAAACTGGCTGACAACAAGCGCCCCGCCGCCGATATCGATCACCGAGCGGTTCATCCGGTCGTCGTCATCGCGGAAAATGCGCAGCTTGGTGACTTTGCTTGCCAGCCAATCCGCTTCCTTCTCGCTATCGCCCTGCATGGCGCAGACGAGAACGAGCAGGCCGACGCCGGTCTCGCCGACGATCTCGCCATCGACAGCGACAGATGCGCTGGTTACACGCTGGACAAGGGCACGCATCGATTGACTAAACCTTCGGGCACATAGTTGCGTTTGTAGCTTGAGATGCGCATTCCCGCCGCTACTGCCTGTTTGAGGAGTTACGCCCCCTGCGAGGGTCAACCACTCTGCACAAGATGTTCGCAAAAGCAATGCGAGGCGATCAACTTCGCATCGATCGCCACGCAAAGGAGATCAGCCTTCCCGGCTGAACCACACCAAGGATCCGGCAATCTGGTTGCTCCGCCTCGTCGCCTTGCCGCACTCGACCCACTCGAAAATCCATTCAAGCTGTATTGCACGATCGCTGTTTGCAATTAGCTTGTTGTCAAGAGAAATACTAAACTTCGGCCTCATCTGCTTCCAACTAACGACGATCGTTCGAAGACCTGCAGAAGCAGTCAAAATCGCCGCCCCAACCCACAACCACCAACTCTGGCTCCACTCAAACAACGCCTCCATATCAACCTCCTGTTGAAATGCGTTATTTTTTCTACCACTCAACGACGCCTAATGATGTTAATCATAACTTAATGATTTGTGCAACTCGCATTTACACTGAGTTGATTCGCGCCTTGCGAAATCCTTCATAACTTGTTAACACTCTCGTTATGCTCGCTATCAATGCGGGAGGCAAGTGATGATGGACATCGACAGTGAAATTGCCGGCAGGATTGAAGGGCATTACCTTCGTGAGGTCGCATTTCTGGCCCAACAAATCGAAATTGCCGTTGATGGCGTAAGCCGGCACAATCCAGATCTCGCCGAGCGAATGGCAGAAGTCGCATTGGGTATTATTTCTAGCACCCAGGGCAGCGGCCTAAACCAGATCAACTCAGATGCAAGCGAGCATGATGCACAGCACAGTGAAGCTGCAACGCATCAGAACATAAATATTGACGAATTTATCCTGAGAGTACTGGAAGACAGCGAATCAACAATGTCCATCCAGCAGATCGTCGATGCCCTAGAGGAAGCAGACTACACGTTTAGTCGCCCCAGTTTGGTAGTGAAGCTGCATAGGTTGGTAAAAAAGCGCTTGCTTGAGCGTCCGTCAAACGGGCACTTTCAAATTGCAAAGACTTCTAGAACTGGCAAGGATACCTAGCATTCGCGATCGAGCGGACCAAGTCGGCTGGTGACTTAGCCGTCAACCACGAGCTTCGAACCTAGTGTCACCTTCGAGGCCCGACGGCCTAGCTATCATAGCTCTGCGAGCGCCGAAGTCTAAAATCCTGCTCCGGCGCAATCTTGTGCGGGCTAAGCCGTGCCGGTCCTCACTCCCACTCAATGGTCCCGGGCGGCTTCGACGTTACGTCATAGACCACCCGGTTGATGCCCCGAACCTCGTTGATGATCCGCGTCGCGGCGCGGCCGAGGAAATTCATGTCGTAGGGGAAGAAATCCGCCGTCATGCCGTCAACCGAAGTCACGGCCCTGAGGGCACAGACAAACTCATATGTGCGCCCATCGCCCATGACACCGACAGTCTGCACCGGCAGCAACACGGCGAAGGCCTGCCAGATCTCGTCGTAAAGCCCGGCCTTGCGGATTTCGTCGAGATAGATGGCGTCAGCTTGCCTGAGAATATCGAGCTTGTCGCGGGTAACGCCGCCCGGCAGGCGGATGGCCAGACCGGGACCGGGGAACGGATGGCGGCCCACGAAGCTCTCGGGCAGACCGAGCTCGCGGCCGAGCGCTCTGACCTCGTCCTTGAACAGTTCGCGCAGAGGCTCGACGAGCTTCATGTTCATGCGCTCGGGCAGCCCGCCGACATTGTGGTGCGATTTGATCGTTGCCGACGGCCCGCCGGAAAACGACACGGATTCGATCACATCGGGATAAAGCGTACCCTGCGCCAGAAAGTCGGCGCCGCCGATCTTTTTGGCTTCATCTTCAAAGGTTTCGATGAACAACCGCCCAATCGTCTTGCGCTTGGTCTCGGGGTCGGATTCCCCTTCGAGCGCATCAATGAATGTGTCTGCGGCATCCACCAGTACCAGCGGGATATTGTAGTGGTTGCGGAACATGTCGACGACCTCGGTGGCCTCGTTCTGCCGCATCAATCCGTGGTCCACAAGAATGCAGGTCAGCTGATCTCCGATCGCTTCGTGGATCAAAACGGCAGCGACCGAAGAATCGACCCCGCCGGACAGCCCGCAGATGACCTTGCCGTCCCCGACCTGCTCGCGGATCTGCCGCACCGCTTGTTGCCGGTACGCAGCCATGGTCCAGTCGCCGGTGCAGCCGCAGATATCATAGGCGAAGTTCTTGTAGAGCTTGGCGCCGTCCGGAGTGTGATGCACTTCCGGATGGAACTGGGTCGCCCACATGCGCCGCTCTTCATTGGCGACGATCGCCATCGGCGCGCCGGGTGAGGTCGCGACGACCTCGAAGCCATCCGGCAATTCGGTGACGCGATCGCCATGGCTCATCCAGACCTGGTGTTCGGAGCCAAGCTCCCACACCCCATCATAGAGCGCGCATGGCGTGTTCGGCGTCAGCATGGCGCGACCGAACTCGCGGTGATGGCCGCCCTCGACCTTGCCGCCGAGCGCTACCGCCAGCGCCTGCTGGCCGTAACAGATGCCAAGGATCGGCACGCCGGCTTCGACCAATCGCGCATCAAGCGTTGGCGCGCCGTCGTCAAGCACGCTGGCCGGTCCACCGCTGAGAATGATGCCGACTGGCGCGAGCCGGTCGAGATGATCGGCTGCATTGGAAAACGGATGGATTTCGCAATAAACGTCGAGCTCACGCAGGCGCCGGGCAATGAGCTGGGTCACCTGCGAACCGAAATCGACAATGAGGATGGCTTGGTGCTGCGCTGTCATGGCGAGGCTTTATAGCCGGTTCCGCGATTCCGCAAGACGGGGTGTACTGTGACAGGCAGGAAATGCCGATTTTTCAGGGATTATTGGCGCCGGCCAACCTCAAGCGTGACTGGCTAAAAAGCCGGACGCACCGTCTCTGCGTCCAACAGGGACATTCGGTCCACTTGTTCGAACGCCACCAAGGTTCCTAGGGTAAGATGCGGCATACCTTGGCAAGGCCGAGCATCATGAGTGATCGTCATTTCCTGACCGGCGCTGATTTCATCCGGGCCCTTGCCTGTCTTGGTGTCCTGATTCACCATCTTGCGCAACGCCTTGATGTGCAATCCTTTTCTCCGGCGATTAAGGCGATGCATTCGGTTGCAATCATGGGATCTTTCGGGGTCGGCGCCTTTTTCGTGCTGTCGGGTTATCTGTTGTCGCGGCCGTTCTGGCTGGCGATCGACACCGAAACCAACATGCCCTCGCTGCGGCTTTACGCGTTAAGACGGGCTGCGCGCATAGCACCAGGGTTCTGGACGGCGCTGATCGTCAGCTTTGTTCTGTCCATCACCGTTTTCGGCGTGCCGTTCGATACGACACTGATGCAGCGCCTGGTCGCCGGCGCCACCTTCACCAGCGCCTGGCACTGGCTGACCATGTTCCCTGTCGAGGTCAATGGCCCGTTGTGGAGCATCGGCTTCGAGGTGATGTCCTACTTGCTGCTGCCCTTGTGCTTTGCCTTGATGTGCATCGGCGGGCGCTGCGGGCTAACAGGTTGGTCGGCCCGGATCGTCTGGCTCGGGGCCATTCTTCTTGCACTCGCCGCACATTTCCTCACCATCAATATGGTCGATATCCGCGGCACCGGCATCGGCTGGCAATATGGGCTGGTCGGTGGCGCGCGCGTATGGATGCCCACGTACAACGTCTTCGGTTTTTTCGCCATCTTCGCCATCGGCGCGCTGGCGGGAGGCGTGCAGGTGCTGCTCATCAGCCACCGCCACTGGCTGTTCGATCTGCTGTTTCTTGCCGGCCTCGCCATGGCGGCTTGGTCGACCGGCCCCTATCTCAACCGTGAGATTGCGGAAGGCTGGGGCCTTCTCGGCATCCCCTACGCCTATCCGGTCTTCCCGCTCGGCATCGGGTTGGCACTCGCAGTGGCGCCGTCTTCGCTCTGGATCGGCCGCGTCACCGAAATGCGCATCTTTCGCTACATCGCATTGATTTCATTTGGTCTTTACATCTGGCATTATCTGGCGCTCGAACTGGTTCGCCAACTTGCCGCCCCGATGTTCCATTTCGCCGGCATCGCCGATCCGGGATACTGGGCCCTGCTTTGCCTGGTGAGCGTCAGCATTTCCTTCGTCACTGCCCATCTCTCCTACAGCTTCATCGAACGACCGGCTCTTGACTGGGCGAGGCGCGTCGAAACGCGCGGGTATAGGCGCGGCAAGCGTCAAACCGCCACTTGACGTGACCGCATCTGTCTACCACCGTCTCCCGGCTCAAATTCAGCCGGCGGACAAGGACCTGCACCACGGACTGCCGGAGCAACGACGCCTAGACAACAAGAGGAATTCCCTATGACTGCCAATGCTTCTTCTCCGGCGCGTCGCCGCCGGCACAGCCTACTGACCGCCGGAACCCTGGCTGGCCTTGCTGGCGGCGTGATGGAGATTGTCTGGATCATGCTCTACGCCTCGCTGTCCGGACACGACGCCGCGATTGTCGCGCGCGGCGTGACCGCCTCGGTGTTTCCGGACCTCGCCTCGGCGCCGTCCTCGATCGCAATTGGGCTGTTGATCCACATGGTTTTGGCAGTCGGTCTCGGCATCGTCATTGCCATAGCCATCCCTGCGGTTCTGCCGCGCGTTGCCGGCACCTTCGTCGAGCCAATCCTGGTCGTTGCCTGTCTTGCCGGCGTGTGGACGATGAACTTCTTCGTGCTGCTGCCGATCATCAACAACGACTTCGTCACCATCGTCCCCTTCGCGGTGAGCTTCACCTCCAAGATGCTGTTCGGCTTCGCGTCGGCGCTCGTCTTCTGGGTGATGCGGGCCAAGCCTGCCGACAACAAATAAAGATCCGGCGCCAGGCCCCCACAGCCCGGCGCCGTTCCTGCCTTCCCGCGGATCATCCCGGCTCAGTTGAGCCAGGCGACCGCCGCATTGAGAAGGCCGGCAAAGCTGACCCAGGCAAGATAGGGCATCATCAGCCAGCTGGAGGTGCGATCGGCATGCCAGGCGGCAGCGATGACCCCGACGATCAGCAACCACATCACCGCGAGCACGACCAGCGCCGGCCACAGGAGCTGCAGCGTGAAAAACACCGGTGTCCAAACCCAGTTGACGACGAGCTGACCGAACCAGAGTTTCATTGCCAGTCCGCTCCGCTCGGTGATCCACAGGCGCCAGCCGGCAATGGCGATCATGAGATACAGAAGCGTCCAGACCGGCGCAAACACCCAGTTCGGAGGGTTGAAAAACGGCTTGTCGAGCCCGGAATACCAGGCTCCGGGAGCATTCAGAACGCCAATGAACGAGCCTGCGCCAACAACAACGACGAGAAAGACGGCGAGCGCCAGCCAGTTGTGACTGAGGCTGCCAGATCCTGCTGTATCGGTTTTTGTCATGATCATCGAACGGCACGTCTCGGCACCGCCCCCTGTTTTGCATTTGCCATGTTTGCGAACCCCGGGCTGCGTCTGATCGACGTCACAATGTCTCATCGGCACACCCCTGCCCGTTCTTGCTTAACGGCTGAGGCAGTGAAATCGTTGCACACAGAATCCTTTCGGGAGCAAAGCGATGTTTGAAGGCCATGACTGGCTCAACCCGCCGCCGCACTGGTCGGTCGACGAAAAGGGGCTCAGCGTCACCGCTGCAGCCGAGACCGATTTCTGGAAGAACACCTTCTACGGCTTTCAGCATTCCAACGGCCATCTGTTTGCGAAAATGGTCGAGGGCGATTTCTCGGCCGAGGCGGTGTTTTCATCCGCCTATCCGGAGCAATACGACCAGGCCGGCATCATGCTGCGCGTCGACGACGACAACTGGATCAAGACCGGCATCGAATTCACCGACGGCAAGCCGCATATGAGCGCCGTCCTCACCCGCGATAATCAATCGGATTGGAGCGTCATCCCCCTGCCTGTCGAGGCGATGGCCGGCATGCATGTCCGGCTGACGCGGCACGACGACGCCCTCAGGGTGCAATATCGCTGGGGCGAAGAGCCGTGGGAGATGGCGCGTCTCGGCTATCTCGCCATGCCACCACGTGTCGCCGTCGGGCCGATGGTCTGCTCGCCCCTAGGCGCCGAACTCACCGTGCAGTTCTCACGCTTCGCAGTCGGGCCGGCCATTTCGCGCGAACTGCACGCGAGCTAATGGTCGCTCAGGCAGCCAGAAGCAGATAGATCAGCCCGGACGAGCTGTAGCCGAGCCATAACACCAGCGGCAGCAGCGTCCAGGCGGTGCCGGCGCCGATCGAAACCACTAATGGCAACAAAACCGTCGCGAGCAGCGCTGCCAGCGCCAGCACGGCTGCGCCCAGCCAGACGGCGCCACAGGCATAAAGGAACAGGCGCCAGACCAGAAGGCTTGCGAACATGATGCTCCAGACGACCAGCATCAGGCCCCGGCGTTTCTCGATGTGAATGCGCCAGCCGAGCCAGCCGACAATGGCAAAAGCCATCAGCCACACCAGCGCTGTCAAAGGTGACGGCATGACAGGGACAAAGGAAAGCAATCCCGGCGGCAGCAACCGCGGCGCAAAGGCAATGCCGGATGCGGCGCCCAGCGACACCACAATGCCCTCGAACAAGGCAAGTCTCAGATTGGGCAGGTCAGCCCCGGCCATGTTCCCCGGTCCTCGCGCCCCACAATGCCTTGGGCGATCGCATATTTTGTTAAAATATACGAAAGACTAGATCGGGGACCTGCCAGTGCCCAGATATAAAACAGCTAATCGGCTTGCCGTATTGTCGCGCCTACCCAGTTTTCCGCTCTAGAACCGCAATGAAAAAGCCATCGGTTTCTGTACTACCGGGGCTGAGATGCAAATGCGTATCAGCGAGTCCGACTGGCGGCGCAGCAGCGGGGAACCGGGAACTCCACAGTGATCTGTGGTCGACCGGCACGAAGTCCGGGTGACGCGTGCGGAAGGCGGCAATGCTGCCGGTGTTTTCGGTCGGCAGCAGTGAACAGGTGATAAAGGCCAGACGTCCACCGGGCCGGACAAGCGCCGCTGCCTTGTCGAGAATCTCCGCTTGCTCGCCGACACGGGCGTCGAGCTGTTCCGGCGTCAGCCGCCATTTGGCATCGGGTCGCCGCCGCCAGGTCCCGGTTCCGGTGCAGGGTGCGTCGACCAGCACCATGTCCATGCGCCCGGCAAGATCGTCGAGCACGCCGGGCTCGGGCGGACGCACCTGCACGTTACGAGCGCCGGCACGCTTGAGCCTATCATAAATCGGCGCCAGGCGGTTGCGGTCGGAATCATGGGCGAAGATCTGGCCGCGATTGCCCATATCCGCCGCCATGGCGAGGGTCTTGCCACCGCCGCCGGCGCAAAAGTCCATGACCTGCTGACCGGGCGCCGCCGCCGCGAAGGCGGCCACGGCCTGCGAGCCGGCGTCCTGTATCTCGAACCAGCCCTTGAGATAGCCTTCATCGACGATGACGTTGGGCGTTCGGGCATCGCGCTTGCCCGCCGGCAACCGCAATCCGAGCGGAACGATCGGCGCATGTTCCGGCGCGAAACGCTTCAGTGACTTCTCGACACGTGCCAAATCGGATTTGAGCGCATTGACCCTCAGATCGACCGGCGGACGTCCGGTCAGCCCCTGCCCTTCGGCAATCCAGTTTTCGCCAAAGGTTTCGGCGAACATCGGCGCCACCCACTCCGGCAGGTCGGTGCGAACGTGATCTGGCGCCCCGGCAAGGGGGTCGGTCGCAGTCAGCCGAACCAGTTCGTCGGGTGTGATCGCTTCGGGGGCGAATTTATCCGCCTCGAAGCTCGCCGTCAGCGCCTCCGGTTCCTCGCCCCAGTCACGGACGGCGACCGAAAGCACCAGTGCCCGCGGCGTTTCGGCTCCCATGGCATAACCATGCGAGGCCCGCCGCCTCAGCGCATCGTAGACAAGATTACCGATGGCGGCCCGGTCGCCCGAGCCGGCGAAACGATGCCCCGTGCCCCAGTCGCGCAGCGCTTCGGATGCGGGGCGCTTGCGCGTCTCGAGATCGGTAAGAACCTCGATAGCGGCGGAGAGGCGTCCGGGCAAATGCATGTGGCAGATCCGATCAGTTGCCGGCGCGATAGTTCGGCGGTTCGCGGGTGATCGAGACGTCGTGGACGTGGCTTTCGCTCAGGCCCGCACCGGAAATACGCACGAAGGTCGCTGTTTCACGGAAGGTCTTGAGATCGGCAGCGCCGGTATAGCCCATGGCGGCTCGCAGCCCTCCTGCGAGCTGATGCAGCACATTGCCCGCCGGTCCCTTGTAAGGCACCTGGCCCTCGATGCCCTCGGGCACGAGCTTCAGGCTGTCGCTGACTTCGGCCTGGAAATAACGATCCGCCGAACCGCGCGCCATGGCGCCGACCGAGCCCATGCCGCGATAGGATTTGTATGAGCGCCCCTGGTAGAGATAGACCTCGCCCGGGCTTTCGTCGGTGCCGGCCAGAAGCGAGCCGACCATGGCAGCCGATGCGCCACCAGCCAGCGCCTTGGCAAGGTCGCCGGAGAACTTGATGCCGCCATCGGCGATGACCGGCACGCCCTGCTTGTCAGCTTCCTCGGCTGAGGCCATGACGGCGGCGAGCTGAGGCACACCGACGCCGGCAACGACACGGGTGGTGCAGATCGAGCCCGGACCGATACCGACCTTGATCGAGTCGGCTCCGGCATCGATCAACGCCTTGGTCGCTTCCGCCGTGGCGACATTGCCGGCGACGATCCGGACTGCGTTGGATTCCTTCTTGATGCGATTGACCACTTCGGCAACATGAACCGAATGGCCATGAGCGGTGTCGATCACCAGCAGGTCGACGCCGGCATCGATGAGCTGCATCGAGCGCTCATAGCCCTTGTCCCCGACAGTCGACGCAGCAGCGACGCGCAGGCGCCCCTGTGCATCCTTGATGGCGTAGGGATGGGCGACGGCCTTTTCCATGTCCTTGACGGTGATCAGGCCGATGCAGTTGCGGTCGACGTCAACGACCAGCAGTTTCTCGATGCGGTTCTGGTGCAGCAACCGCTTCGCATCGCTCTGGCTGACGCCCTCGCGAACGGTCACGAGATTGTCGCGCGTCATCAACTCGTAGACCTTTTGGTTCGGGTCGGAAGCGAAGCGCACGTCGCGGTTGGTGAGAATGCCGACCAGCTTGCCGGTGGCGCGGCCGCCGGTGCCGCCGTTCTCAACCACGGGAATGCCGGAGATCTTGGCCTTGGCCATCAGGTCAAGTGCGTCGGCCAGGGTCGCTTCGGGACCGATGGTGATCGGGTTGACCACCATGCCGGATTCAAACGATTTGACCAGCCTGACCTCTTCGGCCTGGCGTTCCTCGGTAAGGTTTCGGTGGATGACGCCCATGCCGCCGGCCTGGGCCATGGCGATTGCCATCGGGGCCTCGGTGACCGTGTCCATGGCCGAGCTGAGGATCGGCAGATTGAGCTCGATATCCTTGGTAACGCGTGTGCGAATGTCGGCATCTGCCGGCAAGACGTCGGAGCGTGCCGGTTGCAACAGCACATCATCGAACGTGAGTGCTTCTTCGCCTGTAATGGATGTGATGATCTTGGCCACGGCCAAACCCTTTCGTGCGCCTTAAAGACTCAAAAATGAAGAGATCGCGCCGCGCTGATTTGGAGACTCGGGCGGCTGCTGGTTGGCACGGGCCAATACCACCCGTAGACGAGTTTGGAAAGGGTGAGCAGGACGCGGCGCTCAATAGGTGTCTTGGCGCCAGGGGCTCGTGGCGCACGGCGTCATCCCCGACCCGATCGGAGATTCAGCCGCGCGTAGTCTTGCCCGCGAAAGGAGTTTTCGCACTCGGCAGACGCCTCGCCGCTGAATTCCCGTGCGCCCGGGACTGACGCTCTACCTTGGACCGGCGTAGCCGAAAGGCCTCGTCCCTACGGCTTGATCCGCCAGCCGGTGCGGAAAATCCAGGAGATAATTGCTAAGCACGCCAACATGAACAGTGCCACAGCACCAAGGCTGACGGCGATATTGACGTCGGATATTTCGTAAAAGGCCCAGCGGAAACCCGAGATCAGATAGACCACCGGGTTGAACAACGACACCGTCTGCCAGAGCGGCGGCAGGCTCGAAATCGAGTAAAAGCTGCCGCCGAGAAAGGCCAGCGGCGTGATCAGCAGCATCGGCACGAGATTGAGCTGTTCAAACCCGTCGGCCCAGATGCCGAGGATGAAGCCGAACATCGAGAAGGTGACCGCCGTCAGCACCAGAAAGGCGAACATCCAGACCGGATGCTGGACTTCGTAGGGCACGAAGAAGCGGGCCGTGACCAGGATGATGAGACCGATGACAATCGATTTGGTCGCCGCGGCGCCGACAAAGCCGACGGTCATTTCCAGCGGCGAGACCGGTGCGGACAGGTATTCGCGTATCGTGCCGGTGAATTTGGGGAAGTAGATGCCAACGGCGGCATTGGTCACCGACAGCATCAGCAGTGACATCATCACCAGCCCCGGCACGATGAAGGCGCCATAGGCGACGCCGTCGACGGTCTGGATACGCGAGCCGATGGCGGCGCCGAAAACGATGAAATACAGCGACGTCGAAATGACGGGCGCCAGGACAGATTGCATCCAGGTGCGGATTGTACGAGACATTTCATGGGTATAGATGGCGGCTATGGCGCGATAGTTCATTTGTCCTCTCCCACCAGACCGACGAAGATATCCTCGAGCGAGGACTGGCGCGTCTCGAGGTCGGAAAAGACGATGCCGGCTTCGCGGACATCGGACAGCAGTTTGGTAATGCCTGTGTGCTCGGCCTTGGCGTCATAGTCGAAAACAAGCGCGCGCCTGTCCTCGCTGAGCACCAGCCCGTCGCGCCGCACAGGTTCGGGCAGCGCATCGAGTGGCTCGTGCAACTGGATGAACAGCTGCTTTTTCCCAAGCTTTCTGAGCAATTCTGTCTTTTTCTCGATAAGGATCATCTTGCCGTGGTTGATGACGCCGATGCGGTCGGCCATCTCCTCGGCTTCCTCAATGTAATGCGTGGTCAGGATGATGGTGACGCCGCTTTCGCGGAGGCGCCGTACGAGATCCCACATGTCCTTGCGAAGTTCGACATCGACGCCGGCGGTCGGTTCGTCGAGAAACAACACCTGCGGTTCGTGCACCAGCGCCTTGGCGATTTCGACACGACGCTTCATGCCACCGGACAGGGCCTGGATCTTGGCGTCCTTCTTGTCCCACAGCGAGAGGTCTCTGAGCACGCGCTCCAGAACCTTGTCGTCCGGCGCCTTGCCGAACAGGCCGCGCGAGAACTTCACCGTGTTCCACACGGTCTCGAAAATATCGAGGGCGATTTCCTGGGCCACCATGCCGATGGTGCTGCGGGTATGGCGATAGCCGGTCAGGATGTCATGGCCGGCAACGGTTACCGACCCTGAACTCGGACTGACAGTGCCGCAAATGATCGAGATGAGGGTCGTCTTGCCGGCGCCATTGGGGCCGAGGAGCGCAAGGATCTCGCCTTCCTCGACTTCGAGACTGACATCGTCGAGCGCCTTGAAGTCGCCCTTGTAGGTCTTTGACAGCGACTTGACGGATATCACGGAGGCCATGCGGCACCCTTCCTTGTTCGGTGACAGGTGGGCCGGAAATCATCTGGCGGAGCAGCGCAAATAGGTGCTGGCAGCCTTCGGGTCAAGTTGTCGCAGGTAACTCGGCGATAATCCGGCCTCCTGTCCAACCATTTCCGGCACCTTAAAGTGCCACCGAAATGCATGGCGCCGAAAAGGCATGAGATCGACCGGCAAACGCCCACACCCGACGCATTGCTTAGTGGATCACTCAAGATTGTACCGCAATCGACGGATCCCGCGCGGGACAGGCGCCCTCTCCTGTGCTAGGAGCGCCCTACCTCTTTTTCTTCTCAGGCGAATCCTCTCGTGAACCGGGCTGTCCCGCTCGTCCTTGCCATTGCTCTTTTCATGCAGATGATGGATTCGACCGTCACTGCAACGGCGCTGCCTGCCATTGCGCTCGACATCGGCACCGATCCGATCGCCCTCAAGCTGGCAATGACCGCCTATCTGGTCGCGCTGGCCATCTTCATTCCAGTCTCTGGCTGGACGGCCGACCGGTTTGGCGCCAAGAACATCTTCCGCTGGTCGATCCTGGTCTTCGTGATCGGATCGATCGCATGTTCCCTTTCGTTCTCGCTCGAAAGCTTTGTCGCCTCGCGCTTCCTGCAGGGCATGGGGGGCGCCCTGATGACGCCGCTGGCCCGCCTTGTGCTGGTGCGGGCGACGCCGCGCAACCAACTGGTCAACGCCATGTCATGGCTGACGGTCCCGGCTTTGGTCGGTCCGCTTGTCGGCCCGCCCCTCGGCGGCTTTCTGACCACCTATCTGAGCTGGCACTGGATCTTCTACATCAACGTTCCCATTGGCCTGGCAGGCATCGTGGCCGCCAGCCTCGTGTTGCCTCACGTCGCAGCCGAAAAGACACGGCCGCTGGACTGGCCGGGATTCGTTCTGGCCGGTTTGGCTTTCTCCGGCCTGTTGCTCGGGTTGTCCGTCATCAGCTTGCCGGCGCTGCCGCCACTCGTCGGGCTTGCGACCAGTGCCGTCGGCTTGCTGGCCGGCATCGCCTATATCCTTCATGCACGCCGAACCGAGCATCCGCTGCTCGAACTCAAGCTGTTCGCCCTGCCATTGTTTCGAACCGCCCTGATCGGTGGCTTCCTGTTCCGCATTGGCATCGGCGCCATACCGTTCCTGTTGCCGTTGATGCTGCAATTGGGATTTGGACTGAGCCCGTTCGATGCCGGGCTGATCACCTTCTATTCGGCAGTCGGCGCGATCCTAGCCAAGTTCACCGCGCCGGCGGTGTTTGCCCGCTTCGGGTTCCGCGGTGTGTCGTTGCTCATGACACTGCTGTCAGCGGCGCTGCTGGCGTCGCTCGGTCTGTTCGACAAGACGACCCCGGCGGTCCTGATGGTCATGATAATGCTCTTGTCGGGCATTGCCCGCTCCACCTTCTTCACCGGCGTCAACGCGCTGGGTTTTGCCGACGTGCCCGACGATCAGACCTCGCAGGCCACCGCCATCACCAGCGTTTTCCAGCAGTTGAGCTTTGCCGTCGGCATTGCGGTGGGCGGCGCGACACTCGAAATCCTGGCAAGTCTCGGTGGTGGAGAGGTGCGCGTCAGCGACTTCCACATCAGCTTCTTCGTGGTCGGCGCCGTCTCGGCTTTGGCCTTCCTGCCATTTGTCTCCATGTCGAAGGACGCGGCCGCTGATGTGTCCGGACAGCTGGAGAATCGCAAGGCAAAGCGCCGGGGCGGTGTCGGGGCGGCAGGAGACCAGTGATCCGGGCGCAGTCCTGAGCCAGAGTTTTCAACCCTCTTGATCGCAGACCTGGATTCTTTTTGTTTGCGGAGGAGGCCACCACAACGTCATTCCCGTGAAAACGGGAACCCAGCCACGCGCAGTCCTGCGCGTGAAGGGAGTCAAACGCTCGGCAGACGCCTCGCACTGGATTCCCGATCAGGTCGGGAATGACGCGGAGGTGTAGGTAGCGTCACCGTCACCTTTGCCAGCGCTCCTGTCTGGGAATAGTGAGAGGCTTACCTAGCCCCTGAAGCCCCGCGCCACGAGATAGGTCTCGGCGGAATCGGCACGGCTGGCCTTCGGCTTGGCGTGGAAGGTGGTGGCAAAGTCGCGCTTCAGCCCGGCGAGCAGCTCATGCTCGGTACCACCCTGGAAGACCTTGGCGACGAAAATGCCATCGGGCGCCAGCACCTGGCGGGCGAAATCGGCGGCCAGTTCGACAAGCGCGATGATGCGCAAATGATCGGTCGCCTTGTGGCCCGTTGTCGGCGCCGCCATATCGCTGAGAACGACATCAGCCTTATGCCCACCCATGGCCGCGATCAGCGCTTCGGGCGCATCCTGATCGTTGAAATCCTTCTTCAACAGGATGGTGCCATCCACCGGGTCGGTATCGAGGTAATCGATGCCGACGATCAGCGGATTGTCCTCGGTGGACCCCACAGCCTTTGCCGCGACCTGCAGCCAGCCGCCCGGCGCACAGCCAAGATCGACCACCCTCATTCCGGGCTTCAGCAGATGATAGCGTTCGTCGATTTCGGCCAACTTGTAAGCGGCGCGCGACCGAAAGCCCTCGGCTCGCGCTTTTTTCACATAAGGGTCGTTGAGCTGGCGTTGCAGCCACAGCGTCGACGAAATCTTGCGGCCCTTGGCCGATTTCACCCGCGTGGTGAAGCGCTCGTCGCCGGTTCGTTTGCCTTTGGTCATCTAGCGCCGCCCTGCCCTGCGTCCCGCCGCTGCGCGGTCGGCGTCCATCAACGATATCAACATGCCCTCGCGCAAGCCACGATCGGCCACCCTGACGCGATCGGTCGGCCATTCGCGCCGTATCGCCTCAAAAATAGCGCAGCCGGGAATGACCAGATCGGCGCGGTCGCGGCCGATGCAGGGATGAGCGGCCCGACGTTCGTAACTCATGCCAACCAGCGCCCGCGTTGTTTCGATCAGATCCTCGCGGCGCAACCACAGCCCGTCGACCTTGCCGCGGTCGTAGCGTTCGAGCCCGAGATGGAGGCCTGCGAGCGTCGTCACCGTGCCCGAGGTGCCAATCAGGTGGAACGGCTCGGAGGCGATCATCGCCTTCAGCTTTTCGCGTCCCCTGAACTGGGACAAAAGCCCCGAGACATAGGCGACCATTTCCTCGAATTTCTCCGGTGTCACATCGGTGCCACCGAATTTTTCGGCAATCGTCACCACACCCACCGGCAGCGACTGCCAGGAGCGGATCGCCGCCGACATCCGTCCTTGTTTCTTCGGACGGCCGCCACGGAAATCGAGCCAGGCGAGTTCCGAGGAGCCGCCGCCGATGTCAAACATCAGCGCCCCGGCTGCCTTTTTATCAATCAGATCGGCGCATCCGGTCACCGCCAGCTCCGCCTCGGTGCGCCGGTCGACGATCTCGAGATCAAGCCCGGCCTCGTCGCGCACGCGGGCCAGAAAGGCCTGAGAATTCTCGGCCGAACGGCAGGCCTCGGTGGCGATCAGCCGGACGCTGCGTGGGGCATGGTGATCGATTTTGGCGCGGCAGTGCTTTAGCGCCTCAATGGTGCGCTGCATGGCGCTTTCGGACAAAACGCCGGTGCGCGACACCCCCTCCCCGAGCCGGACGATACGGGTGAACCCGTCCATGACGCGAAAGCCGCCCTCGACCGGGCGAGCGATCAGCAACCGGCAATTGTTGGTGCCAAGATCCAGTGCCGCATAGAGCGGCGGCCGTGCGCGGCGCACGGATGATACGGAAGCATGGTTTGCCCGCGGCACACCACTCGACTCAGGGGCGACGATGCCACCCGCAGTCAGATCTGGGACAATCCCCGTTTCGCCGCGCAACGGCACGGCATATGGGGCAGCCATCGCCCCAGCGGCATTCGCGGGCCGATCGGAATCGGCCACAAGCAGTCTCCGCGTCCGTTCGCTCAAGACGACCCCTGCCGTCGGCGCCCCGGACGCTTGTTCGGTTTCAAGATAAAATTAGAGGAATTTGCACCTGCGTGCAATCACCGCGCGCATGAGCGAGGCGGACACGCCCCTGACCCCAGGCGCTTTCTGCCAAAGCCGCGCCTGCATGCAGCAGAGAAGAATGACACAATCGATCGCGGCGACGGGCTTGCAATCGCCGCGCGCACTGGTTATGTGTTGCCCCGCGCCGGCAGACAACCGCCGGCTTGGCGGTTTCGCCACGATGCGATGCCTGCTGGGGAATAGTTTAACGGTAGAACAGCGGACTCTGACTCCGTCAGTCTTGGTTCGAATCCAGGTTCCCCAGCCAGACTCTCAGTAAAACTCTCAAAGTTTCAGCAAGTTAGGGCCAACCTAACCGGCCGAAATGTGGGCTTTCCCACCATTTTGGCCACCGCTTTGGCCACCAACGGGCGGGTTTGCGTGCGTTGGTGCTGAGAATCGCTGGGGAGGTTTTCGGCGCCGCACGAGGCTGCCCGAAGGTCTGATGGAGCACATTCATGCGCATCGGACACTTCACCCGGCTCAAGGGCCGGACCTCCTATTTCCGCCGCAAGCTTCCGGCGCGGCTTCGTGACAGGTTTGCGCGCTACGAAATCTGCGTCAGGCTCGGCGTTCTCGATCGAGAGTCGGCGGAGCGACAAGGCCGTCGCCTTGCGGCTCTGGATGACGCGATGCTTTCGGACGACGATCTCAAAACGGTCATTACCTCAACCATGGCGACATGGTGGGACGATGATCAGCGGCGTGATGCCGAGTTTGCCGACAAATGGGACGCTCGTCCCGTAACCCCAAAGACGACGCGAAGCTTCTCGGTGAAATGGCGAGCGGCATCCTCGGGCGCCTCGCCAAGGGAAAGAACGCCCATCAGCCCGACTACGTTCAAAGCCGGGTTGAGGCCGCCGGCCTGCCACCAATCGACGACAACGTCGACGTCCACATGGTCGGCGAAAAGATCTCGGTCGCTCTGGCCGCTCATTATCTCAGGTCCGCTGTTGCGCTGGTGGACCGGTACGATCTGGACCAGGGGCACCGAGCCCTGCCCATCGAGAACTGGCGAAGGCACCTCGATAGACTGCTGGGTGAACTGGGCCTATCCGGGCCCGGATCGTCGCCGGGCCAGGGCGGATTTCCTCGGCAATTTCCGACATTGACGGCAACGTCCAACACCCATCAATCACCCTCGGTACCGGCAGCGACGACACCTTCATCGGCGAAGCTGTTCAGTGAAGTCGCCCGTGAATGCCTCGACGATCGCATCGCAAGCGGCCAGGTCAAAAGCTCGGTCCGGCACCACAGCGCCGCCAGTATCCGTATCTGGCTTGAGGTCATTGGCGACAAACCGGTCGACCAGATCGGCCGCCCGGATATGTACGCATTCCGATCGGTCCTGATTCAATTGCCGAAACACTACTGGAGGTCGAAGAAGGCCCAAGAGAAGCCGATATTGACCGTTATCGCCGAAGCAAAGGCCAAAGCGAAAGCCGAGGAGCAGGATAAGGCCAAGGCGGGGAAAAAGGAGGAAAAAGGCACATCAAAGGCCGACTATGTTCGGGTTGGCCCGGTCACAGTGAACAAGCATCTCTCGATGATCTCGCCCATATTCGAATGGTGCCAGAACTCTGGCGATCTCCCCGAGAATGGCGAACGGTTCTGGACGCGGCTGCATTTGAAGACCGGCAAGAAAGTGACCGGTCTCAAGAAGAACCAGCAGCGTCCGGCCTTCACCCACGCCCAGATCAAGAAGATATTCGAACACCCGGTGTGGACGGGTCGCAAGTCCGACTACTACTACAACGCGCCTGGCAGTGTGATCATCCGGGACAGCCTCTACTGGTGTCCACTCATTGCTGCCTATACCGGCTTGCGGCGGGAGGAGTTTTCACAGTTGACGGTTGGGCACGTTGTCCAGGTCGAGGGGGTCTGGATTTTCGACCTGTATCGCGCCGGTCTCAATTTGAAGACCTTCTCCTCACCTCGCAACGTTCCGCTGCACAAGGAGTTGCTGGCACTCGGTTTCATTGAAGCTCTGCGGGAAGGCCGCGACGACTCGGAACAGCTATTTCCCGAACTGACGCCAGAGGAAGAGGATGGGAAATTCGGCGATCCGGTCGGAGACAGGTTTGCCCGGGTCCTTCAAAACCTCAAGATCGTCATCATCAGACGGAACGGGACAAAGGCTGACGGCGTGTTCCACCCGTTCCGGCACCGGCTCATCACAGATCTAGTGTCGCTAGGCGTTCCCGAAGGTGTCATCGACAGCGTTACCGGCCATGACTCTGTCGAGCGGGAAAGTGAACGTGCCCGCTACACGGGTGAAATTCCGGTGGCAATTCTGAAGAAAGCAATCGACAAGCTTGAATTGCCAATCGATATCAAAGCTCTCGATCTCGATTGGCATCGTTGCCGCGCCTGAAATTATGGACATCCACTACGTCTAGGCCAATTCCTCGGGCTTCCCCGACTCGGTTAGTGGCTGGCGCGCCCGAGTATCTCGCGCGCCCAGCGCCGCCACCTTCAGAAATTAACCATTTCAAAAGGATTTCCGAAGGGCGCACTTGCCCTTGGCTTGGAGATCGCCGATTTCTTGAGATGCGAGTTAACCGACTCGTCATGACCGGCAGGTCGCCTGCTACCAATAGGCGGCCGACGGAAGTGCTACCAACACTTCCGCCAGCCTGATCATGAAGCTCACTGCGTTCACAGCGAGGCAACATGACTAAGTTCTCTTCTAGCGCCGCTACCGCGGCGAACAACCCCTATCCGTATTCCGATCACAGCTCCGAGCCGCCGCGCATTGTCGGCGGCATCGTCCAGCACGCATTGCTGACGCCGACGGCGCAGGTCGCGATCCTTGCTGCCATCGACGAAACCGGCTCCGCCAGCGTGGGTGATATCGCCGCCAGCCTACCCGGCCACCCCGATCCCATCGGTGCCGAAATGGCATTGGTTTCTGCCGGCATCCTCGCAGCTGACATCCGCGGCGTCCTCGACGCGAACACCCCTCTCCGCCGTGCTTGCCCGGTCCAGTGTTCCGGCATCAACCCGCCCGAACCTGGGCAGGCAACGGTTCGGCTGGAGCCTTGCCCTACTGAGCTGAACACCGCCTCCCTTCCCGAGAGCCTGCGCCTGTTCACGAGTTCCGCGCTCACCCCGGTCGTGATCGTCGGCCCCGGCGACGCGCGCCGTCAGTTCGGTCGGGTGGACCAGCTTCATCGCCCCGGCATCTACGGCGTCGTGAACGACCGGTCGGCCTATGTCGGGATGGGCAGCGACAATGGCGCGCGTCTCGCAATGCGGCAGCTGCCATTCGACAACGTCGAAACGGTCTTCGCCATTGTCGATGGCAATGACGACCTGAGCGTCGATGACGCTTTGGTGTTGGAGCGGATGCTGTGGTCGCGCATGTGCGGTCTGACGGACTTCAATCTCGTCAACAAGGTTCCCGATGGAACGAGCGTTGACCCCAAGCGCTACCGTGAACTCGACGCCTTTCTCGGCGCCGCCTGCGCCGAGCTGAGGCGCCAGGGCGTGCTGTTCAGCGACCGCTCTTTGCGCGAGGTAGTCGCCGGTCCGCTCACCGAACCCGAACGGGTGGGCCCTGTCCGTGCGCTCACTGACATTCCGACCGGAGACCCCCTCGAGCTTGCATTCGGCCGGGGCCTCCACGCGCTGGCCGTACGCCAGTCCGAAGACCGGTTTCTTCTCCTTCAGGGTTCGGACGTCCGGACCAGGACCGTGTCGAGCTGCAATGCAAGCGTCAGCTTCTTGCGGGCGGCTTGGTTGCATGCCGGCCTGCTGAAGCGGTCACATGAAAGCTCGAATCTGGTCGTTGTTCGCGACCTGGTCTTCGAGAGCCTCAGCGCCATCACGCAGTTCGCGACGGGATCGAAGGGTCGCAGGCTTGACGCCTGGACTCCGGTCGATCCCGGCGACAGCGACGAGATCGACACGCCGCTTCTGCGCTAACGCCAGATCCCACTCGAACACCCTGCCCCTTCTTTGATCGCGCGCACGGACCGGCTTTGCCCGGCCCGACGCCGGAGGTCATCACATGCGCAAACTGCCCAACATCGACGAACTCCTCGAAACTTTCGAAGACGCTCCATCTCCGCCTCCCGATTGGCCGGCCGGAGAGGTTGCCGTGAATGCTCTCGGCACGGTCCTGCTGGACGCCCTACTCGACAGTCAAACCCGGAACATGTTCGAGCAAAAGCCGCGTCTGATCATCGTCAGGACAGAGAACGCCTCCCTGGCCGAGATCGTCGGCAATGCCATCGAACGGAGGTTCCTTGATGTCGCCGTGAAGGTGGCGACCGAGCGGCTACGCTCGGGCGGCGTGCATCTGCGCATAGGCGGCGCTGAACTCGGCAATCTCCAGAAAGCCCGTACGCTCGCGCTTGTCTCGCAGAACCCGGACGAGATTCTTGATGAGGCAGCCCTCGCCGCAAGCGATCTCATCGTGTCCGTGCCATCATTGACACCGGCTCTCCTCCGGAAAGCCATTCGCCGGGTGACTCTCGGAGCACCGCGCGGCGTGACCCCAGCGATGGCACGGCTCGATGTTCCGGTGATTGTTGCAGCGGTCCGGCCCGGGCTCACGGCTCGGGAATGCGTCAGCAATCTTCAGCGTGCCCTCGATCGCCTCTCGGCCGGCAAGGCCTCCTCCGTGCCCCTGCTGTCGGACTTGCCGCTGACCCGGAACGTTAGGACCTGGTCCGATGATCTCATCATCGATCTCGATGCGGTAAAGGCAGGGACATTGGAATCGGACAGCCTCACCTACGGCGTGCTTGGAGGACCGCCGGGCACCGGAAAGAGTCTGATCGCCGAAAGCCTCGCCCGCACTGCCGGCTGGGCATTCGTGTCCGCCTCGGTCGGAGGCTGGTTCGCCGTCGGAGATGGTGCCTTGGGCGGTGTCTCCAGGAAGGTCCGCGCCTTCGTTGATCAGGTTTTGGCCAACGAGCCTTGCATCGGCTTCCTCGATGAAATCGATGCGCTACCCAACCGCGCCACGCTCGATCCAAAGCATCGTGAGTGGTGGCTGCCCGTGATCACCCTGTTCCTGACCGAGATCGATCGTGTGCGCAAATCCGGCAAGAAAGTCCTCTTGCTGGGAGCGACCAATTACTATGATCGACTCGACGACGCTCTCATCCGCCCCGGGCGTTTGCACCGGCACATCTCGGTTCTGCCCCCAGATACCGAGGACGAAGTTGTCGCCCTGCTGCGCTATTTTCTGCGCGGCGAACTCGTCGATGCCGATCTCAGCACGCTCGCCAAGCTTGGGCGCGGCGCGACACCTGCCGAGGTGGAGGGTTGGTTTAGCCTGGCCCGTGCCACCGCTCGTGGCAAAAATCGGCCGCTCGCTCTTGACGATGTCCTCGAACAGATGGTTCCGAAGGATGATCGCTCGCCCAAAGACATCCGCGCCATTGCCCTTCATGAGATCGGGCATGCCCTGGTAGCGCACCGTCTCGGGCACATCGTCGGCGGGATCACGATCGTGCCGAACAGTCTTGCCGGTGGACAAACATCCGTCCGCGCACCGAGCCTTGTCATGACCTGGAAGTCGATCGAGGAAACTGTCACGATCGCCCTTGGCGGCCGGGCTGCCGACATGTTTCTTGGCAGTGGCGCCAACGCCGGCGCCGGCACGGACCTGGCGGCAGCAACCCAGATTCTTGTCGACGCAATTGAGCGCCAGGGACTTGGGGGAACTCTTGCCTGTCTTCCCGGCGACGGAATGAAATCGGCCGAACTGTGGCAGCAAGTCGATGCGCATCTGAAGCGCCTGCTCGGACGGGCGAAGAGGATCATCGAAACTGACCGGGATGCGGCCATCCAGCTCACCGAACGGCTCATGGACGAAAAGGTGTTGTCCGGGCAGGAAATCGCCGAGGCGCTGAGTAGCACCAAGGCCGCGAACCAAGCCGGCGTCGATCGGAGCTCCAGATCCGAGACAAAGGAACCTGGATTGAGGCTGCAATGAATCGAGTGGCCTAATCCCAGGTCCGCCGTGTTCTCGGACAAAATGCCTAGGTTCTCCTGTCGAACGCGAACCCGCACAGAAGCGATGCGCACACCGGATCGGAGGTCCATTCATGGTCGAGAAGCAATGCTGCCTCTCGGACCTCCGTAACGGGAAGCAGCAAAGCAAACCGAAAAGCGAGGCGGCCACGCCCGCCAACAGCCGGCGCCCGAAGATCCGTTCCGCAAATAGGTGCGTCTTTGCCCAGCAGGAAAGTGGGTCATCACCTCGCCCTCGATCGAGCGACACTCACAGACCGCCGATGTCATCCTTGTGGTCGTGGAGAAACCGTGCGATCCGTTCAGTGACCTCTACATTTGGTGATGCGCCGTATTCCGACGCCGCCTTGAACAGCTTTCGCTGCACATCGACGGGCAGATCATTCCACTCAATCAGAACCGCCAGCCCCAGCCGCTGCAGTATTCGGCACTGGGCAACCGGAAAGGACTGGTCGTTGCGCCCAGGCTCATCATCTGGCGCATGGGGTGTCGAACCGCCGTCGTTTTCCCATCCATCCGGGATCGGCGATGCCTCAGATCCGGTATTTCCGGCATTGTTGTCATTTGCGGGCATGTGAGATCTCCTTTTCGGACGGATCTTCAGACGGCGCAAAGCGTCTAGAAGTTGCTCTCGCCCAGGACGAACGAGTGCGTGAGCTTTCCGGTATACGCGTTGCGTGCAGCCTCCATGATGCGATCCCGATTGGCATCGAATGCCTTAAGGATTGCCTGTTCATCCGACGCCGTGCCCGGCGACAAGTGGAACAGAGCCGACTCCGCCAGAAAGAACGAAACCTCCATGGCGTCGTCGTGCCCCCAGAAGCGCACGCGGGAATGCCCCGGTTCATAGCTGCGGCTCGGATTGGGAAAGTTCAGGACCATCTCAAACCCGCGACGCGGGCGAGGCCTTCCCCGCTATGGCATCGACGGGCAGAACGACGACGTGCTCGGCACTTGCCGTCAGCACATCACCTTTCGCTTCATTGCCGAGCGCCTTGCGGCGAATGATCTCGGACAACGCCTCAAATCTGGCCATGCTGGATTTCGCGCCAACGGGCAGCGGTATCTTGCGGCTCGGAAAGGGAATGATTTTCGTGAATTCAGTCATCTGCGCGCTCCAAAAACGAAGGATTCCGTGTGCCTTAACGGGAGCAAGTCGCATTGATAGAGGGAATTGGCGGTTCCTGCGCCACATGCCGTGAGAACAGCTTGGTGGTACACTGATATGGTGTCGTGCCTTGCCTGTTACAAGCAAGCGTCGCTGATCGAGACATCGACCGACATCTCTGCCGAAGCTGAAGTCTGGTCATGCCGCGAACCGATCTGGCGGAAATAGCTTGGCAGACACACGCGTTATCGAGTGCGCGATAGCGCAAATAACTCTTTGTGATCTTGTTATTTCCGACGCGACGCACTACATAAACCATGAAGACATAACGGATGAGAAACTTCCTCGTCCGCAACCTCTCCAAATAATTATTAGCGTATCGCTTCGGCTAATTTTCCGTCGAGCGCGTGATTTCGTGTTGTCTGCAGTGTTTTTCTTGCAACACGCCACACTTGCCGGACGGCGGAACTGGTCTTGTCACAAAAGCCGTTCTGTTTTTTTGTTCGGGCTCGACAACTTTAGCGCCAGCGAAGGCCGATGCCGTGGATGAAAGCCACTGCGCTGCCCTGCGGCGACAAGCACCTTCAGACTGCGACCGTTCTCGCCTGCGGTCGACGTATCGATCCGGAACGAAACAACACACCGTGGCTGCACAAGGCCCGGATATCGGCCCGCACATGTCGGCGGCGCGCATTCGGCAGATCAATTCCACAGGAGACGACCATGTCTAAAAGTCAGAAGCGCGGCAATCGGGAACCCAAGAAACCGAAAGCAATCAAGGCGCCGGCAGAAGCAGCCACACCCATTGGTGTTCCCAGCAAGCAGGCTCCGGGGCGCCCGCCCAGCGATTCCAAGAAGCGCTGAGGCGTTCGATGGGCATCAAGAATACGGAATCGCTGGGCGGCAGAACCACGGAATCACTGGTGACGTTCCAGCATCCGTTCACCTTGTCCGCGCTCGACGCCGAGCAACCGCCCGGCACCTATCGGGTGGTGGTCGACGAAGAGGAAATCGTCGGCCTGTCGTTTCTGGCCTACCGGCGCGTCGCCACCACGATCCACATCCCTTCGGTCGAAACGTCAAAATACTCTCGCCAGGTGTTCACAGTGGATGCCGATGAACTGGAAGCGGCAATCAGCGCCGATCATTGATCGATGCTCATCGCCCAAGCCAAGGAATAGCCAAAATGAAATATCTGGGAAGCACGTCCGGGACCGGCATGCTGTTGTGCGACGGGGTGGCATATGCCGATGCAACCTACGAAATCGAAGGCTTCATGCGCATCAAGGGCCAAATGAGTGGGACCGGCGAAATCGGTCTGGAGCCAGGCCTTGCCACCAAGGCGATTGCATTCAAGGCCCTGCAATTGCGGATCGCCGATGGACAAGTGATTGACCTCGCGGTCGCCGACACCAAGAAACGCACGCCGAACCGAATTCTGGTCGATATCTCCGGCGCCCTTCCCGCTTCAGGCGCCTGGCGCAACTAGCGCAAGCCTGCGGGTCTTTCCGGCACTACTGTCGGTCAGTCTTCGCGCGCAACACCCACACTTCAAGCGACCTGCCCCCACGACCGGCCTTTGATCCGGACGTTTCTCAGGATGGGCACACCACGCACGAACAGTCGCAGAACGTGGTGGCCAGAAAGCCAGCCATGCTCTCGATTCCCGCTCTTTTCTCGCAATTTCATCATCATCCCACGCTGTGGAACGATCCGGCACCAGTGCGCCAGGAATTGTTTGGGATCGATCGCCTCGAATTGCATGCCCAGACGCTGGCGGCAGCGCAGCCCGTCACCTTGGCGCCTCCGAAAGTGCCATCGCTTCATTCCCGCCTCAACGAGAACGCCCGGGTGCTGCTTTCGGCCTACCGCGCCAGCGCCAGGGAACTTGAAGCCGACCGCCCTGTCGTGCCCGCTGCGGAATGGCTGCTCGACAATTACCATCTGGTCGAAGAACACGTCCGGGAAATTCGCGATGATCTTGCGCCCGGCTATTACCGGCAGTTGCCGAAACTGGCCGGCGGCCCGTTTGCCGGTTATCCGCGCGTGTTCGAACTGGCCTGGGCCTTCGTGGCCCACACCGACAGTCATTTCGACCCCGAAATGCTGCGCCGGTTCGTCTCCGCATATCAGAGTGTTCAGCCGCTGACGATTGGCGAGCTCTGGGCCATTCCCATCACGCTGCGCATCGTTCTCATCGAAAATCTGCGCCGTCTGGCCGATCAGATTACCGCCGGACGGCAATCGCGTGGCGAAGCGGACGCACTGGCGGACCGCGTTTTGATTGCCGGGCTCTCACCCGATGTGG
The DNA here is from genome assembly GCA_963676075.2 of Devosiaceae bacterium. Taxonomy (GTDB): domain Bacteria; phylum Pseudomonadota; class Alphaproteobacteria; order Rhizobiales; family Devosiaceae; genus JAHJQZ01. The sequence goes on from CAXXNZ010000011.1 coordinate 147,781, forward strand.
TGATCGCCAGCATGGCGTCCGCGCCTTTGCCGGAACTGTTCGCAGCGCAGTTTGCCAAGCGCCTGCGCGATCATGATTCCGCCGATACCCCGACCTTGGTCTGGCTCGAAGAACGTCTGGCCGGGCAGCATTCTTCCATCGACGATGTCGTCAGTCATGCCCAGCAGCGCCTTGGCGCCTCGAACGTCACCGTCCGCAACATCGTCACCAGCCTGCGTCTCATTTCCGATATCGATTGGGCAGATATTTTCGAAAGCGTCAGCCTGGTGGATGCACGCCTGCGCGATGAAAGCCAGTTCGCCAATATGGACTTCGCGACACGCGATCTTTATCGCGGCGCGATCGAGGAATTGGCGCGCGGATCTGCTCTCAGCGAGATCGAGATTGCTGGCATGGCGTCAAGGCTTGCATCCGGTGTCAACCTGACGTCTCCCGACAGTCCCAATCGCTTCCGCCTCTCCGACCCAGGCTATTTCCTGATCTCGGATGGCCGACACCTTCTGGAGCGCCAGATCGAATTCAGGACTCCCGCGCATCTGCTGATCCGCCGGTTCAATATGCGGCTCGGCATTGGCGGCTATGTCGGCAGCATCATGCTGATCGCGGTTCTGCTGCTTGGTCTGGCCTTCTGGGGGCTCGGAATCTCTGCTTTCGGCTGGGCGATGCTTCTGGCACTCGCCGCCTTCATCCCCGCCACCGAAGTTGCAACTGCTTTCGTAAACCGGGCCGTCACCTGGAGTTTTGGTGCGGCCCGGCTGCCGGGCCTTGAACTCAAGGACGGCGTGCCCTCGTCACTGCGGACCCTGGTTGCGGTGCCAAGTCTGCTCGGCAGCAAAAGCGATCTGCTCGACCAGATCGAGCAACTCGAGGTGCACTACCTGTCCGGCGCGGACGGAGATCTTACCTTCGCACTTCTGCTCGATGGTCGCGATGCCGACACCGAAACACTTGCTGGTGAGGACACGCTTTTATCGGAGGGCCAGACGGCAATCGACCGGCTCAATACGCTCCACGGGCCGGGCCCGGCAGGGCCGCGGTTCTTGCTGCTGCACCGGCGCCGGCTGCTCAACACCGCTGAAAACAAATGGATGGGCTGGGAACGCAAGCGCGGCAAACTGCATGAGTTCAACCGGCTGCTGAGGGGCGCAACCGACACCAGTTTCGTGACCGCGGATGGCAGCGTTCCGGCCGTGCCCGAAGGCGTCCGCTATGTCATCACGCTCGATGCCGACACACGGTTGCCGCGCGACACTGCGATCAAGCTGGTGGGCAAGATGGCCCACGCGCTCAACCAGCCACGGTTCAGCGCTGACCTGCAACGTGTCATCGGCGGCTACGGCATTCTGCAACCGCGCGTGACCCCGTCTCTGCCGGTCGGCAGCGAAGGCTCGCTCTATCAGCGGGTGTTTTCGGCGCCCGGCGGTATCGACCCCTATGCCGCCGCCGTTTCTGACGTCTATCAGGACCTGTTCGGCGAAGGCTCGTATACCGGCAAGGGCATTTATGACGTCGATGCCTTCGAGGCGTCGCTGGCCGGACGGATTCCGGAAAACACGCTGCTGAGCCACGACCTGTTCGAGGGCATTTTCGCGCGCTCCGGCCTTGCCTCGGACATCGAGGTGGTCGACGAATTTCCGTCTCGATACGACGTTGCCTGCCAGCGCCAACACCGCTGGACGCGCGGTGATTGGCAATTGCTGCCCTGGGTCTTGGGCTGGCACGGCAAATCCCGCTCCATCGGCGCTGTCGGCCTCGCCAAGATCCTCGACAATCTCAGGCGGTCGCTTTTCGCACCAGCACTGTTGCTGACCTTGGGACTGACCTGGCTGCTGCCCATGCCGGCAGCCCTCATAGGCACGGCACTTGTCCTCATCGGCTTGGCATTACCAGCCTTTTTTGCGCCCTTCTTCTCGCTTTTTCCGCAACGCGCCGGCATCCGGCTCGACAGTCACTTCCACGCCCTCGGCGTGGAGACAAAGCTGGCGGCACTCCAGACCGCGTTATCCGTCGTGTTTCTGCCTGATCAGGCCTGGCGGATGGGAGATGCGATCCTGCGATCGCTGGTCCGTCGCTATTTCACCCACACCCATCTCCTCGAATGGACAACGGCGGCGCAATCCGCCGGCGGCCGACGCCTTGACGCCAAGGGCTTTTATCAGTCCATGGCAGGTGGCCTGGGACTCGGTCTAGGCGTTGCTATCGGTGCCGTCGTCTTTGCGCCAGCCTCCCTGCCGATTGCGCTCACCTTTGCTCTTTTGTGGAGCCTCGCGCCGGCGATAGCGCTGTGGACGAGCCGCGCCCCGACACCGGCACAAGACCAGATCCTCACACCGGACGACGCGCAGAAACTTCGGCTGATTGCGCGGCGGACCTGGCGGTTTTTCGAGACCTTCGTGACGCCGGCCGACAACATGCTGCCGCCGGACAACTTCCAGGAAGACCCCACTCCGGTCGTCGCCCACCGCACCTCGCCAACCAATATCGGGCTTTATCTTTTGTCCGCCGTCGCAGCCCATGATTTCGGCTGGGCAGGCAGGATCGAGACGGTGGAACGGCTGGAAGCGACATTTGCCAGCCTGCGCCGCCTCAAACGGTTCAAGGGCCATTTCTACAACTGGTACGAGACCGAGGAGTTGCGGGTTCTCGACCCTGCCTATGTGTCCTCGGTTGATAGCGGCAATCTCGCCGGCCACCTGATTGCATTGTCAGCTGCCTGCCGGGACTGGATCGACGCAGCGCCGGACAGCACTGCGCGATCAGGCATGCTCGACGACCTGGAACTGGCGTACCAGGCCCTCGAACAGACGCAAATTTCGTCGCCGGACGCTGACAGCCTCGGTGCACTTCTGACCAGTATCCGCGCCTTGCTGGACGGCGTGCAGGATCTTGAGGCGATTTCGGCAAGACTTCTGTGGTCCGCGGACAAGGCGGCGAGCCACGCCAGGGCCATGCTGCCGCCATCTGAAAACGGCGCCAAACCCGAGCTCGTGTTCTGGACCGAGGCGCTGGCCGCTGCGGTCCGCGCCTTCGAGCGTGACCGCGAGTCATCCGGTGGCGCCTTGTTGGAGATGGCGCGGCGGTTGCAGGCGCTTGCCAATGAGGCGCGCACCATGGCGCTGGCGATGGATTTCGCCTTCCTGTTCGATCGGGAACGCCGTTTGCTCTCGATCGGCTATTCGCGTGCCGACAACAGCCTCGACAAGAACTGCTACGATCTGCTGGCCTCCGAAGCACGTCTGGCGAGCCTTTTCGCCATCGCCAAGGGCGATGTGTCGACGCGCCACTGGTTCCGGCTTGGCCGGACATCAACGCCACTCGGCAATGGATCGGCGCTGATCTCGTGGTCGGGTTCGATGTTCGAATATCTCATGCCGGCATTGGTGATGCGCGAGCCCGCCGGCAGTCTGCTGAACGAAACCAATACAAGGATCGTTGCCCGGCAGCAAAGCTACGCCCATGCACTCGGCATCCCGTGGGGTATCTCGGAATCCGCCTACAACGCCCGCGATATTGAGTTCACCTACCAGTACTCCAATTTCGGCGTCCCCGGACTGGGATTGAAGCGCGGCCTTTCCGAGAACAGGGTGATCGCGCCCTACGCCAGCGGACTTGCCGCAATGATTGATCCAGCCGGCGCGCTCAGAAACTACACCCGCATGGCCGCCCTGGGCGGCTCCGGACCCTTCGGTTTTTACGAGGCGCTCGATTTTACCCGCACCCGGGTTCCTGAAGGACAGGATGTGGCCGTGGTGCACAATGTCATGGCGCACCATCAGGGCATGACCGTGGTTGCCATCACCAACACGCTTCTTGGCGGACGCATGCGCGAACGGTTCCACAGCGATCCGCTGATCATGTCGAGCGAACTGCTGTTGCAGGAACGCACGCCGCGCCATGTGGCGATCGATCATCCCCGCGCCGAGGAAGTGAAAGCCTCGGCCAGCGAAATGCGGCGCAAGGCGCATGTCGTGCGGCGTTTGCAGGCCCCGTTTGCCGGTCCCCCGATCACCCATCTTCTGTCGAACGGGCATTATTCGGTGATGCTGACGGCAACGGGCGGCGGCTATAGCCGCTGGGGTGACATTGCGGTCACCCGCTGGCATGAAGACGCCACCCGCGACGCATTCGGCTCGTTCGTTGTCCTCAAGGACACACACTCCAAAACGACCTGGTCGCCAGCCGGCACGCAGTCCGGGCCGATGCCAAACCGACAGGACGTGCGTTTCGCCGAAGACCACGCCGAATTCAGCCGCACGGACGGATCGCTGACAACCAGCATGGATGTGCTGGTTTCAGGTGAGGACGACAGCGAAGTCAGACGGATATCGCTCACCAATTCCGGACGCAAACCCCGCGAGATCGAGGTGACCTCCTACGCCGAGCTTGTGCTGACCTCGGCGCTTGCCGACGCCGCTCACCCCGCCTTTGCCAAAATGTTCGTCGAAACCGAATACCTGCCGGAACTCGAAGCCATCGTCGCGACGCGGCGGCGACGTTCGCCGTCCGAGCCGGAAATTTGGGCGGCACATTTCGCCATTGTCGAAGGGGAAATAACTGCCACCCCGCAATATGAAACGGATCGGCTGAAGTTCCTCGGGCGCAACCGATCCTTTGCCAACGCCAAGGCATTTGCCGAAGATCAATCGCTTTCCAACACGGTCGGCACTGTCCTCGATCCAGTCTTTTCGCTGCGGCAGCAGGTGCGGATTGCGCCGGGCGAGGTGGCGCGCATAGCCTTCTGGACCGTTTTGGCGTCCTCGCGCGCCGAGCTGATCGACCTCATCGACAAGCACAACGACCGCAATGCCTATGACCGGGCCAAGACCCTCGCCTGGACCCAGGCGCAGGTGCAGTTACACCATTTGAACATCGCCTCGGACGAAGCTGCCGATTTCCAGCGCCTTGCCGCACCGGTTCTTTATGCTGACGCCCGGTTCAGGCCGCCATCCGCGGCCATCATCGCCGGCGCCGGGCGGCAATCCGCGCTTTGGCCAATGGCGATTTCGGGCGACCGGCCCATTGTCCTGTTGCGCATTTCGGACATCGAAGATCTGCCGCAGGTCCGCCAATTGCTGCGTGTGCACGAATACTGGCGCATGAAAGGGCTCGATACCGATCTGGTTGTCCTCAACGATCGGTCCAGTTCCTATGTGCAGGACCTGCAGTCGGGTATCGAAGCCGCCATGCGCTCCAGTCAGGCAAAGCCGCGTTTCGGCGACAAAAACCCCAAGGGCAGCGTCTACCTGCTCCGGACTGATCTGATCGGCCGCGAGGCCCGGGCCTTGCTCCTGTCGGTGGCACGCGTGTCTCTGGTTGCCCATCATGGATCGCTTGCCGACAAGCTGGCGCGGCTACCCGTGCCGAAAACCGTGCAGCCGGTGGCGCCAAGAAGCGCAAGGGCAAACCCGGCGTCTGAACCTGCCGGCTCGTTTGCCGGGCTCGAGTTTTTCAACGGGCTGGGCGGCTTCGACAAGAACGGCACCGAATATGTCACCGTCCTTGATAGCGGCACCGACACTCCCGCGCCGTGGATCAATGTCGTCGCCAATCCCGGCTTCGGCTTTCAGGTCTCGGCGAGTGGCGCCGGCTATGCCTGGGCCGAGAACAGCCGCGATAACCAGCTAACACCCTGGTCCAACGACGCGGTGGCCGATCCGTCGGGCGAAGCCATCTACATCAGGGACGAAGACAGCGGCGCGTTGTGGAGTCCCACTGCCCAGCCGATCCGGAACGCAGGCACCTACATCGCCCGCCACGGCTTCGGTTACAGCCGGTTCGAGCACGCCGCCGACGGCATTTCCGCCGACTTGCTGCAATTCGTACCGCTCGCCGATCCGATACGGATTTCCCGGCTTCGGCTGACCAACACGTCTGGCCGCGTGCGGCACCTGTCGGTGACCACCTATGCGGAATGGGCGCTTGGCACCGCGCGAAGCGCATCGGGCGCACTCATCATCAGCGAACGGGATGCGGAAACCGGCGCCCTGTTTGCCAGCAAGCCCTGGAACACCGCGTTCCCGGACCGCGTTACCTTTGCCGATCTCGCCGGGCATCAGTCGGAATGGACCGCCGACCGGACCGAATTCATCGGCCGGCTTGGCGGGCTCGATCATCCCGCCGCTCTCACCGGCACAAAGCCACTGTCCGGAGCAATTGGCGCCAACCTCGCCCCCTGCGCCGCGCTCAAACAAAAGATTGTCCTCGGCGCCGGCGAGAGCATCGAGATCGTTGCATTTCTCGGGCAGACCACATCGGTCGAAACGGCGCGCGCCTTGATCGCGCACTATCGTAGCGCTGATCTCGACGCGGTCATGGCAGACATCACGCAACACTGGTCGGACGTTCTCGGCACGGTTCAGGTCAAAACGCCGGACCGGGCCATGGACATCATGCTCAATGGCTGGCTGCTTTATCAGACGCTGGCCTGCCGCATCTGGGCGCGCTCAGGGTTCTACCAGGCAAGTGGCGCCTATGGCTTCCGCGACCAGTTGCAGGATGGCATGGCGCTGACTTTCGCCCGACCGGCCGAAACGCGGGGGCATATCCTGCGCGCTGCTGGCCGGCAATTCGTCGAGGGCGATGTGCAGCATTGGTGGCTGCCGCATTCCGGACAGGGCGTGCGCACGCGCATCTCCGACGACCGCGTCTGGCTTGGGTTCGCCACCGCCACCTATATCGGTGTGACCGGCGATACGGCCATTCTCGACGAGCAGGTGCCTTTTCTCGAAGGACAGCACCTCAATGACACAGAACATGACGCGTTTTTCGAGCCGCACCTGTCGGCCGACGCCGCCAGCCTGTTCGAACATTGCGCGCGCGGACTCGATCAGTGTCTCGATCTGACCGGCGCCAACGGACTGCCGCTGATGGGCACCGGCGACTGGAATGATGGCATGAATCGTGTCGGCGAAAATGGAGACGGGACGAGCGTCTGGCTCGGCTGGCTGCTGGTCCGCACCATCGCGCTGTTTGCCCCCTTCGCCGAGGTTCGCGATCCCGAGCGCGCGGCGCGCTGGACATCGCACGCGGCGCGCGTGCTTGCAGCACTTGAGAGCACGGCTTGGGACGGCCAATGGTATCGGCGCGCAACATTCGACGATGGGTCCTGGCTGGGGTCCGCCGAAAGCGATGCCTGCCGGATCGATTCCATCGCGCAGTCATGGGCGGTGTTGTCGGGAGCAGCAGACAAGGCCCACGCAAAAGCGGCAATGGCGTCGCTGGAAAGCCACCTGATCCGGAAGGACGATGGACTGGCGCTGCTGTTCACCCCGCCATTCGACGAAGCGACCGCCCGCGATCCGGGCTACATCAAGGGCTATCCGCCGGGCCTGAGGGAAAATGGCGGGCAATATAGCCATGCCGCCATGTGGGCGATCATGGCCTTTGCCGAACTGGGCGCAACCGAGAAGGCGCACGCGCTGTTCGCCCTCGTCAATCCGGTCAATCATGCACTGACAGCATCTGCCGTCGATCGCTACAAGGTGGAACCCTATGTCGTGGCCGCCGATGTTTATTCGGTTGCCCCCCATATCGGGCGCGGCGGCTGGACCTGGTACACCGGCTCGGCAGGCTGGATGCAGCGGGCAGGTATCGAAGGCATCCTCGGCATACGCCGCGAGGGCGATGAACTCACCATCACTCCCTGCATCCCCAAGGATTGGCCAGGCTTCGAGGCAAGCATCAAAACCGACGGAGCGACCTACAGCATCGGTGTGTCAGCTTCGGCGTCCAAGAAACGTGGGCGATCAACAGCCAAGCTGGATGGCCGGAACCTGACCTTGGTCAAGGGCCAGGTTCGCGTCAAACTGGACGGGCTCTCGCATCGTCTCGAGATCGATCTTTGAGACGACAAGGGCCGACGGCCGGGCCCGCTACTCGGTCAGCTCGGCCGGAAGTATGCCCTTGCGAAACAGGATGACCGGCTCGTCGTAGCAATCGGTTTCGACGTCGACGTCCTGAGAAAACGCCACCACACCTGCGCGGGTCATCGACAAGCGTTCGGCCGTTGCAATGGCGGCCTCCGCACTTCGCGAGGGTTGCTGCTGATCGGCCACCAGCCCCCTGCCCTTTTGTCGAAAACTCTGAACTGCATATTTGATCGCCACGATAACCTCACGTGTCAAAACCCGCTGCGCACGGTCCAGTGTCCGGCGCAGTATCAAGGCGCAAGGCCGACGAGCGATCGCCCGAAAGCCTCAAACCCGTCAGATCCGCCCCATCAGCAGCAGAACGACAACGATAATGAGGATGGCGCCGAGGATGCCAACGCCGCCATGACCGAAGCCATAGCCGTAGCCGCCAATTCGGCCGCTGAAGCCGCCCGCCAGCGCGATGACAAGAACGATGATCAGTATCAATCCAAGTGACATGAAGGTCCTCTCGTCGCTGGCGCCGACCTGAAAATCAGGTTTTGGGTGCAGCGACAGCTTTCTGAGGCGTTGGTTTATTTGCCAACGACACGTCTCATCAGTACGTCATTGCAGAGATTACGCAATAATTATCCTCTATTTCTTGCGAAATATCAGCAATTATTTTTCTTGAGGCACGTTTTTCATTCGGATTTGCACCAATATAACAATTTCTGTTTCTTCTATTTTCTCTTATATTTCTCCGCACTCGCAATTCAGACACAGTTGAGGCCCATGCATAACCGCAAGTGCAAATAGAAAAGCGTCGCTTTTCTCTGCACTGGAGCCCCTCAGGAAAACGCCGAGACCAGAACGTCTCGCGATCCAGGTGAGGAGCAGGATGGACTCATGAAAACACGAACTATTCGAACCGCCGCCACGGTTGCGGGTGTTGACCCTCGGGTCGGCGCTGAGTTTCGGCACGATTGCGGCAGCAGCTCCGGCCCGCGTACAGATCGCTCAGGCGGAGCCGACCGACATCACAGCCGCGATTGGAGCGTATCGGCAGGCTGAGGCCGACCTGGCCGCGGCAAATGCCGCGGGAAGTGATCCTGCCGGCGCACAATCGGCTCTCGATGCGGCGACCGCAGGTCTTGCCAGCATGTGCAAGATGCTTGGCCAAAACGATATCGAGGCGTGCATCGCCGCCGTAACCGCAGCCCCGACGGATCAATCAAATGGCGAGATATTGGCTACCGAACCGGCTGAGCCGCTGGCGATGGAGCCCGTGGCGCCACCTGCCGTTGTTGAAGAACCAGCGGCCATAGACACACCCATCGTTCCCGAACCGGAAGCTATCGAACCACCAAGCGAACCCGTGGCGCCAACGGTCGATGAGCCGGTTCAGCCCGAACCCCTCATGGATGAAGCGCCGGCTCCGAGCGCCGACCAGCCATCCGACGTGGCCGCGCCAATCGCTGAAGACACCCCGCAAACCGATCAGACATCGGCGGAAACGACGGTCGAAGCCCCTGCCGCCGAGAAACCGGCTGTTGAGGTCAATCCTGCGGGCACGCCGATTCCGCGCGACCTCGGCCGCGCCATCGCGTCGTACGAACAGGCCAACATGCAACTGGGCCTCACCGTTGTCGGAACGCCCGAAGCCGAAGCAGCACAAGCTGGCGTCCAGATCAGTCTCGCCGAGATCCGAACCCTGTGTGAGCAAGGCGGGCAAGCCGATTTCGACGCCTGTCTGGCGGCATATGGCGTCGCGTTGACCCCGGTGGCCGTTGCGATGCAGGAAGCGCCGCAACCGGAACCGGCCGAGATCGTCGCCCCGGAAAACACCGCGCCCATTCTCGACAGCGCCAAGGACGCGCAACTGTCCAGCGAACCGCTTGCGGCCGAACCGGTCCAGACCGAACAGGCCCCGGCGCCCGTAAGTGATGCGGCCGCCCAGTCCGGCGCCATTCCGGAGAGCATCCCCTCGATCGTGACCACCACAGGCACGAGGATTGCGACCCAGCCGCGGCGCGAACAGCCGCCACAAGCCAAGGTCGTCGATCAGTCCGGACTGCGGATCGTCTTCCAGTTCAACAACCAGCTGATCATTGCCAATCAGGCCGACACACGCCTCAACTATGGCGCGACCGAACGCTATGTCGAACAGCTGCCCCATGGACGAACGCGCGAGACGATTGCCCGCGCCGATGGCAGCAGCCTGGTGACGGTCTACAACCGCAACGGCGACATCCTGCACCGGTCCCATTTCGACAAATACGGCAATGAGACCGTGTTCTCCTATGTTCAGGAGAACTACGACCAGGACCTGCTCAACTGGCACGACCCGGGCATGGATCTGCCACCGCTTCGGCTTACGATGCCGGCAGACGACTACGTGCTCGATGCCCAGCGATCCAATCTCGACAGCCTGACCGGCTTTCTCGATTCACCGCCGGTCGAGCAAGTGCAGCGGCTTTATTCGATCGACGAGGTCAAGCGCTCGGCACGGTTGCGCGACATGGTGCGCCGGCTCGAGATCGGCAATCTGACCTTCCAGACCGGCGCCGCCGGCATTCCGCCCGACCAGATCGGCGCCTTGAGCATCGTTGCCAATGCCATGCTCGATCTGATCGACAAAAATCCCGCCGAGACCTTCCTGATTGAAGGCCATACCGACGCCGTCGGATCGGACAACGCCAATCTGATCCTCTCTGACCAGCGCGCCTACTCGGTCGCCATCACTCTGACCGAAGTGTTCGGCGTGCCACCCGAAAACATCGCCACGCAAGGCTATGGCGAACGCTATCTCAAGGTGAATACCGACAAGGCCGAACGGCTCAACCGCCGCGTGACTGTTCGGCGCGTCACACCGCTGGTCGCCCCGGTCGCGGGCTAACCTTTGCTGCCAGCAAATCCCAACACGCGCCTGAACACGTTTCAGGCGCGTGTTATCGTTCCATGACATCGATGCCGGGGACAATAACGGCAGGCACACTGTCTATCTGGCAGTGCTGTTCCAGCCGATTTGCGACGGGCTGGACATCTGTTTCTTTTTAGCGGACGGCAAAATTCAACCGGTCTACTTCCGACTGTATTACCAAAATTTCTGCCACACCGCTCGGACTATCTCTCCGTCAGCCGGTCCCGGCAGTATTCGACCGCATACAGATCGCCGGCAGCCGAGGAGGCTACGATCGCCTCCATGAGCGTCTCGGCTGTGACCAGGCCGTCACGACGAATAACCAAGAAGACGGCATCCATCACCAGCTTTTGAGCTCGACCGACTGTCTGCTTCGACTCTCCACGGGCCCGGCGTTCAATCTCGACCTTGGAGTCCATCAAGACCTTCCGGCGATGCCGAGCCACACACAGATCCTCAAGATTTTTCCTCAAAGCACTCATTATCAAACGCCTTGCTGGCTGCGGTTACGCATATGCTAGCAACCGGTCTTTGCATCGTGTGGTTGCGGCACATCGTAGTACTCATAGAACCGCCGGTCAGGATTGAACGGCTTCGCCAATGCGCTTCCATGTAGGCACGTCATAGCCAGTTCTATTTCCAGACGATGCCTCCGCCAAAGCCCGCTATCGCTTCCGACGACATCGTCGATCAGATCAAGGGCTTCGTTTGTGCCCATCGGCTCCGCCGGCGCCGTGTCAGCGACGGCGACCAGTTTCGTTACCATCGAGACGAGATCGGGAGTCCCGTTGCGAACCACGCGTTCGAATAGCGCCTGACGACTATCGGGAGTGGCGTCGCGTAATTCCGACAGGAGTTCGTTACCGCCAACTGTATGGTCCCTTTTCCTATCGTGTCGAACCAAGCGCGCGAAGTCCGCGCTGAGAAATTCGATGATGGCGCTGTCTTCACCACCGACGGGACAGGTATAGGCATACCGTCCGAACTCTGCGCGCTAAGGTCACGCCAGCCGTGTTTGCGGGACAGAAGGTGAAGCGCGGAGGCGGAGGCCCCGGTCTGGATATGGTCGTAGAGAATGCGATCTCCTGCATCGACGATCGTGCACTCGTCAACGACATAGACAATGCCAATGTCTTCGACGACCAGCACTTCAGCGTTGATTGCCGCCCCCATCATCGCGGTAACGACAATTTCGCGATCGACAGGCCGGGCCGGTTTACCGTCCTGTTGCCAGGACGAGAGCTGCGACAGGCTTGAGATCTGGTCTCGAATGCCGTCCTGAAGTTCATCGATGCGCTGATCGAGAGCGGTTATCTCGGCGACCACGCGGTCATGCTCTATCCTTAGCCGGCGCTGTTCGTCGCGCCGGGAGATAGCCGCCTTAGCACTGGGAGTGGCTGGGTTCCGAAGGAGGGCCCGTGGCAGCCGATCCTCAGGAGGAAGCGCCGCGCCCTGCTTCACGTTCGATCGTGGGTCAAATCGCACCTCGATGCCTTTGCTTTCGGCTATGTCGTTGAACAGGTCGGACACCAGTCGGCGAACGTCGCGCCGAAACCAGTTGTCGAGTTTTCTGTATTTATGTGTCGAGAAGCCTTCGTTCGACAGGGCTCTTGTACCGATCAAGCAGTGAATATGGTCACTAACGCCACCGTCGGCAGTGGCTTCGACTTCGTGATCGATCTGGACCGGTAGTTTCCTGTCTGCGAAGCGACGGAACAGGCACTCGACGAAGCTGTCCATGTCGTTGACCGGCAACTCCCGGGGCCAGTTGATATCCAGAAACCGCCCTTCGCGCGCGTCGTTGCGCTTCTCGATCGCCGAGGCTTCAGCCCAGATTTTGTCTCTCGTCCAGACGTTGCGGTCAACCTGATCGGGCAGCATGAGCCATTGCCAAACGTGTCGGACCGGCTGGCCACCTCGGACCTTTGGGACCATGACGCCGCCTTCGACGTCCGCCGCCATCTGATAGGCGGATCGAGCCGGGCGCAGACTCCCCTTTGGCCCGGGAAACGCCTCCGAAGCTGACGCCCGGCAACGAAACCACTCTCATTGCGCGATCCTCGCAACGTGCTAGTGAATTAACACATTGCTAACGATGACCGATGACGTAGCAAGAAACCAGACGGAAAATGAGCGGGATGGCGCGGGTCCGTGCTGGCGCCCCTGCTCTCGTCTCGCCCCCCACCTTTGACTTTCTTGCCGGGTCTTCCGAGGCAGAGGAGCAGAACCCCAGCCGAACCTTCCGCCACAAAAGGCGGCCCGCCTCGCCTACTCGAAAAAGTCCTCGTCGACCTTCTTGAGGTACAGGACTTCCTCGACCCGACATCCGACATTGTGCCTGATCATCAGGCGGGTGAGCTGTTCGCCGTCGATGAGGACGATGCGCTTGCTCAGGTAGTCGGCGGTCTCCCGCGCATTGCCGGTGAAGCTCGACGTCGTGACGAACAGACCCTTGGCGGCCTTGTGCCGGTCGAGGCTGCCGAAGAAATCGCGGATCGCGCCCGGCCCCACGGAATTGGTCGCCGTATATCGCTTGGCCTGGATATAGACGCGGTCGAGGCCGAGGGCGTCCTGGTCGATGACGTCGTTGACGCCGTCATCGCCGCTGCGTCCGAGGGCGCGGCCGGCGTCGGCGGCCGTGCGGCCGAAGTCCAAATGGTACCAGGTCGGAAGCCCGGAAACGAAAAGAGAGACTTGTCTGAGGAATTGACGATTGGCCACCAATGTGGTCCAAATACCATGTTGGCCACCGAATAATGCCATATTTTTCAGTGGCTTGCTGAACCGAATTGGTTTTGCTGCGAATCCAGGTTCCCCAGCCAAAAAACCCATTGAAATTGCTAAGTCTTTGATATTCGGGAGATAATCATCTCTCCCGAACTATCACATTCCTCAGTTCGCCAGTGTGGGACCCACAACTGGGACACGGAGGTGGGACACGGCTGTCCGCCCTGTCAGCCTTCCCGTCCCAAAATCGGGGAGAACGCGGCGTGGCGCGGACACCGAATTTGGTTCTTCGGGGCGAGGTCTTCTACTGGCGCGGGCGGCTGTTTTGCGCGCTTGATGCTTGCCAGAAATCGTCTCAGATTAAGTTCAGCCTTCACACCAAAGACCGAGTCCGAGCGACCCGCATGGCGAGGAGGCTGACCCTTTTGCGCGACGAAACCGTTGCCGGAACTCGTGGAATGATCAAGTCGGACATCCTGCAAGCGATTATGGAGCGAGAACGCGATGCCATGCTCGATCATGTCGACATGCTTGCCACCGGCCCGCTTGGAACAGGTCATGCCAGCGACATTGATCAAGTAGACTCCGACTTGATTGTCGGATGGGCCTATAGGCTGGTTGAAATTTTCGGTACCCGGCATCGCCTTGACGACCACGGGCAAGACGAACTCAGAGCGTGGCTAACCGAAAAAGGCGCGCCGAAACTGCTCGTCGGTGCCATCGTAGCGCAATACCCAGAACTGCGCCAAGAATATCAACCCAGTTCGAAATTCTCGGAAATCGATCCCCTGGTCAACGAGTTCGAGCTCGAAGACACTCCGGTCACGCGTCAGTCACTTATTCGAGCCGTATGCCGAGGTCGCGCCGATGCCCTGCTCAACGTCGATTACCGTTATCCAGCAATCGCTTCGGCAAAGGTTGCAGAGCTTCTCGAGCGTCCTCTGGTTGCACGTAACGACGTGACATCGACGGAGCCATACAACGAGGCCGACTTGAGCAAAGACAATCACACCGCTGAAGTTTCCATAGCCTCAAATGGGCCTGACGGCTCCGACACCCCGGACCTCACCGTTGAGGACTTGCTCGCGGAAGTATTTGCCGCTTGGAAAAGCAAGAACGCGATCAAGGTGTCGAAATCGGAAGCAGACCCGTCGCGGCCCGAGGCCTTCCGTCAACACCGACAGACGACGCTATTGTTGCAGCGTGTACTCGAGCATCTAGATGTCCATTCGATTGGACAAATCCGGCAGTGGCACGTCAGAAATTTCCGACAGCTTCTTGATGAGGTTTATCGTCACTGGGGTCGCGGTTTGAGACACGACCAGCCGTACCCCACGGTCGCAGAACTGCATGCCCAGGCCGCGGAATGCAAAAAGGCCGGCAAGCAGATCGGTCTCGACACAACTACCATTCGACGGCACATGACCACCTTGGGGCAGATTTTCGGCTTTCTACGGGGTGCTGGCTATGCCGTACCCACTATCGACACCCAAAGCCTGACACCCGACAAAAAGCAAACTGACGACGACGACGAGTTTATTTCAGCGGATGACGAAGGCACAAAATTATCACCCAGCGAAGCGGCCGCCTTTACCAGTCTCCCGCTCTACACGGGTTGCGCGGGCCCCTCGCGGACGGAGTTGACACAGCCTGGATCGCTTGTTTTTCACTCGGGCCTTTACTGGGTGCCGCTCATCATCGTGTATTGTGGCGCACGCCGCTCTGAAATCGCCGCTCTGGAAGTCGGGGATATTCGAGTTAAGAACGGGATTCCGCATATCAGCATCCGCCGGATCACTGAAGGAAAGCGTGGTCGCGGGCTAAAGAACAAGGCATCGAAGCGCCTGATTCCGCTGCATTCTGAACTGATCAGGCTTGGACTTCTTCAGTATGTCGACGCGATCCGTAAACTCGGCTTCAAGAAGCTGTTTCCCGATTTGGAAAATCCGAATAGCAAGTCCGACGACATGGGGGCAAATCTCTACCGAGCGCTCATGAAACTCGTCGATGCCCACGACGAAAACCATCCGGACGATCTCCTTGCTCGGCCTCGTTTCATTCATGAAATTCGACATGCTTTCAACAATGCAATCAAGCAGCAGGGCGTTCATTTGGAACATCGCTCTGAGCTTCTCGGACAAGTCGTCGAAGGCGTGAATGCCAAGGTTTATAGTGATCCGTCGCGGCTCCCGCAGAAACGGGAGTGGGTCGAGAAGTTCCCGGCGGTCACGACGCATCTAGAACCGGCGGACCTGAGATTGCTTCCTAATGTGATTGTACGATCACGATCAAGAAATCGAGCGCCAAGAGCCTGAGCAGAATACAACTCGGCGACACCAAAGCTTCCAACTCGCTCGCTCGACAGGAGACGTCATGGCCTTTGGTGTTTGGATAGTGGTACAATACCCGGTCTCACAAAAACCCGCACCAGCCCACATGGCCCCTTTTCTCCGTCGTTGGATCCGCCGGTCCACCCAGGCGGTTCAGTGCATCTGCTCAGACTTACCGAAAAAGGAAAACGAAAAGCCGCCCCAAGTGGAGCGGCTCTCAGCCGCAAAAAGCGGCACCGATCAAAGCGATATCGTCGATCATTCCGATGATGTTCTTCTCAGCCGCTGCTGCGGCACCGAATTCGAAAACCCTCGCGATTATGAGCTGCGCAAATTTGGCAGCCTTTCGTCAACGCTTTACTTTTGCACAGTTCTCTTTGCAATTGCAATAGCTTAAGTTCGATCGATGATTACCGCACCACGCTAATCACCCAGCCTTTTGCTGCAGTCTTGCGCATCGCGGCATCGCGGAATCGCGGCATCCCGATCGTACCGAAATCAAGAATGTGATCGTGGTGCGCAAACTGATCGACTTTGACGCCGCCGACCATCAAGGCGTGTAGGCAAACATCCAACCTTCAGGTGTCTCCCCGAGAGGCATCGCAAGGTAATCTTGCGATGCCGTTTTCGTTTTGGTTCCGATGGCACAACTGCTCTAGATGCGTGCCGCTCTTTCTGTCCGCGATCATGTTCCATCGCTAAGCCGTCATGCCAAAGCCCGGTTCTGCTGACTGTGTTCTGGACGAAGGGTTCCAGATATCATCCAGGATTTCGCTGTCCGCGCCACACCCGTCGGCCTTTTGCGATGCCCGGCGCGACATCATGTTCATCAAACGCTCGACGTCCGGACGCACGTGCTCCCGGACGGCGTCTTCTGCTCGAACGATCCAGTCCAGGCGGGCTTTCTGGTTACTCGTAACCGCCTTGGCTCTGACAACAAACGCGTGGCGCTCGCGCTCGAGTTTGCTTTTTGCGGCGGAGAGCGTCGCCAACTGCTCCTCCAGCTCTTTCACCTTCCGCGTGGCATCCTGAAGCGAGGCTGCCAGCGTCGTTTCGATGCTGGCCATCCGGGCGGCATACTGCTGGTGTGTAAGATGCTCTCTGGCGGTGACTGCTTTCGGAGTACCGCGTACCAGGCCGAGCGGCGCCATGGCATCTGCGTACCAGTCCTGCAGCGCAATCATCCGACGCCGGGCTTCGAGCTTATCGTCGCCGCCAAAGATCTTTCTGTACGAGACGACCCGTGTGCTGGTGTGTTTCGTCTTCTTGACGACGACTGGAACGATAGCGACGGCAAGGTGCGGGGTGCCCTCGTCCAGATCCAACCGTGCTGCCGCCATCATGCCGGGATACCGGGCCTCGAGCGCACGAAGGTTGAACTCAACCCAAAGGTTGATCCTATTCATATCCCAAGTCCCGGTGACCGGGTTCTCGAACCAGCGGGCGCTCGCCTCAAGAATGAGCTCCGCAGCCAAAGGTGCACCCTTTCGAAACCGCGCTCCGAGCGCTTCCGCCGTTTCCCTGATCGCCGCCAACCAATCGACAGGGTGGTCGGTTTCCTGCCCGCGATACCAATGTCGATTCTGGTGCGTTCGCGACCGATCGTAGTGCGAGCCGTTGTCGATCCGCAGACCATGCCGGGTCGCGTTCGCGGCGTCGATCACCCTGCGGATTCGTTCAACTCGCAGAAATGCAAAGTCTGGCATCGAAGTTCTCCTTCACGCCAACCATTCTGAAATTCCTGGCAAGGAACAAGCCGGAATTTCTCTGCCGCTAATTGCGACCGAGAAATTCCGGAACTCACTTCCGGATTTTCTGAATGCTACGACGACCCTTGAAGCGGTCGCATCTGCGATGCGATGCAGGGTTACCGTGGCGGAAAAGGGGCCGGGTGTCGGCTTTGCGCCCCATTTCGGAAATTGAGGTTCGTTTAACCATCCCTTCAAAGCGGTCATTTGGAAAGGAGAGCCGCAGAGCGTGAGTGTAGTTGTACCGCGCGAAACAAACTTGGATCGTTGTATGGTGCAGAACCCGCGGCATCACGGTCTTTCTTCCACCGCCCGCGAATGGATGCTCTCTTTTTGGCTTGATAGACATAGCTTTCAGGTTTTAGCCGCCATCACGCCGCCAATTAACCGGCCGCCCGTCCTCCTCCACCGCAACCATGACAAATTCGGCGGTGCCGGAGTGACGGCTTTTGCCAGGGCCTCGCGGTTCCGCGAACAGCTCGACGGCGATCGTGACGGATGTCCTCCCCGCCTTTTCGAGCGTCGCGCAACACTCGACGATCTCGCCGGGATGGATATGGCTTTCGAAATCGCCCCGGCTGCACGATGCCATAACCATTTTCTGCCGGCAGATGCGTGTCGACAGGACGAAGGCGGCCTTGGCCATGCCGGCCAGTGCGTCGCCGCCATATAGGCTGCCGTAATGGCTTGTCTGGTCGGGGAAGACGACATCGGCCACACGCAGGCTGTTCGGCTCTGCCGGCGCGCTTTCCTGCGGAATGAGAGGTGGCAGCACGGCCCCTTCCTCATAGGCTTCACCAACCGCCACCATATTGAATCGTCCGCGTGCGCACAGGCGCCGTTCGCCCGTCAACGGCGCCTCTGCCACCAGTTCAGCTTCTACGCTCATCGAGCGCCGGCCGATCCGGACAATGCGTCCGGTCACCTCGACAATGTCGCCGAGCCGTGCCGGCGCGACGAAATCGATGCGTTCGCTCGAAGCCGTGACGAAATCGGCGCGGGCATGGCGGGCGGCGGCGATGAAGGCGATGCGGTCCATAAATCCCAGACCGATGCCACCGAACAAGGTTCCGTGGTGATTGGTGTCACCGGGAAACACCACGTCGATGAGCTGGCTCGGCGGACCAATCAGGATATCGTTCATGCGCGCAACGCCCGTGCCGTTGCGACGAGATTTGCCAGCGAGGCTTTGACCTCTTCCCAGCCGCGGGTCTTGAGGCCGCAATCGGGATTGACCCAGAGCCGGTTGGCCGGAATGACCTGTTTCGCCTTGTTCATGAGTGTCAGCATCTCCTCGCGGGACGGCACACGCGGCGAATGGATGTCCCAGACACCCGGTCCGATCTCGTTGGGATAGGAGAATTCGCCGAAGACCGACAACAGCTCCATCTGCGAGCGCGAGGTCTCGATGGAGATCACATCGGCATCGAGCGCGGCGATTGACGGCATGATGTCGTTGAACTCGGCATAGCACATATGGGTGTGTATCTGGGTGTCGTCCCGAACACCGGAGGCGGCCAGACGGAAGCAATCGACCGCCCAGTCGAGATAGGCTGGCCAATCTGCTTTCCTCAGCGGAAGGCCTTCGCGCAGGGCCGGTTCGTCGATCTGGATCATGCCGATGCCGGCCGCTTCGAGATCGACCACCTCGTCGCGCATGGCGAGCCCGATCTGCCTGCAGGTTTCCGAGCGCGGCTGGTCGTCGCGCACAAAACTCCATTGCAGGATGGTGACCGGCCCTGTCAGCATGCCCTTCATCGGCCTGTCGGTCAGCGACTGAGCAAATTGCGACCAGAAAACCGTCATCGGTTGCGCGCGTTGGACATCACCATAGATGATCGGGGGCTTGACGCAGCGCGAGCCATAGGACTGGACCCAGCCATTCCGGGTGAAGGCGAAACCGTCGAGCTGTTCGCCGAAATACTCGACCATGTCATTGCGTTCGAACTCGCCATGTACCAGCACGTCGAGCCCGAGCTCTTCCTGGATACGAACGCACTCCTTGGTCTTGTCTTTCAGGAATGCTTCATAGGCGGCATCATCCATCTCGCCGCGCTTGTGGGCAGCGCGCGCCTTGCGCACGTCCTGGGTCTGCGGAAACGAACCGATGGTCGTGGTCGGGAAGACTGGCAGGCCGAAACGCGCATCATGCAGTGCACGCCGCTCGGGATAAGGCGCGTGCCGTTCGAGATCGGCTGCCGTTACCGCCGATGCACGTTCGCGTACAGATGGATTGACCGTGCGGCTGGAGCGGGCGCGCGTCGCCGTTGCCGTCGCACTTGCTGCGAACGCTGCAGCGGATTTCGAGTCTTCCCCATCGACAGCGGCGCTCAGAACTGCAACCTCATCGAGCTTCTGCGTGGCGAAGGCCAGCCAGGACGTCAACTCGTCGTCGAGCCGCGTTTCCTCGGCAAGATCGACAGGAGAATGCAGCAGCGAACAGGACGGGGCGATCTGCAAATGCTCAGAACCGAGCCTGTCGGTCGCCCGACGCGCCAGGTCCAGCTTGTCGGCCAGATTGCTGCGCCAGACATTGCGCCCGTCGACAAGGCCGAGCGACAGGATCTTGGGACTGCCCATGAGCGCCTCCAGCACGTCGTCAAGCTGGTCCGGCGCGCGCACAAGATCGATATGAAGGCCGGCGACGGGCAGTCGGGCGGCAAGTTCGAGATTGTCCTGAAGCCCGCCAAAATAGCTGGTCAGCATGATCTTCGGCGCGACAGCACCGAGGAGCCGGTAGGCTTGGACGAAGCCCTCGCGCTGCCGGGCATCGAGGTCGAGCGCCAGGATCGGTTCGTCGATCTGCACCCAGTCGGCGCCGACAGTTTTAAGTATGGTCAGGAGTTCGGCATAGACAGGCAACACAGCATCGAGCAAATCGAGCGGCGCAAACCCGTCCTCGCGCGATTTACCGAGACTGAGCCAGGTCAGCGGCCCGACGAGCACGGGTCGCGTCTCGATGCCCAGTGCCCTCGCCTCAAGATAATCCTCAACCGGCTTCTTCCAGAAAAGAGAGAAGCTCTGGCCACGCGAGAATTCGGGCACGATGTAGTGGTAGTTGGTGTCGAACCATTTGGTCATTTCCATCGCCTGGGCATCCGCGGTGCCACGCGCACAGGCAAAGTAGAGGTCGAGCAGATTACCGGCTTTCAGTGCCTGGAAACGCTCGGGCACGGCTCCCAGCATGATCGAGGTATCGAGCATGTGGTCATAGAGCGAGAAATCGTTCGAAGGGATGACGGCAATGCCCTTGTCGCGCTGCAGGTCCCAGTGACGGCGCCGGAGCTCGGCCGCCGTTGCCTGAAGGTCTTCGATGCCCGATACACCCTTCCAATAGGATTCGAGGGCGAACTTGAGCTCGCGCCGGACACCGATGCGAGGAAAGCCGAGATTGGCGGAAACAGTCATTACGTGCCTCATGCAAATGCGCTTCGCGCACGCCGCGGCTTTCGCGCGTCGCGAAGACAGGTTGAAACGTGCTGAAAATCGAGCGTTCGCAACGACGGCGCCGGCAGCCGGTTATGCGATCCGGCACGACATCGTTCCGAGCGCTCAGCGCATTCGGCGATAGCTTGGGAGAATCATGTCCAGTCCTCGACCCGATCCGCCCGATCGGCCTGAAGGGAAAACCCATCCACGGTAGGTCTCCTGGCTCGCGGCTTGATTGAATGTCCGCCTTCCCGGAACCCGAGGCTCCAGTGGCTCATGTTGGACATCCAGCGCCGCCTACAGTTGCGGGGGCAGCTTCGGACTTGGGCGAAATCCCTGACCGAATTCCCTGTTATCCCCTCGCGGGGACCGTGGACATAAAGAGACTGCCCAAGGCCGGAACCGATGTCAATCAGGATATAAAGAAAACTTTATGTCCTAATCTGTGCATGTGGCAAAATTTGCCGATTGACCTCCACAATAGGATCACACACCATATGTGGTGTGTCATGGTTCCCGAGATCGCAAGATCGCGGGCTAAGATGGGAAGCCGGTCCGATGCCGGCGCTGCCCCCGCAACTGTAGGCGGATCGTCACCGCCATCGTGTCACTGAGGCGAAGCGCCTTGGGAAGACGGATGGTGACGGATATCCGCGAGCCAGGAGACCTGCCGGCACACGGAAAACCAGTTCAACAGGCGGGGTGACCTGTTGGGTTCATGCGGCACGGACAGGATGATCTCCTGAACCGCTTCTTCATGCACCTTATCGCCCCGCAATCACACATCACGGGGTGCCGATGCCGCAAGTCCTTTCCGCCGAATCGTCCGATATTCAAACTGTTGCCCGAGCCGCTCGCGGTTCGGGACCGGGCTATCATGTCATCCGCCGCAATGGTGCCGTAACACCGTTCGATGCGTCCAAGATCACGACAGCGGTGACCAAGGCGTTTCTGGCCGTGGAAGGCGATTCGGCATCGGCCTCCCGTCGCATTCATGAGATCGCGGAAGGTCTGACCGGAGACATCATCACCTCCCTCACGCGCCGTGCGCCCGAAGGCCGGACGCTTCACATCGAGGACATTCAGGACCAGGTCGAACTGGCGTTGATGCGCGGCGAGCATCACAAGGTGGCGCGCGCCTATGTGCTTTACCGCGAACGTCGCGCCGCCGAACGCGCAGAGGCTGAGGACCGCAAGCCGAAACTTGTCTCGCCTGAGCGCCAGCTCAACATGCGCGACGCCGAAGGCAATCTTATCCCACTCGATCTGGCCCGTCTCGAAACGGTGGTGCTCGAAGCCTGCGACGGAATTGAGGGCGTCGCGGCCGAACCAATTCTCACGGAGACCCAGCGCAATCTTTATGACGGCATCACTCAGAACGAGCTGTCGCTGGCGCCGATTCTTGCCGCCCGCACCCTGATCGAGCGCGAACCGGGCTATACTCGGGTCAGCGCCCGCCTGTTGCTCGACCGGCTGCGCCGCGAAGCGTTGAGCCATGTCTTTGACCGCCCCGAACAGGCGACGCAGGCCGAAATGGCCGAGCGCTATCGCGACTACTTCCCGGCCTATGTGAAGACCGGCATCGCAGCCGACATGCTCGATCCGGAACTCGGGCGCTTCGATCTCGCCCGGCTCGCCGCGGCCATTGCTCCCGAACGCGACACGCAGTTCCACTACCTCGGGCTGCAAACGCTCTACGATCGCTATTTTCTGCACACCAACGGCACGCGTTACGAGCTGCCACAGGCGTTTTTCATGCGCGTCGCCATGGGTCTTGCCATCCGCGAGGTTGAGCGCGAAGCGCGCGCCATCGAGTTCTACAACCTGTTGTCGTCCTTCGATTTCATGTCGTCGACACCGACCCTGTTCAATGCCGGCACGCGCCGCCCGCAGCTGTCCTCGTGCTTCCTGACCACGATCGGCGACGATCTCGACGCCATCTTCAAGGGCGTCAAGGACAACGCACTGCTGGCCAAGTATTCCGGTGGCATCGGCAATGACTGGACGCCGGTCCGGGGTCTTGGCGCCCATATCAAGGGCACCAACGGCGAGAGCCAGGGTGTCGTGCCGTTCATGAAGGTCGCCAACGACACCGCCATCGCCGTCAACCAGGGCGGCAAGCGCAAAGGCGCCGTCTGCGCCTATCTCGAAACCTGGCACATCGACATCGAGGAATTCCTCGATTTGCGCAAGAATACCGGCGATGACCGCCGCCGTACCCACGACATGAATACCGCCAACTGGGTGCCGGATCTGTTCATGCAACGCGTCGAGGCCGATGCCGAGTGGACCCTGTTCTCACCCGACGAAGTGCCTGAGCTGCACGATCTTTACGGTGCTGATTTCCGGACTGCCTATGAGCAGGCGGAAGCCGATGCCGAGGCTGGCCGCATCAAGATCTTCAGGAAGGTCCGCGCCGTCGAACTCTGGCGCCGCATGCTTTCCATGCTGTTCGAGACCGGCCATCCCTGGATCACTTTCAAGGACGTGTGCAATCTGCGTTCGCCGCAGCAGCACATCGGCGTCGTCCACTCTTCGAATCTGTGCACCGAGATCACCCTCAACACGTCCGGCGATGAGGTGGCGGTGTGCAATCTCGGCTCGGTTAATCTGGTCGCCCATGTTGGCGAGAGCGGGCTCGACCACGATAAGCTCAAAAGGACCGTCAGCACCGCAATGCGCATGCTCGACAACGTCGTCGACATCAATTTCTACACCATCCCCGAAGCGCGCCGGTCCAACCTCAAGCACCGCCCGGTCGGACTTGGTCTGATGGGCTTTCAGGACGCGCTGCAGATGCAGGGCATTGCCTATGCCTCCGATGCGGCCGTCGCGTTCGCCGACGAGAGCATGGAGGCGATCTCCTATGCCGCCATCAGCGCTTCGACCGATCTCGCCGAGGAGCGCGGCCGCTATCAGAGTTTTGAAGGTTCGTTGTGGTCGAAGGGCATTCTGCCGATCGATTCCATCGAGCGCGTCGCTGACGCGCGGGCTGGCCTCGATATGGACCGCAGCAAACGCCTCGACTGGGACGGGTTGCGCCAGCGCGTCATGAGCGTCGGCATGCGCAATTCCAATTGCCTTGCCATCGCCCCGACCGCGACCATCTCCAATATCTGCGGCGTCAGCCAGTCGATCGAGCCCGCCTATCAGAACCTGTTCGTCAAGACCAACATGTCGGGCGACTTCACCGTGGTGAACGCCCTTCTGGTCACGGCGCTCAAGGAACGCGGGCTATGGGACGAGGTCATGATCTCCGACCTCAAATACTTCGACGGCAGCGTTGGACAGATCGACCGCATTCCGGACGATCTCAAAGCGCTGTTCGCCACCGCTTTCGAGATCGAACCTCGCTGGCTGATCGAGGCGGCCTCGCGCCGGCAAAAATGGCTCGATCAGGCACAGTCGCTCAACCTTTATGTCGCCAACCCCTCCGGCAAGGCGCTCGACGCCATGTACCGGCTGGCTTGGCAAAAGGGATTGAAAACGACCTACTATCTGCGTGCCCGCGCCGCGACCCGCGTCGAGAAATCGACCCTCAAGGGAACCGACGGCAAGCTCAACGCCGTCTCGCCAGTGCACGTTCCACAATCGCAGCCGGCGGCTGTTCAGGCCTGCGCCATCGACGACCCGACCTGCGAAGCCTGCCAGTAAGCCGAGAAAGAACAACACACATGTCCGCACTGAATTGGAACGAAGCCAATGCTTCGGAAACCGCGCTCCCAGCACACGCCGAATCGGCGACTGGCGACGCCACCGGCCTCGGCGAGATCGAGCGCGGCGCCGCCCGCGTCACCGTCTCGGACAAGGCGATGATCAACGCCCGCGCCGACGTCAATCAGCTCCTGCCGCTTAAATACAACTGGGCCTGGGAGAAATATCTCAATGGCTGCGCCAATCACTGGATGCCGACCGAAGTGTCCATGCAGGCCGACCTCGCCCTCTGGAAATCACGCGACGGATTGAGCGAAGACGAGCGGCGCATGCTCAAGCGCAATCTCGGCTTCTTCGCCGCTTCCGAAAGCCTTGTCGCCAACAACATCGTTTTGGCGATCTACCGCCACCTGACCAATCCCGAATGCCGGCAATACTTGTTGCGTCAGGCCTTCGAGGAGGCGGTGCACACCCACACTTTCCAGTACATCGTAGAAAGCCTCGGGCTCGACGAGGGCGAGCTGTTCAACATGTATCGCGAAGTGCCTTCGATCACCGACAAGGCCGCCTGGGCGCTGAAATATACCCAGAGCCTCGACGATCCGAACTTCTCGACCGGCACACCGGAGGCCGACCAGAACTTTTTACGCGATCTCGTTGCCTTCTATGTCGTGTTCGAAGGCATGTGGTTCTACACCGGCTTCGCCCAGATCCTGTCGCTAGGCCGGCGCAACAAGATGGTCGGCATCGCCGAACAGTATCAGTACATTTTGCGCGACGAGAGCATCCACCTCAACTTCGGCATCGACGTCATCAACCAGATCAAGATCGAGAACCCGCACTTGTGGACCGAATCCTTCCAGAACGAAGTCCGCAACATGATTCGGGAAGCGGCGGAACTCGAAGCCGCTTATGGCCGAGATACCATGCCCAACGGCTTTCTCGGCCTCAATGCCGAACTGACCGAAACCTATATGCGCTTCATCGCCAACCGCCGCTGCGGCCAACTCGGGCTGGAGCCGGTCTTCCCGCCCGCCGACAATCCCTTCCCCTGGATGAGCGAGGTCATGGACCTGACCAAGGAGAAGAATTTCTTCGAAAGCCGGGTGACCGAATACCAGACCGGCGGTTCGCTGAACTGGGATTGAAAAGGGCGTGCGCATTGTCCTCTGCGACAATGCGCCACCATCCGCCCAAGGGCCGGAAAAACTGGCGCATCGGGCCGTCGTTAAGAAACGGTTTACACCTGCGCACTTGACAAGGTCATGGCACCAGCACACCGTATATTGCGTTACGGTTCTCCAGATACCGCAATATCTGGAGCCAAGAGGGAAGCCGGTTTGATGCCGGCGCTGCCCCCGCAACTGTAGGCGGTGAGCCGCCAACCGAAGATGTCACTGATGCCCAAAGGCATTGGGAAGACCGGTTGGCAGCTGTGACCCGCGAGCCAGGAGACCTGCCGTAACAGCATTTGAACGTCCTCGGGCGGGGTGTCCCGGAGGTGCGATTGCCGACGCGCGCGGTGACTTCCGCTTGCGCCTGCGATCTCTCCGCTTCCCCGACAGTGCCGCCCGACAACAACAGGAAATATCCATGTCGGTGCCGTCTGCCGCCCTCACTCCCAGTTTTGTCGTCAAGCGTAGCGGCGACCGTGTACCGTTCGATCGTACCAAGATCCAGTCCGCCATCGCCCGCGCCGGCAAGGCCAGTGGCGAATTCGACACCGCCGAAGCCGCCCTCCTGACCATTCAGGCCATCAAGGTTCTGTCCTTTCGGTTCCCCGGCGAGGCCCCGGAAATCGAGCAGATCCAGGACGTGGTCGAACAGGTGCTGATTTCGGCCAATCACTTCCAGACGGCCCGCGCCTATATCGTTTACCGCGAACAGCGGTCGCGAGTGCGCGGCGACCGCAAGACGCTGGTCGATGTCGCGTCCTCGATTGATGAATATCTCGGTCGCCAGGATTGGCGGGTCAACGCCAACGCCAATCAGGGCTATTCGCTCGGCGGGCTGATCCTCAACGTCTCGGGCAAGGTGGTGGCCAATTACTGGTTGTCCCATGTCTATCCCGAAGAGGTTGGCCGCGCCCATCGCGACGGCGATCTTCACATCCACGATCTCGACATGCTCGCCGGCTATTGTGCCGGCTGGTCACTGAAGACCCTGTTGCGCGAAGGGCTGAACGGCGTTCCCGGCAAAGTCGAATCCGGCCCGCCCAAGCATATGTCGAGCGCCGTCGGCCAGATCGTCAATTTCCTCGGCACGCTGCAGAACGAATGGGCCGGCGCCCAGGCCTTTTCTTCCTTCGACACCTATATGGCGCCCTATGTCCGCATCGATGGGCTGAGCTACCAGGAGGTGCGCCAGTTCATCCAGGAGCTGATCTACAATCTCAACGTGCCCTCGCGCTGGGGCACCCAGACGCCGTTCACCAACCTGACCTTCGACTGGACCTGTCCGGACGACCTCAAGGACGAAAAGCCGATCATCGCCGGCGTCGAAATGGACTTTGCCTATGGCGATCTCCAGGTCGAAATGGACATGATCAACCGCGCCTATATCGAGGTCATGACCAACGGCGACGAGAAGGGGCGCGTCTTCACCTTCCCGATCCCGACCTACAACATCACGCCCGATTTCCCCTGGGAGAGCGAAAACGCCACCCGCCTGTTTGAGATGACGGCCAAATACGGGCTCCCCTACTTCCAGAACTTCCTCAACTCGGACCTGAAACCCAACATGGTCCGTTCCATGTGCTGCCGGCTGCAGCTCGATCTGACCGAATTGCTGAAGCGCGGCAACGGCTTGTTCGGCAGCGCCGAGCAGACCGGTTCGCTCGGTGTCGTCACCATCAACTGCGCCCGCCTCGGCTACCTGCACAAAGGCGACGAAGCGGGCCTGATGAATCGGCTCGACGAATTGCTGGAGATCGCCCGCACCAGCCTTGAGATCAAGCGCAAGATCATCCAGCAGCTGATGGATGACGGGCTGTTTCCCTACACCAAGCGCTATCTCGGCACGCTGAGGAACCATTTCTCGACCATCGGCGTGAACGGCGTCAACGAGATGATCCGCAACTTTTTCGGCGATGAAGACGACATCACGACGGGCAAGGGATACGCCCTCGCCCTGAGGCTGCTCGACCATGTTCGGGCCCGCGCCGTGGTCTTCCAGGAAGAGACCGGCCACATGTACAATCTCGAAGCAACGCCGGCGGAAGGCACCACCTACCGTTTCGCCCGCGAGGACAAAAAGCGTTTTCCCGACATCCTGCAGGCCGGCACCGCGGACCAACCCTACTACACCAATTCGAGCCAGTTGCCGGTCGGGTTCACCGACGATCCCTTCGAGGCGCTGGCGCGGCAGGAAGAGCTTCAGAAGAAATACACCGGCGGCACGGTTCTGCATCTTTACATGGGCGAACAGGTGTCCTCGGTCGAGGCCTGCAAGAAGCTGGTGCGCCGGTCGCTCGAAAACTTCCGCCTGCCCTACATCACCGTCACGCCGACCTTCTCCATCTGTCCCAAGCACGGCTACATCGCCGGCGCCCATGAATTCTGCCCGATCTGCGACGCCGAGCGGATCGCCGAAAAGCGCCGTGCTGCCGCCGCCTGACCACATCACGAAAGGAAAACTCAATGAACCAGATCGCTCAGCCCCTTGCCGAAATCAGCGACATCACGTTGACCGACGAAGAACGCCAGCCCTGCGAGGTCTGGACCCGCGTCATGGGCTATCACCGCCCGGCCTCGTCCTTCAATACCGGCAAAAAGGGCGAGTTCGCCGAACGCCTGCACTTCACCGAGGAAGGTCTAGAAGGTGTCCAATAGCCTTCACGTCGGAGGATTCACACCCATGTCCTCGGTCGACTGGCCGGGCGAACTGGTGGCGACGGTGTTCTGTCAGGGATGCTCCTGGGATTGCCGTTATTGCTACAACCAGTCGCTCAGGCCGGTGCGCGGCGACAACGAGCGGGACTGGCCGGATATCCTGACCTTTCTCGCCCGTCGTCGGGGTCTGCTCGACGGTGTGGTGTTCTCCGGCGGCGAGCCGCTTTTGCAAGCGGCGCTACCCAACGCCATACGCGAGATCCGTGAGATGGGCTATCGCACCGGCCTTCACACCGGCGGCGCCTATCCGAAACGCTTTGCCGAAGTACTGCCGTTCATCGACTGGGTCGGCTTCGATATCAAGGCCGCCTTCGACGACTACACCCGCGTCACCAAGGTGCCCGGCAGCGGCGACAAGGCGCGCCAAAGCTTGGAACTGTTTTTGGCCAGCGGACTTGCTCACCAAACGAGAACGACAATCCATCCCCTGCTGCATGATGCAGCTTCGATGGCTAGGCTTGAAGCCGATCTGGCGGCTTTCGCCATCACCGACCACGTCTTCCAGACCTTTCAGGCCAATGGGTGCGTGGATGCAGAACTGCTCCACGGCGTTCCCGATCGGCAATCTGCTTGACAGCACTCCCGCATATGCGTGACACCTGTTCTTGTTTCAGGTTGCCCCGGTCGAGAATGAAGGCCGGGGATGAAAAGGGAACACGGTGCGGCGTACCCATCAGGGACCAAATCCGTGGCTGCCCCCGCAACTGTATGCGGTGAGCGATTGTCCGATATGCCACTGACCACAAGGTCGGGAAGGCGGACAAAAGCGAAGACCCGCGAGCCAGGAGACCTGCCTGTTACACGCACTGCCCCCACGGCAGTGCGAACCGTAACCGGACGCCGGGGTGAGCGTTTGGCGGTAAGCGGGCAGGCACGACCTATCACGCCACCGGCCCGACTTGGCGCCCGAATTCCCTATCGTCCTTTTCCAAAATGTCCCATTTCCGCGGGACCATGGGAGAGACGACTTTATGAACTTCAAGAAGACCGCGACCGCGGCGCTCATTGCCGCATCCTGCCTGATGGCGTCTGCCGCCCAGGCCCATTTTCAACTTGTCTATACGCCCGAAACCCAGATCGAGCGGCCCGGCGACGTGCCGCTCAAGCTGGTGTTCTGGCACCCGTTCGAGAACGGTCATGTCATGGACATGGGCGCACCGCTCGAATTCTTCGCCGTCAATCGCGGCAAAAAGATCGATCTGATGGACTCACTCGTCGAGACGCGTTTCAACGGCGCCGAGAACAGCGCGACTGCCTATGACGCGACGCTCCCGGTCAAGCACGCCGGCGACTACATCCTCGCCCTGACCCCGGCGCCCTATTACGAAGAGTCGGAAGACATCTATATCCAGCAGATCACCAAGACCTATCTCAACCGCGCCGAAATGCCGACCGACTGGTCCGAACCGCTGGGCCTCAAGACCGAGATCCTGCCGCTCAACAAGCCGGCCAACATCATTGCCGGCTCGACCTTCACCGGCCGCGTCCTCGCCAAAGGCCAACCTGTCGCCGGCGCCGAAATCGAGATCGAGTACATGGCCGCCGAGCCGGACATGGAAGCGAGTGCCCCCGGCACACCGACCGCCAGCCCGCTGCCGGGCGGATCGGTCGTCGCCATTTCCGACGACAACGGCTATTTCACCTTCGGCATCCCGAAGGCCGGTTTCTGGGGCTTTGCCGCCCTCGGTTCGGGACCTGACACCACGTTCGACGGCAAGGAACTCAGCCAGGACGCGGTGATCTGGATCCGCGCCCACGATCTCAAGTAGGGGCGTGACGCGATGCATATCGTAGACGGTGCGCTGTCCAATCCCGTTGTCATCGGCGGCACGGTGCTCGCCCTTGGCGGCCTCGCCCTCGGCCTTCGGAAACTGCCGATGGAGAAGATCCCGGCGGCAGGCGTTTTGTCGGCCACCTTCTTCGTGGCATCGCTTATCCATGTGCCGATCGGACCATCTTCGGTCCATCTCATCATGAACGGTCTGGCCGGGCTTGTGCTCGGCTGGGCCGCCTTCCCGGCCCTGTTCGTCGGGCTTTTGCTGCAGGCGGTCTTTTTCGGTTTCGGCGGGCTGACCGTACTCGGCGTCAACACACTCAACATCGCCCTGCCCGCGGTCATCGTCTACTATGTCTGTCTCAGAGGCGTTCAGTCCGCATCGCCTGCCGTTGCCGCGCTCTGGGGTGGCCTCGGCGGAGGGCTTGCCATCGCCCTGACCACCGGCTTGGTCGCTGTCGCACTGTCTCTGTCCGGAGACGAGTTCATCCCGGCGGCACAACTGGTCTTTTTCGCCCACATCCCGATCATGATCATCGAGGCGCTGCTGTCAGCAGCCGCCATATACCTGATCCGCCGCGTCAAGCCGGAACTGATCGGCACATTCGCTCTTTCCGGAGGCATGAAATGAAACCCTGGCTAACCGCATTGGCCGTCGCCCTTGTTCTGGCCGCCACACCGGCTCATGCCCACAAGGTCATCGCCTCGGTCTTTCCAAGTGGCGACATGATCGAAGGTGAAATCGGCTTTTCCAATGGCGATATGGCCGTGGATACAACGGTGGAGGTCTTTGATCCCGACGGCAACAAGCTCGGCGAGACCCAGACGGACGAAGACGGATATTTCACCTTCACCCCGAACCAGAATGTCGCGCACGTCTTCAAGGCCAATCTCGGCGCCGGCCATGTCGCCCAAGCGACGATGGAACAAGCTGAAGTGGCAGGCATTCTGGGCAAGCAGATCAACGAATCCGAGGAGGCGGAGACGGTCGTGGCGGCCGAAGAAGAAGCCGTCACGACCGCGCACGCTGCAACAGTAACGATCGCGTCGCTGACACCCGAGGAAATGGATGCCATCGCCACGGCCGTGCGCGACGAAGTTCGTCCGCTGCGCCGCGAGATCGCCGCCTACAAGGAGCATCACGACATCCAGTCGATCCTTGGCGGCATCGGCTATATCGCCGGCCTGTTCGGTCTCGGCTTCTACCTGGCGGCCCGCCGCAAGATTGCGGGCTAGCCGGGTTTGGGACACATCCTTTCAAACACCGAGCGTTCGCTCGAACAAACCGATGTGTCCCACGCCGGGGGCTTGATCAATCGCGTCGATCCGCGCGCGCGGATTGTCACCACTGCCGCTTTCGCACTTGTGGTCGTGGCCTGCGCATGGATTCCGGCGCTGGTGTTCGCGCTTGCCGCGTCTATCGCAATGATGCTCGCTATGCACCTACCCTTCGGAAGAACCCTCAAGCGCATGGCGACGATGGACACGTTCATCATCTTCATCCTGGTGCTCTTGCCCTTCACCATGCCGGGCGCACCGATGTTCACGCTTTGGGGGTTTACCGCCAGTTGGGATGGCTTGTTCAAGGCTGTCGCCATCGCCCTCAAGGCCAATGCCATCATCCTGATGCTGATGGTTCTGGTCGGCACAATGGAGCCGGTGACGCTCGGCCATGCGCTTCACACCATGCGCGTTCCGGCGGCTCTCGTGCATCTTTTGCTGTTTACCGTAAGATATATCGAGGTCCTGCATGAGGAATATCTGCGTATTCGTCAGGCAATGAAGGCGCGTGGCTTCCGGCCGTCGAATTCGCTGCACACCTACAAAAGTTTCGGCTATCTGGTCGGCATGCTGCTGGTGCGTGCGCTGGAACGCTCCGAACGCATTCTCGGCGCCATGAAGTGCCGTGGCTTCACGGGCACCATCCCGTTGCTGGCTGAATTCCATCTCACCGCTCGCGATGCCGGATTCGCGGCGATGATGAGCGGCATCGTCCTGCTGCTCGCACTCATGGAGCTGAAGCATGGGATTGTTTGAACTCACCGGCATCCGTTTCGGTTATCCCGGTCACGCGCCCGTTCTCGACGATACCGGCTTTGATCTCGAGACAGGTGAGCGGCTGTGCATCACCGGCCATAACGGCGCGGGCAAATCCACGCTCTTGCACATCATGGTCGGACTGCTGATGCCGCAGGCCGGCAGCGTCGTCGCCTTCGGTCATGAGCGGAAACTGGATGCCGATTTCCATGAGGTGCGCCGCCGTGCCGGTCTCGTCTTCCAGGACCCGGACGACCAGTTGTTCTCACCAACCGTGGCCGAGGACATCGCCTTCGGCCCGCTCAATCTCGGCAAATCGCGCCAGGAGGCGCTTGCCATTGTCGAAGCCGTCCTCATCCGTCTCGACCTTATGCATTTGCGCGATCGCATTACCCACAAATTGTCAGGCGGGGAGAAGCGCCTGGTGACCCTCGCCGCCGTCCTGGCCATGGAGCCGGACGTCTTGTTGCTCGACGAGCCGACCAACGCCCTCGACGAGGACAACGAAGCGCGGCTGACGGACATCCTCCTGTCGCTGCCGCAAGCCATGGTGCTGGTCTCGCACGACCCGCATTTCCGCCGGAAGATCGCCACCCGGACGCTGCGCCTGTCGCACGGCAAGCTCGCCATGCCTGACCCCGCCTGCAGGCACGCCGCGCTATAACACCCTCAAGAATCCTTCTTTGTAGTTTCGGTCGCCTCTTCGTCATTGCGAGCGAACGGAGTGAGCGCGGCAAGCCAGCAGGCCGCAAGCTCTATAGCCAGCGGCCTTCTGGATTGCCCCGCTGCGATCGCACCTCGTAGTAGCGGAACGGTGGATCGAACATGCTCTCAACGCCATTCTTCCAGTCGCTTCGCCACTCGGCTCATTTTCCCTTGCATATCCTCTCCAGGGGATAGGATTAGTACATGGACACGACAGCCGCACTTCATCAAAGCCACCCCGACATCGTCAAGCGCCTCAAGCGGTCCGAAGGGCATTTGCGCAAGACCATCGAGATGATCGAGGACGGGCGACCCTGCGTGGAACTCGCCCAGCAGCTTCATGCCGTGCAAAAGGCAATCGAGCAGGCCAAGAAGCTCCTGATCCACGACCACATCGATCATTGCCTGAACGACGCCACGCCCGGAGGGGCCGACGGCAAGGCGCTGGTCGCCGAATTCCGCGAAATCTCGAAATATCTCTAGCAGATGGCTGGGCACCTGCCGTGCCCTTCTCGCATGAACAGCGACGACACCGACCGGGAAGCCCGCCGATGAATCTGACAGGCATGATCGAGACGGGCGCCGCCAATCCGCTGCTGCTCTTCGCGGCGTCCCTCTTGCTCGGCGGGCTGCACGGGCTCGAGCCCGGCCATTCCAAAACGATGATCGCCGCCTATATCGTCGCCATTCGCGGTTCGGTCTGGCAGGCGGTCCTGCTCGGCATCTCGGCGGCCATCTCCCATTCGATCATCGTCTGGGTGCTGGCGATCCTCGCCCTGACCTATGGCAACGAACTGATCGGCGAAGAACTCGAACCCTGGTTTATGGTCACCTCAGGTCTGATCGTCCTCGGCATCGCCCTTTGGATGCTGATCCAGGCCTTGCGCTCACGTTCAGGCGAGTCGCACGAGCACCATACACATGCCCACCACGATCATGCTCACGACCATAATCATGGTCATCTTCACGATCATTCCCACAGCCATGCCCATCTCAATACCCACGCCCAGTCGCATGCCCACGAGCTTGAGAAGCGCCTTCAGGTCGGACAGACCTCGACCTGGCAGACCATCCTGTTCGGTCTGTCGGGCGGCCTCATCCCCTGCCCGGCGGCGATCACCGTTTTCCTGCTCTGCCTGCAACTCGGTCAGCTCCCCCTTGGCATCACCCTGGTCAGCGCCTTTTCCATCGGCCTCGCTGCGACCCTCGTTCTCGTCGGTGCCGCCGCCGCGCTCGGCCTAAACGCGATCCGCCACCACACTTCCCGCTTCGACCGCCTGCTAGGCGCGGCCCCCTATCTGTCGGTCATCCTCATCGCCGTAGTCGGCTGCCTGATGATTTGGTTCGGCTGGGGGCATTTCGCACATGCACATGCCTGAATGCCATTCCGGGGCGATGTGCCATTTGTTCGAGTCGAATCGCTAGGGGCAGATCTGGCGCGGCAACCATTCGATTCATTTGGGTTTAGCGGGCTGATAGGGTGAACGGCGACCCGGATGCGTTAGGATGTACTGTCTTCCAATGCGCAGCACCCAATGACCTATCTGAAAGTACAGAAATCAGACTCCGGCCTCAAGATTGCGTTGGAGGCGCCGGTCGACTTTCGTTCGCACCAGAGAGGAAAGATGAAACGCGGCGAACGCGCATTCCGGCGAACCATGAATGGCTTGGGTGGCGTCGAATGCATGGAAAGCGATGCGGGTATCTGTTACAGGATCGTTTCTTCGGACGGATGCATCTCTCCATCCGCCGACGACCAGATCGCACAATTGAAAGCGCGGCTTTCAGCGCTCTACGATGCCCCAATTTCACCGAGAACCATCGAGAAAGTGCTGAACATCTCGGCTGATGAGCGCAGGCGATGGACAAAAGACGGCCGTCTGCCCTCTGCCGACAGACAAACGATCGATCGCGGCGGTTATCCCTTTTCCATCAGCACCTATCCTCCGCAGCTTGTTGCCGAGCTTGAGGCCAATCCACACATCATCGCAGAGTGGCGCCAACGCGATAAAAAGACACCTTAGGCACGTCTTTGGAGCATAACAGCAAACACATGAACCACGATAAATGTTGCGAGTCTCAGGCTTGATCCGCAGTGCGTCAGTGGTTTTGTCCGAACCAAGGCAACGTCTCAACAGACCCTCAGCAGGTCCCTTTTTGCCTTTTCGCCGCTAACAGCGGTCAGTCTCCTTCCGGCCCCATTGAAGACATTCAAGACAGCGCCGCATGCGTCGGCAAACCCGGTTGATACCGACAATTGACGTCAATTTCCATTATTGGCGACACCCATAAATTCCGGGCGAACTCTCGGCATATCAACCCTGGCCGTTGACAGGTCGTAGCTGCGTCAGTGGCAAATGCGCTGCAAGATGCGAAAGAAGCTGGAAGCTATTCACGGCGCATCGATCCGATCACCCCGCGCAACGATCTTCAGCGACCCGTCCGACAGCGGCCGCTGCTCGTCTCTGACCTCGCTCCAATCCGTTCGCATCCAGATATAACACTCCCCGGGACTGGCCAAAATGACCGCCACCGCCTTGGGATGGATCGCCCCGACGTCAGCGTTCGGCTCGGTCGTCAGGAAGCCGAAGATATCAAAGGTGACCTAACCTTCCTTGACAGAGTCGCAGTCCAGCTCGTCCAGATTCCAGCGAAGAATGCCAAGCGCGAGCAGTCATCAACCGCAAACCAGATGGGTGGATGCATGCCGTCAGGTCCACTACGTAGTGCTGTCGACGTCCTCGGCTCGAAACAGGGCATGCAATGGATCTAGCGGCGGCGCCCACCTGAAAGGCCCGGAGCACTGGAGTTTGCATGGCGCAGCCCCTCCCCTCGAACGGCCGATGCGTAGGTAGCTGCGCTAACCTACACATTACTCATATTCTTGTTGTGATGCTGCTCGGTGCCGCCGAAGATCCGGACATCTGCACCTTTGGACCGTGCCGAGGCACTTATTAACCAATCCAGCCGAATGCCGTTGAAGCGGGCTCTTTGTCGCTGGACAATCGGAGCTGCCTGATTCCCGCGGACCTCAGGCGGTCTGCAGCCCGGAGGCAACCGAGCTACAGACCTAACCGCAACCACCTGATCAGAGGTGACACGGCTATGTTGAGTGATAGCTTTTTCTCGACCGCATCGGAATCCCCGAAACAGCTTTTTGCGCAGAACCCGGACAGTAACGTCCGGCGGTCTGTCCATTCCGTCGACATCACCAGTCTCACCTAGTCACCCCGCGATTGCCGGGTGGCTTTGACGCCTGACTTTTTGTCAGGTTGTGCACTGGATGCAGGACGAAGGTCGATCACGCATGCGGTGTCGCGTGCGGATGATCACGCCTGCCGATCCGACCCGGCCGTCGCCTTCAATAGAAGGACGACCATCATGTCGACGAAACGCGACAATCCCGCCACCGGCGAACTGAAGCTGCCTCCGAAATTTGAGCATTTGGAGCAGCAGCTCCGCGAGAAGATCCACGAGACCATCGCCAACTCGTCCAAGCTCAAGCTGAGCAAGGACCGGAGCTTTGGTGATCTCGCTCCGATTGCGGGCTTCGTCCGCTCGGCTCAGGCCGGCGAAGGCTACCTGATCGAACACGGCGCCGCTCTGCTGATCAGGTCGACTCGGCGCTTTTTGGTTTTGAAGGACATTCGCGTGCCCGGAGAACCGGACCGCGACGATGTGGATCGGGAGTTCATCGCCCCCGCTGCGTTGAAGAGGAAGGGCAAGCGTGACAAGCGCGGCTACCGCCCCGACCTCGTTCTGATCGACCGGGCGACCCACGAAGTCCTTATGATCGAGGTCAAACGGACCAGCGCAAGTTACCTAGGCTGGTCGCTGGCAGGGCTCGCCAAGCGCATGGCGGGATGCTCGGCTGGGCTCCTTTCGATCCTCAAGTCGCGGTATCCGCAGCTTGAGGTCAGGAGCATCGACATCATCATTCTCGATGCCAGCGACAGCGACACGAATGCTGTCGTCACGCGGATCTCGAGCCTTGATGACGTCCTCGGCATCGACGGGCTCGCGGACGCCATCGCATGGCTGCGCCATGAATACGCCGCGGCGGTCCGGAAGGCCTTTCTGGCCAAGGTGTCCGCGTACTACAGCCAGCAGGCCAGGGAGGCGGGCGAGCCCTATGTCACGCTTGTTCGCGAAGACGGCGTCGACGGGCGCGTGGAGCAGCTGCCGGACCCGTACGATGACGACCAGTTCAGCACTCCGCGGCATCGGTCGCCCCCCGTCCGTATCATGGGCAATCTCCACTGAGGGCCCGGAAATGAACAAGATCCTCGACTTTCCGAACCTTGATCTCGGTGACAGCCGGTCCACGCACAACACCCGGGCGCACTCGCGCCCGGGCGACCTCCCGCCGGACCGGAAGAGGCATCGCGCGGCAACGATCAACGACCCGGGCATTCGGCCGGATTCGGCGCTGCTGCTCCGCATCGCTGTGCGACAGGCGGTCAGTAGGCGTAATGCCATGATCACAACAGCCGATAACGCCGGTTCGCCTCCCGAGGTCGATATGGCGGTCAGGGACAGCCTCGTGCTTCTTGCCGAGCATGGATGCCCCGACTGTCAACTGCTGTTGCAATGGCTCGGTGCGAAGCGAATGTCGGCAACCGCCAGGTCCATGGAGATCGATCATGACTAGCAATCTCCTCGACTTGCTCGACTTTGCCCCGCGATTCGAGGGCTCCGAGCCTCAGCCGCTTGAGTTCGACCAGGGGAT
Organism: Devosiaceae bacterium; assembly: GCA_963676075.2. Classification (GTDB taxonomy): domain Bacteria; phylum Pseudomonadota; class Alphaproteobacteria; order Rhizobiales; family Devosiaceae; genus JAHJQZ01. The sequence goes on from CAXXNZ010000011.1 coordinate 185,574, forward strand.
CCGCTCGACGGCGTTCCCGTCATCATGCAACTGATGTGTGGCTGCCAGGCGGCAGTCCGCGAGGACGAGTTCGTGATCGACGATGTCGTCGCAGTCCTTCACAAAACCAGGGCCGAGGTGCAAACGGTCTTCCGGGATGAAAATGCCGACCGTGGGGGCCTCGTCGACGCGCTGCGATTTGCCGCTTTGCGCGAGGCCAGTGAGCCGTTCCACGAACTCGCCGATCGGACGCTCATCATGTTCATCGGTGACCGGCCCGATCCGGCCCTGATCGAGCGGCTGATCACGCGCGTGCGCCCCATCCTTGCAGAAACCTCACGCGTGGGTCCCTTGACGCCGCTCAAGCGCGCAAACCAGATCGCTGCTGCGCGCCTGACGCTCCTGGTGGCCCTCGCCGGCGGCACACTTGAGTCAAGGCTCGGCCGATCGTGGACGCCGTCGGCAATCGGCTGGATCGGCAAAAAGCTTGTCCAGATCGCGGAGCTGGCACGGGGAGATCTCGACGACGAAATCTCGCTCACCAAATACGAAAAAGAAGAGGCCGAATCTGCGGCCAACAAGGTTCAGGACGAACTCGACGACATCGCCCTCGCTTCCGCTCCCGGGAGCGAAAAACCCGACGAAGAAGTGGTCGAGGATGATGACGATCCGGCCAGCGAAAGCTCTGAGCAGGAGACGCTCGTTGTCCTCAGTAGGTTGCCGATTGCTGCGGGAAGCGACGCCAAGAAGCTGTTGGAGCCATTCAAGGGTCTGGTGAACAAGGCTCTGCCGCTTGTTGCTACTCCCGACCTTGCTGCCATGCGGGCAACGTTGGTCGAAGAGTTGCCGCATCTTCGGTCGGTCATCGACGCTGTGTTGACGCCGATGGCGTCGTTCAAGACCGTGCATATTCCGCCGACGCTTTTCGTCGGCCCGCCTGGCTGCGGCAAGACCACGCTGGCCGAAAGGCTGCTTCAGGAACTCAGTGTTCCTGCGACAACCTACGATGCCGCCGGAACGGCGGATGCGATGGTGCTCGGGTCGTCGCGGAAATGGTCCAATGCCTCCCCCGGACTCTTGCTCGATCTGATCGTTCAAAACGAGGTCGCGAACCCTGGAGTCGTCATCGACGAAATCGATAAAATGGGCGGCAGTGACAGGAACGGCGACCTGCGCACAGCCTTGCTGGGCCTTTTCGAACCCCGGCGGGCCGTGAGCTATCTCGACCGGCACCTGGATGTTCCGATCGATTACTCGCAGGTCATCTGGCTCGGAACCGCGAACAGCATGGTTGGAATCCCGCTGCCGCTCGCAAACCGGATGCGGGTGCTCAAATGCCCGGCGCCGGGTCGGGAGCATCTGGATGTGCTGGCGCCTCAGTTGCTGAGGGCGTTGCTGTCCTCGCGCGGTATGGACGAGAGGTGGTACCAGCCGCTGACGCAGATGGAGCTCAATATGCTTCATCGTCACTGGCGCGGCGGGTCGATCCGAAATCTCCGGCGTTTGCTCGAAGGGGTTTTGGCGGCGCGGGAAAAGGACCTGCCAACCGCCTAGCGATGAACCTTTCGCATGCCCGCTACAGGTTCACCAATCGGGCTGCATTTCGGTTCATGTCTCACCCAATTGGTTCTCGGCCCAATCCACTTGACTGGGGCGCGAAGGTGGGACACACACATATGGGACACACTGGCGAGTGAATTGACAATAAGACTCGCAAATTCAATGGGTTGGATGGATGGTCGAACTTGAGTTCGAATCCAGGTTCCCCAGCCAACTCCTTTGTCTGAACGTTCACAAGTTATCCTGCCTGTATGGGCGGGGTCTCCTCCGCCGATGTGTTCGAGTACTCCCCTTCGCTGGCCGACAAAGTGGCAGTAGACTGGGACAAGGGCATTGATCACGTCGTCCGCAAGCTGCTGGTGGCAATCGGATAGGTGACGCTGGAGGCAGAAGGCCTCTGAGCAGTATGCCAATAGAAGTAATGTGCGCGGCCTCTCCCCGTAGGCGATGTCTTTGGGTCGTCGCAGTGGAACGTAGCGAGCCCGCTCGGTGCTCAATCTAGAGCGGACCGGCTACGGGCAAGAGGGTCAAACAATCCCCACAGGCCACAGGCGAGCAATCAGCGCCGCTCAGCGGAGATGAGAGATTTGTCCTGAGTTGGTCCCATCGATGTCGTTGGAGTCTATCAGCTCTCCGATGGGAGATGTCTCCCGTTTGGAGGACTTCGTCCTCTTCGGGAATAGGTCCAGCTCTCGGAGCACTCGCAGTGTCACCGCTGGTGATACGTAAGGGAACGATCCAATATCGGATGTTCGTCCGATGATCGCAGCAGGTATGCTTGTTGCCATGGCGAGCGCCCTGTCCAACGGACAGTCACACATTTCGACAAGATTGCGGATCGCGGTTGAGATATCGATATCGGAACCGGCAAGCGTGCCATCTTCCAGGGCCAAGCAGCCGCCTTTTCGAATAACCCGGCGACTGTTCATCAGGAAGTCTGTATATCCTTGCACCAGAATCGCCGTGTGACGCGAGAGCGTCACAATTGCCGGAGAACCGGTCTTGCTAGAGCTTGTGGGAAATCACAAATCAGCGCGAATATGAGTCACGCTTTGGATGGATCGCTTTGTCCTGACCGGCGCCCAATTGGCGAAGATAAAACCGCATTGTCTGTGGAAAGCGACGGATCCCGGTCGCAGTGGGAGACGCAACCGGATGTTCATTGAAGCCGTGCTTTGGAGTGTGCGCACGGGAAGTCAACTTCTCGTAAAACTCGGATCTTCGTCAGCGCCGACGTCCCCTTATGAAACACTCGGCGTGTCCCGTGCTTCTGCTGCCGGATACTTTTGGAATGGTGGTTGGCAGGGGCTCGAACGGTCTGGTTCCGCTCATTGATTGGGTTGCAATTCTCGTATGCGCGTTCTTCATTTCTATAAAACATCAATTCCCGATTCACATGGTGGCATCGAGCAGGTGATCGACCAGTTGGCCCGCGGTTTGACGCAGCACGGCGTCGAGGTCGATGTTCTATCTCTTTCCGCCGCTGGGCGAGCCGACACGACGGTGCTGGACGGCTACAGACGTCACACAGTTCGCAAGAATTTTGAAATCGCGTCCACAGGGTTTTCAGCGTCGGCCTTTGGACGCTTTCGAGAGCTTTCCGCGCAGGCCGACATTGTCCATCTGCATTTCCCATGGCCATTCGCCGACATCGTTCACTTCGCCACCCGCAATCGCAAGCCGACGGTGTTGACCTATCATTCCGACATTGTTCGCCAGAAGCGTCTCGGCGCGCTTTATCGACCATTGGAGCGACGATTCCTGGCCACGATGGATGCAATCGTCGCCACATCACAGAATTATTTGGTTTCGTCCGGAGTCCTTCCACAATTTGCCGAAAAGGTCACGGTTATTCCGATCGGCATCGGCGACAAGACGTATGTGGCACCGAACACCAAGGTGCTTGATTTCTGGCGGGAACGGCTACCTAAGAAGTTTTTCTTATTCGTTGGCGTTCTGCGCTACTACAAGGGACTGCATATCCTGCTCGATGCCATGGCGGATATCGATATTCCCGTTGTGATTGTAGGTGCCGGTCCGACGGAAAGGGAATTGAAGGCTCAGGCAGATCGACTTCAGCTCTCCAACGTCCATTTTCTTGGCTTTTTGCCGGAGGAAGACAAGGCGGCATTGCTGACGCTGTGCTACGGTGTCGTGTTTCCTTCGCATCTCCGCTCGGAAGCTTTCGGCATTTCGCTTCTGGAAGGTGCCATGTTCGGCAAGCCCTTGATTTCGAGCGAGATCGGCACCGGGACGAGCTTTGTCAACATCAACGAGGAAACAGGCCTCGTCGTGAGACCGAGCAGCCCCGCTGCGCTGCGCAAAGCGATTATGAGGTTGTGGAGCAATCCCGAGGAAGCGAAAGCAATGGGACGCCGGGCGGCAGAACGCTACAGCGCCGTGTTCACTCTCGAGCCAATGGTCGAAGCGCATCTTGATCTTTATCAGCGCGTCCTTGCGCAGCGATGAGGGGCTTGATATCGGGCAGGAGCGCCCGCGAGGTTGCATGCGAGGCGTGAGCGAAACCAAAGGCGCCTGACACGGTCTTTTTCATCCGTTTTCAGCGGGTTCTTCAGCGGTCTCGCTCAGGATCGCCTTCAGCCGCGAAATGAACCGATCACGGGCAAAAAAAGCTGCCCGTGCTTCACAGGCCGGACGCATTTTGGCGGCGCGATCCGGTGTCATGGCGCGGACGGCGTTTGCGAGATCTTCAGGGGTGAACTCGGGCTTTAGCAGCACGCCTGTTTCGCCCGGGACAATGGACTCGACAAGCCCTCCCTCCGCAACGCCGATGACCGGCTTGCCTGCCGCCATCGATTCGACCGGCGACATGCCAAAGTCCTCATCGATCGGCACGTAGATCGTGGCAAGAGCGTTGCCGACAAGACGGGCAAGCTCGTCGTCCGCCGACCAACTGAGAAACGAGATGTTGTCAGCACCGTTCGCCCTTTTCCTCAGGGCGTCCAGTTCCTCTCCGCCCGAGGCGATGATGAGCTTCTTGTCAGGCATCGCGCAGAAGGCATCAACGATCCGGTCAACGCGCTTGAGCGCCGTCAGCCGCGCCATCGACAAGTAGTAGTCACCCTGGCCTTTGAAGATGAAGCGTTTCGTGTCGATGGGCGGATAAACGACGATGCTGTCGCGTCCAAGATATCTATGAATGCGGGCGCGCGTGTTCTCCGAATTGGTGAGGATGACATGCATGCGCGCCACGGCCCGCCGGTAGCGATTGGCGAAAATTCCGAACACGAGCCTTGCGGGTGGGCGCATCAATGGCGGCAATCGCGAAAGAAAATGCAGGCGTTGGTCGAAAAGAAAACGCGGTGGCGTGTGGCAGTAAAAGACGTTGCGGCCGCCGGACGATTTCGGCGGCGCGGCGAAAGGTGCCGCGATGCCGGAAAAAACACGGATCCGGTGGCGTGCCGCCATTCGCCTTCGAAGCCTGAAAGCGACGGCCAGTGCCAGGGGGCGCAGGCCCGGCCGGCGGCACCATTTCGGCAGGTTGAGATCGGTGAAGTCTGCCGGAAACGCCTCTTCGGGATAAGTCTCGGCGGTGCGGTAGCCGAAGGTCAGCGTTGTGCAGAGTTCCTTGACCATGTCCAGAACCAGCCGTTCGCCGCCGCCCCTTATGGCGAAATAGTCGTGAAAGACGGCCACGTCACCGCAATCAGACGGCTCGGGCTGCGGACCATGAGTCGGCAGCTGCTGCGAGGATGTGCGAATTTCCATGGCGAGAACCTGTGGTCAGGGCGTATCGGGCGGGCTTCCGGTGACGCACGACGGATGCCCGGATCCCCCGCGAGCCGTCATTATGAGGCGCAGGTTTTTGTGAAAACAAGCATCATCGTGCGAAGCGGCACAGGGGTGGCTTGGCGGCATTGACATTCCAGCTGTCTGTGACGACTTTGTGCGCCTTTGCGGGCAAAATAGCCCTATGCGCTAAGGGGATACCTCATGCAGCACTACACCACCGAGGTGCCGGAAATGGCGAGTGAGCTTTTCGATGGAGAGCTGGTCATCGCCAATTACGGGGTGGGTACCTATTATTCGGTGTCGATGACGGGCGCGCTGATATGGCAAGGCCTGCGCGGAGGCCTGTCCGATGCCGAGGTTGCGGACTGGCTGGCGGGGCACTATGCCGGCCAGGCGGCTGAAATTCCGGGCCTCGTCACGGAATTCATCGCACAGATGCAGCGTGAAGGACTGGTCATGCCGATCGAGGAAGGCGCGAATCGGACGGGTGAATTGCCTGCGCTCGATGGAGGCAGATTCGCAGCCCCGGAACTCGAACGGTATGACGACATGAAGGAGCTGCTGCTGCTCGATCCGGTCCATGATGTCGCGGAGGCAGGATGGCCCAAGCGTGCCGACGAGTGACATTCCAAGATTCCGCACGGCGATAGCGCGCGCGCTCGAGCTTGCCGACATCCGCGAAACCGTCGCGAGCGGACCATTTGTCATAGACGTCCATATCGACCGGGCGAGCCGCGATCTGGGCGTGCTCTCGGCGCTGGAACGCGCGACCGGCGACGGACTGGAGTGTCAATCCACCGTAGCGATCCTGGCCGGGCCGCAAACGGCGCTGGAAGACGTGCTGCCGACCGATCGCACCCGCCGCGTGCTCATGGAGAATCCGGATTTTTACGCGCTCTGGATGCCGTTTCCGGACAACGCCCTTTTTCTTTATGACATCGCGCATAGCCGCGGCTTGATGTGGCTGCCAGAACAGATTGCGCCGGCGTGGCTCCTCAGCCGCCCAATGCTTCCACTTCTTCATGCCCATGCCAGCGCCGGGCCATGGTGTCCGGTACATGCCGCCTCGGTCGGCGTCGACGGGCGATTCCTGCTTTTCATCGGCGCTGGCGGATCGGGAAAAACGACGGCGGCGTTGGCCTGCGGGGCATTGGGCTGGCAGTATGCCGGCGATGATTTCGTGATGATCAATCCGGCGGAGAGCCGGGTATTGCCGCTGTTTTCCTCGGGACGGCTCCGCCTCAAGGGAGGGAATGCACTCGACAATCTGTTGGGAAGGCATGCGATTGCCACCTCCCGTGAGGACGATGATCCGCGACGAGAGCTGCGCCTTGGCCGGGATTTCGCCAATTGGGCAATCGCCGGTGGAGACGTGGAGGCGATCCTGGTGCTGCGACGGCAGGGCAAAAAAAGGTTCGATACCGGTGCGGTGCGTGCAGCAGATGTCTTCGGAGCCATGCTGTCCGCCACCCGTGCCTGCGCGCCCGGCCTAAGCGCCTCCCTGACGCGCAAGCTGCTTGCCGCCTCCCGCATGGCGCCTGCCCTGTCCGTAGACACCGGCGACGATCCCCTGGCGATCCCGGACGGGCTTCGCCGCTTTCTCGACCGGGAACCGGCGTAAATGGCCCCCGGCGTTACCAGCGTCATAGTGCCGATGCTCAACGGAGCCCGCTTTGTCGGCGAAAGCCTTGATTCGGCACGCCGGCAACTCAGCGGGCACGATGAGATCATCGTCGTCGATAACGGATCGACGGATGCTTCGATTGCGGTGGTCGAAGCGATCGGCGATCCGCGCATCAGGATTATCGAGGAGGCGCGATCCGGCCCGGCCGCGACGCGCAACGCCGGGCTGCGGCAGGCCCGCGGCGCGTTCGTCGCCTTCCTCGACTGCGACGATCTCTGGCCCGAAAACCGCCATCCGGCTCTTCTGAAAATCCTGAACGACGACCCCGCCTGCGACGGCGCATACGGTCGGGTCAGAGTCCTTTTCGACGGCCCCCTTGATCCGCGATTTGCACATCTGGATGGCGTGCACACCGCCCGTGTATTGCTTCACCCCTTCCTGTTTCGCCGGTCGATCCTCGATCGCGTCGGGCCATTCAACGAGGCGATGGCTACCGGAGAGGATTCCGACCTTCTGGTGCGCATGGCCGAAATCGGCGCCCGGTTCGCTGTCTATGACGGGGATGCGGGCATCTACCGGCGCCACGACGCCAACATGACGCTGAAACAGGGCGCGATCAAAGCCGGGGTCATGGGCGCGCTGGCCCAGAAGCTGAAGAGGAAACACCAGTAATGAGTGCAGCTTCGGTATCCGTCGTGATGGCCGTCTGGAACGGCGCAGCCTATCTGGCTGAGTGTCTGGACAATATCCTGGCGCAGAGCCGTCCGGCCGATGAAGTGATTGTCGTCGACGACGGATCGGACGACGGCACGCCGCGCATTCTCGACGCCTACCGGCCTGCGGTGACGGTGCTGTCGGGGCCGCGTGGCGGACAGGCGGCGGCGCTCGTTCGCGGTCTTGGCGTCGCCAGCGGATCGCTCCTTGCCTTCCAGGACGCCGACGATCTTTGGCCGGCCGACAAGCTCGCCTTCCAGATCGCCGAGCTCGAACGGGACGATGCGCTCGAGGCTGTGTTCGGCATGTCCCGGCAATTCGTCAGCCCGGAACACCGCGATAATGCCCGGTTGGCGCCGCGTGAGGAGCTCCTCAAGGGAGAGCTTACGCAGTGCATGCTCATTCGGCGCTCGGCTTTTGCACGTATCGGTGGCTTCGATCCGAGCCTGAAGGGCGCGCATTTCGTCGATTGGCTGGCTCGGGCCAAGAGAGCCGGGCTCATCTATTCGGTGCCTGACAAAGTGGTGCATCTGCGGCGGCTACATCCCGAGAACCAGGGGCGAGTTGCTACGAAAGATCGCGACCACAACCTTTTGAACGCCCTGCACCGGAATATCCGCCGCCGGCGCGGCGAGCCCGCTGCCTAAGTGATCTGCCAGTCTCGGGCGATGTGAAGCGCCAGCCTGCGTGTGTCGGCGGAATGGCCCTGGCTGTGCGGCGAACAGGCGTCGGGCAGGTGGAAAACGATCAGCCCATTGCCGCCAAGGGTTTCCAGGGGACGCACAACCAGCGACAGCTCGAGATCACCTCGATGCGCCGGCTGCACGATCCGCAAGGGTCTGGCGCCGCCGGACGCGACAATCCGGCTTCGCATCGCGGCGGGAAACGCCGTTGCATTGATTCTCACCGGGGCCCCGGCCGCTTGCTCCGGGGTCAGAGGGACGGACATGGCGGCGAGGGTCGCGTTCGTCCAGGTCCCTGCGGCCTCGGGCCATGAGAACCCGTCGAGGAACCGGGGATGTGCCTTGGGCGGCATTCGGTATCGGCGCGCCGTCGCTCGCCAGATGCCCCCGATTGCCGCTCCGCCGAAACCCAGCGCCCGCAATGCGGCAATCGATAGCGAGGCCGGCTTGCGGCCGGGTTCGTTTCGATGCCGGTTGTGAGCCCAGTTGCCGAGGAACCAGTCCTGAAGGGGCGTTCGGTCGCCCGGATCTCTGGAGCGAATGCCAAGTTCGAGCTGGCTGAAACGGAATGAGGGCGTTTTCCCTGGATTGGTGATCGACCGGGGAAATTCGAGGCCGCAACCGCCGCGTAAAACCTCGAAATAGGCTGCGGCGACGGCCTCAAGTCCATAACGATGCAACAGCTTGTGAAGCAGGGACCAGTCGATTGTTGCGGACCTGTCGGACAGCAGGAAATAGCCCTCGTTGAGGCGTGACAGAACTTCGGCGTGGTCCCAGGACTCGCAGCGGGCAATGGAGGTGAACAGGTGATGGGCCATGCCGGGCACCTGGACCGGACGCCCTTGCACGGTCCGGGTCTCCGCTCCCACGAAGAGCTCGGCCGTCAGCGCGGGATCGTGGATTGCAGGCAGGGCGCGCCAGTGCAGATCGATCTCGTTCGCGCTGCCCGCGAGCTGAATGGGAATGCCGGCGGTGGGGCTCTGCTGGAGCCCGTCGTCGAGATGGGCAAAATCATATCCGGGAAACGGTGAAAAGCCGCGCGCAACGAGCTGCGCGCGCACGTCGCCGATCTTTTCCGGCTCTACCAGCACGTCATAGTCGCCGACGACGCGCCGCGCCGCAGCTTCGGGGGTGCGGGCAATCAAGGCCGCGCCCTTGAGCAAAAGCGCCCGCGATCCGGACGCTTGGATGGCGTCCAACGCCACGAAGAGCTGATTGAGCTTCAAGGTATTGGCGGCCCAGATGTGCCGCTCGATGCCCTTCAGCCTTTCGAGATCCGAGTCGCGGATGCCTTCGCGCCGGACCAGGCGCACCAGCAAGGGTACAATGCGGTAGGCTCCGCCCTCGATGTCGTCGAGCCGGACGTTTTCGCGCCAGGCTTCAAAAGCCCGCACGCAAGCGGGGCCCGTTGTCGAGATCGCTCTCAGAAGCAGGAAATCCTCGGACCGGATGAGCGCGTTCGGGCGGCCGGCGGGTAAAACGTCACTCATATGGTCAAGAAAAACTGCGTCCATGAAAACTGACATCATGGTAGGAGAAATCGTCGCTCAGAAAAAGGGCATCGAGGTGCCGGGGACATGCGCACAGGGTACCTGGTAGTCAAACCGGCGGCGAACGCCGTGCACGGTTTGAAGGCTGGGTAAACCTCTGAGGATCGCGTAACGGAATCGGTGGGACTGCTTGGCGCGCCACAGGCAAGCCTGCTCGCAAAAACCTGAGCCCACCGCGCCATGGACCCCGACCGAGTCATGCACTAACACTTTGACAACTGGTGTCTCGAGTTCGGGCGCCGCAATCGGGTTTGGGCGGCAAAGAGATTCGCAATGGATAGAGTTCTGGTCACCGGCGGCGCCGGCTTTCTGGGTTCGCATCTTTGCGATCGTCTCGTGGCGCGCGGCGAAGACGTGTTGTGCGTCGACAACTTCTTCACCGGCTCGAAACAAAACATCCGGCACCTGCTCGACAATCCCTATTTCGAGCTGATGCGTCACGATGTGACGTTTCCCCTCTATGTCGAGGTCGACCGGATCTACAATCTCGCCTGTCCGGCCTCGCCCGTTCACTACCAGTACGACCCCATCCAGACGACCAAGACGAGCGTGCATGGCGCCATCAACATGCTCGGCCTGGCCAAGCGGGTGAAGGCGCGCATTTTGCAGGCCTCTACCTCGGAGGTCTATGGCGACCCAGAAGTGCATCCGCAGACCGAGGACTATTGGGGTCGGGTCAATCCCATCGGCCCGCGTAGCTGCTACGACGAGGGCAAGCGCTGCGCGGAGACCCTGTTTTTCGACTATCACCGCCAGCTCGACCTCGAAATCAAGGTCTTGCGGATATTCAACACCTACGGCCCGCGCATGGATCCGAAGGATGGTCGTGTCGTCAGCAATTTCATCGTCCAGGCTCTCAAAGGGGAGCCGATCAGCATCTATGGGGACGGACTGCAAACGCGGAGCTTTTGCTATGTCGACGATTTGATCGACGGCATGCTGCTGATGATGGACAGCCCTGCCACGTTCACCGGTCCGGTCAATATCGGCAATGCAGGAGAGTTCACCATGCTCGAACTTGCCGAGACGGTGCTACGTCTGACCGGCAGTAGCTCGAGGATTGATTTCCTGCCGTTGCCGCAGGACGATCCAAGGCAACGCCAGCCCGACATTTCGCTGGCCAAGTCTGTGCTGAACTGGGAACCGAAGGTGTCGCTTGAAGACGGTCTTTCTGAAACTATCCGCTACTTCAAAAGCTTATGAGCATGAGATTGGGAAATCGTCGTCGGCCTGCCAACGCCCGATGCCATGAAGGACTGGCTGTCCGGCCTTTCTGCCGATGGGCGGGAGGCCGCGCCATTGTCGAAGCGGGCGCGGTCCACAAGCATAGGGTCGATCGAAATGACCGGTGAGCCTTCTCACGTCGTCGTCACGCCAGTCTACGAAGACGCAGAGGCTTCGGCGCGGCTTTTTCGCGAACTGCACGAGGTGCTCGGGCCAGACGTTTTCATTGTTGCGGTCGACGACGGTTCGGTGCGCCAGAGGATCGATCCCGTCAGCATTTCCGGCGCGCATCTTGACGGCGTCGTCTTGCGTCTTCGCCGCAATGTCGGGCACCAGCGTGCCATCGCAGTCGGGATCGACTATGTCGCACGGCACATGCCCCACGCGGTCTGCATCGTCATGGATTCAGACGGGGAGGACCTGCCACAGACCGTGCCGGATTTGCTTGCCGCCCTCGAGGACGTCGAGGTCGACGTGGCTGTGGCGACGCGCAAGAGTCGGATCGAAACTCTCAGGTTCAAACTCTTCTACCTCGTCTACAAGCTGCTGTTCTTGATGTTGACGGGTCGGGGCATCAGCTTCGGAAACTTCATGGCGATGAAACCGGCGGCGACGAAACGACTGGCGGCAATGCACGAACTGGGCGTTCATCTCGCCGGCGCTGTCCTTGTCTCGAAGCTTCGCGTCAGCCGACTGCCGATAGACCGCGGCCCGCGATATGCCGGCAAGAGCAAGATGAACTTTGCCGGCCTTGTCCTGCACGGATTCCAGGCCTTGATGGTCTTTGCCGAATACGTGCTGGTGCGGGTGACCATTGCATGCGCCTTCATTGCCGCCGCCGCGGTCCTCGGGATCGTCACGTCGGTTCTGCTCAAATTCCTCGGGCTGGCGACACCGGGGTGGTTTTCCACCGCGCTCGGCATTCTGGTACTGGTGTTGTTCCAGACAGGCGTACTAACGATGATGAGCCTGATGTTGGCCGGCGTCGTCAAGGGCAACCAGCTCTATCACAACGACTACAGCGCCCTGGTCGACGAGGTTTTGGTCGCGCATGACTAATCTTGTTCACACTGACGGGCGTGCCAACGAAGCCATCCGCTATGTCTTTAACGGCCTTGTGGCGACGGGCGCTCACTTTGCAGTTCTGACCATCGGCATCCAGGTCCTGCATATTCCGCTGGCAGCCGTGGCCAATCTCTTCGCCGCCATCGTCGGCATTACCGTGTCATTTCTCGGCAGTCGCTATTTCGTCTTTCGTGGCCACACCCGGTCCATACTCGTACAGGCGACGAGCTTTGTCGGGCTTTATGCCATCATCGCGCTACTGCATGCGGGAGTTCTGTTCGTTCTCACCGACATGTTGGGAATCGACTTCCGAATTGGCTTTCTCGTGGCGACTGGGCTGCAGGTACTCGTGAGCTATCTGGGCAACCGAAAAATCGTGTTCTCGAAATGAAGCTGATCAAGGCCATCGGGCTGACGCTCCTCTACATCGCACTGCTGCTGACGATATACGTGGCGCATGCTCGCTACTTCCCAGTCGACGTGGTGCTTTATTCCGCGGTGATCGACGCGGTTCTTGCGGCACTTGTGCTTGTCGCACTCGTTGTCCTGCTGCCTCCGCTGCGACGCAGCTTTTCCGGTTTCGAATACGTGCTGCTGGTCACGATCTGGATGCTGGGCGGCTATGCTTTCGCCATTTCGGGACCGACATTGCTCGACCGCTCGCTGTCCTTCTACATTCTCGAGAAACTGCAGCAACGCGGCGGCGGCATCAGGCAGGACCAGATCGGAACGGTCTTCGTGAAGGAATACATGCCGGAATTCAGACTCGTCGACGTGCGACTGACCGAACAGGTGCGATCGGGCACCGTCGTCATAAAGGACGGCTGTGTGGAACTAACGGCCAAGGGAAAGATGCTCGCCAGTGTCAGCCTTTTCCTCCGCCACAATTTTCTGCCGCGCAAGCGCCTGCTGATGGGCACATATTCGGACACCCTTGTCGATCCCTATGCCGACAGCCCGACCGGGCCGCAAGGCTACGAGTGTCATGCCGACTAGGGGCGAGGACATGCCGCGTCCGCATCGCAGAAGACCCATAATAGAGATGCCCTTGCCAACACCCGTCATCTCCGGCCGGAAACGACCAAGTTCGGTCGCTGTCGCCACCATCGCGCCGATTGTTCTGCTGGCGCTCGCGGCAGTCACCTTTTTCTGGCCCCTGCTTTCAGGCACGCGCGACGTGCCGGGCAATCTGGGGGATGCGCGCTTCAATATCTTTGTTCTCGAACACGTTTTCCGCTGGCTGACCGGCGCGGAAGCGTCGCTATTGTCGCCAGGGATATTTTTCCCCTATCCGCTGACGCTTGCTTTCAGCGACATGCATTTTGGCACCGAGCTTTTCTACGCGGCTTTCCGCGTGCTCGGTCTCGATCCCTATGATGCCTTCAAGGGCTGGGTCGCCTTCGGCTATGTCCTGACATTTCTCGCGGGTTATTGGGTTTTTCTGCGCATGACAGGGGCACCCTGGCTCTCCGCCATCGGTGCCTTCGCCTTTGCCTTCAGCCTGCCGTCCTTGGCCCAGCTGAGCCACGCCCAGCTGACGTACCGGGTTGGGGTTCCGTTTGCCTGTCTTTTCGCCGCCCGCTATGCCGAGCGCAAATTGCCGAGCGATCTCTACGGGCTTGTCGCGGCGATTTCGCTGCAGATGCTGATCAATGTTTACCTCGGCTTTTATGCCCTCATGATTGCGCTTGCCGTATTCTTGGCCGGTCTCATCGTGCGCCAGCCACGTGATCTTCGCGCACCATTCGCATTGCTCGGCAGTTTCGTCGGCAATATGCGCATGCGCCATAATCATCCGCCTCGGCGCGTTGTCCTCACCATCGTCCTTTTCGTGGCGGCATTGGCGATGCTCGGTGTCCATTTCTATGCCGGGCATCTTTACAAATTCGGGCGGTCCTGGTCCGACATCGCGAGCATGGTGCCGCGTCCGTGGTCCTATCTGCTTATGGATAGACTCGATTACTGGGCGCCTATCTCCCGGGCACTTCCAGACATACCGGTTCGTGGCGAGCACCAGCTCTTTCTCGGCCTGCCGGTCGCCTTGGGGTTCCTTCTGGTGGGTGCGGCGAGCATTCTTCGTCCTGCGTGGACATCCCCTGGAGTGTGCGTTCAACTGCTCGCGACGCTCATCACCCTTGCCGTGATGACGATGGTCGGACCGCTGACGCTCTACATGTTCATCGCCCAGCTGCCGGGTTTCTCTGCCTTGCGCGCTGCCACGCGATTCGGGTTGGTCGGTGCGTTCACCGTTATTGCGACGAGTGTGCTGTTCCTCGCCCAAACCAGAATGCATGGCCAGTGGAAGACGACCGTTGCTGCCGGATTCGTCGCGTTTATGGCGTTCGATCTCATGCAGTTTGCGCTGCCAAGATTCTCTGGATCGGACGCACGGCAACGCGTTGCGGCCATCACGACGCTTGTCGCCTCGTCGTCGCTCGCTGACCGGAGCGTTTTGGCCTTTGTCGGCGCTTCAGCGGACACGCCGTATATCGATCAGCTCGACGCGATGCTCGCGGCCCAATCCCTCGGAATCCCGACGTTCAACGGCTATTCGGGAAATTTTGTACCCGGCCATCGGCTGAAATCGTCGTGTGACGGCTTCAAGTCGCAGCTGCAAGGCTATGCAGTTTGGGCAAATCGCAATGGTTATCCGGAACTTGCCGACATCGACTACGAGCCGCTGGTGATCGGAACCAAGACTTGCGATTTGCTGGAGGTTCAGAACATCCCGGTGATCATCGATCAGCCGCTTACGCCGGAGGAAACGGCGCAGCATCTCTCTCTCGCCAATCCGCTGATCGCACGCAGGGGCGACATGCTCACTGTCACGATCATGCTACACAACGGTGCGGAAAAGGCGGTGGCTACCCAGGGCACCAATCCCTTGCGTCTGGCTTGGCGGTTTCCTGAAGACTTCCAGTCCGTTCGCGCCGGTTGGGACAGCCACCCTCGGGTCGAGATTGGCAGCAATCTTGAACCCGGCGAGACACGCAATATCTCTTTCGACGTCCCCCTCAATCCAAACGATCAGCACCACCGACTTCAGGTGACCTTCGTCGAGGAGTACCGTTTCTGGGCGCACGACCTTGGCGTCATGCCACTCGAAATCCCTCTGGTCGAACCATAGTGTGCTTGGCGACTACGTTTGCCTTGGAGCCTCGGTTTCGAAGAAACGCTCCCATTGTGGCGCGACGGCGCCGCGCAGATACTTCGCGCCAGTCTTGGCGCCCGTTCTGCGCAGTTTCTCGCGCAGGCTTTCGGCGTCCGGCGCAATGAGTTTGCCGATGGCGTCGGCGGCGGCGCGTGGCGAATAGGGATCGAAATAGACGCAGGCGTCGCCATAAACCTCTCTGTGAACCGGAATTTCGGAAGCGGCAACAACGCCTCCTGACAACATGGCCTCAATACCGCTCAGATCGAATCCCTCGGTGATCGAAGGGCAGATGACAGCGGCAGCATTGGCATAAAGCGTGCGCAGGCTGGCGGCCGGAACGCCAGACAGGTTGAACAGTTGGCCGCGGGCCTGGTGGCCGTGCATGATTTCTGTCGTGCTGTCGGATCCCCAGCCGGGACGGCCGACCAGCACGAGTTTCAGATCGTGTTCAAGTTCTCCACGAAGCATGCGCCACGCCGAAATCAGCCTTTTGTGATTCTTTCGGGG
Organism: Devosiaceae bacterium; assembly: GCA_963676075.2. Lineage (GTDB taxonomy): Bacteria > Pseudomonadota > Alphaproteobacteria > Rhizobiales > Devosiaceae > JAHJQZ01. The sequence continues at coordinate 201,387 of CAXXNZ010000011.1, forward strand.
CTCGAGTGTCGACACCACCAGCAGATAGCGGAAGTCGGGCTTCGGCAGATGCTCGTCGTAGAAGCGCTCGCGCTCGACCGCGGAGCCAAATTCCGGCTCGGTCGTCTTTTCGATGCTGGCGCGAACGATGTCGGAGGTGCGCTCGGCAATCGTCGGCGTCCTGGTGAATTCGTCTGAAACGACGCAGGGAATGACGTGGGTCTGTGCCTCCCGTTCGGGGAACATGCCCAAAAGCTCGTGGCGGCTATTTTCCGAATTGCAGACGAATTGCGCACCATCGCGTAGGTTGGACTTGAGCGAGTGGTAATGCGTGAACAGGTGCCAGTAGGGATTTTGAATGGTGTGCGGGTAGTAGACCGGAATGGCGTCGTGATAGCGCACGACGAGCTTGGTTTGCCTGTCCAGCCGCGCCGGCCAGGGCGTTTGCGTCAACATCATGTCAAAATCCTGTGCGTTCATGCGCGTATATTTCGGCGACATGAACGGTCGCGGAGCGGCCCTGTGCATGATGTTCCAGCCGGGCCGGATAATCGCGAACTTGTTTTGGCTGAGCGCTTCGCGCTCCGATGCCGACAGCGAGTTCGCCAGATAGTTGGTCCATACGAAGTCGAAAAAAGGCTCGGTGTTCAGCGGATAGGTTTTGATCCCGATGTCGAACAGATTGGCGATCTTAAGTGCCGCTACACGAGCAATTTGATCGACTCCGGCGGCGGCGCTCTGAACAATTCTCAAGGCTCGACTCGTGCTCTGGACGCGCGGCATGTCGGCCAGTAGCAAGATTGTTCGCGCCTCCCGAAACAGCGCATCCGTTTGAGCAGAACGCCCACGTGTACTGCGCGGCTTGGGCAGCGTATTGTTGTTGCTGTTGAGCAGACCGGTGATTTCGAGCCCGTCTTGCGCCATCAGCATGGCATAGAGCAAGCGGGTCTCCTGCGGAATCCCAGCAAATCCGTCTGCGGCCGGGCGCAGTTCAAACAACAGGCGGAAAGGTTTCTCAGCACTCAGCATTCGACGGCGGCTCGCTGTTTTCAGGTCCTAACATGGCCTCGTCCGAACAGAGCAGCCCATGCTCGAGCCGAATCTGCCTGTTGCACAGCGATTCAACCACTGTGTCGGAGTGGGTCGCCAAAACCAGGATATTGGCTTTCTCCACAAACGCCGTCATGCGTCTCTGGGCCCGCTCCTGGAAATCGGCGTCGCCCGTCGCGAAAACCTCATCTACCAACAGAATCTCGGGGTTTGTCGAAGTTGCAACCGCGAAGATCAGACGTGTGCTCATGCCCGACGAATATGTGTGGACTGGCATGGCGAGAAAATCGCCCAATTCAGTGAACGCTTCAATGTCGGAAATATTGGCTTCGGCCTCGGCTCGGCTGGTCCCGAGCATCATGCTCATGCGGATAATGTTATCGTAGCCGCTGAGTTCACGCTGCAGGCCTGCTCCCAGTTCGAACACGGTGGAGATGCGTCCCTCGGCTGAGATTTTGCCCCTGGTCGGCGTAAAAATGCCCGCAATGGTACGTAAAAGCGTCGACTTGCCAGATCCGTTGTGACCGACAAGGCCCACTCGGTCGCCGTCCTTGAACTCAAGATTGAGGCCGTCCAGTGCGGCCACCGTCTTTACGTGCCGCGAGACATTTGAAATTCGGCCTCCCGTACCGATGGCGATTAACCGGCTACGCAGCGAAAATGCTCCAGCACTGTAGATGGGGTACTCTACGCTGACGTCGTCCAAAATAACCCGCGCCATTTTTATACCCAGTACGCCAAACGGTGCTTCTTGGCATGCGTCATCCACAGCGTCAGCGACCACCCAACAACAGCCATGACCACAACCGCGCCGTAGGTCAGCGCATCCGGTCCGTGGCCAAGGAGAGGATCGCGGACGATCTCAACAAAATAGCTTAATGGATTGAACCGCATGATAAAGGCGTGCGCGCCCAGTTCATGCGACCGATAGAGCACCGGACTCATGAAGAACAGCATTGGCATAATAGCGCTGACAAGCGGTTCAAGGTCGCGGAAACGAGCGCCGAGAAAGCCGAGCACATGAATCACCCAGAGCAGATTGATGAGCACGAGAATGAGTCCGGGGATGGCAAAAAACGCAGTCGGGGACAAAAGGCGCGGAAAAATCGCAAGCATCAACACAACAAGCACCATGTTGTGCAGCAGGTTTATGATCTGTCGAAAAAGCAGCTGCAAGGATATTCGCAAGGGCGGCGTCTTGATGTTCTTGATTATCGCCGCGTCGTCGGTGAAGGCTCGAACCGATTCCGTGACGCTGCCTGAAATTGCTTGCCAAAGAATGAGCCCAATTGCCAGCGAAGGCACGAATTCCGCCATGTCGGCATTCATTAGCGCGCCCCAAACCACGGCTAGGCCGCCCACTCCAATCAGGGTGCTGAGCACCAGCCAAAATGGCCCGATTACGCTGCGTTTATAGCGGGCGCGTGTGTCGCTCCAAGCGATATACCAAGCGATATACGCATGATGTCGAATAGAACGCCAAGATATCGCCGAAGTGCTTTTCGGCAAATCGACGAGCATGGAAAATTGCATTCGGGGAACCTGAGTTTTGCCAAGCGGCAAGGAACAGCAACGGCGGCCAAATTGACGCACCTTTAGCGCCCGCGCAAGCCGATCCCGACGGGATACCCGCCAAAAGGCACGCTTAGTCATTCCTTGGCTGCCGTAGGTGGCCAAAACGACATGCGCAGCTCTGGCCTCGCATGGATGCGCTATTTTGACCGGGACGGCGCACCGACCTGGGAGTTGGTCGAAGCGGTCGAAACAGTCAGATCCCTTCTGACAGAAAATGGACGCACCGTTGCCCAGGGGCGCTTGGTTGGTGTCTCGCGCAATCCGATCGGACCATTCCACTCCCGGGCTGTTGCACACCTAAACAGGAGGCGGATAATTTCGGTGTGCTCACACTGGAACCGCTACGCCCTGACGTGGTCCGCGAGATCGACGGGATACTTGTCGATCTTCAACGTCTGGAAAATAGGACCTCGGCAGGTTTCGAAATCTTGACTCGGCCAATCCGAGAGTGGCTGAACGCCTGCAATGGTCTTCCAATCACCGGAACCTGCCATTCCGCTTCGGACCCAAGAGCGGTCAGTCAAAAACGCGCCTAATCCTTGCCGCTCAGGCGAGCATTGCGCTTGCCGCCAAGCAGACATCGGTTGCCTTCGTCCGGCGTGCAGCCACATGGCTAATGCAGTTGGAAGCTGAGCATTATGCCGCCCGCCGCACCGACAAGCACAACGCCCCATGGCGGCACCTTCCACGCCATGAGCAGCACGACGCAGACAAGCGCCACGGCCATATCTGGAGGACCGGAAACCGCGGATGTAAAAACCGGATCGTAGAGTGCCGCGCCCAGAATGCCTACGACCGCCGCGTTGGCACCACCCATGACAGCTTGTGCCAAAGGTCTTGACCTCAGGTCATCCCAAAATGGCAGGGTTCCAACCAGCAGCAGAAAGCCCGGCAAGAATATCGCGACAAGCGCATTTATCGCCCCGGCAAGACCGTTCGGCGATGGCTGCATCGCCGAACCGAGATAGGCGGAAAAGGCAAACAGCGGTCCGGGAACTGCTTGTGCCGCGCCGTATCCGGCGAGGAAGTCAGTGTTGCTTACCCATCCCGGCAACACCACAGAAGTCTGCAGCAGTGGCAGGACGACATGCCCCCCTCCGAAAACCAATGCGCCAGCGCGGTAGAATGCTTCGAACAGCGCCATTCCTTGCGACAAACCGGAAGCGATGGGCAACAGGGTCAGGAGAGCGGCGAACAGACCAAGAGACATCAGACCGAGCCACTTCGGCACGTTGAAATGCAGCAAGCCGACCGCTGGTCGAGAAGATGTTTTAAGGAACACGAAACCGGCAACGCCTCCGAAAGCGATGGCGGCGATCTGACCGACCGATCCACCACCAAATACGACAAGCAGAACCGCGGTCATCGCAATTGTCGCGCGCCGCGTATCACCTGCATGGGCGCGCGCCATTCCCCACACGGCCTGAGCTACAACGGCAACGGCGACGATCTTCAGGCCATGGACGAGACCTTCACCCACCGGCCCCGTGAGGAAAGCCTCTCCATAGGCAAAAAGGATCAGGGCGATGGCTGATGGGAGGGTGAAAGCCGCCCATGCGGCGGCGGCTCCAAGCGCGCCTCCACGCAAAAGCCCGAGAGCAAAGCCGACCTGGCTGCTTGCCGGGCCGGGAAGAAACTGGCAAAGGGCAACGAGGTCGGCATAACCATCTTCGTCAATCCACTTGCGCCGGATCACCAGTTCGTCGCGGAAATACCCAAGATGCGCGATCGGACCGCCAAACGAAGTCAGCCCCAGTTTGAGGAAGGCACTGAAGACTTCCCCGGCTGTTCCACGAGGCCTATTCGCAGTCTCCTTGTGATCCGTCGATGACACCATCGGGCTGACCTTTCATGAGGCGGACATTGGCCGATCGATGCCCGCGTCGACAAAGACTGGGCAATTCCATGACGGAAAAACCAGAATCAAACAACAGATCGATGACTGTCATTGTTCGCGACTGCCAGAACGCTCTTGGCTCCCTCATGCGCAACTACGGCCGGAATGCTGTTTGAACCGTGCTTTGTACGTTTGGCTACCCGGCGCGAGGTACCTAGGCACTCAACCAGATAGCTTCCCAGATCGACCTTGTTGACGCAGGAAACGGGAACCGGGCCGAGCCTTGCACGTCGTTGCGCCGACGCCCGGGCCTTCGTCGCCATCGTTTACCCGGAATGGTATGGACTGCAGATCGAGGATGCGGCAACAATCACCTCGGCGCATGCTGTCGAGGTCTACAACCACATCTCGGCACAGAACACCGCGCGCGCTGGCGGCGCCTACATGCTCGACGCTCTCTTGTGCCGGGGCATGCACCTCAACGCCATCACTACCGACAACGCGCATTTTCTGTTGGAGGGTATTGAGGATCACGACGCCTTTGGCGGCTGGGCGATGGTGAAGGCGGAGGCAAACGACCCCAACGCCCTGCTCTGCCCCCTGAAAGCCGGCGCTTTCTATGCGTCCCAGGGCCCGGATATCCACGACGTGGTCGTCAAGCACACAATGCACGAAATCCACTGTTCGGCGGCCGCGGCGATTGTCGCCCCTGGACGTCGCTCGCGGTCCGTGGAAATGATCTGTCCTGCACTGACATCGGCACGGCTCAATCTCAGCCGTTTTGCTGGCCACTGGTGCCGACTGGTCGTTGCCGACCGTGCCGGCAAGCTCGCCTGAAGCAATCCGTTTTGGCTCGGCGACGCATCCTGAGGCCCTGCAGACTGCTTGGTACCTCGGGCCGGAAAGCCAGCCTTGGTCAAGTCCCGTCGTGCAAGCCGCGTTCGCCAAGACCGAATTCGTGCAGGGCAACGGCAAGTTCTGTGTCCCGATCGGCAACCTCTATCATCAGCGCGAAGGCAGCGAGGGCCAACTCCTTGGAGCTGGCATCAGGATGGTGTTTGCGCAAAACCTTGAGAACGTCTCTGGGCCTGGAACCCGGTCGAACGCTATTGGCAATGGCGACCTGAAGTTCTTCACTTGATGTACTTGCGGACATGTGATCTCGCCCCCGATATTGCAGTAAGAAATTATTAACCCCGCCAGTCGGCAAAATCCATAGTTTCACTTGGGGCGCGTTTGCGCGTCACCGGCCGGTTTGCGATCCAAAACGTTGTCCCGGTAAGCCGAACCGCCTGACCTTTGCGGCACAAGTGATATCAGCTTCTCGAACGACCCGCGTTTCTGCGCCCAAGTGTCGCGCCGTCTTCTCATTGAAACCATACAGTTTACGAATTAAACTGTTCTGCACTTAAACCCAGGGGAACGCCATGACCGGGGATTGGGATGCCATCGTCATCGGATCAGGCATGGGTGGACTGTCAGTTGCCGCGCTTCTGGCCCGCGTCGCCGACAAGAAGGTTCTCGTTCTGGAAAAACATGCCGAGCCCGGTGGCTTCACCCATGTCTTTCGCCGCGACGGCGCCTCCTGGGATGTCGGCCTGCACTATATTGGCGGTCTCGACAAACACCGGCTCGAACGCAAGCTGTTCGATTTCGTCACCAATGGCGATCTCAACTGGAACCGGATGCCGGACGAACTCGAACGCTTCGTTTATCCCGACTTCACCTTTTCGGTTCCCTCCGATCCCGAGCTCTACGAGCAGCGCCTGATCGCGCGCTATCCGGATGAGCGCGCGGCCATAAGCCGGTATTTCAAGGACATACGCCGGGCCGCCGCCTGGCATGTCGGCACCATTCAGAAACAGATGATGCCGGCTTTCCTGTCCGCGCGGATCGAACTCAGGCAAGGCCTCGGGCGCGCCAAGGCGACCCAGACGACCAAGACCTATCTCGACACGCATTTCCGCTCCGAGGAACTGAAAGCCCTTCTCGCCACGCAATGGGGCGATTACGGCCTGCCGCCGAGCGAGAGTGCTTTTGCCCTGCACGCGCTCGTTGTCGAAAGCTATTTCGACGGCGCCTGGTTTCCTGAAGGTGGCAGTGCCCGGATTCTGAGAACCATCGAGCCGTGCATCGAACAAAAGGGCGGTGCCATCAAGCCCAGCCAGGAAGTCGTCGAGATCCTTGTCGAAGACGCAAGGGCCGTTGGCGTCCGGGTCATCGACCGCACGCGCGCCCTGCCCGAAGAAATCATCTATCGCGCACCAATTGTCATCTCCGACGCCGGCGCACCGACCACCTATCTCAAGCTTCTGCCGAACGAGGGGGAGGTCGGCCAGAAAACGGCGTCGATCCGCGCCCGCATAGACGCCCTGACCAACGGCGTTTCCGCCGTCTCGCTTTATGTCCGGCTCAAACAGCCCGCCTCGAGCCTCGGCGTTCTCGGCGAGAACTACTGGATCAACACCTCGCTCGATCAGGACGATCTTGCCGCACGCACCGAAGCGGTCATGGCGGGCGAACCGCGACAGACCTTTCTGTCGTTTCCCTCGGCCAAATCGGGCGACGAGCGGGTCCCCACCGCCGAGATCATCACCATGATCGACCCGGACGTCTTCGCCAAATGGCAAGGCACCGAGGCCGGGCATCGCGGCGCCGAATATACGGCGCTCAAGCAGCGCATTTCCGAGGGGCTCATCCGGCTGGCGGACCGGACCGTGCCGGGGTTTGCGGACCTTGTGGCGTATTCCGAGCTTTCGACACCCCTGACCATCGAACATTTCACCTCGCATCCGTCCGGCAGGTTCTACGGCCTCGCCGGCACGCCGGCGCGCTATGGCGCCGGCGCCCTGACCGCCCGCACGCCTATCCCCGGGCTATTCCTGACCGGGTCGGACGTTGCCAGTCTCGGCATTGTCGGCGCCATGATGGGCGGACTTGCCGCCGCCTGCCAGATCATGGGCGGCACGGCGTTCATACGCATCATGGCGCGGATGAAAGAGCCTGAGGACGCACCGGCACCGGACCGTCCCGGTCTCGGCAAATACCGCATTACCCTTGCGGCCAAGACGGCGCTGACCCCGAAGATCTGGAAGCTCGAGTTCGATCTCGACGGCGACGCCGCGATCGTTCCCGGTCAGTATGGCAAGCTCCGGGTCGCGCCGTTCGAATGGCGCTGCTATTCCATCGCCGAATTGGCGGGTCGGCGTCTGACCCTTCTGGTCAGCACCCGCACCGGCGGTGACGGGTCGGTTTATGTCGACAAGGTCGCGCCCGGCGACACAACGCTGATCGAACTACCGCTCGGCGCCTATCGCCTCAACGATAACGACCATCGCAAAATCTTCGTCGCGACGGGCACCGGTCTTGCGCCTTTCCTGCCGATGTTCCGGTACCTGGCCGAACAGGGTCGGATCGACAGGGCTGAACTCTATTTCGGCTGCCGCACCCCACAAGACGACATCACCACCAGTTTTGCCAAGGATCTTCCGAAAACCATCCGCTGCCTGACCCGAGCCGAAGCGCAAGCACCCGATATCTCCGGACGGGTGACCGACGCCCTCGCCGCCCTCGCCTTTGATCCGGCGACGACCGATTTCTACATCTGTGGCGCGGCTGCTATGGTCGCGGACGCACGGACGATCCTGGAACGGGCCGGCGCCGAGCAAATCCTGGTCGAACCCTATTGAGTGATGACACAGAACCCCATGTCGCGTTCCTGGTTTCTGGATACCGAAGTCTTCCTGCTGCACGAAATCGTCGCCATCCTCGACGGACTGGCGCGCAAGCGCGTCCTCGAGCCGCGCGGTCTGTCCTATCCCGAATTCATGGTCGTCATGTCGACCCGCGAACTCGACGCGCCCACCCAGAACGAGGTCGGAACGTTTCTGGATATGAGCAAATCCTTGGTCAGTCAGCGTGTGGCCGCGCTCGTCGCCAAGGGTATGCTCAGCCAGACGCGCGACCCGGAAAACCGCCGACAAGTGCGGTTGGAACTGACCGAGATGGGCGCCAGGACGCTCGATGAAATCTACAAAGACCTTGCCAGGAACGCCGGCGAACTCTTCTCGGCGCTCGGCCCGGACCGAGCAGATTTCGTCAAGTCGCTGCACCGCCTGATCGAGGTGCTGGCGGTAAGGGCCGACGCGGAAGGCGCACGTGCGGGCAAGCATCCGTTCCACAACCCATACCAATAGGGACATTCCCGATCACCGAGTCCGACGCCACATATCGAGCGCAAGACGGCCAAAAGATACTCTCGTGAAGCTTGCGCTCCAGAAAGGGTTTGTCCGGGCTTGCCCCCCGCCTTACCCATTCGAACGACCGCTTTCGCTTCGCGGCGCACAGAAGCTGCCTGTCCGCTGCCGGCCCCGTTCAAGCCAGTCGGTTCAGCTTCCCGGATCCGACGCTGCGACGACCGTTGAAACATCCGAGACGCGGGCGAAGTTTGGCAACTGGGTGGAAAGTAGAGACGATAGCCAGTGAACGGCACCCGCCCATCGTGCTGCACATGCGCGAGTTGGCCCGAATAGATAGGCGCGCAGGCACATCCTCGGGCGCGAATCCCCGGAAAGATCGGCAAGGACTGTATTGAGCAGATATCAGCCGCCGAGTGCCGACATGGAGCGCGATAGCTCCGGTTCGGACAACATCTTTGCGATGAATCCGTGGTCGTAAGGCTTATGGCGAATCGCGTCGTCGATCACGCGATCGAGCGCCGACGCACCATCGGACCTCAGCACGGCGCCAAGATCGTATTGGTGGTCGTGTCCCAGGCAAGTGAAGAGCACACCTGCCGCCGACAGCCGAACCTTGTTGCATGTGTTGCAGAACGAATGGCTCATCGGGTTGATGAAACCGATCCGCCCGCCTGTTTCGACACTATGCACGTAGTTGGCCGGGCCGGTCGAACGATAGTCCGTCCGTTCCAGGGTGAAATGGCGTTCGAGCGCAGCGCGGATATCCGCGACGTACATGAAATGCTCGGCGCGGTCGAGGTCGACATTTCCGAGCGGCATGATTTCGATGAAGGTGATGTCCATGCCGCGCTCGTGGGCATAGCGCACCAGCCTTGGGAACTCGTCGTCGTTGACGCCGGCCATGGCAACGGTGTTGATCTTGAGCTTCAACCCGGCGGCAAGTGCCGTCTCAATGCCGTCAAGGACCATCGGGAACTGGTTGGATCGGGTAATTGAGCGGAAGCGTTCGCCATCAAGCGTATCGAGCGAGACATTGATGCGCTTCACGCCGGCATCGACGAGGCGCTGGGCGTAGCGCCCGAGAAGAGCGCCATTGGTGGTTATGGTCACTTCATCAAGCGTGCCGTCCGCCAGGAACGGCGTAAAGGACTCGATGAAATCCATCACGCCGCGCCGGACAAGTGGCTCGCCTCCGGTCAGTCGGATGCGACGGGTGCCGCGCGCCATGAACGCACGCGTCAGCGTCCCGAGTTCCTCGAAACTCAAAAGGTCGGATTTGGGCATGAACTCGGCGTGAAGCGGTAGGCAATAGCGGCAGCGCAGATTGCAGCGATCGGTCAGGGAAATGCGCAGATAGTTTATGGCCCGCCCGTACCCGTCGACCATCGGACGTGTTGCCTGTGTTGCCATCGTACTGCTCCCCTAACCCCTCGGCCGTTGCTCTCGGCGATTGTCCAACCCGTGTCACGGTCCGGGCTACCGTTTCGCTGACGGCAAACGCGCATCGCCGTCAGGCTGGAGCATGTTCAAGAAAAGTGGGTGCCACTTTTCCGGTTCGAACATGCCGCCATTCAAGGACTTGGGTCATGTGTTTTGAGTGCATCAAAACATGACACGACCCAACACCGGGGCCCATGGGTCCCGGTGCCACGTGGCGGCGGCGCCGGCATAAAACCGGCGCCGCCATGGAGGATCAGGCTTCCGCGGGGGCTTCGAACACGGTCACGGTGACCGGTTCACCGGTATATTTCTCGACATCGCCGATGATCGTCTGGCCGCAATTGCCCTGGGCAAGCTTGGAGGTGCCGATGTCGACGGAAAGCACGTTGGCGTCTCCGTACTTGTCGAGCGTGTTCTCTTCACCCGGGTTGAGCGGGTCGTACCAGCCGCCTTCCTGGAGCTGCACGACGCCGGGCATGATGTTGTCCGAAACAACCGCACCCGCCAGAACCTGGCCGCGATCGTTGAACAAGCGCACCACGTCGCCATCCTTGATGCCGCGGGCTTCGGCGTCCGCAGTGTTGATGACGCAGGGTTCGTGCCCGGCCACCGCATAGGTCTCGCGCAGGCTCGTACCGCAAAGCTGCGAGTGAAGCCGTGCCTTCGGGTGGTTCGCCGAGATGTGAAGCGGGAACTTCGCACCTGGTCCGTCAAGCCGCTCTTCCGGCTCCATCCAGGTCGCATGGGGCGGGCAGTCGTCGTAGCCCATCTTCTCGATGTTCTTGGAGTAGATCTCGATCAGGCCCGACGGCGTGCCGAGCGGATTGAGCAAGGGATCCTCGCGGAACGAGGCGTGACGTATGAAATCCTTGCCCTTGGTCACCGGGAACTCGATGATACCGGCTTCCCAGAAGTCCTCGAAGGATGGCATGTCGACGCCGAGCGCCGAGCCCTGCTTGGCCGCGGCGTCGTAGAGCGACTTGACCCAGGCCATCTCGTCCTTGTTCTCGGTGAAGCCGTCACCATTGCCGAGCCGATCCGCAATATCGGCGAAAATGTCGAAATCATTGCGGGCCTCGAAGACCGGATCGACGATCTTCTTCATGGCGACGAACGCACGGTTCGAGTAGTCGCCCACCGACTCGATGTCGTTGCGCTCGTAGCTCGAAGTCGCCGGCAAAACGATGTCGGCAAACCGCGCCGTCGCCGTCCACTGGAAGTCGTGAACGATGAAGGTCTCGAGCTTGCGCCAGGCCTTGATCATGCGGTTGCGGTCCTGGTGGTGGGCGAACGGATTGCCGCCGACCCAATAGGCCATCTTGACGTCAGGGTAGGTCGAATGCGTGCCGTTGAAATCGAACTCGCCGCCCGGATTGAGCAGCATGTCGACGACGCGGGCGACAGGAATGCTGGCAGAGCCGCTTTCGCTGAGCCAGGCCGCACCTTCCGTGGCCTTGCCGCCGTCGGTGATGCCGCCCAGAGCCGGACCATCGCTGGTGGGAGCACCGCCATTGGCATAGTGGTAGGACAAGCCGAAGCCGCCACCCGGCAGGCCGATCTGGCCAAGCATCGAGGCAAGGGTGACCATCATCCAGTGCGCCTGTTCGCCGTGATGCATGCGTTGCATCGCCCAGCCGCCGGCCAGCATCGTGCGGTTCTTGGCGAAGGCATGGGCCAGTTCCTTGATCACGTCGGCGGGAATGCCGCAGATCTCGGATGCCCATTCCGCGCTCTTGGCCACGCCGTCGGAGTCGCCGGTCAGGTAAGGCAGGAACTTGTCGAAGCCGGTGGTGTAGTTGTCCAGGAAGTCCTGGTCGTGGAGATTTTCGGTGAAGAGCGTGTGGGCAATGCCGAGCATCATGGGGACGTCGGTCTGCGGACGCGGCGCGATCCATTCGGCATTGAGATACTCGACCGTCTCGGTCCGGACCGGATCGATGACGATGACCTTGGTGCCCTTTTCCTTGAGGGCCTTGAGGCCTTCATAGCCACCATGGTCGCCGACGGCCCAGCTGATCTGGTTCGTCTTCATGGGATTGGCGCTCCAGAACACCATCAGCGTGGTGTTTTCGGCGACAATCGGCCAGGAGGTCTGCTGTTCGTAGGTTTCGAGGGTTCCCATGACATGCGGCATGATCACCTGGGCGGCGGCAGAGGAATAGTCGCCGGTGCCATTCACGAAGCCGGCGGTCTGATTCATCATGCGACGCAACAGCGTCTGGCAGTTGTGCAAACGCCCCGGGCTCTTCCAGCCATAGGAGCCGGCGAATATGCCTGACGGACCATACTTGTCCTGCACGCGCTTGATCTCGCTGGCCACCAGGTCGAGCGCCTGGTCCCAGGAGACGCGCACGAAATCGCCCTTGCCGCGGCTGTCCGGACCGGCCTCGGCGCCGCCTTCAAGGAAGGCACGACGTACCATCGGGTACTTGATGCGGGTGGGCGAATAGATCGAATCGAGGATACCCGGGAGCTGGAAGCTCGGATACGGATCCTTTTCCCACGGGGTGAACTCGACCGCCCGGCCATCCGTGACCTTGGCGTTGAAAACACCCCAGTGGCTGCCGGACATCACTTCGCCGTTCATGGCCTCCTGTGCCGAGGCGCCCTTGACGAGCAGCGACGGACTGACAAGACCGAGTGCGCCGGCTGCTGCGCTGTACGTGAGGAAGCTGCGCCGTGACATCTCCATGCGCAGTTCCTTACCCTGAAGTTTCATCATTTGATGTTCTCTTCCTCCGTGTGATGCGTTGATTGCGTGGTTAGTTTTCGGCATTCCGCGGCGACAAGCCCATCAAGGGCACGCGCCGCGCCTGCAAAGAATCCGGTCGCATCGGCTGCGATGCAGCTGGAGCAAAATGCCGGGACCCAGTTCCGAAGCCGCCAGAGCATCTGGTCTGCCTGGGGGCCTCCGGTCGAAAGCAGGTGTGCGGCAAGGGTCAGCTCGATCGACAGATGATCGGCCGGTTCGGCAAAGCCGCTGTCGACCGAAAGTCCGCTTTCGGCGATCAGTTGCTTCATCTCCGAAACGGGCGCCTGAAACAGGTGACCGGTGCCGCAATAGGCGGATTCGTAAGGCGGGACGGTATACGGACCACCGATGCCATCGAACAGTTTCCCAAAGGCGATGCCGAGGTGCGAGGTCATCGCCGCATCGTCTTCATCGCTCGCAAGCACCGCAGCGATGGCGCCGATGCCGGGGCCGAGATCGGGATCTTCTTCGAGGCGCGAGAGCCAAACGGCCCGCTCCCCGCGGCGATAGTCGCCAATCGCTTCACGTGTCGGGGGGTGCCAGGAAGACATCCGCCAGAATGGCGAAGGCCAAGGCCCGATCGCCGGTCGGCTGTGGGGCAAATCCTTGGATGCCTGCGGTTTGTGTCGAGGCGAGATCCTGTGGCATCAATGCGCCCCTCCCTCGGCAACGTCCTTCGCATGCATCTGCACGTATTTCTGCAGGAAGCGGAACTGCTCGTCGTCAAGCGGTGTCTTGGGCTTCATGGCGTTGAGGGTGCCGATCCACTGATTGGCCAGATAATGCCCGGGCTCGCGCAGCGTGTGACACAGCGCGCAGGCGGCGCCGTACATCTGCTCGCCATAGTTCCAGAGCTTGTCGAGACTGTCTGTCAGGTCGGCATTCTTGACCCAGAGCGTCAGCTTGGCCTCGGTCCAGTTCTGTTCGGTATCGGGGTCGAGAATGGACTTGCCCGGCACGACGCGCTCGGTTTCGGCCGGCGTCAGCGCAGCGTTGAAGATGCGCTTACCCTGGAGGGCGTAGATCATCCGTTCGGCGCCTTCCTGCTGCCATCCAGTGACGTCGGCCTCAATCCATTCACCGTCGACCGCGCGGACCTCGAGGGCCGTGGCCGGGAGGAGTTTGCCAGCGGCCTTCGCGTCATCGCCCGTAGGCTTGTCGGCGTAGAACACGATTGTCTTGATCGTGTAGAGCGTCTCGTTGGGTTTGGCTTGGAGACTCGCAGCCTGGGCGATCAGATCGCTCTCTGTCTTCTTGTAGCCCGAAGTCATGTCGGGCAGATGGTGAGCAATACCCTTGTGGCAATCGATACAGGTGCTGCCATCGGTCATGGCAACCTGCATCTTCGAAGAGGCTTCCTCGCTCTGGTGCTCGAAATCCATGGCCCCGAAGGAGTGGCAGGTGCGGCAACCGCGGCTGTCATTGGCCTTCATCTCGGCCCAGACCTGCTCGGCCATTTCGAGGCGTTTGGCCTCGAATTTCTCACGCGTGTCGATGGTGCCGGTGATTTCGCCCCAGACATCCTTGGCCGCCATCAGCTTGGCCCAATAGAGCTCCCAGCCGCCCTTGGGCACGTGGCAGTCAGAACAGGTGGCGCGCACGCCAGCCGGGTTCGAATAGTGGATGGTGGTCTTGAACTCTTCGAAATTGTTGTCCCGCATGGTGTGACAGCCAATGCAGAACTCGGTGCTTGTGGTCAGTTCCAGCCCCGCATGGAAGATGTTCCAGCCGGCCACGCCGACGAAAATACCGGCAAACAGCAAAACGCCGAGCCCCCATTTGGTGCTCGGTCGCCAGAACAGATTCCACAATTTCTTAAACACAACACCCTCGCTTGCCGACGTAGAAAGAGAGCGGAAGGAGTGGGTCCCCGAGGTCGTTTTTGTCCGAACGGCATTACCGCCGCTCAACCAAACGAGCTTTATTGGAGGCCCCTAAACCGCCCTGATTGCGGCAAGATTAGTTCGGGGTTGTGAACCGAGTTGCGGCAGACTGTTAACGGCAGGTAGAATGATGTGAACGAGTTGTGAACAGGACCTCGACAGGACCGCCGAACGACGATTGGAACCGGCCACCCAGGACTGTTCCGGAATCTCTATATAATACAAAGCATTAGACTTGACGGACGCTTGCGACCGCACCAGGATCCCGAGATGCACGAAACGCGCCACATTCTCATCGTCGAAGACGACCCCGTCGGGCGGGAAACGCTCGCCATGTACTTGCGCAAGGAGAATCACCGGGTCAGCGAATCCGCCAATGGCGAGGAGATGCGCCGCGTGTTCGCGAGCGGCGACGTGGATGTCGTGCTGCTCGACATCAACCTGCCCGAAGAGGACGGGCTGTCACTTTTGCGGGAACTGCGTCGCCAGTCCGAGGTGGGCGTGATCATGGTGACCAGCCGCGACGACGACGTCGACAAGATTATCGCGCTCGAGCTCGGAGCCGACGATTACGTCACCAAGCCCTACAACATGCGGGAGTTGCTGCCGCGCACAAAAAATCTGGCACGTCGCGTGGCGGCGGCACGTGAAAACACTGTCGACGAGCCGAAAAAATACTTCTCGGGCTGGGCTTTGGACATCGCGCATTGGAGCTTGACGGCGCCGGACGGGAGCGACGTCCGGCTGACCCGTGCCGAATTCGAGCTGTTGGCGACGTTCGTGACAAATCGCGGCCGGGTGCTGACGCGCGACCAGTTGATGGATCACGTCAGCCGACGCGGCCATGACGCCTTCGACCGCACAATCGACGTGCTGGTCCGGCGCCTCAGACGCAAGATCGAGCCGGAACCTTCAATGCCGCGCTTCATCATCACCGTGCACGGGCTCGGCTACGTATTTTCGGTCTGATCCTTCTCTATGCGTGCCCAGACGCTGTCGAGGAGGTCCGCTGCCTTTTTGCAGGCAAGTGCCAATTCCAGGGTCGGTGCAGCCGCTGCATCGCCGCTTTCGCCGGCGAGCCGCTCGATCTGCTCGGCCTTCAGCGACAAGGACTCAAGCCCGACATGCCGCGCCGAGCTCTTGAGCCGGTGAGCGACCGCGGCGATATCGGGCCATCGGCCGGCATCGACGAGGCGGGACAGCTCGTCCGCAATCTCCTCAACGCTCCTTCGGAAGGTCGCCACGATCTGGGATGTTGCCTCAGCGCCAAGCGCCTCGGCATGGCCGCGAAGAACGCCTTCGTCGATCGTGCTGTGTTCGGCGGGATGCTCGGATCGGCTTCTGGAATCCCTGATGGGATTGGGTGAGGACGTGCCGAGCACGCGCCGGAGGACCGCCTCGAGCCGGGCAAAGCGGAACGGTTTGCCGAGATAGTCATTGATCCCGGCCTCAGCAAGCGCCCCAGGCTCGAAAACCTGCCGGTGCGCCGACAGGACAATGATCGGGGGTTTCGGCCTGGGCCGGGTCGGCGAGCGCTCGTATGGTCTGAGCCAGTTCGAATCCGTCGACATCGGGCAGGTTGAGATCCATGAGCACGAGGTCGAAACGGCGTTGCGCCATGGCCGCGAGCGCCTCTTCTCCGGTCGCGGCGACCTCGGCGTTATGCCCGGTAGCGGTCAGCAGGTTGAATGCCACCAGCGAATTGACCTCGTTGTCCTCGACCACGAGGATCTTGAGCGATCGCGCCGGAGGCGTCGCGGGCGCACCCTCGTCATCATCGCGCTGCGAGGCCGGACCAACCTCGATGTCGAACGGCAGGTCGACAAAGAAGGTGCTTCCCGTGCCAAGTTGGCTGTGGACCCCGACAGTCCCGCCGAGATGATTGGCAAGGCGCTGACAAATGGCCAATCCCAGCCCGGTGCCACCGAAGCGCCGCGACACCGCATTGTCGGATTGGATGAACGGCCTGAAAATGTCTTCGAGCTTGTCTTCGGGAATGCCGACACCGGTATCCGAGACCGTGAAGCGGAAGATGCCGCGATCAACGCCCTCGTCCCGCCTTTCGATGGCAAGCTGGATGACACCGCGCTCGGTGAACTTGACCGCGTTGCCGACGAGGTTGAGCAGGATCTGCCGCAGCTTTCCCGCATCCCCGGTCAAAAGGGGCAGGTTCGGGCGCTCGATCACCAGTTGCAGATCCGGCTTGCGGCGGACGAACGGACGAATAAGGCCCGCGACCTCATCGAGCAGGTCGCCGACCGAAAACGCCACGCGTTCGATGTCGAGACTGCCGGCCTCAACTCGCGAGAAATCGAGCACGTCGGATACCATCGAGGTCAACACGTCGCTCGAATAGGCGATCGCCTCGACATAGGCCTGCTCGCGCGACGAAAGCTTGCTCAGGCGCAGCAGTTCCACAGTACCGACGATGCCGTGGATTGGCGTGCGGATCTCGTGGCTCATGGTGGCCAGGAAATCGCTTCTGGCGCGTGCGGCGGCTTCGGCGCGTTCCTTGGCGAGATAGAGTTCGGTCACGTCGCTGAAGATCACGACGGTGCCCACGAACTTCTCGCTCACGTCGAGCATGGGCTGGGTCTTGATCGAGAACCATCTGAGGCCGGCATTGGTCTCGAGCTGGCGGTCGTGATCGCAACCCCCGTCCTTGAGGCATTCCTCGGGGATGAGGTTCAGCAGTAGCCGCCGATCCCCGATTTCGCCGTAATAACTGTCGCCCGGCATCGCATCCGGCGTGAATAGCCTGCTTGCGGCATAATTCATGTTGTCGATCAGGCCTTCACGATCGACGAGAAACACCGGATCCTGAAGGCTCTCGAAGATCGTCAGATACTTGTTCTTCTCGTTGGTCAGATTGCGGTTCTGCTGGCGCATCTGGTCGCCGACCAGGGGGGTAGGCTCGGCGATCCAATCGGAGCAGAGGGCGATCTCCATGCGATCGAAGAAGTTGGCGACCATGCGACAAAAGCCCGACGCTTCCCGTGCCGGCAGCCCGGCATGGTCGGCCAGTTCGACAAAGACCTGCCGGTAGGTTTTGGTAAGCCCCAGGAATGTCCCCAGGTCGACCCCGCGCTCGCGGTGTCGGCGCGCCTCCTCAATGCCGAACAGGACGCTCGGATCCTCGCTACTTGCGGTCTGAAGACCGACGCCATCCTCGATCTTGCCGGCATCCATCAGGGCGATCATCGCCTCGGAGAGCCCACGGATCGAGGTTTCCCATGCCTTGCGCAAGGTCGATGTCTGCGAGGTGTATCCGCGCGCGATCGCCAGGGCGATGACCCGGCTAGTCAGCCATTCATAACTGTCATCGAGAAGATCTTGGAAAAGGCGGGCATCCTTCCGTCCCTCGCCCGCATGATTGGCGGAAATGCCACCACTTTCGTGATCCGCGACGATCTCGGTCGAACCGGCTCCATCCATAGCGGTCATGGCGCACCCTCCCCCTCACAACTGTAAAACCATGCGTCGAGGGCAAAAGCACGCCCTTCTGCCCTCCGAAATGATAACAGAAAGACTACGGAAAACGCCATCCGGCCACCTTGAGGCGAGTCAAGCGGCCCAGAGCCGTCTGCGGCATCAGATACGGGCCGCCATGCAGAGACCGAAACGGTCACCGATGAAATCTGCGATACCGACGGCGTCATCGGAAGAAAAATACGGCAAGCTACTCTCCTTGCAACAGGCGAAGACTTTGGCCTGCAGTGTGCGGCCGACCCGCAAGATCGTTTCAACTTCTCTGCGCTCCCAGCAAATCGATCGACGGTCCGGCGCAACCGGGGCGAACGACCCCGTGGCAACGGCCGGAGAATGAACTAAGAGAGCAAGAAGGTGTCTGCAAAGAAGTCGGATAACAGATCGCCAAACGCCTTTGTTTTCACTTCCTAAACGTGTTTTCGTGACTATTGGAAACGGGATCGTCTCTCGATTTGCGACAGGAGCGCGGCTTTGACTGGGCCCAAAATCGGATTGGTACTTGGCAGCGGCGCAGCACGCGGATGGTCACATATCGGTGTCATCGAGACCCTTTTGTCCGCGGGCATCGTGCCGGACATCATTTGCGGAACATCGATAGGCGCATTGGTTGGCGGGGTCTATGCGAGCGACCGGCTGGCGCAACTCAAGGACTGGGCTCTTGGCGTCGACTGGCGAACGGTCGCTTCCTTTGTCGATATCAATCTGACGACCGGCGGTGTCGTTGAAGGCTCGCGCATCGTCAACTGGCTCGAGTCGCTGGGTATCGCCTCCGAGATCGAACAAACGCGCGTTCCATTCGCCGCCGTTGCGACAGATCTTGTCGCCGGCCGGGAAATCTGGCTGCAAAAAGGATCGCTCAAGCAGGCGATACGGGCATCCATCGCACTTCCCGGAGTATTCAGTCCACAACGCATCGACGATCGCTGGCTGGTCGATGGCGGATTGATGAACCCCATTCCGGTATCCCTTTGCCGCGCGATGGGGGCGGACTTCATCATCGCGGTCAGTCTGAATGAGGACACGCTTGGCCGCCGACTTGCCGAGACCACAAGAACGCCAGCGCTAAAGAAGAACAAGGCGCCCGCCGAGAGACCGAACATGGCCGATCTTTTGAGGTCGCTCCCCGGTTCCCTTCAAAAGCAAATCACCGATTTCCGGTTGTTTGGACAACCTGGCGGCACCCCTGCCTATTTCGACGTTCTGGTCGGTTCCATCGACATCATGCAGGATCACATCATTCGTTCCCGTCTGGCAGGCGAACCGCCGCATATGCTGATCGGGCCACAAGTCGCGGATATCGGAGTCATGGATTTTCACAAGGCCGCAGACGGTATCAAGGCAGGCGTTCTGGCAACCGAACTTGCACTCCCGACAATTGAACTTAAGCTGAAACGCGGCTTTTAGCGGCGCGTTGCGCAGACTTTTGGTCGCCGACTTACCCTCCCTGATTGCGCACGTTTATGGGGTGGCTCAGGTCATTCTCTGACGGAGTCACGCCTTACTTCCCTCCCCTTGATGGGGAGGGTGGCTCGACGAAGTCGAGTCGGGTGGGGTGGAGCCACAGGCACCGAGCGTGGGGCCTTACCCCCACCCAGGCTCACGACGGACTTAGCAAGGGCTAAGTCCTGTTCGCCAACCCTCCCCACAAGGGGGAGGGAAAGGCCCTGCGTCCGCTTCCAACATAAGCTGACAGAATCCAGTACCGTTTGCTTTTGGAACGGGAACTTTCCAAAGCCGCCCTGCTCTTCTCGCATAGCTGATCTGGCGCTCACGGCATCGATTTTCGGCGCCATTTTCCGTCTATCTTATTGAATCAAAAGAAATATCTGTCGGCCAGCGCCCGACTGCGCTGCGCCATGTCTGCCGGTTTGGAAAGGTCTGGTTAAGGCTGGTCACAGCGCAGAGGGCATTTCCGGGCACGTCTCTTGACAACAAGCATGACGCCACATATCTGGCTACTGAACGAACGTTCAGTCAGGATTTAAGCCATGAGCGAGCAACTGATGAAGTCCGCCATTCTGGAATCTGCGGCAAAACAGTTTGCGGAAAACGGATACAGCGCCGTCTCCATGCGCGATGTGGCCGGAAAAGTCGGCACCACACCAGCAAACATTTACTACCACTTTCAAAGTAAAGAGGGATTGATACAGGCCGTCCTGCTCAACGAACTGTCCGTAAAGGCCAATTCAGTGATGAGCGTATTGTCCTCGAGCGAGGCAATAGAAGATAAAATAGACAAATTTACAAATTTGTTCGTTCATCTTCTGGCAGATGATTCTGTGTTCTTTCGTCTTGTCATAAGAGAATTGTTGGATGGCGACGAAAAGAGACGTCAGTGGCTGGCCAAGACCGTTTTCGTTCAGCCGCTCAAACTGCTCGAATCCTTCGCAGGCGAACTGTCGGGCGAGATAGATTCAAAACTAACGGCAATATCCATTATCAGCGCAATGTTCGGCCACATACAGCTTTCCGGTGTATTGAAACATATCACGGACGGTCAGGACAATATTGTTGATCCGGATATTATAGCGGCGCATATCGCAGGAATGCTACGCCGAACATTTCTCATCAATCCAGAAACTAACGGAGCCTCTAAATGTTGAGGATCGGGTACGCAGCATCTGCTTTTGTCCTTACTGCTTCCGTGCTTGCGTATTCTTCCGGATACTCATATGAGGCTGTTCCCGTCGCACCTGTTGAAATTGTTGCTGGCGGTGTTGAACTTGCGGATGTGCCGGTAAGCGTCGCCGTGCCCGGTTCGATCGTCTCTGATGGCAGAATAGACGTTTCTTCCCGCATTATCGGCTTTATCGAGCAACTGGACGTACGTGAGGGACAAAAGGTGTCTCGCGGCGATGTTCTGGTGCGCATAGACTCCACGGACGTTGACGCAACGATCCGTCAGGCAAGGGCCGCAGTGCTCGCGGCTCAGAAAACGCTGGCTGACACCGAGTTGGACGCCGAGAAATACCGGAACCTCTCCACCTCCGGCACGATTTCATCGGAGGCCCTGCGTAAGGCAGAACTCGGCACGGAGATCGCCAGGATCAATCTCGACAAGGCCCAATCCGCCGTCAAGGCAGCGGAGGCCCAGAAGGAATACACGACCATCACCAGTCCGGTCGATGGCGTCATCGTTTCGGTTGCCAAGCGCAGGGGCGAAATGGCGACGACCGGGGCAACACTTGTCACCGTGGAGTCGCGAGAGGTTCTGCTGTTCAAGGCCTATATATCGGAGAAGGATCTGGCGGCGATCGATGCGGAGCAGACGGTGCCGATCCGCATCGACTCCTTGGGAGATCGCGTTTTCGAGGGGCGCTTGCGTGGTATCGTGCCTTCCGCTGACGATGTGACCCGGCGTTACGAGATCAATGTTGTCATGCCAAAGACGTCTGCGCTCCTGCCAGGAATGTTTGGCCGCGCGGAAATTGTTCTCGGACACCAGAAGGCGCCTGTTGTGCCGAAGTCCGCGCTCGTCGATCGTGGCGGGCTGGAAGGCGTCTTCGTTCTTGCCGATGGCAAAGCCGCGTTTCGATGGCTGCGTCTGGGCAAGGAATGGAACGGCTTGAGGGTGGTCACGGCCGGCCTTTCCGGCGGAGAGACAATCGCCCTCAAGGCAAATGACAGCATTCGCGACGGGTCTGCAATTTCCGCTGTCGAGAACGCAAAATGACCCCGACCAAACTCAATCTGGCCGGGCGACTGGCGCAAAGCTTCGTAACGTCGCGGTTGACGGCGATCCTCATTGTCGGGGTGCTCCTTTTGGGGGTGTTTGCAATCGTGCAAACGCCAAGAGAGGAAAATCCTCAGATCCTGGTGCCCGGAGCCATGGTGGCTGTAACCTTGCCGGGTGCCTCGGCCCAGGAAGTCGAGAGACTTGTCGTCACGCCTCTTGAGGCCCTGCTCAGCCAGATGGCCGGCGTTGATCACACCTCGGGATCGGCACAGGATTCCCTGGGGATGGTGCAGGTCCAGTTCGAGGTCGGACAGCCGAAAGAAGAGGCTCTCGTCAGGATCTACGATCGGATTATTGCGAGCAAAAGCGTGTTGCCGTCCGACGCTGGCACGCCGATTGTCACATCGGTCGATGCGGATGATGTTCCAATCGTCACGGTCACGCTCGCGTCCGCACAGTACGACGATTATGCGCTCAAGCGCATCGCAGATCGCATGGCCGAGCGTCTGCAGAGCGTCAAGAACGTTTCCGTTATTTCGCTCAAAGGGGGACGTGACCGCGAAATCGGCATTGAGTTTGATCCCGCCCGTCTCCAGGCGTTTGGCATCACGATCAGCCAGGCCTATTCCGCCGTGCAAGCGAGCAATCTCTCCGCACCGCTCGGGTCCACGGTGCGCGACGGACATGTTGAAGACATAGCCCTGTCGGCCCAGTTCACTTCAGCCGACGATATCAAAAACCAGATACTGGCCACTTCAGGCGGTCGCCCCGTCTATGTCGGCGATGTAGCAACGGTAACCGATGGTCCTCCCTCGGAAATCTCAAAGTTCAGTCGCTTCGCTTTTGGTCCCGCCGATAAACGCTTCGCCACGGCTCCAAAGGACATGGCGGCGGTGACCGTCGCGGTTGCAAAAGCGCGCGGATCGAACGCGGTCAAGGTTGCCGATGCCGTTATCGAACGCGTCGAGCGAATTCGTGCGTCATTCGTGCCGGACGGCGTTGAGGTCATCGTCACACGAAACGACGGACAAAAGGCCGATGAGGCCGTCAATCTGCTGCTCGAGCATTTGCTCATTGCCTTGAGCACGGTGGCGCTCGTGCTGCTGGTGTTTCTCGGATGGCGCGAAGCGCTGATCGTCACGATAACTGTTCCGCTTATCTTCTCGATCACTCTGCTCGCCGACTATCTGTTGGGAATAACGATCAATCGCGTCACGCTGTTCGGGCTGATCCTGTCTCTGGGTCTCCTGGTCGACGCAGCAATCGTTGTTATCGAAAACATTCATCGGCACTACGCCACGCCAAACACGAAACTTGCCAAGGACGAAATCACCGTTCTTGCAACCAACGAGATCGGCAATGCCACCAATCTGGCAACCCTGGCGATCATGCTGGTTTTCCTGTCGCTTCTGACCGTCTCGGGGATGGCCGGCGACTTTTTCTATCCCGTCGCCGTGACCGTGCCTGTGGCGATGGCAGCATCGATATTCGTGGCCTACACAGTTACGCCCTGGGGCGCCAATCGCTGGCTGCATCGCCACAAGCCGACCGACGATGTCGATGCCGGAGATGCAGAAAACAAGACACAGAAAACAGGTTTGCTGGAACGATCGTATCTCAGGCTCATAACGCCTCTGCTGTCGCGCCGCTCCTGGCAGTTCGGTCTTCTTGCATTGATCGTGGTGGCATTCATTGGTTCGGGCATGCAGGGTGCCTGGCAATTCGTAAGGCCTTCCGGAATCGGTGGCCCCGTCGCCTGGTTTGGTGTGCCGATAGGTTTTCTACCAAAGGACAACAAGAACACCTTCAACGTCGTCTTCTGGATGCCTGAAGACAGCCCTGTCGAAGAAACGGATCGGCTGGTGCGGGACGTTGGCCGCTTGCTGGCTCAGGACAAAAACGTGCTGAACTATCAAAGCTGGGTCGGACAGGCCGGCATTGCCGACTTCAACGGACTTTTTCAGGGTACAACCGGGCGTGTGGGCAACTCCGTCGCGGAGATCCGGGTCAACTTGGTAGACAAGAACGATCGCGACACCAGCTCCATCGAAATCGTGCGGACGCTGCGTCCGAAAATCGACAAGCTGCGTGAAAACTATCCGGGAGCCAGGGTTTCGCTGGTTGAAGATCCGCCGGGCATTCCGGTCAGGGCGACGGTTCTGGCCGAGTTGTACGGTCCCGACTCCGAAGGATTGCGGGCGCTTTCCGAAAAGGTGCTCAAGGAGTTTGAGGCAACCTATGACGTGGTGGATCTGACGGACACCGAGCCGGTTGACGTCAGCGAGAACCGCATTGTTCCTGACAAGGAGAAAGCGGCGCTTTCAGGTGTGTCCGTCTACCAGATCTATCAGGTGCTGGATCTCGTCTATGGCGGTACGGAACCCGGCCGCGTGCATCTTGACGGCGAAACAAACCCCGTCGCGGTACGGGCCTTTGTGCCGCGCCGTTATGAAGTCGACCCCACGCGACTTGATGGGCTTTTCGTCGGCAATGCTTACGGCGATCCTGTGCCGCTTGCAGAACTGGTTCGGGTTGTTCCGGCCAATGCAAATCGTGTCATTCAGCATCGCGACAACGAAAAGGTCACCTTCGTCGGTGGAGAGCTGTCGGACTCGGTCCCGATGTATGCGGTTCTTGATCTGCAAAAGCGCCTCGACGGCATGATCGCGCCGGATGGACGTCCTCTGCGTATCGGCAATCTGGGCGTAAACAGCGAAGAGCCGGACGTTATCGACGGCTACCAGTTGCTTTGGGGCGGAGAGATGCGCCTGACGATCGACATCTATCGCGACATGGGAATTGCGCTCGGAGGCGCTTTGCTTTTCGTCTATCTGCTGCTTGTCGCCTATTATCGCTCGTTCCAGATTCCGATCATCGCCATGTCGGCGGTGCCGCTCGGCCTCATCGGCATTTTCCCCGGGCACTGGCTTCTGGGCGCGGATTTCTCGGCCACGTCGATGGTCGGCATCATCGCTCTTGCCGGGGTCGTGGTTCGCAATTCACTGCTGATCATCGACTTCATCAGGGACAATCAGAAAGCGGGCATGCCGCTCGATGTCGCCGTGCGTCAGGCTGGCGCCATCCGGCTGCGTCCCATTCTGCTCACCATGCTGGCAATCATTTTCGGATCAGCCATCATGGTCAGCGATCCCGTCTTCGGCGGGCTGGCCATTTCGCTGATCTTTGGAACACTGGTGTCCACCACCCTGGCGGTTTTCGTGGTCCCGATCCTCTATTACGGCTTCGCGCGAAAAAATCCCGAGGAATCGCCAGATCTCCATGCCGATGACTCTGCATCGGTGGCGACATGATCGGAATGACGGGCAGATACTGCACCCGCTCGACGTCCGGCGCGCATAGTGTGACAGCAAGGCACGCTTTGACCTGAGCTCCAAACTGTCGCCCACCGATGCTGGTGGTACACGTCAAGTCTGCTATCTTCGAATAGCGGGTGGCCTCGTCCGGGAACCGGCATTCGCTTTCGGAGCCACCAGCTGCACTGGGCGATTTTCGCTCATGCCGCGCCCAGATCCTGATTGGGTTTTAACCCTAGTTGAGGCTCAGGCCTGATGCATCGAACAACACCGCCTTGTCCGGGTCGTGATCGAGCGCAACGGTGCCGCCGTTGTGGATGTCCACGTCACCGTCAAGCACGGCAAGCCAGGTTTTTCCTGACGCCAGATCAAAGTTGACGATCGTCTCGTTGCCGAGGCGTTCGACGAGCTTCACCTTGCCGCTGATCGCACCGGTCTGTGAAAGATCGAGATCATATGGCCTGATACCAAGGGTCACCTTGTCACCGACCGACAGAGACGTCGCGCCCGTTGTCACAGTGGCATCCGCAAACTCGGAGGTCGAAACCGTAACGGCCCCGTCGCCAATGCCGGCAATCTTGCCGTCGACGAAGTTCATCTTCGGTGAGCCGATGAAGCCGGCGACGAACAGATTTGCCGGGCGTTGGTAGAGCTCGATCGGCGTGCCGATCTGCTGCACCACCCCACCATTGAGCACGACGATCTTGTCGGCGAGCGTCATGGCCTCCACCTGGTCGTGGGTGACATAGACCATCGTGGCGCCAAGCTCGTCATGGAGCTTGGAAAGCTCCATGCGCATGTCGACGCGCAGCGCTGCATCGAGGTTCGACAAAGGCTCGTCGAACAGGAAGACCTCCGGCTTGCGGACAATGGCGCGTCCGATGGCGACGCGCTGGCGCTGGCCGCCCGAGAGCTGGCTGGGCTTGCGGTCGAGCAGATCCTCCATCTGCAGGATACGCGCCGCCTCGCGGATCTTGCGGTCGCGCTCGTCCTTGGGCGCCTTGGCCAGTTTCAGACTGAAACCGAAATTGTCATAGACTGTCATGTGCGGATAAAGCGCGTACGACTGGAAGACCATGGCGATGCCGCGGTCGCGCGGTTCGACGTCGTTGCACAGCGTGTCGCCGATCCACAACTCCCCGGACGTGATGTCCTCGAGCCCGGCGATCATGCGCAACAGGGTCGATTTTCCGCAGCCCGACGGCCCGACGAAAACGACGAACTCGCCATGGTCGACCTCAAGATCGACGCCTTTGATGACCTCGACCTGACCGAAGCTTTTGTGAATGCCCTTGAGACTGAGTTTCGCCATGGTGCGCTCGTCCGTTTCTAGAGTTTATGTCAGCCCTTGATGGCACCTGCGCTCATGCCCGCCACGATCTGACGGTTGAAGAACAGGAAGACGACAAGCGGCGGAATGGTGATCAGCAGGATGTCCATGAACAGCAGATTGTACTGGCTCACGAACTGGCTCTGGAAATTGTAGAGCGTTAGCTGGACAGTCGCGTTCTCCTTGCCCGGCAGGTAGTAGAGCGGGTTGACGAAATCATTGAAGATGGCGACCGACTGCACGACGATGATGGTCACCGTCACCGGCTTCAGCAATGGCATGATGACCCGGAAGAAAAGGCTCAATGGCCGGGCACCGTCGATGATCGCCGCCTCGTCGAGCTCGCGCGGAATGGTGGCGATGAAGTTGCGGAACAGGATCACCGCGAAGCTGAGATTGTAGGCCACCTCGATCAGGATGAGCCCATGCAGGGTCTTGAACAGGTGAAGGATCTGCAAAAGCCAGATGGTCGGCACCACCGCCGGCGGAATCATCAGGCCGGCGAGGATGAAGAAGTCGACCCAGCCGGTCCACCAGGCGAGGCGGCGCTGCATCACGAACCCGACCATGGCCGCGAAAAACACCAGCAGCGTAACGCTGGCCACCGTCAGGATGGTGCTGTTGATATAGGCCGTCAGCAGCATGTAGTCGCGCGTCTGGATGACCTCGATGAGGTTCGGGATGAACTGGAACTGCTGCGGCCAGGAGAAATCGAGCAAAGAGGCCTGCTTCTTGTCCTTTACCGCCATCAGAAGGATGAAGATGAACGGCACCACGAACACCACCAGCGCGACAGCGATGGACAGGACGGAGAGGCCGTATTTGCGCAGCCATTTCATCGTGTGATCTCCCGGCTGTTGAGGAACCAGTTGAGCGGCACCGCAAGCAGGGCAATCAGGATGAACAGCACGACATTGCCGGCCGTTGACAGCCCGTAATAGCCGGCCTGGTATTGCTTGTAGACGACGGACGCCATGACATCGGAGGAGAAGCCCGGCCCACCGCGCGTCATGGCCCAGATCAGATCGAACAGTCTGAGGCCGCCGATGAAGCTCAGGATGATGACAGTGAACATGGCCGGCCGCACCAGCGGCAGCGTGATGTAGCGAAACTGCTCGAAACGCGTTGCGCCGTCGATACGGGCCGCCTCGTAATAGTCGCCCGGGATGGACACGATGCCGGCGATATAGATGACGGTTGCAAGCCCGACGCCGCGCCAGACATCGACAAGCGCAACCGAATAGAGCGCCAGATGGCGATCGGTGAGCCAGCCCGGCCCCTTGATGCCGATGAACGCCAGGGCCTCATTGATCATGCCATGTGTCGGATGCATCAGTACCGTGAAGGTGATGCCGACCCCGATCGTGCTGACCAAGACAGGAAAGAAGACCACCGACCTCAGGAACCCGCGTGCGACGATGTTCGAGGTCAAGAGTACGCCGAGCGCCAGGCCGAGGATGACTTTCAATGCCGACGTCAGGGCGGCGAAAACGACAGTGTTCAACAGCGCCTGCGACAGGAACGGCTCGCGGAAAAACTGGATGAAGTTGTCGAGCCCGATGAACTCGGCTTCGAACAACGTCCAGCGCGTCAGGCTGAAATAGAGCGACGCGAACGTCGGGACCAGAAAGAGCACGCCATAGACGATGGCTGCCGGATAGATGAACCAGATCGGATAATGCGCGGCGCGGCGCGACAGTTTCCGCTTTTTTGTCGGCACGATTGGCTTGGCCGCCATGGTGGTCATCGCGTTTCTCCTGTCCGGTTGAGGTCCCGCCCCTCAATCAGGGGCGGGACTACGAGAGCTGGACGCACAGTGGGAGGGTGTGGCTACCAGCCCTTGATGCCAAGCTGCAGCGCCTGCTTGCGGACGTCGTCGTCATAAAGCTTGGCGCCATCCTCTGCCGAACGGAAGCCCGACCCCACCTCGACGGTGATGTTCTCGAGATTGGGGCCTTTGATCGGGGACAGGAATTCGAGTGCCGGACCGTTGCGGCCACCTTCCTGGAAGTAGGGCATCAGGTCCTTGACCGCCGGAGGAACATCGTCAGGCAGCGAGCAGCCCTTGATGAGATACGGGCCAGTCGCGCCCCCGGCCCTGGTCTGCGAGTCGCAGCCTTCGGTGCTGGCAACGAATGACATGAACTCGAGAGCCACATCCTTGTGGTCGGTCGTCGTCTTGGGCAGATAGATGCCCGCCGGCTCCCAAACGGTCAGACCGTTCAGGTCCGCATCCTCGCCAGGCAGAGCAAAGAAGCCGACATCGTTGAGGTGTTCAGGGTAGTTCTGCTCGATGGCGGTGATCGCGAAGGTCAGCATCGGATACTGAGCGCCTTCGCCCGTCGCAACCATGCGCACACCATCATCGTAGCCGGCAGCCTGGAAGTCCTCATTGAGGAAACCGGCATCGAAGACGTCGACCTGGTGCTGGAAGCTGGCAAGCGCTGCCGGTGTCGTGGCGAACTTGGCCTTGTTGTTGGTGTAGGCTTCGGCAAATCCTGGCGCGGCGGTTTCGACATTATAGTAATCGCCGAGAACGAAGAGCTGCGAGGTCCAGGTGTCCTTGAAGGTCTGAATGACGGGCGTCTTGTCGGTTTCGTCCTTGATCTTCTGGCTGTTGGCCATGAACTCGCCCCAGGTTTTGGGGGGCGTGAGACCGAGCTTTTCATAAAGCGGGATGTTGTAGAACATGCCGCCACCCATGGCCGCACCGAGCGGCACACCGTAGACATCGCCGTTGGCAGAAACGACAGTCTTGAAGCTGTCGATGACGTTGTCGGTGAACGCCTCATTGGTAAGCGGCGTCAGGTTCTGGACAGGATTGATCGCCTGCAACAGCGACCCGGAATTGTACATGAAGATGTCCGTCATATCGCCGGTCGCGAGGCGCGTCTTGACGATGTTGTCACCTTCGGTGCCGCCGGGACGGATCTCGATGTCGACGGTCACATTGGGATTCTTGGCCTCGAAATCCTCCTTGAGCTGGTTGGCCCAGGCGATGGAGTTCGAGGCATTGTCGACCAGGAAACTGAGCGTCACCTTGTCCTCAGCGAATGCTGACCCTGAAAGCGCCGATGCCGACAGGGCAGCCGCCGTGATCAGAGTCAGTGCAAATCCTTGTCTTTTCTTCATTATTTACCTCCCTTTCGCCTGTATCAGGCAGGCAGAACCATTGATTTGTGGGTTTTGAGCAGTTCGACGATCTGCGCATCCTGCACGTCAATATCCGCGATGCGGAATTCGGCCCGGTGCGCTCCGGGGCCGACGTCACGGCGTATGCCTTCTTCGTCCGACGCCGGTTCGACCGGCGTTCCGTCAAGCACGACGTCGCAATAGTCCTGTGCCAGGACGAGGCTGCCGCTGGCACCCTCCGGCACGATGAAGTCATAGGAAACTCTGTCGCCGTTGATCGACCAGCTTGCCGATATCGCACCGGCGACGGACTTGTGTTCGGCCGATACGTGCCCGAGCTTGGGCAGGATCGCGGGTTCGAAAATGACGTGGGCAAATCCCGGTTTTTCAACATCGGGCCTGAAGCCGGCGACGGATTCGAAAAGCCACTGACAGACCGCTCCATAGGCATAGTGGTTGTACGAGTTCATTTCCGGATCGAAGAACGTGCCGTCTTCCTGTATGGCGTCCCATCGCTCCCAGATCGTGGTGGCGCCGCGCTTGATCTGGTAGAGCCAGCCGGGCACACCTTCCTGCAGGAAGATCATCTCGGCCCAGTCGCGTTCACCGATCTTGATCAGCGCCGGCAGGAGCGCCGGCGTGCCGATGAACCCGGTGCCGATCTTGCCGTCACAGCGCTCAATGGCCGCCTTGAAATAGGTCTTGGCCGCTTCGAGTTTTTCCGGCGGGATGAGATCGTGGAGGATGGCGAGCGCATAGCTCGTCTGGTCGTCATAGGCGAGCCGTCCTGCCTCGGTGATGAATTCGCGCTGGAAGGCCTTGCGTACCTCGTTGGCGCGGGAACGCATGCGCGCCGCCAGTGTCCGGTCGCCGACGGCTTCTGCCGCCTTCGCCGTCAGATCCGATGCAATGTACAAGTAGATCGTCGCCGCGGCGTCATCGCCGATGGTCGGCAAGGGTTTGACGCTCGACCCCTTGGGCTGCAGCCAGTCACCGAAACTGAAGCCGGGACGCGACCAGTTACGCGGTGGATTGACAATCGGCCCGTCGCTGATGGACCAAACGAAATCGACCCATTTTTCCATGGCGTCGACACTTTCGCGCAGGATGTCGACGTCGCCATAGTGAAGGTAGAGCGTCCAGGGGATGACGCAGATGGCATCGCCCCAGCCCGTGCTGCCATAGGCCATGCTGAAGGCACTGTTGTCCGGACGGACGCGGGTCGGATCGGGAGAGAAATGGGCGATCTCGCCGTTTTCCCGCTGGTCAGCCATCAGGTCGCGGACATATTTGACCAGGAACGCGTGACTGTCGTGCAGATAGCAGGCGGTGCCGGCGAACACCTGGGCGTCGCCTGTCCAACCAAGTCGTTCGTCGCGTTGCGGGCAATCTGTCGGCACATCGATGAAATTCGAACGCTGCGACCACACAGTGTTCTCGACCAGCCGATCAACCAGTTCATTGTCGCAGGTGAATTCGGCTGTCGGTTCCCTGACTGAACTGATCGGGACCGAAGCGATGGACAGGACCCGTGCCTCGCCCTCAATCCGCACGCGGGCATAACGGAATCCTTGGAAGGTGAAGTGCGGACGGTAATGCTCCTCGCCGTCTCCCTTGAGGACATATTCGATATGCGCTTTAGCGCTGCGGTAATTTGCATTGGCCAGTTTGCGTTCGGCATCGAGGACTTCCGAATGCTCGACGATGACGCGCGCGCCGGCCTCACCCGTGACGGTGAAACTCACATAGCCGCCTGCGTTCTGACCGAAATCATGGATCGTTCCGCCCTCACCGTCTGACCAGGTCTCGATGGGATCGAAGGGCGCAAGTTCACGCACTTCCGGCGCTTCATGGGCAATGAGAACGTCCTGATCGAACGGCAGCACGGAAACGGTCCCGTTTTCCACCAGTGCGTCTTCACGCGCATCGTAGATCTCGCCAAAATAGATGCCCGACTTCAGGATCGGCAGAAGTCCGCTCTTCCAGCTCGCATCGGTGGCAACGACAGGGCTTTTGCCCTCGCCGACAACGATCTCGGCAATTGCACCGACCTTGTCGCCCCAGCAATCGAAGATGGCATCTTGGGCCCACATCAACTGGGAGCGATACCAGCCGTCCGCAAGCCAGATCTCGATATGGTTGGTGCCCTGTTCCAGAAGATCGGTGACGTCATAGTTCTGGAAGGACAGGCGCTTGTCATAAGCGGTCCAGCCGGGTGTCAGCACATCCTCGCCGACGCGCGTGCCGTTGATGAAGCAGCGATAGAGCCCGAAGGCCGAAATGAAGAGCGTCGCGGCCGGTCCGGTTTCCGGATTTTCGAAGTCGGTGCTGACGAAAGATGCCCGCGTGCCCTGCCCTGCATCGACAGACGGATGAACCATTTGCGCCGTCCAGACCCGCTTGAGCCCATGCGCATGACCACTGGGCCTGGCGGCCATTACCTGGTTCACATTTTCCTCCCTGTCGCCTTTAAGGCGTTTCTTGTGTATCGTTCTACGTATACCGTTCTACAAATTGCAGCGAAGCGCAAGGGGATGCGGATCAAATTTTGGGATTGCGGAATACCAAGTGTATAAACCAACAGCAGAACAGGGATTGACGCTGTGACGACAGGGCAAAAAAACAGCGGAAAAACAACGGTTTATCCGGGGCGCGCGACCATCCGTAATGTCGCCGAAGATGCCGGCGTTTCCGTGTCCGCGGTCTCCAAAGTCCTGCGCGATGCGTATGGCGTCAGCGATGCACTACGCAAGCAGGTCGAGGCATCGATCGAAAAACTGGGCTATCGCCCCAACGCCTCGGCGCGCGGCATGCGCGGCCAGAGTTACACGCTCGGCGTCCTGCTGCCGGACCTGCGCAACCCCTTCTTTCCCGAAATCATGGCCGGCGTGAATTCCGCCCTGGAGCGCACCCAGTATCAACCGCTCCTCGGCGTCAGCCAGAGCGCAATCTCAATCGAATTGGCACTGATAGAATCGATGATCGACCGGCAAATGGATGCGTTGATCCTGATCGCCCCGCGCCTGTCGACAACCGAAGTCGAAAAGCTCGGCAAGCGCATGCCCACAGTCGTCCTCGGTCTGCACAATCCCGAAAACACCAGCTACGACACCGTCAACAACGATGACGTCGCTGGCGCGGAATTTGTGGTCAATCATCTGGTTGATCAGGGCTACCGCGACATTACCATGTTCAGCCTCGAACTCAGTCCTGCCGAGGACAGTCCGGTGTCGGTTCAGCGCGAAATCGGCTATGAGCGCGCCATGCATGCGCACGGCCTCGATAAGCAGACCCGTATTCTGCGCAGAGAACAAACCATGCGCGAAGTCCAGACAGCGGTGCGGCAGCTGCTGGAAAGCCGCGACCGGCCCGAAGCGCTGTTCTGCTGGTCCGACAAGATCGCGTTTGAGGTCATCAGCATTGCGACCGAGATGGGCCTTTCCGTGCCTGGAGACCTTGCCGTTGTCGGCTATGACAATTCCCTGTTCTGCGATCTGGCGCAGAACGCGCTGACCAGTGTCGACCAGTTCGGGCAGGTACTGGGTATTCAGGCGGCCCGGCTTGCGCTCGAACGCATCAAGGGACGCACCGAGGCCGAGCATTTCCTCGTGCAGCCGCGCATTGTCATCCGCAACAGCAGCAGAGCTCGCGCCTCCCGCTGATCATAGAAAATCGGGCAAGCCGCAGGCCAGGCCGATCGGGCTGTCCCTCGAAACGGGATCTTGCCGGCTATCGCATCAATGATCGCCTTCTGCATTTCTGGGACGATCGCATAGGCGTTGACATGAGCCGGCGGGCGACAGGTCGAGCAAGGTGAACCGGACGAAGCCGCAACAGCACTGCATGACCTGGTTCTTCGTACAATCGAGTGGTGCCCGCGACAGAGTGTCCCTTCTCCGGATTCAGATTTCCAACCGGTTCCATCTGTGCACCAACAGCGCGCCAAACAGAGCCGCGAGCAGCACAACGTCTGAAAGCTGGATGGCCAAGGCCAGCGTATCGACCTTGCCGGCACTGGCCGCCCAAAGTCCGGGTGCAGCATAAGGTACCCAGCCGCCCAACCCGGTTCCGCTGAGCAGCGAGGTCAGGATGACGACGCCCAGCATCAGGCCAAACGGGGCCAGATAATCGCGCGACAGCGTGGCGACAAGGCCAAAGGGAATCGTCAGCAAAGCAGTCAGCACGCTTATCGAAACAAAGCGGCACAACGCCTCGATTGCTGCGCCATCGAACGGGCCAAGACTGAGAAAGAGCCCGACGACACTCACCACCATTCCGAGCGCGAGTGTCGTGGCGCAGGCCCACAGCACGAAAAGCGCGAGCTTGGAGAGCGCAAGTTTCGCTCGAGGCACGGGCAGTCCGAACAGGCCGGTAATCGTTCCATCGGTGAACTCGCGTCCGAACAGCCAGACGATGACGAGGCCGAAGCCGAACAGGCCTCCGGTCGCCACCGTCCCCGCCGTCATGTCGAAATAGGTCGACCAGTTCACCGCGCCGAGAGCGGAGGCCTCGCCTTCGCTCGCCGAGGATACGGGGCTCACGATGGCGGCCACGAAGATGATGCCGATGGTGGCGAGGCGCGGCAGCAGCGCGTTGCTGAACTTCATCCATTCGGTGGCCAGCGCGATTGAAAAAGCGTTCATCTTATGCGGCCTCCGCATGGGCTTGGATGATGGTGAAGAAGGCCTGCTCGATTTCCGGCTGGCCGGGTTGAAGCGTGCCGACAATCTGCCCGCCATTGATCACGGTGATCCTGTGGGCGATGCGGGCGACCTCGTCCAGATGATGGCTCGACACCAGCACCGCCGCGCCAGCCGACACACGCTCGAGCAGCACCTTGCGCAGCAGGATGATGCCCGAGGGATCGAGCGCATTGGTGGGCTCGTCTAGGATCACCAGATCGGGATCGTGCTGCAACGCCGCTGCAAGCCCTACCCTTTGCCGGTTGCCCAGCGACAGCTCCCGGGTGCGGGCGCTCCGCAAACCTGCCGAGATTGAGCTTTTCGATGATGGAGGTGCCCGCCATCTGAGCCCGCTCGGGCGTCAGCCCTCGCAGCCGCGCCGAGAGCGTCAGGTTTTGCCGCACCGACAATTCCGGATAGGCGAGCGGATATTCGATGAGATGGCCAACCCCGGCCCAGCGTTTGGGCGTCACCGCCGCGAAAGGAACACCATCCACGGCGATTGCCCCGCCATCGGGCGTCTTCATGCCCAGCATCATGCGCATTAAAGTGGATTTGCCGGCGCCGTTGAGACCGACAAGGGCATGGATCTCGCCAGGTTCAAGCGTCAGATCGACATCGCGAACGCCGTCGCCGGACGCAAAGAGCTTTGTCACCGCCTTGAGTTCGAGCCGACTGGTCATTGGAGACGTATCCTGTTGCTGAGAGGGGTCATGAAAGGTCGAAACTGGCGCGGCATGCATCCGGGACGCGGCGTTGCGCTCTGGCAATGCAGCGCCGGACTGCAAAGCGTGCTGGCACGGACGGGTTCCAGCAGCAGACCAGGCCTGGAGATAATGGGTTTTGACATGACGAACCGCGCCGTTAAGATGCAAAGATGCATCTAGTGAACGCCGAGTCATGTTACAAGATGCAAAGCCGCATCTTATGGAGAAATAATCGCGATGCCTGAACGTCGCCGAGGGCCTGCCCTCGAAAAGGCCATCCTCGAAGCTGCAGAGGCCGAATTCGAGGAACGTGGCTATGTCGGATTGACCTTGGAGGCGGT
The DNA here is from genome assembly GCA_963676075.2 of Devosiaceae bacterium. Lineage (GTDB taxonomy): Bacteria > Pseudomonadota > Alphaproteobacteria > Rhizobiales > Devosiaceae > JAHJQZ01. Next base: position 236,773 of record CAXXNZ010000011.1, read on the forward strand.
GGCAGCCCGTGCCGGCACCAGTCGCCCCGTGCTGGCTCGGCGCTGGCCGACACGCGCAGCGCTCGCCATTGCAGCGATCCGGCTACAGATGAGCCGGCATCCGATGGAGGTCGAGGACAGGGACAGTTTGCGCACCGAGCTGCTGGAGCACCTCGAACGCGCTGCGGGACGTGCCCGAGCGACAGCAGCCATCTTCACACTGTTCGCCACCGAGTACTTCGGAGAAACAAATTCCTCTCCACAAGATCTGCGCGATGCACTCACGGTGGGAGAGGTCGATACGCTGTCCGACATTCTGGACCGCGCCGTGGCTCGCGGCGAGATCGATGCCGAAAAGCTCGCCCCACCCGTTCCGACACTTCTCAACGATCTCTTCCGCAGTCACGTCATCATGACGTTTTCTCCGCCATCATCCGAGCTGCGCGAGGCGTGGGTGGACAGGATCTTTCTGCCTCTGGTCAGCAAGACCGGATAAGGCTCAGTGGGAGCTGCGGATTGAGACCTTCGAGCTGAGCGGCAGAGTGCGTCTCTACCTCACCGGCAGGAATGCGCACCTGTTCGACTTCGCGTCACGCCTCCGCCACACCTATGTGCCGCTCGGCACGAGCATACTCACGGCGCCGTTCCGCCCAAACGAACGTGCGTGATGGCGAGGCGTGTTGCCGGTCACGCGTTTGAAGGCCGTCCTGAAGGCGCTTTCCGATTCATAGCCGAGCGATTGGGCAATCGTGCCAATCGGTTCACCGTGCTCCAGACCGCGTCCGGCGAGGTGCATTCGCCAGTGCGTGAGATACTCGATCGGGCTTTCACCAACCAGCTGCCGAAACTGCGCCGCAAAACTGGCGCGCGACATGCCGGCTTCCGCGGCGAGCGCTTCCACCGTCCAGCGCCGCGACGGTTCCCGATGGATTGCTTTGATGGTTGCTCCAATCCGTTGATCGGACAGCGCGAACAGCCAGCCGATCCCCTTGTTCTCATTGAGATAGAGGCGTAGCGCCTGGATGAAGATCATGGTGGCGAGTTGCTGGGCAATGAGAATACCGCCCGGCTTGAGATCGGTCAGTTCCTGCCGCATCCGCTCGAAGGCCCAGAGCAGCGTTTCGCCATCCGCCTCGCCGCGCACATGGACGATTGGCGGCAGCATGCCGAGCAAAATCTCCGCCTGTGGCCCGGCCAACGCAAAATGGCCGCCGAGCACCGTCACATCGGAGCCTTCGTTGAGCTTCACCAACGCACCTTCTTCGGTGCCGAGAAAGTGGCGACGCCAATCGTCCGGCGGCAGGCTCAGATCGCTGGCGATCCGAAACGGCCGGCCGCGCGGCAGCATGAAGCAATCGCCCTGTTGCAGAAACACAGGCTCGCCCACGCCCTCCACCGCAATCCAGCAGGCGCCGGCGGTCACGGCGTAGCACTTGATGGCGTCGTAGGCATCAAAGCCGAGGGACCAGTTTCCGCCCGCTTCGAAACCGCCCACCAGATAGCTGCGCAGTCTGAGGAACGAGATAACGTCGGATAACGGGTCCATTCTAGATGATCTCCAACAAAAACCGGATTATGGCGCATAGTCCGTCTAATGTCGACGGCATATAACTCGATGCTCCCGCTATCCAGAAACCATTTGATCAGGGAGTTTGGCTTTGACCTTCGAGATATTGGCACTCGTCATGACGCTCGCGTGTATCGTTCTCGGTGCCCGCTTCATCTTCTTCGGTGGCGGCGTGCTCAAGGAATGGGGGCTCGAGATCACGACCGGAGCGCTCATCCTGTTTCGCCGGATGGGCCTGATGTATCTCGGCCTCGCCGTGATGTTTTTCCTCGGGCGAACAGCCGGTCCCTCGGACATCCGCTCGGCGGTGTGCCTTGTCTTGGGCGCAACGGCCATATTGCTGGCAGGCCTTGGTCTCTACGAGTTCCTGGCGCGGCGCGCTCGTGCTGGTATCTTACGTTCGGCCGCTGCGGAGGCGGTGCTTGGGGCAGTCTTTATCTGGGCCTGGTGGGTCGGGTGATGGACGCAGTCAGTTTTCCGCTGCCCACTCATTTTGAAGCCGAACACATCGGGAAGAACCGCCCATGAAGCGCATCCAATATCTCAAATATGGCAGCCCCGACGAATTGCAGCTTGCCGATGTGGACCAGCCGAAGCCCGGGCGCGGGCAAATTCTGGTTCACGTCAGGGCCGCATCGGTCAACCCGATGGACTGGAAGATTCGGCGTGGTGAAATGAAAATGATGACCGGTTCACGCTTTCCGCGCGGCCTGGGCCATGACTTCGCTGGCGTTGTCGAAGCCGTCGGGTCGGATGTCGATCAATTCAAGCCGGGAGATGAGGTCTTCGGCGTCGCTTCAATCCAGAAAGCCGGCGCTTTTGCCGAATATGTCGTTGTAGATTGCAAGAGCGTTGGCAGAAAGCCGGCCAATGTTTCTTTCGAGCAGGCGGCGACCCTGACTGTTGTCGGTTCGACAGCATGGATCGGACTTGTCGCAAAGGCGAAGCTGAAAGCCGGCCAATCCGTCCTTGTCACCGGGTGTCTGGGTGGAGTGGGCCGCTCGGCGGTCCAGATCGCACGCATGCAAGGTGCAACGGTGGTTGGCAGTTGCAGCGCGACGGGACGTGAAGAGGCACGGTCGCTGGGTGTGAGCGAGGCTGTCGACTATCGTGCCTTCGACAGTGCTTCGTATCTCCATCGGTTCGATGTCATTTTCGATACCGCTGGAGCGCTATCACTGAACCAGTGTGGAGCGATGCTCAAGAAGGGTGGCATGTCTCTGCACATCGTACCCACGCCCGTCAAGATGATCGGTTGTTTGCTTCCATCGCGCCATCACCTCGTGTTCGGCAATCCGACCCCGGAAAGTTTCGCGGGCATCGCCAAGGCGGCCGAGCAAGGCACGCTCGCACCTGTTATCGGCCGCACCGTGCCGCTGTCGGAGGCGATCCCGGCCATCGTCGAGCTCGAAAAAACGGGACTCCCCAAGGGAAAGCTGGTCATCGCGCCCATGCAATAAAACCGACCAGACCTTGCATCCCCTGATCGTCGCGCCAAGCGAAGACCAAAGCCGAACATATGACCCGTGGAGTTGCGTAAGTTGCGCTTGGCGATGGCAGATCGCAGCGCCCCAAAATCGAGGTAAGCGGCATCGGCTGCGGATGGAACCGGTGACCTGATCCCCTCTGGTGTCGGTGAAAGGTTGTCCTACGATGCCCCTCGCAGCGAGCCACGGACAATCGCCGGCATGGAAACCAGCACATGCTCGCGCGTTGCTTTCGCATCGAGCAACAGCTCGACCGCCTTTTTGCCCATGGCCTCATGGGGCAACGCTATGGTCGTCAAACCGGGGCGCAGATACTCGGCAAGCTCGTCATTGTCGAAGGACACAATGCCCACATCCTCGGCGACACGCAGGTTTGCCTCTGCCAGCGCCTGGTAGGCACCGAAGGCAAGACGGTCGTTCAGGCAGACAATTCCTTTCGGCCGCATGGATTTGAGCAGCGTTTTAACAAGTTCGTATCCGTGCGCCGGCTCCCATTCCCAGCAGCTGATCTCGGCGTCGAATCCAAGGCCGCGGCTGTCCATTTCATCGCGGATGCCGGCAATGCGTCGGGCGACGGTATCGGATCGGAACAACCCCTGCTCTGTCTCGGCATTGTGGCCAAGCAGGACGATGCCATCCTTCACTCCGGAGTCGGCCAGAAGCTGCACGGCGGTCCGTCCGCCCTGATACTCGTCCTGGATGACAGCGGTCGGAAACTTGCTGCTCGCGGCGTTGAGCATGACCACGGGAACCGGGATGATCACATCCGGCACGAAGACCTCGCGCGACCGCATGGCCGCGAAGATGATCCCGTCCACCTGCCGGTCGAGCACAGCCTCTATGGCGTCCGCCTCGCGGGCGGGATCGCCGCCCGTCTCCAGCAAAAGCGCAACATGCTTGGCCTTTTCGGCAGCCGCGAGCCCGCCCCGGATCAGGCCACTGGCAAAGCGCGTGGTGGCGACGTGATCGGAAATGACGGCAATGGTGCGGGTTTTGTCGGTTCTGAGCGCACGCGCGGCGAGGTTTGGCCGGTAGCCGAGTTCGCGCGCAGCCGCATGGACCTTGGCATGCGCCTCGGCCGAAAGCCGCGTGTCGGGACGACCTGTGAGGATCATTGAAGCGGCAGCTGTCGACAGGCCAGCCAGTTTGGCGACATCGGCCAGCGTCACGCGCTTCACACCCACCTGACCAAGCCTCCCGGATTAAAAATGCGTTTGCCCATACTCAAGGAAAAGGGATAGCCGCCATCGCCACGCTTGACAAGCAAAAGCGAATGACGCATGTGCTAAATCCATTAAGCATCGAGATACGAGCGCCTCGAAGCATTCCCGGCGCGGGTCTCGACCGCCCTCCGGCACCGATCTCGTCGCCGGACCAACACTAGGACGACGAACATGAGCACCCAGGTTTTCGGCACTGTCTCGTCTGGCTTCGAGCCAGTGGCAGACGCTTTCTCGCAGGCCTTCGACGGCCTGCCGCAAATGGGTGCAGGACTGGCGATCCGCAAGGATGGCGAAACCGTGGTCGACCTATGGGGCGGCGTTGCCGACACGCGTGATGGACGGGCCTGGCAGGCGGACACCCCGACGGTGATTTTCTCGTGCACCAAAGGCCTGGTTGGCCTGATTGCGGCGCAACTGGTTGCCGAAGGAAAGCTCGACTACGACGCGCCCGTTGCGCGCTATTGGCCGGAATTCGCCGCCAACGGCAAAGAAGGCGTAACGGTTGCAGACGCCCTCTCCCACCGCGCCGGCCTGGCGGCACCCCGTCTCGACCTCGAACCGGGCGACGTTCTCGACTGGGACCGCATGACCTCGCTCCTTGCGGCGCAGGAACCGCTGTGGGCACCGGGAACCGGCCATGCCTATCACGCCCTGACCCATGGCTGGATCAATGGCGAGATCATCCGTCGCGTCACCGGCGTCTCGATCGGCACCAATTTCCGGGAACGCCTGGCCAATCCGCTGGCCGCCGACGTGACTGTCGGACAACCGGAGACGCTGCGCGTCCCACCGGCCCATGTCTCGGCCGACCCGGCGCTGTCGCAGTACTGGCGGGACGAGGCGGCAAAGCCCGGTCCCAACTGGGTGCTGAAGTCCATGACGCTCGGCCATGCCATGCCTGCCGATCTCGTCACCCCCGATGGCGGGCTCAATGACCCCCGCCTCCAGACCGCCGAAATCCCCGGCGCCGGCGGCATCGCCAGCGCTCGCGCCCTCGCCGCCATCTGGTCGGCGACCGTGACCGAGACCGCCGGCGTCCGGCTGATCGCCGACGGCGGGCTCGACCGGGCGACAACGCCGAAGAGCTTCGGCCCGCAGATGTTCGAGGGGCCCGAACCCTATTGCACCTGGGGTCTCGGCCTTCAGCTCGACTCTCCGGCGCGCCACTATCTGACGGCGCGGTCTTTCGGCCACGACGGCGCCGGTGGCCAGGTGCAATTCGCCGATCCGGAGCACAAAGTCGGATTCGGCTTTGTTTCCAACTGGATGATGGGCCCCGACGACATGCGTGCAACCCGCATCATCGACGCCCTGCGCACGCTTCTTCACTGAGCAGCGAACGATAGCAAATCTCACATTGACAGAGCAGTCTATCTCGGTGCTTAATCCATTTAGCAAAAGGAAACACAGGTTTCCAAACCCTAGGAGGAGGTTATCTTGAGAACCATATCTCGCATTGAACGCCTTGCTGTCATGACTGTTTCAGCGCTGGCGATGATGAGCGGAAGCGCCCTGGCGGCACCCAGCTGCGGCACCGATCCGGTTGTGCTCAATTCCTATTTCGAGACCGGCTTCCCGCTGCCGACCAAGCTCGCCGAGGAATTCACCAAGCAGTTCCCGAACGTCACCTTCGACATCAAGGAAGACCAGTTCGCCAACCTGATGGAGAACAGCCCGCGCATTCTGTCCGAAGACGATGCGCCCGATCTCATCCGTCTGCCCTCGATGAGCGATCTGGTCGCCAACGACCTGCTGCTCAATCTCGACCCCTATTTCGAAGCCTTCGGCTGGAGCGCCTTCCCGGCCAGCCAGCTCGTGCAGCTTCGCGTTGAAGAGGGCGGTCGCCCGCGCGGCACCGGCTCGCTTTACGCCATGGGCCTCAACTACTCGATGACCGGCGTGTTCTATAACAAGGAACTGGCCGCCAAACTCGGCATGGACGGCGCCCCGCAGACGCTGGCCGAGCTCGATGCACTGCTGGCCAAGGCCAAGGAAACCGGCATCCAGCCGATCATGCAGTGGAACAAGGACACCGGTGGTCTCGCCTTCCCGCTGCAGAACCTCATGGGCTCCTACGGCCCGCCCGAGCCGATCAACGACTGGATCTTCCAGAAGGACGACTCCACCATCGACACGGCCGATAATCTCAAGGCCGCCGAGCACCTTCAGGACTGGATCAAGGCCGGCTACTTCCCCTCGGACGTCAACGCCATCGAATATTTCCAGATGATGAGCCGCTTCATGAATGGCGAAGGCCTGTTCATGTTCAACGGCGACTGGGAATCGGGCAATTTCGACTCCAAGGCCGCTGGCAAGTTCGGCTTCTTCGTCATGCCACCGCTCGAGGAAGGTGGACGCCACGCCGCCATGTCGTCGCCGCTCACCTTCGGCATCGGCGCCAAGGCCAACAACCCCGATTGCGCCGCCTTCTTCCTGAACTGGGTGGCGACCGATCCGGAAGCCCGCAAGATCAACGTCGCCGTTGGTGGCTCCAATCCGGGCGGCCCGGCTGACCTGCCGATCCCGGCCGTCGAGCCCGGCTCGGTGACCGAAGCCTCGCTTGCCGCCGGTCAGATCCTGGCCAAGGACAATGGCGCCATGGACTTCATCGCCAACGCCACCGGCGCTATCTTCGCAGCAGGCTGGACGCCTGAACTGCAGAAGATGGTTGGCGGTCAGCAGGACCCGGCGGGTCTGTTGAAGGACGTCCAGGACGAATACGAAACCGAGCTGTCGCGCTAAGGCGCGAACGCGGAACGTCTGGGTCGAGATATGCAGGTAACAACACATACAGGCTCGAATCCGGACAAACGGGCCACGCGGCTTCCCCGCTCAAGGGGGAGCCGCAAGACCCGACTGGTGGCCTGGGCTTTCATCGCACCGGCCGCCATCGCCTATGCGGGCTTCGTGCTCGTGCCCTTGCTGATGTCGGTCTATTACTCGTTCCTGCGGTGGGACGGCATCGGCAAGGCCAGATTCAACGGGCTTGCCAACTACATCACCGTCGTTACCGACCCCGATCTTTTGCAGATCATCGGCAATTCGTTCCTGCTGGTTTTGTATTTCACCGTCATCCCGGTCGGACTTGGTCTCGCCGTCGCCTCCGCCATCCGCTCGCATATGGGCGGCCCATTCGGCACGGCGACGCGGACAATCCTGTTCTTGCCCCAGGTCATTCCACTCGTCGCTGCCGGTATCGCCTGGAGCTGGATGTACGCCTCGTCGGGCCTTGTGAACCAGTTCCTGAGGACCATCGGGCTCGACTCCTGGGCCCGCGGCTGGCTTGGCGATTTCACCTTCGCACTGCCGGCAGTCGGCATGATCGGCGCCTGGGTGTTGCTGGGCCTGTGCATCATGCTGCTCGTCACCGGCATCACCAAGATCGATCCGAGCCTTTACGAAGCGGCACGGCTCGACGGTGCCAACGCCTGGGACGAGTTCCGCTACGTCACCCTGCCCGGCCTGCGCCAGGAAATCGGTGTCTGCGTTACCGTCACCATCATCCAGGCCCTTGCCGCTTTCGACATCGTCTACATCGCCACCGGCGGCGGCCCCGGCATCAACACCACCGTACCGGGCCTTGAAATCTATCGCCTCGCCTTCGCCCACCGCCAGGTTGGCCTCGCCTCGGCGCTCGCCATCGTCCTGATGATCCTGGTGCTGATCTCCATCGCCCCTGTGCAATGGCTGACGCGGGAGAAGAAGTGATGAACGCCAAGCTCCAATCGCTTCTGGCGCGCGCGCTGATCGTCATCCTGATGGGCGTGACGCTGCTGCCTTTCCTGTCGATGTTCTCGGCGGCGCTGGCCCCCTCGGGCACTTACCCTTATGGCCTGCAATGGCCCTCCGACCCGCAGTGGATCAATTTCGTCAAGGCGTTCGAAGTGGCCAATATGGGCCAGCTTCTGCTGTCGAGCACTCTGATCGTTGTCGGCGTCGTGCCGGTCTCAGTGCTCGTCTCCACCATGGCCGGCTATGGCCTCGCCAAGCTGACCTCGGACAAATACAAGTGGCTTTACCTGATCTTCGTGGCCGGACTGACCCTGCCCTTTGAGGCGGTCATCACGCCGCTTTATTACGAAGTGCGGGCGCTGGGTCTTCTCAACACGCGTTTCGCGATCATACTGCCGCTGATCGGCCTGTATATGCCGTTTTCGGTCTACTGGATGCGGGCGCATTTCCTCAATGTGCCCAAGGATCTGACGGAAGCAGCCCAACTTGACGGCGCCACGCGCTGGGGCGAGTTCTGGCGGGTGCAGGTACCGCTGGCGCGACCGGCGATCATGTCGCTGTCGATCCTTTTGTTCCTGTGGACCTGGAACCAGTTCCTTCTACCCGTCGTCTTGGTGCGCGATCCGATGCAGCGCACCATGGCCGGCGCTCTCGGCGCCTTCCAGGGGCAATGGGGCACCGACGTGCCGCTTCTGTGTGCCGGATCGCTGATGATCCTGGCGCCGACAATCATCCTGTTCCTGCTCTTCCAGAGGCAGTTCGTCGCCGCCCTCATGCAAGGCGCGGTCAAGGGCTAATCACGAGTGGCCCAATGGGTCACCGCAACTTTGGGCACGCCGTTCGGCGGCCCGCGGAGAACGACAATGGCGGGACTTGAACTCAAAGACATCCGCAAGAGCTACGGCAATGTCGAGGTCATCAAGGGCGTCGACCTTTCGATCGCCCATGGTGAGTTCGTGGTCTTCGTCGGCCCGTCGGGCTGTGGCAAGTCCACACTTCTGCGCATGATCGCCGGCCTCGAAGACATCACGGGCGGCGATATCCATATCGGCGACCGGCTGGTCAACGACGTCGAACCCCGCGACCGCGGCGTGGCCATGGTCTTCCAGTCATATGCGCTCTACCCGCACATGACCGTCTACGACAATGTCGGGTTCGCGCTGAAACTCGCCAAGACCGACAAGCAGGTCCGCGACAAGAAGATCCGCGAAGTCGCCCAGGTTCTGCAGATGGAAGAGCTGCTTGATCGCAAACCGGCCCAGCTTTCCGGCGGTCAGCGTCAGCGCGTCGCCATCGGCAGGGCCATCGTGCGCGAGCCGGAGGTATTTCTGTTCGACGAACCGCTCTCCAATCTCGATGCGGCCCTGCGCGTCGACATGCGCATGGAGTTGTCTCGGCTCCACGCCGATCTCGGTGCGACCATGATCTACGTCACCCACGATCAGGTCGAGGCCATGACCCTCGCCGACAAGATCGTCGTCCTCGACAATGGCATCGTTCAACAGATCGGCTCACCCCTTGAGCTCTATAACAGGCCGGCAAATCTTTTCGTGGCCGGTTTCATCGGCTCGCCGAAGATGAACATCCTGCCGGTCGATGTCCTGGAGACGGCAGAAAACACCATTACGATTGCAGGCACCACGATCGAAAAAACGACACTGCCCTGCGCGTCAGCTTCAATTCAAGCCGGCAGCGGCCTGACGCTCGGTTTGAGGCCGCAGGCTTTCGTCGCCGACCCCGAAGGTGTGCTCAAGGGCAAGGTCGAACTCGTCGAGCGCCTCGGCCACGAAACCATCATCCGCATCCGCCTGAAGGACGAAACCACCGTCACCGCTGCCTTGGTCGGCCAGAGCGATCTTGAGCCCGGCGACATGGCCAGCCTCGGTTTCAAACCCGAAGAAGCCCACCTGTTCAACGCCTCCGGTGAGCGCATCTAGGGTTTCAACTCACAATCGGTATTGCGTGCCTGAACCGGCGATCGAGCCCCGGCAGAGTTGTCGGCTCGAGGCTGAGCATGGAGAGTTCTGCCGTCCACGCAGTGCACCCGCCGCTAGGCGGAACAACTCGAAGCCGCATCCGCGAGCAGATCGTTTGCGTAAAGCTCGAAGACGCGGGCAACGCCGCCCAGCGCCGAAGCGTTGCGCCCCAGTTTGGCGATTTCGATGCGCGGACCGCGGTTGAGCTCGAGAACGAGCGGCTGCATTTCGGTCCTGATGCGGGCGATGAAGGGTTCTCCCGCCGCCGAGAGACTGCCGCCAATCAGCACCAGTTCCGGATTGACGGCGTTGCACAGCATTGCCGCCGCCTGCGCCACTTTCTTGGCCGTATCGGTCATAACCCGCAAAACGGCAGGATCGTTGTTTCGATAAAGCGCAAACAGTTTGTGCAGGTCGATATCCGGATAGACGGGGTGCACCTGCGCCAAGACTGCCGGAATACCGGCGTAAACCTCAAGACATCCCCGGTTGCCGCAGCGGCAGATCGGCCCGGTCGGGTCGAGACTGATATGGCCGAGTTCGCCGGCGCCGCCGTTTTGTCCGGTGATGAACGTGCCGTTGAACGCGATGGCGCCGCCAACGCCGGAATGGAGCTTGATGTAGATGAAATTGTCGACGCCCTTTGCCGCACCCCAGACATGTTCACCTCGCGCGCCGAGCCGCGACTCGTTCTCGATGACCAAAGGTATGTGGATCCTGTCGGCGAGCAGTTGCCGGACATTGGCACCACTCCAGCGCGGTATCATCGCCGAGCGCGTTGGGAGTCCTTCGAGATCGGTGGGGCAAGGCAGGCCGAGCCCGATACCGATAAGGTCCTGGTCGCGATAGCCACACTGCTTCTTGAGGTGCTCGACGATGCCGAGAGCCGCCTCGATACCGTCGCAGACCTCGTAATCGGCGCCCAACTCGACCTCTTCATGCGCCAGCACGTTGTGGGCCAGGTCCGCAATGACGCCGCGTACATGACGAAACCCGAAATCAATGCCGATGGCTGCGCCCGCGCCCGGCATCAGCGACACGGCAACCGCCGGCCTGCCGCGTCCACCCTCCTCTTTCTGGGCCGTCTCGCGGACGATGCCATCGGCAATCAGCGCATTTACAGCAACCGTAATGGTCGAACGTGCCATACCTGTCCGCCGCGCGAGTTCGGCCCGGCTCAGGGGACCCGATTGCTGCAGCAGTGTCATGATGCCGTGTCTGATTTTTCGACTTGTGGACAAATTCGGCATGTCACATCACTTCGTTTCCGCAAGCGCCGGCGCGGTATGGCAGAAAAGTCGCGGTTGACCGGGAAAAGGCGATTCCGGCGCATCTATTTAATTTTGTTGACGAACAAATTTCTACGAATTTACCGTCAAAAAATCAATGAGGCGAATTAATGCCCATTCCGCCGCAAGGCGGACCGACCCAAGGAGGAGAGGTCGAGCATGACGAGCGAAGCGCATGATAATGCGGTCGGGACCGAAGCTGTCCGCGTAGAGGGCTGGTACGAACCAGCTTTCGCGCAGGTCAGGGACGCATTCGCGACCAATCTCGCCGTCGGCGACGATCTTGGCGCTTCGGTCGCGGTCTATCAGAACGGGCGCTGCGTCCTCGACCTCACTGGTGGATCGACCGTCAGCGGCGCGCCCTATCCCACAGATGCTCTGCATGTTCTGTATTCCGCGACCAAGGGCGTCACGACTCTGTGCCTCATGCAGCTTGCCGAATCCGGACAACTTCGCCTCGACGCGCCGGCTGCCGATTACTGGCCGGAATTTGCCGCGCGTGGCAAGGAGGCGATTACCGTCCGTCAGCTCCTGTCTCATCAGGCCGGCCTGACCGGCTTCGTCGAAAAGGTGGCGATCGAGGATTTTGCCGACTGGCAGCGTGTTACCAGCCTGCTTGCCGACCAGATACCGTTTTGGGAACCGGGTACCGCCCATGGCTATCACGCCCTCACCTTCGGCCTTCTTGCCGGCGAGCTGATCCGCCGCATTTCCGGAAAAATGCCCGGCGCTTTTTTGCGCGACACATTTGCCGACCCGCTCGGGCTCGACATCTTCCTTGGCCTGCCCAAGGCCTTGCATGCGCGGGTGACACCGCTTTTCGATGGCTCGGCCAGCCCGGATCTCGGTCGCAGCCTCATCGATGCGCTGGCCGACGAAACCTCGCTGACCGCGAACGCCTTCACCAATCCGCCCATCGATACCGAGATCTTCAACCAGCCCAGTGTCTGGGAACTGGATATCCCGAGCGTCAGCGGCATCAGTTCGGCAAGAAGCCTTGCCGCCATCTATGCCAGCGCCACCGAAGGACCGTTGCGCCGGTTCTCGCAACGGACGATCGATGACTTCCGGCGTGAATGCGTCTTTGGTCCCGACAGAATTCTTGTCGAGCAGCCGACGCGGTTCGGTGCCGGCTTCATGTTGCCTGCGCCACGCGAACCGATGCTGTCGGCAACCTCGTTCGGCCACAACGGCAGGGGCGGCTCGCTTGCCTTCGCCGATCCCGAAAACGGCGTGACCTTTGCCTATCTCGGCAATCGCTGCCTTCACGACCCAACGCCTCACAGCCGCCTGTGGCGGCTTCTGACTGCACTGCGCGATGCACTCTAGAAAAAAGCGCCAATAACTGAGGAGGAGACCCAAATGAAATCGTTGAGAAACACACTGCTCGCGGCAGCCGTCGCCGCAACCGGCCTGATGGCCGGCGCACTTCCGGCCCAGGCTGCCGAAGACACGATCATCTTTTTGTCAGGCCCGCTGACCGACCCGTTCTTTGGCGCCGTCAAGCTCGGTTCCGACACCGCAGCCAAGGAACTCGGCATCGACTACCAGTACTCGACGACGCCGGACTTCAACGACATCGTCGCGCTTTATGCCAGGCTGACCGAAGCGGCCATCGCCCGCAAGCCGGCCGCTATTGTCATTGGCAACTTCTTCCCCGACAGCGTCGAGCCCCTGATCAAACAGGCGGTCGCCGCGGATATTCCGGTTTTCGTCACCAATTCCGGTCGTACCACCTGGCGTGATCTCGGCGCACTCGGCTTCGTCGGCGAGGATCCCGACCTTATGGGCAAAGCCGGCGGCGAAGCCGAAGCAGCGGCCGGTGTCACCAACGGCATCTGCGTCAACCACGTCGCGTCCAATCCGGTGCTCGAGCGTCGCTGCAACGGCTACATCGCCGCGATCGAAGCGGCAGGCGGCACGGCCAAGATGATCACCATTCCCTATGAGGACACGACCAACGACCAGAAGCTGCAGCAAGCGATCGGCGGTGCGCTGATGGCCGGCAAGGATGTCGACGGCGTCTTCACACTCGGGCCGAGCGTCGCCATGAACGCCGTAGCCGCCGTGGAACAGACCGGGCGCGATGTCGTCATCGGCACGACCGATTTGTCGACGACTGCCCTTGAGGCGGTGCGCGACGGCAAGCTGCTGTTCGCGCTTGACCAGCAGCCGTTCCTGCAGGGCTATTATGGGCTGCTGATGGCCTCGCAGTACGTCAAGTACAAGGTCGCGCCGGTTACCGAAGTCAATTCCGGTCCGTTCATTATCGACGCATCCAATGTCGCCGCCGTGCTCGACGTCAGCAAGGCCTATCCGGGCATTCGCGGCGCCAACTGAGCCCTGTAAGCATTGGAGAGGAGGGCTGCCTGGCAGCAGACAGCCCTCCCCCAAAAGAGGAAAGCCACCATGACCGACACAGCTGTCGAAACCGAAGCGGCGGATAACGGCGGAACAACGCCACGCCCGGTGTTCAGGTTGGCCAGCCTGATCTGGCTCGGACCTGCCATCGCCTTTGTCGCCATCTATGCATTCTTCGCTGTGACTGGCGGCGAAAATGGTTTCGTGACCATGGGCGGCACGGCCGGCTGGCTCAACATCGCTGCTGAGCTTGGCATCATCGCCATTCCCGTCGGACTGCTCATGATGTCCGGCGAGTTCGATTTGTCGACCGGCTCCATGGTCGGCGCTGCCTCGATCATCGTGGCTGTCGGCATCAACTATTACGGGTTGCCTTCGGCGGTCGCCATCGCGCTGGCCTTTTTGGTGGCCGTGTTGGCCGGCCTGTTCAATGCGACGCTTGTCGAGCGCTCGAAACTGCCCTCCTTCATCGTCACGCTGGCCTCGAACATGGTGCTGGTCGGCACCGCGCTTGGCCTGTCGCGCCTTCTGGCCGGCACCAGCACGATCTCGATGAAGCAGGAAGGCTGGGCCGAAGTGCTGCTCGCCACGAAATTCGGCGGCTTCAACATCGCCATCCTGTGGTGGCTGTTTGCGGCACTGCTGGCCGGCGTGGTGCTGCGCTGGACCCCGTTCGGCAACTGGATTCTCGCCATTGGCGGCAATATCGATGGCGCTCGTCGCGCCGGCGTTCCCGTTGGCCGGGTCAAACTCATCCTGTTCATGTGGACCGCGGTCAGTTCCGCCTTTGTCGGGGTTCTGACGACCTTCGAATTCAACCAGGGGAACGCCACCTCGGGACAGGGCTACGTCTTCCAGGGCGCCATCGCCGCCGTCATCGGCGGCGTGCTGATCACTGGCGGCTTCGGTTCGGTGCTCGGTGTCGTTTTCGGCACGATGATCTACGGCGTCGTCAGCCTTGGCCTGTTCTATACAGGCTGGTCGACGGACTGGCTGTCGACGTTCATCGGTCTGCTCCTTGTCATTGCCGTCACCACCAACAATCTCGTCCGCCGCAAGGCCCTGACACAGGGAGCACGCAAATGACCGCCCCGGCACCCGTTCTGAAACTGGAATCTGCCACCAAGAGCTATGGCAACAATATCGCTCTGTCTGCGGTCGATCTCGATGTCTATGCCGGCGAGGTTCATTGCCTTCTGGGGGACAATGGCGCCGGAAAGTCGACCCTGATCAAGATGCTGTCCGGTGTCATCCAGCCGACCCTCGGCAAGATCTCTTTCGAGGGCAAGCCGGTGGCCTTCACCTCGCCGCGCAATGCCCTCGATCTCGGCATCGCCACGGTGCACCAGGATATCGGTTCCATCCCGCTGCTCGATGTCGCCCGCAACTTTTTTCTCGGGGTGGAGCCGACCAAAGGCTGGGGGCCGCTGAAGATCTACGATGCCCGCAGAGCCGGAGAAATCGCCATCTCGGAAATCCGCAAGATGGGCATCAGGCGGGTGACCGATCCCGCTCAGCTTGTCGGAACGCTGTCGGGCGGAGAGCGCCAGGCTCTGGCGATCGCCCGCGCCCTTTATCTTGGCGCCAAGGTGCTGATCCTCGACGAACCGACGGCCGCGCTGGGCGTTCGTGAATCGGGCATCGTCATCGACGCCATTCGTAACGCGCGCGCGCAGGGCGTGGCTCTGGTTCTCATCACCCACAATGCCAGTCACGCCTTTTCGGTCGGCAATCGATTCACCGTTCTCCTGCAAGGTCAGGTCGCGGCGAGTTTCCGCGAGGGCGAGAAAACCCTCGATGAACTCACGGCGCTTATGGCGGGAGCGGGACAGTCCACGAAGGCGGCCTGAGGCGCACCGAGGTCGATAACAACCGGTTGCCTTGAGCCTTTGCTGGGCGGAGAGGACTCCGGCCGTGCACTGTTAATCGGAAACCGTCCTGAATGGTGAGCATTCCACGCCATCTGCTAGCTTGAAGGCGAACTGACCGTCAGCGCCGAATGGGTAACCTGCGCCCCAAAGCTAGCAGTCGGCGATTTTCTTCATCCGGCAGCGAATGCTCGTCTTCAGGCGCCAGAACCAGCAATAGGCGTGGCCAAGCAAGGTCTTTGCAAACAGCGCGTCGTAAAGCGGGAGTTCGTCGCAGCCAAACCGGTGCTTGTAGACCATGTCGCCGACGGAGAAATCGAAGCTTTTCCGCCCCCGCAGCATGAAAATGCAGCGCGGTCTCCTCGAACAATTGCAGGCCGGGAGCCAGAGGCTTCCAGTCGCCGAGTTTGGAGGCAGGAAGAATCGCAACCGGCCGCTTGCCGTCGGTGAATCCGAAAAGCACCGCCACAACGTCGCCATCAGCCGTCAGCTTGGACAGGAAGGGCTGACACGGCGCCGCCTGTCCGTCGAGCAGACCTTTGTAAAAGCCCGCCCACTCATCTTCCTCGAAAATGTTGTGACGCTCTTTATTCCAGAGCGCTTTGCATGCGTAAGGCGCGAAAGGCGGCAATATCAGCCTTTGTTATCTCATCGCCTATGGCGATTGTGACGACACGCTTATGCGCCTTCTCGGTCTTGCGCTTGAAGCGGCGCAGATTGCGTCGGAAGCTGTGGTGCTGGAGGGCTTGCACCTCTTCGGCGCTTTTTCCCGCCATCGGCAAAAACCAGGCTGAAAACCGCAATCTTGCTGCGTTGGACAGCGCGATGAGCGGATTTGGGCGTCCGTTAAAACTGGCAGGCATCTTGTTGAAATAAACCAGGTCGACCTTGGGCACGGCCGCCAACATGGCGCGAATGATTGCCCGCGAATCCTTCGGGCCAAGCGCCGGATCAAGGATCGGGGCGCAGTAATCGATCGGAGCCGCGTCCGAATGCAGCCAGGTGAGCCCATTGCGGCGCGTTATCATCAGTGGGAACAGTGCCGCCGGGCGGCCGTCCGGATAGCGCACCAGCACCACCACTGGCCGTTCCGGGCATTTGGCGACGAGCTGCCGATAAAAGACCCGCATCAGAGCAAAGGATTGAAAAGGCGTCGAGTTGTCGGGCCTTTTCAGGGCATTCCACTCTGCCTCGACAGGCTCAACCTCGTTGTAAACCTCGACCTGCCAGTGTTGTTGTGCGCCTGACATGCGTCCCTCTGTCGGCTTTCGTTTCCCACCAATGCTCAAGTGCCTGCCCAGTTTGGCGGACATGTAGGCAAGCAAAACATGTGACTCATTTTCACGCAGCGTTTCCATCGGAACTCTCATGTGTGACGGACGGTCAAGGTGCCCTAGCTTCTTTCCATTTCACGCAGGCGTTTCGCCAGATAGGTGCCACTTTCGTTGCGCAAATGCCCGTCATCGCGGAACATGCGCAGGCGATCGACAAGAGCGGTGCATACGCCTGACGGACACAGCGCATCGGCCAGCGGATAGACAGCCAGCCCGCGCCGCTGCAACTCCTGAACGAACATTTGCTGCTTTTGAGAAAACCCGCCAAGCGCGGTTATCGGGTAGTTGCAGCTGTCGGGTTTACCCCCAAACATGATCAATCTGGATGTACATTTCGAGACGTCATAGACGGGGACAGGCGGTGGCGGAAACAGCTTGATGTCGACAGGACGTTTCAGCCGCGCCCGCAGCGCGTCGATCTGGTCCATAAAATAGTCGGCGGTCGCAATGACATCGGCATCCGACATGCCCTCCAGCGGGGTGAACCGGCTGCCTATCACCAGACTCGTTATGTCTTCATGCGCCGTCAGATAGTCCAACGCCGCACGGTTGAACGCCCGGCATGTGTCGATTTCCGCCGCGGTTCGGCCAAAAACCGGATGCTCCAGCGTGGCGATGAACGGAGGACATTTGTCGAGCGTCATTTGCTCGGCCGGTTTTCCCTCGAATGTCTCGACAAACGTGACCGCGTGCTTGGCGAAACTGTCGCCCCAGACCATGATCGTCGCTCCGCGATCAAAGCCGCACACC
Source organism: Devosiaceae bacterium (assembly GCA_963676075.2). Lineage (GTDB taxonomy): Bacteria > Pseudomonadota > Alphaproteobacteria > Rhizobiales > Devosiaceae > JAHJQZ01. The sequence goes on from CAXXNZ010000011.1 coordinate 254,339, forward strand.
GTGATGATCATCATGCCATCGCATTTTTCGTTCAGACCGATCATTTCGCTTGAGAGGTCGCCATAGCCATAATCGGCAAGGGCTATCCCGTCGGCGGACAAACGGTTGGAAAAGCCATCCCCCAGATGTCCGAACACGCCAATCCCGATCGGCAGCAGCAAGGCAACTGCCGACGCTTTGAAAATCACCTGTCGCGAAATCTTCTTCTTGTTCCTGAACGGCGCCTCGATGAACTTCCAGGAAAAGAACGCCATCACGATTGCCAAAACGCTCAGAGCCAGCGCGACGCCGGTGCTCAGCTCCGGCATGAATCTGAGCCGTGTGAAGGCAAAAATCGGTTGATGCCATAAGTAGGCGCTGTAGCTGATCAGCCCCATCCCGACCAACAGGGGAAGACTCAACAGTCTCGCCGCAAATGTTTCCGCGCTGGCATAAAGCAATATCAGAACGGCGCCCGAGACCGGCAGCAGAGCATAAACACTCGGGAAGGGCGTTGTTTTGTCATAAAGGAATATGGATGCGGTGATCGCCAGCAAACCCGCCAAGGCGAGCCAGTTGTTTTTTACAACACCGCGTCTTTGCACGATGAAGGACGCGATCGATCCGGCGAACAGCTCCCAGGCCCGGGTTGGCGCGAGGTAGAAATTGGCGATCGCCTCGTTTCGCGAACCCCATTCGCTCAGCGCAAGACTGACGCCGGCAAGCGCGACGATCATCCAGAAAACGGTGTTCTTGCGAAACCGCCAGGCCAGAAACAGGAAAATCGGGAAGAGAAGGTAGTATTGCTCTTCAACCGCCAGGCTCCATGTGTGGAGCAAAGGCTTTTCGTCGACCGCCGGCATGAAGTATCCGGTTTCGCGCCAAAAAAGCACATTCGACGCAAAAATACTGACGGCGATGAGACTGTGCGAAAACTCCTTGAGCTGGCTCGGCAGCATCCACATCCAGGCAAAGGGGATGCAGCACATCATGACAAAAAACAGTGCCGGAAGAATTCTTCGCGCCCGCCGCTCGTAAAAGCCGACGAGACTGAAGCGATTTTTCTCGATGTCTTCGACCAGAAGCGTCGTAATCAGATAGCCGCTGATCACGAAGAACACGTCGACACCGACGTATCCACCACTAAACGTCTTTATTCCCGCATGAAACAAAATGACGGGCACAATAGCCAGTGCACGCAACCCGTCTATTTCGGCCCGGTATTTCAATAGAAATTTCCTAGAGTCTGATTTTCAAAATGTGTGTGCTGTCAGCCCGGTCAGACACCAACGTCTCCGGCACGAACACCTACCAGCAGAACAGCGGAAGTTGAGACACTTCTTGCCAACACGATTAATTTCGACCGCGCCGCCAATACCTTGTCGAGCTCCACCAGGAAATACCCAATTCTCCGCCCCTCCCCTGAACCGCTGGGTCGGGGGTTTGGAGGGATGAACGGCAGCCATGATTGCGCGGCTTATCATGCCGCCTCAACAAACCGGCACTACCGCCCCCGCCAAAACCACCAGCACGACTTACAAATACGTAAGTCTGCCGAAAGCGGCACGAATGGTTGGGGGTGTTTGATCTCTCCTGTCCCAAGGCGGTCGCTCTTCTCCTCCCGATCGATGCGCCGCCATCTGCCGGGAAGGCAGTTTGCCCCTGCTGCCTTCCCGGCCATTTTATAAGGATTGGAAAAATGTCTGAACTCATTGTCATCGGCTACGATACGCCGGAAGCCGCAGAAACGGCACGAACCGACGTGCTTGGCATGGCCAAAGAATATCTCGTCGACGTCGCCGATGCAGTCGTCGCCACGACCAACCACAAGGGTGACATCAAGCTTTCCCAGATGGTCAATCTGTGGACCGTCGGCGGCGCGGGCGGCGCCTTCTGGGGGTTGTTGGTCGGCCTGTTGTTCCTGCACCCGCTCATCGGCATCATCGGTGGCGCCGCGGCCGGCTCGCTCGCCGGCGCGATGAGCGACTACGGTATCAATGACGACTTCATGAAAGAGGTTTCGTCCATTCTGCAACCGGGACAGGCCGCCCTGTTCATCATGGCGCGCAACCACGCGTCCGACCGCGTCATCAGCCAGCTTTCCAGCCATGGCGGCCGGGTCCTTCGCACCAACCTCGACACCAGCCAGGAAAACAAGCTGCGCGAAGCCTTCGCCAAGGCGCATGAAGAGGTCGGCAAGTCGCAGGCTGCCGCATAAGGCACGTTCACGTACCGAAACTGAATAAGCCCGCCGCTCTCGTCATCGCACATGCGATCGCCGGGGGCGGCCTGTGGTTGTGGTGGCAACTATTTGCCGGCCAGGCGGCAACCCAGGCACAGATGCTGTGCGTTCCAGGATGTATTCCTGCTCACAAGCTGGTCGGCGTTTGCCATGTTGCCGCTGGTGTTGATAATGCAGAAGCCATCCGGTGATAGTGGTGCTGCAGCGGTTATGCATTGAGCTCGTGGCGGCAATACCGCGCGCACTTCTGGAGACTCCCCGATGAAAATACTGGTTGCGGAAGACGACAAACGCTCCGCCGAATACCTCAAAAAGGGTTTGACCGAGAGTGGCCACAGCGTCGAATGCGTTCATGACGGTCGCGACGCCCTCACCTTCGCGCTCTACAATCCCTGCGATCTGCTGATCCTGGATCGCATGATGCCGGGCATGGACGGGCTGAGCGTGCTCAAGGCGTTGCGCGGCGCCGGGCGAAAGATGCCGGTGATTTTCCTGACCGCCATGGGCGACATCGACGACCGTGTCGAGGGTCTTATGGCCGGTGGCGACGACTATCTGGTCAAGCCGTTCCACTTCTCGGAACTTCTGGCGCGTGTCACGGCGTTGTCGCGGCGGCCGCTCGATTCCGAGGCCATCACCAAGCTGAAGGTGCATGACCTCGAACTCGATCTGCTCTCGCACATGGCAAGGCGCGGCACTGTCGACATTCCCCTGCAGAACAAGGAATTCGCCCTCCTCGAGGTGCTGATGCGCAATGCCGGACGGATCGTCACCAAGACCATGCTGCTCGAGCTGGTGTGGGATTTCAACTTCGATCCCAAGACGACAGTCGTCGAAACCCATATGAGCCGCTTGCGCGCCAAGGTGGACAAGCCGTTCGACGTGCCGCTGATCCACACCACCCGCAACACCGGATATTCCATTTATGCGCCTCGATAGGATCCTCGCGGGCGCAGCCTTCCGCTCCACCCTGTTCTTTTTGCCCGCCTTTCTGCTTGTGCTGGTTGCCGGCGGCAGTTTCATCGTCAATGTCAGCATCGCCACGCTTCACGACGAACTCCGGGACCAGATCAACGACGAACTGACGCTGTTTCAGAACATCTATCAGCAAGACGGCGTACCCGAGCTGACGGCGGCGATCAGCGCGCTGGACCGATCGAGCAGCATCAATCAATTACACGTCGGTCTGTTCGATCCCGCCGGCAGCAAGCTGGCCGGCACCGTCGAGGCGCTGCCGGACTTCACCGGTTGGGGCACGATCACCGAACTGCCGGCAAAGCCGGCTGACGATCAGGATTATTATGGCGTCGTGGCAAAGCTCGACGGCAACACCATCGTGGTGTCCCACACGACGCGCCACATCGCAGCCACCCGCCTGTCGCTGCTGGAGGCGCTGTTCATTGCCGGTACGCTTTTGACCCTTGTCGCACTCGCCATCAGCTTCGCCGTCAGCCATAGGACCGGCGAGAAGCTCGAAACCATCGCCACGAGGCTCGAACGGGTCTCGCACGGCGAAACCGGCGTCCGGCTGCCAGTCGGGAGGCAGAACGACCAGATCGATCACATATCGGTGTTGATCAACCAGCATCTCGAGCGGTTGTCGCAGCTGATGACGCTGACCCGCAACACAACGATTGCCATCGCCCACGACCTCAGATCGCCTCTCAACCGGGCCTTCCTGTCCGTGCAGGAGGCGCTCGAGCATACCAGCGCGGACGCACCCTCGTCCGAGCATCTCGAGCAGGCGTTGGTGGATCTCGAACAGATGGGGTCAGTCTTCGACACCATGATGCGGATCGCCCGGATCTCGTCGAGCGACGACCGCGCCGCATTCGTGTCCTTCCCGGTGGTGAGCCTCGTTCAGGAGCTGGCCGAGACCTATGAACCCGTCATCGCCGAGGCGGGGCAGTCTCTTCTGCTCAAGATCGACGGCGCAGCGGACGCCACACTGTTCGGCGATCAGAAAATGGTCACGCAGATGCTCGTCAATCTGATCGAGAATGCCAGCCGCTACGCCGGCAGCGGCGCGCATATCCACCTCAAGCTTGAGGCCGGCGATGAGGGCACGGTAATCGAGGTGGCCGACGACGGTCCCGGCATTCCGGCCGAGCGGCGCGAGGAGATGCTGCAACCGTTCCACCGCCTCGCCTCGGGCGGCCACGAACAGGGAACCGGCCTCGGCCTTGCGCTGGTCCAGGCCATCGCCACACGGCACCAGGCCACGTTGACGCTTGCCGACAATGACCCCGGCCTGCGTGTCAGGGTCACATTCTCCGCCGCCGAGGCGCAGGCCTGACCGCCAACTTGTCAAATTTGTAAGATTCCGAGAACCCGCACGCCAATCTGGTGGGGGATAGTCGCAAACCTGTCCGGAGCGCGGATTTTGTTCCGTGGTGAAACCGGACGCGACACTCATCTCCCCCGGAGGCTGAAAATGCCCGAAAACACTTCGACACGCGGTTTGATCTTCGGCATGCGTCTGGCGATGGCGTGGATCTTCCTTTACGCCGCCTCCCACCAGGTCTTCGTGCCAGACTGGTCGGCGGCCGGTTTCCTTAACTCAACCCACACCTTCCATTGGCTGTTCGCCATGTTCACCGGGCCGATCCTGGCGCCGGTCGTCAGCTTTCTGGTCGAATACGGCCACCTGCTCATCGGTCTGTCATTGCTTGTTGGCCTCGGCGTCAGGGTCAGCGCCAGTTTCGGCATCGCGCTGATGGCGCTGTACTGGATGGCCCACATGAACTTCCCCTACATCTCCAGCACCAACTACCTGCTGGTCGACGAGCACGTCGTCTTCGCGCTTGTGCTGGGCCTGCTCATCGCGACGAGCGCCGGCCATGTCTGGGGTCTCGATGGCTGGGCCACAAGGCTGGACCAGGTCAGGCATCACAAATGGCTGAACTGGGCGACAGCGTGATGCAGACCCGCTTGTTTCCTCGCACTCATCAAGGTGTCTCATGAACCTCGTGCTCTTCACCCCCCCGCTCCTGGCGCTCGTTGCCGGCATCGCCATTCTCATCGTGCCACGCCTGCTCAACTACGTGGTAGCGGCCTATCTGATCCTGATCGGATTGATCGGGCTGTTTCCCCACTTGCTCGGCTAGACACCTTCGGCGCGGAACACGGGCTGAGAGCCCGGCGGTCTCATCGTCACGATGGGGCCGCCATTTGCGCGCGTCGATCGCAGTCGGACCGACCGAACCCGGCCGCGCTCAAGGTGTCGGATGTGCAAGTCCGGGAAAACTGCGTGAAAGAGCGTGCATACACGCCATTTCCACCCTATCGGGGCACCGCCAGCGGCCGGCCTTCAAGCATGGTTTCCATCGAGAAGATGCCTGTCACCGTCTCGAAATCGAGACCGACAATCAGGGCCTGATAGGCCCGGTCGTAGCCGGCCATGTTGGTCGTCACCACCTTGAGCAGATAGTCCCACTCGCCGCCGACGCGGTGCAGTTCGACGATCTCGGGGATTGACTCCACCCGCTGCAGGAAGCGCCGCGACCACTCCACGTCATGGTGGCGGGTGCGGATCATGACGAAAACCGTCAGGTCCAGCCCCAGCGCCCGCGTGTCGATGCGTGCGGTGCAGCCCTTGAGCACGCCGGTCTCGTTCAGCTTCTGAAGCCGACGCCAGCAGGCGTTCTGGGACAGACCGATCCGCTCCGACAGGGCGCGCTGCGACATGCTGGCGTCGGCCTGCATCAGCGCGATGATCCGGCTATCAATCTCATCGATTTTCTGCATCTATCCGCTCAAATGATCGAATTTTAACCGCCAATGATGTGATATTCATAGAATTCTCTCCGCTCTCTTGTGTCAATATCCTTGCACAGCTATCCGGAGACGCCGCCATGGACCCGCACGCCTTTTTCGACACCTTCCGCGCCCGGTTCGTCGGCGCCGATGCCATCGACATCCTGCGCGCCGGACTGATCGGTCGCGATCTGATGGTCGATGGCCCCTTCGGCGAAAAACCGATACTTTATGCCGATTACGTCGCCTCCGGCCGTGCCGTCCGCCAGATCGAGGAGGCGATCCTCGAGCACGTTCTGCCGATCTATGCCAACAGCCACACCGAAAGCTCCTGGTGCGGCGAGGCCATCACCCGACTCCGGCAGGCCGCCCGCGACGAGATCGCCCGCCTGTGCGGCGCCGGCGCCGACCATGCCGTGATCTTCACCGGCTCGGGCGCCACCACCGGCCTCAACCGTCTCGTCCACCTGCTCGGCGTCGACAAGGCGGTCGCCAGCGGACGCGGGGCAACGATCATCCTCGGCCCCTATGAGCACCACTCCAACATCCTGCCCTGGCGCGAGAGCGGCGCCCGCGTCATCGAACTGCCCGAAGCCGAGCATGGCGGTCCGGATCTCAAGGCGCTCGACCATGCGCTCGCCTCTGCCACCGGCCTGGTGATCGGCAGTTTTTCCGCCGCCTCCAACGTCTCCGGCATCCTGACCGACGTCGCCGCCGTCACCCGTCGACTCAAGGCCGCCGGCGCGCTCGCCGTCTGGGATTATGCCGGCGGCGGCCCCTATCTACCCGTCGACATGACACCCGCCCCCGACGCCCCGATCGACGCCATCGCCCTGTCCCCGCACAAGTTCGTCGGCGGCCCGGCGGCCTCGGGCCTTCTTGTCATCCGCCGCGATGCCGTCGCCGCGACCGTTCCCACCTTCCCCGGCGGCGGCACAGTGCGCTTCGTCAATTCAGACGTGCAGGACTATTCGCTCGACATCGCCGAGCGCGAGGAAGCCGGCACACCCAACATCATCGGCGACATCCGCGCCGCCCTGACACTCATCCTCAAGGACGTGATCGGCACCGCCCGCATCGGTGCCATCGACACCGCCCTCGCTAGCGACATGATGGGCGAGATCACCGCCATGGAGCAGGTCTCCGTCCTCGGCCACACCGACACAGCCCGCCTTCCGATCTTTTCGATCGTCGTCACCGACCGCGCTGGCCAACCCTTCCACCCCCAATACATCACCCGGCTGCTCAGCGATTATTTCGGCATCCAGGCGCGCGGCGGCTGCGCCTGCGCCGGCCCCTACGGCCACCAGCTGCTCCACATCGACCGCGCCATGTCCGACCGGTTGCGCCAGAAAATCCTCGCCGGCGACCTCACCGAAAAGCCCGGCTTCACCCGCTTCAGCCTCAACTATCTGATGACCGAAGACGAGGTCGCGCACATCACACAAGCGCTGCGCCAGTTGCCGGATCTGGCCGAACGCATGCGCGGCGCCTATGCCTTCGATGGCGGCACCGGCACGTTCTCGGCCTGCCCGGTAACGGCAGCGGCCGGCTGACTGGCGCATCCGCCGCCAACAGGCAAGCAAGGCCCCGCCCTCCTGCGGTATTTCCAGCGCGCGCGCAACGCTGTACCAACAACAGCACGCCCATCCGGCCCGAAGGATATCCGCGATGCTGCCCCTGATCCGGCTCGACACCGTCACACTCGATGATGGCCAGGAATTGCGCCTGATGCAGCGGGGTGGCGAATTCTCAATCATGCTCGGCACCAACGAGCTGATGAACAGTCGCCTGTCAGGCTCTGAAGAAGCTCTCGCAACCCTCGCCGCATCCCGCCTTGCCGACCGCGAAAGCCCGCACCTCCTCATCGGCGGCCTCGGCATGGGCTTCACCCTGCGCGCCGCGCTGAAAAACCTCGGGCCGGACGCACGGATCACCGTCGCCGAACTGGTCCCCGCCGTCATCGACTGGGCCAAAGACCCGATGGCCGACCTGTTCGCTGGCTGCCTTGAGGACCCGCGCGTCAGCATCCATCAAGGCGATGTCGGCCCGCTCATCACAAAGGCGCGGGCGGCATTCGATGCCATCCTGCTCGATGTCGACAACGGTCCCGACGGACTGACCCGACAGGGCAATGACGCGCTTTACACGGCAAAGGGTCTTGCCGCCGCCCACCGCGCCCTCACCCCGGGCGGCATCTTCTCGGTCTGGTCCTCCGCCCCCGACCCCGCCTTCACCCGCCGCCTGCACCAGGCCGGTTTCACCGTGTCCGAGGTCCCCACCCGCGCCCACGGCAAACGCGGCGCAAGGCACATGATCTGGGTAGCCGTGAAGGGGTGACGGGCGCGCGCCGCGGTCACGGTGAAAACGCTCAAACACCGGCAACGCAAGCGCTGCGGCTCTCCGTCGTTCCCGCTAAATCCGGACTCCACACCTTTCAGCGGTCCTGCCCCGACACGCCAACCAGATAGCCCAAGAATATCCCGACCAGTGTTGTTTGCGGCAAAAGGCCGATCACCGCATTGGTGAGCCCGAGCAGAAAGGTCCCGAAGCCAACCATGATCGACAGGTAGACAACGCCCCGAAAGGCGGTGGTCCCGCGAAGACGCTGGGCAGCAGCAAAAGGCGACAGCAACAGCGCCGCCAAGGCCGCCAGTCCGAACACGCCGCCGGAGACGCCGAAATCGGCAAGATCGGAATGAAGATGTTCGTAGTTGGCGACACCGACGACATCGGGAGACAGATGCGGAATGATGGAGCTCATCATCTGCGTGAAGCCGTGTCCCAGAATGGGCGCATCGAAATAGGCACCGATCGATCCGGTGATCAGTGCCGACCGCTCCACGTCGAGCCCGGTATTGACGTCTGCGAGGATGGCCGGCGCATTGAGGAAGGACTGCGCGATACGCTCGAATTCCGGCGTTCCGTGCAAAAAGAACCACACCAGAAAGCCGGCGATGATCACGCCGGCGAACAGCGCCCAGATCAGCCGGCTTTTCCGCCAATGCCACGCGAGAAAACCGAAACCCACGACGGTCATTCCGAGAACAGCGAGCGCCGGACCGCGTGAGCCGGTGAGGATGACCGCGAAAGCCGCCATGACCGGTCCGAGAAGGAAGACGAAGCGCCACCACCCCGAAACAATGAAAACGCCGGTCATCGCCCCGAATCCGAGGAGGGTAGCGATGCCACCGAAATGGATGGGATTGTTGTCTCCGCCAGGCCGGACGATGCCGAGCACCATTGCTTCGTACCAAACCAGCGCTGCCGACGCGACAACGCCGGCAAGCAGAGCCCAGCTCATCGTCTCTAGCGACAGCATGTTGGGATAGCGCCGCACCAATGCGGCCGTGCCTGGCGCAAGAAGGATCGGCAAGATGACGAGCAGGGGATAAAGATCTTCGGGACCGTGCCAGTGAAACGGCATAGGTATCAGCAGCAGGACAACGGCGGCGGCGAGCATGCGCCATGCGCCAACATTCCAAAACCGCTCGGTTCCCGAAAACACATAGCGGAACCCATAAAGCATGGTCGCCAGGGCAAAATAGACGCCGATATAGGACGATATCCCGGGCGTGGCGAAGCCGAAAATGAGGAGGCTTTGCGCCAGAAAGATTTCAAGGCTGATCGGCATAGGAAAACGGATCGACTGAAAATTGCGACGACTTACGCGGACCGCGACTGTGTAACCGATGGCCTCGCGTATCGCCATGAAAATCGGCCACTACCCAGAGATGCCGCCGGCAGACCTGCTGCCCCGCCACCGTCACTCTGCAATTTCATAAAAAACAACGCGCGGCCCCTGTGCGATTTTCTGTTATTCGTCACGTCAATGCCTGAAATCGTCGCTACCAGCTGACATTCGGGCATGGGCAGACGCACGGGAGGGCAGTATGCGCGGTTTTTCAGGCTTCATTTTTGGACTGTCGGTCTTTTTCGGATTGGCCATTGCGACAGGTGCGGCAGTTTCCGCCGAGCGCGGCGTCAACCTGTTGCCGGGAAGCGATTTGCCCGGCTTCGATTATCGCATCGACAAGGATGTCTCGCTCGACCTGTGCCAGAACTCCTGCCAGGACGACATCGCCTGCCGGGCCTTCACCTATAACGAGAAGGCCGGCTGGTGCTTCCTGAAGAGCGCAGCAACCCACCCCTCTGCCTTTAAGGGCGCAACGTCCGGCACGATCGTACAGAGCCCCTCCCCCGATGACATCGCCACGACACGCCTGCGTGAGCTCAATTTCCCGGCAATGGGTCTGGTCCAGAGCGCCCGCGCCCTGGCAGCGGGCCTTGCCAGCACCGACCCGGCGCCCAAGGGCCTGTCCTATGACGATCTGCTGAACCAGGCTCAGGGCGCCTTCGCCAACCAGAACCCGGCGGGCGCACGTGTCTATCTTCGTCAGGCGCTTGGCATCAATGCCAACGATCCTCATGTCTGGCTGATGCTGGCGAAGGCAGCGCAGGCTGGCTACGATGCCAGCCTTAAGGCCTCCAAGCGCGGTGATTACGAACTGGCCAGCGAAGTCACCTACGCGGGCCTCAACGCACTGCTGCGCTCGAACACCACGGGCATGCGCGCCACCGCACTCGCGACGCTCGCCAGCGGGCTCGAGGGCAAGCAGATGTGGCGTGAATCCATCGCTACCTACCGCCAGTCTCTCGCCCTGGTCGATGACCCCACGCTCGGTGCGCGCCTCGACAAACTCGTCGCCGAACACGGCTTCCGCGTCGTCTCCCACGATGTCGACGCCGAAGCAGCCCAGCCGCGCATCTGCGCTATCTTCTCCGATCCCCTGCCCGCCGGGGAAACCGACATGTCGAGCTATGTCTCGGTCGCCGGTAACCCACGCCTTGCGGTCGAGACCACGGGCAGCCAGATCTGCCTCGAAGGCGTCGAACACGGCGTGCGCTATCATGTGACCCTGAGGGCTGGCCTGCCCTCCTCCATGGGCGAAAAGCTCCGGGACAATGTTGATCTCGACGTCTACGTGCCCGACCGTTCGCCCTTCGTCGGCTTTGCCAACACCGCCTATGTCATGCCGGCCGGGCTCGGCGGCGGTCTGCCGATCACCTCGGTCAATGCGGAACAGGCCGATATCGCCATCTACCGCATCGGCGACCGCGCCATCGCGTCAGCGGTGCGCGACGGCATCTTCAAGCAAACTCTTGACGGCTATGGCGCCGAGGACATTGCCCAGAGGACCGGCCAGCTCGAGTTCGAAGGCACCGTCGACCTGAGCGCGGCCAAGCTCAATGAAATGGGCGTCACGGCCATTCCCGTCGCCAATGTGCTCAAGACTGTCGAGCCGGGCGCCTATGTCATCACGGCCAAGGTTACCGATTCCAAGCAGGAATTCTGGCAGCCGATGGCAACGCAATGGTTCATCGTTACCGATCTTGGCCTGAGCGTCGTTTCGGGCGAGGACGGCGTGCACGCCTTCGTGCGCTCGCTGACCAGCACCGATCCGGTCGCCAATGCCAAGGTCAGGCTCGTCGCCATCAATAACAAAATTCTCGGCGAGACCACCACCGATGAGGCGGGCCAGGCCGAGTTTGCCCCGGGCCTTGTGCATGGCGATGGTGGCATGGCGCCGCAATTGCTCGTCGCCGAAACGCCGGAGGGCGATTACGCCTTCCTCGACATGAACAAGCCCGAGTTCGATCTTTCCGATCGCGGCGTCACCGGACGTCCCGCGCCCGGACCGCTCGACCTGTTCGCAACCTCGGAACGCGGCGTTTACCGGCCCGGCGAGACGGTGTTCCTCACCGCGCTTTTGCGCAACAACAAGGCCGTCGCCGTCGATGGTCTCGGGCTGACGCTAAAGCTCGAACGCCCCGATGGCGTCGTGTCGCGCACGCTCAGGATCAATGACAAGGGCGCTGGCAGCTACTTCGAAGCCCTGCCCCTGCAAGATACGGCCATGCGCGGTTCCTGGCATGCGGTGTTCTATGCCGATCCCAAGGCGCAGCCGCTGGCCGACATCGATTTCCTTGTCGAGGATTTCGAGCCCGAACGGCTTGCTTTCGACATCACTGCGCCGGATGGCCCCGCCGCGCCGAATGAAACCCTGCCGGTAACGGTCAAGGCCAAGTATCTTTATGGCGCCACCGCGCCAGATCTCGATATCGAGGCCGATGCGATCCTCAGGCCGCGCACCAGCCTGCCCGACTATCCCGGCTACATCTTCGGGCGTGAAGACGACACCATCCAGACCGACCAGATTCCGCTCGGCACCGTCGGCACCACCGACGAAGCCGGCAACGCGGTTGCCGACGTGCAGCTGCCCGAACCGCAGGTGACGACGCGCCCGCTCGATGCGCAGATCGTCATGCGCCTGATCGATTCGAATGGCCGTCCGGTTACACGCACCCTCACCCGTCCGGTTCTGGCCGACACCAATCGCATCGGCATCAAGCCGGCATTCTCCGGCTCGGAGCTTGGCGAAGGGTCCGAGGCAGGGTTCGACATCATCACCGTCGCCCCCGACGGTACGCTTGCCGCCGAGAACGGCCTCAACTGGACGCTGTCGCGCATCACCACCACCTACCAGTGGTATCGTGACAACGGCACCTGGAAATGGGAGGCGATCACCTCGACCACCAAGGTCGCCAACGGCACCACCGACACGACATCTGACGGCCCGGTGCGCGTCTCGGCCCAGGTCGATTGGGGCAAGTACCTGTTCGAGATCAGCTCGGCAGGCGATGGCGCGACCTCGTCGAGCCATTCCTTCTATGCTGGCTACTACTACCCCGAAGCCGGTTCGGACACGCCGGACACTCTCGAGGTTGCACTCGACAAGCCGGCCTACAAGATCGGCGACACCGCCGTATTGAAGCTCGATCCGCAATTTGCCGGCACGGCGCTGATCATGGTTGCCGATGACGGCATCATCTCCATGAAGTCGGTGAACGTGCCCGCCGAAGGCTTGAGCGTCGACCTACCGGTGACCGCCGACTGGGGACCCGGTGCCTATGTAACGGCGACGCTGTTCCGTCCGGGCAACGCGCTTGAAAAGCGCATGCCGGCCCGAGCGCTCGGTCTTGTCTATGCCGACGTCGATCCGGGCGACCGCTTGATCGATCTGACGCTGACAACGCCGGCAGAAGCCGCGCCGCGTCAGGCCTTTACCGCCGATCTCGATATCGGTGCCGCCCATGCCGGCGAGACGGCCTATGTCGCCGTCGCCGCCGTCGATCTCGGTATTCTCAATCTCACACGCTTCGACCCGCCCGATCCGGACGGCTGGTTCTACGGTCAGCGCCAACTCGGCGTTGCGTTCCGCGATCTCTACGGCCAGTTGATCGACCCGACCCAGGGCATGATCGGCGCCGTCCGCTCCGGCGGTGACGGCGGTAGCGGCATGGGCGGCTCACCGCCGCCGACCTCGGTGCTGGTTGCCCTCCATTCCGGCATCGTGGACGTCGGCCCGGACGGCAAGGCCAGCGTCAGCTTCGACATGCCGGACTTCAACGGCACCGTGCGCGTTATGGCCATGGCCTGGACCGAGGAGTCCGTCGGCCATGCGGTCAAGGATGTGGTGGTCCACGACCCGGTGGTGGTGACTCTGTCTCCGCCCCGGTTCTTGAGGATCGATGACACCTCGCGGCTTCTGGTCGAGATCGCCAATGTCAGCGGTCCTGCCGGCACCTATGAGGTCAAGCTCGAAACCGGCGACGGCTTATCGAGCGAGAGCACGTCCGCATCTTCGGAGATTGCCGAAGGCGGTCGGGCCTCGCTCGATTTCGCGCTGACCGGAACGGCCATCGGCGACAACGATCTGAAACTGCTGGTCACCGACCCGAAGGGCAATGCCTATGTGAAGAACCTCACCCTCGGCGTTCTTGCCAGGAGTGGTCCGGTAACGCGTAGCACGGTGGTACCGCTCGAACCGGGTGGAACGCTCGGCCTTGACGCAGACCGGTTCGACGGCTTCGTGCCGGGCACGGCCAGCCTGACACTTGCGGTCGGCCCGTTGGCCCGCCTGCATGTGCCCGAACTGCTGCTGCAGCTCGACCGCTACCCCTATGGCTGCGCCGAGCAGATCACCAGCCGCGCCCTGCCGCTGCTCTATCTCAACGAGGTGGCGACCACGGTCGGCCTTGGTGACGATGCGACCATAGACAAGAAGGTGAAGGAGGCTATTGCCGACCTGCTGTCCAAGCAGACATCCAGCGGCGGCTTCGGGATCTGGGGTCCGTTCTCCTATACGGATTTCTGGCTCGATTCCTACGTCACCGACTTCCTGTTGCGCGCCAAGACCGCCGGCTACGAGGTGCCGGAACTAGCGCTCAATAACGCTCTCGACAACCTTGGCAACCAGGTCGCCTACGCCCCCGATTTCGACAACGGCGGCGAGGCGCTGGCCTATGCACTCTACGATCTGGCGCGGGCCGGACGGGCGGCAATCGGCGATCTTCGCTATTACGCCGAAGCCCGTATCAACAACTTCGGCACGCCGCTCGCCAAGGCGCAGATTGGTGCAGCGCTCGCCCTTTATGGCGAGCGGACGCGGGCTGCCGAAGCGTTCAATGCGGCGATCTCCAGCCTTCCGACGACAGAAGATCGCTATGCCTATCGCGGCGACTACGGCAGCCGGCTGCGTGATCTCGCCGGTGTTCTGGCGCTTGCCGGCGAATTCAAGCCGGCGGGCATCGACAGGGCGGCGCTTGCCAAGCAACTGGCCGGCCTGCGCGATCTCTCCCGTTGGACCTCGACCCAGGAAGACGCCTGGACGCTTCTGGCGGCCGCGTCGCTCGGCCGTGAAGCCGCGGCCGGTTCGGTGACGCTCAACGGCAAGGCGCTTGAGGCACCGGTCTATCACCACTTCGGCGAGAACGCCTTTGCTCATGGCGCCATGAGTCTGGTGAACGCGGACAATCAGGCCACCGAGGCGACCGTCTCGGTCACCGGCATCCCGGTCGATCCGCCCGAACCGTCGGGCAACGGCTTCGAGCTCACCCGCACCTACTACACGCTTGACGGCACGCCGATTAACGACATGTCACAAGCAACCCAGAACGACCGCTTCGTCGTTTTGGTCAGCGTCAAGGCGACGGCGCTCGGCTCCGGGCAATATGTCATCGCCGATCCACTGCCCGCCGGGTTCGAGATCGAAAATCCCGACCTGACCACTGCCGGCGGCATCGGCGATCTGAGCTGGCTCAGCGTCGACCGGCCCGAGCATGTTGAATCGCGCACCGACCGCTATGTGGCGGCGTTCGATTTCAGCTCGGGCACGCCGGACTTCTCGGTGGCCTATATGGCGCGTGCCGTGTCGCCGGGCACATTCACCCTGCCGGGCGCCAGCGTCGAGGATATGTACCGGCCCGAGATGCGGGCCAATACCGGTGCCGGCACCATCACCATCGCGCCGGCTGGTGAATGAGATGACTGATGCAATGGCCGGACCCGCAAAGGGCCCGGCCCGGCTTGCCTGGTGGGCATGGAGCGGATTGACGGCCTTTGCCGTCACGCTCGCAGGTGGAGTGTTCGGCGTCGTTTGCGTCATCGCGGCGATCAGCGCCGACCTGCCACCCAGCCCGCATGTGACCGACATCAGCGTGTCGAGCGTCGTCCTCGACCGCAACGACAGACTACTCAGGCCTTTCACGACGCCGGAGGGCCGCTGGCGCCTGCCGGTTCGCCTCGATCAGGTCGACAGGCATTTCCTCGACATGCTGATCGGTTACGAGGACAAGAACTATTATGCCCACGGCGGCATCGACTGGACCTCGATGCTCAGGGCCGGCTGGCAATTCGTCAGTGCCGGCGGACACATTGTTTCCGGTGGTTCGACGCTAACCATGCAGGTCGCCCGTCTGGTCGATCACACCCCGACCCATGATTTCCCGGCCAAACTCCGCCAGATGCTTTTGGCCGAAAAGCTCGAGCATGATCTGAGCAAAGACCAGATCCTGTCGCTCTACCTCACCCTCGCGCCATACGGCGGCAATATCGAGGGCATCAGGGCGGCGAGCCTGAGCTGGTTCGGCAAGGAGCCGGGCCGGCTGACGACGGCCGAGGCGGCACTGCTCGTGGCCCTACCGCAATCCCCGGAATCGCGACGCCCCGACCGCGATCCGCAAATGGCCAAGACAGCGCGCGACCGTGTGCTCGACCGGTTGGTCGGAGCCGGTGTCATCGATGATGACGAGGCGCTTTCGGCAAAGCGCGAGCCGATCCCGACGGCACGGCGCGCCTTTCCGATCTTTGCCCCTCACCTCGCCCGGCAGGCGATTGCCAATCATCCGGGCGAACGCAAAATCAAGCTGACCGTCGATCTCAGGCTACAGGCGAGCCTTGAGAAGCTTGCCGCTGCGCGAGCGCGCGAGATGGGCCCGAATGTCTCGATCGGCATCCTTGTCGCTGACCTGCAGAGCGGCGAAATACTGGCGTCGGTCGGATCGGCGGGACTGTTTTCCGATCAGAGCGACGGTCATGTCGACATGACCCGCGCCGAACGCTCTCCCGGTTCGACGCTCAAGCCGCTGATTTACGGACTCGCCTTCGAACTTGGGCTGGCGCATCCGGAAAGCCTGATCACCGACCGCCCGACGGGGTTCTCCGGTTATGTGCCGGTCAATTTCGACGGCTTCAACCGCGGAACGGTGACGGTGCGGCAGGCCCTCACCCAATCGCTCAACATTCCCGCTGTGCTGACGCTCGACGCTGTCGGACCGGCACGGCTGCTGGCAAGGTTGCGGCGCGCCAATGTCAATCCTGTCCTTCCCGAGTCCGAAACGGCGCCCGGCCTTGCCATCGGGCTCGGTGGTGTCGGCGTGACACTCAGGGATCTGGTTTCGCTTTACGGCGCCATCGCCCGAGGCGGCACACCGATGGATCTCATCGACGGCGCAACACCGGTTCCGGATGTCACCGGCCCCCGCCCCGAAGTGCTCGACCCGCTCTCATCCTGGTATGTCGCCGATATCCTGTCCGATGTGGCGCCACCGACCAACGGCGCGCCGGGTCGCATCGCCTATAAGACCGGCACGTCCTACGGCTATCGCGACGCCTGGTCGATCGGCTTCGACGGCAAGACTGTGATCGGGGTCTGGGTCGGCAGGCCCGACGGCGCTTCGGTGCCGGGCATGGCCGGTCTTGGCGCCGCAGCCCCGCTGCTATTCGAGAGCTTCGACCGGCTCGGTGCCCCGACAGTTCCGCTCAAGGGTCCGCCTTCAGGCGCGATTCTCGCCGCCAACGCACAATTGCCGCTGCCGCTGCAACACCTCAGGCATCCCGATGAGGACCTGATGGCGAAAAATCCGGCCCCCGAGATCACCTTCCCGCTCAACGGCGTCGCGGTCGATCTCGGACTCGGTGAAGGCGCACACAGCCAACTCACCATCAAGGTGCGCAATGGCGTGCCGCCGTTCACCTATTTCCTCGATGGTGCGCCATTCGAGCAGGCGGACTTCGCCCGCCAGATCAGCCTGACGCCGACCGGCCCGGGCTTTGTCACCCTATCGGTCGTCGATGCGCGCGGGCAGTCGGACCTGGTCAAGGTCCAACTGCAATAGACCAATCTAAACGCGTCAGATCTTCAGGCGGATCATCTGGTACGAGTAAGGCGGCAGCGCCAGTTTCAGGCTATCGCCGTCGACAACCGCGCCATCGCCATCGCTCGGGGCGATTTCGTCCTGCGCATCAGGACCGTTGACCGCTTCAAGATCGGCATGGGTCATCAGCTTGTGCATGATGACTTCCGGCTTGCCGAAGCCGCTCAGAGCCACTTCAAGGTCGATCGTCTCGCTGGCATGGCGATTGACGGCGAAGAAGGTCAACGTCCCCTCTTCCTGATTGTGCACGCCGGAGATGTCGACATAGGGCACATCATCGCCATAGGCGCTGTCATAGCCGGGGCTGTTGACGTTGAGACGCAAGGCCGTGCCGCGACCGTAGATCGAGGCATAATAGTAGGGATAGTAGATCGACTGCTTCCATGCCGGGCCGCCTTCGACGGTCATGATCGGCGCAATGACGTTTACAAGCTGGGCGATGGCGGCGATCTTCACCACATCCGAGCGCCGGATGAAGGTGTTGAGAATGCAGCCGACCTGCAGCACGTCCTCGAAATTGTAGATGTCCTCTAGCAGTGCCGGGGCGTGCGGCCAGCCTTCCTTGCCACCGAGGATTTTCTTGTCCTGCTCATCGGAATGGTACCAAACGTTCCACTCGTCGAAGGAGATATAGACGTTCTTCTTGGAACGCTTTTTGGCCTTCACGTAGTCGATGACCCCGGCAACGGTGCCGATGTAGCGATCGAGTTTCTCGTTCAGCGCCAGATAATTGGGCGTGTTCTTGTCCCTGTTGGCGAAATACATGTGCAACGAGATGTAGTCGACATTCTCATAGGTTTCGTCGAGCACCGTCGCTTCCCAGTCGGGGAAGGTGGGCATGTCGACGCCGGAAGACCCACACACGACCAGTTCGAGGTTCTTGTCGAAGGCGCGCACGGCCTTTGCGGTTTCATTGGCCAGATGACCATATTCGGAAGCACCCTTGTGGCCGATCTGCCAGGGACCGTCCATCTCGTTGCCAAGCGCCCAGAGCTTGACGTTCCAGGGCTCCTTGCGACCGTTCTTGATACGCAGATCCGACCAGTACGAACCGCCGGGGTGATTGACGTATTCGATGAAGCTGCGCGCCTCGTCGAGCCCGCGTGAGCCGAGGTTGAAGGCAAGCATCATCTCGGTGCCAACGCTGTCGCACCAGTCGGCAAACTCGTGAATGCCGACCTGATTGGATTCGGACGTATGCCAGGCCAGATCGAGCCGGGTCGGACGCTGGTCCTTGGGGCCGATGCCATCTTCCCAGTTGTAGGCCGAGACGAAATTGCCGCCCGGGTAACGGACAACCGGCACGTTGAGGTCCTTGACCATGTCGATGACGTCGCCCCGCATGCCGTTTTCATCGGCAGTCGGATGCTCGGGCTCATAGATGCCGGTATAAACCGCGCGCCCGAGGTGTTCCAGAAAGGCGCCGTAGAGCCTCTTGTCGATTTCCGCGATGGTAAAATCCGCATGCGCGGTGACATTGGCCTTCATTGAGCTTACTCCCGAAGAAAACAGTTTTTCTGATGCATATCCAAACGGCGGGTATGTTTGTGACGAGTAGGCGCCGGCGTCAAGCTGAATTGCGGAAAATCACCGCCGAAAACTTCGGGGTGCGGCATTGTTCCGCGTCTGGTCATGATCAACGGGCAAAGCCATGCCGGCCATCGGACGCACGACCGGATCGTCGCGCACTCCCCCGGAGAGCTACCTACTCAGCACGTCAATGCGAGCAACACTGTACTGATTTTCTGCCGGCAAACCCGAACCGAGCCCCGTCCAGCGGCTCAGCCTTTCATCCCGGTCGTGCTCTGCCTGACGATCAGATCAGGTTCGATCAGCGTCATACGCGGTTCCGAAATGGACTCGTCTGCCGCAATCAGCTCAAGCAGGCGCTCGACCGCGGAGGTAGACACTGCCGCGATGTTGTAGTTGACGCTCGTGATCGGAACCGAGGCGAATTCAGCAAATTCGATGTTGTCGAACCCGACAATCGCGATGTCCTCCGGCACCTTCAACCCGTGCGACAACGTCCATCCGAGGGCACCAATGGCCAGGGAGTCCGTTACTGCGAACACCGCTGTGGGCGCGCCACCTGCCGCGATGAGAGCATCCATGGCCTCAAAGCCGGCATTGACCGAGAAACCTTTGGGCTCCGACCACAGGCCCTGGTCGAAATCGATCCCGGATTCCTGCAGAGCTGCGAAATACCCGTCGCGTTTCTCGCTGTTACCCAGGGCGCTCGAACCATCGATAATGCCGATGCGCGTGTGCCCGCGTTCGATCAGGTGCCGCGTGGCCTTGTAGCCGCCGGCACGTTCATCGATACCCCACGGCATCGACGCCGGCGTCAGGATCTCCAACAAGCAGCACGATGGGATAATGAGCATCGCGCAAGCGCCGGATGTGCTCCAGCCTGCGATGGCTGCGCGGGTAGATGAGCATGCCGTCGACCTGCCGCGAGCGGAACATCTCCAGCACCCTGATCTCTTCGTCGGCATCGTTGTTCGAGGTGGCGAACAAGGTCGAATAGCCGCGTTCGCTCAAGGCCAGTTCGATGGCTTGTGCCGCCTGGGTCAGGATCGGGTTCGTAATGTCTGTCAGCACAAGGCCGATGGTCTTGGTCTCTCGCGAGACCAGCGACTTGGCGATCTGGTTGGGCAGGTAATTGAGCGCGTCGGCGGCATCGCGGATGATCTGGCGCGTCACCTCGGGAATACGTGGGCTGTCGCGGAGGGCGAGCGACACCGTGTTGACCGAAAAGCCGGTCCGGTCGGCGATGTCCTTGAGCCTGACGCCTGTTTTTCCCATGCCATGCCTTTTCGATTTGTCACTTCATGACACTGGCGGCGCTGACCGTCAAATGCATCTCAAGAATGATGCAATATACTTGAATCGTCACCCTTTTCCGCCTTCGATCGACAGAATTCCCACCGCCCCGAAATTGTTACCGGTGTCATTTCTCAGTTGGGATTTCAGCAGATGCTTCAGTTTGCGCTCCGTGCCATTCGCGGAAGTGTCCCCCTCGGCATGAAACGGTCGCAAATCTCGGGTAGGTTTGGCAGTGTGCCTGGAGCATTTTCAACAAAAGTGGAAACCGGTTTTGCGGTTCGAAAATGCGATAAAACAAGAGCTTGGTTTCATTCAGTGTTTCCATGAAACAGTGAAATGATCCAGGTGACAGACGGCCGTGGCATTGACAGACAGCGCTACCATTTTGTAGATTAACGCTAATCTATCGCAATAGTCACCTCATTACCTCGGTTTTCACGTCTCAGATCGGCCCGTTTTGGCGCGCCCTAACTGCAACGTGCAAGCGCCTAGAGGTGCGCCGCAAAATGCAAAAGGAAGGACACCCCATGCAATATGTGCGTTTTGGCAAGACCGGACTCGAGGTCAGCCGCCTGTGTTTCGGCTGCATGTCGTTCGGCAAGGTTACCGAAGAGCGCCCCTGGGTGCTCGGGCTCGATGATGCGCGCCCGCTTTTCCGCCGTGCCTGGGATGCCGGAATCAACTTCTACGACACCGCCAATGTCTACGCCCAGGGCACCAGCGAGGAAGTCACCGGAACGATTCTCAAGGAACTCGGCAAGCGCGAAGACTATGTGCTCGCCACCAAGGTGTTCGGCAAGATGCATGATCGGCCCAACGGCATGGGCCTTTCCCGCAAGGCGTTGATGGCCGAGATCGACAATTCGCTCAGGCGCCTTAACGTCGACTATGTGGACCTGTACCAGATCCATCGCTTCGACCCGAACACCCCCGGTCGAGGAAACCATGGAAACGCTCAACGACATCGTCCGTGCCGGCAAGGCGCGCTATATCGGCGCTTCCTCGATGTACGCATGGCAATTCGCCAAGCTGCAGCATGCCGCCGAGATGCACGGCTGGACGAAGTTCGTGTCAATGCAGAACCAGGTGAGCCTTTCCTATCGCGAGGAAGAGCGCGAGATGATCCCGCAATGCATCGACCAGGGCATCGCCACCATGCCGTGGGGGCCACTCGATGCCGGTCTGCTGACCCGTCCGTGGGGCACCAAGACCAAGCGCAATACCACAGACATGTACAACAAGACGATGTACGAGGCAGCCGGTCCGATCAAGCAGGCGGTTGTCGAAGCGCTCGAGAAGATGGCTTCGGAAAAGGGTGTACCGATGGCCAGCCTTGCCATGGCATGGCTCCTGAACAAGCCCGGCATCACCAGCCCGATCCTCGGCTCCAGCAAGCCCAACCATATCGACGACGCGGTGGCCGCACTCGACATCAGCCTCAGCGACGAAGAAATGAAAACGCTCGAAGCGCCCTACAAGCCGCAGGCAATCCACGGTCACGCGTAGGACACCGACTGCTTCCCTCCCCTTGATGGGGAGGGAAGCCCCGCTACCGCTTCCAACATAAACGGACAGACTCTGGTATTGTGGGGCAGAAGGCGGAGAGCCCGGTTTTGCGTTTTGAAGCTTTCCGCGTTTGAATGCTCAGAGCGCTCGCTTAGTGCAAGACCGCGTCCGGTGTACCGCGTTGAACGATGCGCCCATCCGACACGACGATGACTTCATCCATGTGCTCAAGAGCCTGGCGGCGGTGCGTGATGTAGAGAATTGCCGCATCCGCGCGCGCTTCCAGTATCGCCTCAAGCAGCACCTTCTCGGTTTCGAGATCGATCCCCTCGCCCGGCTCATCAAGGATCAATACCGGCGCGCCTTTCAGCAAGGCCTGGGCAATGGCCAACCGCCGTGCCTGTCCGCCGGAGAGCTTGAGCCCTTGCGAGCCGGCCTCCGTGTCGTAGCCATCAGGCTGAGCCACTATGAACTCATCGATCTGGGCGATGCGACATGCCTTGCGCAGATCCTCATTGCTCGCATCAGGCGCCGCCAGCCGCAGATTGCCGGCAATGGTATCGGCGAACAGATGCGCACTTTGCGGCACGACGGCGAAACGGGACCGCAATGCCTCGCCATCGAGTTCGGCGATCGGAACGCCGCCGAGCGAAATCACACCGCTGCTCGGGGCCCAGAACTTCAGCGCAAGCCCGACAAGGCTGGATTTGCCGGAGCCGCTCGGACCGACGATGCCGACATGCTTGCCCGGCGTGAGATCGAGATCGACGCCGGTGAGAGCCGGCACATCGCTGCCGGGATAGGTCAGCGACACATTACTGAAACTGAGCACAGTCTCTTCCGGCAGGTCGTGCGGCGTCACGGGTTCGGCCGGCTCCGGCTCGGTATCGGCAAGCGCAAACACGCGCCGCGCCGAAGCCAGTGTCGCCGACAGCGATTCCATTGCATCGGGGATCGGAGTCAGCGCTTCGTAGCTCGCGAGTGCCAGCAAGGCCAGCATGGTCAAATTGCTTGCATCGAATGTTCCGGCAGCGACAGCCGCACCCGCAATCGCGAGCGCCGCCAGCATCGACAGGTTCGCAAAACCGTTGATGCCGCCACGGGTCACGGCGCTAAGATCGGCGAGCTTTGTCTCGTCTGCGATCAAGGCCTCGGAGAGTGCCGCGATATCGGCGCGGCGGGCATCGGCCAGGCCGTAGGCTTTCAACTCGCCAAGACCTTCAAGGCTGTCGACCAGCTTGACGCTCATCTGCGCCGAGGTGTCGGTCAGACGGGCACCGGCCTCGCGGCCGAGCCTGTCCATAAACATCGGCAGGCCGATGCCGGCGATGAGCAGAAGCGCCAGAAACACGATCCCGAAGCTCGGCAGGTAGAACAGCGCCACACCGACGACGACGAGGACAACGATGATCGCTACACCCGCCGGGACCAGCAGACGCAGGAAGGCGTTCTCGATCTCGTCGATGTCGGCGCCCATGCGGGCGAGAACGTCGCCGGAATGGATGTGCTGCAGCCCCGCAGGCGCCAGCGGTTCAAAACGGCGATAAAGCCAGGTCCTGAGCCCCGCGAGAATGCGCAGCGTGGCTTCATGACTGACCAGCCTCTCGAGATAACGGCCGACGGTCCGGACGATGGCAAAGGCCCGGATCAGCGCCGCGGGCGTGAAATAGTTCATGCTGACGCCGGCGACGCCGGCCAGTCCCATGGCGGTGATGAACCAGCCCGAGGTGGCCATCAAACCGATATTGGCAAGCGTCGCCGCCGCCGAGACCAGGATCGACAGCGCCATCCAGTGCCAATAGGGCTTGGCCAGGCGGAGAATGCGAACCAATGCGTTCATTGCTCATCCTCCCCGTCCTCAAGGTCGAAGGCGTCGGCGGATTTGGCCAGCATCGTTGCTGGCGGCCCTTCGCCGAGAAGCCGGCCTTCGGCGATGGACAGCACACGATCAGCATTGTGTACGGTCGCCATGCGGTGGGCGATGGTGATGAGCGTTCGCCCTGCCTGCAAACGGTCGATTGCATTCGAGATCGCCGCTTCGCTTTCAGTGTCGAGATGGGCGCTGGCCTCGTCGAGCAACACCAGCCCCGCCTCGGCGTGAAACGCTCGGGCGAGCGCCAGCCGCTGCACCTGACCTCCGCTGAGCCCGATGCCGTTTTCGCCAAGCCGCGTGTCGTATCCCTGAGGCAGCGCCGAGATGAAATCATCAGCTACCGCCTTTTGCGCAGCCTCACGGACACGCGCCAAATCGACACTATCCGGGGATGCCATGGCGATGTTTTCGGCGATTGTTGCGTCGAACATGTGCGCGCGCTGTGGCAAATAGGCCAGTCTGGCCCGCCAGGCCGCCATGTCCAGATCTTCGATCGGCATGCCATTGATGAGAATCCGCCCTGCGCTCGGCGCCACGAAACCGAGCAGCAGGTTGAACACCGTCGACTTGCCGGCCCCGCTCGGCCCGATCAGCGCCACGCGCTCTCCGGGCTTGATCTCGAAACTCATGCCGGCCAGGCCGGTGCGACCGTCGGCATAGGTGACATGCACATCCTCGAAACGGATGGAGATATCCTCGCCGATATCGCTGCGCGTGCCGCTGCCGGCGGCAGGGAGCGGGACTTCGAGCATCTCGACCACCCGCTCGGACGCACCGATGGCTTCCATGCGCGAATGATAGGCGGTGCCGAGGGTTCTGAGAGGCAGGTAGAATTCGGGCGCCAGCAGCAGCACGAAGAAGCCGTTGAAGAAACTTATCTCGCCCCACATCAGCCGGAAGCCGACAAGCACGGCAACCAGCGCAATAGAGACAGTGGCGAAGAATTCGAGCGCGAAAGACGACAGGAACGCCACGCGCAGAACCACCATGGTCTCGCGGCGATAGCTGTCTGCGATGCGCGCGACATTATTGGCCTCACGCCGGCTGGCATTGAGGATCTTGAGCGTCGTCAGTCCCTCGACGACATCGAGAAAATGTCCGGCCATATGGGCGAGCTTGCGCCATTGGCGCCGGTTGGTCTTTTCTGTCCCTTTGCCGATCAGGACCATGAAAAAGGGGATGAGCGGCGCCGTCACGATCAGGATCAGTCCCGATAGCCAGTCGGCCGGCGCCACCGCGATGAGCATGGCCAATGGCACCAGTCCGGACAGCATCATCGCCGGTAGGTAGCGCGAATAGTAGAGCTGCATCGATGACAAGCCGTCGGTCAACGACGTGACGAGCCCCCCGACCGGCCTGTCGAGCAGGGCCAGCGGGCCCAAGGCGATCAGGTGATCGATGAGGCGCAGGCGAAGATCGCGCTTGACGCTCATTGCGGCGCGGGTAGCGGCGCGCTCACCGAGCCAGTTGAACAGCGCTCGCAGTGCAAAAAGCGGCAACAGGCCAACAATCAGCGGCACGACGTCGGTAAACGGAGCATGGTCGAAGGCCAATCCGGATACGATCATCGCCACGACAAACGCCTGAGCGATGATGACCAGTGCGGCGAGGAAGTTGAAGACAATGGCCTTACGCAGATTCCCGCCGGCAGTCGGACGTTCGGCGTCGAGAAACGCCTTGAAACGCTTGGCATCCGCCGCCATGTCGTCCTCTTTACATATAATGGTAGATCACAAAACGCTGGCGCCGGCCCCTGTCAGAGGCCGGCGCCGGCTAAAGTCGTATCAGCAGATCAGCTCTTGGTCGATCCGGACTTGGGCGCGTCGTCAGCGGTCTCGAATTCGTTCTGGAATTCGTACCACATGACGTTGATCACACCGAGGGCCAGAGCGGCGGTGACGCCGAGGATCCAGGCAAAATACCACATGAGTTTTGGCTCCTTTCAGCCCCGTGTCAGTAGACTTCGTTGGCGCGGGCTTCGATGTCGGCAACCGACAGCTTGGTCCACATCCGCCAATAGGCCCACACCGTGTACGCCAGAACGATGGGCAGGAATATGACCACCGCCCAGAACATCACTGTCAGCGTCAGCTGGCTCGAGGTCGCGTCCCACACCGTCAGGCTCGAATTTGGATCCGAGTAGGACGGCATGATGAACGGGAACATCGAAAGGCCGGCTGTCGAGATGATGCCGGTCATGCCAAGGGCACTGGCAACAAAGCCCCAGCCGCCATGGTCACGCTCGGCGAGTTGCCAGGCGAGAAGCGGCATGAGAAGGCCGAGCACCGGCGCCAGAATGGCGATCGGATAGTTCCCGTAGATGGCGAGAAGCGCACCCGGTTCACGAACGACTTCCTTGGCCAGCGGATTGGCCGCCGCGTCGAGCGCGGGCTGCGACACGATCTTGTAGCCTTCGATGCCGAACGCAACCCAGATACCGGCGAGCGCGAACATCGCGACGACGGCTATGGCCAGCCATTTGACATAGACCTTGGCCCGGTCGGCGATGGTCTTTTCCGCCCGCAACTGCAGCCAGACACCGCCGTGAAGGGCGAGCATGGCCACACTGATCAGCCCGGCCAGCAGAGCGAACGGATTGAGCAGGATGATGAGCGCCCACAGGAACTGCGCATCGAAATGCGGCCTGAGGAACTCGTCGAGATGGAACGGCACGCCCTGGATGAGATTGCCGAAGGCCACACCGAAGATCAGGGCCGGGATGAACCCGCCGGCGAACAGCCCCCAGTCCCAGGTATTGCGCCAGCGGCTGCCTTCGAGCTTCGACCGGTAGTCGAACCCGACCGGTCTGAAGAACAGTCCGATCAGAACCAGCAACATGGCCAGATAGAAGCCCGAGAAGGCAGCGGCATAGACCGCCGGCCAGGCCGCGAAGATGGCGCCGCCTGCGGTGATCAGCCAGACCTGGTTGCCATCCCAGTGCGGGGCGACAGCGTTGATGATGACACGGCGTTCCGGATCGGTCTTGCCGAGGAAGGGCAGCAGTGTGCCCACCCCCATGTCCATGCCGTCGGTGATGGCGAAGCCGATCAGCAGAATGCCGACAAGAGCCCACCAGATCAGTTTCAGGATTTCATAATCCAGCATTGGAGCTCTCCCCTATTCGGCCGGCTGACGCTGAGCGTCGCCCTGTTCGAAGTGATACCGCCCCAGATGCAACGAGCTCGGACCCAGACGGGCGAACTTGAACATCAGGAACATCTCGATGATGAGCAGCAGCGTGTAGAAGATCAGATAGCCTGCCATCGAGACGATCAGGTCGGAAACCGTCAGAGCCGAAGTGCCGAGGAACGTCGGCAAAACTTCACCGATCGCCCATGGCTGACGTCCATACTCGGCGGTGAACCAGCCGAGTTCAGCGGCAATCCACGGCAACGGGATCGAATAGACCAGAGTCCTCAGCAACCAGCGCTGCTTCAGAATAGTGCCGCGGGCCATATGCCAGGCCGACGTCAGGAACAGCGCCAGGAACACGAATCCGATGCCGACCATGATGCGGAAACTCCAGAACAGCAGCGGCACCGACGGAATCGAGTCTTCGGCAGCTTGCAGGATCTGGGCGTCTGTCGCCGTCGAAGGATCCTCGACATAGCGCTTGAGCAGCAGACCGTAGCCAAGGTCGACCTTGTGTTCTTCGAAGGCTGCAACAACATCCGGCGACTTGTCGCCAGCACGCAGCTTCACCAGGTTTTCGTAGGCAATCATGCCTGAACGCACGCGAACCTCATGCTGCTTAATGAGATCGTTGATGCCAAGCACTTCCTGGTCGATCGAGCGCGTCATGATCAGACCGCCGACCCACGGAATCTGCAAAGCAAAATCGGTGGTCTTGGTCTTGTCGTTCGGCAAGCCAATAACAGTGAACGGCGCCGGCGCCGGTTCAGTCTCGTACATCGCCTCAATGGCGGCGAGCTTGACCTTTTGCACATCACCCAGTTCGTAACCGCTCTCGTCGCCGAGAACGATGACCGACAGGGAAGCAGCAACACCGAAGGCTGCTGCGATCGCAAAGCTTCGCTTGGCAAAGGCCAAGTCACGCCCCTTGAGCATGTACCAGGCCGAAATGCCGATCACGAAGACCGAGGCGGTGACATAGCCCGCAGCAACGGTGTGAACGAACTTGACCTGCGCCACCGGGTTGAAAACGACCGCGAAGAAATCCGTCATTTCCATGCGCATGGTCTCGGCCGAGAATTCCGAACCCACCGGGTTCTGCATCCAGGCGTTGGCGACCAGGATCCACAAGGCACTAAGGTTGGAGCCGAGTGCGGTCAGGAACGTCACGGCCAGGTGCTGAACCTTGCCCATCCGGTCCCACCCGAGAATCATCAGGCCGACGAAGGTCGATTCGAGGAAGAAGGCCATCAGCCCCTCGATGGCCAGCGGCGCCCCGAAAACGTCACCCACGTAGTGGGCGTAATAGGACCAGTTGGTTCCAAATTGGAACTCCATGGTCAGACCGGTCGTCACGCCAAGAGCGAAGTTGATAGCGAACAACTTCCCCCAGAACTTGGTCATGTCCCGGTAAATCTCTTTGCCGGTCATGACATAGACCGACTCCATCATCACCAACATCCACACAATGCCGAGCGTCAGCGGCACGAAGATGAAGTGATACATGGCTACAGCGGCGAATTGCCACCGGGATAATTCGACAAACAAGCTGTCGATCATAAGGATACCTCCGTGCCACGCTGTCTGCGTATATTCAGTTATTCAAACCTTTTAACAGACATGAAACCTTTCGCCCTGCGTCGCAATGCCGCTGGTCGACTCGCTCCAGTCTACGCCTCGATCGGGATTTCGACCCAGACGCCAGCGCTAGCATGGCTATCGATGAGCCAATTTGTCACAGATCAAGGCAAATAAGGCAGGTTTGTGCGGGGCCAGCCGGCATCACCCCCTGTGGAAAAGTGGTCTGTGCCAGAATAGATTTATGAGCACCACCCCGCCCGAGCCCGTTCGGCTCTATTCGAACAGGTCGGAATAGATCGCCGCGGCTTCGGGAAGATCCTTGAGAATATAATGCAAATGCTCGCGAATGACCGCTTCGGCAGCATCCGCGTCATGCGCATCTATAGCGTCGACGATCGCCCTGTGCTGGTCCAGCAGAAGCGCGCGATTATCGCGCTTGATCTGCATGAGATTGCCTACCCGGTCGAACTGCGCCTTGGCATCCTTGATGGTGTGCCAGGCCAGAAGGCATCCGGCGCCTTTTGCCAGGCTCGAATGGTATCTGGCATCGAGCTGGCGGAACTCATCGTGATCTTCGAGAGCAACGGTCTGTTTCTGCCTGTCGAGGTTCGCCTCGATCTGCTCGCGTGTCAGCGGATCGAAATGCTCGCAGGCGCGGCGGACAACGGCCACTTCCACCGCCTCACGCACGAAGCGCGCTTCGAGCAAATGCTGCACCGAGATCTTGACCACCATCGTGCCGCGATTGGATCGCGTTTCCAGAAATCCCGATTGCGCCAGTGCGATCAGCGCCTCGCGAACCGGCTGACGCGATGCGCCATAGCGCGTGGCAATTTCCTGCTCGCTCACCCGTGTTCCGGGCAGCAAATCCAGCCGCACGATGGCCTCCCGCAGCTCACGTTCAATGCGGGCTGCGGCGGTTTCGTTCGTCACTGGGATTGCGAGCGTGGTGTCCATGAAATAACTAGTATATTAATTTGACAGCCCAAGCGAGCTTCCATACAGTACCATACTAGTCGTCACGCCACCATTGCAAAAGGTGCGTTCCGGCTTCGGAAACGGCCCGCGCACCCTGCGAACGGGGCGTTCGGGTTGCATGCAAACTCTGGGAGGAATTTGATGTTCCACATTTCCAAAATGCTGGTGACCGCCGGTGCGATCGCCCTTTTGGCAACCGGCGCCAGCGCGCAGGAGAGGGTCCTGCGTTCGTCTGACACGCACCCTGATGGTTACCCGACAGTTGAGGCCGTGAAGTACATGGGCCAACTGCTTGAGCGGTACACCGACGGCAAGCTCGGCATCGAGGTTGCGCACTCGGCCCAGCTCGGCGAAGAAGCGGACACCATCGAACAGACCCGTTTTGGCGCCATCGATCTCAACCGCGTATCGCTTGGACCGTTCAACGGTCTGGTCCCGGCCACCCGCATTCCGTCGCTGCCCTATATCTTCCGTTCGGAAGCTCACATGCGCGCGGTCATGGACGGCCCGATCGGTGACGAAATCCTCGCCGCCTTCGAGCCCTTCGATCTCATCGGCCTAGCCTTCTATGATGGTGGCTCGCGTTCGTTCTACAACTCTCAGAAGCCGATCCAGTCGCTCGACGACCTGAAGGGCCTGAAGTTCCGCGTCATGCAGTCCGACATCTTCGTCGACATGGTCAAGGCGCTCGGCGCCGACGCCGTGCCGATGCCCTATGGCGAAGTCTATTCAGCCATCCAGACCGGCGTCATCGACGGTGCCGAGAACAACCCGCCGAGCTATGACACCTCTGGTCACTACGAGGTCGCCGGCTACTACACGCTCGATCAGCACCTGATCGTTCCGGAAGTCCTCGTGATGTCGAAGAAGACCTGGGATTCGCTGTCGGCTGACGAGCAGGATGCCGTCATGAAGGCCGCCAAGAACTCGGTCGGCTACGAGCGTGGTGCCTGGGACGCCAAGGTTCTGCAGTCGTCCGCCAAGGTTGCGGCCGGCGGTTCGGAAATCATCACCGAAATCGACAAGCAGCCCTTCATCGACGCGATGAAGCCGGTCTACGACAAGTATGTCGATACGCCCGAGCTCAAGGATCTCGTCGCCCGCATCCAGGCGACAAAGTAGTCCCGCTGGGCTAGGAAATTGATGGCGCGGTGCAAACCGCGCCATCTTTTACTGACTGGGGGAGTCGTCTGTGAAAACCTTTCTCAAATACCTGACAGCGGTCCTCGACCGCGTAAACGTGTTTTCACTCTGGCTGTCAGGTACCTGCCTTGTCGGCATGGTCATCATCATTTTCTACGTCGTTTTCGGTCGATACATCCTGCACTCGACCCCATCCTGGGGTGAAGCGCTGTCCGTCACGCTGATGGGCTGGTTCATCTTCTTCGGCGCGGCAGTCGGTGTTTACGAACGGACCCATCTTGGTTTCGACGTGCTCCTGCATATCGTTCCCGGCGCAGGCAGGGCAGTGCTCAGAACCATTTCCGATGTCGCCGTCCTGGCCTTCGGAATCGGCATGGTCTGGTACGGCACGGATCTCTCCATTTCCACGTGGGACGCCATTCGCCCGACCCTGGGCATTCCGGACGGCTTCCGCTACGTCCCGCTGGCCCTCGGCGGTTTTCTGATCTGCCTGTTCTCCATCAAGAGTTTGTTGGCGCGCTTCCTCGGCGAAGAAGAAGACGACTTCGACCGCTCTTCCGCATCCCTTTCCTCATAGGCGCAGCACGATGGAATATTGGCTCCTGTTCGGCACATTTGCTGCCCTCCTCGTCATCGGCACACCTATTGCCTTCTGTCTCGGTGTCGCATCTTTTTTCACGATCCTTTATCTCGGCCTGCCGCCGCTGGTTGTCTTCCAGCGCATGGCCTCGAACGTGTCGATCTTCGTGCTGATGGCGATCCCGTTCTTTATCTATGCCGGCGACCTCATGGTCAGAGGCGGCATAGCCTCACGGCTCGTCAATTTCGCCGCATCGCTGGTTGCGCATATGCGCGGCGGCATCGGCCAGGTCGGCATCATCGCCTCGATCCTGTTCGGCGGCATTTCCGGCTCCGCCGTCGCGGACGCCTCGGCGATCGGCGGTCTGCTGATCCCGCAGATGCGTGACCGTGGCTACGGTGCCGATTATGCCGTCAACGTCATGGTCACCTCTTCGATCATCGCCCTGCTCATCCCGCCGTCGCACAACATGATCATCTATTCGATCTCTGCTGGCGGGCGTCTGTCGATTGCCGACCTGTTCACCGCAGGCATTCTGCCGGGTCTGCTGCTTGCAATCGGCCTGATGATTGCCGCCTATATCGTTGCGCGCCGGCGCGGCTACACCACCGAGGTCTTCCCCGGATGGCGGGCGGTCGCCACACTCGCCGTCGCGGCGATCCCCGGCTTCCTGCTGATCGGCATCATTTTCGGCGGCGTTCGTTCCGGCATCTTCACGGCGACGGAAAGCTCCGACATCGCCATTGTCTACGCGATCGGCGTCACCGTTCTGGTCATGCGGACATTGAGCTGGAAGGATTTCGTCGCCGCGACCATGGGGGCCGTGCGCACGACCGCCATGGTGCTGCTGATTGTCGGCGCCGCCGGTGCGTTCGGTTGGCTCATGGCCTACATGCACGTGCCGCAGATCATGATCACCTTCATGAAGTCGCTGTCGGACAACCCGATCGTCATCATGCTTTTGGTGAACATCCTGCTGTTGTTCTTCGGAACCTTCATGGACATGGCCCCGCTGATCATCATCACAACGCCGATCTTCCTGCCTGTCGTGCAGGCCTACGGCGTCGACCCTGTCCATTTCGGCGTTATCCTGGTGCTGAACCTGGGCATTGGTCTGGTCACCCCGCCTGTGGGTGCGGTACTGTTCGTCGGCTGCGCCGTGGCAAAGATACCCGTATGGGAATCGATCAAGAACATCTGGCCCTTCTACACAGCCATGTTGATCGTTCTCATGCTCGTCACCTACATCCCCGCAATTTCGCTCTGGCTGCCATCGATCTTCCGGTGACAGCGAAATGACAACAGCCTAAAGAGGCCTCTAAATGACTGCTCAGACTTACTCCTCCCGCAACGCCATCGATCCGGTACGCGCGAAGGGGATGGACACATCAGAACTTCGCGAGAACTTCCTGGTCGAAGACCTGTTCGTGCCCGGCAAGATCAACCTCACCTACACCCATTACGACCGCATGGTCGTCGGTGGCGCCACGCCGGCCGGGGACGCCCTGCCGCTCGAAGCGGTGAAATCGATGGGCACCAAGTCCTTCCTCGATCGCCGCGAAATCGCGATTTTCAATGTCGGCGCGACTGGCACCGTGTCGATCGGCTCGGAGAGCCACACACTTGAGCATCGCGACATGATCTATATCGGCATGGGTGCCGGCGAGATCAGCTTCACCAGCGCTGACGCCGCAGACCCGGCCAAGTTTTACATCATCAGCGCTCCTGCCCATACCACCTATCCGACCACCATGGTCCGGATCGGCGATGCCAAGCGCATCGATCTCGGCGGCCAGGAGACATCGAACGAACGCTCGATCTTCCAGTTCGTTCACCCCGAAGGCATCAAGACCTGCCAGCTCGTGGTCGGCATGACCATGCTGGCATCCGGTTCGGTCTGGAACACCATTCCGGCTCACCGCCACGACCGCCGTTCCGAAATCTATCTGTATTTCGGCATGGACCCGGCAGCGCGCATCTTCCACTTCATGGGCGAGCCCGAGGAAACCCGGCATCTTGTCATGCAGACCGAACAGGCCGTGCTGTCGCCGGTCTGGTCGATCCACTGCGCTGCAGCGACTGCCAACTACACCTTCATCTGGGCCATGGCCGGCGACAATGTCGACTACACCGACATCGATCCGGTGCCGCTGGAGATGATGCGATGAGCGATCTCTCCGCTTTCGATCTCACCGGCAGGCGCGTCGTCGTCACCGGAGCGGGGACCGGCATCGGACAGGGCATGACGCTGTCGCTCATTCGCGCCGGCGCCGAGATTGTCGGCGTCGACTTGATGGCGATGGACGAAACGGCCAGCATGGTCGCGGACATGGGCGGCAAGTTCTCCGCCCATTCCACCAATCTGGGCGACCGCTCGAACGTCACCGCCTTGATCGACACGCTATCGGATGTCCACGGGCCGCTCGACGGTATCTGCAACAACGCAGGCATCATCAGGCGCGAGGATTCGGACAAGCTTTCCGAAAAGGATTGGGACGAGGTCATCGCCATCAACATGACCGCCGTGTTCCTTCTGTCGCAAAGCTTCGGACGCAGACTCCTCGCCGAAGGCCGCAAGGGCAAGATCGTCAACACTGCCTCGCTGCTGAGCTTCCAGGGTGGCATCCGTGTTGCGTCCTACACCGCCTCGAAGCACGGCGTTGCCGGCATCACCAAGATCCTCGCCAACGAGTGGGCGGCCAAAGGTATCAACGTCAACGCCATCGCGCCGGGTTACATCGCCACCAACAACACGGCGGCCTTGCGGGCCGACGAGAAGCGCAGCAATGCCATACTCGAACGCATCCCTGCAGGGCGCTGGGGCGTAGCTTCCGACATCGGCGACACCGCGGCGTTCCTGATGGCGCCAGCCTCGGATTACATCCACGGCACGATCATTCCGGTCGATGGCGGCTGGCTGGCGCGCTAGAGCATTTCCCGGTGAAGTGGACACCGGTTCACCGTTCGGAAATGCGATCAAACAAGAACTCAGGGCTTTTCACTGTTTCATGGAAACAGTGAAAAGCCCTGACGTCCGAATGGCACCGAACATGGACGCGGAGGCGGATCGAAACGCTTCCGCGTTTTTCTTTTGCGAACACGGAGACTTATCCATGACCGACAGCCCCATCTATGTGCAGCCGACCGACGCCGACTGGGTCACGGTTGGTCCCGGCCTGAAGCGCCGACTTCTCTGCCACGACGAACACCTGATGATGGTCGAGGTCGCCTTCGAGAAAGGTGCAATCGGCGCCATGCACTCGCACCCCCATATCCAGGTCAGCCTCGTCGCGTCGGGCGTATTCGAGCTCGATATCGGCGGCGACAAGAAGGTGCTGAAGGCCGGTGACAGCTACCGCGTGCCGGCGGATGTGATGCATGGCGCAGTTGCGCTCAAAGACGGGGTTCTTATCGACACGTTCACCCCACATCGCGCCGATTTTCTCGACTGACGAGGCATCGCGACCGGTTATTCGGCCGCGGCAAGCTCTGCTTCGAGGCTCGAGATGAAGCCCCTCAGATCATCAAGAACCGTCTTCGAGCCAGGCCCGACCCACATGAAGTGCCCGAACTGATTGTCGTATAGCTTGAGGCTTGCACGGCTGATCAGCCGTTTAGCCCGTTCGACATGACTGAGGTCGATCATTGCGTCATTACGCGAGGCCTGCAGCAGTGTCGGGCAGCGGACCTGTTCCAGCACCTGGTCGTCCAGCTTGTGGTCGAGATCCGCCGACAGGCCCGAATGGGAACGCAACGAGTTGATCCTCTCACGAAGTTGGGCCACGTCTTCGCTGTCCACCCCTTCGATGGCGAGTGTCGAGATGTTGTTGACGAAACTCTTGGCCGCCTTGTCGGGGAACATCCGGAAAGCCATGCGCGTCGCCGTCCACACGTAACGCTCATAGCGCGGGCCATAGAGCATCTTGGAACGACGATAATTCTTGTCTGTGGGCGAAAGCCACGGCCCGGTAATGGCGGACTCAAGCACCAGTGCGCGCGTCTTTTCGGGAAACTGGGCTGCGAATTCAATGGCTGGACGTCCGCCGAGCGAAACGCCGATCGCCACCACCGGCCCAACACCGAGATGATCGAGCAGCTCGGCAATGACCTGGGCCGTGGCCTCCGCCGTCTCGTTGCCTTCGAGATCCGTGGCGCCATAGCCGGGACGCGAGGGCACGATCAGACGGGTGGTGGTGAAATCGAAGACCTTGTCGAAAGTCGTGTTGCGGGCGTTGCCCTGTCCGCCGTGGAAAAACAGGACCGGCTCCCCCTGCCCGATATCCCGGAATTCCACCCTGCCGCGCGAGGTGTCGATCACCTGCGTTTCATGGCCCGAACTGTTCACCCTGGTCCCCAATACTCCCGGCACGCGATAACTCGCATCACCAGCTTCGCCGCACACATCCCGGCGTCAAGCGATAACGCCTTGTTAACCTTGATTTTGCGCGCAGATGGTCGCCCCCGCCATGCGGTCTTTTCGCCCGGTTGCCGCTATTTGCGATCGAAGGGAACCGAAGTCGTCATCTTGACGTCCGAATCCTTGACCCAGACATCGAAGTCGACGGTGTAGGTGTCATTCGGCATCAAGGTCAGCTTGGCCCCTATGGTCAGATCGTGGCCTTCATGCTGGTTCTGCTGCTTGAAGTCGAAAACGATATTGGAACCGCGCTGGCGGCCGATGGCGACGCCCTCGAACTTGGTGGTCGAGTTCATCGAGCCTTCAAAGCGATTTGCGTCGTCGTTGTATTTGACGGTGCCGCTGATGTTGAGGTTCAGTCCGGCCACGGCGCAGCGCCCGGTGTAGTTGATCTTGCCTTCGCCACCGTTGGCTATGATGTTACGGCACGTAAACTTTTCCGGTTCCTCACCGCCGACCAGTTCTCCGCTGCCGCGCCAGTTGCCGACATAGGACAGCAGCTGCGCATCCTGTTTCGGTCCGGCGAAACCGGGCTGCGTAGATGACGCCAAAAGGACCAGACCCGAAATCGCCAGAACTGCTTTCAGGTATGTGGATCTGGACATGTTCGAATGCTCCTATGCGAGTCTCACGATCTGCGGGACATATAGCAAAAGTAATAGGGTATGCAGCAGCAGCCAACCATGGCGTCGCATTTTCGTGACAGCGTTTCTTTATCGGTCGAAATGACGCAGCTTTTGGGAGTGGCCACACGCCCGCATCAACACCATCTTCCCTTATCAGGATTTGGCGTTCCGCCCGAATCCGGGTTAGAACTTAATCAAGTGGCAGAGTAGAACCAGACCGCAATTGCAGCGGAGTTCAGATTATTGCTGTCGCGAACTGGGGCCATCGAAAGACGAAATCGGACATGACGACATCTGTGCCGAATGCGCCGCTGATCGAGACGGTGAATGCCAATCTTCATCTGATGTCGGGCAAGGAACAGCTGCACATCCTCAAGGATGTCAGTTTTTCGGTCGACCCGGCAGAAGTGGTGGCCATCGTCGGTCCATCGGGTAGCGGCAAGACCTCGCTTCTCATGGTTCTGGCCGGTCTTGAAAAGGCCACCAGCGGCGAAGTCAACGTCGACGGGCATCATCTATCGGGACTGAACGAAGATGCCCTCGCCCGCTTCCGCCGCAAGAGCCTCGGCATCCTGTTCCAGAATTTTCATCTCGTCCCCTCGCTCACCGCCATCGAGAACGTGGCGCTGGCGCTCGAGATAGCCGATGCCGGCCTGCCCTATGCTAGAGTTCGAGAAGCCGCCAAACACGCGCTCGAAGAAGTGGGCCTTGGCGATCGCATCACCCACCTGCCGAGCGCCCTGTCTGGCGGCGAACAACAGCGCGTCGCGCTGGCCCGCGCCATGGTTGCCAAACCGCGACTGCTGCTGGCCGACGAGCCAACCGGAAATCTCGACCAGGACGCCGGCGCCCGCGTCATTGCCTTGATGTTCGATCTCGCCCGCAAGCATGGGACCGCAGTGGTGCTCATCACCCATGACAACGGTCTGGCCAACCGCGCCGACAGGCGTCTGTCGATGAACCGCGGCCAACTGCTCGAACTCGCCGGAGCATCCGCGGCATGAGACGTTTGATGAGCTGGATGCGCGTTGCCGTTATCGATCTTCGCGGCGACATGCGCCGTTTCATCGTTCTCATTGCCTGTCTGGCACTCGGCACCTCCGTCATCGCTGCCGTCGGATCGGTCGGCACCAGCCTCAAGAACGCCGTCGACAACGACACCACCACGCTTATGGGTGGCGATCTGCAGGTATCGCGTCCGGATCGTCCGGCAACGCCCGAGGAACTCGCCTACCTCAAAACCCTCGGCAAGGTCTCGTATGTCGTTGATTCCGCCGCGCGCGGTGTGGCCGGCGATGAATCGACGCTCATCGACCTACTGGCGGCCGACAATGCCTATCCGCTTCTGGGCAACGTCGTCAGCCCGCAACTGCCACCGGGCAACAAACCTGCCGAACTGCTCGACAAGCGTGATGGTGTCTGGGGTGCCGTGGTCGATCCGGTCATCTTCGATCGCCTTGGCATCGCCATGGGTGGGCATTTCGACATCGGCCAGACCGAGTTCGAAGTGCGCGGCACCATCACCAGCCTGCCCGACAATGCAGTGCGCGGCTTCCAGCTTGGACTGACGGCTCTGATCTCGACCGACGCCTATGCGACGATGACAGATCTCAGAGCACCGCTTCCGGGCCTTCTGACCCACAACACCTACAAGATCGTCCTGCCGACGCACGATTTCGTCACGGTGAAAAAGCAGATCGAGGAGCATTTCGCCGACAATGCCTGGAAGGTCAAATCCCCGCGCGAGGTCGCCGGAGAGCTGATCCGTTTCTACGACATGTTCACGCGCTTCCTGCTGATCGTCGGCCTCAGCTCGCTGCTGGTCGGTGGCGTCGGCGTGTCGAGTGGCGTCATGTCCTATATTGGTGAGCGCCAGCATGGCATTGCCGTCTTCCGCAGTCTCGGAGCGACGAGCGCCAGGATTCTCGTTCACTTCCTCACCCAGATCGGCATTCTGACCGGCATTGGTGTGCTGATCGGCGTTGCCGCCGGCGCCATCGCCTCGCTGGTTCTTCTTCCAATCGTCGGCAACATGATCGCCGTATCCCTGCCGCCGGCTGTCGAATGGATGTCGCTGGCAACCGCCGCTGCCTTTGGCATGATCGCCGGCTTTGCCTATTCCTTCCTGCCGCTGATGCAGGCCCAGCGTGTTTCTCCGGCACTGTTGTTCCGCTCTCTCGGCTCGGTGCCGCCGAGCGTCGATTTCAGAACCTTCACCCAACTCAACATCCTAATACCGATCATTGTGTCGGCTCTTGCCCTGTTCGGCTTGGCCGTCATCATCACCGGCGATCTTGCGCTTGTCGGCTATTACGCGCTCGGCGTCGTCGGCACGTTCGTGGTGTTGCGTCTGGCCGCGTCGGGCCTGATGTGGCTGTTCCGGCGCCTGCCACCGCCGCGCCGGGCCGTATTGCGTCATGCCCTGAGAAACATTCCGGCCCCCGGTTCAAGCGCCTCGGTTGTCGTCGTTTCGCTCGGCCTCGGGTTGGCGCTGCTGCTGATCATCGCCCTGCTCGATGCCAACCTGCACAACCAGTTGACCGGCCAGATCGTCAAGGACGCGCCGACGTTCGTGGTCACGGACCTTTTCAGCGACGAGGTTGCCGATCTTGAAGATCTGCAAAAGACCGATCCGGCGATGACCGAATTCAGATCCAGTCCAATGCTGCGTGGCGCCATTACGGCCATCGACGGACGCGATCCGGAGAGCTACCAGCAGGCCGGCGAGGAAGCCTCGTTCATGCTGGCGCGCGACATTCCGATGACATTCGTCGCCGATCTGCCAGCAAATTCGACGGTCACCGACGGCGAATGGTGGCCGGCCGACTACAACGGCCCGCCCCTGGTTTCGCTCAGGCAAACCATGAAGACCCAGCTCGGCCTCAAGGTCGGCGACACCATGGATTTCAAGATTTTCGGTGACGACATCAAGGCAAAGATCGCCAACTTCCGGGATTTCGATTTCCAGAACGGCATCAATTTCATGGTGACGTTCTCGCCGGGCACGCTCGACAAATATCCCGCGACCTATCTCGGCACCATCAAGGCGGCCGAAGGTCAGGAAAAGAACCTCGAACGTACGCTCACCCGCGCCTTCCCCGATGTCAGCTTCCTGCCGATCGGCGACGCTCTCAAGCAGGCAGCGATCCTGTTCGACAAACTCTCGATGGCGGTCAACACCGTCGGCGGCCTTGCGGTCATCAACGGATTGCTGGTGCTGGCCGGCACCATGGCATCGGGCCGCAAGCGTCGCGAAGCCGATGCCACCATCGAGAAGGTGCTCGGCGCGACGCGCGGCGATGTGCTCAAGGTGTTCGTGCTCGAATATGCCCTGCTCGGCGCCTTCTCCGCTTTGGTCGCCACGGTCATCGGCATCGCCGCCGCATGGCTCATTTCGGTCAAGGCGCTCGAAGTCGACTTCTATGCCGACCCGGTGCTGCTGCTGGAGGTGATTGCCGGTGCCATCGCCTTGACCATCGCCACCGGCGCGCTCACGACTTGGCAAGCCTTGTCAACGCCTCCGGCCCGTCACCTGCGCGGCGCAGCCTGAATCAGTTTCGGCAAAAGCGGAAACGCTTTTGCCGAAACCAAATACGTCAGCAGATCAGATCAAGCCACCGGCTCAGAGCCGAAAGCAGCCTAATCCTTCAAGAGATGGGCGATCGCACGCACTTTGGCGGGGTCGAAATAATGGAACGACCGGTAGATGCCGGTTGCGACCATGAAGCAATCCGCATAGGGCAGGAAATCTTCGATGTTATCCGGTGTCAAACCGCCGGCGATGGCAACCGGATGATCACCGGCCGCTTCGCGGATGATCCGCATCTTTTCGAAGGATGGCGGCACGCCGACCTCATCACCACTGGTGACAATCACGTCAACAAACCGCGTGGCGTTGGCAACGGTGAGATCAAGATGTTCCGGCGTCGGCTGCAGCTTGTAGGCCACGCCACCGAAAAGCACGAAAGGATGCGGAACACTCGACCGCTGCAGCAGGAGACGTGCCATGTCCGAACCGACTGTCGCATCCCCGATCTGGGCATGATTGAGCCAGATGCCGTCGACGCGCTTGTGGCGGATCCAGTCGAGCGGGTCGACAGCGCCGAACCGCGGACCAAAATTGAGACCAACCCACTTTCCGGGATGCGCCTCGGCCACCTTGTCGAATATCTCCATGAACTGCGACACGTCATGGATATGGCTGACCAGATACAGCCCGTCCGCTCGCGACTCGAACGCTATCTTGGCATTCTCGACGGCCTGTTCTTCCGAATCCACGTGGATGACGGGCAGAAACACGCGCTTTTTCTGCTTGAATGCCTCACGATACCTCATTTACGTCTCCTCACCTGAGATGCACCCGCCCGGCGGGACAGTGTGACGGAATACTCGCAGGCACCAGGGCCGATTCTTCCGTCTTTTCATGACCTCACTTGTAGCACGATCACATATGGTCATGCAGCCCCGACAGCGTCACACCAGGTGGCTTATTTGATAAAGTCGGCACCACTGATAGATGCGTGACCGACCGTACTGGAGCCAGCGATCTAGCCCCACGTCGATCCGGATCCCACCGTTTGACAGCATGGTCATGATAGAAGGCCCTTCGACTTTGCTCAGGATGGCGGTCGGCAGCACCCTGTAGATCGGCTCGATCCCGAAATCCCCTTTATGGTCTTCGATGAACGTGATCATCGCTTCAGTGGTTGGCCGAGCTCCGCCCGGGCGAAATATGCTGAAGCCGTACTGAGTATCTCATTGGCCTGTCGGAGCTCCCGTTTCTGCCGTTCCAGGGTCTTCAGCTTCTCGACTATGTCGGTCTGAACCCAGGCTCTCTGGCCGCTGTCGACCACGACCTTCTTGACCCATACCTGCAGCGTCCACGGTGCGCACCCGATTTCTCCGAGATCGATGTCAACGCCGCCCAGCGGGGCGGATAATCGTTCTGGTGATCCAGCACTATCCAAACCGCACGCTCACGGGTTTCAGGTGAGAAATTGTTCGTGGTCTTGCCCATAATGGCCCCTTTTCCCAGGAGTTGGAGCCTCCGGTCAAACCGGGGCGGTTCCCTTGCGCGTATGATCATCGATGACCGCCAACACCTAGAGGCGGGCACCATCGGTGAAGGCGTCGGAGACGAAGTCGAGGCACCAGCGCTGGTTGGGCCAATCCGGCACAATCAGCGGGTGCCTCGTGCACAGAGCCATCTTGCGACCGCCGCACTTGCACACCTGCGGCTTCTCATCGCCATAAAGCCGCCTGAACTTCTTGATGTTCATCTCGATGCCCTGCCGCTGCAGCATCACATGGATGCGGCGATAGCCGAACCGGCGCCGCTGGGAAGCAACTGCCTTCATTGCCTTACGCAGCTCCCGATCGTTCGGTCACGGGCTGTGATACCTGAGGCTTGAGCGATCAACATTGAGAGCATCACACGCCGGCCTCTGGCTTACCCCATGCACTAGGCAGGCATGAGCCTCCGCATCCCGCTTTGCGTCGGGCGTAAACTTTTTTGCTGCGACAGCCCTGAGGATGGCGTTGTCCAGCATCGCCTCGGCCAGCAGCTTCTCGAACCGGGCGTTCTCTTCTGCCAGTGCCTTCAGCTGCCGAGCATCGGACACCTCCAGCCGGCCATACTTGGCCTTTCACTTGTATAAGGTTGCACTGCTGATCCCGTGCTTGCGGCACAGGTCGACCGTCCTCAGTCCGGCCTCCTGCGCCTTCAGGATCGCAATGATCTGCTCTCCCTTGAACCTGCTGCGCTTCATCCGATCGTCCTCGCTCGAAGTCGGACTCTACCAAAATCCGGAGGAGATCTAGGGGCTCAGGTCAATGTCAAACGGAACAATCTCCAATTCCATCGGGGTTGGGCACGGTCACTTCGGATTGGCAGGTCGTCTGATCCGACGCCAAAGCGGCGCTTCGGCCGGGCTATCGACTGAGATGAGCCGCGAAGCGTCCGGCGTCGCTATTGGCGTATGCGGCTATTCCGGGCGATGGCGGCGGCAATTGTGCCGGCGCTTTGCAGTTCTCCAGATCAGCGACCCGCCATTCCACGATCTCTCCCACGAGACTGTCGACATAGCGATGCCCTGCGCCGAGCCTGATGGCGCGATTGGACTGCAGCGTCGGCAGCTTCGACGGCACGGAGCCTGCTATCTGTCCGTCGACAAAAGCCGTCCACGCTCCATTCTCGTGACGAAGCTGAATGTGATGGATGACTTCGGGCGAAAGCTCGAGCGCGATCAGCGGTTCGGGCCGTCCGTCGATCCATTCGGTCAGGAAGTAGTCGTCGCCCCTGTCGGCGAAACGACGGATTGAGAACCCTGTCGGCGAGGATTCGTCGATATGGGCGTCAACCATAACGGAATTGACGCCCTCAACCGTGCGTCGCGCCGCCAGAATGTCGATCAGGACCGGGCCCGTTGCCCGGATCGGCGGCATGAAATAGCCCCAGAAGCGCCTCGGATCATCAGTGTAGAAAGGCGATTGCAGCGCCGCATGCACGCTGACTTCGGCACACTTCAGAGCGCCATCGTCCATTTGCGGCAAATCGCCTTTCTGGTTCGATTCCCCGGGAGCGAGGAGCAGGCCGCCCTGGCTGGTCTCGACAAGAGGACGAAGGGCTGGCTGGAAGTAGCCATAGGCATTGGAGAAGAACAGCCGCGGATCGCCCGGTTGCTCCGGCCTGGACAGCTCGTCCGCCAGTTGCAGGGACTGCTCCTCATCCTTTTCGGTATAGAGCGAATAAAGGGCCGGGACACGGCTCCAGCGCGCCGGATTGGGGGCGAGCACATCGAAAAGAGCATTCATCGACAGATTGACCAGCCTGACCGGTCCGTGTTGCCCGCCATAAGCATCGATTGCCTGCGCCAGGCGCTCCAGATCGTCGGCACGCGTGATGCTATCCTCGATGAGCGCGAACTGCGGCACGTCGATCGGACGCATCGGAGCGCCCTGTTGGGCAAGCACCTGCCAGCTTTGCGCAAACCAGATGAAGGCGATTATCGCAATCGTCGCCGAAGTAGCGATCTGGGCCGGCAAACTGGCACATCGGGCAACAAGCTGCGCCTCTGAACCGCCGAACCGGCGCCACAGCGCGAGGATCGCCTGCCAGACCACATATCCGAGCAGCGGGAGCATGGCCATTGCAGACCAGAAGGCGTGCTGCGGATCGACGACGGGATAGTATTGAACCCAGCTTCCACCCGCGATCGCAGCCAGGACAATTGCCAGACGCATCTTCGGGCCGGTCCTGCCGATCAAGGCACCACCGATGATGACCACACTGGTTGCGACCACAATAACGGGGAAAGCCAACCACACGACGCCCACCCCCGTCGGGAACAGTCGGCTCAACATGAAAGCCAAATCGTTCGGGCGGTCGTACCAGACCTCCGGAACGTAGTCGGACATTGTCGCGGGCAGCACAAGATTCTGGTAAACCCAGTAGCCCAGCGCCCCAATCGCCGCCAGATAGGCAAAAGTCACTATGAGGCTGGCGAGCCAAGCGACAAAGACGCGCTGCATCGTCGAAAGGAACATCCGCGCCTGACCGCGTCCGCGATCTCCGATCAGGACGATGATGCTTGCGCCGATCAGTCCGACGGCCAGCGTGGCGCCGACATTGACCTTGATGAAGAACAGACCGGCAAGCACGAGCCCGGCCACAAAGGCACTCGTTCGGCTTTTGCCGTCGAGCGCATGCGCCAGCAGAAGCATTAGAACCAGAGTGAGCGGCAGAGCCAGCGCAGAGGCCCAGACCAGCATGGGGGCGCCAAGAAAAGGAAACAGCAGCAGATAAACAAGCGCGGCCGAAGCCCCCACGATAGGGTGGCTGACCTTGCTCATCACAGCGTAGGAGAGCACCATTCCGGCGCCGTAAAGCGCCGCGGTCCAGAGCTTCAATGCAACGAAATGGAACCCGGACAGCCAGAGGATGAGGGCGTTTACACCATCGAACAGGATGCCGTACTGGCTGTATTCCGCGCCCGGCAAAAGGCTGCCTGTCGCGATGTCATAGGCGGACTTGAAGATCAGCCCGTCGTGATATTCGTCCACACCGAGGCGTGCCGCGACCGCGAGCACAAAAACAAAGACAAGCGCCAGCCCGGCAATAGCGAGACTGAAATACGACGCATTGTGATGTGGCCTGCCTCGCAACTGCTACTCTCCCGGGTGCCAGCCCGCTTGGTCGGCACTTTGGCCGATTGCGCCGCGCCTCGGAAAGACAACGCTCATCCGAATGTGACGACTTTCGGCAAACTCCCGACCAGATCGTAGCATGAAAACGAGCCGATCAGGTTTTCCGCGATCGACGGCGTTCCTCTTCGTCCGGCGCATCGAAGTTGATCAGTCGCGCGACACCGACATTACGTCCGAACCGCGTCTGATTTGCAATCCGTCCGACATACTCCCCGATCACACCGAGAAAGATCGCGTTGATGCCGGCAAAGAAGAACTGCGCCACGATGATCGTCGTGATGCCGCGATCCGCGCTCGGGCCGAAGATGACGTAGTGCGCAATTTCAAACAGCCCATA
This sequence comes from Devosiaceae bacterium, assembly GCA_963676075.2. Lineage (GTDB taxonomy): Bacteria > Pseudomonadota > Alphaproteobacteria > Rhizobiales > Devosiaceae > JAHJQZ01. Next base: position 299,079 of record CAXXNZ010000011.1, read on the forward strand.
AAAGAACGATAGTACCGCTATTGTCACGCCGGAGAACAGTATCAGCCTCAGCGGAAGTCGGGAAAAGGTGAAGATCATGCTGAATGCGGATCGCAGGAGGCCCAGGAAGTTGAAGCTGGACTTTCCCCATTGTCGACGCTGCCATTCATAATCGATTATGAAGGGCTTGTAGCCCAGATCGGCGAGCAAACCCCTCAAGTAGGGTTTGGAGTCTGGGATCTGCAGCAACTCATCTACGATGCGGCGATCGGCGAGTTGGTACTCTCCCACGCCGGGTTCCATGGGCTGGTCGGCGATCTGAGACAGCAGATGGTAATACTGCAGCCGCAAAAAACGTAGAAGGGCAGATTCCTGCCGCTGGATGCGCCTTCCCGCCACAAGAAGATACCCCTCCTCCCACTTCTCAATCATCCGGGGCATGAGCTCCAGAGGATCTTGAAGATCGGTCGGCACCATCAGAAAAACGCCATCGCCCGAGGCAAAATTCAACGCATTGAAGCTCGACAGGAAAACACCAACGTTCCGCGCATTGAAGATTGCCTTGAACCGATGATCTCGTTTCGTGACCTTCTCGATGTAATCGCGCGAGTCGTCGGTCGAAGCATTGTCCACTATGATGATTTCAGTGTCATAGCGTTGGAATTCTGCCGATTGGAGAACCTCGAGCATTCTTTCGAAGAAAATCTCGAGCCCTGCTCCTTCATTGTAGACGGGCGAGATGATGGAGAGCTTTTTCATTTCTGCCGATCCGGCGTAACTCTAAATATTTCCAGTTCCGGCAGCGGACGAAGTACGTCCACCGGCTTATCAATCAAGTTCCGCACGACACTGACAATCTCGTCGAAAATGTTCCAGGCGAAGACGATGACGAGATCGGCCGGGATTGCCTTCAACTCGTCCGGCGCGGCTATCCGCACGGCGGAACCGGGAATGTAGCGCCCCTGCTTTAGCACTCCTGCGTCACAGCAGTAGGAGATTTGTTCTCCGGTCAGTCCCAGATAGTTTAGCGCCACGGTGGCCTTTGACGCCGCTGCATAGCCGACGATCCGGTCTCCTTGCGCCAGCCGCGTGTTGATCTGGGAAATGAACTGCCGGCGCCACTCTTCAAGCCATGCCTGCAGGTCGTGCCATGCTGCCGTCTCGAAGAAAGGCGCCTCCAGGTCAAGAAACGCCTTAACGCGCGTCGGCGGCGGCTCGGAACCATGCCGGAGAAAGACGCGGAGCGTGCCGCCATGAACGGGCTGCTCGACCACGTCAAAAACGCTCATGCCGTGCGCCTCGGCCCATCGCACGAGCCCCGTAACGCCAAGATACGTGTAGTGCTCATGATAGATCGTGTCGAAGAAGCGCTTGCGAATGATATTTACGAAATGCGGAAACTCGAAACACATGAACCCGTCGGGAGCCAGAAGATCGCGACCTGCCGCGAGAAAGCCATCGGTGTCAGGTACATGCGCCAGCACGTTGTTGCCGATCAGGGCACGCGCGCCGCCGAGCTCCGCCTTGATTTCGGTGGCTGTCTGCTGATTGAAGAAGGCTACCTTGGTCGTCAGCCCTTTGGAGTTGGCTATCTCAGCGATATTTCCCGAGGGTTCTACGCCGACCACATCGCACCCCCTCTCGGCGAACTCTTTGAGCAGACTGCCATCGTTCGAGCCCACCTCGACGACGCGATCGCCAGGCCGGAGGCCGTAGTCGCTCATTAGGTCCTCGGCAAGAGCACGACAGTGATCTATCCAGGTTGAGGAGATGCCCGACACATAGGCGTATTGGTCGTGAAAATGCTCGGCGGCGTCTAGATGATGGGCCAGCTGTGGCAATCCGCATTCGGTGCACAGGGCTAACTCAAGTGGATACGGTCTGCCCTTGGCCTCCTCCACGCTGCGAGGCAGACGGTTGGAAATGGGTTGAGAGCCCAGATCCAGGACGGTCGGGCCAAGCGTTCCATGGCAAAGTCGGCAGGAAGTAATCCGCGTGTTCATGCAGGTTCTCTGGATTTCCTTGGATAGACCAACATACAGCCGCTCCCCAAAACGGCGTATGGGCCAGTTGCGCCTGCGCGCTGCCTCGCATGGCAGCGTCTCCTGTCTTGCCAAAAAACGTCGGGCCGCGCAATCACCGATGCCCGAGCCAAGGCACGCCTGAAACGTCCCAATCTTTTGATCGGCAACGCGGAACTAGGCTTGCGGAGGCTGCATGCCGGCCGGGAAAAAGAAGAAGTTGGCGACAAAGCCCGTCGGCTCGTTGCGCATCAGCCTGGCGTAGTCCTCATCAGACTGGACGGCATCCAGTTCGCCGGCAGAAATGGGCACATAGGCATCGCCCTTGACGTAGTACGCGGCATAGCCCCGCTCTTGCAGCAGATCAAAAACGGTTGCCGCATTGGCGTTCATCTGGCGCGCGATCTCGATAAGGAATACCGGATGGCTGCGATCAATCGTTTGCAGGGCACCGCGAACAGCGGCTGTCTCATGCCCTTCAACATCGATCTTGATGAACCCCACGTCAGCATCTCCGACCACGGCATCGATGGTGGTTAGCTCGACGGATATCGTCTCCGCTGCCTTGCCGTCTCCGGTGCGCTCGAGATTTTCCAGCGATGCAAGGGCATCCTGCTGCGCCGACTTGCTCGACAAACCGGGAAGGAGCGGGATGTGCAGGCCCGCCTGTCCCTGCTGATCGGATGCCGCGACCTGCAAAACCCGAACGTTTTTCGGCAGCATCCGTTTCAGATAGTCGACGAGCCGGGGCTGGGGCTCGACGGCGATCACTTCCCGAAAATGAGGAGCGAGAAGCTCGCAGTAAAGACCAAGATTCGCACCGACATCGACTGCAATCCGCTCGCTCTTGCCCGAAAACAGGCAGTCGATCTTGCCCATTTCCGCTTCGAGAAACGAGTTGCGCAAATTCTTGCGGACATTGATCCAGTGCGCTACTGCCGGGGGGGGGGGGGGGGGGGGGGGAGCACGATGTTGCGGGCAAGGTCACGAATCAACATGTTTTTCCAAATATTAATGGCCAGCCCTCGCTCAAGTTTATCTTGAGCGAAACGAATATTCTCAAAGAATAATCTCTAGTATTCTGAACTTTCGAGGAAAGCCTTGGAAATATATCGTAGGAAATTCAAATAGCCGATTTACCTCTTATTGACAAGTGCAGAGCGCCGTAAATCCGAACCTGTCGCGGCCGGGATGGCTGCGCAAGTCGGCGGGGCGTCGCACCTTTCGACACCCCTTACCCGCCCGCGACTTCCATGCGTCGTCGCGGTCCTCCTTCGGCACACGCGAAGCGGGAAATGCATGAGCACACAAGCGGCTTCTGGATCAGCTGATATTTTCTCTTCTCCTGCCGAGGGCAGATAGGGACGCCTGGCGGTCCAGCCGATGCATATTGAGTGCGAGGCTACCGGATATGCCCTCAAGCAACCAGCACCAACGATCCGCTCGATGTTCGTCATCAAGGGGAAAATGACTTCGGTTCTTATACGTATTCCTGATTCTAAAACGGATCACTTGGCGCCTGATCGCGTCGCCGATTTTGCGCGTTTGCACGGCTGGCCACGCCGAGAATCCGAAAGTATGGGAGGGCCGGGATTGGAACTGGCATGCAGCGAGAAACCGATGTATCAGCACACTGGCCCGCACTTTCCAAGATAGGTGGGAAGTCGTGGCGATTGCGTGTGAAGCAACCATCGGGACGACGCCAGCGATGGGGTCGACCCGAGGGACAGTGTCAGGTTTGAGCTTGCGCTTGCAGGGCAGACCATTGCAGGCGAACTGGGCGACTGCCGGATGCGACGCATTCAAGGGGACGTCGGAAACTAATGATGGAAATGGCACAATGACAACCTCGACTAATTCGACTATTCCCGACCGGCTGTTCATCTTCGAACTGGCCAATAATCATATGGGTTCGGTCGAACATGGATTGCGCGTAATCCGCGAGATGGCGGCCGTTTCCAAGGATTACGATTTCAATTTCGCCTTCAAGCTTCAATACCGGGAACTGGACACTTTCATTCATCCTGACTTCAAGGGCAGGATGGACATAAAATACATCAAGCGGTTCTCGGAAACCCGCCTGTCGCGCGACGATACGCGCCGGTTGGTTGACGAGGTGAAAAAGCACGGCTTCACAGCCATTTGCACGCCTTTCGATGAGCCCTCGGTCGACAACATCGTGGCCGACAACTACGACATCCTCAAAATCGCCAGCTGCTCCTTCACCGATTGGCCGCTTCTGGAAAAAATGGTGGCGACCGACCTGCCAATCATCGGCTCGACGGCAGGTGTGGACCAGGAATCGATCGACAACGTCGTGTCGTTCCTGACCAATCGCGACAAGGACTTCGTCCTGATGCATTGCGTGGCGGAATACCCGACGCCGTCCGAGAAGCTGCAACTCAATCACATCGACTATCTGCGCCGCAGGTATCCTCAGGTCCGTATCGGTTACTCGACTCACGAAGACCCCGACGAAACGGCAGCGGTGGCGATTGCCATCGGCAAAGGCGCCATGGCTCTGGAAAAGCATGTCGGTGTCCCGACCCCGGATTGGCCTCTCAATGCTTATTCCGCCAATCCCGAGCAGGTCGGCAAATGGCTCGGAGCCGCAAAACATGCCTATGCGGTGCTGGGTGACGAGGAAGGCGCGCTGAAACCGACCGAAGCGGAACTGGAATCCCTGCGCGGACTGCGTCGCGGCGCTTACGCGAAGCGCGACATAGCGCCGGGAGAACGCATCCATAGCGACGACATCTTTTTTGCCATTCCTGTACAGGAGGAGCATGTTACCGCAAACGACTGGTCAAAATACCTCCAGGTCTCGGCCACGCAGCCCATTGCAGCCAATCAGCCTCTGCTGGCGTCCAACACCAGCCAGGCCAATATCCGAGAACGAGTCTATGGTATTGTAGGGCGCGTCAAGAACGCACTCGAACAGGCCAATGTCGTATTTCCGGGCACTGCGAACTTCGAAATTTCGCACCATTACGGGCTCGAGAAGTTCGAGGAATTCGGCCTGACGATGATGACCGTCGTGAACAGGGACTACTGCAAGAAGATCATTGTGGTGCTGCCCGGCCAGAAGCATCCCGAACAGTCTCACAAGATCAAGGAAGAGACATTCCATGTGCTCGACGGCGAGATGGTGCTCTATCTGGACGGCGTCCCCCGGACGCTGCGGCGCAGCGACGTGGTGACCATTGAAGCGGGCGTCAAGCATGCCTTTGAAACGGAATCAGGCGTGATCTTCGAGGAGATTTCGAGCAACCATCAGGCCAGTGACAGTTTCTATACGGATCCCGCCATCACGGAAAACAAGGATCGCAAGACCTACCTGATGCACTGGCCGAGCTAGGCCTCGCCTCGCCCCGCGAGAAACAGGCTGGCAACGCGGGTCGGCTGGATGCGCGGGACTGGTTATATATTTCTGTGCCGTGGCGCTTGCCCCGGCAAATAGCTTCCTAGGAAACGGGCAAAAATGCCGCAAACTCTCAGACTTGCAGACTACGTTGCCGACTTCGTTCATCAGCAGGGTGTCAACGCCGTGTTTCTCGTGCCCGGCGGCGGCAATATGTACCTTGCGGACGCCATGGGTAGCCATCCCGGCATCAACTATGTTCCGCACCACCATGAGCAAGCAGCCGGAATTGCCGCGGAAGCTTACGGACGCGTTAGAGAAAATGTCGGCGTCGCTCTGGTGACGACAGGCCCCGGTGGAACCAATGCCATGACGCCGGTTGCCGGCGCCTGGATCGACTCCCTGCCCCTGGTGATTCTGTCAGGTCAGGTGAAGCGCGCTGATCTCAGGGGCGATACCGGCGTCCGTCAGATGGGGCCGCAGGAAGTCGACGTGGTTACGATGGTCCAGCCCATCACCAAATACGCTGCAACGGTGATGGACCCCCAGGACATCCGCTATCATATCGAGAAGGCCTTCCACCTGGCGCGTACCGGACGGCGCGGCCCCTGCTGGGTCGACATTCCGCTCGACGTGCAGGCCTCGCAGATTGACCCGTCAACTCTCCGGGGCTTCACGCCCGATCCGGCCGAGGTCGACGTTTCGGATGCAGCTTCTCTCGAGGAAACCGCCGATATGCTGCTGGCGGAGCTCGAAGGTGCCAACCGTCCGCTGCTTCTGGCCGGACATGGCGTACGTCTGGCGGGTGCTGCAGATGTCTTCAGGGAGCTGGCGGACCAGTTGAACATCCCGGTGGTGACCACCTGGTTGGCGATGGATCTGTTTCCGTCGGCGCATCGGCTTTCCGTGGGCCGCCCCGGCACCGTGGCCCTGCGTCCGCCCAATTTCGCCGTTCAGAACAGCGATCTGCTCATCGCCATCGGTGCGCGGCTGGACAACGTAACAACGGCCTACAATCAGGCGAGATTTGGCCGCGAGGCCAAAAAGATCGTGGTCGACATCGACCCCGCCGAGCTGGGCAAATTCGGCGATGCCGTCGACATCAAGGTTCAGGCGGATGCGCGAGCGTTGCTCGAGGTCATGCTGGCCAAGGCCCGCAAGCGTGCGATCCCCGACCGCGCCGCCTGGCTGGCACAATGCGAAACCTGGAAGACGCGATTCCCCATCAATGACGGCAAGCCATTCCCGAAATCGGGTCTGATCAGCCACTACCACCTGGTTTCCGAGCTGTCCGAGGCAATTCCCGAGGACACACTGATTGTAACGGGCAGCTCCGGCCTGGCGGTAGAGATATTCTACGCCGCTTTCCAGGTGCGGCCTGGTCAACGCATCTTCCTGACCTCAGGTCTGGGCGCGATGGGCTACGGTTTGCCGGCGCTGATCGGTGGGGGCATCGCCGTTGAGGGGCGCCCTTACGTGGCCATGGAAAGCGACGGCAGCCTGATGATGAATGCGCAGGAGCTGCAGACGATCGCTGCCCAGAAACTGCCGGTGCGCCTGTTCGTGTTCAACAATGGCGGCTACGCCTCCATCCGCAATACCCAGCGTAACTATTTCGCCGGTCGCTTCGTCGGCACCGGTCCGGAGGCCCACCTGACCTTCCCCGACATCACGAAATTGGCAGAAGTGCACGGTATTCCTGCAATCACGGTGAGCGACGCAGCCGACCTGCATGAGGCTGTGCGCCAGACCATGTCCTCAGACGGCCCGGTGGTCTGCAATGTCCAGCTGGTGCATGACGAACAGCTGGCGCCCAAATCGGCGGCCATCGCTCAGCCCGACGGTTCGCTGATTTCCATGCCGCTCGAAGACATGAATCCGCTGCTGTCGCTCGATGAGCTCCGGCAGAACATGCTGATCGAACTCGATCCGGCATCCTTGAAGGCGAGGCAAGGCCAGAACTAAGGGGCTGCCAGCACGGCCCCAGCGGCGTGGTCTCGCAAGGCGAAGACAATGCAGATAGAACCACGCGTCAACCGGTTCGCCGGTACACTCGGAATGACCGGCTCGCAACTGCTCTTCGTGGCGGTGGCGAGCCTGGCCGTTCTTGCGCTGCCGCTGCTGAGGTACTTAGCGCTTCATTCGGCCTTCTACGACCTCGGACAGTACCTCACCAATCTGCGGATCGCCGCCAGTGGCTTTCCGGAGATTGCCTTCCGCTCGCACGCGCAGCCGATAAGCCTGCTGCTCGCTCCAGCGTTCGATATCCTGCCGCCGGCCATCTATCTGCTGGTCGAACAGTCTGTGCTGCTGATCCTCGGCGCGCTGACCGTGATGCTCCTGGCGCGACGGCTCGTCCCAGATGCCTGCGCATGGGCCCCGCTGCTTCTCTATTTCCTCTCAGCACCGCTCTGGAGCAGCACGCTTTTCGATTATCACTTCGAGCACGTCTTCATACTCTCCTACCTCTTGTTGTTCCTGGGGCTCGAAAAATACCAGGGACCTACCCGCATCCTTATCGTCTACGCGTCCGTGGCGGTCCTGTGCATGACCAAGGAAACCTATGCCCTGTCGGCGGCCTTCGTTGGCCTGTACCTGCTGGCATCCAGGAAAATGTTGATTTCCGGGGCCGTCATTGCCGTTCTCTCGACAGCCTATTTCTTCGTCGCGACACAGTATGTCATCCCGGCCAATTCCGGCGGCCTGCAGACAGGCTCGATATGGTCGGGTGCCTTCGGCTATCTCGGCGCAACGCCGTCCGAGATGCTCGCCTCGCTGGTGCTCAAGCCGCAGCTGGCCATTGCGGAAATCCTGTCTCCAAGAAAGCTCGTCTTCCTGGTGGCGCTCCTCGGTCCGGCCCTGTTCGCCCTTCGTTATGCGCCGCTTGCACTGCTCCCCGCTCTGCCGCAGGCTGGAATACTGCTCCTGTCCCGAGACCCGAGTCACACCAACCTGGCGTTTCAATACGCAGTGCCTGTGTGGACGCCCCTGCTTGTGGCCAGTTTTTATGCCTTCGCGCGGCTTCCCACCAGCATTGGTCTGCCCATCAAAAGCTACGCCGTCACGACGACCCTTGCCGTGTCGCTTCTGTTCGGCGTGATCCCGGGTGGCCGCCTGTTCTTCTCGCCCCATGCATGGAGCTTCAATTACAGCGCCTATCTTCCTGCCGCGCAGGATCGGGCCATAGAGCAGGCTCTTTCGACGGAGATACCGGCGGACCGCACCGTCGCGGTAGCCTTCCAGAACAATCTCAACACCTCATTGCTCTCGGACCGGCTGTTTGCCTTCGCCTTTCCGTTCGGCGTGTTCGAGCCGGTCCCGACCCTCGCAGCCACGGTAAAGCGGCAGGACGGCGTCCTGCCGCCGCAAGGCGACGCGGTCTGGGTGGACTACGTTGTGCTCGATCTCGACCGTCCATGGTATATCGCCGACGAAATGTGTCCGCGAACCGAACCCGAGCTTGGGTGCAGCGATCCACAATTCAGCAAGCGCTTCAACGACATGGTGACGAAACTGGACAGACAGTTCGACCTTGTCCGCAGTGTGGACGGCCTACGCATCTACAGGCGCCGACCGCTCACCCCGATCGACTGATCAAACCGACGGAGTGGCAGCACCTCGCCGCTCCGGTATCAGACCGGTCCATTGCTCTTGGGAAATCCGACACGTCGCTTCTCGATGACCAGCGGTCGGTGCCGAACCCGCTCATAGGTCATGCCGACATATTCGGCCACGAAGCCAAGAAACACGATCTGAATGGAGCCAAGGAAAAGCACGGCAATGAGAATGGGCGCTTGGCCCATGTTGAACGTGTCCCAATAGGCCAGTTTCAGAACCAGATAGATCAGAGCGATAAACACGCTTATGGCCGAGATGAGTGCGCCACTCATGGTGACGAGCCGGAGTGGAACGCGCGAGCTGTAGGTCAGCCCGACGATCGCGTATTCGAACAGATCCGCCCATCTCTGCTTTGAGCGGCCGTGTTTGCGTGGGGGCTGGTCATATTCGATGAGATGGCGATCGAAACCGATCTCGGAGATCATCCCTCGAAAATAGGGCAGACTGTCGTCCAGGCCGCGGATGATATCGATGACGCGCCGGTCGAACAGGCCAAATCCTATGAAGTGGCGGATCTGACCAGAGTCGGCAATGGCAGTGAGCAACCGGTAATAGCCCTCGCGCATAACCCCCAGAAGCCAGCTCTCCTGATGCTGCTTGCGCACACCGAGCACCAGCGGGAAGCCTTCTTCCCATTTTTCCACAAATTGCGGGATGAGCTCCACCGGGGTCTGCAGGTCGGCCATGACGGGGATGACGGCATCCCCCTCCATCTGCAAAAGTCCGTAGTAGGGCGATTTGTGCGGCCCGTAATTGCGCGAGTTGACGATGACACGAACATTGTCATGCTTGGCGCAAAGGTCTTCGAGCAATGGCACCGTACGGTCGGTCGAGGCGTTGTCGATGAACAGGTGAACGTAGTCGTAGCCCGGCAGGGATTCGTCGAACATTTTCTTCACTGCTTCAAAGCAGAACAGGACGTTGTCCTCTTCGTTGAAGCAGGGAGTCATGATGGTGATCGTCTTGCGCGTCGCGGGTGCGTTCATTCGAGTGTCATTTCACGGGTGGGAACAAGGAAGCAGGCGGTTGGTCGGATGTGGGACCGGGATTGTGAGCAACGGACCGGCACGATCATTCATGCATGTCTTATTTCCGCAGTTTGAGCGAAGTAAGGACCGAGTCGGCATATCTTTGTGCGGAAAAACGTTCTGCGGCGATACGTTTGCCCGCCTCTCCGAGTGCTTTGGCCATATCCGGGTTTTCGCGCAACCGTCTGAGCGCTGCTGCGGCTGCACCGACATTAGCATCTGCCCACTGCATGTCTGCATGCTGGTAGGTGTTCTGCCTGTCACTAGCCGCCACCATCCGGAAGCCGACAGGAATTCCGCATTCGGCCGTCAGAAAATCGACGTTGCCGGACCAGTTGGTGGCGACGACCGGCAGGCCGTGCAGCATGGCCTCGGCGATCGTCAATCCGAAGCCTTCGGACCGGTGCAGTGAAATCAGGGCATCCGCGTCCTCATAGAAGCGATTGAGCTCATCCGCACCCATATCCGTCTCGATGAGTTCGATATTGGCATGGTCTCGAGCCGTATCTCTGAGCAAGCGTTGACCTTCGGGAAAGACCTCGGGGCTCGACACCTTGATGCGAAACTGCACGTCCGGATCCTGACCGAATGCCCGGACAAACGCCTCGACCGCCGCCATGGGATTCTTGCGATCGAAACTGGACCGCATGTTGAACAACATGATGACAACAAAGCGGCGCGCATCTCCATTTGCACTCTTCTCGTCCCGCGGCATGCCGCGCGCCGCAACCGGGTGCAGCAGTGTCGAGACCTTCGTGTGCGAGCTGCTTCGTGCCACGGCTTCAGACGTGAATGCGCTTGGCGTCCAGACCTCGTTGACGAAACCGAAACCCGGATTCCAGTCGGCCGGCAGGTTCGGCAGCTCCCATGCCCAGTAACCGACGACATATTTTCCGGCGACGAAGCGGCGCCCGAGACGAAGCATCGCCATGGGCACGAGCGGCCCGTTGACATGCAACACGACAGTGGCCGGTCCCGATAGGTCGCGCGCGTCCTCTCCATCGACGATGCAGCCATCATCGCCTTGCATCAGGTCCTCGGTGAGATCCACCGGACGCGCATCAATGCCGGCCTGTTGCAGTGCGTAAAGACAGAGACGGGCGGATTCGCCAAGCCCCGATGCAGTGCGCAGCGCACCGGCGACCAGAATGGGATTGGCCGGCATCGCCGCCGGGTTCGGGCGTGGCGCCAGCGCGGCGGTCGCCCCGAAAAGCATGCGACGTCGAAACCGATAGGGAAGCTTTTGCCAGATCGCGCGATGAAACAGGCCGAACATGGAATGAATCAGTCCTCCTCCGCGAACAGGCTCTGCAGCCTTCTCAAGGCGGATGGCAGATCCGCCATGCCGGACAGAACGATATCGGGATCGAGATCCTCGATGGGCACAGCGGAATAGCCGTAGTCGACACCGATGACCGGTACGCCGGCCGCCTTCGCCGCGTCGACATCGGTGCTTGCGTCGCCAATCATGACCGACCGACCAGGCACGCCCTTCGCCATCGCGATGGTGCCGAGAAGATGGTCCGGATGCGGCTTTTGCACCTTCAGCGTATCGCCGCCGGTGACCGCGGAAAAAAGCGATGCGATGTCGAGCGCCTCAAGCAGTTGCCGCACCAGCGTTTCGCGTTTGTTGGAGCAGATGGCCAACTGCCATCCCAGTTCGACGGCCTGTTCCAGCGCCTGCGGCAGGCCGTCGTACAGGCGGCTCTCAACTGCCACAAAAGCTTCGTAGCGTTTGATGAAGCGCGAAAAGAGCGCGTCCAGATCGGCGCCTTCAGGCAGAGGCGTACCGGCAAGCCGGTAGCCATGCACCACCATTGCCCTGCCACCATGGCTGATCTTGGGGCGCAACTGATCTGCGGTCAACGCCGGCAGCCCCTCCTCGGCCAGCAGGAAATTCAGTGCCGCCGCCAGATCGCCTGAGGTTTCCACCAAGGTTCCGTCGAGATCGAACACGGCGAGCTTCGGGAGCATTTTTGTCAAGCTCATGCGGAGACGGAAAGCGAACGGGTGTAATGCGGCGACATGTCAGACTCCATCGGTAACCGGCGAAATCCTATGGCTGGCGAAAAGCCAGCCCAGCGCCACCAGAAGGGTAAAGCTGATCGCACCCAGTAGCAACCAAGCGAACTGGGTGACATCCAGCGAGAAGACGTGAGGCACGACCAGTACCGCCGCCAGGTCGAGCGCCACCGGCAACACGATGAAATAGTCGCGCCTGGCAATGGCATAGGTCACCAGCAGGCTGGTCGCAGCCAGCAGGGTCATGGAAACAGCAACAATGCCCAGCAGCCCCGCCGCATCGGCATAGGCAGGGCCTGCCGTCAGCACGATCAAGGGTGATGCGAACACAATCATGATCAGCGTAACCCCACCACTGGTCGCTAAAGTGAAGGCAAGCGCCGATCCGATCAGCTTCAGGCTGGCGCGGTTCGAGGCTCCACCAGTTTTGGTCAACTGGATGACTTCGGGAAACACAAGATTGATCAAGATATTGGACAACAGCAGCGGGATTTTCGCCAGCATCGAGGCAGCCGAATACAACCCCGATTCATGTGGCGTGGCGAAGGAGCGAACGATCGGCAGATCGATGAAGGTCAGGGCCGTAATGAAAAAGACACTGAGGATCGCCGGAACCGTCAGCGAGGCGACTTCCTTCCAGCGAATCGTGGGTGGCCAGATCGCCCCTTTATGCAGCAGCAACCGCCTCTGAAACAGCGAGCCAACGACAAACACCAGCAAACCGCCCGCCGCCAACCCTGCATAGCCGCCATCGATTCCGAGACCGAGTACCAGAACGAACAGCACCCCCGCAAAGAACCGAAAAGACGGCACGCCGGCGACCGCGAACGACATGGCGACATAGCGTCGTTGGTACTGCGCGAAACCGATTGGCAGGAAACTTAGGATGGTGGATGCCACGATCAGCGGCAGTGCGAGCGCGGCCACGTAGAACGGCACACTCAAGCCGACCAAGGTCCAGGGTGCCAGCAGGAAGCACAGAACGCAAAGTGCAGCGACAAGGCCAAGGGTCACCACGAAGATGCGCCTGGCGACGCCAGCGACGTGTCGCGCTTCAGGGCCGGCTTCTGCGGTTAACTGCGTGATGACAAACGGAAGTGCCGTGAACGGAGAAGCAAGTGTCGTCGACAGGCCGAAAACGGCATTGAGGGCACCATAGGCATCCGGCGGCAACGCGCGTGCAAAGATCAGCTGCACGGCAAAAGCCAGTGCATTTCCAACCGTTACGATCCCGGTTGTCAGAACAAATAGCAGAAGCGTTCGTTTCACGCCGGCTCTCTTTCAATAGCTGACGCCAACACCTTCATGCCGTATCGTCATCCAGATGCCGCGCCCCCCACAACCGCCAGGTTGCCTTGCCGCTAGCACAGAGTTTCGCAAATGCTGCATTTCGCGCAGCGTGTCCATAGATAGCCTAAAGCCGGCATATCTCTAGACGCTCAGCTGGTCGTCCATCAGCAACTGACGCAACGACCGGTCGTTCCAAAACGTTTCATCGCCCTCGATATAGTCTATGGCTTTAGGAGAAAGCACGAAAAAAACGGCGTTGATGCAGTAACCATCGCCCTTCGCCATTTCAATGTCGGAGTTGACCTGACCGTCGACGATAGCGAGCAATCCGAAACGGCGAGGCGGCTGAATGGCAGCCTCGGAAGGAAGACGTCCGTGTTTGCTGCGAAAATCGACCAGCTCATTGATCGGCACCGTCTACAACCCGCTACTACGGGCGAAGCAAAAGGCCTCGTCGTTCTCAACGTTTTGTCCGGCTCGCCGCGGGCGCCCACCTGCGGCGCCACCGCCCCCGGCATCTACCAACGCAACCTTCCAGGTCATTTTCTGAAAAAACAAGTATCCATCGGAAAATTTCAAATATATATTCACGCCTCTGGATCGTTCATGTAATATTATTTGTTTAATTAATTTTTTTGCGCTCCAATGATAAATCTCGTACTTATTATATTGACACCACAGTGGAAATACACCCCCCAAATTTCCTAAAGAACTGACGGTCTCTGTTCTGCAAAACCGATTGCACGGTCACTTCCGCTTCTTCGGCTAGACGCGCACCATATCCGCCCGCAAGATAAATGACCTTCACCGAGGTCTTCGAAGTTGCTTTTCGGTCAAACATCTTGCGTCCGTGCTTTACGCAGGCCGAGAGGTTCAAATACCCACATCGGCAGGAGTCCCGGCAACCGCATATATGACGGTCTCCAGCCCAGACTCGGTATAGTGGCGCAGGCCTATCTTGTAGTGCGGATTCAAGGTTCGGATCAATTCGCTGAGCTGCCACAAATCCGCGCCCTTGTGATATGCGGCAATTGCCAGGCGCGGCGCATGCGCCTTTATCGTCGCCTCAGCCCCACGAAGTGCCTCGCCTTCGGCGCCCTCGATGTCCATCTTGATGATGGTCGGGGCGATCGTGGCGATGCTGTCGATACGTCGCACAGCAATTTTCACGACGCGTTCGTCCGGGGACGCCGGGTCGCGCTCGCCTATGGAAATAGCGCCGTTTGTGGTTCCCGTGGTCACGAATTCCACTGAGCCATCATACGAGAAGGCACCCGCTGGCACATAGTCGATCCGATCGAAATCGGCGAGATTCCGCTTCGACAATTCCAGCAGTTCCCTATCGGGCTCAAAATAGTAGATGCCCTGATACTTCCCGGACGCATTCTCGATAAAAAGCTTCGTGGTCATGCCGTCAAACCCGCCGGCGTCGACAAAAACCTCCGATTGCGAAAGCGGCATGTAGTCGGCATCGAAATACTGGGACACCTCCGGCTCGGCCACTTTCTGGATCACTTCGGCGTCAAGCGTAATGCGATACTTGAGCAGAGTATCGAGCACATCTCGCGACCTGTCGTCGTGATAATTCAGGTATTCAAACAGATACTTGTGCTTGTTTTCGGCCAGATCGCCGTAGAGTTCGATATAGGGAATTTCGGGAGGAAAGACCGTCGCGTCGATCAGCGTCAGGACAGGATAAGGCAGGATCTGGGTGAATCCCTCCTGCGACAGCTGGCGGCCGAGGGTAAAGGCAAACCGGGTGGTTCCGATGATGACGGGAAGCGTGCGATCCAGTTCGGGCGACACGCCGACAATCGGCGTCTCGCCGTCCGTGCTCCACTTGCTCTGGTTGTTTTCGAGCATGGCTTCGGTTTGCCAGCCTCTCGCCTTCAAGCCATCCGCAACCAGTTGTCCCAAGCGACCCGCACCGAACACATAGGCCCGCCCGACAGTGTTCAGCCGTTCAACCGCGGGGCCATGCCGCTGCAATATGCCCGCAACGATCGCTTCAGCACTCCGAGCTGCCAGGACGCCCGACAAGCCGCCCTCGCCGGGAATCGAGAAGATTCGCGTCAGCGCATCGGCGGTCCTGGCGCCAGCCATGCCCGTTCCATCGATTGCAACGGAAACGACGTTTGCCTCGGCGAACACCCGGTCGCTTACAACGATTGCAGCGTCAGCAGCGTCGCGATCCCATCCAGATGGAAGCGCCGCATCCGATGCTGCGACGGCACCGCAAAACACGCCCTCTGTTGCGTTGCGTGCAGCATGTTCGATCTTTTCGCGTGCAACCGCGTTAAGCCGGGCAAGATAGGCCTCGTCAAGATAGACTTTCAGCAACGTAATTCATTCCTTGTTCGTGGCGCTTCTTCCGGCGGCAGCAGGCTCAGTTGCAGCGATCGGCTGAGAAGCTGGCATTCCGTAAAATCGTTTCCTTGGACAACGCATGGTCCTCGACCCGTACCTGCCGAATCTGTCCGTTGTAGTGTTGGCGCAGCAAAAACCCGCTGTTTACGATCAACTGGTTGCTGGTATTGAGATCATACTGGCCTAGGTCGGTGGAATCGACGAGTTCAGCGTCACGCCACAACTCCAGATGCTGGCCCTGTTTCCGAATAGCAACATAGTGGCACCGCCCGAAATCGGCATCAAACGAGAGCAGCTTTCGCACGGCACCACCATTCTCCTGATCGTAAACCACGACGTCGTAGCGATCTTGTTCGGCGGCACGGGCAATCGCAAATCCAGATCCCTTGTCGTTAGGTCCGAACATGTTGGAAAGCAATATCTCTCCCTGGTTTTCCGACTGAGCCGGCGAGAACACCATCTCAAGGGTGGACTCGTTGGCGAGCGAAATGCTGCCGAGCCGTGCGCCCGCGACCCGCATGGGGGCAAGCAGATTGCTGAAATTGGTCACAACCATGTCGTCGTCGGCGGTTGTATCGTGCGGCAGCCAGAAGCTCTGGTCCGCGGGCTTTGGCTCCAGAAGATTCATGCCGTTTGCATAGCGTGCATAGTCGCGATAGCCGCTTAAGGGCCAGATTTCACCAGGGCTGAGAATGATCGGCTTCTCGCGCCGTATATAGGCCTTCAGATTGGAGGGATAGCCCGGATAAATAGCGACACCTATATCGAAATACACGTAGAGCGGATGCCAATTGCTGCTGTAGTGCCCGAAAGTCAGGTAAAGCGCATCCACGCCGGTCGTGATCAATTGCGTCCCTGGATATCTGGCCTGAAGCGCAAGGATGTCCTGGTTCATCTGGGCAAACAATCGCGCATTGTCCTTGGTGTCATACATGCCGGCGAGGACCGACGGTTCCTCGATCTTTTGGTTGAACACCACGAGACGCCCGCCACCCTGCTCGACACGCTTGAGGACGGGAGGCAGGAACAGGACGACAAGCACGAGCAGCGTCGCGGTCATCGGCAGCATGGCGAACCACCGTCCGCGCCGGGTCAGCCATCCAAGGGCAAGAATACACGCCGAACGGATCCAGTAGATCATCAGGGGGATCATCGGCATGCTGGCCCAGAACACATGACGGGCTTCCGTGACCGGGTAATACTGGCTCCAGGAGGCGATCGCGAATGTCGAATAGGCGATCAGCATCCTCGCGACCTGGCTGTCGCGCGCTGTCGCCTCGAAGAGGTGGCGATAGGCAAGCACCAGGAACCCTAGCAAAAGAGCAATTGGCAGCACCGCCCACAGCGGGCTCAGCCAGAATGGAAAGAAGCTTAGTCCAACTTCACGGAGCAAGCTGCTGCCAGTGCCCCAAACGTCGGGAATGGACTTGGCGAACACGCTCGCCATGACAAAAGTCTGCAGATACCAGTCGGCCAGCGCTCCCCTATAGACAAGATAGGCAAGCAGCGGGACTGACAGCACGGCCGCGCCGGCGACAACCACCCCAACCTGTTTCACCGTATCGAGCAAGACGATCGGTCTTCGCCAGCGCGTCAGGGCGAAGAAGAAAAACAGGCAAAAATAGGAGAGGAGCGTGACAACGCCGAGCGGCATCCTGATCCAGAAAACGGCCGTGGCGGCCATCGCGGAAATGAACAGCAGCGTGTTGGATTGCCTGCGGAAATGCAGCACCGCCGTGATGATTGCCAAAGCCTGGAACGGCAAGGCGACCGCCGAGGACCAGGGCAGAAGTGGATACAGGTAGAACGGCGCCACTGCCAGCCACGCCAGAACTGAGAGCACTGACAAAAACCGCCCGAGGAAAAGCCGTGCCAGGACATACAAGATTCCCGACGTGACGACGTAGAACAGCATCGTCACGTAGCGCAAAGCAGACAGTTCGGGGCCGGTAATCGCGAGCACGCCAGCATGGATCAAACTGCCCAACAGCCCGTACTGGGTGAAGGTCTGCGAAAAGGGCGCCGCGCCGTGCAGAATGTCGACCGCCACCTTGAACATGAGGCCATCGTGATGGGCATCGACCTCGATAAAGGCAAAAGTCGATATCACGAAGTAAAATACAGCCATAACCCCAATCATGACTGGGATGTCAGCGACATTATTCCAATACTTCTCGATATTTTCTGTCTTCACGATGATTTATCTAAATCTCACCAATATTATTCCAGATCGCGTCGCCATTCAGATAGCCAGGCCAACACTCACTCACCGGACGTCTGATCGGACTCAGGCACCAGCCTGACTGCGAGAGTTGAAAAAAGAGGAGAGTCATGTGGAACCAGAACCCGAGACAGTTGATCGGTTCTCGATGCGCTGGTGAGCACGACACTGCCAACCCGTGTCCAGCCGCCTGTCGACCACAATGAGTCTTGATGCGTCGCCTGCTTGTCCCAGCGAACATTGAGGTCCGAGACAGTGAGCAGTTGCGGACCGGCGATCAGTTCCTGTCGAAGCTGCAGTCCTTGCTTGATTACACTTGCCCCGAGAATGAAGTCGACACGCCCTTCACGCAAATTGTCCGCAGACGGCGTAAGCGAGACATTCACCCTCTTGATCAAGGCTGTGCTCGGCACCTGATCCGACAGTAATCTGCTTGCGGATACGCGCCAATCGCTAGTCCCGTCTTCAACGCACCGCACCAGTATCGGAGTTGTCTGCCCGCTCGCGTTTCCATCCTGCCATGTCGCGCTTATCTGAAACGTCACGGCAACACAGGTGTCGGGGATAATTGCTGCGGAAAACTGAAACGCTGCGAAATCTGCCGCGCGCATGTCGAGCGGATAGGACCAACTCGTAGGCGCGCCCCGAACCGGAGAACCGGAATAGCGGATAAAGCCGTTACCTATGTCCGTTAGCGTCTCCGGTGTCGGCGCATGCAGAGCATCTGGTTCAAGATCTATTTTCGTGGACTCGCGAATAGCCAGCCCCCACTTCCGCCGGAGCACTTGATCGAACGGCAGCGCTGCAAACAACACTACGTCGGAAACCGATAAGGGCCTTGCCTGATCGCTCAGGCTCCGGATGATCAAACCGCGTATGCCGGATGACAGCCCCCCGAGATCCTTCATGACGCCGGGCACCACGCGCATGCCGAAGACAGATCCATCCTCGAGCTGCAGTTCGACATCGAGAATGTCATCGGATCGCGACGACGGCGCCCCGACGACGAGATAGGCGTGCCCATCGATCCGGACGGGGTCTGCCCAAGCAAGGCTAATCGGCTGGTTCAGCCGTTCACCGATCTCCAGACTCTTTGTGGAAAGAGTGCCCCCGAGCGGCACGCAGATCGTCGTCGGGCCGTTTCTGGCGCAATAGCGATCGCCACCCTCGGCGTGGTCTGTCACGACAGTTTCGCCATCAGTCACGGACTCGATGCTCCAGATTATATTGTCGTCATGACGTTCGCCGTCCGCGGCCCTAGCGTCTCGCAGTCCGTTCAGCCGGAATTGGTAAGCATCATCGGTTGTCACCAGCCCATCTGCGAGCCCAACGCCCAGTTCGATCACATGCCCCGGCGCCACTTCGAGGGAATTGTCACTGTTGAGCGCATGACCGTCGCCGTCGAGCAATCTCAGCCGATCGTCCATCTGCACATCGACACGGACTCGTCTCTGCACATTGCTAACCCCCAACTGGGGGAATGCAAAAAGGACTCGGTCGCTTGCATCACTAAAGCGCATGGACATCTTGAACGTATCCTGCGTCGGACTCGGCAGATATCGGGCACCGCCGACGGGCTGAACCTGCACTCCGAACAGATCGAGCTGGCCAGACATCATCCCATTCGCGAGAGCGTCCATCGACACATAGACCGAGGGGGTCAGGCAGGCATCCTTCATGCCCTTGATCGGCAGTATGTTGGTAAACGTCCGCGCAGCAGCCAGACAGGCGCGCTGGAGCGGAGGGATGTGCGGTGCAGAAAAACCGTGCTGAGGCCAGATGCCTTCGATCTCGATCGATTGGGCGGCTGCGCTGCCCTTAGACCGAACCAGGCCCATGTGCAACCGACTGATGACGCTTCCCCAATTATTAGGGTTGCTGAACGGCGCAAGATCAAGCGTCATCAGTTCATATCCTCCACCCAGGTCCCGGATCGTGGAAGGCAGTTGCACCGCGAAATCAGTGTCACTCGCCGCGTTTCCGACGATAGAGCGAATGGGCTTGCACTGCAGAGCCGTTCCGGCATCCGTCTCAAAGCTTATCGACACCTCGGTCAGGATGAGCGGATGGTTGTCCTGAGCGTTGAGCCGGGAGCGGATGCTCTGTAGCCCAAGCTTGACCACGTTGCTATCGGCTCCTGTCGCCGCAATAAGTTCGTGTTCCAACCCGGTCAGCAAGGCGGAATGGTTGCCGTCCGAAAACCTTAGGCTAACCTCAGCCGGTTTATCGACACAGTCCGCAAGTGCAAAGCCGATCGAACTTATGCCCGACAATACGAGATCCGGCCGGAACTGGATGTAGCTTAAACCGTGCAGCGGCTCGTTGACATAGACTGCGCCTGAGTCCGGCAGATTAAGGTTGCGCCGTATCGGATACAGGAAAGATCGCGTGCGCCAGGGTAGATTGGCAAGGTCGTCGATGACCCGCCAGTTCTCCTCCGATCTCACTTCCGCAGTAGCAGCAACATATCCGCCTCCAGAAGCATAGCTCGTGCCGGCCTCACCCGAGCTGAGCAGTCGTTCGAAGTCTATCCGGGCGACCGGCCGCCCCCTGTTCGCCCGGTTCCACTGGCGATATAGAATTTTGATATGCCCGAACTCGTCCGAACAACAGTCGGCAAGTCCGTAATCGGCAGTATCGAGCTCAATCCATGTCTGGTTTTTGTTTGGTGGTAGAAAAAGGAGCGGCGGCGACTGCACACGCGGGTCAGCCTGGATGACGGCGATATCTGCCGGCGAGGCAGGTTTGGGCCTCACCAGGACTTCAAGTCCATAGCTGTCCGCAGGCACGTTCAAAGTGGATTGTCGCAAATGATCGACCGGCTGAGTATGAATGACGTACGGAGGCGAAATCTCCGAACAATAGGCAATCCCGGCAACGCCTAGAAACATCATCGCGCCCAAACCGAACCGCAACAGCCGTCTTATTCCAGCAAAACCCATAGGGCATCCCTTGTTTTGGCGCCCTTTTGAGCACAATCCGGAGGAAAAGTCCTGCGGCGGGTGCATCGTTTTCACAAATTATCCAAAGCGATTTCGACTACTCATGGCAGCATCGCAATTTCAACCTAAGTCCTCGATCGGAGCGGAGGCGGTATCAATTTGGCCCGCCATGTGTGCAGCGCCCTGCTTCATCAAGTGTGAAATGGCTAATGTTAGTCTTTGCATGCAACGCCCGTTCCCAACACAGGTGCGAGAACAAAAGTCGAGAGCCCAATGCAGCGCAGCCTCCTCATCGCCGGCTCCGAACAACTTCGCGCAGCGCCATAAACACGACTGCAAGAAGCAAATGAAACATATTCCTGGATTGCCGTGGAACGGGGTGCGCCGAGAGGCCGCAACCCGGCACCGAAAAAAGCGAAATATAAGTACTTAGCTCGCAGCCCTGACCGCAATCCACGGCTCGGCGTCAATCCCCAATCCCCTTGCTCTTGCAAGGATAATGCTCCAATAAGCACCAGCTTCGATCTCCCGACAGTTTCTATCAAATGCGCATCGGATTCCCCAATGACCGAACCAGTTGAGACTATGTTCAATACCCTGGAACGTTCCCGTTTCTTCTTGCCTTCCAAGATCGTGTGGGGAACCGAATGCTACCGGATGGCCGGCGAACTGCTCGAGGAAGCGCGCTCGGTGATTCTATTCGTGGACCATGTCTTTCTCGACCATGACGCCGTAACGGCACTGAAGGCGGAACTGGGCGACAAACTCATCGGCGTGCATGACTGCCGGTACATGCCCAAGGCGCAGGAACTCGTGGAGATTGCAAACAGCTACAGCTCGATCCCCGACGCCGTCGTTTCCATCGGCGGCGGCAGCACGGTGGACGCGGCCAAGGCTGTCATCGCACAATGGATCTACGGCACATTCGACGGCGTCGGAATGAGCGACAAGCACGGGATGCCAACCAAACCCGGTGTTGCGAAACCCCTTCTGGTGGCCATGCCGACGACTGCAGGCACGGGCGCGGATCTCAGCCGCTATTACGTGACCTACGATGCCCATCATTCCGGCAAGGTGCATGGCAAAAGCTGGCAATTGCTGGCCGATTGGGTGTTGATCGACTCGGTTTTCCTGCACGGTTCGCCCGACCAGTTGATCGTCAACTCTGCCTTCGACGCATTCATCCACTTCTTCGAATCCTACATCTGCCGTCAGGAAAGCTCTTGGTTTGGGCAGATGCTGTCGCTGGATGGCATCACGCGAATCCTCGCCTCGCTCCACCGCCATCTCGGCGGAGACCGTTCAGACCTCAATTTCCTTGAGCTCAACTATGCGGCCTCGCTCGGCGGCGTCGCGATCTCCAACGTCCGCACCGGCAATATCCACGAAGCCGCCGGCGCCCTTCTTGAGCTCACGCCGCTCACCCACTCCGAAACGCTCATGGTCTTCCTCGAGCCGGCTTACCGGCAATATCAGGATGCGGTCGCAGCGCGGGTCGACCTGCTTTTGGCGCACATGCGCGTGCATGCGCCTGAGCTGGAGTTTAGCTCCTTTGCGGACGTCATTGGCTGGTGGCGGGAGACATTTGCAGGGCTCGGCATGCTCAAACGCATGGAAGACGCCGTGACGGGCATCGCGGACCGCGCAGCTGCGCGCGACCACATAATAGATCGCGTGGTCAAGGACCGTGTCTGGTGCACCAAGGAGAGCCCCGTTCCGCTTGGCGACGAAGACGTGATCGCCTTCATTGACGAGTCGCTTCGCCCCTACTGGGGCTAGCTTCGATCCGCCGTCGGCAACAGGACCACGAGAAGATGTCCAGCACTCCTGCCCAACACGTGCTTGTTAGCATCTCAGACCATGGTCTTGGTCATCTGGCTCAGACGGCACCTGTCGTCGATGCCCTCGGGCACCGCTTTCCGCAGACGCGGACTACCATTCGCAGCGGCATTGACGAGCATGTCCTGCGTCGCAGGATCAAGACGCCCTTCGACTACCAGCCCAGTGAAGACGATTTCGGTTTGGTGATGCTTGACCCGTTCCGGGTCGACGTTCATGCCACCAGTCGTCGCTATGCCGAGCTCCACGACAAACTGGACCGGACCACCGAACGCATTGCCGGGGAGATGCTCGCCGGCAAGGTTGATCTCGTCCTGTCCAATGTGGGTTATCTGCCGCTCGCCGCCGCCGCCCGGGCGGGAATTCGTAATATCGCCTTTTCTTCGATCAACTGGCGGGACGTGGTCGACCATTATTGCGACGGTCTTCCGGACATCTCGTCCATTACGGCGCAAATCGAAGCGATCTACCTGGCCTCGGACATGTTCCTGCGCCTTGTGCCGGGTCTCGACATGCCGGGTCTGTCGACCATTCCGATCGACAAGATGATTGCCACCAAGGGGCGGAATCGCAGGCCGGAAATCGACCAGAAACTCGACATTCACCCGCACACCAAGCTGGTCGTGTTCTCGTTTTCGGAATCGGATGGCAGCAGCCCTCCGGCCCTTTCGGGCGCCGCGCCCGAACAGATGATCGCTGTTGGCCCATCGCATTGGCGCGTCGGCCCCGTTTGGCGCGCCTTCGCCGAGATCGACATGCCCTTTGTCGATCTTGCCGCGTCCAGCGACGCGGTCGTTGCCAAACCCGGCTATGGCATCATGTCGGAGACGGCGCTGAACGGAAAGCCGACCCTCCTGGTGCCGCGCGACGACTGGCCGGAGAGCAAGGCCAATCTGCTCTGGCAGGATGTCATGGGCGTTTTTCGCGAAGCACACAAACCGCTTGAGGCCATCACGGCAGAAGACATCTTCGGGGTGATCTCGGAGGTTCACTCAAGTACCGCCATTCGGATCCCCGACATCGGCGGCGAGCAGTTGTTGCTCGACCTGGTCTTCGATACACAGTCATAATGGCTTGTCATGCGCCGCATTCCGGCACACCGGCATCGCCGGATGGAGATCGATGCTTAGCTGAAATAACGGAAATGCGCGAAAGTCGGCAGCATGTTCAATAGCGTGAAAATGCAGCTACTTTCCTCGCTCGTCGGGCTGATCACCGGGCTGGGCATGCAACTGCTGCTGGTCCGCCTGCTCCCACCGGAACAGTTCGGGCTTTATGCCTTCGCCATCTCCGTCCAGCAGATCTTCATGATCGTTCAGGACGGCGGCTTCCGCGTCCTGCTTTATCGGGAAAACGCCCGCTCGACGGAGGATTTCCCCTATTCGGCCGAAGACGTCTTCGGCTTCGCCAACTCGCATCTTCTGGTTGTCACGACCATCGCCGCACTGGTGGCGCTGCTGCTTCCCTTCAGTTGGGGACCTGTACTCGCCATCGCCTTTGTCGGCGGTTCCGCCAAGACGCTGGCAAGTTTCATTTCCGGCGTTCTGATGGGCGCCGACCGCTTTGTCGACGAAGCCAAGTGGCAGATCGTCATACGTATCCTGACCAGCCTTGCGGCCGTCATCTCGGCCGCCGCGTTTCCGAATGCCGCCATCGTAATTCTTTGCATCTTTGTTGCGCAGGCGATCATGCTGCCGTCATGGAGTCACAAGGCCAGCGTCTCGCCGCCGCTATTCAAGTGGGCAGCGAAGGCCCGTCTTCACGCCTTCACCTTATCGCTGCTGGCGCTGTTTACGGCGCTTTACTTTCGGACGGGCCTGGTCGTCATGTCGGCTCTCGATATCGACGCCATTGGCATCGGTGCCTATGGTTTCGTGCACCGGCTGATTGATGCCTCGGTGATGGTGATAGGACCGCTCGGCCAGATCGCCTTTTTCAAGTTGCGTCAGGATTCGAACTGGCTCGCCGGCCGGTATCGGCGTCCGCTGATCCTGCTCGCCTATCTGGTTCTGGCCGTCGCCGGCGCTCTTTTCGTCTCCGTGTTCAGCAGGGAGGTCATGACCCTGCTTGCCGGCGAAACCTACCGCGAACAGGCCCCGGTCCTTGCCTGGGCTGTGTGGACGGCGCCGTTCATTGGACCCAACTACATTCTCATGCAATCATTGCTCGCCAGGGGCGAAGACAAGGGCGTTGTCATCTGCGCAGCGACAACGGCAGTCATCGCACTCATCGCCAATGTCCTTCTGATCAGCGGAAACGGCGCGGCAGGCGCTGCGCAGGCTCTGGTTCTGTCGGAACTGTCAATGTGCATGCTGCTGATTGGCGTTCATGCCATCCGCGCCAAACGGCAATCGTAAGACGCAACGGATTCAAGGCAATCTGCATGTACTTCCCGCAAGACGATCTCGACCGCACCATCTCGCATCTTGGCGAGACCACGAAACGTTTCGACGGCGCCAACATCTTCATCACCGGCGGCACCGGTTTCATCGGCAAATGGATTGTCGCAAGCCTTCTCAACATGCGGGACAAACTCGGCACCAAGCTGTCGATGACCGTTCTGACGCGATCAAGCCGTCGGTTTGCCGAGACCAGTCCAGAGCTCGCCCTGGCGGAAGGCGTCACCGTGCTCGATGGCGACGTGCGCGACTTTGCAATGCCACGCCAGGATTTCACCCACATCATCCATGCCGCCACCGACACCAGCCAGGAAGCAGACCGCAACCCGCGCCTGCTCATCGACTCGATTGTCGGCGGCACCAATGCCGTCCTCGATTTCGCCCGCGAACGCAAAATAGACGACCTGCTCTATGTCAGCTCCGGCGCCGTCTACGGTCCGCAAGGGCAGCATGATGTCTTTCGGGAAAGCTTCGGTGGCGCACCCGATCCACTCGACCGTCGCTCCTCCTATGGCAATGCCAAGCGCCTGGCTGAACAGCTCTGCATCGCCCAGATGTCACAGACCTCACTCAAGCCACGCATTGCCCGTTGTTTCTCGTTTTTCGGGCCCGGCCTGCCACTGGACGCGCACTTTGCCATCGGCAACTTTCTCCGCGACGCGCTCGACGACCGCCCGATTGAAATCCAGAGCGACGGCACTCTGGAGCGCGGCTATCTGTATGCAGGCGATCTGGCGGTCTGGCTGCTGCGCATCCTCGCCGAAGGCTCCCCCGGGCAGGCGTACAATGTCGGATCGGACGAGTTCGTTTCCCTCAGGGAGCTAGCCGACCGGATCAACCGCGCTACGGGTGCCAAGCATGATGTTATCGTTCACGGCGACCCCAACAGCGGCTCCATACGTTCCAGATACATTCCAAATGTCGATCTGGCAAAACGGGAACTGGCGCTGGATATCTGGACCTCGATCGAGGCGGGAGTGATGAACTGGAAGAAGTGGATTGGGGACACGACCGACAAGCAAGGCGGCTGACCACCTGCCAGCAATTTCCGGCTTTCGCTGCTGGTTTCGGTGGAGACTTTCCGCCGCATGGCACTCCTGCCAGCCACCACGGTGTGAAGACAATTCCGAGCTGGTCCTGTAGAATCGGCTGCATCGTCCCGAAGTCTGCAACACGCGGATTTGGGACAGGAGATCATTTCCAGGCACGGTACGACGTGAACTGCACAAAAATAGCAATCATCAGCGGTTCCGCCTTTGCGCTCGTTCAGTTCCGTCCGACGCTCATGCACCGTCTCGTGGAGAGCGGGGTCGAAGTTTTCGCCCTGGCCCCGGACCACACACCACAAAGCAAGGCAGCCGTCTCCGATCTCGGAGCGGTGCCGGTGGATTTCAGCATGTCGCGCACCGGCATGAATGCGGTCCACGACATTTATGCCATGTTCAGCATTCTGCGGGCGCTCAGGCGGGTAAAGGCCGACGTGGTTCTGTCGACCACCATCAAACCATCGATCTATGGCAGTCTGGCCGCCTGGCTGGCTGGCGTTCCGCGTCGCTTCGTCCTGCTCGAAGGGCTGGGTTATGCCTTTACCGACATTGGTCGTCCAAGCCTGAAGAAAGGCGTTTTGCGCAACCTGGCCGTCGTGCTGATGCGGGGCGCCTATCTGGCGGCGAACCGGATTTTTGTGCTTAACCGCGACGATGAAAATGAGGTTTCCAGCTCACTGGCGCCAGCATCCAAAGTCGAAAGTCTCGGTCCGATTGGCCTAAACCTCGAGGATTGGCCCGCGAGCCCAGCGTTGCGTGAACCACTGATTTTCACCTTCGTCGGCCGGCTGCTCGAGGAAAAGGGTATTCACGACTTCATCGCCGCCGCAAGAACGGTCAAGACGGCGCATCCTGACGTGCAGTTCCGCGTCATCGGCGCGCCCGACGCCAATCCGAGCGGCATTCGCGAAGAAACAGTCAGGGCTTGGACCAAGGAAGGGCTCATCACCTGGGTCGCAAGCGGCGAGATGCGTAAAGAACTGGCGCATACCAGCGTTTTCGTCCTGCCATCCTATCGCGAGGGCTATTCACGGAGCATGCAGGAAGCCATGGCGATGGCCAGGCCGGTCATCACGACAGATGTCCCAGGCTGCCGGGAGGCCGTCGCCGAGGGCATAAGCGGCTTCATCCTTCCGGTTCGCGACCCTGCAGCCCTCGCTCAAGCGATGATACGTTTCGTTTCAGACAGTTCTCTGGTCGAAACGATGGGGCTGGAAGGCCGCCGAATTGCCGAGGCAAACTTCGATGAGCAGGTATTCATCACCCGTCTGCTCACTTCCATTTTTCGAACGCCGCCCGACTCCGCAAATCACAAAGCGAGTCGATAAACGAGGAAGGCGCGTGCAAGTCCATCGAAAAGACCGTCTGTGTGGTGGTTTCGATGCATCAGTCAGCCGCTACTGTCTTCACAGACTATAGCCCACACACGATCTGCGTGAACCGGCTCGACTGCGCTCGTCCGCACTCGATTTCTTCAAGAAATCAGGCAGAGCGAATGAGATCCTCGGCGAGAAAGTGGACGAATTGCGCCATTGATCTCGTGCCATGCGCAGCCCGCATGCCATCGGCGAGTCGAGACAATAGCTGTCTGTCAGCATTGAGGTGCTCTAGCGTGTCCGCAAGAGCGGCAGCGTCGGCGCGTTCAGCAACAAGGCCGGTCCGTCCATGATCCA
Source organism: Devosiaceae bacterium (assembly GCA_963676075.2). GTDB lineage: Bacteria > Pseudomonadota > Alphaproteobacteria > Rhizobiales > Devosiaceae > JAHJQZ01. The sequence goes on from CAXXNZ010000011.1 coordinate 326,885, forward strand.
CCTGCTCGACGAGGCCGCCTACCGGAGTTGCTACAATTGGCATCCCTATGCCTTGCGCCAGCCCTGCAACACCTGACTGGCTCGCCTCGACATACGGCAGGACCATGACGTGATAGCGCGTCATTGCCTGGTCGATTTCCTGATCGCTCAGCCAGCGATTGACCACTTCGGCATTGAGCGCTTTGAGCCTCTGAGAATATGCAGAAATATCGCCTTCGCCAAAGACGCCAAGCTCGACCGCAATACCTTTGGCAGCAAGGCATTCGGCCGCGCCAATGAGCAGCTCAAGCCCTTTGTAGGGAAATATCCTCCCCATAAACAAGAGCTTGATCGGCGCACTGTCGGGTGGCATTTCCGTCGGCTTTCGATGACCAGCTTCAAACTCCGGATGAAATAACGTCAGGATGCGTTCCGGCGGCACGCCAAACTTTTCTTCAAGCCGGTTCGCCGTCGCCCCGCTCAGCGCGATCAACCGGTGATAGCGCGCCAGATCCTGATGACACCATTCGATGACGCGCGCGGTGCGATCGCCGGGATGGGGATCGACGTCATGGACCACCGCATAGTCCCTCACGCCCATTTCGCGAAACACCGAGTTGGTCAAGGGCGACCAGACGTGCGGCAGCAGGGTTACGACACTGGTGATCTGGCGCTCGCGGATGGTCTTGCGCAGATGGGCCCGCAGGCCGGGCAGACGCCACGCATCGAGCAAGGCGCCCCGGCCGGAACTGAAGGTCCTGATGGGCAGAAGCTGATCGCGATAGGCCGCGAAATCGGCGTAGCGCTCGTTTGCCGTCGAAACTGAGATCAGCGGATCGAGAAGCGGCTCGGACTGAGCCGCTTCCATCAGGTCAAGGGCAAAGCGGACCAAGGCACCGCGCCGCCCCCAGAACATGAACAGGGTTGTTTCGGGTTGGCTCTGCATCAAGCCGATTTGCCGAAGAATGCTCCCAGCTTTTCGACCACGTAATCGAGATGCGATTCGTGGAGTCCAGGATAGATGCCCAGCCAGAAGGTCTGGTTCATGATGGTGTCGGTATTGGTGAGCTCGCCATGCACGCGATACTCGATGTCCTTGAAATAGGGCTGCCGCGTCAGATTGCCGGCGAACAGGAGGCGCGAGCCGATGTGGTGCTCGTCGAGATAGGCCTGCAGGTCGCGGCGCTGATCGGCGTCGCCACGCAGGGTGATCGGGAAGCCGAACCAGGACGGGTCGGAATTGGGCGTAGCCTCCGGCAGGATCATGAATTCCTCGAGCCCTGCCGAAGCGAGACCTGACTTGAGATAGGCGAAATTGTCCTTGCGCGCCTGGATGAACCCGTCGACCCGGTCAAGCTGCGCCAGGGCGGCGGCGGCCTGCATGTCGGTGATCTTCAGGTTATAACCGAGATGGCTATAGGTGTATTTGTGGTCGTAGCCGCGCGGCAGATCGCCGAGCTTCCACTTGAAGCGCTTGTTGCAGGTATTGTCCTTGCCCGGCTCACAATAGCAGTCGCGACCCCAGTCACGCACGGATTCAACGGCGCGCTTCATCATAGGGCTGTTGAAGAACACCGCCCCGCCCTCGCCCATGGTGATGTGGTGAGCTGGGTAGAAGCTCAGCGTAGAAACATCGCCGAACGTGCCGACAAGCTTGCCGTCGTAACGCGATCCGAAGGCGTCACAGCAATCCTCCATGACGCGAAGATTGTGCTTTTCGGCGATCCGCATGACTTCCGCGAGATTGAACGGGTTGCCCAGCGTATGCGCGATGACGATGGCCTTGGTCTTGTCGGTGATCGCGTCTTCGATCTTGGAGGCGTCGATATTGTAGGTCGGGATATCGACATCGACAAAAACCGGAACGAGCCTGTTGATGACGATCGGGTTGATCGTCGTCGGAAAGCTCGCCGCAACCGTGATGACTTCGTCACCGGGACGAAGCTGGTTTTCCAGCATCAGGTGGGATGTCATCGCCGTGAAGGCGGTCAGGTTGGCGGACGAGCCGGAATTGACGGTGCGTGCGAAACGTACCCCGTAATAGGCGGCCAGCCGGCTCTCGAATTCAGTGTTGAACCGCCCGGTCGTCAGCCAGCCATCAAGGGCCGCATCGACGATCATCTTGATTTCCGGGGCTCCGATGACCTTGCCCGAGGGAGGCACAGTGCTCTTGCCGGGCACAAATTCGGACGGAGAGAAGGCCTCGTTGGAGTATTCTTCCACAAGACGCAGGATTTCGTCGCGCTTCGCGCTCAGTCTGTCGTTCATATTCTCACTCGGGATTATGCGTTGCCGGCGGGGGAGGATTCAAAAGCTTCAATCTGTTCGATGCTGGTCTTATAGGCGTCCTTGCCATCGAGTGCAGCGAGGTACCAGCGCGCGGTTTCGGTTACCGCCGTTTCCAGACGCCACTTCGGCCGCCAGCCCAGTCGCGACCGGGCCTTAGAGATGTCGAGGCGCAAAAGCTTGGCTTCATGTGGCGCAGTCGCGTCGGATTCGACGTTCCACTGCGCACGGCCGCCCGTCGCCTCGACGATGAGGTCGAGCACGTTCGAGACCGGCACGGCGTCGTCTTCAAGCGGCCCGAAGTTCCAGGCTTCGGCGGTCTCGTCCGGTGCGGTGACAAGCCGTTCAGCCACAAGCAGATAGCCCGAAAGCGGTTCGAGCACGTGCTGCCAGGGGCGCACCGAGTTGGGATTGCGGATCACTGTCGCCTTGCCGCTGGAAATACCGCGGATGACATCGGGGATGAGCCGGTCCGGCGCCCAGTCGCCACCACCGATCACGTTGCCGGCCCGCACCGAGGCCAATGCGACCTTGCGGGAGCCCGGCGCCGAAAAAAACGACCGGCGGTAGGCCGAAGTCACCAGTTCCGCACAGCCCTTGCTGTTGGAATAGGGATCGAAGCCACCCATGGCATCGGCTTCACGGTAAGGCCAGTCCCATTCGTGGTTCTCGTAGCACTTGTCGCTGGTAACGTTGACCACGGAAAGCACAGAGGGTGTCCCGCGCACAGCCTCGAAGACGTTGATCGTGCCCATGACATTGGTCTGATAGGTGCCGACCGGATCGACATAGGATTGGCGGACGATCGGTTGCGCGGCCAGATGGAAGACGATATCGGGCTCGGCCGCCTGCATGGCAGCGGTCAGCTTCTCGCCATCGCGGATATCGCCGAAGATCGAGGTCTTGATGCGGTCGCCGATGCCGGCAAGGTCATAAAGGCTCGGTTCGGTTGCCGGTTCCAGCGCATAGCCAGTCACCTCGGCCCCAAGCTTGTGGAGCCAAAGCGAAAGCCAGCCCCCCTTGAACCCCGTATGACCGGTCAGAAAGACCTTTTTGTTCTTCCAGAACGCAGCGCTAGGACCAGACTTTCCATGGGGCAGCATTTTCATTCCACATTGTTTCGAGCATCTGCTTTTCGCGAAGCGTATCCATCGCTTGCCAAAAGCCGGTGTGTTGATAGGCGGATAGCTGTCCCGCATTCGCCAGACGGCGGATGGGATCCTGTTCCCAAACGGTTCCGTCGCCCTCGACATAGTCGAGTACGGCCGGATTCAGCACAAAGAAACCGGCATTGATCCAGCCGCCGTCTCCGCGCGGCTTTTCGACAAATTGGGTGACCTTGGAATTGTCGAGATCAAGCGTACCGAAGCGCCCGGCCGGCTGAACGGCCGTCACGGTCGCAAGCCTGCCCTGCTTTTTGTGAAATTCGACCAAATCGGAAATGTTCACGTCCGCCACGCCGTCGCCATAGGTCAGGCAAAAATCCTCGTCGTCGTCGAGATAGGGCCTGATGCGCTTCAGCCGTCCACCGGTCATGGTCGCCGATCCGGTTTCCACGAGCGTGATTTTCCATGGCTCTGCGTAATTCTGATGGGTTTCGATCGACCCGTTGTGAATATCGATCGTCACGTCCGCCATGTGCAGTCGATAATTAAAGAAGTATTCCTTTATCATGTAGCCCTTGTAGCCAAGGCAAACAATGAACTCATTGAAACCATAGGCCGAATAGATTTTCATGATATGCCAGAGCATGGGGCGTTCGCCGATTTGAACCATTGGCTTAGGGCGAATATCGGTTTCTTCTGCAAGACGAGTACCCAACCCGCCGGCCAAAATTACGACCTTCATGAATTTTTCCAAAGCTAGCAGCACGTTAGGCGTTGGCGCGAACCTTGCTTACCGGTCGCCCGCGAACGCGGCGTCTGTGAGGTTGCAGTTGCTCAAACTCGCTGAGGTATTTTGTTTGGGTGAAAGGGTTAACTTTGTCAATGCTGGGATAAGCCCGAACGGGACGCCCGTGCTGCGTTTCCAGAATTCGGTATGCAACGCGTATCCGATACTGGTGACCTGCTCCCCTAATTGTCCGTATGTATAAGCTAGTCCTGTTCTGGTTTTGAGCCGCCACCGAACGCGCCCCTCGGGGAGGGGTAGAGTTTCCGGGCCTTGATCAGCAGTGTGGGCTGGATGCGTCCGCTGATTTCATCAGTGCCGCCGGGACATTGTTCCCGATGGCACTATGTGGCCGTTGCTCATTGTAGTCTCTACGCCAAGCCCCCAACTTTTCGGCGGCATCCGCCAAGGCTCAGGAACTAGTGTGTATTCAAGCATTCTGCCCGCAGCCTGCCGTTGAACGCTTCGATGAAGGCGTTGTCGGGACGGGAGAAGTCCAGGATTACTCCACGCTGATAGGCCCACATGTCCATGTCGCGTGAGATGAACTCCGATCCCTGGTCGACACGGATCGTCTTGGGATAGCCGATTTTGCCGCAGATCCGTTCCAGCGTCGCGACCACGTCCTCGCCGCGATAGCTGAACCTTGGGTCAAGGACCGGCGCATATCGGGAGTAGGTCTCGACGACCGTCAGAACCCGTATCTTGCGCCCTGTCGTCAGTTGGTCGTGGACGAAGTCCATGGCCCACACATCGTTCGGCCCGACGGATTCGGCGCGATCGTCTCTGAGCTCCGCCTTCACCCTGCGCTTGGTGTCTTGTTCCTGAGCTGCATGCCCAACTCCCGATAGATCCTGTCGGTCTTCTTCATGTTGACCTGTCAGCCTTCACGTCGAAGCAGGATATGCACCCGTCGGGAGCCGAAGCGCACACGGGTCTCGCAGATCTCTTTTATCCGCTGTTCCAGGGCAGCCTGACCGGAGCGACGGGACGTGTAGCGATAGGTCTTGGGATCGAACAGGATCACCGCACAGGCGCGGCGGATCGATACCCCGCACTCGCTCCGCATCACATCGATCAGCGTTCTCTTCCGGGCAGGCTTCAGAGTTTTCGGCGAACGATGTCCTGCAGCATGGCCTTGTCGAGCGAGAGGTCGGCTACGATCTTCTTGAGCCGGTTGTTCTCCTCTTCCAGCTCCCTCAGCCGCTTCATCTCCGACGGCATCATCCCGACGTACTTTTTCTTCCAGTTGAAATACATCGCCTGGCCGATCCCCGCCTGCCGGCATATCTCGGCAACCGGCGTGCCCTCTTCACCCTGCTTGATGATGAACACCTTCTGCGCGTACGTGACCCCCGATGCCTTCATCGTTCTCCGTTCCTTTCTCCAGCCAGGGAAACGACCCGGAAAACTCTACATCACTTCGAGGGCATTTGCCGGAGGCAGATCACTACCTGCCCTCGCCTACAATCCCCTACCGCCCCTAAATGTCTCGAACCACACGGTTTTGGCCATGATCGTGAAGTCCAGGAAGACGTTGAACGAGGCAATATATTCCAGATCGGATTGCACCCGACTGACCGCCATGTCCACATCGGCAGTCGGCCCCCTCTGACCTCGCATCTGGGCCAGGCCGGTAATGCCGGGACGCATGATGTGGCGGAGGTGGTACTGAGGCACCAATTCCTCATAGTCCTTGCCTGCGGCCTGCATGCCAACGACATGACAGCGCGGACCAACAAGTGACATATCGCCGAGGATCACGTTAAGCAGCTGCGGTAGCTCGTCGATATTGGTCTTTCGCAAGAAAGCGCCGACCTTGGTCAATCGGGCATCGCCCACAACAGTCTGCGCGACGCCCGATGGATCGCAAAGCTCAACACGCATCGAGCGGAATTTCAGCACATTGAAACGCGAACGCCCACGCCCCCAGCGCTCCTGAACGAAAAAAACGGGACCGCGGCTCTCCAACTTGATGGCGATGGCGACCACAAGAAACAATGGCGAAAGCACCATCACGGCGAACAGAGCGCCGGTGACATCGATCACCCGCTTTATTGCAAGATTGATACGCCGCCGAGAGGTGTTGAACGTGACTGCGCCCAGCTGATCGGCCAAAACCGAAATTGACCGCAGCTCTGCGGGGAGCTTGCCGTGCGCTGAAACCCCCTCGGATTGCAGGTGACCTCCAGTGTCGACTGCAAAATCGCTCATCACGCGCGTCCAACTAAAAAAGTCTAGTTAATAAGTTATTAATCATAAAATATCTCAGATGCTTATCGGAATGTAAAGAGCTTCAAAACTGCGCATTGCCAGAGCAATTCCTGCGCATGACGAACACTTGAATAATACTTGTATTAAAACCTCACGAATCCGAAGCAACGGCCATGCACTTGCTCCCGTGTGGCATCGAACCCGATCCTTCGGCCAACCCCAAAACGGGTCGGCGAGCTTGCTTGCTCTCTATGTCCGCGGCCTGCACCGCAGGAAAGCTCCGCGGCCGATCCGGTCAGTAGCCGCCTTGGCTCGCCGTTTCGTTTCGCATTAGGGGCGTCCTCGCTCACGTCGGGCGCCTGCTGGAGAAAATTGCAAGTCCTGCAACGGCACCTGGAGGCGAAACCTCTCAGCCAACAGGTGGTGCGACCTCGGAAAGGACAGCTGTCAATCACACCCGAAAGCAGATTTCTTCAGGCGCCGGAATTACCTCGCAACGGCGATGCCGGCGGCAAGGCCGCGATGGTTGGAGCCGAAATGATCGCCAAGCGCGGACAGCGAGGTAAAGGCAAGGTCTTTGGATAACAGCACGTGATCAATCGGCATGCCGAGATCGCCGAGCCCAACCGGCCAGGTACCCGGTTCGAATGGCGCACGGATCAGTCCCGAACCCTTCATCGTCGCCAGAAACGGCCGGAACCAGGCTGCGGAGTTGAAATCACCGACGACGATCGCAGGACCATCCAGAGACGAAACGATCCGTTTCAATCCATCGAATTCCCTGATCTGGGCATCTGCGAAATAGGGCCGCAACAAATGCACCGCAACCAGATTCACCCGCACGCCGTCGATCTCGACGTGTGCCGTGATCGCCTGATGCATTGAGCCGGGCGATAGTCGCGTTACCGTCACCTCTTGCAAGGGGAGTTTGGACAGAACGAGTACGTCGCCGCATCGGCCACCATCGGTAGCGCCTTCGCTGCATCCGGCGCGAAACGGGTAAACACCGGCAAGCTGATCGAGATGAGGAACGACTGGCCGCGATTCATCGAGAACCACGACGTCGGCGCTCGACTTTTCAAGAAAAGCGGCAATCGCCTGACCGTTCTCGGCATTGGAGTTGAGCACGTTGAAGGCGATGAGCTCGAGGTTGGGAGAAGCGGAGCTTATTGGGCGTGATACGGACAGGAGCCCCAGAACGATCGTCCCGAAGACGAACAGGCCGACCACCAGCAAAAACAGGGCTCGCAGAACGGCCCTGAGCGGCAATAACATCACGGCGATGACGACAAGGAGTGCCGCCAGATGCAGCCGCAGATTGTCCAATATCATCAGCACCGGATCATCGGCGGGCACGAAACCACACGCGATCAGACCAGCAATAATCAGACCAACAGCGAACAGCGCGCCACGAAATTCAGAGAAAAGCGCTCGCTGCATCAATCCCGACCCACGCAAGAATGTGAGTGATGGTCGATATCATCAATCGATTGCATCAACCAGCGCCGGACGCGCATGGCAGACATGAGCAGCACCGACGCTGGATGCGTTGAAGCGGCGAGGAATGCGAGGCAATAGGCATTTGGTCGACCAGCTCAGTTCCTTGATGGGGCTGACCCAACGGAACTCCAGAAGGCTTCAGCGCACACCTCTGTTGTCAGCGATTTCCGCTCATCCCCGGTTCACACGATCACCCGACCCTCTTCCCAAAACCGTACCGATCAGAATCCGTGCATCGAGCCAGATCGACCTTTCCTGCAAATACCGCAGGTCCCATTCCGCCAAGAGTGTGGGGGAACTCATGTCGATGTCGTTTATCTGCGCCAGACCTGTGATGCCGGGGCGGATCGAAAGCACGCCACGCGCCTGACGTTCCGCGATGAGCTCAACCTGGTTCGGCAAACAGGGGCGCGGTCCGACCAGGCTCATTTGACCAAAGATGACGTTGAAAAGCTGTGGCAACTCATCGAGCTTTGTGCGCCGCAACACGGCTCCCACCCGCGTAACGGCAAGCTCAGACACCTCGTGCGTCGCGACCTGCGGGGTTGCAACGAACATTGTGCGGAACTTGTAGCAGATGAAGGTGCGGGCGTTTCGACCCACACGCGCCTGCCGAAAGAGAGCCGGTCCGGGTGAATCAAGACGGACAACGGCCCAGATAATGGCAAAGACCCAGAAAAAAAGCAGAACGAACGTCAGCGAAACTGCCAGATCAAAGGATCGTTTGAGTGCAGAATAGAGCATGTTCAGTCTCGGGACGTGTCGGTCTGGGGTTCTGATGAACCGTTTTGGTTCCTCGATCCAGCATTTGTTGATGCGCTCGACGAGAGACGGCCCTGGCCGAGGAAACGGATTGCCGGCATCGCAAAGTTGGATCTGAGTTTTGCACCGCCATTCGCTCCGTCTCGCTTCTCTGGAATTGAACTGCTGCCGGGGACCTAAGCCTTATATTTCCTCCAGGAAGTCGGGCGTCTCGAAGGTTTCCAGTGTCACTGGACCTTCCGGCAATCGCGTATCGACACGGGTCCTTTTCATTGCGGCGTCACGCATCGTCGGCGTGGCAAACCTATTGGACATTGCAGGCTAAAGCGCCGCGTCGATCTGTTCCGCCAACCAAGCCCCAAGCGTCCGGTGGCCGGAGTTGTCGGGATGCGTTGTGTCGGCTTTTGTGTATTCAACGCTTTCCGGATCGAGGAACCAGAAGCCGCCACGACTGCCCATCGCGGCTTGAATGGCCGATTTGGCGGCGGCGTAATCAGCATCAGTTGACGGGGCAGTCGGATTCCAGCTCCCGACGACAAATACGAGAGCATCAGGCAATTTCTGGCGGATGATGTCGAAGCACGTGCTCGCGGCGTCCTCAATGCCGGGCATCCCAAGGTCATTGATACCCATAGCAACGACAACGACATCAACCGACCCAAAGGCGATGCAACGGTCGAGATCGGCGGCGACGCGCGTCGGGAGCGCAAAAAGCGTTCCGGACTGCGTGTTCACATAGCCTGTCCCGCCAACGCCGGATGCCCACAGTTCGGCACCGAGATAATCGCTGGCGACCGTGACATAGCCGTCATCCTGATGGGTGGCGCCGGTGCCGGTAGTAAAGCTGTCGCCAAGAACAATGCCGCGAAGCTGCTTTGTGGCGGGCTTGGTCAGCGTATCACCGGCGGCAACATGGATGCCGTCGATGGCCCAGGCCGCAAAGCTCTCGATCGTGATCGTCCGCTCTGCCTTGGTGCCAAAATCCAGAACAATGAAGACGCGACCGCCGTCCGCGCCGGCAACCATGTGGTCGCGATCGACATAGTGCCCATCGACAATGAAGCGATAGGCGTCGTTTCCGCTCGAACTGAGCACGCGAAATGCAATCCGCTGCGCATTGGCGACCGTTGTCACGCGCCAGCCCGTGGCGTCCTCGGTTGTCGTGACATTGCCGTTGGAGTCGCCGCGCGTCGTCACAGGAAAGCGGCGGTAGTCATCAAAGAACGTGGCGCTGCCACCTCCCTCGCACAATGCAACGTCCGTCAACGTCCCTGCGGCATGCCGATAGGAGACGGTCATATCCTCGTAGCCAGGACCGGGAGAAGCTCCGTCGACCGCCCCAAATTGCGGATCGGGGACGATGATGGTCGGTGGGTCCGCCATCAAGGCGAGGGTCTGCGGGTTGCTCGAAAAAAGCCGGCTCTTCTTGGAGCAGGAGAGGACGACCGAACCGATGCCCATGGAGAGTCCGATCATCAAAACGCTTCTCCGCGTTGGAAAGCGGCGCCGTGGCTCTTCGTCTTGGCGGAGGCGAACCGTTTGCGTGCGCGCCAAAATAGCCTGTCGATCATCTTCATCTCCGAACTTCATCAGTCGACCTCCATGCTAGGCAACCAAGGACAGCACGTGGATAACTCGCGTTTCTTGTCGAATCTGTTGCGTTCGGAAGACGGCTTCAGAGCAGACATCCCTGGTCCCTTCCTCACCTGTCTCTTCGAAGATCTGTCCTGGTGGAGCGCCCGGCAAATCGCATTTCGCGCTTGAGCACATCGATGCCAACGGCCATCAGCAGCGCCACCGACATCGTCCAGGCGCTATCGGAAAGAGCGCCTGGAATATCGACACCACCGCCGGTCGCATTTTGCTCGATTGCATCGACCAGCTCGTTCAGCCCCTGAACGGCACCAACAACACAGAAGGCGACCCACGGCCGCCGGATCAGAACAAAGGCAAGCAGAAAGACGATCAGTCCCGAAACAAGGTGCAACTGAACGGGTGTCATCCCTAACCCGTTGACGAACAGCATCTTGAAGGCGTGCCACACGTCAGTCTGCGTGCCCGCGGACAAAACGGGGGCGAGGCTTGAGCATCTTCGCGGGATTGCCGGCATAAACCGTCCACGGATCGAGATCCTTGAACGCAACGCCGCAGGCACCGAGCACCGCACCTTCGCCGACAGCGACGCCCGGGCCAACAAAGGCGTTGGCAGCCACCCAGGCGTTGGCGCCGATCGTGATCGGCCGGACGATCAACTGGAAGTGCGGGTCGGCGATGTCATGCGTGCCGGAGACCAGGTGGGTGAACTGGGACACGATGGCGTAGTCGCCCAAATGAATCCGGCCTTGGCAATAGCAGTTCACCTCGGGTCCCATGACGGAGTAGTCGTCCATCTCGAGATTGGGGGGGAACCACACGCGCGTACTGCCGTATATTCGGACCTTCTTTCCGATCTTTGCGCCAAACAGGCGTAAGACGGCGCAGCGCCAGCCATGCAACGGCGGTGGCGTCCACCTGCAAAGGACCAGCCACGCTAACCCGAAGAGAGCCCGATGCGCCCTGTTGCCGAAGGAAAAACTCGGCGCTCCGGAAAACACGTCGTGCTTGGCGGCATCGAGCAGATTGCTCTCCTCGACTTTGTCCGTTTGGGTCATTTCACCCGGCCTCCACTTGCATGCGCCGTGTCTGCCGGGCCTCGCTCGTTCGCTGAAGCACGTCCAGCAGATCGCTGGCGGCACCTTCAACGCTGAAATGGTGTTCATAGCCGGCCCGTGCCTTCGTGCCCATGAGCTTGCGTTGATCCTCAGACATCGCGAGAAAGCGCTTGAGCAGGTCGTTCGTGCCATCGAGCGTGTCGGACGCGACAAGGCCACCACCGCTTTCCTCGACCTCGCGCCAGATATTGACTTTGTCCGTGATCAATACCGGCGTGCCAGCCGCCATAGCCTCGGCAACGACGATGCCGAAATTCTCCTGGTGCGAAGGCAGTATGAAAGCTTGCGCCGAGCGAAAGGCGCCCCATTTGACATCGCCTTGCAGCATGCCCGGAAAATGCACGCGATCGCCTACTCCAGCCTTTGTCGCCTGCTCCCTGAAATCTCCGACAAGCCCCACCTGGTCCGGTCCGGCAATAACGAGGTTGAGCTCGGGATGACCTGCCGCGATCCGGGCGAACGACTCGATCAGAAGATCGCAACCTTTCTTGGGGTGGATGCGGCTGAGAAACAGAAGGAATGGCCGGCTTTCCAGCGCCGGGATGGCGTTTCGGAAAGCTTCATTCTGAGCTGGGTTCGCAGGCGGTGCATCCGAAGTTCCGAAAGCCACAACGCGCTCGGCATAAGGAGGGCCATGAAAGACTCCTCTGGCCAGTCTTTTTTCTTCCTCGCAGGTGAAGAGCACGGTCTCCGCCTTCCTGAGAACACGGCCAAGGAACAACCACCAGAAGATCTGTTTGGCCACATGCTTCAGGGGGTAAGCCCGACGGAACCAGGGATCCATCATGCCATGCGTAAAGACCACATAAGGCAACCCGGCTTTGGCCATGGCGAAACCGCCACCTGTCGTGGCATGGGTCCAGAGCCCCTCGATAATTCCGACATCAAAGCGCGCCGCATTTGCGGTCAGCCAGGCAGACAGCCTTGGCGTGTATCCGTATTTTCGGATAAACCGGCCGACTGCATGAACCGGGAAACCATAGCTGCCCAGAAAACGTGCATCCGGTTCGTCGAGGCAAAGGACCTCGATCTCGTGTCCGCGCTTCAGCAGGGCTTCTGTTGAAACACGCAGGGCCTCCACCGTTCCGCCAGCGGTCGGGTCGAGCGTGTCGATGATGCGAAGGATCCTCATGCGAGCGCCTCCAGCAAGCCGACGAGATTGGACCGAAAATGCTTGTCGAGATAACGGGTACGCACCTTTTCCGCGCCGCTTTTCCCCATCTTCGAGGCCAATTCGGGGTCCAGGAGAACAAGCGCAATCTTGTCGGCCAGCGCATCGGTATTGCGTGGATCGGCGGTAAAACCATCGACGCCGTCGGTGACCACCTCCTGGGCCGCATCGTCGGTGCCGCAGATGACTGGAATTTCGTGCCGCCAGGCTTCGAGGTAAACGATGCCGAAGCCTTCCTTGGACGATGGCAGCACGAACACGCCGGCTCTGGCGTAACAGTTCATGAGCTCTTCATCGGACACTCGCCCCAGAAAGCGGATGTTATCCGAGACCCCGAGTGTTTCCGCGAGCTGTTCGAGTTCCGGCCGCAAAGGACCGTCCCCAACGACCTCGAGCGTAATTTCAGGCACGCGTTCGCGTAAAACAGGCAGAGCCTTGATGATGGAGTCGACGTTCTTGGTCCGGTCGTGCCAGTCGAAGCGGGTGACAGTGAGAATGGTCTTGCTGCCTGGTTGGTGATTTGCAGGCACGGACAACGGATCGACGGCATTTGGAAAAACGATGTATTTTTCCGGCGGCACGCCAAACTCACTCGACATGCGGTTTGCCGTGAATTGGCTTACGGATGCGATACGATCCACCCATCTGAGCAGGGGCGAGTCATACGGTCGGCGCAAGCGGAAGGCGGGGTCATTCCAGACGTCGTCGCCGTGGACGAAGAGCAGCAATTTAGCTCTCGGATTGGCCAGCTTGCAGAGTGCGGCGACCGGCAGAAGGTTGATGTGTCCGGCAAGGATGATATCCGCGGATCGCGCCGCCTTCATCGCGCCAGAGATGAATTTGAACCGATGGCGACCATGTCCGATCAACTGGGCGCCCGTGTCCGTCGGCAGATCCTCAGCTGTGTCATCCATGAAGTGAACGACGGGCGCCGGTCCGTTGCACGCTTGCGAGGCCGAACACAGTCCGCCGATTACCCGTTGATTGAATCGCTGAATGCCGCCCATGCGCGAATATGTTGCCAGAGCGAGAAAAAGAACGCGCGGTGCGGACTTTGTTGCAGATGTGCCCATCAGTTCATCCCCCCGGTCGCCTGCAATTCATCAAGTATATTGCGCATGAGCACTTCATTGTACGTGCCATTGGCGATACTGCGTGCGTGGCCTGCGGCAGCGACCGACCTTCGCAAATTGTCATCGTTGAGCAGGCGGTGGCATTGCACGGCGCATTCCTCCTCATCATCGAAGAACAACGCCTCTTCTCCCTCCTTGAAGAGTTCAAGGTGATGAGGCGTCCGCGGAGCTATCATCGCCGTGCCGATGGCCGGGATTTCGGCGGTACGCGTCGTGTGCAGATCATGGTTTGCCGGATTGAGCAGGACCAGCGCAATTTTGGCGCCGGCAATAGCCTTCGTGTAGTCGTCGCCCGCCAGATATTCCGGACTAACCGCATGCGCCATCCGGTTGTAGTTCGGGGCACGGTGCCACCTCGGACCATAGACGCGCAATTTGATGCCGCGCTCCAGCAGGCCAGCAAAAAAGTCGTCCCTGCCGGGCATCCATGTCCCGACAAAGACAACGTCCGATGCCCATCTTTCCCGGTTTTCGTCCGTCAGGGCGACCGGTTGGTGCACCACTTCGTCCGCGCATTGCCAGATCAGCATTGAGCGCCGCACGCTGCGGGCACGCATCTGTTCTTCGAGACCGACCCGACGAACGGCCACACAAAGGTCGTAACCGGGCAGAGCCCGCCTCATCAATGTCCATCTCTTGCGCTCGGCCGGCGGGTCGCAATAAGGGTTGTCGGCATTGTAGTTTGCCGTCAGGGGCGACGCCGCGCGAATGACCGCAAGCGCAGACGGACCTATGACGTCCCCGGAATCGACAAGTGCAATCTCATAGCGCTTGTCGCCAAGCGATCGCTTGAGGAAGCGAGCAACAAGTGTGTCGAGGCCAAGCCCACCCAACCGGTTAAGATACTGCCCCCAGATCCGCGGCAGGGCGTCGTAGGGCGACACATGCTCGACCTCATGTCCAAGCCTGACCAAGGCCTTGGCGCGCTGCAAGCTGGTCCCCGACCGGGCTCCAATATACAAAACAAGCATCTAAAATTGCCTTTTAACTTTAGAACGCGAACGCTGCCCTGCAATTAGGCGCGTCGCGTAGTACAAACAAATATAAGTGAATACGTCTTGCGCTACTTGCCTAATAATTACTTCGAGATAATCTGCTGCAGACTCATCTACAGCGCCTGTAAGGAACACTTTACCAATATTAATTGCAAGTACAGGAGATAAGAACAGAAATGATTTGTCGACTCTGATCGCGAAGCCATCAAAAACAGGAAATTTGATGAGCATTATTACGAACAAGAAGACCGGAAAGGCGCCCCCCATAACCGTCAATCCGTCCGCGATGCTTGATCCCGTTTTTTGACCGCCGAGTGGGATGCCTCTTATGTAATAATTGTACCAATCACCGGAAGAATAGTTATATTTACTCTTGTCATAACCTGGATAAAAAGCAGTCACTATTGGCTCTGGAAATACCCTTGCAATCCTTGTGAAAAATTGATTCACAGATTCTGCCCTCCCATCCTCCATGAGAAGGTTTGAAAGAAAGAAATTTATGTCAATGAACTTGGTCTGCGCGAGGCGGGTCAGAAATATATTATCCAGATATGCTTCCGAGTAGCGCCCGCTCAACGCCATGGCATCGAATTTCTTCCGCGCATCGAGAGCATCCTGATTTTGCGCGACAGCCAATGTCTGGCTGATCAACTCAAGACCGGAAATGTCGCTTCGCTCCGAACGAACGATGACCATTGCGGTGCCGAGATCGGACAAAGCCGCTGCTGGAATAATGGCGATTACGCCGACGAATATCGCCACCGCAATCTGGTTACGCCTGACGATTAGGTTGCCGGCAAGAATGGCGACCATCAGGCAAAGTAGGATCAGCAGAATACCTTCCGCAAACACGCCTCGGCTGTTTCGGGCCACGGCGATAGCGACGATGAGCATGAGATAGGCGGCCTGCAAAAACCAGTTGGTTCGCTTTGCCCCCCACGCCTTGCCAAACAGCAATTTGCCGACAGGGATCAGGAACGGCGCGAGCGCATAAGGCGCGAAGCCAGCGAGAAACTTGAACCCGATATTGCCGTAGTTGTCCTCGTTCCAACGATCGACATTCGTGTACCAGGAGGCGAACGATCCAATAAAACCCATCAGCCACAGCTGGATTTCTGCCGGTGCACGCATCAAGGACAAAGGCGCATACACCCATGAGGTGAGAAACGTGCGAAACCGGCGGGCAAGTGTGCTTTTGGTGTAGATGAAGTGTGTTGCAATCAGCATAAGCTGAAATGCCGTCACGGTCAGAAATGTCTGCACGGGAACATCGAGATTGTACGAAAGCGGCTTCAACCATAGCGTTTGCCCCAAAAGCGCAACGCTTGATGTTGTCAGATTGTAGCCGATCAGCATTGTTATGGATGCTGGGAAGGCGGCAAAACGCCGCCAATCGATGCAATAGAGCACGGTCACAATCGCCGAGACCAGGGCCGCTGTCGTCGCTACGATATTGACAAAGCTCGACTCGATCGCCAGTTGCATGACAGCAATCAAGGGCAGAACAAACAAGATGATCGAGCGGTAGCGTCTCAAGCGAATGATTGCGGCGATGTTCTGAGTATCACTTGAGGGGCCGGTGGGTACGGCGATGGCACTCCTCATGACGCGATACCGGGCATAAACGAACGATGACGGGCTTGCCGACATCCGTGTGCAAGGCCGGCGCTGCAGGTCAGGACGCCAAACGCTTGCTGGATGCATGCAAGCTGTTTCGAAATTGCAGATATGCTCATGACAAAACGCCAGTATGTGTCGATGAAAGTTCGGCAACGACCTCCTGCATCCTGTCTCCATATTGGTCCCAGCCACCGATTGACCGCGCCCGCTTGACGGCAGCTTCGCGCATACTCCCACGACTATCTGCGACTTTCTGCAGGGCTTCGCCGATCGCGCCGCTGTCCCGGATGGGAATGCGAAATCCTTCCCTGCCGTCGGAAAACAGGTCTTTTGCTCCGGTATTGGACGTCGCAACAACCGGGCATCCACAGGCGAGCGCCTCGCCCATGACCATACCAAACCCCTCCTCGATGCTCGGAAGCACAAGTACATCGGCGCGACTGTAGAGATTCGGCAAGTCTGCGTTAGGAACCTGCCCCCGAAACTCGACCCCTTCCAAGGGCCACGCATCGAGCAATGGCTTGATGGCGCCCTCTATTGAGCCGACGATAATCAGCTTTTTCCGAGGGTGTGAAAGACGTGCAAAGCCTTCAAGCAGATAGGGCGCTCCTTTGCGCAGAGAAAACTGTCCGACGAATAGTGCCGTGAATTCGTCGGAGGCCGGTTCGCCAGTTACCGAGAAGCGCTCCAATCGCGCACCATAAGGCACGAGCCGGAGCTTTTCCAATGGCACTCCCCTTTCTACGAAGGAGCGTTCGACAAATTCAGAAGGCACGGTGATCAGTTCGGCCTGCTCGTATTCGGCTTCCTCTTTTGCGACAACACGCGGGTCAAAGGGCTCCCTCTCAATCCCCCACAGCGTTCTTTCCTCGTTCACGATGTCTTCCTGAAAGCGGATATGCGATGAGCCACGGTCGCAAATATGAAATCCGCCGAGGTCTTGCGCCTTTCGACCGCTTTTCAGGCCGACGCTGGACAACGCCAGCAATATCGTAGGTTCGCGAAGTTGTGCGGCAACATAAGCGTCTAGTGTTTGCATGTCCCACCATGCCAATTCCCGTTGCAAACCATGAAGCTTGTTAACAACCGGAATTCTATCCCAGACCATGAAGGGCGTATGTAGCGGCGGAAAAGTGTGAATTTTCTCGCTGGATATCCCTGTTTCGTCTTTCAGCTTGAAATGCGGATAACCCGACCAAATCGCGGCGAGTAGGCCAAGCCGCTCCATTTGCCGTGCAAGTTGGAAATGATGGAAGCGTCCTGGTGTGATCTGGGTGACTTTCATACTCTGTCCTTTTTTGCCTCAGGCAGCCTGACCGATTGCGCCGGCGGGGAAGAGCGCAAGTCGCCATCCCAGCAATGTGGTCGCCAACAAAATGTAGAGGCTAGTCGCAAGACTCACCCAGCCTACTGCCGCTATCCCAAGGACTGGAAGCAAGAACCAGAGCACTGCCAGACCGACGACCGATGCCATAAGCACATGCATTGCGAAAACGCTGTGCCGATTGGTGGCGACGAATGGCGTCTGTACAAGGAACCAAAGTACTTCCACTGCTGTTGCAATGAGCATCAGGCGGAAGAACAGCGTTTCACCCGTGACAACGTTCTTTGTCCACCATGACAGAAACGGTTCACCGAGAAGCCCCATGCCCAGCAGAAATACGATCAGACACGCGCCACCTGCCTGCATGAGGCGGCGAAACAGGCGATGGAAGGACTGCTTGTCGCCTTTACCGACTAGGCGCGCAAAAACTGGTTCCAGCGGAAAGGAAAGGATCGATGCTGCCTGGCGTCCGAAACGGGTCAGCGTTCTTATGGCCGTAACAATGACTACGCCCGTCGCCCCCACGATCGCGCCAACCAACAAGGTGGTACCCTGGATCGTAAGGGCATTGCTTATCGTGTATGTCATATAGGCCAGTGACGGAGCGAGCATCGAACGGAGAAGTGCCGGCTTAGCTCGCTTAAGCCCCGGCCGCAGATACGGCTCCCGCCTATAGAACCAGATCGCAACTGCCGTTGATCCACTTACGCGCAGCAGCAGCATCGCCGCGGCAACCACGACGAAACCAAAACCCATTGCGGCCACGGCCACCAAAACGAGCGCATCGAAAGCTCGCAACGTCGCATTGGTGCTGATAAGCACTGGATAGCGTTTTGTTGCGCGCAAGCCGGCGCCGACAACGCCAAACCCCATATCGGTGACGATGACGAGGGAGAGCAGGAACGTCGCCAGCGCGGCATTGTCATTGCCGGCAATATTGAAAATCGCGGCGATCGGCACCAGCCAGACAAACAGCGCATAAGCAATCAGTACGAAAATGCCTGCCGACCCGATCATCAGCCAAGCCGTCTGATTCACATCGACCGTAGCGTCACGCTCCCCTCGTCCAAGCTTCATGGTCATTTCATTGGCAGCGATCTGCGCGAAGCCGAGATCAGCCATGGCCAGATACGTGGGCAGAGCGGTGATCACCAGCCAGGAGCCGTAGCGTTCCGCGCCCCACAAAACCAGCATGACGGGCAACACCAGAAGCTGCACGCCAATGGTGACGAGTTGGGAATAGCCCTGCCCGATCATTCCCATGCCGATCTGGCCGGAAATCTTATCGAGAAACGATCGACTGCGCTTCGCTTCGATCATAGGCACTGGCACCACTCGGTCGGTTCGTCTTGGCGGCGGGCGAGGTCAGTTCGGCGTGACCGATAGTCGGTTATTCGGTTGGCTTTGCTTCCGATGGATAAGGAGACAGCCCCCATCAGGAAGCCTGGGCAGGCGCATGCACTGCGGCCGGCGCGCTTTGCACCGACGCGACAGCGTTGGCGAAAATCTTCTCGAACCTGTCGGTGACCAATTTCACGTCGTAATTGCGCTCGGCATAAGCCCGACCGTTGCGCCCCAACTCCTCCGTGAGTCCCCGCTCGGAAAAAAGGCGTTCGGCATGGGCGAGAAAGGTTTCAGTGTCGTCAGGTTCCGAAACGAGGCCGGCGTTCTCGCGCAGGACTATTCGCGAGACCAGGTTTTCGGTGGGTGCCGCCAGCAGGACCGGCCGGCCGGCGCACATGTAGGACTGAACCTTGGACGGCACTGAAAACACACCTGCCTCCTTCTCCACGACGGCCACAAGCACATCGCCGGTCGCGAGAATCTGCGGCAGATCCGCAAAGGGCTGAACGCCCATTACCTCAAGGTTGTCGAGCGCCTTGCTCGACTTCAACTCAAGCAATTTGGGGACACTCAGTCCCTGCCCCACGACCAGCACCCTGGCACGCCCCTTCATCCGCTCGGCCAGCGCCGCAATCATTTCTGGATTGTGCTTGAGGCCAAGGGTTCCGGAATAGACAAACACGAAATCATCTGCGTGGTCATGAGCCTTTGCCCAGTCGTTGTCCTTTCCGAGGACCGAAATATCGCCTATGGCGCCCCAGTTTTCGACGACCTCGACCTTTTTTGCGTCTCCAGCCCAGTCCGCAGCCAGGGGAACAAAATCTTCGGTGATTGCGACCACGGCGCCCGATTTGCGCAAATGCTTGCGCTCAAGCATCTGATAATAGCTGCCGACAAGCACTCCGAAGGCGCCCAGCTTCTTTGTCAGAAGGCTTTTTGCGGCGACGCTATAGAAGTCCTGAACCCAATAGATGAAAGCCGAGCCAACACGCTCGCACACCTTCACAAGCGGCTCTTGCGCCTCTGTTGGCGTGTTTCCCGAGATGACGACATCCGGTCGAATGTCCGCGATGCGAAAAGCCACCTGTTTGCCGTACGAAACATCATTGAATCGTCGGGTGATCATCGAGCCTTTTTTGTAGGCACGAGCAATGTCGATGGCTTCGAAGACCAGTCCTTCCGGATCACCACTCTTGAGCGCCAATTCGCCCTTGGGTCCGGGATCCTGGCCGAAGTAAAGATGCCAGACCGAATGCCCTCGACGCGCCAGCTCCCGCGAAAGACTGGTCGGAAAAGGATGACCTGCGTAATCATGAATAACAATTTTCACTACAATTTATCCCCATAATTCAAATTAGACCAAATGCTGAAGGACTTTAAATTTAGAAAAAGCCACCTAATTGAGATTACATGCAGATTTGCAACGCGGTTAACTCTGATTTATTCTTTTAAGCCACTCAAGAAGCTCAATATATGACTCGCGTTGTTTACGAAGATCGTCCAACCGTTTCAGTCCGGCGGCAGCCGACTCTTCATATCTGACGATTTCTGCCTCGTCTCGCGGGTCGCGCGTTGAGTATTCGGCTGAATTGTCCAACAGGTGGGCTGCAGCACCAAACGCTGCGTTCACACGCTTCTCAAGTCCGTTCAATTCATAGGTTACAGACTCGATCGCCTCCTTGATCGCGGCTTCGACTTCCGAAGAGCGAGCCGCATCCCGCGCATTATCCCGATCAGGGGAACGTACCCGAAATTTCAGAATACCCAATGCCATAGCTCGTCTCACTTGTTCGTTCCGATTGCATTCAGTCAGGAAAACCAATCAAGGTCCAGACTATTCAAAGCAACCTTTGGTGCTCATGCTATTCCACCTTTTTAGCGCTTCAGGCATGGTGAACTGATAAGAAAAGCCGACGGTCTCAAGGTACTTCGGCAGGATATTGGTCGACCGGTTAAGCTTGTCGATGCGCGCTCGGTTGATCGAAGTCTTGATCCCGAGCTTACCAAGTACTTCGAAGCCCCAGGCAGCCACGGTCATGAGTTGGATCGGCACCACCGGCGGCAAACCGGTTTTGCCGAGTTCTGCGGCAAAAGCGCGGGCAATGTCTTCCGAAGTATAGCGCTGTGGGTGGGCGAAGTTGTAGAGCACCAGACCTTCGTCTCGATCGAGCATGAAGCGGAACGATCTGACAATATCCTCAACATAGCCGCACGCCTTGATCGTGTCCTTCCGCCCCGGAAAGGCAAAGCGCCCCTTCTCCATGGCATGCGCCATACGGGTGAAGTTACCGTGCTCGGTCAGCCCGTAGATAACGGCAGGTCGGCAGGTCACCAGCTTGCGTTCATTCGGCGCCTCGAGCTGCCAATTGCGATGGATTCGTTCGGCACAGAATTTAGATCGTCCATAGGCAGATTCCGGTTCGAGCTGCGAGTTCTCATCCTTGGGATCTTCACTCGGGCCATAAACCGAAATCGAACTCGTGAAGACCATCCGGCGACAATTGGTCTGACGCGCGAACTCACAGACATTGAGCGCCCCGGTAATGTTGGTCCAGAAATACTCCCAGTCCTCATGGCCGGGCGTGGTATGGACCGCAGCAAGATTGTAGATCTCGGTCGCGTCTGGGCAGAGATCGGTAGGGATTGGCGCCCGCACATCGGCATATGCATATTCGACGCCATCGACCTTGAAGCGCGGCGCCGCAGCGATGTCGGCCGATATGATCGTGCTGTACTCGCCTGTTCCAGCCAGGAAACGAGTGAGGTGCGAGCCTATGAAGCCGTGACCACCAAAGATGACTGCTTTTTTCTCTGTCATGGGTGTTCTGATCCATTTGCCAAGCGTTGCATGCTTTCGGCGTCAGTCATTCGTGCCGTCTCGCCTGCACTCGATATGCTCTCAAGGAACCACCGATAGGCCTCGGATACTCCATCCCTCAGCTGGATTTTTGGCTGCCAGCCCATGCCACGCAACGTATCGGCGCTCATCAACTTGCGTGGTGTTCCGTCTGGCTTTGAAAGATCATGTTCAATCTCGCCTTCGAACCCAACCACCTCGCAAACAAGCTTCGTGAGATCTAGGATCGAGATATCCTCGCCGGATCCGACATTGACATGGTCATGGCCGGAATACGTCTTGAGCAGGAAAACGAGCGCATCTGCACAATCGTCGGCATGGAGGAACTCGCGCTTGGGCGCCCCCGACCCCCAAACGGTGATGGATGCCTCACCATTGACCTTTGCCTCATGCGCCTTGCGGATGAGCGCCGGCAGGACGTGGCTCGATTTAAGATCGAAATTATCGCCGGGCCCGTAAAGATTGGTCGGCATGGCCGAGATGTAGTCGACGCCATGCTGCTTGCGATAGGCCTGAGCCAGCTTGATGCCCGCGATCTTGGCAATCGCGTACCATTCATTGGTCGGCTCGAGCGGCCCGGTCAGCAGGGCGTCCTCGGTGATTGGTTGCGCAGCCAACTTCGGATAAATGCAGGACGAACCGAGAAACAGCATCTTCTTGACGCCGTTCTCGAAAGCGGCTTTGGTGATGTTCGCCTCGATGATCAGGTTGTCGTAGAGAAAATCGGCCGGATAGGTGTCGTTGGCGAGAATGCCGCCTACCTTGGCCGCAGCCATGACCAGCGCATCGGGCCTTGCATCGGCCATGAACGCCTCTACCTCCGCCTGGCGTTTGAGATCAACCACATCACGGCCGGCTGTGATCACCTCGCAGTCTTCCGAAGCGAGGCGGCGGACCACGGCGCTGCCGAGCATCCCTCGATGCCCGGCAACAAAGACAGTCTTGTCGCGCAGATCAAACAACGCTCCGAATCTCCCCGCAGCGGCTAAGTGGCATTTCGCCGAACTTGAAGTTCGATCCACTCGTAAGTCTTCTCAAGCCCGTCATAGAGCTTTGCAACAGGACGCCAGCCGAGTTCCTTTTCGATCAAGCGATTATCCGAGTTGCGACCACGAACGCCGAGCGGTCCAGGAATGTGGTTCTTGTGAATGGACTTGCCGGCGATATCGGCAACCATATCGACAAGCTGGTTGATCGAGACCATCTCGTCCGAGCCGATATTGACCGGCCCTTCGAAATTTGAGCGAGTGAGGCGCAGAACGCCCTCGACGCACTCGTCGACGTAAAGGAAGGACCGAGTCTGGAGGCCGTCACCCCAAATGTCGATCTCGCTGTCATTGGCTGCCATTGCGATCTTGCGGCAAATCGCTGCGGGCGCCTTTTCCTTGCCACCAGTCCACGTGCCTTCAGGACCGAAGATGTTGTGGAAACGCGCTACGCGATTCTGCATGCCATAATTGCGGTTGTAGGCTAGGAACAAACGCTCGGAGAATAACTTCTCCCAGCCATATTCGCTGTCAGGCGCAGCAGGGTAAGCTGACGATTCTTCAAGATTTGGGTTGTCTGCATCGAGCTGGTTGTACTCGGGATACATGCAGGCAGAAGACGAGTAGAAAACCGTTTTGATCGTCCGCTTATGAGCGCGATCGGCAATGTTGAGATTGATCGTCGCCGAGTTGTGCATAATATCGGCGTCGTGTTCACCGGTGAATATGTAGCCCGCCCCGCCCATGTCGGCGGCAAGCTGATAAACTTCGTCGAAACGGCGGTCTACGATACGATCGCAGACCTGCTGGTCGCGAAGGTCGCCGATGACAAAGTCATCAGCCTGAGTTTCGGCGAACTCGTGGAATTTGAGGTCAACGCCGCGCACCCAGTACCCTTCGGACTTGAGGCGCTTCACCAGGTGGCCTCCGATAAATCCGCCGGCGCCGCATACAAGGGCTGTTTTGGTCATTATTGGTACTCCTGCTAAAAGGCTCGGCGCACACGGCTACCGAGAATATCTGTCAATCGTGAGTTCAAAATTGTTAAGTCTCCAAAAGTAGCCCCCGTTTTTTGATGGACCTCCGATATCAAATACCATAGCGCACCTGCCCGCGATGCCAGGCGACAAGGCGCTGAACACCTTCCTCGATGCCGACCTTCGGCAGGTAGCCAGTGAGCGCCGTCAACAGCTTGTTGGATGCGAAGGTCTCGACCACATCGCCTTTTTGCATGGGAAGCAGCTTCTTATCTGCCGTTTTCCCAAGGGCCTGCTCGAGCGCTTCAATAAAGTCCATCAACTCCACCGGATGGCCGTTACCGATATTGACGACCCGCCATGGGGCAACCGGTGAAATCGTGTCTGTTACCCCTTCGGCTACAACCGGTGTTCCCATTTTCGGCACGCAATCGATCAGGCCAATGACCGCTTCGATCAGGTCGTCGATAAAGGTGAAATCGCGCCGCATCTGGCCATGACCGTAAACCTCGATCGGTTTGCCTGACTCGATCAGGTCCAGGAATTTCATGGGAGCCATGTCCGGTCGCCCCCATGGACCGTAAACGGTAAAAAACCGAAAGGCCGTCGTCGGAATGCCCCACAAATGAGCGTACGAATGGCTCATCGCCTCGTTTGCCTTCTTGGTGGCGGCGTAAAGCGTGATCGGCCAGTCGGCCATTTCGCTTTCGACGAACGGCACGCCCTGGTTGCCTGCATAGACCGAGCTCGTCGAAGCCAGCATGAAGTGCTTTGGTTTCAGCTTCCGCGCCAGCTCCATCACGTTGAAGGTGCCGACAAGGTTCGCTGAGATGTAGGCTTCCGGGTGCTCGAGGCTGTTACGCACGCCGGCCTGGGCGGCGAGGTGGACGATGATTTCGGGGTCCGCAGTCTCGGCAGCGGCACTAAGCTGGTCCACATCCTCGAGCATGCCGGTCACATGGGTATACTCAGCACTCTCTTCGAGAACGGCCAGCCGACGCTTCTTGAGGTTCACATTGTAATATGGCGTCATGCCATCATAGCCGGTAACGCAATGCCCGTCGGCGAGCAGTCGTTTTGCCAAATGGAAACCGATGAAGCCCGCAGTACCGGTGACGAGGACGCGCATGGTCTCAGCTCCCCGTCAATCCGCGGAATTGCGGGGAGATATTGTCGCCGGGTCGGCCGACACTCGTGTACGCGAAGCCGTGGCGTTCGATCTCCTCGCGACGATAGATGTTCCTTAAATCGACGAGGATCCGACTGCGCATCACACTGCCCAGCCGATCAAAATTGAGGGCCCGGAAGGCGTTCCACTCGGTGACGATGACCAGGGCATCAGCACCCGATGCCGCTTCGTAGGCGTTCTCAAGATAGGCGATGCCTTCGGGAAGAACGGTTCTGGCCAGTTCCATGCCTTCGGGATCGGTAGCGCGGATCTGTGCACCCTGATCAACAAGCGCCTGGATGACGGCAATGGCCGGGCTGTCGCGCATGTCATCCGTGTTGGGCTTGAAGGTCAGGCCGAGCACACCGATTGTCTTGTCCCTAACCGTACCGCCGCAGGCTGCGACGACCTTGCGCGCCATGGCGCGTTTGCGCGTGTCGTTGACCGCAACGGTCGTCTCAATCAGCCTTATCGGCGAATTGTGGTCCTGGGCTGTTTTGACCAGAGCCAGCGTATCCTTGGGGAAACATGAACCGCCATAGCCTGGTCCTGCATGGAGGAATTTGGAACCGATGCGATTGTCGAGTCCGATGCCGCGCGCCACGTCCTGGACATTGGCGCCAACCGCCTCGGACAAATCGGCGATCTCGTTGATGAAGGTGATCTTCATCGCAAGAAAGGCATTGGCTGCGTATTTGATAAGCTCGGCGGTGCGGCGCTCGGTGAAAAGGATCGGAGACTGGTTGAGATAAAGCGGTCGATAGACTTCGGCCATCACCTCACGAGCGCGCTCATCCTCGAGCCCGATGACGATGCGGTCAGGTCGCTTGAAGTCTTCGATCGCAGCGCCCTCGCGCAGGAATTCCGGATTGGAGACAATGGCGCAATCAGCCTGCGGATTGGTCTGGCCGATGATGCGCGCGACCTCGTCGCCGGTACCGACCGGAACCGTCGACTTGTCGACGACAACGGTGAACCCGTCCAGGGACATTGCAATGTCCTGAGCCGCACCATAGACGTAACTAAGATCGGCATGTCCATCGCCACGTCGGGACGGGGTGCCAACGGCGATGAACACCACATCGGCGCCAGCAACAGCGGTACGAAGATCGGTGGTAAACGACAAGCGCATTGCCGCGACATTGTCGGCGATGAGTGCGTCGAGCCCAGGTTCGTAAATCGGCACACCGCCAGCCTCGAGCAGGGCGATTTTCTCGCTATCCTTGTCGACGCAAATCACCTCGTGCCCGAAGTCGGCGAAACAAGCCCCGCTTACCAAACCGACATAGCCAGATCCGATCATGGCGATACGCATTGTTCTCTAATCCCTTGCCGGATGCGGCACAGTTGCGCCCGGGCTTCAGCTCCTGCCGAACTCGTCCTCGAGTCTTATGATATCGTCCTCTCCGAGATAGGAGCCGGTCTGGACCTCGATCAGTTCGAGAACGATCTTTCCGGGGTTGGTCAGGCGATGAACATCGCCTTGCGGGATGTAAACGCTCTCGTTTTCCGTGATCATCATTGTCTTCTCGCCGATCTGGACTTCGGCGGTGCCGGCAACGATGATCCAGTGCTCGGCACGGTGATGGTGTTTCTGCAACGACAGGCGCTTGCCGGGATTGACAAAAATGCGTTTGACCTGAAAGCGCGGACCGGAAACAACCGATGTGTATCCGCCCCAGGGACGGTAATCGGTTGGGTGTTTCTCCGTCAGTGCCGCGGTGCTCGGATCAGACTTGAGCGCCTTGACTATGTTCCCGACATTCTGGGATGCGGACAGCTTGCCGACATAGATCGCATCCTCGCTGGCGATGACCGCGATATCGTCAAGACCGTCGACGGCGACATGCAAATTCTCGGAAACGACAAGCGAGCCTTGTGTGTGGGAAAGGCTCGCGGGACCGCGTACGAGATTGTCATGTGCGTCGTGCGCGCCTGCCTTCCACACAGCCTCCCAGGAGCCAAGATCGGACCAGGTAATCGGCGCGGGCACGACCGCAGCCAGTTTGGTCTTCTCGAAAATGGCATAATCGATCGAGATGTCAGGGGCTGCGGCAAAGGCCTGCGCGTCAAGGCGGATGAAATCGAGATCGCTTTTTTTCCCGGCAATCGCTGCGGTAACGGCGCCAAGAATATCGGGCGCCAGGCGCTCGCATTCGGCCAGAAAGTCGGTAGCGCGGAACAGGAACATGCCCGAGTTCCAGTAATAATTGCCCGCGGCGAGCATCTGCTCGGCTGCTTCCCGATCCGGTTTTTCAACAAAGCGGGCAACCGCATGGGCACCGGAAGGCAAAGCTTCTCCGGCCTCAACATAGCCAAAGCCCGTGGCTGGCTCGTTCGGGGTTATCCCGAAGGTGACAAGGCGCCCCGCCCCAGCGGCGGCTACACCGGTATCGAGCACATCACGATAGACGTCATCAATCTCGATTTCATGATCTGACGGCAGGACATGAACAAGCGCCTCAGGATGGGTCTGGGCGGCAAGCATTGCAGCAGCGGCAATTGCAGGCCCTGTATTACGGGCCACCGGCTCAAGCACGATCGCCTCGAGTTTGATCCCGATCTGCTGGGCCTGCTCGGCGACGATGAAACGGTATTCCTCATTGGTGAGAACTATGGGCGCGCCATACCGCGTCGGGTCGTCAAGCCGCTGCAAGGTCTTCTGAAAAAGGCTCAGATCGCCGGTCAAGGCCAGAAACTGCTTGGGACGCACCGCCCGCGACATTGGCCACAACCGCGTGCCTTTGCCACCGCACAAGATGACCGGTACGATTTGGTTTTGATCAGTCATTCTCAAGGTTCCCTACCCGATCGGGCCAATCTTTCAGCATTTTTGCCAGTGAAGACATGATTTCTTCGAGCATCAGCTCAGTCTTTTTTGCAGTGTCGGTCTCGACATAGACCCTGAGTTCAGGCGCATTTCCTGAGGCGCGGAAATGAACGACCGCACCGTTCTGCAGGCCAAACCGCACACCATCACTGCGATCGACGCTGGCCGGGTCCTGGCACGCAGCCGACAATCGCGCCCGCAGCGGGGCCGATGAGGCAACTTCGGCAAGAAAGCTCGCAGACAGGGTTTGGGGAACGTCCTTGATCCGGTCGGCCTTCATCACCCGCGAAGGCAGCTCGCTGACCAGGTCGGCGAGCGAGATCGATCTTCGGTTGATTTCGTAAAGCACCGCGATAAGTGGCAGGACGGCATCGCGTGTCGGCAGTTCTTCAAGCCGGCCTGCGGCAAGATCGAGTCCACTGCCAAGCAGAAAGCCGCCGTTGGCTTCAAAGCCGGCCAGCCGCCCCTCTCCTTGCGTCTTCATGGCAGCAACGACATAGGGAGAGCCGATCCGGGTGCGTTCAACCCTGGCAAAATAACCGCTCAACTCGATCGCACTGGTCGAGGTCAGCGGTGTCACAACGGTTTCGATCCCAAGCGCCCGCGCCGCCAGGGTGCATAAGACGTCGCCCGTGATCTGTTGCCCGTCGGCACCAATGAGCAGAGGACGATCGCCATCCCCGTCGGTCGATATGACGCCATCAAGTCCGTGCTGCGCGATGTCGGCAGCGCAGCGTTCGACGAGCTGAGGTTCAAGCGCCTCGGTATCTACGGCAATGAACTGCTCGCTGCGCCCGAAGCGATGAAGAGTTGCCCCAAGCCCTGAAAAGATTTCAACGAGAAGATCGCGTCCCGCGGCCGAATGCTCGAACACGCCAAGTGTGAGACCCGAAAGTGCGCTCGGCCCGAACGCATTGATATAGCGCGCCACGTAATCGTCCCCGACCGCCATATCGGGCGCGCCAAGTTCGACCTCGGCTTTGTCTTCGGACGGACGAGCAAGACTGGCATCGGCGAGCGTGCGGATCGGGGCTTCGTCGTCCTTGAGCAATTCCCCGTCGGGACGGTAGAACTTGATGCCATTATAGGACTCGGGAATATGGCTGCCCGTGATCACGATGGCTGGCACGTTGCGCGCCAATCCCGCTGCCGCCACGGCCGGCGTCGGCAGGACGCCGCACCATTGGGGCAGCTGACCGTGCGCACTAATCGCACCTATGACATGGCTGGATATTTCCGGGCTCGAGGCCCTGAGATCGCATCCCACCACAACACTGGTGCCCTGCGCGACCCCGAGATAGGTCAGGAAGGCATCAATATAGGCGGCGACCGTTCTCCGGTCGAAATCGCTTGCCGGGCCACGCAGCCCTGACGTTCCAAAAGCAATGGTCACTGACTTTTATAATTCCTGATAATCAAAAATATGCTGGAGACGAAATGTGCTCGAAACTGCAATGCTTGCATCAAGACTAATACGTTATAATGACCGTTTCCAAGCCCTTTCCGGCCGCTTTGGTTAAGTGCCCAAACGCGCACCGGCACGCCTGAAATTTAGGCAGACCGTCCGGTCAAATTCGTCGTTTGTTCCTCTCACATCGACGCTCTTGCGTCCGCCAGCACAGTTGAACGGGATAGCCCACACCAATGCCGCCGAGCAGCTCGAGGCCAAATGCAAAGGCGCGGCCTACGCCTCCGAGCCATAATAGTAATAATACTTACTTGCATAGCGGTCCCGCGCGCCCTGCTGCTGATTGAGAACACTCAAGACAGGCGTCTGGGGTTTGGCACCGAGGCGAAGTGTTTGAACGGCCTGCCGGACGATCGATTGCGCAGTGGCGCCCCATTGCACGACAAGAACAACGCAATCGACATAGCCGGCCAGATAAACACCATCGACCACCGGCACGAGCGGCGGTGAATCGATCAGGACGACATCAAAGATCTCGCGAGCCTTGCCAATCAGACGCGCGAGTTCGGGATTCGAGACGATCTGGTCGGTGGGAACATGGCTGTTGCGGTCGCTGACGATGGCCGAAAGCGGGGAATGAGTATCCGCACCGATGGTGGCACGCAACAAGGCTTCGGAATTGCCGTCATTCTGGAAGTAGTCGACCAGTCCGGACGTCGGTTCGATATTGAGGTAATGATGCAACGACGGTTTTCTCAGATCACAGTCAAGGATCAGCGTCTTGTGACCTGAAAGGGCATAGGCTCGCGCCAATGACAGAGCAGTTGAGGACTTACCTTCGCTGGGCACCGCAGATGTCACGAGGATGGTTCGGCCATTACGTTTTTTGCCGGCAGTGTCGGCACCAAGCTCACCCAAGGCGATGTCGATGTTCGCCCTAAGTCGTCTGATCGCCTCGGCATAGGTCGACATCGGCGCGAGATGCATCAGATCGGCCGGCGACCTGATCTCGGCCCTATCGACGTTCTTGAGCGTCAATGGATGCATCGGGATCACCGACGCAACATCCAGATGCAGAAGGTTCTCTATCTGGGCATCGGTCGTGAACCCACCAACGAAATTCTCCCACAAAAAGGCAAGACCGACCCCAAGACCGAGACCGACCATGCCGGCCAGAACAAGGATCAGCCGGGAATTGGGAAAAGACGGGGACGATGGCGACAGGGCCGGTGACACCACGCGGGCATCGGCAATCTGGACCTGAGCCTGGGCATCAAGATCGCGCACGCGTCCCAAAAGCGTCTGGTACTGGGAGCGGGCAATCTCGGCGCTTTGTTGCAGGCCGTAAATCTGGGTGAGAACCGTCGGCGGCAGATTGCTGGCCAGGACGGAGGTTCGTAGCTGCTGTCGAAGATCGGAGGTCTTTTGTTCACCGGAAATGACGTCCTGGCGAATCGTCGTCAATTTGGTCTTGGAATAGTCGGCGATCTTGAGATTGAGCTTGTTCAGTTCGGACTTGAGATCGATCTGGGCCTGCGAGTTCTCCGGTGCCGACTGAATCTGCGTTGCAAGCTGATCGCGCTGGCTGGCAAGCTCGGTGAGAGCCTGATCCTGTAGCGTCGACGCGAGCGAGGTCCAGTCGTTGGCCGAGATGGATTGCTGCACCGTGTCTGCAAGCGCCGATTGCTTCTGGTTCTGTGAAACCACATCTTTCAGTTCGTCGCGTAATAGCGCGACATCGGAGCGGCCGCTCTGATCAGCAATCGTATCGATGTTTGAATTGATGTAATCATCGAACGACTGTTCAGCCGCAGCCACCTGGGCGCTTGCCGAGGTCAGGCGCCCTTCGAGGACATCGCGGGCCTTAAGCGTGTTTTCGACCTTGGAGGAGACTTGGGCGCTGATATACGCATCCGCGACGGCATTGGCGATTTGCGCCGATTTGTCCGGATTGCTGCTCGTTGCCGAGACTTCGATCAGAAAGGTGAGACCAAGACGACGGACCGAAACCGCGCGATCGAGTTTGGCTATCACCTGGTTCAGCGCCTCGGTACCGGTTGGGAGCTTGGCTTGCCCGAGCCCGAGCCAGGTCATGATCTGGTCTCTCAAGCCCAGTTTGACCCCGAACTCCTTGTCCGTCACCAATGACAGCTTGGAGACGACGTCGAGAAGAATTTTCGGGGACTTGGCGATTTCGACTTCACTGTCGACCTTGGACGACGCCGTACTTGCCGAATTTTGGTCCGAAGAGGAATCCAGAAGTCCTTTGGCGTTGATGTCGATGTAGATCTGCGCGGTCGCCGTGTATTTCGGGGTGAGCGCAAACGTGGCCAACAAAGCCACCCCGACCACGATCGCAAATGTTGCCGCTATCATCCGCCAGCGCCGGCGCAAAGTCGACAACAGTGCCTTAAGGTCCAGTTCGGTCTCGTCCATAATCGATCCCAATCAAAATTCAAGTGATATGAAATGGCTTGTCAGCCCTGAAATTTATGCGTCGCTACAATATGGCCTACCTAGAAAACGATCTTTGCGTTTCGGTCTAGCGTGATCAAGAGGTCAAGCTCCAGTTTCAGGTGAACGCAAGGTTAATTCGGCAGTATCAGATCGCACCACCTGACTGATCACGCAATATACCATCGAAACGGCCTTCAACCAGGCGGATCGCTGAAAGTGGGCCACCTGCATATGCGCCAGTGTCGACATTGATCCGGTTTGCCGAAACGAACACGTCGCTGACAGGGGTGTGTCCGTGCACGATCAATAAATCGTTGGCGGCAAGCATATCCTTTTTCTGGCCGACATGTGTTTTTCCATCGGCGCGGGCATCCCATCGCCGCCATAAAAGATCCCTTGGTCTTTGATCGGCCAATGGCGTTTTCGGATCCAGCCCGGCATGAACCATCACCAGATGGCCAAACCGGATCAGATAGGGTCGTTCGGAGACAAACCGCATGTGCTCGGCCGGAACAAGGGCGTCGAGCTGATACCCGATCTGAGATGGGTTGGGTTTTTCGGAGTGCCATTTATGGGCGTCGACCCCGTAAGAGCAGAGCGTCTCGATCCCGCCGAACTGCAGCCAGGCGTTATCGCGACTCGGCCGGTCGAGGAATTCCGCCATGCTCGCTTCGTGATTTCCGGACAAGCAAAGCCGCTTTAGGCTCATATCCAGTGGCGCCATCAACCGATCGATGACTTTGTTCGTGTCCGGGCCGCGGTCGATGAAATCTCCCAGAATCACAATCACGGCGTCTCGCGATCGGGTTGCCGCATCAGCAAGAATGGCGTCTTCGAGCCGGCAGAATTTGTCGTACATGCCGTGGATGTCGCCAATGGCGTAAACGAGTTCGGGCACGGTCTCGGACTCGACCAAGCGTATTGGCTCATCACTCCCGGATCGCTGCTTCCGAGCGCGACTGAACCAGGAGAACAAGCTCATGGGCGATGTCCTTTTCCCGTCGCTGCCGTCCCTATCCCCATGAGGAAGACAAAAAGCAAGGCAACGGCATGAATTTCAAGGCTGAAATCAACGAGCGAATGCACGCCGACCTGAACGAGTACGCCCAGTCCAATGCCGGCGCCAAGCCGCGCCACCGGTCCGGTTGACAACGCGCGGGCAAAACGAACCGCTAGAACAAGAAAAATCAGCACAGGAAGCGCACCGACCACCAGACCGAGTTCGGCAACCAGTGTCAGATACGTATTGTGCGCCTTGTCCCACAAAAGGTCCGGACTGACCGGCAGGTGATGAACCAAGGGAAACGCGGCCTCAAAGGCCCCTGCGCCGAACCCTAACCATGGCCGTTCCAAGACAAGTTGCCACACCTGGCCATAAAGACTGGCGCGCACATCAAAATCGGTTTGAGAAGACCCAAGACGTTCAAACAAACCATGCCCGTAAAGTGCGGCAATCACCGCCAGTCCCACCACCACCGGGGCAACTCCGGCAGCCTTGATGCGCCAGCCGATCCCCGAGCGCACCATCATAAGCAACCAGCACGTGACAGCGCCAACAAGGCCTGCGAACAGCCCCATGCGAGAATGGGTGGCGAGAAGACCTGCAAGAAGCACCGCGGCGATCAAGGCGTGCAACAGCGCGGTCTGCAGCGCCGGTCGCCTGCGCTCGGAAAGCGCGCCAAAAATGGCCTCTCCGACGAGTCCGGTATTGAGCACAAGCCCTGCCCCCAGAAAAGTGGCAAAGCTGTTGCGATTGACGAACGTGCCGGCGGCGTCCCCGACATAGAACTGTCGCGGCAGCCCCAACAGGGCGTTGTTGTCGACGGCAAAATTGTAGAGCGCATAAAACGCAAATGCCCCGATCATGTAGCCTGTCCATGAAAACAGTCTGAGCGTTCGATCCGGCCGCTGTCCGATCTGATAGGCAAGAATGAAGACCACGCCATAGGCCAGAAAATTCAAGCCCATAAGAACGGTCTGTCCCGGGACAAGGCTAATAGTCTCTCCAAATCCGGCAAGGCCGGATTCCGGGCCCGGCAGAATTGCGCCAAGTGGCAACACCTGGATGGCGTGCCAGATACTGGTGATGATGAACAAGATGATGATCACGCGATTGCGTGGCAGGAACCGGCTGCGATCATCGGTGTCGAACACCCGCATCACTGCCTGCGCAAGGAAAATCGCAAAGACCAGCATGTCGGTGATCGCCCAGAGTCCCGGGCGATTGGACGCCAACGGGATCGGCGCCAGAGACACCAAACCTATCAAGAGCAATGCCGTGATGTCGTTGCGGCGCAGACCTTTGCTCCCCATCATCGGCATGAGGCGCAACCCAGGAAATGGTCCAATAGGGTGTCAGACCCGGCTGGTGTCATGACATGCGTCCTCGTCCGATTTCGAGATGCAGATCCGCCATGCTTCTGTCTCCGCACCATATGGCTGACCGCGAACCGGGACGGTTGAATTCTTGCACAAGCCGAAAGCAATGAAAAATCGACGACGGGCCCGGTCGATCCACACTGGCAGAACAGGAGTGTTGCCGATCACCCTCCGACGTGTTGTTCGTTGTCATTGACGACTGCGTGTCCCTGCCTAGTTATTGAGAATGCTGCGAAGGGTTGCCAGGAAGCGTGCCTGAACGTCTTCGGGAAGCGTCTCGGCTTGGTCGGCTATAAGAGTTCTGAGATCCTCGTTTCCGATATAAAGCCGCGCGATTGACTTGATGCCGACCGGACTGGCCAGCAGCAGGTCGATGTCAGCTTTTCGGGAAACAAGCGTTTGAGGCTCCAGGTGTGATTGCTCTACGGTATAGAGCTTGAGCCGTTCCACCGATACCCATTGCTCCGTGGATGCTCCGGTCTGGGACAGACGCAGCATGGCGTTGAAGCGCGGCCAATCTGCGTCGATGGCTGCCATGCGGGCCAAAACCAGCGCCCCGAATCCAAAGTGAGGATGGGAGCGCATCATTTGTTCGGCAAATGCTTCACAGGTCGCGGACATCTCACGTTTCGCGTCGGGGAATTGCAGTTGACCGTATGTCCCATCGGCCATCTCCATGCAATCGATGAGGCTCTGACGTTGCCCCGCAAAAGAAAGCGGGTTGGGCAGCAAGCCCGATCGAGCCATCTCATAGCGAGAGGCCTCATCTCCCCCACGATCCACGGCAGCTCCGATTTCCCGATTTGCAGCCACAGTCGATGCGACCAGCAAGGTCAACGCCACCCCGATCCAGACCAATTTCGTTTTCAGCTCTCGTCTCCTACGAGCAATTGCGGAGTGGCGCGAAGCGGTACAGCAATAGACCAGGGTCGTATCGCTTGTCTGCTGCCCTATGACCCATAATCGGGATGCGGCCCCGACTCTTCAGGCTAAACGCTTGCCACGCTCGATGTCGACACAGCCCCACTTCGCCGGATCAGGACAATGTTCTTCTTCGCCAACGACCAGCTTCTCCGCAAGAGGCAACGCATCGCGACACGCAAGGCCACCACGAGCTTCAGCCCTTTCTGCCATAAACCATGCTCCAAGTCCGACGGCATAAGACCCAGTATAACGTTGACCTGAAACACGGATAATTCTAACATGAAGCTCAACTTTGCGTTAATGGAGCATATTATGAGACATTTTCTTCTGGCCGTAGGCTTAGCCAGCCTTGTCAGCCTGGGAATATCGAACGTTTCGTTCGCTCAGGCTTCTCCCACCACCGCTGAACAGGTTGCTGCTACTTGCTCGGTTGAAGGCAACAATGATGCGTGCCTTGCCGCGGTTCGTCAGTACGTTGCCAAGATCAAAGCGAGCGGTCTCTCGCTTGATGCAAAAAGGGAAGACCTGAATACCCTTGTTACGGTGCTGTCCAAGCTTGGAACCACAAACGGCCCGGACGTTTCCAATAATCTGGTCGCCTCGGCAATCGAGCAAGTCGCCGACGATGCCGGGGATATCGTTGATGCAGAGACGGTCGCAGCCGTCGCTGATAACGTGCGTAGCGGTGAACCAGAAAACACCACCGCAGCACTGTCCGATAATGCCAGCCCGGCCTAGACGCCCTTTTGATCCAAGAGTGTCTTGATCTTTCGAATAGAGGCGCCATGAGGCGCCTCTTTTTTTGGTGATGTCCACCAAGACAAACCTGCGCGAAATCACTGCAGATTTTATCGATGACCGGCAAACGACCGCAGGACCCGGCTTGTCCGGGGCAACCTGCCGTTCCGGCGCGTTCGGACTGAATGTTTTGGCTCCACTGCAATTTGCATAAACTTTTACTGAAATCCAACGCGGTTTTTCAAATTCGTCCCGGCATGCTCGCTCCCACACGATCGAAGGATCTAAGGATTGCGACCATGAATAAGGCGATGGTTCTTGTTGCTTCCATACTTGGCAGCCTGATCTTGACCACAGCGACAGTTCAACCTGCCATGGCTAGAGCACCGATGGGTTTTTTGTTGATGTGCCTGCAGCACCCCGATGAATGCGAGAGCGGTGGAGCAAAAACCGTCGATGCTTCCGAAAAGGTGTTGTCGACAATCAAGCGGGTAAATGCATCGGTCAATCACTGGATGCGCCCCATGCCGGATAGAAACGGCGATGTCTGGTCGGTCAATGTCACTGCCGGCGATTGTGAAGATTACGTCCTGGCCAAGCGCAAAGCCCTGATCCGGGCTGGTATCCCGGCGTCTTCGCTGCGCATTGCCGCGGTGAAAACCCGTAAGGGAGAGGGCCACGCCATCCTTGTCGTCAACACCTCACGCGGCAAGCTTGTGCTCGACAATCTGACCCCGGTGATCAGGCCATTGGCACAGACCGGATACCGCATTGTCTCCCTGCAGAGCGCGGATCCCCGTCGCTGGTCATGATAAGCTGGTGACGGTCGCGCGGGGTATTTGATCAGGTATAGGCCGCCTTGGTGCTCGTTGTCTGACCGGAATATGCAAAGAGCACACGCCTGCAGCCGGAACTGAAATAGGTCACGAAACGCCACAGCTCGCCCGCGCCGTCTCAAAAAGACGTTCGACGCGCGCGTCATAGCCTGAATTTGCGCCAAGAGCCGAAATCATTGAAATGATCGAGACACATTGCCATGCCACGACGTCCGCGTTGATGGACATTGCGATCTCGCCAGTGCGCTGTGCTTCACGGAGAGCAAATCGAACGCGATCGTGAAGTTGCTCGACATATGCGCCAAAAACCGCGCTCACGCCGTCGTCGGCTCCATATGTCCCCATTGCCGCACGAAACAGCAGACATCCTGCCCAGCCCTGTCGACGCGCCTCTCTTTCGAGCCGAGACCAGAATCTGAAAAGGTCATCCTTTCCGCCGCGATTTATCGTGGAAAGATGTGCTTCAAGCACGACCCGTCGATAAAGCGTCACTGCGTCAACGACGAGTGCAGCCTTGTTGGGCCACAATCTGCGAAGCGCGCTGCGGCTCAATCCGGTCGCATTGATAATCTGGGCGTAGGAGGTGCTTTCGACCCCTCGTTCCCAAAAAAGCTCCATTGCTTTGCGCAGTGCCGGCAACTGGATCGGGTTATTCGCGGCTCCCGCAGTCCCGTGTTCACCTTCGCCCGCTAGAGAGTCTTTGGCCACCTCAGACTTGCCGCTCGTCAACGCTTCCGCGAGAGAGCCAGCATCCATCATTGTCCGCCCATTATCTTCAATGCGACCCATGTCCGGCTCCTATCAACGGATAACGGTGATCCAGGAACTCCGCGCATTGTCTTGGTTGGCGGTGCGACTCCAGCTCCCCTACGAACTCGAATGATGAGCCGCCTTCATGGCGGCATCAACAAGACTTTGACGTTTGGCTGCGCTGAACCAGTCGTCAGCAGGTTCAGTAACACCCTCTGTCCAGGCATTCACGGACTCGAGCCGGTGCAGAAGATGGTTGATGTCAATGTCCATAACGTCGCCAGCTGCCAGCTCGCCGATAACTTCGGACAAGGCGCTCAAGGCATCGTTTCGATAAGTGCTTACCGACCGATCGCTTGGCCAGATCGCACCCTCGGCAAGGATGAGGTACCTCAGATTGACCGCATAATAGTTGAGCTCCGCCATCAGGTCGTTGCGGAGAACAACAACATCACTCAACTGAGGCCCGTTTTGGTCAAAGCTCTCAAGCTTTGCACGCATCAGGTCCGGGACTTCGCTTCCGAGAACAGCGCCGAAACGTTCGCGCAACAGCAACAGATCGGCATAGCGGTCAAGGTAATCGGCCGTACTCAGAGCAGGAATGCCTTTATCGTTCGGCGCCACGAGTGACGGTACATCCGCGGCCAAGGAGACCTGTATCCCACCGGGGGACATGATGATCGCCATCATGGTGAATGCGGCAGCGCGAAACGATTTGGCAGTAATCTGCATGAGCAATCCTCGTTTGATCGTCAGTATACGCGCCAAACTGGCCCGACCAAGCGCATGCTTAAAAAATGGTGAACGCCTGCGCCTGCTGAGATGATCGTGGCTTTCCTGACAGCTTCGGAGTCGAGCCAAGGGCATTCGGGGACACTCTTCTATCGGCGGTTCTCCTTCCGAACCGGCTCGGCATACCTCGCTCTGAATTCTGCCACCTCGGGACGTGAATGTTGCACATCGCCGCTCTCTCAGGGCGCTGCTGTTCGGCGCGTCTTGCGACCTCCCCGCGCACACCGTACACGGACCAAGCCAGAGCCCGATGAGGCGACAGCAATCTCAAAAGACGTGTCACAAGCACATCAGTGGCCGGCGCTTTGAAGATCTTTTGGGCCCCTCAAGTTCGCCGCTGAACGTATTGCTGCGCCGCACGATCGGTGGCAAATCCTGCCGCCGATTGATCGCACTCAAGTCACATTTCCCCGATTCGATCCCGGCGATGTTCGCCTCCAGACAGGCAGCGATCGGGAGTGCATGTGTCGAAAATGACGCACCTCGCGAAACCGCGATCTGGGGTGAATTTTAGGCTCAATACCTGTCTCGGGCTCCACGCATTCGATCGGCAAATATCCACCTCTGACGTCATCCTCCGTCGACACCCGGCGTTCCAAAACAAGCCCTATGTCAAGGACTTGAACACGATCTCAGGCACATACGGATCCCCAGGAGTTGCTCCGTATTGCATCCTCGATGCGAGCAACTGCGGTTGAGACGAAGACGCAACCCCTCACTTGCGACTGCAGATGATTGACACTGATCGAACGCAGATCGATAATTGGATTAATCGATACGTATCGACAATTGGCGCGGAAAGCGCTTTTATGACAAAGATCATCGATACGTATCGATTAAACCGAAGAGGGAGAGTCTTTGGACATGGCGAGATTCACGAGCAAGGACGTAGCGCGGGTTGCCGGCGTCGCCCAGAGCACGGTGTCATATGTCCTGACCGGCAAACGTTCGATCTCGGAAGAGACGCGCCGCCGGGTTCAGGACGCCATCGATCAACTCACCTACCAGCCCAATGCCGGCGCACGGGCACTCGCAAGCCAACGTACCAGCGTCATCGGTCTGATGATGCCCTTCGGTCCGGGCGTAGACACAGCAGGTCAACTCCCTTTCATCGAGACAATCGCCCTGCTTGCACGGGCCCAGGACTACGACGTGCTGCTCGTAACGACTGAAGAGGGAGCCGGCGGCTTGCACCGACTGGCCGGCCGGTCGCTTTGCGACGCCATCATCATCATGGACGTACATGAGGAAGACGAACGTGTTCCGTTAGCCACGTCCCTTCCCGTGCCGGTTTTGCTCATCGGAGTTCCTGCCGACTCCGCAGGTCTTCAGTGTGTTGACGTCAGTTTTGAGCAGGCGGCGGAACTGGCCGTCACCGAAATGGCAACCACCAAACATGACCGCATCATGCTGATCGGGCATCCTGAAGACCTGCATCACCGCCATCTGAATTTCATTCCCCGGTTCAACAACCGGGTTCTGGAGGTAGCGCGTCACCTCAATCTGCCGTGCGAATACATCGCGTCGGTCGAAAACGGACGCGACGCCGCGAGAAAGCTGGTCGCGCGGATACTTGCCGATCACGGTGACGAGCGGCTTGGCCTGATCATCCCGAACACACAGGTCGTGCAGCCCATTCTGCATGCCTTGACCGCGAACAATCTCGTTCCTGGACAGGATGTATCGGTCATTGCTCATTGCACCGATGAAGTCGCCGAGGAGACCGAACCGCCGGTCACCAACGTCTCTCTCGAGCCGCGCGAGGTTTCTCGGCGCGCGATCGAAACGGTCTTCCATCTTCTCGATAACGGCCGGCCAAAGCCCGATTCACCCATCGATCTGGTGCCATCCAGGCTGACCCGCCGCGACACGATCATGCCCATTCCCGACGTCGGGTCCGTTTGAGCCCGATCATCGATCCGGAAGCGGTGGTGGGCACGGCCACCGATTCCCGAAATTTGGACTGTGCCAAATGCCAAGACGCCTAGAAATGGCGCCAGTACAGGAGGAACTACAATGACTGAAACTCTCCGCGCTTCCCATGCATGGACGGCAACTGCCGCAATGGCCCTGGCTGTTGCAGCATCGGCGCTGGCCATGCCTGCCACGGCTATCGGAGCGGAAGTCGACAGCATCCGTGTGCTCGACTACTACAATGACTCTCCCGACCGGGAAATTTACGGTGAGCTTCTCAATACCTGCGGCGCCGAACTCGGCATCACCATCAATCGTGAAGTCGTCCCGGGCAGTGCGTTGATGTCAAAGGTTCTGCAGCAGGGCGCGTCCCGGACCTTGCCGGACCTTCTCATGCTCGACAACCCGGAACTTCAGCAGATTGCCTCCACAGGCGCGCTCGTTCCGCTCGGGAAATTCGGCATTACCGGAGAGGGCTTCCAGTCTCAGGTCATCGCCGCGTCGACCTATGAAGGCGAACTCTACGGCCTGCAGCCCATCACCAACACCATCGCGTTGTTCTACAATGTCGACATGCTGGAAGAGGCCGGGGTAACGCCGCCCACCACCTGGGCTGAGCTGCGCGAAACCGCCAAGGCCTTGACCACCGACGATCGCTACGGACTCGCCTTCGCGGCGCCCGCCAACTACGAGGGCACCTGGCAGTTTCTGCCGTTCATGTGGTCGAACGGCGGCGACGAAACCAACATCGACACGCCTGAGACAGCGGAAGCCCTGCAGCTGTGGGTCGACCTGCTCAATGACGGCTCTGTTTCCCGTTCCGTGCTGAACTGGACCCAGGCCGACGTGAACGATCAGTTCCGTCAGGGCAACATCGCCATGATGGTCAATGGCCCGTGGCAGATTCCGCTGCTCAGCTCCGACGCCGACCTGCATTACGACGTGGTTGCGATTCCGACACCGGAAGCCGGCGGCACCTCCGTGGCGCCTCTGGGCGGTGAAACCTGGGCCGTGCCGAACACTGGCAACGAAGCAGCCGAAGCGATGGCTGCCAAGATGATCCAGTGCATCAACAGCGATCAAAACCAGATTTCTCTCGCCGTCCAGCGCCAGACCGTTCCGACCAAAATGTCGGATGCGGTCCAGGAGGAATTCGTCAAGCAGGCCCCCAAGATGAAGACCTTCTCCGAGATGGTCAAATCGGCCCGCGCACGGACCGCCAAACTGGGCAATGACTGGCCCAAGGCAGCGACCGAAATCTACACCGCCGTGCAACTGGCTCTGACCGGCAAGGCATCGCCGGCTGACGCTCTCAAGCAGGCCCAGCAGTAATCGTTCGAACGCAGGAGGATTGACGCATGCAAACCCGCATGTCGCGCAGGTCGTCCGTACTGGCCTCACGCAAGTTGAGCAACAGGCGGAAAGAACGTCTCATCGAGATGCTCTTTCTTGTACCGGCCATTGTCTACATTCTCGCCTTCTTCGGCTATCCGGTCGTCAAGAACATCGTCATGGGTTTTCAAGACTACACCATGAAGTCGTTCTTTACCGGCGAGGCCCCGTGGGTGGGATTGAAGAACTATGAAGCGATCATAAGCTCGTCCGTCTTTTCTTCTGCGTTCGTCAACACGTTTCTGTTCACGATCGGCTCGATCGTCGGCCAGTTCACTATCGGGCTGGCGATCGCGCTCTACTTCCGTAAACGCTTCCCTCTGAACGACCTTCTGCGGTCGCTCATCCTGTTGCCCTGGCTGCTGCCGCTTATCGTTTCGAGTGCGATCTGGCGCTGGCTTCTCGACCAGGACAATGGCGCCATCAATCGCATACTCGACATGATGCAGTTGTCGGACCATCCGGGTTGGCTCACCACCACTTCGCTGGCGCTAACCGCGGTCATCATTGTGAACATCTGGATAGGCATCCCCTTCAACGTCGTCATTCTTTATAGCGGTCTGCAGGACATTCCCGAGGAGCTTTACGAAGCCGGACAACTGGACGGCGCGACCGGGTGGCAGGCCTTCCGTTGGATCACCTGGCCGATGCTTCGTCCGGTCGTGAGTGTGGTCCTGCTGCTGGGCGTGATCTACACGCTGAAGGTCCTGGATCTTATCCTCGGACTGACCGGCGGAGGTCCCGCCAATGCCAGCCAAACACTGGCAACCCAGTCCTACCAACTCTCATTCGTTCAGTTCGAGTTCGGTCAGGGCGCGGCCATGGCGAACATTCTCGTCCTCATCTCGCTGCTGTTCGCCGTCATTTATCTCTACATGAACAAATCCGCGGGGAAATCGTCATGACCACCGCATCCCGCACCCGCACCCGCTCTCTCCTGCGCAATCTCATGCGGCGCAAGCGCCGTGATCGCCTCGGTGGTTGGGACAAGACGCTTTTCGGCGTGATCATCCTCGTGTTCCTGCTCTTTCCGGTCTACTGGATGGTCAATGTTTCGCTGCAGCACGGCGGGGCGGCGGCAAGTACGCCCTGGATCCCGACCGACGTAACCTGGACCGGCTATGCCAAGGCGATCCAGGACCAGAGCGGTCACCTGCTCGTCAGTCTGCTGGTCGCCTCGGGCAGCGCCGTGTTCAGCCTGCTGATCTCCGCACCGGCGGCCTACGCCTTGGCAGTCTTCCGCATCCGCTGGGCCAACGCGGTTCTTCTGGCCGTCCTTGTCAGCCAGATGATCCCCGGCATCGTCGTGGCGAACGCACTTTACAGCGCCTATACCGAGGCGGGGCTGCTCAACTCCATCTTCGGACTCATCCTGGCCGACTCGACCGCCGGCATCCCCTTTTCGATCCTGATCCTCAACGCGTTCATGCGCGCCATTCCCATGTCGGTGATCGAAGCGGCACGGATCGACGGCGCGGGTCCGCTGAGGACCCTGGTCTCGGTGGTTTTGCCCATGTCGCGCAATTCCATCGTCACCGCCGGCCTGTTCTCCTTCCTGTTCTCCTGGTCTGACTTCCTGTTCGCCCTCACCTTGACGACGACCGACGAGGTGCGACCGGTCACGCTGGGTCTTTACATGTACATCAGCGGCTTCATCAGCGACTGGAGTTCGGTCATGGCGACCTCCGTGCTCGCCTCAATACCGACGATCCTGCTTCTCGTATTCGCCCAGCGCTACATCGCGGCTGGCACGACAGCAGGCGCCGTCAAGTAAACTCATCCAAGAATGGAACGAACGTGACTAGCTTTTATCGTGACGGCAACGCCGTCGAGATTTTCCACCAGCACGAAGTATTGCGTATCGAGGCCTGGGGCCGCGACGGTGTGCGCGTTCGCGCCGCCCAGAACACCCTGCCATCGGCCCCCGGAGCGCTGGATAATCCTCCCGCCATTGACCGGCCCGTCGACATATCCATCGAAAGTGATGGAGCGGTGCTGGTCAACGGTGGGCTGACCGTCGAAGTGACGGTTCCGCGTGACGATGGCGTGACCTTTCCCGAGATCCGCTTCCTGCGGACCGCCGACGGCACGGAACTGCTCGCCGAGCAACGGGAGCACTACTGGTGGCCGGGTGCGCGCGTCTTTTATGGCAACCGTTCCGGCGCCGGAGAAATTCATCAGCAGTTCAAGGCCCATGACGACGAGCGCTTTTACGGCACGGGACAGCGCCTGCACGGGCGTCTCAACCACAAGGGGCT
Source organism: Devosiaceae bacterium (assembly GCA_963676075.2). Lineage (GTDB taxonomy): Bacteria > Pseudomonadota > Alphaproteobacteria > Rhizobiales > Devosiaceae > JAHJQZ01. The sequence continues at coordinate 370,480 of CAXXNZ010000011.1, forward strand.
GTCCCTCGATCTGGTGCAGCGCAATGCCGAGGTCTCGATTCCCTTCGTGGTCTCGAGCAGAGGCTATGGCTTTTTGTGGAACAATCCCGCCATTGGGCATGTGGAATTTGCCAGCAACATGACGCGCTGGACCGCGTCACAGTCCCGCGCCATCGACTATCTGGTCATTGCCGGCTCGCCCGCCGATGTGCTGGAGCGCTACGCCGACGCGACTGGGCACGCCCCCAAACTGCCGAGCTGGGCATCCGGGTTCTGGCAGTCCAAGCTGCGCTATCGCTCACAGGAAGAACTCCTAGAGGTCGCGCGCGAGTACAAGCGCCGCAACCTGCCGATTTCGGTTATCGTCACCGATTACTTCCACTGGACGACCATGGGCGACTACAAGCTCGACCCGGCGGAATACCCCGATCCGGAAGCGATGATGCGCGAGCTCAACGAGCTGGACATCAAGCTCATGGTCTCGATCTGGCCGACCGTCTCCCCGTTCTCGGAGAACTACCAAACCCTTAGCGATGAAGGCATGTTGGTTGGCACGGATCAGGGAACCGAGTTCATCAACACCATCCGCGACAAAGGCATGTCCGCTCCCGGCCCGCTGTCTTTCTACGATCCGACCAACCCGCGTACGCGCGACTTCATCTGGTCCGTGGTCAAGAAAAACTACTACGACCTCGGTGTGCGGGTCTGGTGGCTCGATGCGTGCGAACCGGAGCTCAATCCTGGCCACACCGCCAATCTCACTTATCACGCGGGGCCAGGCGCCGAGGTGGGATGCCTTTTCCCGCGGGAAAACGCCCGTCTGTTTGCCGAGGGCATGCAGCGCGCCGCCGCCGAGTCGGGCAATCCAGAGGATGGAGAAACCGTTCTTCTCTGCCGCTCCGCCTGGGCCGGTCATCAGCGTTATCCTGCAGCCGTCTGGTCCGGCGATATCCCACCGACATGGGAGTCCTTGCGCACCCAGTTCCGTGCGGGGCTGAGCATTGCCATGGCCGGCATCCCCTGGTGGACGACCGATATCGGCGGTTTCCACGGCGGTAATCCCAGCGACCCGGACTATCGTGAATTGTTTGTTCGCTGGTTCCAGTACGGCGCCTTCTGCCCGCTGTTCCGCCTGCACGGCAATCGCGAGCCACGCGAGGACACGGGTTGGGATTCGACCGGTGGCCCCAACGAAGTGTGGTCCTACGGCGAAGAAGCCTACGAAATCATCGCCGGCGTCATGGCGATGCGCGAACGGTTGCGCCCCTATCTGCACGCGCAGCTTGATCGGGCCTCCACGGAAGGCATTCCGGCGATGCGCCCGCTCTTTGTCGACTTCCCCGACGATACACATGCCTGGACCGTTGAAGATCAGATGATGTTCGGCTCCGACGTGATGGTTGCGCCGATCCTCGAAAAGGGCGCGAGCAGTCGTACGGTTTATCTTCCTGAAGGTGCACGCTGGACCAACGCCTTCACCGGAGAGGAATTCGAAGGGGGCAAGCAGATCGAACAGGCCGCTTCGCTCGAACAGATCCCTGTCTACCTTCGCGACGGCGCCAAGGTTCCGGTGGCACCTCAAAGCGCGTGAAACGGTGAGACCAATGTGTGATCGCTCGCAACCAACGCCATGCGTGCGGCAGTCCTCCAAAGCCGGTGCTGACCACGTCGGGGGTCTTCAATGAAGATCCTCGACGGTCAGTGGCTCATTCGCGACGGGCTGCAGGTGTTTCCCTGCGCTTACGTGCAGGATATCGAAACGGATGGCAGGGACCTTCTGGTGCTGTTGGCCAACCGCGATGTGTCCGCTCGTGCCAGTCAGCAGGATGGCCCGCTGCTGACGCTCCGGCTGTTTGCGCCGCGCACCGGAATCATTGGCGTGCGGCTCGAGCATTTTCGCGATGGCGAGGTGCCCTCCCCGGCTTTTGAGCTCGACACAGAGCCATCATCCGACGTGGAGACCAATATCTCGCCGGAAGCGGCAACTCTGCGCAGCGGTTCGCTGACGGCCAGGGCCGCACGCGATGGCAAGGGCGAGATCGTGTTCTTGCGTGATGGAGTACCGCTTACCCGCGTCGCCACCAAGCAGCAAGGACATGTGATCGAGACTGCCAACGAGCGCACGCACATGTTCACCCGGCTGGATCTGTCCGTGGGCGAAAACGTCTACGGTCTCGGCGAACGCTTCACCGCCTTCGTCAAGAACGGCCAGCCGGTCGACATGTGGAACCTCGACGGCGGCACGAGCACCGAACAGGCGTACAAGAACATCCCTTTCTATCTGACAAGTCGCGGCTACGGCGTTTTTGTCAACGATCCGGGCCGTGTCTCGTTCGAGGTAGCATCGGAAACGGTCGACAAGGTCCAGTTCTCGGTGCCAGGCGAAGCCCTTGAATACATGATCATCGACGGACCGACGCCGGCGGACGTGGTCGAGAGATATACGGCCCTCACTGGCCGGCCGCCCCTGCCGCCTGCCTGGTCCTTTGGCCTGTGGCTCTCCACGTCCTTCACGCCGGATTATGACGAGACAACCGTCACGTCACATGTCACCGGCATGACGGAACGCGGCATCCCGCTCAGCGTCTTTCATTTCGATCCGTTCTGGATGCGCCCCTATCACTGGTGCGATTTTCACTGGGACACCGATACATTCCCGGACCCGGCCGCCATGCTGGCGCGCCTCAAGGCAATGGGCGTGCGCATCTGCCTCTGGATCAATCCTTACATTTCCCAGCACGCCGACATTTTCGCCGAAGGCAGGGACAAGGGTTATCTGCTCCACCGTACCAATGGAAAGGTGTGGCAGTGGGATCTCTGGCAGCCCGGACAGGGAATTGTCGACCTGACCAATCCGGCGGCGCGCGACTGGTGGATCGGCCATCTGCGCCCGCTTGTTGAAATGGGCGTGGACACGTTCAAGACCGATTTCGGCGAACGCATTCCGACCGCGGACGTCGCCTGGCACGACGGTTCCGATCCGGAGCGGATGCACAACTACTATCCGCAACTCTACAACACCGCCGTTCACGAGCTGCTTGCCGAAGTGCGCGGCAAGGATCAAGCGGTCGTCTTCTCCCGTTCCGCCACCGCCGGCGGCCAGCGCTTGCCTGTTCATTGGGGTGGCGACTGCACGGCCACCTATGAATCTATGGCCGAAACCCTCAGGGGTGGACTGTCGCTCGGCCTCGCCGGCTTCGGGTTTTGGAGCCACGACATCGGCGGGTTCGAACACACGGCGCCGGCACATCTTTACAAGCGCTGGTGCGCCTTCGGCATGCTGTCGAGCCACAGCCGCCTGCACGGCAATCACACGGTTCGGGTGCCCTGGGCTTTCGACGAGGAATCGGTTGACGTCCTGCGTCACTTCACCCGGCTCAAGTTGAGGCTCATGCCTTACCTCTGGGATCTGGCGGGCATCGCGACAGAGCGTGGCTTGCCTCTCATGCGGGCGATGCTGCTCGAATTTCCCGACGATCCGACCTGCCGTTTCCTCGACAGGCAATACATGCTTGGCGACAAGCTTCTGGTCGCTCCCGTTTTCCAGGAAGACGGCGAGGTCGAGGTTTACCTGCCGCATGGACGATGGACGCCACTACACGGCGGCGACGAAGTCCAGGGCGGCTGCTGGCGGCACGAGCGTCACGACTTCTTCTCCCTGCCGCTTTACGTGCGCGAGAACAGCCTGCTGGCATGGTCGACACCGGACGCCAATGCCGAGCTGCAACCGGAGCGCGACTATACCGCGAACCTTGAATTGCAGCTTTTCGCCCTTGCAGACGGCGCGGCGGCGCGCGCCGTCATTCGCGACCAGCAAGGGCATGAAGCGTTTGCCGCCATTGCCCGTCGGAACGGCCGTCACCTTCGTGTTTCGCTGCAAGGCAACGATGCCGGCTGCCGGCTGCTCATACGCAACGAAAAGATATCGCGGGAGACCGTGAAGCTGACTGTGAGTTCGGGCGAACTCGGCGACGCCGTCGCCATCCCGCCCGGCATCTCGGAACTGGAACTGGACTTGAACTGATCCACCTTCGGTTCGCCCCGGCACGCCGGGTGAACCGAGGCAAAAAGACGAAATCTGGCGTTTCGGTCAGTGACCTCAAGGTCATCGGCCGACCAAGAGTTGGAGGCTAAAAATGAGTACGTTCACCGTGGGCCCGAACAGACTGGAATGGTCGTATGACGAGCACAAACTTCGGATAGAGCCCTGGGGAGCGAACAGCCTGCGCGTTCGCGCGACGCAACTGTCGGACTTCAAGGACGAAGCCTGGGCCCTGATGCCCGTCGAAACGCCCCAAGACGTTGAGGTTTCGCGTCTTGAGGACGGCGCAAAAATCGTCAACGGCAACATCAGCGCCGTTATCAACGAGCGCGGTCAGGTCAGCTTCTACAACCAGGACGGAAAGCTGCTGCTCGAAGAATTCTGGCGCATGCGCACCACCAGCGGGTTGCCCGAGGATCCGAGCACAAAATACTTCAGTCCGCTGACGCTTCCGGCGCGCGATTTCAAACCTCTGGGCAGCGACAAGTACGAGTTGCGCGCCCGTTTCGAGGCGCAGCCGGGAGAAAAGATCTACGGCATGGGCCAGTACCAACAGCCATTCCTTGATGTGAAGGGATGCACGCTGGAACTGGCGCAGCGCAATTCACAGGCCAGCGTACCGTTCATGACGTCGAACCGGGGCTACGGACTTCTGTGGAACAACCCGGCAGTCGGCGAAGTCAATTTCGCTACCAATCAGACCACCTGGATGGCGCGCATGACCACCCAGATGGACTACTGGATCACCGCGGGCGACACGCCGGCTGAGATCAGTCGTCAATACGCCGCCGTGACCGGCAAACCGCCCATGTTGCCGGACTACGCCTCCGGCTTCTGGCAGTGCAAGCTCAGATATCGCACGCAGGAAGAGCTTCTCGGCGTCGCGCGGGAATACAAGAAGCGCGGCCTGCCCCTCTCGGTCATCGTCGCCGACTTCTTCCACTGGCCCAACCAGGGCGAGTGGCGCTTCGACCCGGTCGACTGGCCTGATCCCAAAGCCATGGTCGACGAGCTCAAGGATATGGGCGTCGAGCTGATGGTGTCGATCTGGCCGACTGTCGATGACCGGACCGAGAACTACTCGATCATGAAGGACAAGGGTTATCTGGTCAAAACCGAGCGGGGCGTGCCCGTCAACATGACCTTCCTTGGCAATACGACATTCTTCGACGCGACCCATCCCGGTGCTCGGAAATATGTCTGGGAGCAGGCCAAAAAGAACTACCACGATCTCGGCATCAAGATCTTCTGGCTGGACGAAGCCGAGCCCGAATACAGCGTCTACGACTTCGACAACTACCGCTATCACCTCGGCCCGGTGCTCGAGGTCGGCAACATCTACCCGCGCGGCTACGCCCAAGCCTTCTATGAGGGCATGGAAGAGGCGGGTCAGACCGAGATCGTCAACCTCTTGCGTTGTGCCTGGGCCGGGAGCCAGCGCTATGGCGCGCTGGTCTGGTCGGGCGACATCAGTTCCACCTTCACGGCTCTGCGCAACCAGCTCGTCGCCGGCCTCAACATGGGCATGGCGGGAATTCCGTGGTGGACCACCGACATCGGCGGGTTCGACGGCGGCGACATCAACGATCCGGGTTTCCAGGAATTGCTGATCCGCTGGTTCCAGTGGGGCGTTTTCTGCCCCGTGACCCGTCTGCATGGCTACAGACTTCCCAAGGAGCCGCCGGCGGAAGCTTATCGCAACGGCATCGCGCAATGCGACAGCGGCGCACCCAATGAAATCTGGAGCTATGGCGAAGACAACTACACCATCATGAAAGGGTGCCTCGAAACGCGCGAGCGGCTCAGGCCCTATGTGATGCGGCAGATGCAGATCACGCATGAAAGCGGCGATCCCGTGATGCGGCCTTTGTTCTTCGACTTCCCCGATCAGGCGGAGGCCTGGGAGATCGAGGATCAGTACATGTTCGGACCGGACATCCTCGTCGCACCTGTTCTCGAAGCCGGACAGCGCAGCCGCAAGGTCTGGCTGCCGGAAGGCTGCACCTGGATCGATCTTGCTACCGGCGCACGCCAGACCGGCGGGCAATGGTGCGATTGCGATGCGCCGATTGAGGCCATTCCGGTGTTCATCCGCGAGGCGGCCGCGGTGCAAGAAGAACTCATGGCGCCCTAGAACCATGAGCAACGTTTGCCCGCCCGTCGCTTCCTCCCGTGACGGGCGGGCGAACGAAAATCAGGCCGGCGGCATGAACATGTTTCGCCGCAAGCAGATGCACCTCACGCCACGGTCGGCTTCTAGGTGAGCAGTGAGTTGGATTGGACACATAACGCGTTCCAGCGATGGACAGGCCGTCCGGAGCGTCAGGTAGGAGAGATCAGATGGCAAATGTCGCAATTCGCAATGTCGAAAAATACTATGGCAATTTCAAAGCCCTCAAGCAGGTCAACGTCGACATCTCGGATGGTGACTTCGTTGTGCTGGTCGGGCCATCCGGTTGTGGCAAGTCGACTTTGCTGCGCATGATCGCCGGCCTCGAGGATATTTCCGACGGCGAAATCGAGATCGGCGGGGAAGTGATCAATGACCTGCTGCCCAAAGAACGCGACATCGCCATGGTGTTCCAGAACTACGCGCTCTATCCGCACATGACAGTGTCCGAAAACATGTCGTTTGCACTGAAGCTTTCCGGCGTCTCCAAGGCGGATCGAGAAGCCAAGGTGGCGCGCGCTGCCGAGATCCTCGGTCTTCAAAGCCTGCTCGATCGTCGCCCCGCCCAGCTCTCCGGAGGCCAGCGGCAACGCGTTGCTATGGGACGGGCCATTGTCCGCGACCCTCAGGTCTTCCTATTCGACGAACCTTTGTCCAACCTCGACGCCAAGCTTCGGGTCCAGATGCGCGCCGAAATCCGCGAATTGCACGAACGACTGGGCACCACCACCATCTATGTGACCCACGATCAGATCGAGGCCATGACGATGGCGGACAGGATCGTCGTCATGCAGGACGGCGTAATCGCTCAAGAAGGTGCGCCGCTGGATCTCTACGACTTCCCGAAAAAGAAATTCGTCGCCGGCTTCATCGGCTCGCCGGCCATGAATTTCCTGTCAGGCCGGGCCCAAGGCGGCCGATTCACGACCTATGACGGTATCGAACTGCCGCTCGGGCAAAACAGCGCGATCGCTGGTGAGGAACTCAGTTACGGCATCCGGCCCGAACATCTCAGGCTGGACGAATCCGGCATCCCGGTCAAAGTGACGGTCGTCGAGCCGACCGGCGCCGAAACGCAAGTGCTTGGCTACGTTGGAGATCAACTGGTCGCCTGCGTTTTCCACGAGCGGATGAGCATCAAGTCAGGTTCCCTCATTCACGTCATGCCCGAGGTAGACAAACTGCACATCTTCGGCAGCGATGGAGAGAGGCTGAACTGAAGCGCAGATAGTTTCATGCGCACGCAGGTCCCGTGTGCCTGAAACAGGTCATCTCGTGTTTGCACACCCGCAACGCCGCTGTGAGTCGTACGAAGAACACGCGGCAATAACGAAGGCGCCCTGACCTTTCCTCTGCCTGAATACCGGCGACCGGTGTTCAGGTGGTGATTTCGGGCGTCTTCACTGCCAATCAGGTTCAAAAAACTCTGCATAAAACGCGAAGCCGCCCGCGATCCTGCTATCCGCTGGCGCATTGATTTCGCTGTCTGGATGGTCCCTGGCTACAACCAAGGGAAATGGTGGGCCCGGCAGGACTCGAACCTGCAACCAGACCGTTATGAGCGGCCGGCTCTAACCATTGAGCTACAGGCCCGTAGCTTCGCTTCTTTCCAACATGCCTCCCGACGGAAGCAGGCTGGCACACCTGAGTTTTCACAGGTGAACAGTCGTGTTCCTACGTCACAAGAGGATGGCATACAATGGCAAAATTGGGCAGACCGCGTTGCCAAGTTGCTTCGCAGATTCCCGCTCAGCCGCATCGCAATGGACGACTGAGGGCACCCTGCAGACGTCATTCCCGGTCGAGCGGCAGTGGCAGTCCCGGAGCCACGAAGCGGTCCAGTTTTGTGAACTGACCAACGTCATCAAGGTAGAACGGGTCATGCGCGCCTGTATGATCTTCCGCCGCACCGGGCAGCCTGTTCCGCACTTGAAGCCGCACAAGGACGGCCGCGCACGAAGGAACCCCACTCAGCACAAACCTCCGGCCTATTCGTGGAACAACACCTCGGGCAGCTGGTACTGGTCGATCCAGCCATACCAGTAGACATTGGTCGGCCCGACAATGTGATCGACCACGTGCCAGACACCGCCATCCTTGCTTAAAAGCACCATGACGGTGTCACTCATCGCATCGGCCTGCCAGTCTTGGGCATAGCGCGTGCTCGCCCAGTCGATCGGCTTGCCGTTCGGCTGCACCGGTGTTGCCTGCAAATAGGCCCAGTGTGCGTCGTTCCTCAGGATATCGACAACGAAGATGACCGCCTGGCCGATATCGCTTGCAACCGGCGTGCGCGCCGCGTCGATGATTTCCGTGCGCTCCTGGCTTCCGCGCGCCGGCGTCGTGAACGGGCCGTAGCTGGGCACCGGGGCACTCTGGCCCACCACCGGAGGGGTGGGCTGCGACACCGGGCCGGAGCCGCCGGATAAATTGCCTTTGACAGAACGGTCGGGCGTTGCCTGGCAATAGCTCCACAAGCCCGTGAACGAGCCAAAATCGGCAGCAAACTCGAGCGTCAGGTGCCCCCAGTACTTGCCGTCAGAGCACTTGTGGGCCGACATCGGTTCGTGCCAGGTGCCCTCGAAACGCGTCGCGCTCATGCGGCCAAGCAGATGGCTTTGGCCATCTTCGTAATCGGCACTGACGAAGCCGGCGGCATCGGTGACAAAAGCAATCTCGCCCCAGTCGCTCGAATAGGTGCCATTGGGCCCACCGGTGTTTCCGGCCGGGCTCGGCTGCACTCCCGCGCCGGCAAACGAACCGGCCATGCGCGAGACGACGGCGTCGAACTGGCTCTTGAGCTCGCGGCGATAGCGAATCTCGAAAACCTGCAACAATCCGTCGCTGCTCAGGAACGTCTTGCGATAAAAGATATCCGGGCCACGATAACCGGAGACAACAAACCAGCCGTCACTCTGCGCCCCGGGCTTGATTTGCTTGTAAGCGATCTGTTCGTCTGCGCTGGCTGCAAGGTCGGCGCCGTAAAGCGTCTCCAGGCTGTCGCCCAGCGCATTGTACTGGGCAAACACGTAAAATCCCGCTCGATCGTCCGACGTCGCAAAACGGCGTCCGTCATTGTTCGTTGGAGGCGGCAGTGGCGAGAACAGGTCCGCCGGATAGTCGATCACCGTGCCATAGCGGTCGTTGACATAGGTTTGCCACTGGTGAGGACCGGCGTAATCGGTACCGATCGGTGATGCTGGCGCAAGCATCGATGTGTTGGCTGGCAGACTGACATCCGGCAGGCCATCTCCGGTTCGGGTTCCCTTGGTGTTCGGAGTGCCCAGCTTGGCGTCGCAATAGGCCCAAGTGCCGGTATAAGACGTAAAGTCGGCGCTGAACTCGAACTGCAATCCGCCCCAAAAGGTGCCATCGGCGCAGCGCTTGTTGCTTGTCGGCTGCACCCAGCGCCCGACAAGGCTGGTGCCATTCAGGCGCCCCTCGATCCGGCCTTTGCCGTTGGTGTAGTCCGCCACCACCGCCCCGTCCCCGCCGGTGGCAAAGCGGATCGTTCCGAAGCCGCTGCTTTCGAAAGTGCCGCGCGGACCCGCCACAGGCGCCACAACCGGCGCCGGCGTCGCCGGCTGAGTGGCGCCGCCGCCCAGCCGGGCAATACGGATGCGCGCCAGAGAGGCGAAAACGCCACTCGGGAACTGGTCGAGATAGGCCTTGAAATCGGCTGGATCGGACGAATCCTTGATCGCATCCCAAAAGGCCAGTTCGATGGCCGGATCGGTCGCGCCGCTTGCCTGCGCCGGCTGTGACGGTTGCGTCGCGACAACGCGGAAACTGTCGGCCACCCGCCCGACGATATCCGCGTAATTCTCGGAGTAGCGCGAGCCGAACACATTCAGAATGTTACCGTCACTGGCCGCGATGATCTGGATGACCTGCTGGCCATCCTTGACGCCATCAAGCCGGAACGAACTGTCGCTCACCCGGTCCATGCCGGTCAGCGCGTCGAAGTCCGGCGATATGAGCATCTCCCGCATCAAGTCGTCGATTGCCACGGGGCCATCGAGTTGCATGCCGCCGATCATCAGTTCGGCGGCATCATCGGCAGTCGCCACCTGAACCCCCTGCCCGTCTGGCGCATCAGAGGTCACGACAAAGATGTCCGCTGGATAGGACACGGATGTCCCGAAGCGCGGATCGACATAAGTGCTCCAATTCGCTTCCTGTCTGGCATTTGTCGCCGCACCATCCTGCAGGGCACTGGCGGGAGCCGCAGCAGGAGACTGGGTTTCAACTTCGGCGTCTGGCGCCGCAGAGGCGGTCGGCGGAAGCGCAGCGCCCGTCGCGGCGGCCATCGCCTTTGCGACATCGTCGGCACAGTTTGCCTCGCCGTCGGGCCAATGGACGGCAATCGCATCGCGCAGGAAATCGAAGCTGTTGCCCTTGTCGATCCAGGACTGTTGCGCCGACATCGAGACAACCAGCGCATCGCCGTCCAGCGTGCAGCGGTCGGTGAAGAAATAGATGTTCGGGCCTTCCATGCCGCCATTGTAGACGCCGTGCTCGGGATCGTCGGGCGCGATCCTGCCCGAAACAAGCCACCCCTCGGTGCCCATCATTGTCACGTGCTCGATGACAGGAGCCGGGTCCACGGCGAACTCCCGGAAGCGCCTGTCAGGCGCCAGATCCTTCAACGCCGACAGTGCGTCATAGCCGAGACGGAATTTGACGGCAGCCTGCATCGCCGGCGCGAAAATGATCCATTCGCGGCTGTTCGACCGGTACTCCGCCCAGCCGCCCGGCACCGCGCCGGTCACCAGTCCGCCCAGGCGCGGTTTTTCGGCTTCGGGCACCGAAGGAACCGGTTCCGCCGTCAGGTGCAGGGAGCCGAGAACGCCGTCTATCAGTGCCTGGGCGCTGTCGGCGGGTTCATTGGCGCAGGAAATGACGATCTGGAAATAGTCTTCATCCTCGCTAAACGGCTCCCTGGAAAACGCCGCCAACGCCTTGAAATCGATACCCTCATTCTCGACGTCCATCCTGGTGACCGTAAAGGTCACGCCATAGCCAAGATCGCGCTCTGGAAGTCTTTCGATAGCGGCGCCGGTGGGATCGGATTCATTGCCGAGCCGCCCCAACACGGCGCAGCCTTTGGGCGTCTTCATGTCGCTGTTGGTGACAACGAACTCGTCGTCCTCGTCCCGCTTGAGCGCGTAGTCGGCTGGCGCGGCAAAACCCATGCCGAGCTTGTCGAAGCGTGTCCAGCCTTCCGGCACGACCGGAGCAATTGGTCCGGTGCCTACATCCGCCGGTTCGGCGGCGGGAACGGGCTTGGCCACAGGTGCATCGTCTTGAGGCTGTGCGTCGGAGGATGTGGCTGCGCCCGAGGCTCCGCCGCCACCGAAATCATCGCCAAAATCATCAGCACTCGGGTTGTCGGCTTCGGCGCGAAGAACCACATCAGGTGCCAGTTTCTCGATCAGCGAGGGGTTAGGCGTGGCGTCGAAGACCGACGTACCCAGAAGTTCGTCGAGAGCAATATCCGGTTCGGCGGGAGCGTATTCGTCAAACAGCGCCGCGGCGCTGTCGAGTGCCGCCATGTCAATGGCGGAAGCGGGACCTGTCATGAGCATCAACACCGCCGATGCGGCAATAAGGCGAACTCTCATGGCATCTTGCTCCCGAATAGCTGGTTGGGATCGGTGATCTGAAATCCGGCGCCGCCGGGCAGGCTTTTTTGCAGCTCGATGGCGTGTTCGTAGCCCTTCTGAAGCTGCTCGTAGAACTTGGGATCGATTTTTGTGTAGGTCATCACGCCTTCGACGGGGCCATAAAGGCCGTCGAGCTTGAGGGTCATTGTCGAGGTGCAGCGCGCCTCGCGCATTTCCCCGTTCTGCCCTTTCTCGCTCGCCGTCCGCACCGTGTTGCAGATCTGCGCGGCGAGCATTCCGAAAAAGTCGTTTTCCTTGCGCGACAGATCGCACCCCATGGTTTCGATGTTCTCGAAATAGGGCGCGCCAAAGCTCATGTTGGAATTCACGTACTTGCCTGGAGATGCAATCTTCCAGCCTCCGGCGATGGTGTAGCGCCCCATGATCATCGTGCCGTCGCCCCGGGCGCCGATATCGATGGGCGTCGCCGGTGGCGCCGGCCGGGTTTCGGTGGTGATCGAGACCTGCCCATCCGCATCGGTCGTCGTCAGGACGCACTCCAGCGCGGTCTCTGAACGGGTGAATTCGGAAACCGTTGGGGACGCAGGAACACCGAAGACCACGGTCGCCATATCATTGATCAGATTGAATTTTTTCTCCTCGCGGCCATTCGGTCCGTCGAGCACAATGGTGTCGGGGAAGCCGGCCAGTGTCAGGGCGATCTTAGTGATCTTGAGCTTGCGCGGTTCACCGGGCGCAATCGTACCGCTCCAAGTGCCGCCATTGGGCAGGATCATCTCGAAGCGCGTCGGCGCCTTGATGTCATAAGCCGAGACCTCGACGGTCACGGTGTCGTTCTGCTGTTTCAGCCAGTCGCCGTTGAGCCGCTTGGCCTCGGCCTGCAAAGCTTCTTCGATGGCCTTGCGTTGGATCTCGGGCAGCACCTTCTTGATCAGCATGGCAGTGATGACCGAGGCGTGCTCCTTTTCGAGCTTGTCCCTGATCGCCTGCGTCAGGCTGGACGCGCGGGCGAAGCCGGCGGTCGACCAGCCACCGTCGGCAGAGTACGCATCGGATTCGGGCGCATCCCAGAACTTGGCGACGTAGTTGGCGATGTCGGCGGTGAGGTATTCCTGGAATTTCTGAGGATTTCTGGCGTTCTTGAAGTAGAAGGACGCCACGACCTTCCAGTCATTGACCGAACGACCTCCACTGGTGCGAGCACGAACGGCCCGGAAGCGGTCGATGAGGTCCCGCTGCTGGGTGACGGTGCCGCGATACTCGGCTTCCTTGCTGGCATAGTAGCGCCGATAGACGTGGCGCCAGGCCTGCTCGCGTTCGGCCCAGGCGGCAGTGCCGAAGGTCGTCAGCGTCTGATCGAAGATAAAGAATGCGATGCCGCCTATCTGCAGGGCGCTCGACCCGAACTTGCCGGTGGCGAAACTGGCCACGCCCTTGTAGGCGTCGATGCATGCCTGCTTGTCGTCGCCCTTGGCCAGGTCGATGCCGACCTGCAGCACGGTCAGCACACCCCCGATATTGGTCAAGGCGTTGTTGGCGCGGGAAAGAGACGTGAATTCGAGGGCATGCTCGGCAAAAGTGCCCGCTGCCCCCGTCCAGCCAGCCGAAAGCGAATACCACCCCCACCCCTCCTCAAGCGCGAGTGCACGAAGCTGGCTCTGGTTTCCGGAGATCGCGGCATCGCGCAGCTTTTCGAAAGCCGTGGTATCGATGTACTGGCCGCCGTCGACCAGATAGCGGGCCGCATCCGGTTTGACCTCATACCTGACGATCTGCTGGTTGGGTTTGCCCTCGCGCTCAGGGATAAGCACCGTGACGAAGGGGTCATAGGCGGCTGAGGCAATGCCGGGCCACGAGCCGACAAGCGCTGCGACGAACAACGCGACAAAGATGACAAACGATCCCCTCGGCCTTGCTGGCCGATCTGGTTGCGACCCTGCCCCGAAACGCGCAACCACCGAAGTGGTGGCCATATCGTCCTCCCCGATCAACTAGGAGGACCTGGCGGATAAATCGACATTGACCTGAGTCAATTGATATCAGGCGAATACAAAGCAAAAGACCCGCCTTGCGGCGGGTCTAATACCTGTCTTTTTTGGTTCAATTCTCTATGACGTCTTGCCTGACGCCATAGGAATACGTCTCGGCGGTCTAGCCGATGACAGCTTCGACGCGAACACTGTCGATCCCGTCGGCCGGCGGCGGCACGATGTTGCCTTCGATCGGCTTGCCATCGACCACCAGGCTGACGTCATTGCCCGGCCCCTTGCGGGTGACGGAGACGTCATAGGAAACGCCACGGAAGCTGCGCTTGACCGAGAAACCCGGCCAGCTCTCCGGAATGACCGGCGCGATGCGAAGCCCCGAGAACTCCGGACGGATACCGAGGATCCACTGGGTGATGGCGTAGTAGTTCCAGGCCGCCGTACCGGTCAGCCACGAGTTCTTGGCCTCGCCATGGGTCGGCGCGTCTATGCCGGCAATCGTCTGGGCATAGACATAGGGCTCGCAGCGGTGCACCTCGCTGATCTCCTCGCGCACCGACGGACAGATGCGGGAGTAGTAGTCGAAGGCCCGATCGCCATTGCCGACGCGCGTTTCACCGATCATCACCCACGGATTGTTGTGGCAGAAGATCGAGGCGTTTTCCTTGTAGCCGGGCGGGTAGGTCGAGATCTCGCCGTACTCGACGTAGTAGTGGGTATAGGCCGGTTGCAACACGACAATGCCGTGCTCGGTGGCAAGGTGCTTGGCGACGGAATCGAGCGCCTTTTGCGCCTTGCCGTCGTCGAGCCCGATACCTGCAAGGGTGCAATAGCCCTGGGACTCGATGAAGATCTTGCCTTCCTCGCAGTCCTTGGAGCCGATCGGTTTGCCGTAATCGTCATAGGCGCGGACGAACCACTCGCCATCCCAGCCGTGCTCGCGCACGGTCTTGTCCATGTCAGCGGCAATGCCGGTGTATTTGTCCGCCTCGGCGCTATCGCCGCGTGCCTTGGCAAGCTCGGCCATTTCCTTGGCCGCATGCACCATCAATCCACCAATGAAAACGGATTCCGCCGTTTTGCCGTCGGTCTTGCCCTTGAGAGTCTGGAAGGATTCTCCCGGTTCCTCCGAGAAGCAATTGAGATTGAGACAGTCGTTCCAGTCGGCCTGTCCGATCAGCGGCAGACAATGCGGTCCCAGCCGATCAAGCGCGTATTGGATCGAACGCTTCATATGCTCGTAGAGCGGCACTTCGGTTCCCGGCGTCGTGTCAAAGGCCACCGGCTCGTCGAGAATGGAGAAATCTCCGGTTTCCTTGAGATATTGCGTAACACCGATGACCAGCCAATGCGGGTCGTCGTTGAAATTGCCGCCGATGTCGTCGTTGCCCTTTTTGGTCAGGGGCTGGAACTGGTGATAAGCGCCACCCGTCTCGAACTGCGTCGCGGCAAGATCGAGAATGCGCTGGCGCGCACGCTCGGGGACCATGTGAACGAAGCCGAGCAGATCCTGGTTGGAATCGCGGAAACCGAGCCCGCGTCCGATGCCGGATTCAAAGCTCGAGGCCGAACGCGACATGTTGAAGGTCGCCATGTTCTGGTAGGCGTTCCAGATATTGATCATGCGGTTGGCATGCATGTCCGGAGTCTCGGCCTGATAAACGCCGAGCAGGCTGTCCCAGTGTTCGCCGAGCCGATCGAACGCAGCCTCGACCACTTCGGCATCGGTGTATTTCTCGATGACCGGCCAGACGCCCTTTTTGTTGATGGTCTGCGAGCCGGGCGGATCGAACTTGTCGTCCCTGGCGTTCTCGAAATAGCCGAGAACGAAGATGACCTGCCGTGTCTCGCCAGACCCCAGCGACAGCTTGACGTGATGCGACCCCATCGGTGACCAACCGTGAGCGATCGAATTGCCCGACTTGCCGGTTTCCACCGCCTGCGGACGGTCCCAGCCACGCCAGGGGCCAAGGAAGGCTTCGCGTTGAGTGTCAAAACCGGCAACGTCTTCGGAGCAGGTAAAATAGGCGAAGTGGTTGCGCCGTTCGCGGTACTCGGTCTTGTGGAAGATGGTATTGCCTTCGACCTCGACCTGCCCCGTGTTGAGATTGCGCTGGAAATTGGTCATGTCGTCATTCGCCTCCCACAAGGCGAATTCGACCGAGGAGAACACCGAAATCTCCGCAGGCTCCTGGCGTTCGTTGGTGACGGTCAGCTGCCAGATCTCGAGGTTCTCTCCCAGAGGCACGAAGTAGCGAGACTGCGAGGCGATACCGTCCTTTTTGGCCGAAATCGTCGAATAGCCCATGCCATGCCGGCACTCGTAGAAATCGAGTTCGGACTGGGTCGGCATCCACGACGGCGACCAATACGCACCACTGACATCGTCACGCAGGTACATGTAGCGGCCGCCGAAATCCATCGGCACGTTGTTGTAGCGGCCGCGGGTCAACCGGCGCAGACGCGCGTCGCGATAATATGAGTACCCGCCCCCGGTGGCGCTGAGGATGCCGAAGTAATCCTCGCAGCCGATATAGTTGATCCAGGGCAGCGGCGTGTCCGGGCGCGTGATCACGTATTCGCGGGCGCTATCGTCGAAATGACCGTACTTCATGTTTGTCCTGCTTGTGTCGGAGGCACACCAACGCGCGCCGCCAGGGCGATCGAGATCGATGCACAAGACCTTATGGGTGTTGCCACGCCAAACGGCCCGTCGGCATCAGGCGGAGGGATCCGGTTGCTTCCGGTTGGCTGAAATTGCCTCTCCCAGTTTTCCACTTCCCGAATGGCGCACACTTGCCGGCGCGTTCGATCGGGACGTCCCGCCACAATGCAGCGCTCCTGTTTACCCCCTCGCTGGAACAGAGCGGCACGAAACGGCGACTTGAGCCAGTTTACACGCAATGTAATCGATTTCAAAGCCTGGTTTCGATACCAGGCGTTCCGCTGAGGCCGCCCAATATCGCGCGATTGCGCCACGAATGTCAGAACCGCGTCAAAAAGCGCACCGTCTGGCGCCTCGCGTCCGCCTATTGGCCCCAAGGCAACCATGACGAAGGTCCCTCGCGCACGAACAACGCGCCCGCGGGCAGACGATCTTGTGGCAGCTCGTTTTCTCCTGCGCCCGTGCCTGCCTTTATGAGCCGCGCATTGAAACCTGCCTAAAATGAACCTGTTCACCGAATTCACACGAAACCCTCAGTAGGCTGCGACCGGGCCCATATTTGGAGGAGCTCCATTGGAGAACAGTGAGAAAAGCTCGACGCCTGTTGCGCTGTCCAGACTCAAACGGGAATGGGTTCTGGGCGTTGCGGTCGCAAGCAGTCTGGTTTGCGCCTTTTTTGGAGACGCCATTTTCGGCAATCTCGGCAATCCTTTCCTGCTCGCGCTCATATTGGCCTGGCTTTTCGCCGTGATCCTCGCCGCAGCGATGGGCGTCGTGCGTCATGCCGAAGCCGTATCGGAGCATCTGGGCGAGCCGTTTGGAACTCTGGTGCTGACCATTGCCATCACGGGCATCGAAGTCATGAGCATTTCAGCCGTGATGCTTCACGGCGGAAACAATCCGGAGCTCGTGCGCGACACGCTGTTTTCGGTCGTGATGATCATCATGGGCGGCATGATCGGAACCTCGCTGCTGCTGGGTGCGATCCGGCACAACGAGCAAAGTTTCAACCTGCAGGGTGCAAACGCCTATCTCGGCGTGATCATACCGCTTGCTGTCTTCAGCCTTGTCCTGCCGAATTTCACGACATCGTCACCTGGTCCGACCCTGTCGATCATGCAGCAGGTCATGGTCGGTCTCATGGCCGCGGGCCTTTATGTGGTTTTCCTGATGATCCAGACCGGACGCAACCGGTCGTTCTTCGCCCAACCCGATCTCGAGCACGAAGATGTCGAGGAGAAAAACGCGTCGTCCTCGCTCATCACTCACATCGTTCTGCTGCTCGCCTATGTCGCCCCAGTGGTCTTTCTGGTCGAGCATCTGGCCCGGCCTATCGACTACATCGTCGAAACTTTGCACGCGCCGGCGGCCATCGGCGGCGTTCTCATGGCCATTCTGGTGGTCACACCGGAAGGGATCGGCGGCGTCAGAGCGGCGCTCGACAACAAATTGCAGCGTTCGGTGAACATTCTTCTCGGTTCGGTCCTCGCCACCATCGGGCTGACGGTGCCGATCATGCTGGTCATATCCGGCGCATTGGGGCTGGACCTCGTTCTCGGCCTGAGCGCAACAGACCTGTTGTTGCTGGTCCTGATCCTCGCGGTCAGCATCGTCACATTTTCCAGCGGCCGGACGCATCTTTTGCAAGGTGCGGTCCATCTGCTGATCTTCATCGCCTTCCTTGTGCTGCTTTTCCCCGGATGACGCAGCTCAGCGCTCCCGACTGACCAC
The DNA here is from genome assembly GCA_963676075.2 of Devosiaceae bacterium. GTDB lineage: Bacteria > Pseudomonadota > Alphaproteobacteria > Rhizobiales > Devosiaceae > JAHJQZ01. The sequence goes on from CAXXNZ010000011.1 coordinate 388,679, forward strand.
AAACACGCCTTGAGAGAACTGATGCCTAAAATGCCCAGACACACCGCAAACAGAACTCACGCCAGCAGTGCGCTCAAGCCAGTCCTGTTCGCGCTGCTGATGACGTTCGGACTGTTCGGCCTTGCCGGTGCCGGACAGGCTCAAGAGAGCGCAGCCTCGGAAGACATCACCGTCGGCTACCGCATCACCCCGCCCTTTGTCATGAAGGATGCCGACGGCAACCTCACCGGCATGGCCATAGACCTGTGGCAGGCGATCGACGACGGGATGGGCCACACGCCAACCTATGTGGAATACGGCTCGATGTCCGATCTGGTTGCCGCCACGGCCGCCAAGAAGGTCGATGTCGGGATCGGCGCCATGTCCATCACCGAAGAGCGCGCCCAGATCGTCGATTTCACCCAGCCCTGGTTCGATTCCGGACTGCGCGTGATGATCGACGAGTACAGCTCCTCATCGATGTCCAACCTGTGGGACGGTCTGGCAGAGTCGGGCCATCTGCAGCATTACGGCTTTCTCATCCTGATGGTGATCGTTGCGACGATCGGGCTGACCTTCTTCGACCGGCACTTCGACAAGAACTTCCCCCGGCGCTGGCGCGAAGGGATCGCCGAGAGCTTTTATTCGGTGATGCTGATGGTAACCAAAGGGTCCCTGCCCAGCCGATCCAAGCTTTTCGGCTGGTATGGCCGGATCTTTTCGGCCGTCTGGCTGGTCGTCGGCATCGCCATTCTGGCCTATGTCACCTCGTCCCTGACCAGCGTGATGACGAGCATCGCCGTCGAGGGCGCCATCACCGGTCCGGACGATCTTCCCGGACATACGGTTGGCGTTCTCAAGGGCAGCACCGCGGAAACCGCCATGCAGCAGGAGGGCATCGAATTCGTAACCTTTGCGAGCATCGACGACGCCATCGCCGCGTTGCGCCACAATACCGTCGAAGCGATCGTCGGCGACGCGCCGGTTCTGGAATATTATAAGTTCATCGATCCCAAGCCCGGCCTCGATGTCGTCGGCCGCATCTTCGACCCGGACAAATTCGGGTTCGCCATGCCCTATGACGCGAACTCGCTGATCTTCCCGGTCACCGTCAAACTCCTGTCCCTGAAGGAGGACGGCGTTGTCGAGGACCTTGCCGAGAAGTATTTCGGCGACGAGCGCTGAGGATCGGCGCATCCGGACGGGCGCGGCAACAAGCCGGCACCGCTTGGCCATCTCAGACGGCGCGCGTTTTCTCCTGACTGGCGAGGATGAATAGCCAGAGACACGCGCCGCCGAGAATGCCGCCCGCGACGAAGAACGCAATGTCGGGGCTTTGAATCGGTGCCGAGGACGACATGAAGAAGCTGAAAATCTGGGTGAAGACCAGCGTCCCCACAAGACCCGACAGGCTCTGAATGGCGGCAAGCCCGCCTTGCAACGTCCCCTGAGCATCCTCGGGAAGAGCTCGTGACATCAGCGCGGCGACTCCCGGATGTACGAAACCCTCGATGGCGTGGACAACCAGCACGGCAAAGACAACAGCCGTCGACGAAACGAGGCCGAAGCCTATCGCCGAGAGCGCCGCAACCGCCAACCCCGCAACGGCTAGTCTGTGTTCGCCCCATCGCGCAACGGCTGGCCCGGTGCCGAAGCCTTGCAAAAGAGCCATGGCCAGTCCGGCCGTTGCCAGCGACAACCCAACGGTCGTGCCCGACCAGTCGAACTTTGCAAAACCCCAGAACGCCCACACGCCGACATAGACGGCCGAACCGAGAAAATAGAGCGTCATGACGCCTGCATAGGCAAGTACGCCGCGAAACCTCACGAACACCATGAGCACACCGAAGGGGTTGGCCTCCTTGAGAGCGAATACACGGCGGTTTTCGCGCTCAAGCGTCTCGGGCAGCAGCAACAAGCCGAACAGAAAGTTCAGTCCCGCCAGTATGGCCGCCGTCCAGAACGGCACACGCGTGCCGAACTCGCTCAGAAAACCGCCAATTGCCGGACCGAGGACAAATCCCAACCCGAATGCGGCACTCATATAGCCAAAGGCGCGCGCCCGCGTTTGCGCCGTGCTGACATCGGCGAGACACGCATTGGCGATAACGATAGACGCGCCGCACACACCGGCGATCAGGCGTCCGAGGAACAGCCAGCCAAGCGTCGGCGCCCAAGCCTGCAACACATAATCCAAAGCCAGACCGCCAACCGCCAGAAGCAGCAGCGGGCGACGGCCGAACCGGTCGGACAGCGCCCCCAGAAGAGGCGCGAAGACGAACTGCATCAGACCGTAGGTGGCAAAAAGGAAGCCGCCAATGCCGGCAGCATCGCCAAGCCCCACATCGCCGACCTCCTCGATCAGCAGGGGAACAACCGGGATTACCAACCCGGCACCAACGCTATCGATAAAGGCGACGATCAGGGCGAACGCCATCGCATTGCGACGCGAAACACTCGAGAGGCCGGTTTGCCGCATGGCACCTATTCCTTCGAATAAAGCCCAACACGCAATGCCACGCACGGAGCGTGCAATCGGGTGGGCGCATGACTGGGAAAGCGAAGAGCGGCCTTTTGTCAGAGGAGATAGCCGGCCACAAGCAGACTGAATGACGCAGGACCAAAACGCAAAAAACCCGCCACACGGGCGGGTTTTTTTGTGTTGGTTGCGGGGGCAGGATTTGAACCTGCGACCTTCAGGTTATGAGCCTGACGAGCTACCGGGCTGCTCCACCCCGCGTCACCATTTTCCTTCATCATGCCGAACCGAAAGTCTTGCTCAGGCGCTAAACGCTTGAGCCAACCCGTCGACGAAGACGAAGAGCACGGCCTCAGCCGCGACGCCTATATAGGAGGAACCGATCGGCTTGTGAACCCCTTGCGAGCCTCACGGTGACAGTTTTTTGACAAGCGGCGTTTTCCGCTGCTTTTGCCGGGTGCAAGGCGGTTGCGAACGGAGGCCACTTCAGCAGGTTTTCCGTGTCCCGGCCCGTTCGCCTCTGCTGTTATGGAATCAGATACAGGCGAATCCCGGCTTTCCATCGCAGCCACAGGCACGCCAACAACCGCCCGTTTTCCGGCCCTCCGCCATAGGCGCCGCGTGCCCGCCGATCTTTCATCTGGCTCATCAACCGCACGTCTGTGAGCCCGTAGCAGGTTCAGTCCGCACCTCCTGGCGTCACCTCGCCCCCTTGGCGTCACCCCGAAACCTCCTAGCCTCCCCCCGAAACCTCCCGACCCCACCCAGAATTGCCATCTCATGTGAACGTATGACCAATTGACATATTGAGTCATTGGTAGAATATAACGATCTGGTTCCAGCGTGACGGACCTTTGCGGCGTTCGCCGCTCCGCCGATGACCTGACACTTCGGGAGATCTGACTTCGTGCCCAAACCTTTCACCGAACAGGAGCGCAAGGCGATCCGCCAGCGCCTGATGGAGCTGGGGCTGGCGCGGTTCATGCGTCAAGGCGTCCGGGGCCTCCGGATCGACGAGCTGTGCCGCGACGCCGGTATCGCCAAAGGCTCGTTCTATGCGTTCTTCGACAGCAAGGAAGCGCTGTTCTTCGCTCTCGCCGATCAGCACGACGAGCGCCACAAGACCGAGATGATGGCCGAGATGATGGCGGCGACGGGCAGCCCGGAGCAAACCCTCGGGGCATTCTTCGACATGGTCATGGTTCGGCTCGAAACCGATCCGCTGATGCGCATCGTCCAGGATTCTGGCGAGCTTGCCTATGTCATGCGTCATGCGCCGCCAGACTATGTCGGCAACAATCAGCGGCGCGACCGCGAATTCGTCGTCGAGATGTCAAAGCTGCTCGCCGAGCACCACGGACTGACTTTGGCCGATCCGCCTGTGCTCGAAGGCGTGATGACGCTGATGGTCTCGTTGACCATGCAGGCCGACTTCCTCAGGGCAACCGACGCCTATGCACCAACCGTCGCGCTGTTGCGCGACATGTTCATCAAGCGTGCAATTCAAGGACCGTCAGATGATTGACGTCGAAGATCTGCGCTTCACCTATCCGGGCGCCACTGCCCCAGTTCTCGGCGGCATCTCCTTTTCCATCGCCAAGGGCGAGGTCTTCGGTCTGCTCGGTCCATCGGGTTCAGGCAAGTCGACGACGCAGCGCATCCTCATGGGCCTCAACCGCGGCTATCAGGGAACGGCCAATGTCTTCGGACACCCCATGGGCAACAGCGACCGTTCCTATTACGAGAAGATCGGCGTCAGTTTCGAGCTGCCGAGCCTCTATCTGAGGCTGACGGCGCGCGAAAACCTCAAGCTTTTCGCCGCGCTTTACGATCACCCAACCCGTGAGCCCGCCGAGGTGCTCGGCCTCGTCGATCTTGCGAACGCAGCCGATCAGCGCGTCGAGACCTTTTCAAAGGGCATGAAGATGCGCCTCAACCTGGCGCGGGCGCTGGTGCACAATCCGGAGGTATTGTTCCTTGACGAACCGACGACCGGACAGGACCCGTCGCGGGCACGTCGTACCCGTGACCTGATCAAGGCGCTGCGCGACGATGGCAAGACGGTGTTTTTGACCACCCACAACATGGCCGAAGCCGAAGAGGTCTGCGACCGCGTCGCCTTCCTTGCCGGCGGAACCATCCCCGCCATCGGCAAGCCGGCCGAACTCAAGCGCGCCTATGGAGAGAAAAGCATCGAAGTCTCGATCGAGGCCGAGCGTGGCATCGAGACCCTGGACTTTCCCCTCGCAGGCCTTGGCAGCAATGGCGCGTTCATGGAACTGATTGAGACCGGCAAGGTCGTCTCCATCCATTCCAAGGAAGCCAGCCTCGACGACGTCTTCATCGCCGTCACCGAAGCCAGGACCGCAAGGGCCACGCCATGAGTTCGCCCTTCGCAACGCTGGTCGTCCATGAGACCCGGCTGCAATACCGCTATGGCATTTATCTCGCCTATGCCTTCGTGGTCGCATTCTACGTGGCGATCCTCTACTGGGGCGCTGCTTATCTGCCGGCGGTCTTCATTGCTTTTGTCATCTATTCCGACCCGGCCGTGCTTGGTTTCTTCTTCCTCGGCGCGCTGATGATGCTCGAAAAGGCGGAAAGCGTGCGCACGGCATTGTCGGTTACGCCGGTAACCGTACGGGACTATTTCTATGCGAAGGCGCTGCCATTGATCCTGCTCGGGCTGGTGGCGGTGTCGATCATGGCGCCGCTGATCCATGATGCCATCGACTGGCCCGTGCTGCTCGCCGCCGTGCTTGTGACGTCGCTAACCTATCTCGGCATTGGTGTGCCGATCGCGCTCCATTTCCGCACCGTCACCTCCTACCTGATGGGGTCGGCGGGTCTTCTTCTGCCGGTCATCCTGCCGGCCTTTCTGGCCTTTCTCGATCCGGCGCCGGTCTGGGCCCTTTTCATCCCGACCTCGGCGCAGCTGCGTCTCATCATGAACGGTGTCGGCGCCACCCATGATTCCCCGCTGACACTGGTGCTGATGCTCGTTGTGTCGCTCGCCGGTGCAGGCGTCGCCGTCTGGTATGGACTCAAGCGCCTTGAACAGGAGCTCGGACGCAAATGAGCACCTCGGTCTTCACCCCGCACCGCTTCACCCAGCTTTTCGCTTCGGACACGCGCAACATCACCCGCGACCCAACGCTGCTGTTCGCCATCGTCTTCTCCATCGTGCCGGCCATCGCCGGCTGGTTTTTCCGCGGCGCCATCGATGCCTCGGTCGCCGGGCAGTTCGGCATCGAACAGATCTTCGAAAAGATTGTGCCGGTGTTCCTGTGTCTGCCCGCCTTCATGATCGGCTGGGTCACCGGGTTCTTGTTCCTCGAGGACCGTGACGACGGACCGTTGCTGGCGCTCGACGTCACGCCGATCGGCAAGCGGGGTTTCATGTCCTATCGCATCGCCGTGACGGCGGTGATCACCTTCGCGCTGACCATCCTCGGCTGCGTTCTGCTGCTGCCCGGCACCGGAACTGCTCTCATCCTTGCCGTTTCGACCATGGTTGCGCTCGAAGCGGTCGGCATGGCGATGATCTATCCTGCCATCGCCCGCAACAAGGTCGAGGGACTGGCTCTCGTCAAGGTCACCAACCTTGTCGCCGTGGCGTCGCTTGTGGCGCTGATACCCGGAGCATGGCGATTTGCCGGGGCATTTCTGCCGACATTCTGGGTCGGGGAGACCGTGCTCAACGCCCCCGGAGTGCCCGTGCCGCTTTTCATCTTCGATGCACTGGCAGGGATTGGCATCCACCTGATTGTGGTCTTTGTGCTTTACCGCCTGCAGGCGCGCCGCGCCGGCTGATCCGAGGCTTCGCGGCGGCGGCGTCTTCGTATAATGTCCGCCGCAAAAAAAGGAGCCGAAATGAGCTTTGTTGGATCGTTCTTTCCCCTCATCGGCTGGCTGCTGTATCCGCTGATCCTGTCCCAGTTCGAAGTCGCTCGACCCTCTCTGTCGACGATCATGGCGCGGCACCGGCTGCGCTGGGTGCGCAACGCCGTCACCCGCGACACGCCGGTCGACGCCATCCTGACTTCGAACCTGATGGGATCCATCTCGTTCTTCGCCTCAACGACAGTGCTGCTCATCCTGGCGCTGTTCACCGTCTACGGGCAGTTCGAAGCGGTCGAAAAGGCGCTCGACGCCCTGCGCGTCGGCCCGCCGATCGGCGATCTCGAACTCGAGGCCGAACTGCTGGCCATGCTGTCGATCCTGACGCTCGGTTTTCTGTCCTTCACCCTGTCGCTCAGGCAGTTCAACCATTTCTGTATCCTGCTCGGTGCCGCCGAACCGGGAAAGGCCGACAAGGACGAGATTGTCGCCATCGCAAAGCTCAACACCGTCGCCGCCCGCAACTTTACCCAGGGCATAAGGGCCTATTATTTCACAATCGCCGCTGTTGCCTGGTTCTGGTCGCCCTATGCCGCGATCATCGGCACAGTGGTGATCGCCGCCGTCCTGATGTATCGCGAGTTCTATTCGCCGGGACGTCAGCTCGCCGAAGAACTCGACCGCAGCGTAACGCCGCATTGAAACGGCTGGAACCGAACCAGCACCGATGCTAGGCCCTGTCCGCAAGACCTGCGGCAGACAGCACGACGAGGAGCGCCGATATGGCCAAGACAGTTGACCCGCGCGACATCAGATGGTTCGGACCGCTCTGGCGTCGTGTCGCCCTGGCCGCCGTCATGGCCGGCTGGTGCTTCATGGAATATCTCGGCGGCAATGATTTCTGGTTTTTCATGACGCTCGTCGTCCTCGGCTACCTCATCTGGAAGCTGTTCATAGACTTTCCCACCGCTGCCGATATCGCCGCCTTCCAAGACGAGCAGGCCAAGGCTGCCGCAGCGCAGGCCGAAACGCCGGCGTCGGAACCCGACACATCCGAAAAGGACAAATAGCCCAAAAGGTTATGATCGCTGGCGCATGAAAGTGACGGTCTCGCGATAGACCGGTGCCCGCCAGCGCAGCCAAGGAAACAGCGCCAATAGCGGCGTCGGATGAACGAGACCGCGATAATAGCGCTCGATCACCGGCACTTTCGCGGCACGCAGCTTTGCCGCCAGATTTCCGGTGTTGTAGGGGCCACAAACCCGATCGCGGCTACCATGGCCGAGATAGAACGGCGGCGCGCCGGGCCGTACGATGTTGACCGGTTGACTGGATTCCGGGTCGTTTGCCCGGCTGAAGGCCGCGATCGCCTCCTTCACGTCGAATGGATAGAAATCATAGGCGCCCGACAGCCCGACAACGCCGCGAAGCTGCGCGCCGAGTTCAGGCGCGCCGAAACGCGGCCCGTCGAGCCCGAGCATGACGGCGTTATAGGCACCGGCCGAATGCCCCATCAGGAAAACGCGTTCGGCATCACCGCCAAAGGCTGGCAATACCGCCAGCGCTTCGGTCAGCGCCGCACCACAATCCTCGAGGAACACCGGGTAGCCGATCTCGGGCACCAGCCGGTAGTCGGCGATCACCGTGATGAAGCCCGCCTTGGCGAAAGCACGTCCGACGAACGAATATTCTTCGCGATTACCGCTGTTCCAGCCGCCGCCATAAATGAAGAACAGGATCGGCAGCGGATCTTCAAAACTGACCGGCGCGTAAGCATCGAACACATGCCTTCGGTGACTGCCATAGGCATGCGCCGACACCACCCGCCGCGTGCCGCGATCTTTGGGACTGAACCTGTTGATCGGACCGAGAATGGTCCTGCCGTCGCTGTCGCTCACCGTGAATACCGCTGTCGTCGTTTTGGCCAAGAGTGCCAAACCGGTAGCGGATTCGCCAGCCGATTGAAGCGCCTCTTTACCAGGGCTCGACCGCGACCTCCGGCCAAACCGCCTTGATCCGCGCGCCCTTTTTCTCGTGGGTCTCGCGATTGTCGAGCACATGGTTGGGCACGAGGTGGAAAGAGAACATCAGGTCGAGCCCGAAGGGCGCGACGATTTCGAGTTCGTCGTCCGCACCCATACGCGCGGCGACGGCATGGGTCTGCGAGGCATAATAGTCGAGCGACTGGGTGGCATGGGTGAGTTGGGGATAGGCATTTCCGAACCGCTCCGGATACCACAGATGCACCCGCGCTTGATTGCGCACCTCGATCGGTACTGGAATGCCCGAAAATGCTTCGGCAGCGCGGGCGATCACGGCATCTTCGGCGTCATAACCGAGATCGCTGGCGTCGAAATAGATGACGTCAAAATCCTTGATGCCCGTCAGGGCCGGCCGATCGGACAGATGGTTCCAGACGGTGTTGTAGATGGCGCCCGAGGTCAGCCAGGCATCGGGCAGATCGAGCGCACGCAGGCGCTGGAGCACGTCCATCAGCACCGGCGTGCCACGAATGATCTGTTCAAGGGCGGCGCGCTGTTCCCGATCGGACAATCCGGCAAATCTCAGATGGGTCATGGCAATGAGCCTAGCGCGATTCTGGCGTTCAAAAATGTCAGCAGCTATCGCGATTGAGCGCGTTGGCCTTTGCAGTCGAACGTGAAACCATCCCGCCCAACAGATTCGCCCTCCGATCCCCATTTCCGCCGCGTTTCCGCATGCCGTCGACCATCGATCTGCTCAAAACCGTGTTTGGCTACGAGTCCTTCCGGCCAGGCCAGGAAGACATCATCTCTGCCATCGGGGCGGGTGAGAATGTCCTTGCCATCATGCCGACCGGGGCCGGCAAGTCGATCTGCTATCAATTGCCGGCGCTGGCGCGGGAGGGGCTGACGCTCGTCATTTCCCCGCTTGTGGCGCTGATGCGCGATCAGGTTTCGGCCCTGACCCAGAATGGCGTCACCGCCGGGGCCCTGACCTCGGCCAGCTCCCCCGAGGAGCGTGACGCCATCTTCTCAGGCCTGCGCGACAAGTCGCTGAAACTTCTCTACATGGCGCCCGAACGTCTGGAGACGGCACAGGCCATGCTGGCGCGAGCCGACGTCAGGATGATCGCCATCGACGAGGCTCACTGCGTCAGCCAGTGGGGTCATGATTTCCGTCCAGATTATCTCAAGATCGGCGAGCTCGCCCAGAGCCTTGGCAATCCGCAGATCGCCGCTTTCACAGCCACTGCAGATACCGAAACGCGCAAGGACATCATCGCGCGGCTGTTCGCCGACGAACCGCGTCTGTTCCTTCATGGATTTGACCGGCCCAACCTCTTTTTAAGCTTTGCGCCCAAGCTCGGCTCGCGTTCGCAACTGACAGAGTTCGTCGCGGCGCGTTCCGGCCAGTCGGGCATCATCTATTGTGCATCGCGCAAGAAGGTCGAGAACATGGCCGAGCTGCTGGTTGCCAAGGGCGTTGACGCCCTGCCCTATCATGCCGGGCTCGACCACGCTGTGCGCCAGAAGAACCAGGACCGCTTCACCCGCGAAGACGGCGTGGTGATGGTGGCGACAATCGCTTTCGGCATGGGCGTCGACAAACCGGATGTCCGCTTCGTGCTCCATGCCGATCTGCCGGGCAGCGTCGAAAGCTATTACCAGGAGATCGGCCGTGCCGGTCGTGACGGGCTGCCGGCGGACACGCTAACCCTTTACGGCATCGACGACATCAAGTTGCGTCGCCGCCAGATCGATGAGAGTGAAACGCCGGAAGAGCGCAAGCGCATCGACCATTTGCGCCTCAACGCGCTGCTGTCGATCGCCGAAGCCCCGCGCTGCCGCCGCCAGTCGCTGCTCGCCTATTTCGGTGAACAGAGCGAGCCTTGCGGCAATTGCGATCTGTGCAAGAACCCGCCGGAGATGATCGATGGCACGGTGCCAGCACAAAAAGCCCTCTCGGCCATCGCTCGAACCGGCCAGCGCTACGGACTTGAACACCTGATCTCCGTTCTGCTCGGCGACGACAACGAGCGTGTGCTTGAAACCGGTCACGACAAACTGCCGACATTCGGGGTCGGCACCGAATTCGATCGCGGACAATGGCGCGGCGTTTTCCGTCAGCTCTATGCCGCCGGACTGGCGGCAGTCGATCCGGCCTATGGCGGCTGGCAGGCAACGGAGGAAGGCTGGCAGGTTCTGCGCGGCGGCAAAGACGTGCAGTTGCGCAAGGACAGTCTCAAACCGCAGCTCGAGAAAAAATCACGCACCAGGAAGCCGGTCGAAACGCTCGAAGGCGATGACGCGGCATTGCTCCGGGCGCTGAAGGCTCTGCGCCGTGACCTTGCCGCCGAGATCAACGCCCCGGCCTATGTGATCTTCGCAGACAGGACACTGATCGAGATGGCCGAGTTGCGGCCCCATACCATGACGCAAATGGCCGAGGTCCATGGTGTCGGCGCCCGCAAGCTCGAAGCGTTCGGCGATGTGTTCCTGGCGGCGATCAAAGATTACGAGAACGCGCACTGAGCGCTTCCAGCAAAAGTGGGAGCAGGATTTGCGGTTCGAATGCGCGCCAAAAAGAAAAGGCCGCCATCCGGAGATAGCGGCCTTAATTATGCGATCAGGTCAAAGAGCCTAGTCCCGCCAGTCGGCGGCGCTTTGCTTGATGAACGTACCGGCCTGCAACTCGCTGACCGCCGTGATCAGCTCCTCGCGGGTATTCATGACGATCGGGCCATGCCAGGCCACCGGTTCCTTGATCGGCTTGCCCGAGATCAAAAGGAAACGGATGCCTTCGTCTCCGGCCTGCACGGTGATCTCGTCGCCGGTGTCGAAATTGACCAGCGTCCTGTTGCCGCTCATGTCGCGGACATGGACTTCCTCGCCATCGACCTGCTTTTCCATCAAAACGCCGCGCGGCGTCGAGGCGTCGCGGAACGAGCCGGAGCCGGCAAAGACATAGGCAAAAGCGTTGCGATAAGCGTCGACCTTGAACGTCCGGCGCTTGTTCGGCGGCACCGAGATATCGAGGTACTGCGGATCGGCAGCGATACCTTCGATTACGCCCTTCTTGCCGAGGTAGTCCCCGACGACAACCCGGATCACCGTGCCGTCGTCTTCCATCAACTCGGTGATCTCCGAGCCGGGCACGTCCTGGTAGCGTGGCGCGGTCATTTTCAGCGAGCTGGGCAAGTTGGCCCAGAGCTGGAAGCCGTGCATCTGGCCGGTCTCGTTACCCTGCGGCATTTCCTGATGCATGATGCCCGAACCGGCGGTCATCCACTGCACATCGCCGGCGCCGAGCTTGCCGCGATTGCCGAGGCTGTCACCATGCTCCACCGTTCCGGCCAGCACATAGGTGATGGTCTCGATACCGCGGTGCGGATGCCAGGGGAAGCCGGCGAGGAAGTCTTCTGGGTTCTCGTTGCGGAAGTCATCGAACAGCAGGAACGGATCGAAGGTGCGCGGCGCATGAAAACCGAAGGCGCGATGGAGCTTCACCCCCGCCCCTTCCAGGGTCGGTTGGGCAAGCGAGGCAGATTTTACGGGACGAATGGACATGTCGTCTCCTTTCCGGACCGCCGCATCGGGCCATTTCACAGCCGACCGGCGGTTCAAATGAGTGTGCGCCCCTACGGCGCTTCGTTACGTAATATGTGCATTATCGGCCGAAGATTGAGCCCGGATTTGGAAACAGTGCGTTATCCGTTCATCCTCGTGGCGTCCCGTCGCGCCACAACCGCAGCTTGCAAGCACCGCACAAGCCGCTAAAACATCAAGCTCTTCGAGATTGAAAGGGCCTGCCCGTGAGCCACCCAGCCTCCCTCCCTGCCCCGCTGGTGCGCGATGCCATCACCCGCGCGCTTGCCGAAGATCTCGGGCTCGCCGGCGATATCACCTCGCAATCGACACTTCCGGCTGGCAGCACGCTTGCTGCAACCATGGAAGCACGCGAAGCCGGCGTCATTTCCGGCCTTGCGCTTGCCGCCGAGGCATTCGCGCAATCGGGACCCGATGTGCGTTTCGAACCATTGGTGACAGACGGCGACGCGGTCTCGCCCGGAACCGTCGTGGCACGCATCGAAGGTAACGCCCGCCAGGCACTGTCCGGCGAGCGCGTGGCGCTCAACTATCTCAACCACCTGAGCGGCATCGCCACGCTGACGGCGCGATTCGTTGCCGAGATCGCCGGTACCAACGCCAGGATTTGTGATACCCGCAAGACAACCCCCGGCCTGAGGGCATTCGAAAAGTATGCCGTCCGCTGCGGCGGCGGCTCCAACCACCGCTTCAATCTCGCCGACGCCATCCTCATCAAGGACAATCACATCGCCGTCGCCGGCGGTGTGAAGCAGGCCATTACGGCAGCCAAGGCCTTCGCCGGGCATCTGGTCGCCATCGAGATCGAGGTCGACACGCTCGATCAGTTCGAAGAAGCGCTTGAGGCCGGAGCGACCGCGGTGCTCCTCGACAACATGGACAACGACAAGCTGAGGCGTGCAGTCGCGCTCAATGCCGGCAGGGCCAAGCTCGAAGCTTCGGGCGGGGTAACGCTTGATCACGTGCGTTCCATCGCCGAAACCGGCGTCGACTATATTTCGTCCAGCCGGATCACCATGGCAGCCGTGCCACTGGATATTGGCCTCGATATAGAAATTCAGGTCTGAAACCAATAATTTAGATCGCTGTACTAGTCACTCGACATCCGGTCGCGACGTCGACGCGTATTTACTTTTCATAAGCCTTGCAGAAAGCCGGCATGTGCCATGCGCTATACGCACTTGTGTGCGTCAGGCACAGAATATATATGGCCGATATATGCTTGTTATGAATAGGTGAGTCCGTGAACGCCCGAACACTATGCTTGGCAGTCCTTTTTGATACGGAAGCCTCCGGCTACGAAATACGCAAGATGTCGACCGGAGGCGAATTCACCTATTTCGTCGAGGCCAGCTTCGGATCGATTTATCCGGCTCTGGCAAAGCTTGAAGATGAAAATCTGGTCACGTCCCGCATCGAGGTCCAGGAAGGCCGTCCGGCCAAGAAGGTCTATTCCATCACGGAGGCCGGTCGGCGCGAACTGCTGGATTCGCTTTATCAGAAACTCAATCCGGACGTTTTCCGCTCTGAGTTTCTTCTGTTTGCCCGCTTCGCTTCACGTCTGCCCCGCACACTCGTTGAGGAACGGATCAACGAGCGTATCGCCGAATTCGACGCCGAAATCGCCAATCTCGAACGTATTGGCGCTTCGGTCTCCTCGGAGGCGGATCACTGGATCGTAAATTACGGAAAGCACTGCGCGCAGGTTGCGCGCAACTATATCGACACCCATATGCACGAATTAGTCGCGCTGGCACGCCCCGATACCAACGCCAAAGCGGCAGAATAGCAAAATCACAGGAATTTTCTCATGCGTGCCCTTTGGTCCTACGGCGTTGCGCTGGTCATTATCATTGTTCTTGGCGCCTGGATGTTTACAGGCAACCTCGTGGTTGGCGGTCTCGGTCCCGAAAAAGGCGAACGCCCGGTCGTTTCCCTCGTCGAGCCGGACGGTGGTCCGCTGACCAAGGCCATCGGCGACAATCAGGCCGAAGTTCCCAAGGAACCCAATGAACCCAACCCTGAGCTCACGATTGCCGAGCGCAACCAGCAAAACGCCGGCGACCAGGCAACCGCCAGGTCCGTGCGCGTCAAGACATTCAATGTTTCTGCCTTGCCGCTGGAAGTGACCCTCAGAGGGCGCACGACTGCCAAGGCGATTGTTGCCGCCACCGCCGAAACAGCCGGCACGGTCGACTCGGTTGCAGTGGAAAAAGGACAACACGTCGAGGCTGGCGACCTGTTGTGCAAGCTTGACCCGTCAACGCGTCAGGATGCAGTCGCTCAGGCTGAGGCATCGCTCGCCCAGGCCAATGCCGGCCTTGCCCAGGCGCAGTCGTCCTACGACTCCACCATGACCCTGATCAAAAAGGGCCTCAAGCCGGCCAATGCGACCGACCAGATCGAATCGACGCTCGCCACGGCAAAGGCCGCGGTGCAGGCGGCTGATACCGGTCTTGCCAAAGCCAAGGCCGAGCTGGACCGCACCGAAATCCGCGCCAAGATTTCCGGGATTGTTCAGGCCCCGATCGCCAATCAGGGTGCAATGCTGGCGACCGGCCAGACCTGCGCCACCATTGCCAAGCTCGATCCCATCCTGTTCACCGGCAGTGTGCCCGAAGCACGGATCTCTCTCGCCAAGACCGGCCTGACCGCCGAGGTCACCACGGTCAGCGGCGTCAAGGCAACCGGCAAGGTCTCTTACGTCTCGTCCATTGCCGACGACGCCACGCGCGCCTTCCCGATCGAGGTCGAAGTGCCCAATCCCGATAACAAGATCCTCGACGGCCTGACGGCGGAAGCCATGGTCAATCTCGGCACCATTCCCGCCCATCTCATTCCCCAGTCGGTGATGACACTCGATGACAACGGCTCCCTCGGCGTTCGCGCCGTCGATAAGGGTGTCGTCCAGTTCTTTCCGATCACCATCGTTTCCGACACCACCAAGGGCGTGTGGGTCACCGGGCTGCCGCCCAAAGTTGACATCATAACCATTGGACAAGAATTCGTTTCGGCTGGGCAGAAGGTCGACGCCAGCCAGAGCACAGAGGGCTAAACTATGCTCAATTTCGTCGAACGTATTCTGCGCATGCCGCGGGTCGTGCTGACCGTCATGGTCTTGCTGATCATCGGTGGCGCCTATTCTTACTCGGTCCTTCCAAAGGAAGGCTTCCCGGCAATTGATATTCCTTACTTCTATATCTCCGTCTCACAGTCTGGCGTCTCTCCGCATGATGCGGAGAGACTGTTGGCGCGGCCGATCGAAGACCGCATCAAGGACATCGACGGTCTGAAGAACTACTCCTCGACCTCTTCCAAAGGGCACGTCTCGACCTTCCTCGAGTTCGACGTGAACACGGACAAGGACACCGCCCTTCAGGATATTCGCGCCAAGATGGACGGCGTCGCGACCGATCTTCCGGCCGATGCCACCGCACCGACGATCAATGAGATCGACATCGCCGGCCAGAGTTCGATCAACGTCGCCGTTTATGGCGATGTGCCGGAGCGCACGCTCGTCGAGAAAGCCAAGGCGCTCAAGGAAGAACTCGCCAAGATCGACCTCGCTCAGGACGTGACCATTTCTGGCGCGCGCGACGAGCAGCTTGAAGTCCAGATCGACCTGAACCGGCTCGAAGCCTACAACCTGACGGCGAGCCAACTGTTCGACGCGCTGGCCAAGAACAACCTTGTGGTTGCCGGCGGCACGCTCGACAGCGGCCAGGGCGCATTCAGCATCGAAGTGCCCGGTCTGATCTCCACCGCGCAGGACGTTTACAACCTGCCGTTGAAGACGGATGGCGACACGGTCGTGACCTTCGGTGATGTGGCAACCGTCACCCGCACCTTCGCCGACGCAACCGAATATTCCCGCGTCAACGGCGCCCCGACGATCACCTTGGGTGTTTCCAAGAAGCTTGGCGCCAACACCATCGATCTTTCCAACAAGGTGCGCGAGGTCACGACCGAGTTCACCAAGGATTGGCCGCAAGGCCTGCAGGCCTCGTTCCTGCTCGACCAGGCGACCAGCACCAAGCAACTCTTCTCCTCGCTGGAAGCCGCCGTCGCCACCGCCGTCGTGCTCGTGCTGATCATGTGCGTCGCGACACTCGGCGTCATTCCGGCCATCATGATCGGCATGTCGGTTCCGATCTCGTTCATGATCGCCTTCCTGACCATCCACGCCCTCGGCATGACGATCAACATGATGGTCATGTTCGGCCTCGTGCTCGCGGTCGGTGTGCTCGTCGATGATCCGATCGTGGTTGTCGAATACGCACAACGAAAGCTTCAGGAAGGCGTTTCCAAACGCGATGCCTTCATCATGTCGGCCAAGAAGATGTTCGTGCCCGTCGTTTCGGCGACCGCGACCACGCTGGGCGCCTTCGTGCCCCTGCTGTTCTGGCCCGGCATCGTCGGCAAGATCATGAGCCTTCTGCCGACAGTCGTGATCATCGTCATGATCGCGTCCCTCGTCTCCGCGCTTATCTTCATGCCCGTGATCGGCGCTGTGATTTCCAATCACAAGATCGATCCGAAGGAAAAAGAACGCGCCGACATCGTGATGTATCCGGACAAGTTCGACGTGAAGAAGGTTCCGGGTATCACAGGCATGTATGTGCGCCTGATGTCGCGGCTGTTGCGCCATCCCGTTGCGACGCTGTTCATCGGCTTCTCGATCATCATCGGCATCTTCGTCTACTACGCCCAGCATCCGACCGGATCCGAAGCCTTCCCGGCCAGCGAACCGGAATACGGCACTGTCTCGGTTGTGGCCCGCGGCAATTATTCGCCGATCGAGATTCGCGATATGCTGATCGAGGTTGAGAACCAGATCCTGAAGGTCCACGGCGTCCAGGACGAGATCATGGGCTTTGGTGGTGGCAATGGTTCGCCGCCGAACACCATCGGCCATTTCGACCTGCAGCTTTCACCCTGGTCGGAGCGCAAGCCGGCCGCGGAGATCTTCCAGGACATCCGCGACAGGACCAAGAACATCTCGGGGCTCGAAATCCAGATCGCCGAACAGGAAAACGGTCCCCCGGCGGGCAAGGACATCAACCTCAGGATCGAGACCAACAACTACGACGAGCTCGCGCCAGCCATCGCCAAGCTCCGGGACTATGTCGTCAACGATCTTGGTGGTGTCCAGGACGTCGAAGACGGACGCCCGCAGCCCGGCATCGACTGGCAGATCAATGTCGATCGTGTTGAAGCGGCCAAGTACGGAATTGGCGTCAGGGAACTCAGCCCCTATGTCCAGCTCATTACCTCGGGCGTGAAAATCGGCACCTATCGGCCCGACGACGTGACCGACGAACTGGATATCCGGGTTCGGCTGCCCAAGGACGAGCGCACCTTTAACGCTCTCGATACGATGCGGATTGCCACTCCGGGCGGGCTGGTGCCCGTTTCCAACTTCATCACCCGCGAGGCCGTGCGCAAAGTCGGCAACATCACGCGCTACAACGGCATGTACTCGATGAAGTTTGCCGCCAATGTCGTGCCGAGCACCGGTGTACTGCCCAGCGCCATGGTCAAGAAGATCCAGGCATGGGACAAGGAAGGCAACCTGCCCTCGAACGTTAGTATCGTTTACGGCGGCTCCGAGGAGATGATGGGCGATACCAACGCCTTCATCATGCAGGCTTTTGCCGGCGCCATGTTCATCATCTTCCTGGTGCTTTTGCTCGAATACCAGCGCTTCTATCAGGTGTTCGTGACCCTCACGACGGTGATGATGTCCATCGCCGGTGTGCTCCTCGGCATGCTGATCACCGGGATGAGCTTCTCGGCGGTCATGACCGGTCTCGGCATCGTGGCGCTCGCGGGCATCGTGGTGAAAAACGGTATCGTTCTGATCGATACCTACAATCACTACAACCGCGACGACGGCGTCGAGCCGATCAAGGCCATGCTTTTAACGGTATCGCAGCGTATCCGCCCCGTGCTTCTGACGGCGACAGTGACCACGCTCGGCGTCATCCCGATGGCGCTCAATGTCGAGTTCAACTTCGTCACCCGGGAGATTGTCGCCGGCGGCATCGCCGGCACTTGGTTCGTACATCTGTCGGCCGCACTCGTGTCCGGCCTGATCCTGTCAACGGCCCTGACCCTGATCATGGTGCCGGTGATGATCACCGCTCCTTCGGTGATCTGGACCAACACCAGGCGCCAGGTCTCGAGCGTCTCCCACGTGCTGATGAGCCCGTTCCGGCGCAAGAAGACAGCCGCCGGCAAGGACACTGAAGCCGAGGTTTCGGCAGACACGGTCACGGGCAATCCGGAAGCCGAAATCCCGGCCAATGTCGACAGCGCCGCCAAATACATTGGTGGCGACAGCACCGGACTGGTCGAGACCGACAAGGACGGCGTGACAGTGGTCTCCCGTCAGGCAGCGGAATAGACCGGCAAGGCGCATAGCCTCCGGGCAAGACGCCTCAGCCAACCGAATAAAAAGGCCCGCAGCGATGCGGGCCTTTTTCATAGGAACGGCATCAGATGGTTTGGCGCTCAGGTGGCGCCTGTGACCACCAACGGTCCGTGGCGCGTCGTAACCACCGTGTGCTCGTACTGCACGGTCAGGGCGCGCGGCTCCGAGAACAGCGTCCAGTCATCGTCGTCGCCATCGACAGCCCATTGCGCCCCGAGCGACAGAAACGGCTCGACGGTGAACACCAATCCATCATTCATGCGGCGGCGTTCGCTCTTGTCAGGCCAGGTGGCAATCTCTCCCGGCTCTTCGTGGATGGCGTGACCGACCCCATGGCTGGCGAGATTGCGCACCAGTGTGTAGCCATTCTTGCTGGCGAACTTTCCGATGGCCACGCCGATATCGGCGAGCGGACGACCGGTTGCAACCTGGCGCAGACCGGTCCACATGGCGCGCCGGCCGTCACGGCAGAGCTTTTCGACCCGACGCGCCACCGGCGGCACGGCATAGGACGCGCCGGTATCGGCATAAATGCCATTCTTTTCGGCGGACACATCGATATTGACCAGATCACCGGCCGCGATGACCCGGTCGCCAGGAATGCCATGGGCGATTTCCTCGTTGACGCTGATACAGGTCGCGCCGGGAAACTCGTAGGCGAGTTCGGGTGCCGAACGCGCCCCTTCCTGATCCAGCAACCGACGCCCCATTTCGTCGAGCTCCGCCGTCGTGATGCCGGGTTCGAGTGCCTCGGCCATCTTGTCGCGCACCATGGCGACGATGCGGCCGATCTCCTTTAGCTGCTCAAGCTCTTCCTCGCTGGAAACTGTCATGAATTTTACTCCGCCACCGGAACCGTCATGTCGCCGAGATAACCCTCTGCCTCGGCACGGGCCTTGCGCAGGTTCTCTTCGGCCTCGGTCGCCTCGCGCTGCCGGCTCCACATCTCGGCATAAAGGCCATCCATGGCCAGAAGTTCGGGATGGGTGCCGCGTTCGGCGATCTCGCCACCGCGCAAGACGATGATCTCGTCGGCATTGACCACGGTCGACAGCCTGTGGGCGATGACCAGTGTCGTGCGTCCCTTGGAGACCGTATCGAGCGCCGACTGGATATCGCGCTCGGTCTGGGTATCCAGCGCCGAGGTCGCCTCGTCGAGGATGAGGATCGGCGGGGCCTTCAGGATGGTGCGGGCGATGGCGACACGTTGCTTTTCGCCACCGCTCAGCTTCAGCCCGCGCTCGCCGACCGGCGTCTCATAGCCCTTGGGCAGACTTTCGATGAACGGACCGATCTGGGCCATCTGGGCCGCGTCGCGAACCTCGGCTTCGCTGGCACCGGGACGACCGTAGCCGACATTGTAGGCGATGGTGTCGTTGAACAGCACCGTGTCCTGCGGAACCATGCCGACGGCTGCGCGCAGAGAGTCCTGGGTCACCTCGCGCACGTCCTGCCCGTCAATCGTCACGCGGCCACCGGTGACATCGTAAAAGCGGAAGATCAGCCGCGAGATCGTCGATTTGCCGGCGCCGGACGGGCCAACTACTGCGATGGTCTTGCCGGCCGGCACCTCGAAGCTGATCCCCTTGAGGATGGGGCGATCGGAATCGTAGTGGAACTGCACCTCCTCGAATTTCAGCACAGGCCCGGAGATAGCCAGAGGACGGGCACCGGGCGCGTCCTGGATCTCTGCAGGCTGGTCGAGCAGCTGGAACATCGACTCGATATCGGCAAGGCCTTGGCGGATTTCGCGATAAACGAAGCCGATCATGAACAGCGGCCGGTAGATCTGCATCATGAAGGTGTTGATCAGGACGAAATCACCAACGGTGATCGTCTTGTTCATCACCCCGAGCGCCGACATGATGCCGATGACGATCATGCCGCTCCAGAAGATCACCCCCTGGCCGAAATTGAGAAAACCGAGCGAAGTCCAGATGCGGATGGCCGAACGCTCATAGCGCGCCATAGACCCGTCGAACCGCTCCGCCTCCATTTTCTCGTTGCCGAAATACTTGACCGTCTCGAAATTCAGCAAGCTGTCGACGGCCTTGGAATTGGCGTCCGTATCGGACTCGTTCATCTCGCGGCGAATGGCGATACGCCAGTTGCTGGCCCGGATGGTGAACCAGACATAGGCGGCGATGATGGCAACCAGAACGCCAAGATAACTGATGCCGAACATGGTCACAAAGACCGTGCCAACCACCAGGAACTCGATAATCGTCGGCGCCGTGTTGAGCATGGTGAACCGGACGATTGTCTCGATGCCCTTGGTGCCGCGCTCGATGACGCGAGAAAGCCCACCGGTGCGCCGCTGCAGGTGGAACCTGAGGCTGAGCTTGTGCAGGTGCTCGAAAGTCTCGCGCGCCAGTGAACGGACCGCGTGTTGACCGACGCTGGCGAACAGCACGTCGCGTAATTGCTGGAATCCGGTATCGGCGACATTGGCGATGCCGTAGGCGATGACGAAAACGATCGGGATGGCGACGCCCCAGATCATCTCGGTCGAGGCGCCCGAACTGCCAAGCGCGTCGATCAGGGCCTTGTAGGCAAAGGGCGCCAGCGTCGTTGCCACTTTGGCAAGGAGCAAGGCGCCAGTCGCATAGATCACCCGCCGCTTGAGATCGCCGCGGCCAGCGGGCCACATGTAGCTCCACAGGTTGCGGATGGTTGATACGAGATCACCCTCCTCGGCGCTGACGCGCCGGCGGGCAGTGTTTTGATCGGACATAAGTGTCTTACGCGCTCTGGCTCATTTCGAGTTCATTTGGCGCGGAAACGGTAAGCGCATCGACGAACTCACCGAGCGCAGATGCCGTTTTCGCCAAGCGATCAGCACGCACGAAGTAGCAATTGCGCGTGCCGCGGGGCTTGCGCTCGATCAGGCCGGCATCGAGCAAAACCTTGATGTGCTGGGAGACGGTGGACTGCGCCAACGGCAGGTTCTCGGTGACATCGGTGCAACAGCAATCCGGTGTTCCATGTTCAGCCAGAATGCGCAAAATGCTCAACCGCACAGGGTGCGCAAGGGCGCGCATCCCGGCAGTCAGTTCCTCATCGTCAGCGTTTTCGTATTTCATCGTAGCATTACGATTAAATGAAGCCACACCACATCGCAAGTGCCAAGCGTGGTGAAGAAACACAAATCAGGCAAATTCGCTCCGGATTTGCCCACGCAGGACCTGGGTCTTGAAAAAAGCCGCTCCCGAGACGAACGCGGGAGCGGCTTTCAACTCGTATGAAACCGGTTTCAATTGCTCGCGGTCTCGGTTTCTCCTTTGGGCAGATCGAAGACCTGGCCAGGATAGATGAGATCGGGATCGCGGATCTGATCGCGGTTGGCGCCGTAGATCTGGGAATATTTCATCCCCGAGCCATAAACCCGGCGGGCGATGGTCCACAGATTGTCACCGGCGCGGATGATCGCCTTGCCGGTGGCGAACCGCCCGTATTCCGGCGCACCGACTTGCGACGCAACCAGTTGCGGGACTTGCGCTTCTGCGGCCGGCGTCGAAGTCTCGGAAGTGGCCGCCGACTGCGAAGCGTCGGAGCTCTTGGCCGTTTCGGAAGAGGCAGTAGCCCCGGCATCGGGTGCGGCGTCGGCAACCACAACCGGAATGCCCGTATCGACGGAGAAATCGGGCTCAGGCACGGTATCGGCGCTTGCGGCGGCCGTACCGGTTCCAGACGCGGTCGACGCACCTGATTCAGTGTTCGAAGCAGCAGTTCCGGCACTCTCGGCGTTGGCGCCGGATGCGGCCGGTTCGGCTGTGGCCACCGAGGTCTGTGAATCCTGCGACGCCGACTCTGTATCGGCCGACGCCACCGGAACATTGGTGGGTTCACCGGAATCGGACTCAGGCACGGCGATTGGAGCTGCAGCGACCTGCGTTTCTGTTGACGCCGATTCCGCCGGTGTCGGTTCAACAGGGGCGTTTTCCTGTGCCGCATCGGATGCCACCGGAACCTCCGCCGGCTGGTCCGTATCGATGCCGAAGTCGGGCTCAGGCACGGTGATCGGAGCTTCTGCAACTGCAGTTGCCGGTGCTTCTGCTGCGGGCGCTTCGAAGATAAAATCGATTTCGGCCCGAGCGACCACCTCCGCCGATCCCGGCAGCAACTGGTCGGCCCTGACACGCTGACTACGGTTTTTCAGCACATCGCCGGTTTCCAGCAGCCAATGACCATTCTCGACATTGGTGTCGCCGACAAAGGCGTTGTCGACATAGATCCGAATGATGGTGCCATTGGCGCCGGTTCCGGCGAAGAAATTCTTGCCGTTGTCGATTTCGACCGCATCGATGGTCGGCGGCGTGCTGGCGCCAAGCGCATCGATCCGTTTATGCAAGTCACCGGCAGCGTCGGCCACGCTCTCCGCCGGCGTCGCAGGCGCAGCGGTTGCAACCTCGGTCTCGGTGGCAGGTTCTGCGGGTTCGGCAACCACCGGAGGCGTGCTGGCCAGAGATTGAGCGTCTGCCGGAGCGGTGGCGTCCTGATTGATGGTCTCAACCGCGTCCTGCGCCTGATCTGCGGTAGCGACGGCAACCGGCTCGGCAGATGGCGTCTCCGCTGCGCTCGCATCGGCTACCGGCTCTGGCGTTGTCGTTTCGCCTGCGGCCTCGGCGGATGCCACTGCCGTTTCTGGAGACCCGAGCCCCTGCAGCACTTCGCTGGCTTTGCCCGGCTCGGAGGCGACAACCAGCGGTTCGCTCGTCTTGTCTTCGTTGATGGCAACAACAAAGGCCTTGTCGAGCGGCTTGCCGGTTTCGGGATCGACCACGGTCAGCTCGTACCCGCCGGGCGGCAGCGGCGCATCGGGAACCAGCACCCAGTCGCCACCCTGATCGACTTCGGCGGTGCCGTAGAGCTTGCCGTTGACAAATATCTGCACCGTCTTGCCCGTCATGCCGGAACCGACAATGACGATCGATCCATCCGGTTCAACACGGACGCCGAAATCGGGCGCAGAGACAGTGCCCGACGCTTCCGGCGTCGTTGCCGAGGCGGCGGGCTGTGCGGTGGCAACACTTGTTTCGTCAGACTGGGCAACCGGCGTTTCCGGCCGCGCACCTATACCGAGATCGGCAAGTTTGTTGGCCATGCAGGTCTGGAAGCCATCGCGGCTGCTTGTGCACTCGACCACCGAAGGTGCGGATGCTGCACCCGCCGCCAACACAAGCACGGCAATAACCACCGCGGCCCAGAACCACGACGGGCGCTTCGCTGTTTCACCCTCTGCCAACTCTATTCTCCTTCGGGCCAGTCCCCATTACCGGCCGCTCGGTTCAATTCCGCGGCACTTCCGATTTCAGAAGCTTGTAGTTGATCGACTCATACAGTGCCTCGAATGACGCATCAATTATGTTGGACGAAACCCCGATGGTATTCCAGCGTTCCCCACTGCTGTCCCGGCTTTCCACCAGCACCCGGGTCACGGCCCCGGTACCGCCATCCAGGATCCTCACCTTGTAGTCGACAAGCTCGAGATCATCGATCCGCGACGAGTACTTTCCGAGGTCCTTTCGCATCGCCCTGTCGAGCGCGTTGACCGGCCCATTGCCCTCTTCGACCGACATCAGGCGGATGTCATCGATGTTGATCTTGACCACCGCTTCGGTGACCGTGATCTGCTCCCCACGGGCGTTGTGCCGACGTTCGACCGAGGTTCTGTAGCTCTCGACGTCGAAATAGTCGGGGACCATTCCGAACTGGCGCGCAGCCAGCATGTAGAAGGAAGCGGCGGCGCTGTCGTAGGAATATCCGCGCGCTTCGCGCTCCTTGACTTCGCGCAGCAGACGATCGAGCCGACGGTCGGATTTGTCGACGTCAATTCCGGAGCGTTTGAGCGCCGCGATCAGGTTCGACTTGCCCGCCTGCTGCGACACCATGACCGAGCGTTCATTGCCGATTTTCTCCGGCGGCACGTGTTCGTAGCTCGAATAGTCCTTGGCAAGCGCCGAAGCATGGATTCCCGCCTTGGTCGAGAACGCACCGGTGCCGACGTAAGGCGCCTGGCGATCGGGCGCGCGATTGAGATAGTCATCGAAGGCGCGCGAGACTTGGGTAACCCGCGCCAACCTCTCGGCATCGAGCCCGGTTTCGACCAATTCCGTGAAGGCCGGCTTCAGCATCAACGTCGGGATGAGGGTGATGAGATCGGCATTGCCACAACGCTCGCCGATACCGTTGAGCGTGCCCT
This sequence comes from Devosiaceae bacterium, assembly GCA_963676075.2. Taxonomy (GTDB): domain Bacteria; phylum Pseudomonadota; class Alphaproteobacteria; order Rhizobiales; family Devosiaceae; genus JAHJQZ01. The sequence goes on from CAXXNZ010000011.1 coordinate 413,200, forward strand.
GGATCTGGCGCGCACCGGCCTTGACGGCGGCAAGCGTGTTGGCGACGGCCTGTCCGGTGTCGTTATGGGCATGGATGCCGAGCCTGTCGCCGGGGCATACGCTCAGGACGTCGGCGATGATCTCGGCAATCTCATCGGGCATGGTGCCACCATTGGTGTCGCACAACACCACCCAGCGGGCACCGGCATCGACTGCCGTCTTGACGACCTTCAGGGCGTAATCGCGATTGGCCTTGTAGCCGTCAAAGAAGTGCTCAGCATCGAGCAGGGTCTGCTTGCCCTTCGCCGAAGCCGCCTCGAAGCTGTCGACGATCGCCGCAAGGTTTTCATCGAGCGTGATGCCAAGCGCCGTCTTGACCTGATGATCCCAGGCCTTGGCGACGAAGCACACCGCGTCGGCTGCCGAAGTGATCAGATCCTGCACGCCCGGGTCATTCTCGACCGAACGGCCTGCACGCTTGGTCATGCCGAAAGCGGTGAAAACCGCCGATTTGGTGCGTTTTTGCGAGAAGAATTCGCTGTCGACCGGGTTGGCCCCGGGATAGCCGCCCTCGATATAGTCGACGCCCAGCTGTTCGAGCAGGCTGGCAATGCGAATCTTGTCCTCGACCGAAAACTCGACACCCATGGTCTGGGCGCCATCTCTGAGGGTCGTATCGAAGATATAGAGGCGATCTTTGGACATGATTTTGCTCGCTAGCTGGCCGGTGGCCAGGTTTCAGTGTCGTGGTCGGGATGCTGATGGGAAATGAGCGCGGAAAGGGCGACGGCGGCTTCGGGCGTATCGTCAAGGGGCCGCGGCTCGAGCTCATCGAGATGGCTGAACAGGGGATGCCGGCTTTCGGGCGCATGTTCGATCGTCGGGAGCAGGCTCTCTGCCCGGTCGAATGCACCGACAGTCAACGCCGTCCAGTCATCGCGCCAAACATAGGTCAGGTGTGTTCCGCAGGATGGGCAGAAGCCGCGTTTTGCGTTGTTCGAGCTGACAAAGACGCTCGGTGCGCCGCGCGTCCATTCAAGCACCGTGTTGGGCACACTCGCATAGGCGTTGAAAAGACCGCCCGACGCCTTCTGGCACATGCGACAATTGCAGATGCTGACATCATCGATGGGTCCTGTGACGCGGAAACGCACCGCCCCGCACTGACACCCTCCGGACCAGGTCTCGCTCATGGCCAGGTCTCGGTATCGTGGTCGGGATGCTGGTGACTGCTCGAAGCGATGCGGTTCAGCATTTCCGGATTGCCCTGATAGGTCGATCTGTCGCCGGGGAGTTCGGTCAGATGCGCAAACCACGAGACGCGGCTTTCATTGCCGTTCTGCACCACTGGTGGCGCCTTGCTCGGTTCGTCGAGCGTGCCGACGAGGACGCCGATGTCGTCGCCTTCCGGATAGTCGAAGGTCAGCGGCGTGCCGCAATTGGAGCAGAAGCCGCGACGCCCGACATCCGAACTCATGAAATAGCTGAGCGCACCGCGCGTGACCCTGAAGGCCGGCTTCAGAACCGGGCAGATGACAGCGAAAGGCCCACCACTCGCCTTCTGGCACATGCGGCAATGGCAGACGTGAACATTTTCAGGCTGCTGGTCGAGCGCATAGCGCACGGCCCCGCACTGGCAGCCGCCAGTCAGAACGGGTGTGCTCATGGCCAGGTCTCCGTGTCATGATCCGGATGCTGGTGATTGGTCGCGGCGATGCGTGCGGCACTTTCCGGCGCATCCGCTTCGGTCGTCGTCTCATCGCCTGGCAAGTCGTGCAGCGCTGCAAACCAGTGACGCTTGGATTCATTGCCATACTGGTTTTTCGGCGGCACCCGGTCCGGTTCGTCGAGGGCGCCGATGGTCAGAAAGACCTTTGTCCCATCAAGGTCACGCATATAAAGCGGCGTACCGCATTGGGGGCAAAAGCCGCGCGCCGTATTGCCCGAACTCATGAACTCTGCCGGCGTGCCGCGTGTCCATGTCAGATGCTCGTCGGCAACGCTGACCAGCGAGATGAATGGCCCCGCAACGGCCTTCTGGCACATGCGGCAGTGGCAGATATGGGCATCGTCGTTCAGTTCCGTCGCGTGGTAGCGCACGGCGCCACACTGGCAACCACCCGAGAATCCATTTGTGTCACTCATCATGTCCTCCCTTCGGCAGCGGCCAATCCGCTGTATCGTGGTCCGGATGCTGATAGGTCACGACGCTGGCGTTGAACGCGGCCTCGCCTTGCAGATTGGTGTGGTGCGGGATATCGGGCAATCGGTCGTAGACGGGCAGCTTCGCGCCGACATTGATCTGCTTTTCCGGTTCGCCGAACGAGGGATCGTCCAGGCTGCCGGCCGAAACCTCATAGCCCCCGTCCTCGCCGAGGTAGCACAGCGGCGTACCGCAATCGCGGCAAAAGCCCCGGCGCGCCATATTCGAGGAGCGGAAAAAGCCCGGTTCGCCGCGCGTCCATTCAAGCCCCTCGACCACGACCAGCGGGGCAAAATAGTTGCCGAAGGACTTCTGGCACATGCGGCAATGGCAGATGACATATTGCACGGCTTTTGCAGCGCGGTAGCGCACAGCGCCGCATTGGCAACCACCGGTCAGCGTGGCCTCGGCGCTCATTTCTCCTTCTCCGGCTCCGGCCAGATTTCGGTGTCGTGGTCGGGGTGCTGGTTGGAATGGACGCCGGCAAGAAAACTCGTCCATTCGTCATCGACGTCGTCCTTGACCGGCAGGCTGGTCAGACCATCGAAGAACGGCACCTTGTCGTTCAGATTGACCTGAATGACCGGCGGCACCTTTTCCGGATGGTCGAAGGCGCCGATCGCCAGTTCCAGCCCGAACTTGGTCTCATAGGCCAGCGGTGTCCCACACTCGCCGCAAAAGGCGCGGCGAGCATGGTCCGAACTCCGGAACCATTTGGGTTCGCCGCGCGTCCAGTGCCCGTCGTGAGACGTGACCAGCGGCCCGAAAAAGCTTCCGAAAGCCTTCTGGCACATGCGGCAATGGCAGATCGAGCCGCGCCCGACCAGCTTGGTCGCAAAACGCACGGCGCCGCACTGGCAGCCGCCGGTCAGGACTTCACTCATGCAGATATGCCTCCGTGGAACACGGCCTCGACATTGTGTCCGTCGGGATCGAGGACAAATGCGCCATAGTAGCCGGGGTGATAGTGTTCGCGGATGCCGGGCGCGCCATTGTCCTTGCCTCCGGCCGCCATCGCGGCGGCATAGAAGGCATCGACCTCATGGCTCGATTTGGCAGCAAAGCAGATATGGATCGGCGTGGTCGCCGGTCCGCCGCTGCCGATCCAGAAATCCGGCTTGTCGTCACGCCCGAAAGCGCCACCGGTGTACTCGGGCACCTCGATTTCCATCATTGAGGTGATGCCAAGCGGTGCAAGCGCCTTTACGTAGAAGGCCTTGGAGGTTGCGTAGTCGGAAACGACGATGCCGACATGATCGAAAATGCTCATCTTTTGATCTCCCATTTGGTCCGGCGGTCGCCGGTTTCGGGGTCCTTGTAGTCCATGAGCTGGATGCCTTTTGTCAGTAGCTCGGCACGAATGGCATCGGCTTTGCCAAAATCCTTGGCGGTGAGAGCGGCAAGACGATCGGCAATCGCCGACTCGATCGCAGCGGCATCTTCACCATCGGCCTGCGCCTCGGCGCCTGCGGGATCAAAGCCGAGGAACATAAGCGTCGCGGCGAGTTCGGCAGCGGCCTCGTCGTCACCGGAATTGGCCTTTTTAGTCAGCGCGTCGATTGCCGGCTGTGCCCGCTGAAAACCGAGATCGTCAGCAAGCGCGGCAACGACGTCGGCGGAAACCGTCGCGTTTCCTACCTCGTCGGCGGCGCGTTGCCAGGACCGCAGCTTGGTTTCCGCTTCCTCCAGCCGCTTGACCGAGAAGTCGATCGGCTCGCGATAGTGCGTCATCAGCATGGCAAGCCGCAGCACTTCGCCCGGCCATTTCCGGCCACCGAAGTTCTCTGTCTCCAGCAACTCGTTGATGGTGAAGAAGTTGCCGAGCGACTTCGACATCTTCTGGCCCTCGACCTGCAGGAAGCCGTTGTGCATCCAGATCTGCGCCATGGTCGGCGTACCGTGGGCGCAACGCGACTGGGCGATCTCGTTTTCATGGTGCGGGAAAATCAGGTCGAGCCCGCCGCCATGGATGTCGAACTGATGCGGATGCGCATGCGCCTCGGGTGACAGCTTTGCCTCGATTTCCGCCCACAGATGCCGGTCACTCATCACCGAGCATTCAATATGCCAGCCGGGACGGCCGTGGATGGTCACCTTTGTGTCCTTGACCTTCAGCGCCTTGGCGTTGGCCTTCGAAACGGCAAAACTGCCCTCCCAGCCAGGCAGGTTGGCGTCGGATTCCTTCCACAAAACGAAATCGGCCGGGTTCTTCTTGTGCGCCTCGACAGCGATGCGGGCGCCGGCCTGCTGCTCGTCGAGATTGCGCTTGGATAGTCCGCCATACTCGGGCATGGACCGGACATCGAAAAGGACCTCAAGCCCCTCCTCGCCCCGCGCCACATAGGCATGGCCGTCGTCGATGAGCGTCTGGATCATCGCCGTCATGCCGGCGATGTTGTCGGTGGCGCGCGGCTCGACACTCGGCGCAAGATTACCGAGCGCCGCCACGTCCTTGTGGAACTGGTTCGCCGTTGTCTCGGTGACCTTGCGGATGGCCTCGTTGAGCGGCAAGCCCGGATGGTCCCTCAGCGCGCGGGCGTTTATCTTGTCGTCGACATCGGTGATGTTGCGCACATAGGTGACATGGTCTTCGCCATAGACATGGCGGAGCAGGCGGAACAGCACGTCAAAGACGATGACCGGTCGCGCATTGCCGATATGGGCGAAATCGTAGACCGTCGGACCACAGACATACATGCGCACGTTGTTCGGATCGAAAGGCTGAAGAGCCTCCCGTTGCTTCGTGAGCGTGTTGTAGAGCCGGATATCAATATTGGTCATGACGCGATCCTGCGCAGCCTCGGTTTCAGGCCGGTGGCTGGCATCGGGTCATTCAATCTGTCAACAGGACAAGGAAAACCGCGCCGCCACCGAAAAGTCAGCGGATAATAATGCAGCCGATAATGCAAATCGGTTGAACGGTTTTCATGGGCGCGGAGAATGCCGGCCCTTGCCGATCAAATCAAGCGCTTTGTTCCGCCGGTGCGATCCGTCGCAGTCTGCGCGTCATTTCTTCGTCGGCTTGAGTCCGAGCCGCCCGGCAATGATTCCATCGAGCAGGCGTTTGGGCAGGTGTTCCATCATGAACTGCTCGAAGGGCCGCCCGGTCACCACGTAGCGGGTTTTCGGCCGATGATGCGTCAAGGCCGTGTGCACAGCATCCCCGACCCGCTCAGCCGGAATGCCGGCCTCACCGAGCTTGCCCATGAAATGCATGAAGCGCGGAAAGACATCGCGGTAAGGCGTCTGCTCATAGCCAGAGGTATCGGTCTTTTCCGCCTTTTCCCAGATCGGCGTAGCGATGCTCGCCGGCGCAATAAGGATCACATCGACGCCAAACAGCATCAGTTCGCGTCGCAGGCTTTCCGAAAAGCCTTCAAGTCCGAATTTGGAGGTATGGTAAGGCGCCATGAACGGATAGGCGCTCGTGCCGCCGACCGAACCCATGTTGATGATCCGCCCCGGCTTGCCGTCAAATCCTTCGCGGGCGCCGAGCAAAGGCGCAAACGCCTTGGTGACGATCAGCACCCCGGTGAGATTGACCTCAAGCTGGAGCCGGAATTCCTCGATGGGCAGATAGATCAACGGACCGCCCAGCGCGATGCCGGCATTGTTGACAAGGCCGGCGAGTGGGACGCCGTCGAGCTCCCTTTCAACCAGATCAGCCGCTTCGGTCACGGCCTTCTCGTCCGTCACGTCGAACAGCAAAGGCGTGAACTGACTGCCGAGTTCGCCGACAAGGCTTTCGGCATCTGCCTGTTTGCGGACCGAGCCGAAGACATGAAAGCCCTGGCGGACAAGCGCACGCGCCGTGGCGGCGCCGATACCGGTGGAACTGCCAGTCACCACGACTGCAGGTCGGGAAATGGTCATCGCAACACTCCCTGATTTAACAAGCGCAAATCCGCGCGACGGCGGAAAAAACAGGAAGCGGCGCCGATACCGGCGCCGCTTCCCGACATTACAACAAATGCATCAAACCGGTGTTATTTCGCCTGGTACTTGGTGTGGCAGTCGCCGCAGGTGGCACCAACTTTCTTGAGACCGGCAGTCCAGGCGGCATCGTCACCCGACTTGGCGGCGTCAAGCAGATTGGCCGAAGCAGCCACGGCCATGTTGTACTCTTGCATGAACCCGTCCTTGTCGGTCCAGATCGCCGGCAGCGCCTTGGTGTCGCCGGTCTGCGAATCCTCAGGGAACAGCGCGCCAAGTTCGGCGAAATTGTCGACCAGCGTCTGAGCCGCAGCGACGCGATCTTCACCCTCGAACTTTCCCTGCATGGCGCCGCGCAGGGTCATACCGTTCTCTTTCATCAGTTCCTGGCGCTTGGCGATGGCATCGGCACCGGTAAGCATCTCGCCCTCGGCCATGACCGGGGCGGCTAGGGCGACGGCCACAAGAGCGGCGACGGACATCATGGTCAATTTCTTGAAATTCATGCGAGTTCCTCTGGTTTGGCCTTTATGCCGTAGGGGGCAGGCATGACAGGCGGCAGTATCGACCGCCGTGCGAAGAGTTCAACTTCGAGCGGCAATGGGGCGAATGAATGGCGTGAATTTACGCGAAAATAAGCGCAGGCTTCATGAACTTTGCGCGAGCTGGCACCGGTTCCGGCTCAATTCTTCGTGAAACGCCAGAGACTTCCAGCGGCGTCAGTCGATCTCGACGCTTTGGCTGATCGCCCCGAACAGCGTCACCCCACGAGAATCGAATGCTTCGATCTTGACCGTGTCACCAGAGCCGAGGAACGGCGTATGCGCCTTGCCGCCCGCCGACTTCTCGGCAGTGCGCGCCTCGGCGATGCAGCCAAACCCGCTGGTCTTCCTGCCATTGGTCTGCTTGTCGTGGCGATTGGCGATCGTGCCGGCACCGAGAATGGTGCCGCAGCCAAGGGCCCGCGTCTGTGCGGCAGCCACGACGAGGTCGGGAAAATCGAAATCCATGTCGGCACCGGCATCAAGATCGCCGAGCGGCTTGCCATTGATATCGACCTTGACGCGGACATGGGCGCGTCCGCCGCGCCAGCCTTCGCCGAGTTCGTCAGGCGTGACAACGACGGGCGCGAAGCTCGTCGCCGGCTTGGAATGGAAGAATCCGAACCCGCCATTGAGATCGGCATCGACCAGCCGCCGGAACGATACATCGTTGCAAAGCGCCACCAGTCTGATGGCCTCATCGGCCTGTTGCCGTGTCGGGCGCATCGGCACCGGGCCGAGCATGATGGCGATCTCAGCCTCGAGATCGATGGCGAGATCGGCTTCCGGGGCCTTGATCGGGGCATGGCCCGATGTCAGGCAGTCGGACGCCCCCTGATACATCAGCGGCTTTTCCGCCGTGAGATCGACGTCGCGCGAGCCCTTGAGGTTACGCACCCGTTCCAGATGCCCGAGATAGGCGGCGCAATCGATCCACTGATAAGCGCGCGGCAAAGGCGCCAGCGCAGATTTCGGATCGAAGGGCTCGGTGGCGACCGCTTTGAGTTCGAGCTGGTCAGACAGCCGGCGCAATTGCGGCGCCGCCACCTCCCAAGTGTCGAGCGCCGCCTGCAGTGTCGGGGCGATACGACCAGCCGAGACGCAATGCGCCATATCGTCGGAGACCACCACCAGTCGTCCGTCGGGCCGACCATTTTCGAGGCTTGCCAATCTCATTGCCACACATCCAACTCTTGAGCATCGTACTCAGGTAACGAATCCGCCATATTGTCGGCGTGGATACAGCTTAAGCCGAAGCACATGGCCGCTCCAAGTGATCGTGTGACCTGTTTCGGCATTCGAGGTTTGGCGGGAACTCGTTTGAAGACCGGAATCACTGCATCGGCGCTTGTGGCGCTTGTCCTTGCCGTCACCGCTCCCGGGACGGCAGAGGCCCAATCCGCCAGTTGCGCTCAGCTCAACTCGACGCTCAGAACCTTGAGCAACAACAAGGATTTCCGCACGCTTCAGGCCAACCAGAACAAGGCCCGAGAACTCTCCGATCAACTCAGGAACGCCGAGAGCGTTTTTGTCCGCGGCGGCTGTCAGGCCCTTCTCAACAAGGGGCAAAAGCTGACGGCCGAGTGCATGCGGGTGGCACGAGTCATCGTCAAGGGACGCGAAGACTACAAAAAACTGTCGGCAAGCGTCGAAACGGGTCAGGCGGTTTCCCAGCAACGGGAAGTGGCGCTGCAGCAGATCGCCCGGTTCGGCTGCAATGCCGGCGGCAGCACGACCTACAATTCCCAGTCCGAAACCAGGAGTCCATTCGCCCGCCTGTTCGAGCAATTGTTCGGCGGTGGCCAGCAGGTGCTCGATCCCTATGGTGGCTACAACCCGAACGGGCAAACCGTCAGAACGGTCTGCGTGCGCAGTTGCGACGGCTATTACTGGCCGATCAGCTTTTCCACGGTGCCGGAATTCCTTGGCGACGACGAAGCAACCTGCCAGAGCCAATGCCCCGGGTCAGACGTCGAGCTTTACTACTACCACAATCCCGGCGAGACGCCGGAAGACATGATCAACCTCGCCGGCGCGCCCTACACGACACTTCCCAACGCCTTCCGCTATCGTCAGGAATACGACGCAAGCTGCACCTGCAAGGCGCCGATCACCTATGGACGCATCGAGGTGGCAAATGGTGGCGGGTCGTTCCCGGGCCGGGCCATGGTCAGCTATGGCGATCTCGACTTCCCGTTGCCGCTCAGGGATCCGCGCCGCAGAAATCAGGTGGTCGAGGTGGCCGCCATCCATGTCCCCCTGCCCCGTCCGCGTCCGGCGAGGCCCGGCGAGGCGGGTCTGGCAACGGCTGCGCCGGTTGAGACGGCAACCTCGGGGGATATGACGCTGCTCAAGTTCGGCGACCGGGTCGTCCGGCTAGTCGGTCCAATGACGCCTTACGCCCGATCAAGGGCAGCAGGGTCCTGAGTTCGGGTCCGGCTTCGCGCCCGGTCAGGGCCAGACGCAGCGGATGGAACAGGGCGCGGCCTTTCCGGCCAGTCTCGGATTTGATCGCCGACGTCCAGACGCGCCAGGTTTCCCCATCCCATGGTTCCTCCGGCAGCAATCCGGCAGCAGTCTGCAAAAACCCCGCATCCTCATCGACGATCACCGGCGCAATCGGCCCGGTAACAATCCGTGCAAGATCGGCAATGTCGCCGAATTTCTCGAGATTCTCCCGGAGAGCTTCCCAAAGCGCCTCATCATCCAGCTCGAGCTCTTTGAGACGCGGCTCAGCGTCCTCGTAAGCCATCGCGTGCAGGATACGGGCATTGAGACCATCAAGTTCGGTCGGCGAATAGCGCGCCGCGCCGTGCGAGACGGTCGAAAAGTCGAAATCCTCTGCGATGGCGGCCAGCGAGGGATAGGGCGCAATCGGCATCGACGTGCCGGTCAGTACGGCGACAATCGCCACCGCCAACGGCTCGTAGCCGGAGGCGCGCAGGTCAGAGATCGACAGTGAGCCGAGGCGTTTGGAGAGCCCTTCCCCATGCTCGTCGGTCAACAGGTTGTGGTGGGCGAAGATCGGCGGCTTTGCCCCGAGCGCCTCGAATATCTCGATCTGCACGCCGGTATTGGACACATGGTCTTCGCCACGAATGACATGGGTGATGCCGAGATCTATGTCGTCGGCGACCGACGGCAACGTATAGAGGTAGGAGCCATCCTCGCGGATCAGCACCGGATCGGACATCGATGCCGTGTCGACGGTCTGTTCACCGCGAACGAGGTCTGGAAACGTCACATGCCGGCCGTCGAGGCGGAAACGCCAGTGCGGCTTGCGGCCCTCGGCTTCGAGGCGCGCCCGGTCTTCATCGGTCAGCGCCAGCGCCGAGCGGTCGTAGATCGGTGGCTTGTGCATGGCGAGCGCCCGGCGGCGCTTGCGCTCAAGCTCGTCCGAGGTCTCGTAGCAGGGATAGAGCCGCCCGTCGGCGATCAGCTGGTCACGCGCTGTGTTGTGGATATCTGTGCGCTCTGACTGGCGGACGATTTCGTGCGGTTCGATGCCGAGCCATGCGAGATCTGTTTGGATGCCGTCGGCATATTCGCGGGTCGAGCGGGCCAGATCGGTGTCGTCGAAACGGAGAACATATTCGCCGCCCGACTTCAGTGCGAACACCCAGTTCATCAGGGCCGGACGAAGATTTCCGAGATGGATATGCCCGGTCGGCGACGGGGCGAAGCGGACACGGGTCATTTGGCGCTACCGTCGCGATAGCCGTTGGTGATCGGGTATTTGCGTCCGAATCCGAAGGCCTTTTCCGTCAGCTTGACGCCGGGCGCCGCCTGGCGGCGCTTGTATTCGGCGATGTAGACAAGCTTCTCGATACGCTTGACCGTCGCCAACTCGTGCCCATCCGCCACGATCTCGGCAGTCGAGAGCTCCTTTTCGACCAGCCCTTCGAGGATGGCATCGAGTACCGGATAGGGCGGCAGCGAGTCCTGGTCGGTCTGGTTCTCCCTGAGTTCCGCCGACGGCGCCTTGTCGATGATGTTTTGCGGGATGATCTCGCCCTCCGGCCCGAGACAGTCGTCGGGCATATGGTCATTGCGCCAGGCCGCCATGTGGTAGACCTGCATCTTCAGCATGTCCTTGATCGGGTTGAAGCCGCCATTCATGTCGCCATAGATGGTGGCATAGCCGACCGCCATCTCCGACTTGTTGCCGGTGGTCACTAGAAGCGACCCGAGCTTGTTGGACACCGCCATCAGCACCGCGCCGCGCATACGCGACTGCAGGTTTTCCTCGGTTACGTCGGGCGGAAGGCTGCCGAAAAGCGGCTTCAGCTCCTCAAGCGCCGCCTCGACAGGACTGCCGATCGACACCACGTCATAGCGCACGCCCAAACGCCTGGCGCAGTCCTCAGCATCGGTGAGACTGGTTTTCGAGGTGTAGCGATAGGGCAGCATGACGCAATGAACGTTCTCGGGTCCGAGCGCATCCACCGCCAGCGCCGCGACGACAGCGGAGTCGATGCCACCGCTCAGGCCGAGCACGACCGATGAAAAGCCGTTCTTCCGGACATAGTCGCGCAGGCCCAGCACACAGGCGCGCCACGGCGCTTCATCGACCGAGACCAGTTCGGTCTGCGGGCCGCCGGCGCAGATCCACTTGCCGTCTTCGCGCCGCCAGTCGGTGACGACGAAATCGGGCTTGAAACTCTCGCCCTCGAAGGCGAGCCTGCCTGTCCCGTCCATGCCGAAACTGGCGCCGTCGTAGACCAGCTCATCCTGGCCGCCAACCTGATTGAGATAAAGGATCGGCAAGCCGGTTTCCGCGATGCGGGTGCGCAGAAGCTCGCGGCGCGTGTAATGCTTGTTTCGCCAGTAGGGAGAACCGTTGGGACACAACAGCAGTTCAGCACCATTGTCGGCCAGCGCCTTCGACACATGCGGCTGCCAGATATCCTCACAGATCGGCACACCGACCTTGACGCCATCGATCTCGAACGGCGTCGGCAGCGGACCAGCAGTGAAATAGCGCTTTTCGTAAAAGACATCGTCGTTTGGCAGCTCGCGCTTGGCCCTGTAGTCGAGAATAGCCCCGTCCCGGCACATCAGCACGGCGTTGAACAGCACGCCCTCGTCTTCCCAGATGCTCGGCAGCAACACCGTGACGCCGAGATCGCGCGTCGCGCGCGCCAGCTCACGGGCGGCCTTGAGCGCGTCGCGGACGAATTGCGGCTTGAACAATAGGTCTTCGGGGAAATAACCGGTCAGGAACAGTTCGGAGAACAGCAGCACATCGGCCTCGGCCTTTGCCGCCTCCGCAAGCGCCGAACGCGCCAGCTCAAGATTGGCCGAAATGGCCCCAACCGTCGGATTGAGTTGTGCCAGTGCGATGCGAAGCCGGTCAGTCACGGCAGATCCTCGGAGATACGCGTAAATGTCTGCCGAGACTTATCCTCACCCGCCTCTTCGGGCAAGCACACCCGCCGTATGGCTGAACCTTGCAGAACGCATGCCGCGATCAGAAGCTGACGCCGAGCTCCAGCATCGCCCCGAGACGCCATTGCGAGAATGGGTTGTCTGTCGTGATATAGCCCTGGTTCGAGAAGGTCGGCGCGCCATCATATGTGCCGTCGGGCGGGACGGTCGTATCGACCGGATCGGTGATGGTCGCCACGGAATACGTGGCGTCGTAGGTGCCCTGCAGGTACTGGGCCTTGCCGCCGAGGCGAACGATCATGTTGTCGGTTGGATGAAAGCCAATTGCCACGTCGGCGGTTGCGCCGTAACCCCAGCCTGACAGGTCGACCGGCGAAGACTGGATAAGTGCATACGAGCCATAATCGGCATTCGAATAGGCGAAGGCGCCGAGTGTGCCGCCGATACCAGCAAAGGGAATGGCGGCGACGTCGACGTCGAAATCGACGGCATCGTTCAACTCCGCACGCACACTGGCGCCGAGCCGCAGCATATGAATATCAACCTGGTTCGGCTTGCTGTCGTAAGGCACCGTCCAAAAGTTGCTGGCTGTCGACCAGTTGATGTCGGCAGCCGAAGATGCCGTAGTGAAATTGGCCCGGCCGATGTCGGGGTTGTCGCTCAGATACTGATAGCCAATGAACCCGCCAACGCCGAAGCCATCGCGCGGGTCTCCAAAGAAGTACCGCCCCAGGTCGATAGTGCCATAGCCAATGGAGCCATCGACGATGTTGCCGCTGCCCCAATCGCCGGAATAAGAGCCGTTGATCGCGATGGAGTAACCGACCGTTGTGTTCAGGAAGCTCGAGGTCGAATAATCCTCGATGCGAAGATTGCCCTCAAGAATGTGCGAGGTGTCATCGCTGGTTTCCTTGGTGTTTCCGACCGAGTACTCGTGATGTCCGACAGAATAGACATAGCGCAGGCTGGCCTCGAAACCGACCGCGTCCCATTCACTCTGCTCGCCCCAGTTATAGGAGCCGCGCATGTCATCGGGCCAGCTGGTGTCGGGATAGTCTGCGGACAGCGCCGACTGCGGCAGGGCGCAAAGCGCCAGAGACGCCGTCAACGCGGCAAACTTGGAGGAAACCATCACACGACCTTTCCCAGCAAAACACGGGACCTTAGGACCTTCATTCATGGTCCATTAGGGTTAATGTTCAGCTAATCCGGGCGGATCGGATTGTCGCGGAAACGGGGTGCCTTCGGCGAGCCGGCGCGATACCGCGCGCCGCGCTCGGTTCTTGCTGGCGGCTCAGACGCCCTGCTTTGATTTCGGACCGTTGTCCGCCGCAATGCGCGATGCCACGAGGAAGGAAAGCTCCAGCGCCTGGGATGCATTGAGGCGCGGATCGCAGCGCGTGTCGTAGCGGTTCGACAGATCGTTTTCGGTCACGGCCGAAACCCCGCCGGTGCATTCGGTAACATCACGTCCGGTCATCTCGATATGGACGCCGCCGGCGTAGGTTCCCATTTCGCGATGCACGGCGAAGAAGTCCTCGACCTCGCCGAGCACCAGTTCGAATGGCCGCGTCTTGTAGCCACTCTCGGTCTTGACGGTGTTACCGTGCATTGGATCACAGCACCAAACGACCTGCTGCCCCTCGGCCTTGACCGTCTCGATCAGGCGCGGCAGGTGGTCCTTAACCTTGCCGGCGCCGAAACGGGAAATCAGTGTCAGCCGCCCCGCCTCGCGATCCGGGTTGAGCTTTTCCAAAAGACGCTTGAGGTCTTCGGTTTCGAGGCTCGGGCCGCATTTGAGCCCGATCGGATTTTTGACGCCGGCGAAATACTCGACATGGGCGCCATCCGGCTGGCGGGTGCGGTCGCCGATCCACAGCATGTGTCCGGACGTGGCGTACCAGTCGTTGGTGATCGAATCCCGCCGGGTCAGCGCTTCCTCGTAACCGAGCAACAACGCCTCGTGACTGGTGAAGAACTTGGTCTCGCGCAATTGCGGCGTATTCTCAGGGGTCAGCCCCAAAGCCCGCATGAAGGTGATGGCCTCATCGATCTTGTGCGCCAGTTCTTCATAGGCCGGATAGGCGTTCGAGGTCTTGAGGAATTCGGTTGTCCATTCGTGCACGCGGGCGAGATTGGCAAAACCGCCGTTCGCGAAGGCGCGCAAGAGGTTGAGGGTCGCCGCCGACTGCCGATAGGCATCGAGCATGCGATCCGGATTGGGCAGACGCGCCTCGGGCGTGAAGGCGATATCGTTGATGATGTCACCGCGGTAGGACGGCAGATCGACACCGTCGATGGTCTCGAAATCGGCCGAGCGCGGCTTGGCGAACTGACCGGCAACGCGGCCGACCTTGACCACTTCCTTGGTCGAACCATGGGTCAGGACAATCGCCATCTGCAGAAAAACGCGGAAGAAATCGCGGATGTGATCGGCGCCGTGCTCGCCGAAGCTCTCGGCACAGTCCCCGCCCTGCAGCAGAAACGCCTCGCCACGCGCCACCTGCGCCAGTCGCGCCTTGAGATCGCGCGCTTCGCCGGCAAACACCAGCGGCGGAAAGCTGGCCAACTGGCTCTCGGCCCGCTGCAGTGCATCCGGATCGGGATAGGCGGGCACCTGGGAAACCGGCTTGTTGCGCCAGGATTTGGGGGTCCACGTCTCGGTCATGATCTGTCACAGCCCTTGCATGCGGAACCACCTCCGCCATTGCCGGGCGGTCTACCAAGCCAAGTCGAATGTGCCAAGTTATTTGGCGCCGAAAGCCGCATCCGTCCTGAAGACGCTGTGTTCACGCCAAAAATCGTGACCAATGGCCCCTACTGCTTCACCCCACCCCGATAGACATAGCTCGGTGCCTTGAAGGTCACCAGTTCCTCCGCGGCTGTCGGATGAACGGCGATGGCGCGGTCGAAGTCAGCCTTTGTCGCACCCATCGCCAACGGAATGGCAACGAGCTGGATCATCTCGGCAGCGCCCTGCCCGAGAATATGCACACCGACGACCTTGCCGCCGTCCTTCTCGGTGATGAGCTTGAACATCATCTTGTCGGGCTTATCGGAAAGCGTGTTGGTCAGCGGACGGAAACGCGTCACCCAGACATCGATATCGCCAAGCTTGGCTGCCGCTTCGTCTTCCGGCAGGCCGACCGTGCCGATTTCCGGCTCCGAGAACACCGCCGTCGGGATCAGGGAATGATCGACGGCAGTCGGGTTGTCGTTGAAAACGGCTTCGGCAAATGCTGCACCCTCGCGAATGGCGACCGGTGTCAGTTCGGCGCGCCCCGTTACGTCTCCGACCGCGTAGATCGACGGCACGGACGTCTGCGAATAGGCATCGACTGCAATGATGCCCTTGTCGTTCATCTTCACGCCAACCTCTTCGAGGCCCATATGGCGCGTCGCCGGCCAACGGCCGGTGGCAAACATCACCGCGCCGAAGGTTTCGCTGTCGCCGGAACGGAACGTCGCCTTGATGCCGTGGTCGCCATGGGTCAGCCGATCGATCGAGTTTTCGAACCGGAAGGTAATGCCGCGCCGCGCCATCGCTTCATGCAGATCTTTCCGCAGGTCGGGATCGAAGCCCCTCAGGACATTATCGCGGCGATAGCACAGGGTGGTCTTGACCCCGAGACCGGCGAAGATGCCGGCGAACTCCACCGCCACATATCCTGCGCCCTCGATAAGGATCGATCCGGGCAGCGTCTTGAGCTCGAAAGCCTCGTTCGAAGTGATACCGAGCTCAGCGCCGGGAATATCCGGTTTCATGGGAGCGCCACCGGTGGCAACCAGAATATAACGGGTTTCGAGGGTCCGCCCTTCCTTGACCAGGTGCACGCTGTTCGGACCGGTTACCTCGCCGCGATCCCTGATGACCTCGACGCCGGCATTGGTCAAAAGGTTGCCGTAGATGCCTTCCAGCCGGGCGATCTCCTTGTCCTTGTTGGACTTGAGCGTCGACCAGTCGAAATTCGCATCGATGGTCCAACCGTAGGCCGGCCCCACCTCGAACAGTTCCGGGAAGCGCGAGGCGTGGACAAAATGCTTCTTGGGCACGCAGCCGCGAATGACACAGGTTCCGCCATAGCGATACTCCTCGATGATCGCCACTTTGGCGCCGTAGGTCGCTGCCATGCGCGCTGCCCGGACGCCGCCTGAACCGCCGCCGATCACGATGAGATCGTACATGTCGTTTTCCTCTTTGTTCGGACAAAGCCGAAAGCACAAAAGCGCCAGTGAGACAAGTCGCGCGCCGCCTCACAAATGCGGGATAGTTCTGCATCTGCGAACCCGACGCCAACACGGCCTGGCGCCAATCCGCCCCGTTCTGTTGTCGCAACGGCGCGGCTTGCCGGGTTCGCTGGTGTGTGAGACAAGCCGCCCATGAGCGAACCCATAGCTTCAGAGCCGATCAGACACTCTCTTGTCGAAGATGCACAGGGCATTGCCTTCGGCTCGCTGACCGCATCGTTCGGCCTGTTGATCCTCACCCATCTCGGATTGGTGACGGGACAAACCGCCGGACTGGCCGTTCTGATCTCCTATGCAACCGGCTGGAGTTTCGGGGCTGTGTTTTTCGTCATCAACCTGCCCTTTTATTGGTTCGGCTATCGCCGCCTCGGTCTGACCTTCGTCATCAAGAGCTTCGTGTCAGTCGCTCTCGTTTCGCTGCTGACGCTCTACATGCCGGTCTGGGTCGTGTTCGAATCGATCAATCCGGTCGTCGGCGCCATCCTGACCGGCGCAATCACCGGCACTGCACTGCTGGCGCTGTTCCGCCATGGCGCCAGTCTTGGCGGCATCGGCATTCTGGCGCTCTACCTGCAGGACAAAACGGGGTTCCGCGCCGGCTACACCCAGCTGATCTTCGATGCCGTGCTGTTCGCCGTCGCATTGCTGCTGCGCGATCCGATAACCGTGGCGCTCTCGGTGCTGGGGGCGGCCGTGCTCGATCTCGTCATCGCCATCAATCATCGGCGCGACCGCTACGTCGCAACCTGAAGAAGCGCCCCTCTCGTTCAATTGAAAAAGGCGCGGTCCCGACGACCGCGCCTTGTCTTCAAAACCTGTGTCGATAATTCGCCAGCTAGAGCTTGGCGCCGCCGGCAACCAGATCGGCACGGACCCGCGCGTAGAACTCGGTTCTCATGTTCTGCTCATAGAGCTGATAGAGCTGGACGATGTTCTGATCGATCGTCGACTGCAAGCCGGCGAGCTTCTGACCGGTCGGCGTTTCATAGAACGCGTTCATTTCCTTGAGTTCATCCATCGAGAACCGCAGCGCATAAACGCGAGCAAACTGGTTGAGCACCTCGTCCTTCTGCTTGGCAAAATAGGCGATTGCATCACCGATGGCCTTGTTCGACTGTTCCTCGAGATCCGGGTTCTGCTTGAGGATCTGATCGGAAACGTCGATGCCGGTCTGGATCAACGTCTGCTCGAACGTCGTGATCTTGTAGCTGAGATCGACGAACTTGCGCGCCACGGCGATATGATCCGGCGACAGTTCCTGTGCCGAAGCGGTGAGCGGCGCCATTCCGCCCGCGACCACCAGGGCAAGGACAAGGGCGGCAAAGCGCTGCGCTACGTGGCGAAGAGTTGCGTGCATTGCGGAGAAACCTCCAGTTTCTGGCGCCGGTCAGGCACCGAGCTTTGTGATTGTGCCGTTATCGGCAAAATAGGCCGTCTTGCATATCCCGAGGAACAGCCCATGCTGAACCAACCCCGGAATTTCAAGCAGGGCACTTGAGAGCGCTTGTGGCTCGGAAATACGGCCAAAAGACGCATCGAGAATGAAATGGCCGCCGTCAGTGACGAACGCGCTGCCGTCCGGCTTGACTCGCTGGACGATTTCGCCGCTGCAGCCGAATTCACGCGCGACCGCTTCGACAGCGCGGGTCGTCGTCGCCGCGGCAAAGGGATTGATCTCGATCGGCAGTGGGAAGCGTCCCAGCGCTTCGACCTTTTTGGAGCCGTCGGCGATCACCACCATACGGCGCGACGCGGTTGCGACGATTTTCTCGCGCAACAAAGCACCACCGCCACCCTTGATGAGATTGAGGTCAGCGTCGACCTCGTCGGCACCGTCAACCGTCAGGTCGAGCATGCCGACCTCGTCGAGTTCGGCAACAGGAATATTGAGGCGCCGCGCCTGCTCTTCGGTGGCAATCGAGGTCGCCACGCAGATGCAATCCAGCCCGGCCCCAACTCTCTCACCGACAAGATCCACGAAGTGTTTTGCCGTCGACCCGGTTCCTAACCCGAGCTTCATCCCGGGTCTGACTTCATCAATAACGGCTTCAGCGACCCGGCGCTTGTCGACATCCTGCATTTGGCTGGTTCCCTGAGCGCGGCGGCTCCTCCCGCGCACTTCACGGCTCTGTGAAGCGCAATCGACACCAGTTTGCAACACATTAATAATTGTAGTTCACAAAGTGTGAACGCTGGCGCAGAGCGAGTCTTTTCAAGCGTCTGCGAAACGCTTATTGAGACGAAATGCCGCTTGGCAAGTACGGATTCGCAGCAGCGATATCAGGGGAACTGAAAATATGAAGGCAATAAGGCAGTTATTTGCGTTGGCAATCGCCGTGCTCATTGGCCTTGCGACGGTCACGCAGGCGTTTGCAGCGCTTATTTACGTGCCTGAAGTCGACAGGTGGGTCGAGGGCGGCAATGCCGGTCTATCTCCGGGCAATTCTGCCCGCAGCAGTTCGATTCATCGTAAGATTGTCGACTATGACACCAAACTCAAGCCGGGCACGATCGTTGTGGAAACCTCCGAGCGGAGGCTCTATTTCGTTCTCGACGGTGGCAAGGCGGTCAAGTACGGCATTGGCGTCGGCCGCGATGGCTTCCGCTGGTCCGGCACACACAAGATCACGCGCAAGGCCGAGTGGCCGGGCTGGACGCCGCCGCCGGCAATGCGCAAGCGTGTACCCGGCCTGCCCGCTTACATGGAAGGTGGCCCGGAAAATCCGCTCGGAGCCCGCGCCCTTTACATCGGTTCGACGCTTTACCGTCTGCACGGCACGTCCGAACCCTGGACGATCGGAGAGGCGGTCTCTTCGGGCTGCATCCGGCTGACCAACGAAGACATCATCGATCTTTACGATCGCGTCCAAGTCGGTTCCCGCGTGGTCGTTCGCCAGTAGCGAATCACAACCGTAAATCGCTTTCGAGGCCGGCCATGTGCCGGCCTCTTTCATGTTCGCTCGATTGTGAGCGATTGCGCGCAGCGCTCGTCTATGCCGGCGCCGCCGACACGATTATGGTCGCCAGATGAATTCGACACACACCAGCTCCGGCACGCCGCTCATCGACAGCTATGGTCGCCACGTCACCTATCTGAGGATGTCGGTGACCGATCGCTGCGACTTTCGCTGCACCTACTGCATGTCCGAACGCATGCAGTTCCTGCCAAAACGCGAAATCCTGAGCTTCGAGGAACTCGAGACCATCGCCCTCGCCTTCATGCGGCGTGGCGTCAGGAAATTGCGCCTGACCGGCGGCGAGCCTCTTGTCCGACGCGACATCATGGATCTGATCACAGCGCTTGGCCGCCATGTGGGGTCCGGGCTCGACGAACTGACGCTGACGACAAATGCAAGCCGCCTCGCCGAATACGCCGAGGCCCTCGCGGCTGCCGGCGTCAGGCGTGTCAATGTTTCGCTCGACAGCCGCGATCCGGAGCGCTTTGCCGCCATAACGCGGCGTGGCCGACTTGATCAGGTACTTGCGGGCATCGCGGCAGCCAAGGCCGCCGGGCTGGCGGTCAAGATCAATATGGTGGCTTTGGCCGGGATCAACGAGGACGAGATTGCCGGCATGCTCGTATGGGCCCACGAAAATGGCCACGACCTGACCTTGATCGAGGCCATGCCGCTCGGCGAAACCGGCATGGACCGCATGGCCGCGCACCTGCCACTGGCCGAGGTGCGCGATCGCCTCGCCACCCAATTCACCCTCGACAGGCTCGCACACGGAACCGGCGGACCGGCGCGCTATTTCTCGGTCGCCGAAACGGGTGGCCGGCTCGGCTTCATCACCCCGCTCAGCCATAATTTCTGCGAAAGCTGCAACCGTGTCCGGTTGACCGCGACCGGCAAGCTCTACTTGTGCCTTGGCCAGGAAGATCATGTCGACCTGCGCAGCGCCTATCGGGACAGCGGCCTTGCCGGCGTCGACGCGGCTCTGGACCATGCGATGATCATCAAACCGCGCGGTCATGATTTTGAGGTTGGGCGCACTGGCATGGCCGGAGATCCCGGACGGCATATGTCAGTGACAGGGGGATAAAAGCTCGGCCCCCGGCGGCACCGGAACTGCAGCGCATCGGTGATGTCCGAGCGAGCGTCACTCTTCGACCGAAATGTACTCCAGCGGCAGTTCGGTCGTGTACTTCATCTGATGCATGGCGAAGGACGAACTGACGTCGGTCAGCGCGATCTTGGAGATCAGCTTCTTGTAGAAGGCATCATAGGCCGAGATGTCGGGAACCGCGATGCGCAGCAGGTAATCCACATCCCCGCTCATGCGGTAGAACTCTACCACTTCGGGACATTCGTCGATCACGGTGGAAAATCTGCGCATCCACGCGTCGTTGTGTTCGTTGGTCTTGACGGCCACGAAGACGGTGACGCCGGCATTGACCTTGGCCGGATTGAGCAGCGCCACTCGGCGACGGATAACGCCGTCTTCTTCCATTTTCTGGATGCGTCGCCAGCATGGGGTTGTCGAAAGCCCGACTTTCTTACCGATTTCCGCCACGGGGAGCGTTGTATCTCGCTGCAGGATTGAGAGGATTTTCCGATCGATCTTGTCCAGCGCCACTTTTGGTCCCCCGTAGACAAACATTCCAATGCGCATGCCATCTCTGCACGTATCGGGAAAGGCAGCGCACGAAAGGCCTTATTCAACGCAACATTGTTCCACATGTCAACGGCAACTCAGTGTCGCATTCCCCTCAAGGATATCCCTCGGCAGAAACGAGCTATTAACCACGCGCATTTAGGCTTTGGGCGGCGCAAGTCAGTTGTTTTCCGCGCCGCGTGAGTGAAGATATGCCGCGTACTCTGGCAAACAATCCCAATGAGAACGCCGAGAGGCATCGGCTGAACAAACGCAATGTTCAGCGAGCCGTTTTCGACGCGCGCCAGCGGCTGACCTCAGCCAGCGGCACGCGGTCGTCCTTCGACTTCGAGCTTTTGCAGGAATATGCGTCCTCGCGCCTGTCGGCAGGCTGGGCTCTGCCGTTGCTGATGGCGATTCTTGCGTTGTTCGCCTCAATCTGGGTGGCGCCGATCGTCGCCCTGATCTGGGCAGGTTCTGTCGCCGCCACCAACACGTTCGTGGTGCTTTTGTGCCGGCGCTTCATATCTCAGCAAGCCGAGAATTTCGACGCAAAGCGCTGGACAACCGCTTTCGTCATCGGAGAATCGGTATTCGGCCTCAGCTGGACGCTGCTGGTGCTGTTCCTGTTCACCCCGGCGCGCGAGGGGGTGTCGGTCATCACCTTCGCCCTGCTTCTGATCGGCGTTGCCGCAAACACCGTTTCGACCCGCTCGCTGCCGGGGGCGACACTGGTCAGCACCGCGCCCGCAACACTTGCCGTCAGCGTGGCGCTGCTGACCCTCAACGACCCTCTGGCCTATTCGATGGCTGTCATTGCGATCGGCGCCGAGGTGTTCTTCTTTTTCCTGGCGCGTCGGCTCAACGCCTCGGCCATCGACACCCTGAAGCACCAGGCGGAAAAGGACGCACTGATTTTCGAGCTTGAAGATGCGCGCAACATGTCCGAGGAAGCCCGTCGCCAGGCCGAACGCGCCAATATCGCCAAGTCGAGTTTCCTCGCCACGATGAGCCACGAGCTACGCACCCCGCTCAATGCCATCATCGGCTTCTCCGAAGTGCTCAAGTCTGAATTGCTCGGCCCACACCAGGTGCCGCAATACAAGGAATATGCGGGCGACATTCACAGCTCCGGCCAGCATCTTCTGAACCTCATCAACGAACTGCTGGATCTCTCCCGCATCGAAGCAGGCAAATACGAACTCAACGAGGAAGCCATCTCCCTGGTCGACATCACCGAGGATTGCCGACGGATGCTCGAGATCCGCGCCAATGCCAAATCGATCGAGGTCACCGCACGCTACGGCGAGAACATGCCCAAGCTCTGGGCCGACGAGCGGGCCGTGCGCCAGGTGGTGCTCAACCTGATGTCGAACGCCATCAAGTTCACCCCGCAGTCTGGCAAGATCCAGCTCGTCGTCGATCGTTCGGGCGACGGCGGCGAGTACATCTCGGTCAGGGACAACGGTCCGGGCATCCCGGAAAACGAGATCGAGACCGTGCTCACCTCGTTCGGACAGGGCTCGCTGGCCCAGAAAACAGCCGAACAGGGCGCCGGACTCGGCCTCCCCATTGTCCAGCAGATCATGGAACTGCACCAGGGCCGGTTCGATCTGTTCTCCAAGCTGAGGTTCGGCACCGAGGTCATCGCCACCTTCCCGCGGGCCCGCTGCATGGATGCTATCGCCGCCGTGCACGAAAAGCGCAACCAGCTCGAAATCTACAACGAGGCGAGCTGAGCAGGCTCCGGCAATCCGACAGCGCTTCTTGCTGCGGGATGCGCCAAAGTCCCGGCGCCAAGGTTTTGCCGCAGCCCATATATCGCACGTCGTGATATGGTTTCACCGCTTTCGCGGAGGCTCCCATGCTCAGGCTCAGTATCGGCATTGGCGCTGGCGTATTGCTGGTCGCCATTGCCTATTTTGCCGTCTCGTTCCTGTTGTTCGCCCGTTCGATCAAAGCTGAACGCGACGCGCTTGTCGCTGCGGCCGAGCCGAGCGAGATCACCGTCACCGAAGAACGACTGGCGAGCCTGCCGGTTCCGGTGCAGCGCCACCTTCGGCAGGCTGGTGTTGTCGGACAGAAAATTCCGCGACTAATCACACTCACGCAAAAAGGCCGCATCCGTAACGGGCCGAATTCCGGCTGGATGGATTTCACGGCCGAGGAGACCTATTCGACAAATCCGCCGGGATTTGTCTGGCAGGCGTGGTTTCCATCGCGTGCCATGCCGGTGGTCTTCGGACGCGACCATTACCTTGATGGCGACGGTCGCATCATAATGAAACTTCTCGGCACAGTGCCGATCGCCGATGTCGGTGGCAGTCCCGCGATGAACCAGGCCTCGCTGATGCGCTATTTCAACGAAATCATGTGGTTTCCTGCCGCCTATGCAGGAGACAATCTGGCATGGACACCGGTCAACGACACCAGCGCCGACGTGACGATCACCGATCGCGGCATGAGTGCCACGGCGCGTGTGTTCTTCGATGAGGACGCGCGGGTGATCAATTTCCGAGCGGAACGGCTCAACACCAACACCGGCAGGATCGAAACCTGGGAAACACCGCTCAACGGGCAGAAAAGCTTCGCAGGCATCAGCCTACCCGTCGCCGGATCCGCCGTATGGCAAACGGACACCGGCCCGTTTGCCTATATCGAACTCGAGGTGACCAACGTCAGCTACGAGTAGGCCGCCACGCAGCCGGACGCCTCAGTTGATCTTGCCGGCCACCGCCGCTTCGGCGAAGGTCGCCATGTTCTTGTGAAGATGCAGGCCGGTCTTGGCAACGACTGCCGCCATAGCCGCACCGGTCCCCTCGCCGAGCCGCATGTCGAGTTCGAGCACAGGCGTCTTGCCCATTTCCTTGAGCAGCCGCGCATGCGCCTGCTCGGCGGATGCGTGGCCAAAGATGCAGTGGTCGAGCGCTGCCGGATTGACGGCATGCGCCACCGCAACCGCGGCGGTCGCGACGAACCCGTCGACGATCACCGGTATGTTGCGATGCCGTGCGGCCATGACGGCGCCGAGCATGCCAGCGAACTCACGACCACCAAGGCGCGCCAGGATCTTCAGCGGATGATCGAGGTCGGCCTTGTGCAAGGCGAGTGCCCGGTCGACGGCGTCGATCTTGCGGGCCAGCCCTTCATCATCGACACCGGTGCCGCGCCCGACCCAGTCCTTGCCGCTGCCGCCGAACAGGGCGGCTGCCAGCGCCGCGGCGATGGTGGTGTTGCCGATGCCCATCTCACCGATGCACAAAAGATCCGGATTGCCGGCAATGGCTTCCATGCCATAGGCCAGCGTCGCTGCTGCGGTGCGGTCGTCCATCGCCGCTTCCTGGGTGATGTCGCCGGTCGGGACCTCCAGTGCCAGCTCGAACACGCGCAAATTGAGCTCATGCAGGGCGCAAATCTGCGAGATCGCTGCACCGCCATTGGTGAAATTGTCGACCATCTGGCGCGTGACCTCGGCAGGATAGGGCGCGATGCTCTGACGGGTAACGCCGTGGTTGCCGGCAAATATCGCCACCATCGGATTATCGAGGCTCGGAGACCCCTTGCCCTGCCAGCGCGCCAGGTGCTCGACCAGGCTTTCAAGCTGACCGAGTGAGCCTTCCGGTTTGGTCAGTTGGGCGTTGCGGGCGCGCACGGTGTCGACCGCCGCCTCATCGCCGTCCGGCACAAGCGTCAGCAATTCGATGAAATCGGCAAAGGCGGCGGTGTCAGTCATGTCGTACTCCGTTCGGACCCGTGCTAAGAGGCGAACGCATCTTTATTCGGATCAATGATGGGCGAAGAACCTAAAGCGAGTCGTGCTGCCCCCGGCAACGACAATCAAGACCAACCTGCAAATCCGCCGCAGCCGGACGGTCTGGCCGCTGATTTCGTCATGGCGGTGCGCTTTTATTCGCTGCTGCCGATGGGCTCAGCCGCGCATGAGCGACCGGATATCAACCGCATCGCCCGCGCCGCGCCGTTTGCCAGCCTTGTCATCGCCGCCCTGCCCGCACTGGTGCTGCTTGGTGGATGGGTGCTGCATATGCCCACCCTGTTCACCGCCATCGCTGCCGTCGGGCTCGGCGCAGCCATCACCGGCGCCATGGCCGAAGACGCCATCGGCGATTCGATGGATGGACTCGGCGGCCGTACGCCTGAACGTCGCCTCGAAATTCTCAAGGACAGCCGCATCGGCGCCTATGGTGTCATCGGCATCACCATCTTCATCGGTTTGAAAGCAGCGGCGCTGTCGCATCTGCTGACGACGAAAGCCGCCGGCGCGGTTCTCCTGTTCCTCGCCGCGCAGGTCATCGCCCGCTCCGGATCGCTCGCCCTCAGCCACTACCTGCCGCCGGCCCGCAAGGATGGCGCGTCGGCGACTGTGGGCGCCCTCAGGCGTGGCCCGATGCTGATCGGCTTCGGCTTTGCCGGCTTGATTGCCCTGCTGCTGGCCGCGCCAATTATCGGCGTCATCGGGGTCGGACTGGCACTCCTGTTAGCCTTCCTGACAATCATCAGCTGGATCGAATTGTGGAAGCGCCTGATCGGCGGACAGACCGGCGATCTGATCGGCGGCCTTGCTGCCCTCCTTGAAATCGCCGCCTTGACTGCCTTTATTCTTTTTGCGGGCAGTCCGCGCTGACACGTTCCGAAGGACCGGGAAAACATGCTGTTCATCGGCGTCGCGCTTCTTGTGGCCATTGGCCTGGCACTGCTCATTTCAGCAGATGCCGGCTCAATCGTCGGTCTTGATCCGTCGGATACGGCGCGACTGGTTGCCGGACTTGCCATTCTCATTCTCATCGCGGGCTCTATGTTCACCCGACGCCAGCGGCTTGGAGAAATGCTCGGCAATCTCATGCTTTGGGTCGGAATCTTCGGCCTCGCCGTCGGCCTATATTCCTATCGAAACGAGCTGGGCAATTTCGGCAATCGGGTGATGGCCGAACTGACCCCCGGCGCAGCTGTCGTTGACGTGCAGAGCGGCACAGCAACCTTCCGTCGCGCGTTTGGCGGCTCGTTTCGCATCAACACCACCGTCAACGGCCACGAAACCCACATGATTTTCGACACCGGCGCCAGCGCCGTGGTGTTGACCCAGGCCGATGCCAAAGCCGCCGGTCTGCCGGTCGACAGCCTCGATTATGTCGTGCCGGTCAAAACCGCCAACGGCACCGGCCGCGCTGCGCTCACTCTGCTCGACTCCATCACCGTCGGCGACATCACCCGGCATGACATCCGCGCCTACATCACTGACAAAGGCGCGCTCGAAACATCGCTTTTGGGAATGACGTTTCTCGAAACTCTGCACGGCTATGCCGTACAAAACGATGCACTGGTTCTAACCGACTAGCTGGCGTTGTGGCAGGTCCGGCTCACGGGAACGTGTTCTCCAGAGTAGGCAGATCGCAGGTCGCATCGACCTTCGTCATGCGGCGGTGGACTTGCACGACGGCACATGACTCCTAAATATATTCCGTAATTCGAATATAACAGCGAGAGCAGACCATGAGCTACTATTTCGCCAAGACGATATCCGCCACGCTAGACGAGGCAGTCGAACGCACTACCGCCGCTCTGGCCGCCGAAGGGTTCGGGATCCTGACCCAGATCGACATCGCAGCCACCTTGAAAACCAAGCTCGGGGTCGATTTCCGCCCCTACAGGATCCTCGGGGCCTGCAATCCCGGTTTCGCCCACAAGGCACTGACTGCCGAAGACAAGATTGGCACCATGTTGCCTTGCAACGTCGTGGTTCAGGAGACCGGTCCGGGCAAGGTGGAAGTCGCCGCTGTCGATCCGATTGCCTCCATGCAGGCCATCACCAATCCGAACCTGGCGGAAATCGCTCTCGACGTGCAGAGCAAGTTGAAGGCAGCGATCGAATCTATCTAGGCACCGTCGGCGTCGACTTCCCTGAGGGCGCTAAGCAGCACCTCAGGACCGGCGCCGGGCCGTGTCGCATCCATGCTGAGGATCTGTCGGAACCGTCTGGCGCCCGGCCGGCCATTGGCCAATCCGAGCATATGCCGCGTGATCTGGTTGAGGCGGGTGCCGCGCACCAGTTCGCCTTCGGCATAACTGGCCATGGCAGTGATGATCTCGCCAAGCTCCGGCGCGGCGCGATCATCACCGAACAGGCGTCGGTCGACCTCGCCAAGGATCATCGGATCATGATAGGCGGCACGCCCGAGCATGACGCCATCGACATGATCGAGATGATTTTCCGCCTCGTCGAGACTGGTGATGCCTCCGTTGATCGCCACCGGCAGCGGCGAGAGGCGCTCTGCAAGCCGATAGACGCGATCGTAGTCTAGCGGCGGCACCGTACGGTTTTCCTTGGGGCTGAGCCCCTGAAGCCAGGCCTTGCGGGCGTGGACGATCAGCGCATCGACGCCGGCATCGACTAACGCGTCTGCAAAGGCATCGAGCGGGCCTTCGATGTCCTGATCGTCGATACCGAGCCGGCACTTGACCGTCACCGGAACGTCGACCGCGCCGTTCATTGCCGCGACGCATTGGGCCACCAGCTTCGGCTCGGCCATCAGACAGGCGCCGAAACTGCCGGACTGCACGCGGTCCGAGGGGCAGCCGACATTGAGATTGATTTCGTCATAGCCGTAGTCCGCGCCGATGCGCGCCGCCTCGGCCAGATCGCCCGGATCCGAGCCGCCCAGCTGCAGCGCCACCGGGTGTTCGGCCTCGTGGTAACCGATAAGCCGCTCGCGATCGCCATGGATGACGGCGCCTGTCGTGACCATCTCGGTATACAGAAGCGCCCGTTTCGACAGCAGCCGGTGCAGATACCGACACTGGCGATCAGTCCAGTCGATCATAGGCGCGACGGAGAATTTCGGCGGCATATAGGCGGTCATCTTCCTCACGGAGGCAGGTGTCTTGAAAGCGGCGGTTTCTAGCAGCTTTCGGCCTTAAAACCCAGATTGGACGTACTGCCCCCTAAAGAAGCGTCCGTCCTCCATTCACCGCCAGTTTCTGGCCAGTGATGAACCCGGCCTTGTCGGACGCCAGAAAAACCACTGCATCCGCGATGTCCTGAGGCACGCCGAAATGCGCAAGCGGTGTAAGTGCCAGATAGGCATCGATGTCCTCTTGTGCCACATCGGCGTGACGTTCGACCGGTATCCATCCCGGCGCAATCAGGTTGCAGGTGATACCGTCCGGTGCAAGCTCGCACGCCCAGGAGCGTGTCATGGACAGCATGGCCCCCTTGGCGGCGGCATAATGGCCGACATTGGCCAGACCAAGTTCAGCAACCTCGGAACCGATATTGATGATGCGACCGCTTTTCCGCCTGCGCCAGTCGGGCAGGACCGCCTGCAGCAGTTCGAGCGGCCCTTTTAGGAAGAATTCGAGCTGATCGATATAGGTCTGCCAGCTCTGTTGCATGATTGGCATGGCCGGCTGAGGACCGGTGGCATTGTTGACGATGAGATCGATCGGACCAAGAGTTTCGGCAATCTCCGCTACGCCCGCTTCGATCTGCGCCTTATCGATGGCGCTGAAGCGGAAGGCGCGGGCAGTTCCGCCTGCCGTGGCAATCGTTTCGGCAACCCGTCTCGCTCCGTCACCGTCGCGTGAATAGTTGATCGCGACGGCCCAGCCGTCCGCTGCCAATGCCGTCGAAATGACCGCACCCAGTCCGCGCGATGCGCCAGTGACCAAAGCAACTTTCATCATTCAACCTATGTATCTGTCGGTCATTGTTTGGCCGTCAGCCGCAACAAGGCAGCGCAGCGCCCGGCACCCGCATTTCTCACACCTGCTCGGCAGCATATCGCTCCTCGCCGGCGCTAGTTACCCTGTTCGCCGGTCGGCGCCAGAACCTTCAGCTCGCCGGGATGGGTGACGATTTCCACTTCCTGTTCGAGCGGGATCAACTCGCCATCTATCGAGGCCCGCGCCGAGCTTTTGACATTCGGAAAGACCAATTCGACCTTGCGGGCCGTGGAGAAATCCAGATCGGTGCTGTCATTAAGTGATCCGGTGACAAGGTCCCCAGCCAGACGCAGATAGGCATCCGCTCCGAGAGTCCTTGCACGATAAAGACCGAGCACGCCACGGTTGAGCCGATCGGGACGCGGCAGCATGGCCTCGCCATAAGGATTGTTGGTCACGACGATCAGGCTGTAGTCGACCTGCCGGTCGAGCTTTTCGCCGTCGCAGGCGATATCGGCACGAAACAGCGGCGGCGCAGCCATGCTCGAAACCGCCGCAGACAGCCCACTCAGCATCTTGGAAAACCGCGACCCGTGCTGCTGGCGATCGCGTTCCATGACGATGCGCGGTTGTAGTCCGACCGAGAACTGATGCACGAAGCTGCGACCGTTGGCCGTCGCGACATCGCAATCCATGACTTCTGCCGTGGCCAACGCGACGATAGCCGCGTCAAGCGCCAACGGCACTTCAAGCGAACGGGCGAACAGGTTCAACGTCCCGGCCGGCAGGACCGCGAGCGCCTTGCCCGACTGCCAGGCAACATGCGCAGCCGCCGAAATCGTCCCGTCGCCGCCGCCGGCAAGGATCGCTTCGGTGCGCGCGTCCGCGCCGGCGCTGTCGAGCGTTGCGATCAGGTCATTGCCCGAGACCAGCTCGATCGAAATGTCGTGCCCGGTCTTGATGAATGCCTGTTTGAGCTGAGTCGAAAACGCCTCAAGATCGGTCGTTTTCAGCGTGCCGCCGTCACGGTTGAGGATTGCCTTGATGCGCATGGGTCGGTTCCGGTTTCGTGACGTCGTCAAGCATACAGTGCTTTGCGGACAAACTCAGGTGGTTTGTCGCCCCGTAGCCGAACGAATATCAGCCAGCGCGCGCGATACTCGGCCGCCGGTTCCCGACCAGCTTGCCGGAGTGGGCATCGAAGACGACTTTATTCCGGCCAGCATTCTTGGCGCGGTAAAGTGCCCGGTCCGCCGCAGCCACGACATCGTCGATCGATCCGACTGCATCAAATGACAGCGCACATCCGAAGCTTGCTGAAATTGCGCGTGTTTCGTCGCCAAGATTGAAGGGTGAAGCCACGACAGCGGCGCGCAGGCGTTCGGCAAGGTTCGCTACGGTCTCAATGGTCGCATCGGGAACGACGACGACGAACTCCTCGCCGCCATAGCGCCCCATCACATCGCCCGGACGAAGAGTCGCCGTTATGCGGCGGGTGAATTCCTTGAGCGCCAGATCGCCGGCGGCGTGACCTAGACTGTCGTTGATCCGTTTGAAGCGGTCGATATCGGCCATGACGATTCCCAGCGGCCTGTTCCGTTCGGCGGTTGCCGAAAGCGCCTTCTCGGCAAAGTTCATGATTGCGCCACGGTTGAGAACACCGGTCAGTGCGTCTCGATTGGCGCATTCTTCGAGTTTGCTGCGCTGCTCGACCAGTTCCTTGTTGCGGTCGACGATCTCTTGATAGATGCGGCTGCGGTCGATGACGATCGACACCTGCGCGGCAATGCGTCGGAACGTCTCCTGATGCTCATGGCTGTAGATGTTCTTCTGCCGGCTGGTGAAAAACAGAAAGCCGATCGGCCGGTCACCTACCATCAGGGGACAGGTCAGGCTGGCGCGTCCGCCTTCGCGCACAATGCTGCGTGTCGCTTCCGACTTCGGCTTGGAGGCGAGATAGGCTTCGAGATCGTTGATGATCCGCGGCTCGCCCGTTTTCATAACCTTCTCGAGGCTGCTGCCCGCCATTGGCTGGGAATATCCGCCCGAAATCTGCACCGGCCCCAATTCGGTCCGCGCCCAATGGGCTGAAAGAGCCGAACCGTCCTCGGTCAGAAAGGCGCAGCCAATACGCTCGAAGGGAATGATGCCGCGAAAGCTTTCGAAAACGCGGTCGAGAACGTCCTGCAGCAACACGCCCTTCTCGACGATTTCAACCAGATCGAACAGTCGCTGGAGCTCGCGTTCCTGCCGGCCAAGCGTGTCGGCAAGCAGCTGCAATTCGTTTCCAAGGCGCGCTAGGGGATCGGTATCGTCGAGGCGGATTTCCGGAACGTTGCGCCCATGACGCAACTGCTCGACCCAGAGGGACAGAATCCTCGCCCGCTCCAGCAGCATTTCTGCGCTGATGACTCCCTTCGCCATAGTCTTTTATGCAACTCCTCCCAAGTCCCGCACTTATGGCACGAGAAAATTTAAGCCTTTACGAATTTGAGAGCGCGCTTTCATGTGACGACAGCGCCAACCCTTTGAAAAACATAAAGCCTAGCTGTCATATTTCTCGCGCCAGGTCGGCAGGATGTCACCCGGTTCCGGACGCGCCGAATAGGCAGCGCGAGCGATGGCGCGGGCAAGACAGGTGGCGGCGGCATGGCCGATTTCCAGAGAGGTGAGATCGTCGGTCGTCTCCCCAATGGCAGCCGTCGAAAGTGCGAAAACCAGATCGCCATCAACGAGCGTGTGCGACGGCGTGATGGCATGCGCCATGCCATCCTGCGCAGCAACCGCCATGCGCTTGAGCTGCGCCTTGGTCATCGTCGCGTTGGTCGCAACGATGGCTATGGTGGTGTTGCGCAAGGCTTCGAGGCTGTCGCGCTTGGTGAAAGCGCTTTCGGCAAACGGCACTGATTCCGGACGTGCGCCGAGGCCACCAAATTCGTCGTCGATCTCGAACGGCGCCGCCCAGAAATGGGGACTGTCGCCCATCGTCACCTGGCCGGTGGGATTGGCGGCGACCAGCGCGCCGATGGTGATCCCGTTGGGCAGAACGAGCGAGGCAGAGCCCAGACCGCCCTTGACGCGAGCGGCGGTGGCACCGAATCCGGCACCTGCGCTGCCGATGTCAAAATCTTCGGCGGCGCCCGCAAGCGCCTTTTCGCCGAGGGCGCGATAGGGATTCACGTCCCAGAGCTTTTCGCCGCCATTGATCAGGTCGAACAGGATGGCCGCCGGCACGATGGGCACATGAACCGGTCCGACCGGGAACCCCCTGCCCTGTTTCGCCAATACGTCGGCAACCCCTGAGGCGGCATCGAGACCGAATGCCGAGCCGCCGCTGAGCACCAGCGCATCGACTTCCTGCACCATGCGGTCGGGCATCAAGAGGTCGGTTTCGCGCGTGCCTGGCGCCCCGCCCATGACATCGACTGCACAGCGGAATGGCTTGTCGGCGACTAGCACCGTCGTCCCGGACTTGATGCGGGCATCGTGGGCATTGCCGACGCGAATACCGGCGATATCGGTGATGAGATTACGTGCGCCCGGTCTGGCCATTGTTATTTCCCCCTCGCCAAGTGCGCAGCACCTGGCCTCCGCCACTTGCGCGCTCGCCCGCCGTCGCGATTGCGCGAACCTGTCCCAAAAGCTGCTGCCCGGCTGACGTGCCATTGCCCGCTAACTGCCTAGATGCACCGACCGCCGTCGACTTCCATTGCCACCCCTGTCACCATCGCGGCCTCGTCCGAGCACAGGAAGCAGGCGGCATTGCCCATGTCTTCCGGTGTCGAGAAGCGTCCGATCGGAATGCTCGACAGGAACTTGGCGCGGATCTCGGGCGTGTCCTCGCCCATAAAGCTCTTGAGCAGCGGCGTCTCGCCGGCGACCGGGTTGATGGCGTTGACCCTGATGCCCTGCGGCGCCAGTTCGACGGCCATGGATTTGGTGGCAGTGATCATCCAGCCCTTGGAGGCGTTGTACCAGCTGAGGCGCGGGCGTGGCGAAACACCGGCCGTCGAGGCGACGTTGAGAATGACGCCTTTCCTGTTGGCCTTCATGTGCGGCACCAGATGCCGCGCTGTCAGGTAGACCGATTTGACATTGATCGCCAGCACCCGGTCGAAGTCGACTTCGGAAACCTCATCGAGTGCGCTGGGCAGGTGAGTGACCCCGGCGTTGTTGACGAGGATATCGAGCTTGCCGAATTCCATGATCGCCTTGGCCGCCATGTTGGAAACGCTGTCGTCACTCGACACGTCAACTGCCTGGGCAAAGGCGCCATTGCCGATCTCGGCGGCGATCTCTGCTGCGCCATCGGCGTTGATGTCAGCCACCATGACGCGGGCGCCCTCGGCGGCAAATTTCCTGGCGATGCCGGCGCCGAACCCCGACGCCGCACCGGTGACAATGGCGGTCTTGTTTGCAAGACGCATGATGAGTTCTCCTACCCGTGATGCGCCGCGACGGTCTTTAGGACCGAAAAACCGTAGAGCGCCTCGAAGCCTTTTTCACGGCCATGGCCGGACATGCCGGTGCCGCCGAACGGCAGTTCGACCCCGCCGCCGGCACCATAATTGTTGATAAAGACCTGTCCGGCGCGCAGCCTTTTCGCCATGCGCATCTGACGGCCGCCGTCATTAGTCCAGACGCCGGCGACAAGTCCGTAAGGCGTGCCATTGGCAATGGCGACAGCTTCCTCTTCGCCATCGAAGGGAATGACCACCTGTGCCGGGCCGAAAATCTCCTCCTGCGCCAGCCGGTGGTCATCGGAGAGCCCGGCAATCAACACCGGTGCCTGATAATGGCCACCTTCAGGCGCGTCGGTGACGATCTTGCCACGAGCGGCAATCATCGATTCATCGGTCAAGGCCAGAAAGCCCGCGACGATCTCCTTCTGGCGCGCCGAGATCAGCGGACCGACATCGAGATCGGCCATGGCCGGACCGACCCGCAGGGCATCGACGCGCTCGGCCATCGCCGCAACCACTTCGTCATAGCGCGAACGCTCGACAAGGATGCGCGACGAGGCGGAACACGTCTGGCCGGCATTCTGGAAACCCGCCGTGACCAGGAATGGCAGCGCCTCGTCGAGATCGGCGTCGGCAAAAAACACCTGAGGCGACTTGCCGCCGAGTTCCAGCGTCACCGGCACGATGTTGCGCGCCGCCGCCTGCTGGACCAGCATGCCGACCCCGACCGAGCCGGTGAACGAGATGTGGTTGACGCCCGGATGCGCGGTCAGCGCCGCGCCGGCCTCTTCACCGATGCCCGGCACGACATTGAGCGCCCCCTTGGGGATGCCGGCTTCGTCGCAGATGGCGGCAAAGGCCAACGCAGTCAGGCAGGCCTCTTCTGCCGGTTTCAGCACAGCGGCATTGCCCATGGCCAGCGCGCCACCAACCGAGCGCCCGATCATCTGCATCGGATAGTTCCACGGCACGATATGGGCCGTCACCCCGTGCGGTTCGCGCAGCGTGTAGACAGTATAGCCGTCGAGGAACGGGATAGTCTCGCCCATGATCTTGTCGGCCGCACCGCCGTAGAACTCCATGTAGCGGGCGAGCGCGATGACGTCGTTGCGCGCCTGTTTCAGCGGCTTGCCGACATCCATTGCTTCGAGTGCCGCAAGCTCGTCGATGCGTTCGAGCACCAGCTGGCCGATACGCGTGAGGATACGACCGCGTTCGAAAGCCGGCTTCCGACCCCACTCACCGTCCAGTGCAGTTTGCGCCGCAGCGACGGCGGCATCGATATCGGCTTCACGGCCACGCGCGATGGTGCAGATGATCGAGCCGTCCGAAGGATTTTCGAGTTCGAGCTGTTCGCCACATCGTGGCGCGACCCAGGACCCGCCGATGAAACACCTGTCGGTTGGGAACCAGGGCTTGGTCATGGTCTGTCCTTCGTGTCTTGCTTCGGCATCATTGCGCCGTCCCGTTTCGCGCCGCCAGAGCGCGTTCGAGATGCGGAGCGGCCGCAATCAATTGCTGGGTATAGGGATGCTGCGGATTGGCGAACACCGCTTCGGTCTCGCCTTCCTCAACGATCTTGCCGGATTTCATCACCAGCACGCGGTCGGTGATCGAACGAACCACAGTCAGATCGTGCGAGATGAACAGATAGCTGAGCATCAACCGGTCGCTGAGATCGGCGAGCAGATCGAGAATTTGTGCCCTGATCGACACGTCGAGCGCCGAAACCGCTTCGTCGAGAACGATCAGCGCCGGATGGATGATCAGAGCCCGAGCGATAGCGATACGTTGGCGCTGCCCGCCGGAGAATTCGTGAATGTATTTGCGTGCATCGGAAGCCAGAAGCCCGACATTTTCCAGGGCCTCGGCGATGCGCTTGTCGCGTGCCGGGCCGGTCGGCGCATCGGAACCGAGCAGGTAGAATGGCTCGGTGATCAATCGCTCGACGCGGTGGCGCGGATTGAATGAGCCGTAAGGGTCCTGGAAGACAATCTGCATCTTGCGGCGCGCGATCAGGGACGCGCCGCGCCCGGTACCGACCGGTTCACCCTCGATCTGGATATGCCCGGCCTGAACAGCTTCAAGCGCAAGAATGGCGCGGCTGAGGGTTGATTTCCCGCAACCGGATTCGCCGACAAGGCCAACATTCTCGCCACGATGGATGACAAAGCTCACGCCGTCGACAGCCCGGAAGAACTTGCGCGGCGCAAAAAGGCCATCACGCGCTTTGGGATAGTCGCGCACCACCTGGTTCACATCGAGCACGGGCACGGCGTCTGCCGCGATCTCAGGTGCTTGCCGCACCGGCTGATGGCGCGAGGCTTCGAACAGAGCGCGGGTATAGGGGTGCCGCATGTGCTGGAAGACGTCGCCGGTTTCGCCGTGCTCGACCACTTCGCCGTCACGCATGATGGCAATGCGATGCGCCAGTCCGGCGACGACCGCCAGATCGTGGGTAATCAGCAGCAGGCCCATCTGGTCTTCCGCAACCAACCGCTGCAACAGCTCGAGGATCTGCGCCTGTGTCGTCACGTCGAGCGCCGTCGTTGGTTCGTCGGCAATCAGCAGGCGCGGACGAAGCGCGATGGCCATGGCAATGCCGACGCGCTGGCGCTGGCCACCTGAAAGCTCGTGCGGGTAAAGGTTCAGGGGAAAGCGGTCTTCCGGCAGTTCGACGCGGTTGAGCGCGTTGCGTGCGATATCAAGCGCCTCGGTATGCGGGCAATTCTTGTGGATGCGCACCGTTTCCGCCACCTGATCGCCGATGGTCATGACCGGATTGAGCGCGGTCATCGGCTCCTGGAAGATCATGCCGATATCATTGCCGCGGATCGGGCACATGTCGCGATCGCGCTTGCCGACCAGTTCGGTGCCATCGAACGTGATCGAGCCGGTCTTGACCGAGCCAGACGGCATCAGGTGCATGACGCTGAGCGCCGTCATCGACTTGCCCGAACCCGATTCCCCGATCAGCCCGACAATCTCGCCAGCCTCGACATCGAGGTCGACCGCTTTGAGGATTGGCGTGCCGGAGATGGCAAGGTCGAGTTTGCGTATCGACAGGAGCGTCATGACCGGCTCCGTCTCAAGCGCGGGTCGAGCAGGTCGCGCAACCCGTCACCCATCAGGTTGAGCCCGAGCACCGTCACCACGATCGCAAGTCCGGGAATGATGGCCAGATGCGGCGCCAGCGACACCAGCGTCTGGCTGTCCGCCAGCATTTTGCCCCAGCTCGGGACCGGCGGCTGCGCCCCCAGACCGACATAAGCCAGTGCAGCCTCCGCGAGAATCCCGAGCGAGAACTGGATAGTGCCTTGAACGATCAGCAGATTTGTGATGTTCGGCAAAATATGCTCAACCGATATCCGCGCCTTGCCCTTACCGGCGACGCGGGCCGACAGGACGAACTCACGCGTCCACAGGCTCAGCGCCGCGGCGCGGGCGAGACGGGCGAAAACGGGAATATTGAAGACGCCGATGGCAATCATCGCATTGATGGCGCTGGGTCCGAACACCGAGGTGATGAGGATGGCGATCAGCAGCGCCGGGAAGGCAAAGATCAGGTCGTTGCCGCGCATGACGATCTCGTCCATCAGCGACCCACGCTGTGCGGCCGCGAACAGGCCAAGCGGCACGCCGACGCCGATGCCTAAGCCCACAGCCACCAGCGCCACGCCGATCGAGGTGCGGGCGCCGACCAGAATCTGTGTGAAAACGTCCCTCCCATACATGTCGGTGCCGAACCAGTGCGCGGCATTCATGCCCTGCAGCTTGTTCGGGATGTCCTGGGCGGCAAAGTCATAGGGAGTCCAGATCAGCGAAACCACAGCGGCTATGATGATCAGCGAGGTCAGAAACGCGCCGGCGACAAAGCTAGGCGAGCGCAAGGCCTCGCGCCACGGGTTGAAATCGTCGATCTCGGAGACGGGCGGGCCGATAATGCTCATGTCCGTTTCCTCAACCGTGGGTCGACGATCACATAGGCGATCTCGACGAGGAAGTTGACGAAGATGACGGCGAAGACCAGCAGCATCACCACCGATTTGACGGTGACCAGATCGCGCTGGGTGATGCCCTGAAAGATGAGGCGTCCGAGCCCGGGCAGATAAAACACGTTCTCGATGATGATGGCGCCGGCCAGAAGAAACGAGAACTGCAGCCCGACAATGGTCAGCACCGGAATGAGGGCATTGCGCAAGGCATGCCCCCGCAGCGCCTGACCGCGCGTCAGCCCCTTGGCGCGGGCGGTACGGATATAGTCCTCATCGAGTGTATCGAGCAGCGACGACCGCATGACGCGGGCAAGGATGGAGGCCTGCGGCAGCGCCAGAGCAATGGCGGGCAGCAACAACCCCTTGATGCCGAGCCAGAATCCCTTGTCCCAACCGGGAAAGCCGCCGGCTGAGAACCAATGAAGCGTCACAGCGAAGATCCAGACCAGGATAATCGCGAACCAGAAGTTCGGGATAGCGACGCCAAACTGCGTCACCCCCATCACGGTGACGTCGGCGGCTGAATTGCGTCGGGACGCTGCGATGATACCTGCCGGGAAAGCGATGATGATGGTCAGCGCCAGAGAAAGCAGAGCCAACGGTGCCGAGACGCCGATGCGCTGGACGATGAGTTCGCTGACCGGGCTGCGATAGGTGTAGGAAATGCCGAAATCGCCATGCAGCATGCCCGCGACCCATGAGAAATAGCGCATCAGCAACGGCTGATCGAGGCCGAGCTGCGACCGCAGCGCCGCCAACGTGTCGGGCTGCGCGTTCATGCCCAGCATGAACTGCGCCGGATCACCGGGAACGACCTCGATGATCAGGAAGATGACAATGCTGGCGACCAGAAGGCTGACGATCAGCGAAACCAGTCGGTTGGCGATATAGGAAGACATGGGTCGTTCAGCCGCGAGACGAGTTCGGAGAGAGGCGGCCGGTCAGCCCGACCGCCTCGTATGAGCTCAGTTGGACCAGCTCATCTCGTCGATGGGCATGGCCGGAACAGGCTGGTTCTCCCAAACACCTTCGAGCCCTTCGGCGGCAATGGTGATGTAGGGGAATTCGAACAGGAACCCGGCGGCGAAATCGTTGGCCAGGATCTTCTGGGCCTCCTGCTTCAGCGCGAGCTGTTTTTGCGGATCGGTGGTGTTGCCGATCTCTTCGACAACCTTCTTGTAGGCCTCCGAATGGTAGTCGAAATAGTAATCGTCGCGGGCGAACACGCCATAGTCGTTGGGTTCGACGTGACTGATGATGGTCAGGTCATAGTCCTTGTTCGTGAACACGTTCTGTAGCCAGTCGGCCCATTCGACATTGGTAATGTCGACCTTGATGCCAATCTCAGCCAGTTCCTGCTGGATGATCGGTCCGGCAGCGCGGGCGTAGGACGCCGGCGGCAGCTTCAGCGACAAGGTGAGATCGGACACGCCGGCTTCGGCCAGAAGCTTTTTCGACAGCTCCGGATCGTAATTCGAAATATCTGTCAGATCGACATAGGCCGGATCGGTCGGCGGGAAGAAACTGCCGATCGGTGTGCCGTAGCCGAACTGGGCCCCATCGATGATCGCCGAACGGTCGAGCGCATGGGCGACGGCCTCCCGGACCTTGATATCGTCGAGCGGGGCCTTGCCGTTGTTCATGGCGAGAACCGTCTCGCCGTTTGTGGCGCCGACGATGACCTGGAAACGCGGATCGGCCTTGATCTGCTCGAGAACTTCCGGAGCCGGGAAGCCGCCGTAATAGTCGATATCGCCAGACAGCACCGAGGCGACGGCAGCCGTCGGATCGGAGATGAACTTGATCACCGCCGTCTCGATCTCGGGCGCGGCGCCCCAATAGGACGGGTTGGCGACAAGGGTGACGTGGTCGCCCTTGACCCATTCGGAGAGCTTGTAGGGGCCGGTGCCAACCGGCTCGGTGCCGTTGGTGGCGGCATTGCGCTCAGAGACAATCACCGCATCGCCCCAACCCATGTTGTAAAGGAAATCACCCTGCGGCGCGCTCAGGGTCACTTTCACGGTCTGGTCGTCGACCACATCGACGGAGTCGATCTTGGCGAACAGCTGCTTTTGCGCGTTGACGGAGTCCTCGCCGCGGGCGGTGTCGAGCGAATACTTGACATCGGATGCTGTCAGCGGATTGCCGTCATGGAAGACAACGCCATCCTGAAGGTGGAAGGTGTAGGTGAGACCGTCCTCAGAGATATCCCAAGACTTGGCGAGCAGCGGCTGTACGGCGCCATCGCGGTCGATGCGGGTGAGCCCCTCGAAGATATTGTCGTAGCTCATCGAACGGATTGCCGCGGCCGCACCGCCCGTCGTCGGATCCAGACTCGTCGGCTCCAGCTGCATGGCGATGTTGATATCGGTGCGCGCGGCAAGGGCCGGGCTGAAACTGCTTGCCAGGGCAAGCGCGCCGGCCAGAGCCAGAGTCCAGATGGATGTGCGCATATAGTGTTCCTTCCTGTTGCGGTCTTTGTCGCCTTTTTGGTCTTGTCGTCAGGTTCCTGTTGTCAGGAGATCGGTCAGACACAGTGCCATGACCTTGGCACTTTCCACCATATCGTCGATTCCGACATACTCGTCGGGCTGATGCGCCAGATCGAGAATGCCCGGTCCATAGGCGATGCAATTGTGCATACGCCCTATTCGATCAATGTGTTTTTGGTCGTAAGTTCCTGGCGAAACCACATATTCCGGCGATTTGTGAAACACGGTTCTAATTGCTTCGGCCATTGCGGTCACCACCGGAGCATCACGCGCCGTCATCGTCGGGGTAACCTGCCACAATTCCTTCAAGCTGTACCTGAAGGTCTCGCGTTCGGACTTCACCTTCTCCAGCACGGCGACGATCTCGTCCTTCACCTCTTCGACGCTTTCCTCGATCAGAAAACGCCGGTCGATGACCATGCGGGCACTATCGGGCACCAGCGGCGAGGGAAAGCCCGTGTAATCCGCGTCAGGCTCGGCCTCTCCGCCATGCAGGGAATTGATGTTGAGGGTGGACTGTTTTGCGCCTTCGGGCACGACCGGCATGTCGGTGCGCTTTTTCGCCAGCGCCGGGAACAAGGAGTTCTCCATTTCGGCAACCACCGCGCCCATGTGGCGTACGGCGCAATCGCCGAGGAACGGCATCGAGCCATGGGCGATATGCCCGTGGGTCTCGATCTCGGCCCACCAGACGCCGCGATGACCGAGACAGATGCGGTCCTTGTTGAGCGGCTCGGGAATGATGACGTGCTGCACGCGCTCCGGGCTGAAGTACCCCTTCTCGGAAAGATAGGCGACGCCGGCGTAGCCACCAGTCTCCTCATCGGCTGTACCGGAAATTTCGATGGCGCCTTCGTAGTCTGGATAGGTGTCGATGAAGGCTTCCGCGGCGATGATCGAGGCGGCAAGACCGCCCTTCATGTCACACGTGCCGCGGCCGTAAATCCTGCCGTCGACGATCTCGCCACCGAACGGATCCTTGGTCCAGCCGTGTCCGACAGCAACGACATCGATGTGGGAGTTGAAATGAACGCAATGGCCCGGCGCCCTGCCCTCGCGGCGGGCAACAACGTTCCAGCGCGGATAGCGGTTGGAATCCCCGATGGCGCCTTCCGCGCGGATCAGTTCGATGGCGAAGCCGCGCGGCCTGAGG
Organism: Devosiaceae bacterium; assembly: GCA_963676075.2. Taxonomy (GTDB): domain Bacteria; phylum Pseudomonadota; class Alphaproteobacteria; order Rhizobiales; family Devosiaceae; genus JAHJQZ01. The sequence goes on from CAXXNZ010000011.1 coordinate 453,870, forward strand.
CGATTGGCGAGATACTCGCAGATTTCGAGATAGCCTTCACCCGGCGGATTGATTGTCGGAAACCGGACGAGATCCTGCGTCAGGGCGACAAGGTCGTCGCGCGCGCCATCGATGCGATCAAGAAGCATCTGCTGCCCGGATATGGCCGCGTCCATGCCCACCTCCTGATAAGGTCGCCGGACCATTCCCCTCGCCCGGCGATTGAGACTGACGGATTTTTCAGGCTCATGTAAGCTGCATGTTTGAGACTTGTCCATCAAACGCAGGCCTTGAGGAGAGATTCTTGCGTGTTCTCCTGATCGAGGACGACCACGTGCTTGGCGCGGCGGTCAGAGATCACATTGCCGCCAATGGACACGGAGTCGACTGGATGCGCCGGCTTGATGATGCGCGTCTGGCGCTCGACAGCGTCGACTACGAGCTGATCCTGCTCGATCTCGGCCTGCCGGACGGGCGCGGGCTCGATCTGTTGCGCGACCTTCGCAAAGCCGGCAACTCGGCGCCGATCATCATCGCTACGGCGCAGGATCAGGTTTCGGTCCGCATCGAGGGGCTGAATTCCGGTGCCGACGACTATCTGGTCAAGCCATTCGATCTGGGAGAACTGTCGGCGCGCCTGTCCGCCGTGGTGCGGCGCTATGCCGGCACACCACTTCCAACCGTGAAGGTTGGCGCAGCCGAAATCGACCTCGGACGAAAAACAGCGACAATCGACAGCAAAGCGGTAACGCTGACGGCGCGCGAATGGGCCGTGCTCGAACGGCTTTTGCGCCACCGCGGCGTGATGGTCACCCGCTCCGAGATCGAGGATTCCCTATATTCTTTTGGCGCTGAAATCGAGAGCAACGCCGTTGAGGTCTACATCTCCCGCCTGCGCAAGAAGCTTGGCCGCGACTTCGTGACGACGGCCCGCGGGCTCGGTTATCAGGTTCCTGCATGAAAAAGCGCCGTCCTTCAATCGCCTGGCGGCTGGCGATCGGGCTTGCCGCCCTGACCGGCCTGCTCTGGCTTGGCGCTGCGGCAATCTCCGGCCACGTGACCCGCGACGAGCTCAACGAGGCATTCGATGAGTCCATGCGCCAGAGCGCACTCAGGCTCCTGCCTCTGGCCATCCACGACCGGCGCGAACCCAGTGACAAACATGATGACGACGAGGCCGACGAAGCGCCGCGCATTTCCGGTCTTGAGGCCAAAAACGAGCTTTATGCCTATCTGGTGCGAGACAGGCGGGGGCACATCGTGCTGGCGACGGCGGACGCACCGGATTTTGCCGGACTGACACAGGTGCCTGAAGGCTATTCGGATTACGAGCACCGGCGCGTCTACTCTCTGACCGATCGCCGCTCAGGCTTCAACATCATCGTTATCGAACGAGACGATCACCGTGCCCACGCCCTGGCATCGAGCGCATGGGGACATGTTCTGCCATTGGCGGCGTTGATCCCGCTGATCATTATCGGCATCTGGTTCGCCATCCGCCTCGCCATGCGCCCGGTCGAGGCGTTGAGCCAGGACATCGCCAAGCGCGACCGCCGCGATCTCTCGCCCCTCGCCCAGAGCCATCATCCCGTCGAACTGGTCTCGATTGCCGAAGCTGTCGATGGCTTGCTCGGACGTTTGCGCGACGCACTTGATGCCGAACGCGCCTTTGCCGCCTCCAGCGCCCATGAGCTGCGCACCCCGGTTGCCGGCGCCCTCGCCCAGGTGCAACGCTTGGCGATCGAACTCGAGGGCAATCCGGCGCGGGCGCGTATCGCCGAAATCGAAACCTCGCTTCACCACCTCTCCCGGCTCTCGGAGAAACTTCTGCAATTGTCCCGCCTCGGGGCGGGATTTGCCCAGACGGACAAGCCGACCGATCTCGAACCGATCCTCAAGCTGGTGCTGCGCGACTACGACAGCGCCGTGCGCAGCTCGGGACGCGTACGCCTTGATCTCGATGACACCCGGCCGCTGACAGCGCCGGTCAATGGCGATGCGTTTGCCATCGCCCTCACCAATCTCATCGAGAACGCTCTCAAGCATGGCGAGCCCGATGAAACCATCACGATTGCGGCCGGCCCCGGTCCAGTGGTTAAGCTCGTCAATCGTGGCAGGATCGTTCCGGAGGAGACCCTGTGTCGGCTCGGAGAACCGTTCATGCGCGGCGCCACCGAGGCCGCCGGTACGGGTCTCGGCCTCTCGATTGCCCGGGCCATTGCCGAACAGACCGGCGGCAGGTTCACACTACATTCGCCCGCCCGCGGGCATGAAGACGGTTTCGAAGCCGTGCTCGACTGGACCTGAGTCTCGCCAGGCCTCGCGAATATGCAGATTTCTGAATTTGATACTTGGCCGCGTGTCTGTGGTCTGTAGTATCGGGCGAGGGCACAAAGCTGCTGCGAGACGGCGCAAAGCCGACAGGGGGAGGAACAAATGGCAACACAATCGCGCTACCATGAGGTCTATCGGCGCTGGAAAGACGATCCGGAGGGGTTCTGGCTTGAAGCCGCCGGAGATATCGACTGGTTCGAGGCGCCGACTAAGGCATTCGACCCTGACATGGGTGTTTATGGCCGCTGGTTTCCCGATGCCGTGGGCAACACCTGCTTCAACGCCGTCGACCGCCATGTCGCCAATGGCCGGGCCGATCAGGACGCCATCATCTATGACAGTCCGGTCACCGGCACGAAGGCGCGCTTCACCTATGCCGAGCTGCTGAGCGAGGTCGAGGCGCTGGCTGCCGTTCTCGCCGACCAGGGCGTCGAGAAGGGCGACCGCGTTCTCATCTACATGCCGATGATACCGCAAGCGGTGTTCGCAATGCTGGCCGTGGCGCGCCTCGGGGCGGTGCATTCAGTGGTGTTTGGCGGCTTTGCGGCGCACGAGCTGACCACCCGCATCGACGACTGTTCCCCGAAGGTGATCGTTTCGGCCTCCTGCGGTGTCGAACCAAGCCGCGTCGTGCCTTACAAGCCGCTGCTCGACCATGCCATCGAACTGTCGAATAACAAGCCGGCTTCCTGCGTAATCGTCCAGCGCGACAGGTTGATCTGCGAACTCGAGGCCGGACGCGACATCGACTACGCCGCCGCAGTCGCCGCCCACAAGTCCGCTGGTACCAAGGTGCCCTGCGCGCCCGTCCAGGCGACCGATCCGCTCTACATCCTTTACACCTCCGGCACGACCGGAAGCCCCAAGGGTGTGGTCCGTGACACCGGCGGTCACATGGTGGCACTCAACTGGACCATGGGCGCCATCTATGGGGTCGAACCCGGCGAGGTCTATTGGGCCGCCTCCGACGTCGGCTGGGTCGTCGGGCATTCCTATATCGTTTATGGCCCGTTGCTGAAGGGCTGCACCACCATCCTGTTTGAGGGCAAGCCGGTCGGAACACCGGATGCAGGCACCTTCTGGCGTGTCATCGAGGAGTATGGCGTCGTCGACCTGTTCACCGCCCCGACCGCCTTCCGCGCCATCAAGAAGGACGATCCCGAAGGCAAGCTCATCGGCAAGTACGATATCAAAAGCCTCAGGACCCTGTTCCTTGCCGGTGAACGCGCCGATCCGGACACCATCATCTGGGCTCAGGAGCAACTCGACGTACCGGTGATCGACCATTGGTGGCAGACCGAAACCGGCTGGACCATCGCGGGCAATCCCATCGGCCTCGGGGCCCTGCCCGTCAAGATCGGCTCGCCGACCGTCGCCATGCCAGGCTATGACATACGCGTCCTCGACGACGCCGGCCATGAAGTGGCCGATGGCACGCTCGGCAACATCGTGGTCAAACTGCCGATGCCTCCGGGCAATCTGCCAACCTTGTGGAACGCCGACGAGCGCTTCCGCGCCGCCTACCTCAAAGAGTTCCCCGGCTACTACAAGACGGCCGACGCCGGCATCCGCGACGAGGATGGCTACATTTTCGTCATGGCGCGCACCGACGACATCATCAATGTTGCCGGACATCGACTGTCGACAGGTGGCATGGAAGAGGTTATTGCCGGGCACAAGGATGTCGCCGAATGCGCGGTGATTGGTATTGCCGACCCGATGAAGGGGCAGTTGCCGCTCGGGCTGATGGTTCTGAAATCAGGGGTGACCCGGCCGCCCGAAGAAATCGAGGCCGAAGTGGTCAAGCTGGTGCGCGATGAAATCGGTCCGGTCGCCGCCTTCAAGACTGCTCTGGTCGTCTCTCGTCTGCCCAAGACCCGCTCGGGCAAGATCCTGAGAGGCACAATGCAAAAGATCGCCGACGGCGGCGAATGGAAGATGCCGGCAACAATCGACGATCCGGGTATCATCGAGGAAATCTCCGACACCTTCGCCGCACGCAACGTTATCAAGGAAGGGTAATATTTTGAGCTTCAGAGCCCTGGTGGTCAACAAAGCCAGCAAAGACGATGCCCCCACCGCAGGCATCACCGAACTCGAACTGAACGACCTCCCCGAAGGAGAGGTGACAGTCGCGGTCGCTTATTCGACGCTCAACTACAAGGATGGGTTGTGCGTGGGACCTGGCGGCGGGCTGGTCAGGAAGTATCCGCACGTGCCCGGCATCGATTTCGCCGGCACGGTCGAGAGTTCGTCCGACCCGCGCTACGCGCCGGGTGACGAAGTGGTGCTGACCGGTTGGCGCGTTGGCGAAGTGCACTGGGGCGGCTATTCGCAAAAGGCACGGGTCAAGGCCGACTGGCTTGTTCCTCTGCCTGCAGGACTGACGCTCAAGCGCGCCATGGCCATCGGCACCGCCGGCTTCACCGCCAGCCTTGCCATCGGCGTGCTCGAGCATCACGGCCTCAAGCCGGGCGGCAAGCCGGTTCTGGTCACCGGCGCCGCCGGTGGCGTCGGCTCGGTGGCAACCGCCCTGCTCGCCGCGACCGATTACGAAGTGTCTGCCGTTACCGGACGCCCGCAAACCGCTGATTATCTCAAAAGTCTCGGCGCAACTAACATCATCGACCGGAGCGAACTCGCCGAGGCTTCGAAGCGCCCGCTCGAATCCGAAACCTGGAGCGGCGCCGTCGACAGTGTCGGCGGCACTATGCTGGCGCGCGTTCTGGCACAGATGGAATACGGCGCATCCGTCGCCTCCGTTGGCCTTGCCGGCGGCGCCAATTTCCCCGGCTCGGTCGTGCCGTTCCTGTTGCGCGGCGTCAATCTGCTCGGCATCGACAGCGTCATGCAGCCTTACGAGGCACGCGTTGCCGCCTGGGGGCGCTTGGCCGGAGCACTTCCGCTCGACAAGCTCGACGAAATGATCGTCGAGGCCAAGCTCGACGACCTGCCGCAACTGGGCGCAGACATCCTTTCCGGTCAGGTCCGCGGACGGGTGGTGGTCGACGTCAACGCCTGATCAGTCGAAGCGAGCCGGACCTGATCACACGTTATCGTCATCAGGCCCGGCATCGCCATTGCGTTGATTGAACCCTAAGCGGGTGATCAAGTATTTTTCGGCCGGCCCGCCGAAAACGAGGATCAGCAGCGACAGGGCCGAGAGCGACAGCACCAACACCCAATCGGCAAACGCGCACAAAATGCCGGTGGCGACGCACAACAGCACAGTCGCGGCCGAGGTCAGGCCTCTGACAGTGTCGCCGTGGCGTCCATGAACGATGACGCCGGCACCAATGAAACCGATGCCGGTCAACAGCCCCTGGATGACGCGGCTGACGCCGTCCGAGGAAAAGACCGGCACAACGGCAAGAACAAGCGCTGCGGCGGACAGCGCCACGATGCTCAAGGTGCGGATGCCGACATATTTGTGGTGGACATATCGGTTCAGCCCTAGCGCGCCGCCCAGAAGCGCCGCAACCACCAGACGCAAAACCGCTTCGGTCATGCTCATGCAGGCCCTCCTGTTTCCAAGACCGGTTAGCCCACCAGCACGGCCTCGATCTCTTGACGTTTTGGCATGGAAGGCGCCGTGCCGGGACGGGTCACTGACAAGGCCGCCGTCGCGGAGCCAAACCGCGCCGCATCGAGCGGGCTTTGCCCCTCGGCCAGTGCTACCGCGAATCCGCCATTAAGCGCGTCGCCGGCACCTGTTGTCTCGACCACAGGTCCGGCATTGAAGGCCGGTATGTGTTCGGACATCTCGGAAGTGTGCAACAGCGCACCACGTTCGCCGAGCGTGATCAGCGCTGCGCCTACGCCGCGCTTCAGCAGAGCATCGCCAGCGCGGCGGGCGCTGTCGAAGCTGTCGACGGCGATGCCGGTCAGCTGCCCGGCCTCGGTCTCGTTTGGCGTGACATAGTCGCAAAGCGACAGCATCTCGTCGCTGAGATCAGTGGCAGGCGCGGTGTTGAGGATGGTTGTCACGCCGGCGCGACGGGCGCGGGCCAGACCTGAGCGGGCGGCATCGACCGGCTGTTCGAGCTGGGTAACGAACACGTCGGCATTGTCGATCTGTGGCGCCCAGGCCCAGATATCTACAGGAGCGATGCGCGCCGCGGCGCCCGGACTGATGATGATGGCGTTGTCGCCGGTGGAGTCGTCGACGAAAATGAAGGCCGCGCCGGTGTAGCTGTCGGGATCAGGATTGATGACCGGATGCACCCCGGCCTCGCGCCAGACTGAAAAGGCAATATCGGCAAAGGCATCGTCGCCGAGCCGGGTCAGGAACGAGACATTGCCCCCGGCGCGCGCCGCCGCCACGGCCTGATTTGAGCCCTTGCCGCCCGGCCCCAGCGCAAAGGATTTGCCGGGCAGGGTTTCGCCGATCTGCGGCAAGCGCGCGGCACGATAACTCGTGTCGGCCATGAACACGCCGAGGATGGCAATCGATCCAGTTTTACGCATTTCGCCGTCTCCCGGACGTGAGAATTTCATGTGTTCGCCGCGACGGCAATCACCTTTCGAGTGTGATCGTCATGGATGAGCCGAGAGGCGGCAATTCCAGCTCAATTGAACTGCCGCTGGTGGTGAAGTGCACCTCCTGACCATCCACCATCACCGCCTTGGCCATCATGCCCTCGGGCAGATGCCAGACGAGCCGATCAGGAGACAGCTTTTTACCGAGTGCCCGGTTTAGCACAAGCGTTCCGCCGGTCTTATCGAGGTAAATGAGATCGTAGAAGCCGTCCTGATAGGCCAGCGTTTCGCCGTCGTCATTAAACCAGTCGAACTGGCCATCGCCGGCACCGAAGACCTGCAGAACGTTGTGCCCATCGTCACTGACAGGGATCACCGCGCCGTCACGGGCGAAAAGCGGCAGCGTGAATACCCCGTCCTTCCAGACCGGCACACTTGCAATGCCGCCGCCCGATATCTGCGGCGTACCGGTGCGGAAATCGTACCATGTGCCGGCGGGAAGCAGGATTTCGGCGGTGTCTGCACCATATTGGGCAATGCCGGCGCCAACGAGATCACGACCGATCATCCTGGTTTGCGAATTGGTGCCGGCCATTTGCGGGTACCAGTAATCGAGACTCGGGAAGACCGGTTCGCCACCATGCCAGGCAGCGTGCGCCAGCGAATAATAGTAAGGCAGCAGTGCATAGCGCAGTCTGATATTGGCGAGGTTGGACGGCACGTCGCCAATGCGATCAGGAGCAGTCTGCTTGCAATTGCACAGGTTCTCGGTGTGCGGGCGCACCGGAATCTCAAACAAAGCCGAATAGGCGAACCACTGCGTGTAAAGCTCACCCATTGCCGCCTCGCGGCTCGGCGCGTTGTCATAGTGACTGAGGGCATCGCGATGAAAACCACCGACATCCGAGCCGTAATAATCGATCCCCGACCACATCATATGGGTCTGCTGCGGCATCTGGCCGAGCAGCGTCCAGTAGTCGCTGCCTGTATCACCGGACCACATCGCCGCCCCTAGCCGCTGCATGCCGGCAGCGCCAGAGCGCGACAACATGAAGACGCGTTTCGAGGGTGCATCGCGGCGATAGCCGGCGGCGATCGATTCGAGCCACATCAGGTTGTAGGAATTGTGCGCCGCGTTCTGGTCGAGCCTCGGCCCGTAGAGATTGGCCGGGTTGTACAGTTCCGGCTCGCCGAGATCGGTCCAGTGTGCGGTCACACCCTTGTTGATCAGCGGCTGGCGCTTGAGATCGTGCCAATAGGCTCCTGCCTCTGGATTGAGCCAGTCGATCATGCCGCCCCACCCCCACCATTGTAGTTCCGGCGCCGTCATGAGCGGCGCGCCCGAGGCGTCATGGGCGAGATAGCCACGTCTCGCCATGTCGGCAAATTCAGGCAGCGTCTTGTCGATATAGGATTCCTCGATCGGCATGATGCCGATCCCGCGTGCCTTGAGCGCGGCGATCTTTTCTGCAGGCTTGGGGAATGCCCTGGTGTCGAAGCTGAGCGAGCCCATATGGCCCGGCCCGCCCCTGCCGTCGATGCCGCCGAACCATTGCAGATCGAGAGCAATCCCCGACAGCGGGAAGCCGTCGGCATCGAGTCTGGCGATGCGATTGTCCACCTCGCGCCAATTGTCGAAGCCGAATTCGGACAGCCACAACCCGAACATCGCCTTCGGCGGCACCGGCGGCGGACCGGACAGAGCCATGTAGCGCCGGCGCAGTTCGGCCAGACTCGGCGCGGTCAGAACATGAAGGCGAAAGCTGCCGCCCTTGACGCTGAGGCGCCAGGGATCGGAGGAAAAATCCCAGACCTGCGGGTAGCGATTATCGAGGAACAACGCGAACCTCGTGCCGGTGCGGTCGAAATAGGCGATCGGGATCAACGTGTTGCCATTGGCTCCGCCATTGAATGCGGTCATGGCGTTGAGCCCGTCGCGTTTTTCCCCGATCCGGTTGGCCGTGGCATCGCCCTCGCGGCCGAATTGCTGACCCAGCCCGTAAATGGCGTCCGCTTCCGCCTTGAGCGCAACCGAGGTTCCATCGGCGCCGCGCCTGGCGTCGCACAAGGAGAACAGGGCTTCGCCGGAGGATGTCGTTACATTGAGACAGGCGCCATCCATTGTTGCCGTCACGCTGGCCAAGGGCGTGTCAGCTGGCGGCGGCAGAGCTGTGAGCCAGGATTTCGAGGTGAACGGATCCGCGTCGAGCACACGGTCACTGCCAGCAATGCGAATGGTCAGAATATCGGTCTTGAGCGCCTCTATGCCGAAGGACACGCCAGGTTGCGCAGCACCCGCGGTGAGCGTGTCCATCCACTCGCTGCGGTCTTCGGCATCGGGCACCAATGCAGCGAATTTGGCGCGAAATGCTGCTTCATCGGGAAAGGAAACATTGCGCAATGGGTTCAGAGCCGTCTGCAGGTCAGCAGGCATCTGGTCGCGCAAATCAAAGAGCTCGGCATCCGTCAATTCGTAGGGCGCAATGTCACCGATCCAGACAGTTTCGGCCGTGGCCTGCACCGTACCTGACAGCGCAAACCCGGCCAGCGCCAGCCAGAAGATTCTCGGACGCATTGCGCATCTCCGCAGTTTACCGGCGAGCATAGTCACCACTCTGGCTCGATCAAAGCCGGATCGACATTCATCCGAACATAGCTCGGGGTTAGCGACACGTCTTGCTGGCACCCCGGTTTTTCGGCCCGCCGAATGCAGTATCCTCGCCTAATTCCTATCGTTATATTTCTGGACGCCCACCATCCACTATCAGGAAAGCTATAGTAAATGAAAAGTTAATCCTACAAAATCAAATTCTTAGTTCGAATACTTGGCTTAACGGACCGCGCAATTGAAGCCTTTATTAGCAACTTTGTGAAAGGGTCGTCGCTGAATGCGCAAGCAGCCGAGACTCGTCCCGATCTCCCGGCGCTACCATTCAGCCGCGAACGGTGGAGGCCGGACGCAAGGAGGTACATGTGGACGCCCAAGTCGTGCGCGCTCAACGCGACGTCATTCTGCCGCACCCCGCCGTTCCGGCGTGGCTACCCGCCACATTTGATGGTGCCAACACAGCTGTTGCCTCGTTCGATGAACAGGGCGCCGTGCTCTATTTCAACGAACCGATGAAAGCCTTGTCGATTTCGCTCGGGCACGATGACATTTCGTTTGGCCATCTGTCCCCTGTCGACAGAACCACGAGCGCTTCGATCGAGTTCGAACGCTTCCGCGCAGGTCGAACCGACCGACTACGTATCGCCTATCAACTCCGCCGCGCCAATGGCCAACCCTATTGGGCTGATCTGTCGGCGCGCCGCATTGTCATCGAGCCCGATCAGACGTCATTGACCTTGTTCCAGATCGTCGACATTACCGCCGAGAAGGAAGCAAGTTTCAATGAAGCACGCTGGGAGGCCGCACTCGGTGCAGCGCGACAGGGCGTGTGGGATCATGACACCCGACGTGGCACCGTCACCTATTCCAGGATGTGGCGACGCATGCGCGGCATTGGCGAGAACGAGGAAGTGGATGGCCAACGCGAATTGTGGTTGGAGAGGCTGCATCCGGAGGACCGCAAACGCATCGAATCCGTAGTCGACAAGCAAGCATTTGGCGAGGACGGCTACGATATCCTCGAATACCGCGAGCGCCACCGCGACGGACACTATGTCTGGATTCTCAGCCGGGGCAAGCCGATCGAGTGGGATGAGAATGGGGTGGCAGTGCGCTCCGTCGGCACGGATACCGACATCACCCACATCAAGGCCATGGAAGCCGAGCTAGCGCTCGAAAAGGAAAGGCTTTCAGTTACGCTGCAATCGATCGCTGACGGCGTCATCTCGACCGATGTTAGCGGGCGGATCATCTTCATGAACACGGCCGCCGAGAAGATGACCGGCTGGACCAGTGATGAGGCGCTCGGCTGCCCGATTGAAACCATCTACGACAGCCGCCTCGAAACCGACACCAATCTGTCATCAGGCCTGATGCAGAAATGCCTGAAGCGGGGCACTGTCGTCAAAGCAGTGGACTACGCTTTGCTCAAAGGCAAAAGAGGGCGTTCGCGCTACGTCCGCGAAATTGCTTCGCCTGTGCTGGGCAAGGACGGCGCGATCAATGGCGCCGTCATGGTCTTCCGCGATGCCACCCATCGCCGCAAGCTGATGCGCGAACTCGAATACACCGCCAGTCATGACTCACTGACCGGTCTCAGCAACCGCGCCGCATTCGAAACAAAGCTCGACGCAAGCGTTGCCTCGGCCCGACCGAACCAGGACAATCACGCTTTGTGCCTGATCGATCTCGACAACTTCAAGTCGGTCAACGACAGCGCCGGTCATGCCGCTGGTGATGCCTTGCTGGTCAACGTTGCCAAGCTGCTGCACGCATCCTGCCGTGACGGCGATTTTGTTGCCCGGCTCGGCGGCGATGAGTTTGCCATCATCCTCGACGATTGCAGCTTGAAAACCGCGCGCGCCATAGCCCAGGAGATCGTCCGCAAGATCGCAGAAATGCGTTTTGGCTGGCAGGGTGACACATTCCGGATCGGCGCCAGCGTCGGCATTGCCGCCATCGACGGCACCAACGACAGGGCCCTAGATTTCTACCGCAATGCCGACAACGCCTGTTATGCCGCAAAGCGCAACGGTCGCGGTTGCGTGGTTGTGTTCGGCTGACGCCTCACAGAACTGGCGAACCGGCGTTCCGCCCTGTCTCCCCTAGTCCTCGGAAGGGTTGGCGCGTTGCACGCGCGCAAAAACGCTGTCGAGTGCCGCCTTCATGGCCTCATGCCCACCGTGCTCGCCAAACACCCGATGCATCTGTTCATTGAGCCCACCGGGCGTTGAATGATCGCGGCGCAAGGCTTCGAGACTCTTGTCCTCTTCGGCAACGCCGGTTCGGGCAAGGTCGAGATAGATGGTATTGATATAGGCGCGACTGTTCTCGGTCGAGATGCCCTTGTCCCCCAGCCAGTCGGACAAAACCTCCTGCAAACCGTAATAGAATCCCATCGTGCAACTGGCCACAACCAGCGTTTCCATTTCAGCGTTGGTTTCGGCAACCACGGCACGACCAAGCGCATTGAAGAGCCGCTCGACCTCGTCATTGTGCGGAGACATCGCGGTCGGTCCGTCGCAGGTGGCAACGAACGGCAGTGGCATGGCACGGACGATGGTCACATCCGGACCGGTCCATTGGCGCAACTTCTCATGGGGCATCATGCCGATGACACTGACGATGAGTTGGCCCGGGCGGAAGCTGAGAGCTGACAGAACCTCCGTCGCCACTTGGGGGCGGACGGCAAGAAACAACATATCGGCCACATCGACGATGCGCTGATTATCGTCCTCCACCCGCACACGCGCGCAAGCTTGCGCCAGGCTTGCAGAGTTTTCGGCGTTGCGTTTCGAGACGATGATCTCGTCGTAATCGTAACGTGCGTGATCCAGGCCCGTAACGATGGCCTTGGTGATGTCACCTGTGCCGATAAATCCGATTTTCATTGCGTCTTGCTCCTTGTCCGTACCGGACGGACCTAGGACAGGCGGAGCCGACATTCAACCGCAGCATCAGTGTTTGCCGCGCTTGCGCGCCTTCCTGCGAGCGGCCCGATCACTGTAGCGCCTTTTGGCGATGGCCTGTCGATGCTCAGAAACTGACGTCCTGCGTTGCGATGCATTCAGCTCGGCTGCAGCTTTCAATGCATCCTTTGCCCGGCTCGACGGACCGGCAGCCCGGGCCTGCTCCGCCGCCATACGCTTGCGGCGCTTCGGATTGGACGGAGGCTCAGGCAGCGCTCGTGCTTCGGCCGGGACAAAGCGCAAGTCGGCAAAGCCTTGACCGGCCCAGGCAAGCAATTCGGCATTGGAGGGTTCGGGCCCGAAAACGTGTCGGGCAACCTCGATCCTGTCGTCGGACAAGCGTTCGACAAGAGCGATCCAGAACTGTCCGTCATGACAAATGGTGGCAATGGTCTGAGACCTGGGCATCAACTGAACTCCGCGCACGACAAAACCGTGCCGCGGGTCGCTCCCATCGGGAGAGCGACAGAATCCGTGCCCAGACTGGACGACGAACGCCCGGACTCACCCTCCGGGCCGTCATTTTTCGACCTGGGTAATTTAGCAGGAAGATGGGAAAAGGAAAAACAGGATGGATCGTCCGCGACATCCTCGACGCGGCATGAAACCGGCCGGGATCAGCCCTCGGCCGCCTTGCGGATTGTGTAGGTGCGGGAAAGCCCCTTGGTCACGGCATACCACTCGGAAGCGCGCATCCGTTCCTGATGGGCGTCAAAGGCTGCTTGATCGATGAACACCTCCGACACCGAGAAGCGGCCCGCATAATCGTCCTGAGGTTCCACCGAGAAGGACAGGCAGCCCGGCTCGGCGTGGGTCAAGGCGATGTGTTGAGGCAGTGCCGCCGCCACGGCGTCCAGCCGGTCCGGCGGCACATCGATATAGCCATCAAGAAAGATGCGGGAATCTGTCACTTGAGCCACGTCTTGTAGTCGGACACGAGCAGGTACAGCGGCGCTTCGTCCTCCTCGATGCCGGAGAAGCGCGAGACCTTCGGATCTTCGAAGATATTGTCAGTGGCATCGTCGTTGACCGTCGAAACCTCACCAACAAAGACGTCACCACCATCGCCCCAGAAGGAGTGCCAATGCTTGCCCGGCAACAGCGTGACGCTTTCGCCCGGGTTAAGCTTCAGCTTGTGACCTGGTTCGAGATCGCAGCGCATCCCGTCGGCATAGACCACCGTTCCCTTGTCACGGTCGCATTCGCCGTCACTGTCGCCGAAAAGCTCGACCACGAGCGTGCCTCCGCCACGATTGATGATGTCCTCGGCTTTGAGCGTGTGACGATGCATCGGCGTCACCTGATCCTTGCGCGAGATCATCGCCTTCTCGGCATACAGCATGCCGCGCCCCTTCTTGAGGTCGACCAGATTTCCGTTGCGCACTGTGAACAGGAACAGCCCGGTGCTGGCGAAATCTCCGAGCCCGAAATCGGTGATGTCCCAGCCGAGATTGGCATCAACGATCGCTTCGGCGGAATCGGCATTGGCCCGAAATTCTTCCGGCGACCAATAGGCAAAGGGAGGCAGCACATAGCCGAAGGAGCGAATGAACGCGTCAGCCTCCACCATGATGCGGTTGACCTCGGAACGCTTCATCGAAGGCGTGGCCATTTTCTTCCTCCACCGCAGGATTCTCTGACACCTGAAAACCGGCCCGCCATCAATACCCTCCGCCGGCCGGACCCTACAAGGAAAATGCCCACCCCTCTCCGGCCCCGTCAAGCATTTCGCGCCGCAAGCCTGAACCCGTCACGCAGATTGAGGCTGAGCAAAATAACATTGCCGGCGCCGGCCATCAGTTCGAGAACCTGTAGGGCATAGAACCAGGCATCGAACCGGCCCGTGTCCGCCCAGTACCAGAGCAGAACGACGGCGGGGACAAGGATGATGGCGCCGTTGGCGGCCACAAGCTTCACCCGTTTCTTCTTGGCGGCGACGAGCGGATGCCCCGCCTCGCCCAACCGTTTGCCAGAAATATTGGCCACAACGACCAGAGCGATAAGCACGGGCATCAGCCACAAGATGGCAGTGCGCGCCTGAAGAACTTCGGCATGACCGCCGAGGAATTCGGACGACAGGGCCAGGTACCAGAACACCCCGATCAAAAGGATCGCGGTGGCTCCGGCAATGGCGTGCAGGCGGGATGTCATATCGACCTCCATTTAAATAGCATGCTATATAATATGCTTGCATAGCGTGCTATTCAAGTGCTATTCGAGACCATGGTTTTCACGCTCTCGACATCGGCGGGATTTCTGGTCAACCAGATGGCGCGCCTGTTCGAGCGCCAGCTGCGGGAACGCATCGAGCCGCTCGGGCTGGCCCCGGCGCAATTTGCCACCCTGGTCGCGCTTTACGGTGAGGACGGGCTGACACAAAAGGAACTGCTGGCACGGCTCGATATCGAGCAGGCGACCATGGCCAACACCCTGTCACGCATGGAACGTGACGGCCTGATCGTGCGCCACCCGCACCCCGCGGACAAACGGGCCCAGACCGTTCACCTGACCGACAAGGCACGACGTCTCGAAGACAAGGCCGTATCAGCGGCACAATCGGCAAATGCCGAGGCCTTGTCCGGTCTCGATGAAAACGAGAAGCGGCAGTTCATGCTGCTGATGACCAAGGTCATCGCCACGATGCGCGCGGACTGACCGTAAGGTCTCTCTCGAAACGTTACGCGTATGCGCCCGGCGACCAACAGGCAAATGGCGTCAACACATAGCCGAACGAGCGGATGAACGCATCGGCTTCGGCCATGATGCGATTGACTTCGAAACGCTTCATCGCGGCTTTTGGCATGACACGTACCCTGTCAGGTGAGCACGTCTCAGACCTGATTCAATCTTCGGCGCTTTGCGAACACACATACCAATATCCGGACAGATGGTTGGATCAGTCCCGCGCGGCGCTGCCGACCTCGATGGCGTGTCCGTCCGGATCGTAGCAACGGAATATGCGCTGTCCCCAAGCCTGTTTCTGAACCGGGTGAATCAGGCAGGCGTGCGGCGCGACGGCGGCAAAGGCCGCCTCGATGTCTTCATGCTCGAAATAGAGCACGAGATTTCGCCGCCCATAGGCCTCGTCCGGTCCGTCGGTTTCACCCCAGGCCATTTTCTGCATTGAGGTGCCCTCGTGAATCTCAAACCCCTCATTGAACACGACGACATTTCCCTCGGCCCAATCGACACTGAAGCCCATGACATCAACGTAGAAGCGAGTGGATCTATCCAGGTCACGTACGAGCAGTATGGGAGCACGGAACTTCATCGCGATGCCTCATGGGATCAATAGGTCTGCCGAAGATGGGAAATCCGAAACTCGGCAACAAGTTCGTCGATCGTCACTGCGGCGCCGCGCCGCGGTACGAAGACGAGCCGGCGTTCAACACCTGGCAGCAGCGTGATCGCGTTGTCTGAAAAATGGCCGGGCACGTCGACTGTCGCGGTTACGAAAAAGGCCGGCTTGTCAGCAGTCAGTGTCACCACCGGATTGCCGTCCTCCATCTCCCAGTTCGCAACCACTTCAGCAGGCTCGATGTCGTAATACTTGTAGGCGCGCGGGAAGAAATCATTGGCGCCTATGAGATTGCCGTTGCCGTCGGTCCAGGTGAAATAGAGGAACTCGTCGTCCTTGAGCTTGTCGATCGGAAACCGCATGAGCTCTTCGGCAGCATCTGGGTTGAGCGTGTAGCCGGTCCGCCTGAGGCCGCGCACCTCTCCCGAAACGCTGACAGCCTGCACGTCGAGGACGATATCGGACCAATCCGGTCTGTCATTGATGCCCTTGAGCACGAGTTCCGAAGGCAACGCGCCTTCGATCGGGGCGCCGCGTGAGTTCTTTGTCTGCCCAAGCGGCGCGCCCGGCACCGCGACGACGTTGATCGGCAGGAAGAAGCGCTTCGCCATGTGGTGTAGCAGCTTCCAGCCACCACCGTAGTCGAGCGACGACCAGGAGTGCACCGGCCAATTATCATTGATCTGCCAGTACAGAGTGCCCATGCAGCGCGGCTTGGTCGAGCGCCAGTATTCGATGGCGGTCTTGATGGCGAGGCCCTGCTGCACCTGGCTGAGGAAGACCATTTCCGGGAACCCCTTGGGGAAGCGGAAATAGCGCGTCATGGTCTCGATAATGCGCGCGTTGCCGCCATCGTTGCGCTGATGCTGCTCCATGACGGGCGAAGACGGGTTGCGCTGGTCAGGCGCCGCGAAGCTTTCGATGACATCCATCGAGGTGAAGGACTGGAAACCGAATTCGGATGCAAAGCGCGGATTGACGTCGCGATAGTGCTCGAACGGCTTAGCCTCGTGCCAGACGCTCCAGAAATGCATGTCGCCGCGCGTGTCCGAATGCCAGCCATCGGAGAAATCGAGATAGCCGAGCGAGGGCGATGACGGCCAAAAGCGCCGGCCGGAATCCTCGGCGGCAACGATCTGTTCCAACAGGTGCGAGACGCGATCGTAATTGGCGATATAGCGCGCCAAATCCTTCTGCGTTTCCTCGTACCAGGTCAGCGAGCCGATAACCTCGTTGTCGCCGCACCAGATGGCGATCGCCGCGTGGTGCTGAAGACGGCGAACCTGTTGGGTTATCTCCTCACGGACGCTGTCAAGGAAAGCCGGGTGGCTCGGATAGGGCATGCAGGCAAACATGAAATCGTGCCAGATCAGAATGCCGAGCTCATCGCACATGTCGTAGAACCAGTCCGGCTCGTACTGACCACCGCCCCAGATGCGCAACATGTTCATGTTGGCTGCAGCAGCGCTTTCCAGAACGTCGCGCACGGCTTCAGGCGTGATGCGCGAAGGAATGGCGTCATTGGGGATCCAGTTGGCACCCATCATGGTGATGTCGCGCCCGTTGATCCGGCACTTGAAATTGTGGTCGATCTCGTCGGGCTCGACCAACCAGTCGAGCTGTCTGAGACCGATATTGCGGGTGGTCTTTTCGCCATCGAGCACGGTCTCGAGCTGATACAGCGGCTGGGCGCCCTGCCCATTCGGCCACCACAGCTTGGCGTTCTCGATGCTGATCGTATCGGTGAATACGTTCTCGCCAGCAACGACCGGACGCGTTCCGCCAATCGTATGCCCATCGATCGTGTGAGTCAGTTCGACCTCGCCGACAGCAAAGGCGGTGACACGGCTGGTGATCTTCAGTGCGACGGTACCATTGTCGTGGGATTGCTCCACCTGCACACTGTCCTGGCGGGCCAGAGGCGCACGCCGAAGCACCATCTTGCCGTAAACGCCCGTCGGCATCAGGCAGATGCCCCAGTCCCAACCCGCATGACACGCCGTCTTGCGGATGAAATTGAGGTGGACGCCTTCAAGCCCGTTGGTCTGATAGTTCTTGGTGAAGGGCAGCGGAAACGGATGCGCCTCGGCCCTGGCCTTGGCAATGTCGCGGGCGACGGCGAACTCGATGCGAAGTGTGTTGGCACCTGGCCGAACCTTGCCGGTCACATCGAGATCGTGCCGCACGAACTGGTTGTCGACCTCGGCCAGAACCTCGCCGTTCCAGATGATCGTTGCAATGCAGTCCACTTCCGAAAGTGTCAGGGTCAGGTGCCCCGTCGCCATTTCCGCCGGGATGTCGATTTCGCGCTCGACTGACCACGGGGTCCTGTTGACCCACATGATGTCCATTTCGTTGGTGCCGAAATAGGGATCCGGGATCAACTCAGCAGCAAGGAGCGCCGTATGCACGTCACCGGGCAAATCGATCGGTATGGCAATATCGGTGCGCGCCGGAGAGCTGAGAGCGAAAGCACCTGAAAGATCGAATTCCGCGTAGTTTGCGGAGGTTTGAGCAGTGCTGGACATGAAGGGCTCCTTGGATATCCCGCTTCGGGCGGCGGGAAACGCACGGGCAGAGCGTGCTGTCGGGGGTGCTCAACAGGTACTCCCAGCCCGCACCTTGCGCAAGATTTGCGACGTCTGCACCACCAGGGAAAATTGTCTCGCCCAGTCGGATTTTCCACAGGCGGCACCATCGCAGTTGTTTGCCGCGAGACAATGGAATATCTGGTCGTCCCGGACGATAACTATCACCATTTAGTCATGTTTTGACGGCATTTTCGTCAAGGCAGTCACGTATGCCTTTGCGGCGTGACCAGCCAGAGGGTCACGATCGGGAGCAACATCGAGGCGCCCCCTCTGGCCAGTTTCATGGTGACAGATTGGTTTCCGGCTGCGTTGTCGACAAGATCGACGCGTTTGTCCCGTCTCGCCGCAGGGTCGATTTCTTTCGGCCTGACAACCTGATTTTTCGAGTGATGTGATGACCGACGAAGCGAGTCTTCCTTTTGATACGGGATCGGCCAATCTGGTTCTGACCGCGATTGCCAATGAGAACCGACTGAAGGTGCTGTGCCTGCTGCTCAAGCAGGAGCGCACCGTGACCGACCTGTGCAATGCAGTCGGGCTGGCACAGTCGCCGCTCTCGCAGCACCTGGCCAAACTGAGGAAACTCGAGCTGGTCGGCACGCGGCGCGAAGGCCAGCTTATCTATTACCATTTGAAGTCGCAGGCAGTGCGCGATCTGCTGGGAATGCTGAAAAAGCTCTATCCCTGCTAACCGCCAGAGTGATAGCGCTCCAACGAAAAGGGCGTCCGGATAACCGAACGCCCTGATGTGTGGCGGCGACGACTGGAACCGCTAGCGATCAACCGCGCGAACTCTTGTAGATGCTGATGGCGCGAGCCCCGGATCGGCAGTAGCCGAGCACCGGTTTCGGCAAGCTCTCGCAGACCTGACGGAACTGGCTCAACTGGGTCGAGCTTGCAGAGCCCGAAACCGGTACGTAGGCAGCTCTGATGCCGAACTGGCCGGCGGTGCGTGCGATATCGTCGAAACGAGGCTGGCCGGCCTCTTCATTATCCGGACGTATGCACACGACCGACTTGTAGCCGGCCTGGGCGACGATAGGCAGATCGTCCGGCGCGATCTGGGCGCTGATTGCATACTTGTTGCTGACAGTCTCGATCTTCATTGTCGGTCCTTTGCTCCGGCTCGCCTCACATTGAAGTATCAGGCATTGCTTAATTAGCTTTGCCTAATATTATCAAAATGTCGCGTCGTCAAGACCGTTGCCGGCCAAAACCGCACTAGCGATCCGGGGCCGGTTTTTCCGAAACATACGAACGATGGAGGATCTAGTCGGCAGTGTCGGCGGGGTTTGCCGCATCCGGATCGCTGGCAAGGAATCCGCCGGACTGGCGCGCCCAAAGCGTCGCGTAGATACCGCCCTGTTTCAGCAGTTCGGCATGACTGCCCTGCTCGACGATCCGCCCCTCATCAATGACGACTAGCCGATCCATGGCGGCGATGGTCGACAGGCGATGGGCGATGGCAAGCACGGTCTTGCCTTGCATCAGCGTCGACAGCTGCTCCTGAATTGCCGCCTCAATTTCGGAATCGAGTGCCGAAGTGGCTTCGTCGAGCACAAGGATCGGGGCGTTCTTGAGCATGACACGGGCAATGGCGATGCGCTGGCGCTGTCCCCCGCTGAGCTTGATGCCGCGCTCGCCGACATGGGCATCGTAGCCGGCCCGGCCGTCGGGATCCTTGAGGTCGAGGATGAATGCGTGAGCAGCTGCCTTTTTCGCCGCGGCAACCACCTCGGCATCGCTGGCGCCGGGCCGACCATATAGGATGTTGTCCTTGACCGAGCGGTGCAGCAGCGCCGGCTCCTGGGTGACAACGCCGATGGCGGACCGAAGCGAGTCCTGGGTAACCTTGGAGATGTCGGCACCATCAATGAGAATGCGGCCCGACTGGATGTCCCAGAACCTCAGGAGCAGATTGACGATGGTGGTCTTTCCGGCACCGGAATAGCCCACGAGTCCGACCTTCTCGCCCGGTTTGATATCGAGATCGAACGCGTCAATGACGACGGTCTTCTTGAGATAGCTGAAACCGACATTGTCGAAACGGATAGCGCCGCCGTCAGGCACGAAGGGGCGTGCGTCGGGCGCATCGACCACTTCGATCGGTCGGGTGATGAGCTCCATCGCATTCTGCAGAACACCGAAGGAGCGCATCAGGCCATTGATCGAGCCGACAAGCCGGCCGAGCCACATGTTGAGCCTCAGCAGAAGCGCCAGAGCGAAGGCGATCGAACCGACGGTGATGGCGTTTTCTGTCCACAGTTGGATACACAGAACCGCAGCAGCGGTGAAGGCAATCCCCGAGACGAGGTTCATCAGCGACGTGATGCCCACCGACAGGCGGCCTGTGCGTCCCGTAGCCGTGACGTAACCGGCAAGGCCCTCGCGCAGATAGGTGTCTGCCTCTTCCGTCGAGCCGTAGAGTTTGACTGTCTGAATGTTGGAATAGACGTCGACCAAGCGCCCATTCAGCTCGGCGCCTGACTCCGCGAGGTCGACCGAGGCATCGCGCAACCGAGGCAGGAAAAAGCGTGCAATCCCGAGCACGATCCCGGTCCAGATGACGACGATCACGACCAGCCACAGATCGAGTCCGGCGAACAAGACGAGTGAGGTCACCATGAATGTGAGGATGGTCCACACAGAGGTCAGTGCGCCGGTGATAAAATTGCCGAGTGAATCAGCCACCTGCGCAACTTTGGTCAGGACCGACCCTGAATGCTCATTGGCGAAAAACCCGACGCTCTGGCGTGCCACATGGGTAGCGGCCTGCCACCTCACGAGATTGTAGAAACCGCGCCCGATCACCTGGTTATCGACCATCGCCTCAAGGAAATTGGCGAGGAAGCGAACGACAACGACCACAAGAAAGATCAGCAGCAATTCGCCGCCGTTACGTGCGATTAGCCCCGGCCACCCCTGGTCGACAACACCGGCCCCAAGAATATCGATCAGCCGCCCCATGAAGTAGAAGAACAGCGCTTCCATGCTACCGGTGATCGCATTAAGTGCGAAATTCGCCGTTAGCGCCCATTTGGCCTGCCGGGCAAAATACCAGATGAAGCGCCAGATGGTATCCGGCGGCGTGGGATTCGTCGGCCGCCGGAACGGATCGACCCAGCGTTCGAATGGACGGAAGAGCGGCTGCAGGAACCGATTTTCCCGATAGGGGCGATAATTCTTGCGACGCGGCGGCACCGGTCGGCCGCCACGCCCGCCGCCTCTCATTCCGCCGCCTCCAGCATGCCGCATCTTTGTCTTCCTTTTCGACTCCGGCTTGGCATTCTGGCGGTTGATTGCGTCGCCACAAGAGACGGCGCAATCACTTCTCGTGGAACGAGGCTACTCCGCCGCTTCCGTATCCGCATCGAGATCGATGAAGCCACCAGACTGGCGCGCCCAGAGCTTGGCATAATGGCCATTGAGCTTGAGCAGTTCGGCGTGGGTGCCTTCTTCAACGATCCGGCCATTGTCGAGAATGATCAGCCGGTCCATCGCCGCGATGGTCGACAGGCGATGGGCGATGGCAATCACCGTCTTGCCCTGCATCAGATGCTCGAACTGACTCTGGATCGCCTGCTCAACCTCGGAATCGAGCGCCGAGGTTGCCTCGTCGAGGATGAGGATCGGCGCGTCCTTGAGCAACACCCGCGCGATGGCGATGCGCTGGCGCTGGCCTCCCGACAGCTTGACGCCGCGCTCGCCGACATGGGCGTCATAGCCCGTACGGCCCTTGGCATCAGCGAGCCCGAGAATGAAGTCATGTGCCTCAGCCTGCTTGGCGGCGGCAATCACCTCCTCCTCGGTCGCGTCGGGCCGGCCATAGGTGATGTTGTCCCTGACCGAGCGGTGCAGCAGCGAGGTGTCCTGGGTGACAACGCCGATGTTTGCCCGAAGCGATTCCTGGGTGACCTGGGCGATATCCGTATCATCGATGAGGATCCGGCCTGCCTGCAGGTCGTAGAACCGCAGCAGCAAATTGACGATCGTCGACTTGCCGGCGCCCGAACGTCCGACCAGGCCGATCTTCTCGCCCGGGGCGATATCGAGGTCGAGCTTGTCAATCACTGCGACATGACGCGGGTCTTCGTCGGTGCCGGCATGGCTGTCGTAATGGAACGACACGTTGTCGAACCGCACCTCGCCTTTGGCACGGCCGAACTTGCTGGCATCGGGAACGTCATTGACGATGCGCGGCAGCGAGATCGAATTCATGCCATCACGCACCGTGCCGATATTCTCGAACAACGCCGACATCTCCCACATGATCCAGTGGGACATGTTGTTCATGCGCATGATCAGCGCCACCGCGGCAGCGACCGCACCGGCACCGATGTCACCGACGCTCCACAGCCACAGTCCTGTCCCCGTCACCACGAACAAAGCGATGAAGTTGAGCCAGTCGACCGCGATGTTGAGCATCGTGCCGAGCCGCATCTGGCGATGGACGGTGTTCAAGAACTCATCCATCGCCTCGTGAGCGTAGGATTCCTCGCGCTGCGAATGCGAGAACAGCTTGACCGTGGAAATGTTGGTGTAGCTGTCGACAATCCGCCCCGTCATCATCGAACGGGCGTCTGCCTGCTGCTGGGCGACCTTTGACAGACGCGGCACGAAATACCTGAGCGCAATGCCGTAAATCACCAGCCAAAGCGCAAATGGAATTGCGAAACGCCAGTCGAACATGAAGGCGAAGACGACCGCACCGACGAAATAGGTGACGACATAGACCGAGACGTCGAGCACCTTCATGACCACTTCGCGCACGGCGAGCGAGGTCTGCATCAGCTTGGCGGCAATGCGGCCGGCAAACTCGTCCTGGAAATAGGACATGGACTGGCGAAGCAGATAGCGGTGCGCCAGCCAGCGGATGCGCTGCGGCAGGTTGCCCAAAAGGGTCTGATGGATGATCAGCGCGTTCAGAAGGGAAAACGCCGGGAAGATCACCAGCAGCACCGCGCTCATCATAACCAGCGTCGGCCACTCGTCCTGAAACAGGCGCGAGGGTTCAACCGTCGCCAGCCAGTCAACGATGCTGCCTAAGAAACCGAACAGCGAGATCTCGATGATGGCGATGGAGAAGGAGGTAAACGACATCAAGCCGAGCCAACGCTTCGCCCCCTTCGAATAGTGTAGACAGAAGGCCAGCAGCCCTTTCGGGGGCTGCTCGGGCTCGGCTAGCGGATAGGGATCGAGGCGGCGTTCAAACCAGCTCAACATCTTGATCACCACATAAAGGCAGTGCGACGGGCGCTCCGAAAATCTCGGAACGCAGGTCCACTTATCTATTTCAAAATCGGGGCGCTCTTTGCGTGATATACGAAGAGGAGCGTCTTGCCGTCAGTCCTGCCCGGAGGCCGCGGGAATTGAAGACTCTAGCGGGAGCGAGGTACTGAGCGAACGATAACATACACCAATGCCGAAAAACGGCTGTAGCAAGATTGCCACACCTGTTTGGGACTTGCTCATTGCCGCCGCACATGCTGCCTTGCAGAAAATCACGCGCCGATGCCGGCGCAAACTCCACCTGCCCCAGACGATGAGCCTTGAACCATGACCGACGCCGACCTCACCTATCTCAAGGACTACAGCGCGCCCGAATTCATCATTCCGCGCACCGAGCTCAGTTTCGAGCTTCGCGACGAAGCCACCATCGTCAGGGCAAGGCTGTTCGTCGAGCCGGCAGCAGTGCGCAAGGCCGACAGCAAGCTCAGGCTCGACGGTCGCAGTCTGCGGCTGATCTCGGTTGGAATCGGCGGCCTGCCGCTCGGAGCCGAATTCTACTCGGTCGATTCGTCCGGCCTGACGCTGCATGAGCCGCCGGAGGACGCCTTCGAACTCGACATCGTCACCGAGATCGACCCGGCCGGCAACACCGAGCTGATGGGGCTTTACCGCTCCAGCGGCATCTGGTGCACGCAGTGCGAGCCGGAAGGATTCCGCCGCATAACCTATTTCCTCGACCGGCCGGACGTGCTGAGCGTCTATACCGTCAGGATCGAGGCCGACGCCAAGGCTGCGCCGGTGCTTCTGGCCAACGGCAATCTCACCGAGAGCGACGAGCTTGCTGGCGGGCGTCATTTCGCCGTCTGGCACGACCCATTCCCGAAGCCGAGCTATCTGTTTGCGCTCGTTGCGGGCGATCTCGGCCACATCGAGGACAATTTCACCACCGCCTCCGGGCGCGAGGTGGCGCTTGGCATCTATTGCGAGCATGGCAAGGAGGAGAAGTGCCTTTACGCCATGGACGCGCTCAAGCGGTCCATGGCCTGGGACGAGAAGCGCTTCGGGCGCGAATACGACCTCAACCTGTTCAACATCGTCGCCGTCTCCGATTTCAATTTCGGCGCCATGGAGAACAAGGGCCTCAACATC
Source organism: Devosiaceae bacterium (assembly GCA_963676075.2). Lineage (GTDB taxonomy): Bacteria > Pseudomonadota > Alphaproteobacteria > Rhizobiales > Devosiaceae > JAHJQZ01. Next base: position 478,506 of record CAXXNZ010000011.1, read on the forward strand.
TTCAACGACCGCTACGTGCTGGCAGACCCTGCAACCGCGACCGATGCCGACTACGCCAACATCGAGGGCGTCATCGCCCACGAGTATTTCCACAACTGGACCGGCGACCGGGTTACCTGCCGCGACTGGTTCCAGCTCTGTCTCAAGGAAGGGCTGACCGTTTATCGCGATCAGGAATTCTCGTCCGACGAGCGCTCCCGTGCCGTCAAGCGCATCGAGGACGTGCGGAAATTGCGGGCGGCGCAATTCCCCGAGGATTCCGGGCCTCTCGCTCATGCGGCGCGGCCCGACAGTTTCCGCGAAATCGAGAACTTCTATACGACCACTGTCTACGAGAAGGGCGCCGAGATCGTCCGCATGCTGTCGACCCTTTATGGCACCGACGGTTTCCTCAAAGGCTTCACCCGCTACATCGAGGACAATGACGGCAAGGCGGCAACCATCGAGGACTGGGTCGGCGCCTTCGAGCGCGCACTCGACACCGATCTCAGCCATTTCCTCGAATGGTACAAGCAGGCCGGCACGCCTGAGATCACGGTCTCGGACGCATATGAGCCTGAAACCCAGACCTATCGTCTGACGCTTTCACAGAAAACACGCCCGACGCCCAGTCAGCCGGACAAGCAACCGATGATGGTGCCGGTCAAGTTCGGGCTGGTCGGACCGAACGGACACGACCTCGAATTCACCTCGGCAGAAGGTGCCCGCGTCGAGGGTGACCTCATTGTCTTCGACCAGCCGGAAGCGGAGATCGTCTTCTCCGGCATCTCGGCCAGACCGGTGCCCTCGCTGTTCCGCGGCTTTTCGGCCCCGGTGAGCATGAACTCCAACATGAGTGACGAAGACCGGCTGTTTCTTGCCCGCCACGATTCCGACCCCTTCAACCGCTGGCAGGCCTTGCAGGACATCGCCCTCGACCTGATGGTTGCCGGCGCGCGGGCTGGCGGCGTGCTGACAGACACGGCCAAGGCCGACGGTCTGGCGGCGGCGCTCTCCGACACGCTCGCCGATGCCAGTCTCGACAATGCCTTCAAGGCTCAGGCACTCGCCTTGCCGGGACAGAGCACCGTTACCCAGGCGCTGGCCCATGATGTCGATCCGGATGCCGTTTATGCGGCCCACAAAGCCCTGCTTGCGCACATCGGCGCAGCGCTCACGGAAGAACTCGAAACCGCATATGGCGTTCTCGCCGACACGGCTCTGCCCTATTCGACCGAGGCCGTGGCAACGCGGGCACGGAGCCTGAGGAACCAGTGCCTGGCACTGTGGGCAGCAGGCGGAAGCGACGCGGCGGCAGCGCGGATTGGCACGCATTATCATCAAGCCGACAACATGACGGATCGCATGGTGGCGCTCGAAATCGCCACGTCGCTGGGCTTGCCCGAAACCGACGGCCTGCTCGACGACTTCAAGGCCAATTTCGGCGGCAACCCGCTGCTCTATGACAAATGGCTGGCTCTGGTTGCGTCGCGCCCGGCAGCGGAAACGCTCGACCGGGTGAAGGCGATATATGCCGATCCGGCATTCCCCCGCCACAACCCCAACCGGCTGCGCTCGCTTGTTTTCGGTCTGGCCACGGGCAACCCGACGCAGTTCGCAAGGCCCGACGGCGCCGGCTTCCGCTTCGTCATCTCCGTTTGCGCCGATACCGACCCGGTCAACGCGCAGGTGTCCGCGCGTATTCTGACGGCATTCCGGTCTTTCCGTCTTTACGAAGCCGGCCGACAGGCGCGCGCCACCGAAGCGCTCGAATCACTCAAGGGCAAGGACCTGTCGCGAAACCTCTCCGACATCCTGTCGCGCGTTTTGTCACAATAAAACTTTTTGGCGCCAAGTGATTCTGCCGACTCGCAAATCCCGTCTTGCCCACGGCGGTGGGCAAGATTTGCCTATGGACAAGAGTCAGGCAGTTGATTCAACGTCCTAGTCGAAGCTGAAAACCGACTTCATCAGGCGGAGAGCAGGGGCGTAATGAATACGGCGGAGTCATCCGGCGCCGAAAGCCATTCGGCTGGCCCGGATTCCAGATTTGCAGGTCGCACGGATGCCGAAGGCCGGTTCGCGGGAGCATCACGCCGCTCCCGGCTCACCCCCGCAACGCGCAAGTCGCTGCTAATCATCGCCTCACTCTATGCGCTCTTCGTGGCTGCCGACGTGACACTGACACAGGGCAATGCGGAATCCCGTGTCGACCTCGCCGCCGCGATGATCGCCGCCGGGCTCGACAACACCGCTATCGAGGCTGCCGAGAAATCCTTTGCTCCGATTGCCCGCACGCTCGATGCCGGCATGTTGGTCGCGGTAACAGACCGCAACGATATCGAGATCCTGCATAGCAATCCCCGCAAGGATTCACGCTCCGCTGCGCTGTTGCCCGAGTTCAGCGCCTCCCGCGCTATTGCCGGCCCGCTCGGCACGGTCGAAGTGCGACAGTCGCGACAGGACACGCTCATCCCTGTCGTGCTGCGCGCCCTTGCCGCGCTCGGCATTGCAGGTTTGCTGGCAGTTCGAACCCTCAGGCGGGTCGGGATCACCGAAACGCGGCGGCGCGCCAATACGCTTGCCGCCGCTATGGATGGAACTACTGACGGGCTCGCCATCTGGGACGCCAATAACGTTCTTGTCGCCACAACCGGCAGTATTGCCAACGCTGCACTGGTCCCCCCGGCGCTGCTGCGCCGCGGTGCACTCTATGACGATTTTCACAGTGCCCTCACCGGAGCCGGCGAACTCGAAGAGCTGTCCGACACTGGCACCGGCCGTCGCCTGCACGTCACGCTCCGCAACGGCGATGCCTGGGAGCTGCGCGAGCACATCACGCGCGACAGGCTGCGGATCGTGCATTTCATCGATGACGGCACGCGCATCCGCCTTGCCAGCGAAGTGGCGCACCTGCGCACCCGTATCGAGCAGATGGCGAACGAGTTGCAGACCCAGCGCCTGCGCGGCGACGCTGCCAGCCGCTCGAAATCGCTGTTCCTGAGTCAGCTCAGCCATTCTCTCAGAACCCCGCTCAATCACATCATCGGCTTTGCCGATCTCTTGCATCACCAGAGCTTCGGTCCGATCGGCGACGCGCGCTATCTGTCCTACGCCGCCAACATCAAGCAATCGGGACAGGCCTTGCTCGACAAACTGGCCAGCATGCTCGAACTCGCCGAGTTCGATGCCGGCCAGCGCGTGCTCAACCGCGAGCCGATCCGCCTGGGCGAACTGTTCGACTGGACCGAGATGCGCTACCTCGAACAGGCGCGGCGCGCGGGCATCGAGATTGCGCTCGAGCGCTCGGACGACATTATCGTTCTCGGCGACCGGCTTGGCCTCAGGCGCCTGATCGGTTCGATCATCGACAACTCGCTGAAGTTCACGCCAAGTGGCGGGTCGATCACCATTGCGGCCTGGCACAGCAGCGACGGCGTCGTGCTTGAGTTCACCGACACCGGCATCGGCATCCACTCCGATACGCTGACCGTGCTCAACACCTCCTTCGCGCTTTCCAATGACCGGCGCGGCAACGGCATTGCGATCGCGCGCGCTATTGCCGAGTTGAGCGGCGGACAATTGCAGATCAACTCGAGCCCCGGCATCGGCACGACCGTTGCCGTCGTCCTGCCCATCAAGACAGAAACACCGGCAGAGGCGATCTCCCAGCAGGTCGCCTGATCATTTGCAGCTTTGAGATCTAGAGCTGATCATTTTCAGGCGGCTTTCCCCTTGCGTCCCTCCCCTTGATGGGGAGGGTGGCCCGGCAAAGCCGGGTCGGGTGGGGTGGAGCCACAGGCACCGGGCGCGGGGCCTCACCCCCACCCAGGCTCACAACGGACTTAGCAAGGGCTAAGTCCTGTTCGCCAACCCTCCCCACAAGGGGGAGGGAAACCTCGCGACTGCTTCCGCAAAAAAAAGACAAAACCTAAAGCAAGCGCGCTCGCGCGTACCAGGCTTCGGCGGCGGCACCGACTTCCTTTTTCATCGCCTCGACATCTGCAGCCAGGAAGGCAAAATCGGGCGCATTGCATAGCCGTGCCAGAAGCTCGCGGAACGCATCTGTCCAGTGCCCCTCCCGGAACGGTTCGACAAGACAGGCACTCATTGCCTGCAGGATCGCCGAATACTGGCCGTAGATCGCAGCGAGCCGTTCGGCCTCGGGCAGCCAGCCCAGCTCGTTCATGCGCGCGAACACTTCCGGCGCCGGGGCATGGGGCAAGGCCAGGGCCTTGTGATCGACCAGTTGCGCCGACTGGGCGATGAAGTCGAGATCCATCAGCCCGCCCTCCGCCAGCTTGAGGTCGAACTCGTGCCGGGGTTTGCGGTCGCGCAAGAGCCGTGCGCGCATCTCGATGACGTCATCGATCGTCTTGTCGCGTGGGTGCGGCGCATCGAGAATTTCGGCGATGGTTGCCTCGACAATCCCATTGAGCCCGTCATCGGCATAAACCACACGCGCCCGTGTCAGCGCCAGGTGCTCCCAGGTCCAGGCATCGCGGGTCTGGTAAGTGGTGAACCCGGTCAGCGACGTGGCAAGCGGACCGGCATTGCCCGATGGCCTTAACCGCATGTCGGTTTCATAGAGCACACCGGTTGCCGTCGGCGCGGAAAGGGCGGCGATCAGGCGCTGGGTCAGCCGGGCGAAATAATGCGACGGCGCCAGGGGTTTTTTGCCATCAGACTGCTCGACGCCAGGCGGCACGGAGTACAGCAGGATGAAATCGAGATCCGAGGTCGCGGTCATCTCGGCGCTCGCCATCTTGCCGAAGGCCAAAAGCGCAATTTGCGCCCCAGGCACCTCGCCGAAACTCAGCGCGAACTCTTTGCGCACTGCTGAAAACAGCCGATGCAGCAGCGTTTCGGCAAGCGCCGTGAACTGTCGGCCGGCATTGACGGCCTGCACGTTGCCGGAGAGCAGACCCGCCGAAATGAGGAACTTCTGCTCCTGGCCGATCAGCCGCGTGCGGTCAATCAGATCCTCGTAGGAAACGGCGTCGGCAAGGAAGCCGTCGACCTTGCCAACGAGCGCAGCGCGACGGTTGATCTCGTTGGGGAATGCCGGGTCGATCAAACCATCCAGGATATGAGCGCGATGGATCACCTCCTCGGCGAGGCGAGGCGCCGAGGCCATGAAGTCGACGAGCAGGCGCCTCAGATGCTCGTGCGCTTCGAGAATTGCGAACAGCTGCACGCCGGCAGGAAGCCGCGACAGGAAGGAATCGAAACGCATCAGTGCTGCATCGGCATTGCGCGCTTCGGACAAAGAGACCAGCAGCAGCGGCAGCAGGGAGGTCAGTTTGGCGCGGGCCGCCGACGTGCGCGTTGCCGCATAGCCACCGGCATGCCACTTGCGCACCGTTGCCGTGACGATCGTGGGTTCGGCGAAGCCCATTTCACTCAGATTCTTGAGCGTTCCCGGATCGTCTTCATTGCCGGTGAATACGAGGTTGCCGCCGGAGCCGGACAGGCTCTTGGCCTCCTTGAACAGTTCCCCGTAGCTTTCGCGGACCCGTGACGTGGCCATACGATAGTCGTGCTCGAATTCGGCAAGACCCGGCGCCCCACACATGGCGGCGATAACGGCCAGATCGGCTTCGGATTCCGGCATGGTATGGGTCTGTTCGTTGCGGCGGATCTGGAGCCTGTTTTCGGCGGCACGCAATTTCCAGTAGACCGCGATCAGTTCATCGGCCGTTTCCTCGGCGATCCAGCCATTGGCAGCCAGGTGCCTCAAGGCATGCGCGGTCGGGCGTACGCGCAGATCACGGTTACGACCGCCGGCGATAAGCTGTTGGGTCTGAGCGAAGAACTCGATTTCGCGGATGCCGCCACGTCCGAGCTTGACCGAATGGCCGGCGACATCTTCGTCGCCGATCCGGCGAGCAATGTCGATCTGCCGCTTCATCGCCTGCACGTCGGCAATTGTCGCGTAATCGAGATGCTTGCGCCAGACGAAGGGGGCCAGTTCGGCAAGGAACGCCTCGCCGGTTGCATGATCGCCGGCAACGACCCGCGCCTTGATCCAGGCGGCACGTTCCCAGTTCTGACCGCGCGACTCGTAATACTGCATTGCGGCGTTGACGCTGATCGCCACGGGCGTCGACGACGGATCGGGTCTGAGCCTCAAGTCGACACGGAAGACGAACGCCCCTCCCGGCCCGGCTTCGAGCATGCCGACAAGGCGCCGCAACAGCTTCTGATAGAACTTGCCCGCTTCAAGCGGATCGGCAAGCGCCGTCTGATCGGCATCGAAAAAGGCGACAATGTCGACATCGGAGGAATAGTTGAGCTCTCGTCCGCCAAGCTTGCCGAGAGCGAAGATCGCCAATCCGCTCTGCTCGGCGGGATGGCGATCGGGATCGAGCGTGATGCTGCCCGCCACTCCCGCTTCAGCGGTGGCGCTGCCGAGCGCTGCGTGAAGCACGGCGTCGGCAAAATCTGACATGGCGCACACCGCCTGTTCCGTCGTCCAGGCGCCGCCAAGTTCGGCAAGTCCGGCCAACAGAGCCAGCCGCGCCTTTGCCACGACCAGCTTGGGCGCCAGATCGTCGGGTTCGAGTGTGTGGCTCTCGGCAACATCGGCAAGCAGGGCGGCAAGTCCTGCGTCGGCGTCATCATCAAGCGCTGCCTCAAGCCAGTCGGCCTCGGCATGGGCGAGTTCTGTCAGATAGGGCGACGGCGCCAGCAGCGTGTGCAGCACCTCGGCACTGCCAAGGATGCGCGCGTGTCGCGCCGGATCGAATCCGTCGAGCGGATCGGTGTTCTCGGCGATCCGCGGGATCGGCCTGAGGGCTTCGGCAAGTCTCATACAGGCTCGCTTCCAGATCGTTTCACCGTTTCATTGAAACACTGAACGGATCTAGCCTTTTGTTTTGTCGCGTTTTCTAGTCGCAAAACCGGTATCCACTTTTGCTGAAAACGCTCTAGTCTGAGGGAAGATCGAGTACGGCGCGAAGACCCGGCGCATTGTCCTCGAGGCGCAATTCGCCCCTGTGCAGCCGCGCCACGGCGGAGACCAGCGACAAGCCGAGCCCGGACCCCGGCTCGGTACGGCTTTTTTCGAGCCTGACAAAACGCTCGATGGCATGTTCACGGTCTCCCTCCGGAATACCCGGTCCATTATCGGCGACTGAGATAACAATACGCCCGTCAGTTCGCCCGGCCGACAGGACGACCTTACCGTCTCCGTCTTCGCGGCCAGCGTATTTTATGGCGTTCTCCAAAAGGTTCACAAGCGCCTGGCCGACCAATTCGCGATTGGCCATCATGGAGATGCCCGGCGTGACGTCGGTGATGAGCGCCAGTCCAGCGTCCTCCGCGACCGGTTGGTAGAGCTCGGCAACGTCCTCGGCCACAGTCGAAATATCGGTCTCGGCGAAAGCGCCGGAGGGCGTGCCGGCCTCGACACGGGCGATCATCAGCAAGGCATTGAAGGTGCGGATGAGCTGATCGGATTCGGCAATGGTGGTTTCGAGCGCCTCGCGCAGCTGCTCGGGCGTACGGCCTTCGCGCAATGCCGATTCCGCCTTGTTGCGCAACCGCGTCAGCGGCGTCTTGAGGTCATGAGCAACATTGTCGGTCACTTCCTTGAGCCCGACCATGAGCTGCTCGATCCGGTCGAGCATGGCGTTGAGATCGGTTGCCAGCGCGTCGAACTCATCATGGCGTTTGGTGACCTGCACGCGTTCGGACAAGGCGCCGGACATGATCTTTGCCGATGTACCGGATATCGAATCGATGCGCTTGAGAACACGGTTCGCCGTTAGCCCGCCGGCAACGACCGACAAAAGCACGATGCCGAGCATGCCAATGGCAAAGCCCTGGAAGATGATCTCGGAAAAACCGCGCCGCTCGACCACATCACGGCCGACAACAAGCCGCAAACCGCTTGGCAGCGTGACGGACCGCGCCACCGCATAACCGGTCGAATCGGGAGGCCCGCCTTGACCCGCGCCCAGCGCGCCGCCGCGGTCGTATGAGAAGGTGTAGAACCCGTCAGTGCTCAACACGTTGTCGGGAAGCCCGGTGATGTTGCCGACCAGCTGGTGGCCAAGATCGTCGCCGAGATAATAGACCCCTGCCCCCGGCCGGTTGGCAAAACGCTGCACAGCGAGCGCCATCGCCTGGGCGCCCTGCTGCATTTCCATGCGCTGGAACTGTCTGATCTCGCGATCGATATCGGCGCCCTGCTGGCGCTGCAGCACCACCGATGACTGGTAGGCCATGAAGGCCAGCAGCACGATGGCGGCGATGACGAAGATCAGAATGAACAGGAAGGTCAGTCGCACTGTGGTCGTGCGCCACAGATAGGCGATGCGGGCAAACAGGGACTGTCGCGCCGGGCGCGGCGTGCCGTCCCGTCTGTTTTTTACCGTTGCCGCGGACGGCGCCCCCTTGCCCGCTTCGCCGGGGCGGGCGTCAGGCACGGATCATGTATCCCGCGCCGCGGATGGTGTGCAGGAGCGGCGACGAATGACCCTTGTCGATCTTGGACCTCAGACGCGACATATGCACGTCGATGACATTGGTCTGCGGGTCGAAATGATAGTCCCAGACGTTCTCGAGCAGCATGGTGCGGGTCACGACCTGACCGGCATGCTTCATCAGATACTCGAGAAGCCGGAATTCGCGCGGCTGCAAAAGGATGGTTTCTCCGTCGCGCTCGACCTTGCGCGACAAGCGTTCGAGCGTCAGGTCGCCCACCTGGTAGACGGTCTGGGCTTCGGACGGGCTGACACGGCGGGCCAGGACCTCGACGCGGGCCAGAAGTTCGGAGAATGCGTAGGGTTTGGTGAGGTAGTCGTCGCCCCCCGCCCTCAGTCCGGTCACACGGTCGTCGACTTCGCCAAGCGCGGAGAGGATCAGGACCGGCGTCTTGTCGCCTTCGGCGCGAAGTGACTCGATGATCGACAGCCCGTCACGGCGCGGCAACATGCGGTCTATGATCATCACGTCATAGTCCATGCCCGAAGCCATGGCGTATCCGGTTTCACCGTCGGATGCGTGATGGGTCACATGTCCCACCTCGTCCAGGGCCTGGATAAGATAGGAAGCCGCCTCACGATCATCTTCGACAAGCAGGATTTTCATCGTCTCTATCCGTACCGTCCGACCGCCAGTGGCTCAATGGTTTTCCCCCGACGGCAAGCTGCCGCCGGGGGAAAACATCAGGAGAAGTTATTTATCGTTCAGCGGCAGACCGACGAAGCGGATGTTACCGTTGCGCGAGGTCTTGATGAGGGCGGTCGAACGGCCGCTGTCACGGACCGCAGAGATCGCCTTCTCGAAATCGTCGGCAGAATTGATGGTCTTGCCGTCGGTCTCGATGATGACGTCGCCAGGGGCCAGCCCCTTGGACGCGGCCGTCGAGTCCTGGTTGACATCCTGGACGACGATGCCGGGACCGTTGTCATTGGGCACAACCGTGATGCCGACACTCGATTCAACCGGACCGGGGACGGTCTGCGGCGGAGTCGGGTTCTGCTGGTCCTCGGCCACCTTCTGCTCATTGAGCGTATCGAGCGTGACGGTCAGTTCCTTCTTGGCACCATCGCGCCAGATAACGACCTTGACGTTCGTGCCCGGTGCCTTGGCACCGATCATGCGCGACAGGGCAAGGGCATTATCGACCGGCTCGCCATCGACTTCGACGACGATGTCGCCCGACTTGACGCCGGCCTTGGCCGCCGGAGCGCCATCCGTGGTTTCGGTGACCAGAGCGCCACGGGCCGTCGGCAAGCCAACGCTATCGGCGATATCGGGCGTCACATCCTGGATGTTGACGCCGAGGAAACCGCGGGTGACGTGGCCATTTTCCTTCAGCTGGGTGACGACCTGCTTGACGATGGAGGACGGAATGGCAAAAGCGATACCGACATTTCCGCCGTTGGGCGAGAAGATGGCGGAGTTCACGCCAACCACCTGGCCGTCGAGGTTGAAAGCGGGACCGCCGGAGTTACCGCGGTTGATGGCGGCGTCGATCTGCAGGAAGTCACCGGTCTGAGAACCCGAGATGTCGCGGCCGCGGGCCGAAACGATGCCGGCCGTGACCGAACCGCCAAGACCGAACGGATTGCCGACAGCAACGACCCAGTCGCCAACGCGCGGTTCGGCGTCCGAAAGCGTGACGAACGGCATATCGTTGACACCGTCGAGCTTGATAAGCGCCAGGTCGGTGCGCGGGTCGGTGCCGATCAGCGTCGCATCGTGCCGATCGCCATTGTCCATCACCACGGTGATCTTGGTGGCGTCGTTGACAACGTGATTGTTGGTAACGACGTAGCCGTCAGACGAGATGAGGAAACCGGAACCGGCCGCCTCGAACTTGCGGGTCGCCGGACCCTGGCCATTGCGGCCATTCTGACCCTGTTGGCCATCTTGGCCGAACTGGTCGAAGAATTTCCGCAAAGGATTGCCCGGCGGCAGATCGGGGAAGTTGAAGTAGTAGTCCTGGCCACCACCCATCGAACCGCCCGGGATCGGCTGCGAGCCTTCGACCGTAATGGAAACGACGGCCGGCTTGACCGCCTCGACCAGATCGGCGAACGACGCAGGCGCATTCGGCGCGACGGACGGAACCGAGATCTGGGAGGCTTCGGTGATGGTGGCGTTATTCTGAGCCTTGGCGGACTGGTTCCACACGCCATAACCGAACGCGACCGGAACGGCGACAGCAAGCGCCAGGGCAGAAGCTCCAGCCCAGCGACGCGCGCCTTTCACAATGCCTTTGTTCATTTGATAATCTCCATGAGTTTCTGCACCAGCAGTCGGATCGTCCTTATGCCGCGCTGCGCCTTTCCGCTCTCTTTCACGCACATTAAAAGCCCGTAATGTTCCGGGCGAGATTGAGGCAACCTGCATAAGACGCCGTGACATGTGTCGAACGCACAGGGCGCGCTGAAGTTTCAAATTTGTCGAAGTCAGAGGCCTGAAATCTGCGAGATTACCTGCTCACCCGAAAACGCCGCGTCGCAGCAGGTCGAGAGCGATGACCGTCAGCAGGACTTTCAGCCCAATCCGGAACAGTTTCTCCGGCAGTCTCTCGAGCAGATGGCTGCCAACGACGGTGCCGGCAAAACCCGAGACGATCATGGCAATGACCAGAACCAGCCATGGCCCGAGGGCGAACCCGAGCATGACGTAGACGGCAATCTTTGAAAGATGCTGTGCCGTCATGATCGCGGCATGCGTGGCGACGACGACTCGCCGGTCCGGATTGCGCGACAGGAACAGCGATGTCAGCGGACCGGTGGCGCCAATGATCATGCCCGCAGCGCCGATAGCGGCGCCAACAAATCCAAGGACCACCGGATTGCCGATCGTCTGCCGAGGCAGCTTGATCCAGGTTATCACGAGCACGAAAAGTCCGATGACGAATGCGAAAGCCGGTGCCGGCAGAAGCTGGACAAACTGGCCGCCGGCCAAGGCGCCGGGAATGGCGCCGACAATCATCGGTATGGCGATCTTCCAGTTGGCGTGGCGGCGTTGCACCACTGCGCGTCCGGCATTGGAGCCGAGCTGCACCAGACCGTGCACCGGCACGATCGCGGAGGCCGGCAACACCATCACCATGACCGAGAGCAACAACATGCCGCCGCCGAGCGAAAAGGCAGCGGTGATGGCGGAAGTGAAGAAGCTGAGGGCGATCAGGCCGATTGCGATCCACGGATCGAGGCCGGGCAACAACGCAACCGGATCGAGGCTCATGTCGGCGTGCGCGCGTCCTCGTCCCGGAGCTTGGCCAGGGCCTGTTCCTCTTCCTCGCTCAGCGCCGTGCCGGGCAGATTGGGCGGCCGTTTGGCCCGCATCCAGATGGCGATGGCACCGATCAGGAAGACAATCGGCGTCGCCAGCCACAGCAACCATGTGTGCCAGTTGAACCGCGGCAGCAGCAGCACGAACTCGCCGTAGCGATCGACGAGATATTGCCGGACCTGGTCGTCGCTATCGCCTTCGGTCAGACGTTCGCGCACCAGAAGGCGCAGGTCGCGCGCCAGATCGGCATTGGAATCGTCGATGGTCTCGTTCTGGCAGACCAGACACCTGATGCCCTTGGAAATCTCCAGGGCCCGTTCTTCCAGCGCCGGATCGGCAAGCTGCTCATCCGGGTTGACGGCGAAAGCCGGCCCGATCAGCACCAGGGCGAACAGTACTGCGGCAAGCAGGCGCTTCATTCTGCCGGCTCCATCTGGATCTTGCGGCGGGCCGGAGCGCCGATCCGCAGCCGCCGGTCGGTCAGCGACAGTGCGCCGGCGGCAGCCATGACGAGGGCACCGAGCCAGATCAGAGTAACGAACGGTTTCCACCAAATGCGAATGACATGGCCGCCGCCTTCAACCCGATCGCCGACGGCGACATAGAGCTGGGAGAAGCCGTAGGTCAGTATGCCGGATTCGGTCGTCGGCATGCGCGAGGCGCGGTAGATGCGCTTTTCGGAGCTGATGTCACGAATGCCGCCACCGGGCGCGGTCACCGACAAGGTGATCCGGTCAGCATCATAGTTCGGCCCGACCAGAGACTGCTCATCGGTGAGCGTCACCTCGTAGCCGGAGAGCTCGGCCGTCTCGCCGCGCTGGAGCGTGGTGATGTTCTCGGTCGAGAAGTTCGTCGCCGCAACGATGCCGAGAACCGCCATCCCGAGCCCGAAATGGGCGATTGCCGTCGACCAGACCGTACGCGGCAAGCCAGCAAGACGCCTCATGCTCTCCCCGAAAGCAATACGTCCAATGCGCGACCGTTCGACAAGGTCGGCCAGAGCGCCGAGCATGACCCAAAAACCGAGCAGGAAGCCGATCGGGGCAAGCGACACCGGCATGCCGGAGATGAAAAAGACCAGCGCCGTCACGGCGAAAGCGGCAATCACCGCCAAACCAAGACGTCGGGCCACCGCGAGAAGGTCGGTCCGCTTCCAGGCCATGAAGGGGCCAAACGGCAGGACGATGAGCAGCGGCGTCATCAGGATCGAGAAGGTCAGATTGAAGAACGGCGCCCCGACCGAAATGCGTGTGCCGGTCAAGGCATCAAGCACCAACGGGTAGAGCGTGCCGACAAGCACTGCCGCTGCCGCCGTCGCCAAAAACAAATTGTTGAGAACCAGCGCCCCTTCCCGGCTCACCGGGGCGAACAGCCCGCCGGCTTTGAGGCTCGGCGCCCGCCAGGCGAAAAGGGCAAAGGCGGCGCCGATGATGATGGCAAGCATCGCCAGGATGACCACGCCGCGCGTCGGGTCCGAGGCGAAGGAATGAACAGAGGTCAGGATGCCTGAGCGCACCAGGAACGTTCCGAGAAGGCTCAGCGAGAAGGTGATGATGGCCAGGAACACCGTCCAGATCTTCAGGGCGTTGCGCTTTTCCATGACGAGGGCCGAATGCAGCAGCGCCGTACCGGCCAGCCAGGGCATGAAGCTGGCGTTCTCGACCGGATCCCAGAACCACCAGCCGCCCCAGCCGAGTTCGTAATAGGCCCAGTACGAGCCCATGGCGATGCCGAGGGTCAGGAACACCCAGGAGGCCAGCGTCCACGGCCTAACCCAGCGCGCCCAGGCGGCATCGATACGGCCGGAAATGAGCGCAGCGGCAGCAAAGGCGAAACAGATCGAGAAGCCGACATAGCCGGTGTAGAGGAGCGGCGGGTGGATGGCGAGGCCGATATCCTGAAGGATCGGGTTGAGGTCGCGCCCCTCGAACGGGGCCGGATCAAGCCGGAGGAACGGGTTGGAGGTGAACAGCGAGAAGCCCGTAAACGCCGCGACAAGTGCCGACTGCACGGCAATGACCAGGGTGTGCAGCTCTTGCGGCAGGTTGCGGCCGAACACGGCCACGGCGCCGCCGAACAGGGTGAGGATCAGGATCCACAAAAGGACCGATCCCTCATGATTGCCCCACACGCTGGTGATGCGGAACAGCAGTGGTTGCTGGGAATGGGAATTTTCGAACGCCAGTGCCAACGAAAAATCGGAGGTGACGAATGCCTGGATCAGCGTGGCGAAGGCGATGCCGACCAGAACAAACTGCAGGATTGCCGCCTGGGTGACGAAACGATGGACCCAGGGCGTATTGCGCCAGTAGGCGATGCCGAGCACGGCCGTGACAAGCGCAATCGCGGCGGCGAGAACGAGGGCAAAATGTCCGAGTTCGATCGTCATGCTAGTTGGTTTCTCCCTCACGCCATTCGCCACGCTCCTTGATGGCGTCAGCGACTTCCTTGGGAATGTAGTTTTCGTCGTGCTTGGCAAGCACCGAGGTTGCCGTGAACGAACCGTCCGCGACCAGCGCGCCCTCGGCGATCACCCCCTGCCCCTCACGGAACAGGTCGGGCAGGATGCCGACATAGGTAATGGTCTCGTCGTCGCTGCCGTCGGTGATGACGAAAGTGTTGTTTTGACCGTTCTTGACCCACGTCCCTTCCTTGACCAGACCGCCGATGCGGATGGGCTGGCCGACCGCCACATTCTTCGCGTCCAGGTCCGCAGGCGTGTAGAAAAAGACGATCTGGTCGGAAAGGGCATAAAGGATCAGCCCGGCCGCTGCGGCGAGCACCGTTCCAAGGCCGGCGATGACGGCAATACGCTTCTGCTTGCGAGTCAGCTTCATCTGGCGCGTTTACTCCAGTCCGTTCTGTTTGGCGAGCGCGTCGAGATCAACGCGGACAGTCGCATTCGGGTAGGCCGCCTTGGCTTCGTCATAGGCCTCCTGCGCCTTTTCCATGTCGCCGAGGACGGTATAGGCGCGAACCAGCCGCGTCCATTCACCCACGGTTCCACCGCTGTCGGCAAGCCGCGCCGCCAGACCCTCGACCATGCCGGCAATCATCTGGTTCTGCGCATCGGGATCACCTTCGGTCGCGGCCCCAGCCTGTGCCATCTGCAATGACTGCTCGGCGGCTGGCCGCCAGTTCTCGGTGCCGTCGGACAGGGCGAGCACTTCGGTCCACAGCTTTTCGGCCTTGGCAAAATCGTTCTGCCGCATGGCCTCTCCGGCCAGATAGAAGCGCGAGCGGACATGCTTGGGATCGGTATCGGCTGCCTTTTGCAGCAGCGCCAGCGCTTCGGCGGTGGGCTCGCCGTCATTGGCCAGGGACAGCGCCTCGGCGAGGTCGGTTTCGGTGTCGGGTGTTGCCCCGGCAAGATCGAGAATATGGCGGTAGGCGTTCACGGCATCGTGATAGCGCCCGACCCGCAAATAGACCGGTCCGAGCACCTGCCAGCCGCGCAGTTCATCCGGCGATATGAGCAGTTGCGCTTCGATCTTTTCGACCGCGGATGCCAATTCAGGAGACAAGCTATGAGGCGAAGGACGTGCGGCGAGCGGCGCGCCGGGCAGCGCCGGGTCGCCAAGAAAGGCGTAAGTGCCAAAACTCAAACCGGCGATGACCACGACAACCAGCCCCGCCACCGGCAGGGAGAAACGTCGGGTTGTCCCCTCGGCGCCGGCTTCCCGGTCGATGCGCAGCACATCGCGCGCCAGCTCGGCCCGCGCCGCCACTGCGTCTTCGGCCGAAAGCTGTCCATCGGCCTCTTCGCGATCGATTTCGGCCAAGAGCTTCTTGTGATGGGAGCGCTCGGGGGCCTGGGGATCGTCAGGCCTCGCGTTGACCGCTCCAGCGCGACCCGCATACAACAGTGAGCCGCAGGCAATCACGGTCAGCGCGATGACAAGTGTCCAAAATACCATGAGTTTTTTTCCGGCCCTCTTCGGCGGCGTATTTTCTGGCGCTCCTAATACCCGAATCCGGCAGAAATTACAGTGGGGGCGTGGCGGATGTGGGGCAAAGGTGATCGCCGGTTTGTATGTTGCGCCCCCAGTGGCGCGGAGGCAGCACTATTGAGCAAAGAGCTTTTTGACTTCGCTGTCGCCGGAAACTCGGCGTTTGCCGCACTGCTTGCCCTGGCTCTGGCGCGCTATGCGAATGCCCGAATCTGCCTGATCGGGCAGGTGCCAACGCCAATGCAGGTCAACGGTGATCTTGCGCTCGCCCCATGTCCGACCAGCCGACCGGAAACGCTTGAACGCGCCATGGCCGGCGTCGCGGATGTGCGCACGCTGCTGACTGGCCCCGGAGATCCGCTGTTGAGGCGGGCCAATGCCACCTTCACAGCGCCGACCGGCGCGGGGCGTGCGGCGGCCGGCCATGCCCGCCATTTGATGGCGTCGTTCGACATCGTCACAGCGAGCCTTCCCGAGGCATCTGGCCATGCCGGCTTCACTGCCGAAGGCATCTGGATGCTGCAGACCCGCCTGTTCTTTGCTGGCCTGGCCGCTCGCCTGGAAGCTGCGGGGGTTGTTGTCACCGGCAAGGCCACAAACCTGCGGATAAGCGAAGACAGAGTGCAATTTGCCTATCGAGACGATGTCGCCGAAGCAAAAGTGCTGATCGTCACGGATGCAGACACGCTGGGTTCACTCGTCCCCCTGCCCGACGGCGTGGCGACGGCGACCCGGATGGGCGTCCTGACCGATCCGGTCGCGGCACTCGTCAACCGCGTCACGCTCGACATCGAAACGGGCGGTCACCTTGCCGGACGCGGCGACGGGCGTATCGAGGCGCTGGTGCCTGCCGGCGACAGTGCAGGGATTGTCGACTGGCTAGGCTCCTTCCTTCCCGAGGGCACGGAGACGAGGATCATTGCCAGAAGCAAGCGTAAGGTATTGCTGAGCCGTGATGGCGCGCCCTTGATCGCGACCCTCCCGCAAGGCGCGGCGAGGCTTGCCATAGGCTTCGGAGCGTCCGGGGCGTTTCTCGCGCCGGCATTGGCCCGTTACCTTAGCGATCAGGCCAGACCCGAAGAAGCGGGGTGGTTCGGCGCGCATGACGCAGACACCGGACGGGATGGGGTCGCTGATATCGGCATGATCGGAGGCGGGCGGGCATGAGCATGCGCCTCGACACGCTGGCAAAGGGATTCGGCTCCCCCGCCATCGACCGCAACAAGCCTCTAAGCTTCAAGCTCGATGGCATCACCATCAACGGGTTCGAAGGCGATACCGTCCTCAGTGCCGTAATGGCAGCGGGCAGTTCCGGCGCCGGCCGGATCGACGGAGCGCCGCTGGCCCTCGGACCGCGCCTTTCCCCGCTGGTCGGGCTGCGCGGCGGGGACGAATTGTCCGGTGTGCCGATGGCGCTTTGCTCAGCCCGCAACGGGTTCGACCTAACGACGCTCGGCGCGCACACAGGTGCCTTGCCCCGCGCATGGGCCCGGCTGAGCAAGCGCCTGCCGGCGTCGCTCGGCGTTGATTTTGCCACGCAGTCGGAAAAAAGGGCTGGCGTCGTCACCAAGAAGACCGAGGCCGATCTCGTCGTTGTCGGCGGCGGCGTCGCCGGCATGACGGCCGCTTTGGCGGCTGCTCGGCGCGGCACACGCGTCGTTCTGATTGAAATGCGCGGACGCCTCGGCGGCGATGCAGCACTGTTCGGCAATCGCGAAGGCGAAGAGCCAGTGCTCGACGTCGTCGAGAAGCTCCAGCGCGAGATCGCCGACGAAGCCAACATCGAGACACGCCTTTTGTGCCAGGCCGTCGACGCCGGACGGGGAACGGTGACCGTGACCGGAGTTGTCAGTTCGGCGCTGACGCTTGCGCTGGAACCCGAGCTGATCGCCGCGCCGCGAATCATTTTGGCCACCGGCTGCGCCGACCGGCTTGCCGTTTTTCCCGGCAACCGCCTGCCAGGCTTGATCGGGCTCGGCGAGGCCTTTCACATGGCCGGCACCTACGGCGTCTGGCCGACCACCCCCACCTTGTTCGCAGGCGGCACCAACGCCATGTACAGGCTGGCGCTTCTGGCCAAGGATTCGGGCGTCGACATCGTCCGGCTCATCGACCATCGCCTGAAGGCGCAATCGCGCTTCATCGATTTCGCCAAGGCGATGGGTGTGCAACAGGAATTCGGCACCCGCCTGGCCGCGGCGGAAACCGGAAAGGCCGGGCAAATGAGCGTGCGCACCATGCTCGCCTGGTACGACAGCCGCAGCGAAGGCCGAGGGCTGTTCAACGCAGGATCGGTTGTGATGTCGGACGGCTGGCGGCCACGCCTGACACTGTGGGCAAGGCTCGGCGGCAAACTCCACTGGCAGGAAACCGGTGCAGTGGCGACAAGCGATCGCCTGCGCGGCGGCATCGCTCTGGCCGGAAGCGCCACCGGTCTGGTCACCACCGACGGTTGCCGCGCCTCCGGAGAACGCGCCGTGTCTCTCATTCACGGAGAGCATGCACCTCCGGTCAAGGAGCACAGGGTCGACGATTCCTTCGAAAGCCCGGATGCACCGCCCATGCGTCCGCTTCCATCCGCCAGCGAACGGGCCTTCACCAGCTCATCGGATATCTTCGTCTCGATGCCGGTCGCACCGGATGCACGGCGACGCCGCCGCACTGCGGATGATGGCTTCGACGCCTCCGGCATTCTCGATCTTGAATCTCTCGACACGCTCACCCGCGCCGGCCTTGCACCCGCCGACCGCTTTGAAACACTGGTCACCGAGCGGCTTGTGAGCCCGATCCCGGTGCCGGGCAAGCGCCCACGCCCCGCGCGGGAGCTGCAAGAGGCGGACGATGACGGCGTGCCGGCCTACCTCGTCGGACGATTTGCGGAAGTCCTTGTGCCGATCAACCTGACTTCGGAAGACCAAAGAGCCTTCGAGCCGGGCATGCTCGTCTTTGCTGATTCAGTCCACCACCATAGTCGCGAAGCCATTGGTGTGATCATCGGCGAGCGTGAGAACGGCGGGCGGGCCGTGCTTGTTGCATCGGCATCGAACATGGCGCGCGTCATCGTGCGCGACGGCACGCGACCACTCGTGGCGGTGGTTTCGGAGACGATGCCGGGCTAGGTGTGGAGCCTAGAGCGTGTCCAGGAAGAGTGGAAACGGTTTTCCGGTTCGGACACGCGACAAAACAAAGACATAGAGCAGGTCGACCGAACCTACCTGAACCAGACCTGCTCTAGCCTGCGCGCTGGCTGAACTTGTCGCGGGCGCGCCGCAGCACATCGGCATATTCGGTGTTGAAGCGGATCTCCGCCATCTTGATGCCGGTATCGAGCCGCCGGGCAGCGCCCTCGCTCTGCGGATTGTCGCGAAATTCATCGAGAGCGCGTTTGACCACGACTTCTATCGACTGGGCTGTCTCGTTCCAGATCTGTTCGAACAGGGCATTGAGAGCCAGGCTGTCGCGCGCCTCGCGCACGCCGGACACCAGATACATGCCGTTGAGCGCCGCCAGCAGAGCGTCCGCGTCGAATCGGTCCGAGCCGTCGCGTGGGCGACGCATGGCCTGTGCGATGTCGCCGGTAACCTCCCTCAGGCGCGGTTCGAGCCTCACGGAGGCCTGTTTGGTCAACTCGGCAACACTCTTCGTCCAGCGGGAGTTTTGCGCCAGTTCGAGATAGCTGCCCACCGCGCGAATAAGCCTGTGATAGCGATCGAGATGCTTGCAGGCACTGTCAATATCGCTCATGCCGGTGAGAGTCGGCACCATTTGTGCGAGCTGGTTCTGGGCGTGAGCGAGAATGGCATCGACAAGCGGTCCCATGCCAACGCCGCGAATGGCCTCTTCATTGGCCTTGCCGGCAACCGCCGAAGCCGCTGTGATCAGCCGGTGCGGATGCGCGGTCTGGCCAACGATGACATGCATCAGCAGGCCTGCCAGCGTCTGGTCCTTGAGCGGCAGAGACTGCAACGCAGCCCCGAGCGCGGCATCCTCGGTCAGGCTGATGGCCTTTTTGCCGAAATTACCCGCCTTCGTGATCAGATGGCGCGATTTCAGCGCAACCAGAATGATATCGAGACGATCCCGCACCTCTTCGCCGCCAATCTGGATCGTCATGCGTCGATCGGCATCGTAGTCGCCATTGGCCTCGGCGCGGACGCGCGCAACCCCGGCAAGCATGTCGTTGATGCAGATCTGGGTCGCGGCGTCGACCGTATTGCCCGCTTCGAGCAACCCGTCGAACTTCATTTCCATTCCGGGCAGAACGTCGCGCGAAACCCACGTCCAGAAGCGTTTGAGATGCTTGCGGGAAATCGAGGTGTCGAAGGTGAAATAGGTCGGCTCTTCGATGATGATCGGCTCGAAGGCCGCCAGGAAAGCGGTCATGCCCGCAGGCTGCACGTCATCGTCGCGGCGCAGACCACGCTTTTCGGGTTCAGGCTTCTTCGCAGCCGTGGTTGTGCCGGGCATTGTAACCATCAATTCAATCGCTAAAGGGTTTGGGCAACAGGCAAAGCTTGCTTTGGCCCAATCTAGCCAGCGATGGTAAAAAAAGGGCTTCCGCCCCGAGCCAAACCTCCCGAAGGATAGAATTTTATCTGCGCAAGCCCATGCAATGCAGCGTCTCGAGAACCAGTGTTGGTGCTCATCCTCGTGTCGACGCGCATGATCCCTGTGTATTCGCTTGCCGGCAAATCGGCGCAAATGCCGCGAAGAGCTGCCGTCAACGCTCACGCCTCATGAAGCGATCCGGACGCATCGAATCAGCTGAGGTTGGTCACCTCCCAGGTCCCGCCTTCCAACCGGCAGGCCATTCCCGACTTGCTGAAATCACCCGCCTTGGTCGCCACGTCATGGGTAAAGGCGCGGCAATCGCGTTCATTGACCCTGACGTAAGGGCCGACACTGATCTTGCCGGAATCTCCCTTGTCGCCCTGCCAGAGGCGCGGTGCACCGGGTCGACCGAACTGCAGGGCATAGAACTGCGCGCTCGCTGCCTCGTTCCGTTCCTGCTCCGACATCGCGGCCAGGGCCTTGGCATCGACGAACTGGCCAATATCGGTGGCCTTGAGCGCGCTCGACACCGTCTTGGATGGCTCGGGCGCCAGTGCCATCGGCGACACATTGCCGGATTCAAACCGCGTGCTCGAACACCCGGCAAGCAGCACCAGCGCCGCCGCAGTCAGTCCGAATCGAAGCATACTCATAGGCAAACCTCACAGTTGAGCCCAACATGCGCCGGAATTGCGCCCAAAATCGTTCACTTGCGCCGCGGCGACCGGAAACCGGCCGCTTGGGCTAAGGCTTTTGCGCCTTGGCTGCCGGCAGGGTAAGAATGGCCATGAGACCGCCGAGTTCGGCACGCCCCAGCACCAGCGTTCCTCCATAGACTTGGGAGAGCTCGAGCACAATGTCGAGTCCCAGCCCCGAACCGGGTGTTTTTTCGTCAAGCCGGACGCCGCGTCGCAGCGCTGCCTTGCGCTCGGCTTCTCCGAGACCGGGACCATCGTCCTCAATGGCGATTTCGAGCATGGCGTCCTTGGCGCGAACCGTGGCCCGCACCTCCGTTCTGGCCCATTTGCAGGCGTTGTCGAGGAGATTGCCGACCATTTCCTCGAGATCGGCTTCTTCACCTCGGAACCAGGGAGTCCCCGCTTCCGGCAAGGCCAGTGAAACGCGACGATCCCGATGGATCTTTTCCATCACCCGCACCAGCCGCGTCAGGACTGTAGCCGTGTCCGTCCGTCGTCCCACCACCGCGGTCCGCGCCGCCAGCCGGGCCCGGTCGAGGTAGGTCGCAACAATCTCGCTCATCTTCTGGCTTTCGCCGAGAACGATCTTGGCCAGGGCCGTGCGCTTGCCGGTCGCCTCGTTGCGCAACACGGCAAGCGGCGTTTTGAGCCCGTGGGCGAGATTGCCAACCTGGCTGCGGGCGCGCTCGATGATCTCGACATTCGAACGCAACAATTCATTGATCTCTTCAGCAAGCGGCGCAAGTTCTGCAGGATAGGCGCCGGTGACCTTTTCGGCATCGCCTTCGCGCACCTGCTCCAGCGCCTGGCGCAACTGCGCCACGGGCCGCAGCGCAAAGCGGGCGACAAGAGCACTCATTGCCGCCAGCATGACGCCGACCGCGCCGAGAACGATGATGGCCTGGCCGCGGAAATCGTCGACCAGCTGATAGATCTCGTCGAGATTACCCGTCACTTCGAAATCGTATGGGGTGCCCTCAATGGCAATCCGGCGGATCGAGACACGAATAAGGACGCCATAAGCATCCTTGACGGTAGCCGTCTCATGTCCGCCAAGAACGGGCGCTTTGCCGATTTCGGGCAGAGATGAACCAACCAGCGAAGCGGAAAACGAAACCGGTTTGCCTGTCTTCGCGTCAACGATCTGCCAGTACCAGCCCGACCCTGGCCGCGAGAAACGCGGATCGCCGAGCGCGGCGCCCTGGGCGCCATCGGGTCCTCTGTCGAGCGCGACATTGACCAGAGACTCGATCTGGAAATCGAGGGTCTCGCCGAGCGATGTATCGAGCGCCCGCAAGTAGAGTTCGCCCAACAGATACGCCGTCGCCGCCAGCGCCACGACCAGCCACAGCGCCGAGAAAACGAAGACGTTGAGAGCGATCGAGCCGCGGCGCATCTAGAGTGTTTTCAGGAACCGAAGGTCCGCGTCAGCGAACGGTGGATTCCACTTTTCCGGTTGGAAAACTCGACCACTCAGAGGCCTTGGGCAGATCAAGCGGTTCCACATAAACATGATCTGCTCTAGTCCGCTTTGATCTGGTAGCCGAGGCCACGCACCGTTGCGATGCAGTCGTCGGGAAGCTTCTTGCGCAACCGTCCGACAAAGACCTCGATCGTGTTGGAATCCCTGTCGAAGTCCTGATCGTACATATGCTCGGTCAGTTCGGTGCGCGAGACGACCTCGCCCTTGTGCAGCATGAGATAGCTCAGCAGACGGAATTCATGCGCCGTCAGCTTCAGGGCCTTGCCATCGACGGTCACCTTGCCGGACTTGGCGTCGAGCCTGACGCCCCCTGCGGTGATTTCGTTGGAGGCATGTCCAGCGGCGCGGCGCACCAGCGCCCTCAAGCGGGCCAGCACCTCTTCCATATGGAACGGTTTGGCGACGTAATCGTCGGCACCGGCATCGATCCCCTGCACCTTGTCGGACCAGCGGTCGCGCGCCGTCAGCAGCAACACCGGCATGGTCCGCCCGTCGCGCCGCCAGGCTTCGAGAACGGACAGCCCGTCCATCTGCGGCAGACCGATATCGAGCACCACCGCATCATAAGGTTCGGTATCGCCGAGGAAATGTCCTTCCTCGCCGTCGAATGCCACATCGACGACATAGCCGGCTTCCTCAAGCGTTTCCTTGAGCTGGCGATTGAGATTGGTGTCGTCCTCGACGACCAGAATCCGCATCTTGGCCTCCTTGCCAAAGACTAGGGCCGGCCTGTCTGGGCGTTCACGGAAACGATCCGCGCCTGGCCGCCTTCATCAACCTTAATCCTGTAAACGAGTCGGCCGCCTTCGTCGCATACATCGAAAGACAGCGCCTTGCCGGGAAGCTGGGCGCGCTGCAGGATTTCCGGAAACGGCAGGATCTGGCCGGTATCCTTAGCGTTCTGGATTTGCTGCGGCGAAAGACACGCGCCTTGCGCATTTGCCGGCAAAACCGGAAACACCAGGCAGGTGGTTGCGAGAAGCAGGGAGAGGAAGGTTTTTCGGGTCATGGCGGCGACATTAGCCGCCGCCTTCTGAATGGGACATGAATGATCCGGAAACTCCGGAGCATGCAAAGGCCGACGGGCCGATTGCGTCATGCAGACGCTTAGGCCACCGCTAGGACACCCCGTTGCCAGAGGTAATCCCCTTGCGCAGGAAGACCACCGCCAACCCCTCCATCAAAAGCTGCATGGCAGACTGGCCCTCAAAGCCTGGAAGCTCGACGCCAGCCAACTGGGCGATGGCGGTAACCAGCATCAGCACGCCGACAATATACGTCTTGTAGCCGGAAAAAACGTTCATATTCGTCTGTCCTTTGTGTGTGGAGGAACTGGCGTCGCGGGCGGGGCACATGCCCAGCGCCCGCGTTTCGGTATCGGCAACCCGCCGGGTCCAACCGGCACCGAACACGGAAAAGATCGACAGGGTCTTCAGAAAACTGAGGCGACGGATGGAGACGGCGCGGATCAGCTCTGCGACCCGATGGTCCGCCTCGGCTTTCCGAACCGCGCCGAGGGTGACAGGACCGACAATACCATCGCGCCCGACACCGAGCGCCGTCTGCAGATAGCCAACCGCCCGCGCCGGCCCCGAATTGACCCCGAAGTCGAAAACGACAAGGTCGAGGCCCGCCGGCAGTTCATCGCCGCAAATCACATCCCAATAGCGCGCCCGGTAGATTTCCCGTGTTTCCTCGAGGCCGAGTGCTTTCACCGCCTCTTTCGGCAGCGCCCACCACGGTGAAACGCCCCGCCAGTCCGCCAACACCCGTCGCGTGATGCCGCGATTGGTCGCCCCACCGGGATCGCTCGGATGATCGGCATACCCGCCTTCGTGGTCGAGCACGACGGCAAGGCAAGCGGCAAAATTGGATTTGGCCACGTCTGCACCTGAATGAATGGGTTGGATTGCGTCGCCGAGTGGCGTTGCACGCCAAATGGCGCGTCGAGTCAGCTTTCGGGTCTAGCCGTTATTGGCGTGGCTCAGCTCGAGCCAGTCGCCGCCGCGTTTGACCAGCATCAGCGTATCCTCGAAATTGCCGAGCACGCGGTCGCCGCCGAGCTTGAGATTGCCGGTGCTATCCCTGACGGTCAGCGTGTTGCCGGCGGTCCCGGACAGGATCAGCAGCGCGCCATCCTCGCCACCGGAAATGGTGTCGATGTCATCGGCGTTGCCGCTTTCCGGCGCCGGAACGGCATAACTCGTGCTTACCGTGAGGACGCCGGACACCACGCCCGGAAACGACACCTCGGCGCCGAACAGCGCATTGAAGCCGACAAACCCGCTAGCCGCCGAAGCGGTCAGCGCCGAATGAAACGTGCTGCCGTCCGGACTGACCTTGATGGAAAAGTCCTCGCCGCCGGCAAGCCCGAATTCGGCGCGTCCTGAGTAACCAGACTGGAAGACCAGCGAAGCGGTGTTGCCTATGGCTTCCTTGTTCAAAACGACCCGCAGATCCCCCGAACCGCCGTCGCCGCTCGCCAGCGCCGTCAGCAATGCGGCATTGGAGCGAACGGCCAGCCTGTTGGTCGTATCGGCACTGGTGTTGACGCCGAGCAGGTCGAGATTGTTGAGCGCATCGACAACGCCGGTGAACGCCACCCAACCTCCCGAAAGATGGACGTAGAGCCCACCCTCCTCCTTGTTCCAGGCGAGCCAGCCTTCGCCCGGCATGACGAAACGCCAGCCGCTGTCGGTGAAAAGTGCCAATGCCCCGTCCGCGCCAAACCAGTCGCCGCTGGCACCGGCCCCAACGCCCCAGATCTCGCCGGCCTTGGGACTGGCGGGAGGCGTTGTCGCCCGCATCTGCTCGACGGCGATCTGAACCGCCGCATCGAGCCGCGCCAGCGCCTCGTTATGGGTGACATGCTTGAGCGCCTGCTGGCCGTCGATCAGCGGCAGGCCGAGCCGTGCGGTGTCGGTCATTGAACAATCCTCTCGGAGCGTATTCGGAAATAGCGATCGGGCTTACGCCAAAGCCGCCGCGCCAGCGGTCTCACGACCGGCGCCATAAACGGCGCCCATCTGGGCGACGTCATAGGTGAGCGACACCGGCAGCGCGCCGAAATCAGCAAGCTGATCGGCGGCGGAATAGACAACAGCGCCGCTGGCCGACGTCAGTGTGCGCTTGAGGCTCGACCCGTCGAAAATACGGATGCGATAGTTTTCTGGACTGGCGTCGAGCGGCATGTCCGCAAGCGCCCAACCATCGCCACCGAGCCGCGACCGCCGGATCCAGGTGATGTGCACGTCGCCGGTTTCGTCACGCTGCGCCTTGAGGTGAACCGGCATCAGCGGTTGCGCCAGTGCGATCCCCATTGCCGCCGAAACCTCCTGCCCACTGATATCGCGCGGCCCGGCAAACAGTTTGAAGCCGGCCGTCGTCCCGAGCCGGTTCTCACCCGGATCGGTCGCCGCCGCTGCGCTGGTGACCAGCATGACGGCATTACCCGCGCTCGCGGACCCGGCCCCGTCACCCGTACCATTGAGGCCGCGCAGCAGACCGCCCAACCGATAGGTCGCGCCGAAAATGAGCTCCGCGTGTGCAAAACCGATCAGCTCGGTGCTGTCATCATCGCGCCGCACCAGCAAACGGTTGGCGCCGGCCAGCACCGCATCTTCAGTCTCGGACGCCAGATGACCGTCGTAAAGCGTCACCATCAGCGCACTTGCCGTGTCCCAGAGCACCGGTTCACGCGCCGACAGATCAGCTGCCAGTTCCCCGATTACCGCCGCGCGTGTCAGCCGCAAAACCTCGGCGCCGCTGACCCTGTCAGCAAGCACCACATCGCCCGGCCACGGATCGGCAAAGGCGCCGGCGACAAGCCGTGTCGGTCCACCCGCTTCCGGATCGGCAGGCAGATGGCCGATGAACACGACGGGCAACGCCCCGACCTTGGCCACAGCCACGCCGGCGGCGTGACCATCAGCCAGCAAGGCGGAGAGCTTGTCCTGCCGGTGTGGCCGCGCCGAAACCCGCCGGGTCACGCCGTCGCGCACTTCGGTCAGCGTCAGCGCCGTATCCTTGCGCCCCGCTATGCGCAGGCGATCACCAGGCTCCAGCGCCATCAGCGACGGCGGCAAGGCGAATTCCATTTCCCGCGCCGGCTGGCGCGAAGCCATCAAGGCGTTCTCCGCCAGACCCCGGGCCGCCGCACCGTCGACCACCATGCCGGCATCGAAAAAGGCGCCGGAGACCCCATCGCCGGCAATGGCGGTGACGCTGGCGCCAAGATAGTCGCGGGCCGGATCGATATAGCTTAGCGCCAGTTCTTGCGGCAGTTCCGCATCCATCGGCCATTTCTCCGATGTCAGCGCCGCACCGGCATCGACGAGCTTGTCCGGATCGATTTCGGTCACCTCGCCGGTCCCCTCGATGGTGCAGACCAGCCCGTCCGGCGTGTCATGCAGCAGCGTCCGCGTCACGCTCAGGATCGGATCGAGCGCGTCGCGCAGGCTCGCCACCTGTTCGATCGCCAGTCCGGATATCCCCGGCCCGCCCGCCTCGATCGCGGCAAAGCTCACGCCGTAGTCGTCGGACATCTTCTCGATCAACTCGCCATTGCCCGACGCCCCGAGCCGTCCGGTCAGCCAATGGCCGGTCGCGTGATTGGCCGCATCCGCCCACACGCCCGAAAGCACCGGAAAGCTCGGATAGGGCCGCGCGTCCCAGGTCCACAGCGCGATCCGTTCCGGATCGACCATGCGGCCGCCATAGATCGAGGAGACAGGATTGCCGGCATCGGCAAAACCCGGCGCGCCGGGCTGCCAATGGCGCAGATGCGCCCTCAGGAACTGGCGCTGCATCAACGCGTCCGGTTGTCCATTCGAAAACCAGGGCCGCGCGTCTTCCGACGATTTGGCATCGGCAAAAGCGCTCGGCAGGTTGGCGCCCTTGTCGACCGCGCCGCACCCCAGTTCGGTGAACTGGATGGGCTTGGATTCGGGCACCCACGCCGTCGCCGTCGCCGAACGCACGCCACCAACACGGTTGTGATGGCTATTGCCCCACCACGAAGCAATGTCCTTGTAGCGATAAACCCAGGGCTCACCATGGATGCCATCAGTGATCGGCGTACGCGTCTGGATCAAGCGGTCGGCATCCGACGCATAATACCAGTCGAACCCCTCGCCGCCGGCGATATTGGCCTCAAGATAATCGAGCGAATGGATCGAGCCATAGCCGGCATCGAGATGCATCGCCCCGTCGCGCCAGTCGGCAATCGGCATGTAATTGTCGATGCCAACCGCATCGATCGCCGGCGCTGCCCACAGCGGATCAAGATGAAACAGCTTGTCGCCCGGCGCATCCGCCGGCTGAAACCCATGATATTCCGACCAGTCGGCGGCGTAGGTGAGCTTTGTCCCCGGACCGAGCACAGCACGCACGTCCGCTGCCAGCGCCACAAGCGCATCGACGAACGGAAAGCGCGTCGCATCCGAACGCAGCGTCGTCAGCCCGCGCATTTCCGAACCGATGAGGAAGCCGTCAACGCCTCCGGCCAACGCGCACAGATGCGCATAATGCAGCACCATGCGCCGATAGCTCCATTCCGCCGGCCCCGAATAGACAATGGTCCCCGCCCCGGCAGCAAAATCCGCGCGCCCAGCCACTCCGACGAAACCGGCAATCTCCGTTGCAGCCGCCGCGCTTTGATCCGGCGAACCGCTGACATCAGGCGCAAGCGATGCAGTGATGCGCCCACGCCATGGATAGGCCGGCTGACCCGGCGTGCCCGAATAGGGATCGATCAAAGAATTCTCCGCCGGGACATCCATCATCACCAGCGGATAAAGCGTCACCGAAAGTCCACGTGCCTTGAGATCGGCAATCGCCGCCAGCACCGATGCATCGGACGGCGTGCCGCCGAATGCCGGTCCGCCATCGACTTCGGAAACCACCCGCGCCGAGGCACGATCAATGCCGCTCACCACCCAGTTCGCATCGTTGATCTGCCGCGCCGCCCCCTCGACACGCGGCGCAATCGTGCAGTTCCCACAGCGCAGATCGTCGCCGAACCAGCTGACAACCAGCGACACATGCCTGAGATTGGGGCAAAGCGCCTGCAACTGATCGAGCGACACAGTCCAGTCGCTCAATCCGGTCACCGCATGGGCATTCTCGCTCGCCGTCACGCCGGGAGACATCAGTCGCAGCCGCGGCACCGGATCATAGCCGAACTCGGTGGCGCCGGGGATCAGCGTCACCGCCGTCACCGCCTGTTCGAGATCGCCCGCCGGCCGGCAGATCTCGACCGAAATCGCCGGGATACGATTGCCAAACTCGGTCAGCGGCAGCGCCTCGAAGACCACGTAGCAGGTGCCGCGATAGGCCGGTGCGTTACCGCCGCCCTGCTTGGCCGCAATCAGACTATCCGGCATCTGGTCCGTAGACCCGGAGTAGAAACGGATATTGAGCCCGTCCGTATCGAGCAACTGCCCGTCGGCCCAGATGCGCCCCATCACCGGCACCTCGCCCTCGCACAGGGCAATGGCGAAATTGGCGGTGATGACGTCCTCGCTCTTTGACGAACCGCCAAGACCCTTGGCGCCGGAACTGGTGCCCGAATGCCGCTCCAACTCGGTCGCCCAGATGATGTTGCCGCTGAGCCGGTTCCAGCCATAGGCGCGCGGCACCACGCCGCCTTCGCGCGAACCGGTCAGGCGGATGTCATGGCCGGCAGCCGGTTGCCGGTCCTCGCCGAACAACATGGCGTCGACGGCGCTGCCGGCCAGTGCGCCGAGCGCCCGGCCGACGGTCGCACCGAACGGTCCGCCGATTAAGCCGCCGACCGCTTGACCGGCAAGTGAAAGCGCTAGAGTTGCCATCAGGCGTCCTCGATTTCGGGGAAGGCGTAAACACCGCTCAGCCGGCGCTGCCAGGCGAGCGACAGCGGCGCTTCGATGACGCCGAGCCGCTCCTGGGCATGAATGAAACAATGATTGGCCGTGGCGATGCCGCAATGGCGCGCCGGCATGCTGCGGCTCAGCCGAAACAGCAGCACATCGCCCGGCAGGACCGCCCGCGTGACCTTTTCAAGATGCGTGTCCGCCGCCCGCTGCAACTGGCCGGGATCGGCATCGCGCCTCGGATCGACGGCATAGGCCGGCACCTGTTCGGGTTCCGCGCCATAAAGTCCGCGCCAGACCCCGCGCAGCAATCCGAGGCAATCGCAGCCGGCGCCCCGAACCGAAGCCTGGTGCCGATAGGGCGTGCCGAGCCAGGTCCGTGCTTCGGCGACCGCGTGTTCGGAAAGGCTCATCTGACCAGCGGCGCGCCGTTGAGCGCGCTTCCCTGCTTGGGATAGCTCAGAACGAAATCGGACCCCGGGACATGCGGGAAGCCGCGGAAATTCACGGCATTGGCAAAGCGGTCGCGGCAGCTCGAGAAGGTACGGTCGCACCCCGCTTGCGCGGTGAAACCGTCCC
Organism: Devosiaceae bacterium; assembly: GCA_963676075.2. GTDB lineage: Bacteria > Pseudomonadota > Alphaproteobacteria > Rhizobiales > Devosiaceae > JAHJQZ01. The sequence continues at coordinate 508,357 of CAXXNZ010000011.1, forward strand.
CCACCGCCACCCATTCGGCGATCTCGGTGTCGAGGTCGAAATAATCACCCACCACATCCCGCCCATGCGCGGCGATGGTGTCGGCAAGCCCGGACTTGTGGCCCGAGGTCCAACTGATCCGGCCGAAGGAGAACCAACCCGGGGCAAACGCTCCGACGCCGCTGATGCGAAGCCGCCGCGTCCCCTCGATCGCCAACACCGCTCCCGTCGCCGAATAGGCCGGATCATCGAGATCGATGCCGCAGGCCGTGGTGCCGAGCCGCGTTCCGCACAGCGCCTGATAATAGCGTCCCTGCTTGCGGTTGAGATCGGCCTGTGCCGAGCGCAATTCGGCCCGGAACAGGTGATCCTCCAGCGTGATTTCGCCAATGCGGTCGCGCCGGAGCAGATGGCGCATCGCCGGGTCGCGCCAGTTGACGCGCCAGGTCTCGACCGATGCGCCATCAAAACGCCCCAGCCGGATATCGTCCTCGGTGATCGCCGCACTCGACAGCACGGCAACAAAATCGGTCGTGTCGGTGGCGCCACCGGTCTTTGCCGTCGCCTCGCTGGCATCGCCACCTGTCGCCGGCACAAACTCGCAACCGCCAAAGCTGACACGCGCGTCGTGATCGGTGAACCCGAGCACACGCCCGTCGCGCCGCTCCAGCCGCCAGCAGCTGCACAGCGTCGTCGCACCGCTTTCGATATGCGCGGCAAAGCCGGGATCGAGAGCTATCATGATCTGACCTCGACAAGCGGAATGGCGGTGATTTCGGCGGCATCGAACCCGGCGAGATCGACCTCGAGCCGGTCGGTGTCGAACCGCACCGGCACATCGAACTCGAACCCCGCCGTCACCACCGCCCCAGCCGCCGGCGCGCTTTCAAGCGTCACGACGCCCGTCGTCTCGGAAACGGTGAAGTCACCCGCGCCGAGCATCGCGCCATTGACGGCAACCAGCACGCTCGCCGCATCGGGCTTGGTGATCGGGCGGTCATACGGATCAAACCCAGCGCCGTAGCGCTTGATCAGCTGAAACGCATGCGTCTTCCCGTCGCCAATGCCGATCTGCTGGTCGAGCGCCGTCGGTACGCCCGCCCCGCCGTTCGAGGAAAAATCGAGCCCGTCGCGCCACAGGAACGAATGAAACCGCCCGCGTCGTTCCTCGAAAAAGGCAACCACTGCCATCACGTCCTCGCGCGACTTGATGCCATAGCCGGCATTGTAGCGCCGCCGCGCATGGGCCCAGCGCTGGTTGCGCTCCTCGTGCCCCGATCTCAGCGCCGCGATATCGGTCAGCCGCTCCGGCCCACCACGCGAATTGAGCGCGATATCGATCGGAAATCGGATCTGGTGAAAAGCCATCAGCTTGCCCTCGTGCCGCGTTTGACCGCCCTCAGCAGCATGGCGCTGACCTCGGCCTCGGCGCCGACAAAGCTCCTGGCGTCACTGGCGGTGACGTTGAACGAAATCGAGATCGGCGCCGAAGCGCTCGACGCCACGCCGAGCCGCCCGTCAGACCCGCGCGCCAGCGGCAGCACCGCTTCGGGCCCTGCCTCGCCGGCAAGGCCCAATCCGCCATTGAGCGGAAAATAGGAGGGTGCCGACAGCACCCCACCCTTGGCGAAAGGTCGGACGCCAAGCCCGGTATCGCCCGCCGCGAACAGTGACGAGATCAGCCCGGACGCCAGGTTTTCGACCGGCTTGAACGCCGCCTTGAGCGCGATGTCGGCAAAGCTCTCGGCAATCGAACCGAGCACCGTCTTGAACGACTTTCCCTCGGTGATGGCGCTGCGCAAGCTCGAACTCAGCGTCTTGCCGACGCCGGACGCCAGGGTGTCGATGCGTTCGAGTTCGACACCGATATCGCCCAATTCGCGCGACAGGTCATCGGAGATGGAAATTCTCGTTTCAGCCATTCATCTGCTCCTGTTGCGCCGGCACATCCGGAAAGCGTTGCTGCAGCGCCTCCAACCGCTCGCGCCCGATGGGTGTCCCGGCATCGCCGCCAGTCAGCCCGGCAGATGCCGCCGCCAGTTCGCGCGGGCTCATGTTCCAGAAGGCGTCGGGCGGCAGCCGCAACACGCCAAGCCCGAGCCGCATCGCTTCAGCCCAGGGAAACGGCGTCATTCCGCACCTTCGCCAAAGGTCGCGCGCAGCAGATCGGCGGCAATCTTTGCCGCGCCGGTCAGCCCGCCCTCGATGCTGAGCCGCGCCAGGTCGTCGTCGGAAATCTGCGTACCACCACCGCGCAACCCGGCGCCCAGCAGCGCGATCAGGTCCGAGGCCGACACGCGCCCCTTTTCAAACCTCTCGGCCAGCCCGACGAGATCGCCGGCCTTCAGCCTCAGTTCAAGTTCGGCCAGCGCCCCGAGCGTCAGGCACAGCACATGGCGTTCGCCGCCGATAACAGCGTCGATCTCGCCGCGATGGGGATTGGCCATCGGAGGACTCCTTGGATTGAAAGTCAGAAAAGACCAAGACTTGCCAAACCTCAGATGTCGTCCCGGGACTTGATCCCGGGACCCATTCACCGCCAGCAAATTGCGCAAAGGCGGATGGATTCCGGGATCAAGTCCCGGAATGACAAAGAGCAAGTGGCCAGGTTCGCTACACCGCGCTAAATCCCACTTCCCCCGCACTCTCCAGCGCAATATCGAACGTCACCTCGCCCGCATGGTCACCGGAAAACTCGAGACTGGTGATCTGGAACGGTCCCTCGACCACACCGAAATCGGGCAGGATCAGCTGCCAGTTGCGGATCGTCCCGGCAAAGAACAGCGCCCGGATTTCAGCATCGGACGCCTGGTCCTTGAAGATGCCGCGCCCGGACACCGCGGCCTTGCGGATGCCGCCGCCATCAAGCAGTTCGCGCCACCGCCCGGCCGATTCCGCATCGGTCACGTCAACCGTGGCGGCATTGAGAGAAAGACTGCGGGTTCGCAAACCCGCGACGGTCAGAAACGAGCCGGACCCGGTCTGGTCCAGCTTCAACAGCATGTCCTTGCCGCTCTGGGCGCTCATGGAAAAGTCCTTTCGGAAACGATGGAGCCCTCATCCTGAGCCCGTCGAAGGATGAGCCTGTCGAAGCGTCATCCCGAGCTTGTCGAAGAACGAGGGCATTGCTGAACAGTCGCGTTAGGCCGCGGGTTCGGTGAACATGCGCAGCAGCACGGCGGCGCGGGCGTAGCCGGTCTTGATGTCGATACTCGTGTCGGTGCGCTCGTGCCCGACCAGGGTCACCAGCAGCTCCGGCCCCGACAGATCGGCGCCGAGCGCCACCGCGATGACGCGCTCGGCGATATCGAGCGCAGCCTTGCGGCGCGGCTCGGGATGCCAGCACTGGACGAGAAGCCGGTGGTCGTAGCCCGGCGTCTCGTCGCCATCGTGGCTCAAGACATCATGGCGCGAGATCGCCACATAGGGCGGGTTTTGCCCCTTCGGCGGCGCATCGAAAACGAAACTACCGCCAAGCGCCGCAACCAGTTCGGCATCGGCGAACAGTGCCGCCAAGAGGCTCACCTGCAGGGAAACGATGGGATGGGTCATAGGAGCATCGCGCAAAAAAGTGGGCACCGGTTTTTTGCAAAAGCGATGCGACCACGAGGAAAGGGAGGCTACGAGAAAGGTTCGTCTAGATACGAGCCGACCTCACCCCGTCACTGTTGTTTCGGCACAGGCGCAGCTCAGATAGGCCCGCTTGCCATTGAGATCCTCGGTGCTGAGCACTTCGAGCGCCCGGCCACGCCAGGTGACGCGGTCGCCGGCCGATAGATCTGTCCGAAAGCGCATGACGACGGTGTGGGTCGCACGGGCGCCGCGCGCATCGGCAAATCCTGTCCGTCCCGAGGCCCGGGCATGAACGCGGGCCCAGACGGTCGCCAGCGGCATGAACAAGACGCTCTGCCCGCCATCCGCCTCGATCACCTGTTGCTTGCGCGACAGGGCCACCCGGTCGCGCAGCCCGCCGGCCCCCGGCCTGTCGGCGCTCACAGCCGCACCGCCGTGTAGGGCGCGACCAGTCTGTCGAAGCCCGCCGGCACCACCGCCCCGGCCCCGGCGACGATCACCGCATCGCGGTGTTCGAACCAATAGCCGACGAGCGTCAGCACGGCGTGCCTCAGGTCAGCCGGCACATCCTCGGGCGCATCGCCGTAGCCAGCGACATAATCGATCTCGATGGCATCGTTTGCCCGGATCGCCGGCAAGTCCGGGATCGCCACCGGCACGAACAGATAAGCTGGCGCCACCCCCGTTTCAGGCTGGAAGGCGGCAAGGGTCAAAGCCGTTGCCGCGCCGTCCTCGTCATAGGCGCGGATCTCGGTCAACGCCCTGAGCGGCGCCACTGGCAAGCCGATCCGGCGGTTCGCAGGCACGCTGTCGAGCGCCATGCGCCAGGACTGGGTGATCATCGCCCGCCCGGTGACACTTTCGACATGCAGCCGCGCCGCCGTGACAAGCGTCGAAATGAAGGCGTCCTCGTCGTCGCCGTCGACGCGCAAAAAGGCTTTCGCCTTCGCAAGCGTCACCGGCTCCGTTGCGGGACCCGCAAGGAGATAGGCAGTCATCGTCGTTTCCTTTGAAATCGGCCGGTCAGTTCGAGTTGACCCAGGATGTTATGAATTTTTGCAGAAATTTTATGAAGATGACGTAATACTGTAACAAGACATGTCCAGAAAGCGTCGACCGATCCCCTTCGGTCTTTTCAAACCGTTTTCTGGAGATATTCACATGCGCCCCATCACCGCCTTGCTGATCGGCCTCATGGCGACGACGGCTTTCGCCCCGGCCGCCTTCGCTCAGGATGGCGATACCAAGAACGTCATTCTTCTCATCACGGATGGTGCCAGCATGGGCACTTGGGATGCCGCGTCCTATTACGAATTCGGCGGCCTCGGGCATCAGCCCTATGACGCGTTCGACGTGAAGATTTTCGCCTCGACCCATCCGCTCACGACATCCGGCTCGGCCACCATGACCGAGGAACCCGAAGTCGGTTTCGATCCGGCCGAACTGTGGTCGACCGCTTCATCCGATGCGATCTATGACGGCAATCTGGGCAAGTACCCGGCCTATTTCGCCGGCTACGATTATGCCCGCACCAGCTATACCGACAGCGCCGCTGCCGGTACGGCCCTTTCCACCGGCCACAAGACCTATAACGGTGCGATGAACTGGTCGAACATGGACACCCAGCTCACCAATATCGGCGAACTGGCCGTCGAGTCGGGCCGTGCCCTTGGCGTCCTGTCCTCGGTGCAGTGGACACACGCCACGCCGGCCGCCTTTCTGGGCCACAACCGCAGCCGCAACAACTATGCCGAACTGGCCAACGAGATCATCGGCTCCGGCATCGCCACCGTCATCATGGGTGCCGGCCACCCCTATTACGACACCAATGGCGAGCCGGTCGAAAACCCGACCGAGCGGTCGTTCCGCTATGTTGGTGGCCTTGACACCTGGACCAGCCTGGTCAAGGGCGAAACCGCGTACAAGCTCATCGAGACCCGCGCCGATTTCGAGGCACTCGCTGCCGGCGAACTCGACCTCGACGGCAAGACGAAAGTACTCGGCACGGTTCAGAACGGCGCCACGCTGCAGTTCAACCGCGATGGTGTCGCCGCCGGTGATTTGCTGGACAACCAGCCAAGCCTGGTGACCATGACCAAGGGCGCACTCGAACTGCTGTCGCAGGACGAAGACGGCTTCTTCCTCATGGTCGAAGGCGGTGCCGTCGACTGGGCGGCCCATGCCAACAATCTGCCGCGCATCATCGAGGAGCAGATGGACTTCAACCACACCGTCGCCGCCGTCGTCGACTGGGTGGAAACCAATTCCTCCTGGGACGACACGCTGGTCATGGTGACCACCGACCACGGCAACGGCCTGCTTGTCGGCCCGGATGGCCACGACAATGCCTATAGCCCGGTGGTCAGCCAGGGTGCCGGCGCGCTGCCGCTGGTCAGCTGGAATTCAGACACGCATACCCGCGAGCTGATCCCGCTTTTCGCCCACGGCAATGGTGCCGAATACCTGTCGGCCAACGCCAAGGCCGACGCCGGCCTCGCCATCTACAACGTGCCGGAAGCAAGCCAGTACTACGCCGACAACACCGACGTGTTCTTCGCTGCTGCCGCCGCCATGGGCGTGAGCGCCGAGTAAGTCCGGCGCCGCCGGACCAACTGAACCCTTCGGAAGGGGCGGCCAAACCTGGCCGTCCCTTTCTTGCCTTTCCGTCGCCGCTAGGAAGCGCTGAATTTCAAGAGCTTGATGGCGTCGAAATCGGCCACCCCGCCGCCGACGCGCTTGGTGGTGTAGAACAGCACATAGGGCTTGGCCGAATAGGGATCGCGCAGCACGTTGACGCCCTTGCGGTCGACGATCAGATAGCCACGGCGGAAATCGCCGAAGGCGATCGGGGTCGTGTCGGCGCCGATATCGGGCATATCCTCGGCCTCGACCAACCGGAAGCCCATGAACGAGGCGTTGCCCTCGGGCGAGGCCGCCGGCTGCCACAGATAATTGCCGTCGGCGTCCTTGAGCTTGCGGATCGCCGCCTGCGTACGCCGGTTCATGATGAAACTGGCGTTCTGGCGGTAGCCGGACTTCAGCGCATAAACGAGGTCGATCAGCACATCGCTCTCGTCCTGGTCCGGCAAGGCGCCGGCAGCGCCGGTGGCGATATAGCCGATCTTGTTCCAGGCCCAGTTCGCCTCGGCGACCAGCGTCTGGTTGAGAAAACCGGTCGGCTGGGTCGCGCCGGTGCCATTGATGAAAGCGGCGGTTTCCTGTTCGGCGAAGGCGGCATTGACCTCCTCGGCGATCCACTGGCCGACATCGACGGCAGCGTCATCGAGAAAGGCCTGGGTGGCCGCCGGCTGGGCGTAAAGCTCCATGGCCGGGAAGCTCAGCTCGTAAAGCGTCTGGGCGTCGGTCTCGACCCGGTCGGTGGTCTCGCCGGCCCAGCCCGCCGTCGGGCCGGAGATGGTGAAGGGCTTCTTGTAGGTGCCACCGGAGATCTGGCGGATGCCGGAAATGGCGCGGATCGGCGACAGGTCGGTCAGCATGCGGCCGATCTCGCTCTCGGTCTCGTCGGGCACCAGATACCCGCCCTCGGACGGCGTGCCCGAGGTCAGCGATTTGACCTCGCCGCGTTTGACATAGGCCGAAAAGGCGGCGCTCTGCTCATCCGGGGCCGCACCGCCGCGCGTTTCGAGCACAGGGCGGGCGCGGTTGAGCGCGGCGCGGTCGAGCGCCGATTTCTGGGCGTCGAGCGCGGCGTCGATCCGGGCCAGCCTGTCGCCGATCAGCGGATCGGCAGCGCCGCGCTTCTCGATCTCGGCAAGCCGTTCGTCATTGGAGCGCTTGTAGTCCTCGAAGGTCGCGAGAAAGGCGTCGAAATCGTCCCCGGAAAATCCGGCAGCACCGGTCGTGGCCTTGATCTCAAGGCCGTCGGTCAGTTTTTCCATTGTCTCTTGGTCCTAGTGGTTGGCGAAAAGGGAAACGGCCGCGTCAGGGGTCCGCTTCATCCGGGCCGTCTTGGCGCCGGTGCTGGCGGCGGAGGCGATCCGCGCGCCGTCCATCATCGGAAAGGTGACGATGGAAATCTCCCACAGATCGATCTGCCAGAGCCGGCGCATGCCGCCTCCGGTCTTCGAGGCTCGTTCGGTCCGAAACCCGATCGACAGCCCGTCGAGCGCCCCATTGGCGATCAGCGTGTGCAATTCGCTGGCGCGGATGACACCGGGCAGCAAGCGCCCGACCGCCCACAACCCGTGTTCGTTCTCCTCCAGCCGCTCCCACAACCCGATGGGTTCCTTGGGGTCGTGCTGAAACAGCATGCGCACCCCGTCGCGCCCACGTTTTTCAAGGCTCTTGGCAAAGGCGCCGGGCATGACGATGTCACCGCCCTGATCGGGCCTGCCGAACACGCTGGCATAGCCGGCGAACCGCCCTGCACCATCGATCGGAATGGAACTCATTTGCCGGCACCCCGCTTGCGCGCAGCGGCGGCGCGCGACCGGCTAACAGGCTGTTTCTGCGCCTTTTTGCCGGCCAGCGAACCGGCAAGGTTCCAGGCAAACTGGCGGAACACCTGCTTTGCATCGGCAGGCGCGGCGGAACTGGATTTGCTGGCCATTGATGGCTCCGTTTAGGTTCACGTTTGAGGGAGCATCCTCATCCTGAGGCGTGACCTCATCTGAAACGCCGCCATGCGGCGGATCAGGATGAGGTCACGGGACTCGAAGGATGAGGATGCGGAAAGCGCGCCAGCCCCTTCACTCGTCGCGGCGAAACAGCCGGTTGAGGTTGGAAATCTCGGAGACGAAATCGTTGAAGCGCCTGTTTGCCGCCGCCAGTTCCTTCAGCGTCCACACCAGCAGCCCGCTTGAACTCATCGCCCACAAAAACAGCGCCAGATGCGCGAGGTCGCCTTTTTCGGCGACCACACTTGTCAATTCTGTCATTGAAATCTTCCGCAAATAGCTCTTGTTTAAGGAGGGCACAAAAACGTGAGTGAGGTTTGTGGGCCCGGCGCTGCTCACAGGGATTTGCGATCAAGGATCCAGGTCTCATGTGCATCACCGGGCGATGCAGACCCTTTAAGAGGGGAATTCTCCATGCTGAAATTCGTAGACACCATCCTTGAAAGCGACTGGCTCTGGCACCTGTCGCGCGTCGTCATCACCTTCATGTACTGGTATGCCGGGCTCGGCTTCCTGTTCGATTTTGCCGGCGCTCAAGCCATGATGGACTCGTACGGATTCAGCCCGGTCTGGCTGATCGCGGCGCTGACCATTCTGGTGCAGGTCGGCGGCTCGATCCTGATCATTCTCGATCGCTTTGTCTGGTTCGGCGCGGGCGCCCTGGGCGTGTTCACGCTGATGACCATTCCGCTCGTCCACCATTTCTGGACTATGACCGGCGCCGAGGCGATGCAGGCCAAGCTCGAATCCGAAGAGCACCTCACCGTCATCGGCGGCTTGATCATCGTCTCGATCCTCAGCCACGTCCGCAGGCAGTGGAAGGCACAAAGGGCCTAATCACGCGGTGGCGCCAACAAGTTGGCGCTTTTCCGCGTCACTCAGGAAGTCCGCGTCGGTCACCCGCTTCCACAGGCTGGCGCGGTCTTCGCTCAGCGCTTCGATCCCATCGAGATCGGGCACCAGCCGGAACGGCGTCTCGAAGCCCGGCTGCAGCCAGTGTTCGAGCGCGGCGGCGGTGCGGCCGACCAGCGGCACCACCGTCTGCCGCCACAGCACCCGGTTGGCCTCGGCGTAGTTCGAATAGGTGTTGTCGCCCGGAATGCCGAGCAGCATCGGCGGCACGCCAAAGGCCAGCGCGATCTCGCGCGCCGCGACGTGTTTCAGTTCGATGAAATCCATGTCCTTGGGGCTCATCGACAGCGTCTTCCAGTCGAGCCCGCCCTCGAGCACCATCGGCCGCCCGGCGTTCATCGCCCCCTGGAACCCGTCCTCGAGTTCCTCCTTCAGCCGCTTGAACTGGTCGGCGGTCAGGTTCCCCGACGCCGCAGAATAGACCAGCGCCCCCGAGGGCCGGGCCGCGTTGTCGAGCAGCGACTTGTTCCAGCGCGAGGCGGCATTGTGGATATCAAGGCTCATCTGCGCCGCTTCGAGCGGGCTCAAGCCATCATGGTCGTCGAGCGGGTGGACCAGCATCAGGTGCAGCACGTCCGGCACCGTCTCGGCATCGAGCCTCAGCCGCACCGTCCGCCCGCCGGCGGTGTAGTCATATCCGACAGGCCAGCCGTCCGGCCCGGTAACGACACGCATGCGGTCGGGCCTCAGCCCATAAAGCCCGCGCACCTCGCCCCCGCTCACCGCCGCCTGCACATAGGCATTGCCCGATGTCTGCAGGTACGAATAGACCCGCTCCAGCAGTTCGCGCCCGCTTTCCTGGCCATTGGGCCGGTCGAGCAGCACCCGCACAGGGTGTTCGGACTGCACCTCGCCGTTCTCGATGACATTGAGCGGCACCTTGGTCGCCGCCTCAGCGATCATCCTGATGCAGCGATAGACCACCGGGTTGCGCACCATGCCCTCGCGGGCGAGAGCCGCATAACCGCGCCCGGTCCAGCTCGGCCCGGACATTTCGGTCAGCGAAAAAAGCGTACGCGCCTTGCTCTCGGCAGGCGCGTTCACGCGCCCGGCCGCGAGGCGGGAGAGAAAAGAGGGCATGGGTTATCCTTGGTTGAGGAGAGTGCCGACCCCTGTCCTCATCCTGAGCCTGTCGAAGGACGAGGACAGGGACGATCTGCTGTTCTGAATAATCGCCCTGAGGGCAGCAACTGGGTGTCAGCGCTCAAAGTGCCAGGTTGGTTCACGTCGCTCCGAAATCAGCGGATGCTGGATCGGCAATTCGCCAATTCGCTTGAGCGCCTCGTGACTGCCCCAACGAACTTCCGAATTCTCTTCGACGGCCCGCCCATGCCAATACTTGGCTTCGCGCATTCTACCCATCGCCTCATAGCATTCCGCAATTCGGGCCCCCAGATATCCGCCATCCAGCGACGGATCGCCGTCCGCCATGAACATGTAGACTTTCAGCGCTTCCTGTCAGCGTCCTAGCTCTTTGAGCTTGGTGGCGGAACGTTCAAAGACATTGAAGTCGTATTCCATATCACCGCCTGTTAGTTCAAGGTAATGCAATGACCGACGAAGCAAACCAATCTGAATTCCATCTTCATCCGCCGATCAGCATGTTCCATCTGAGTGGTGGCTTGCGGGTTCTTAGCGGCGATAACAAGGTCACGCTATTCCTTGCACCTGTAGAAAATGGGCATACGGCGTTTTCAATTTTGCCTGGTAAATCCGTACGATCCGTGCTCCGTGAACAATCAGGAATAAGAGTGCTCGGACGCAATAGATTTTCTGATGCCTAAGAATTGGACGAGCCTATTGCGGGCATTTTTGCCCTCACAATTTTGAAGGATGATCGAACCTGCCTAGCCCATGCCCAAGAGGAAGAGTGGGGTGGGATAAGCAATGCACTCCAAACTACTGGCCGGGGGCCAGAGGCCCTCCTGGCTTCTCGTGTAAATGCGCAAATCAGACTTTGCACAGCCCGCTTGGAGCAATTGTCAAAAGCCTACGAGATGTCGCTAGTTGTGGCATCTTTTGGTGATTGGCGCGCATCTCTTCGGTCTTTGACAAGCAACAAATATGCTTATCATATTGCTAGCGAATATAGATCCCTTCTGAATGAGCTTTATGCGCTGCGTGATGCGATTTTAGCGGTCTGTTTTCGTATTGTTTTTGAACGAACTGACTCGTACAGCACAAGAAAAATGAAGACTTTGACCACTGCGGATAGCGGAATGCTGTCGAGCTTAATCGTGGATTCAATGTTTAATGATGATGGAGATCTTCTTATTGATCGCATGTCGTTGTACCGCAGCGTTGCGATGCATTGCATGGGCTCAACGAATCCCATTTTCGGCGACTGCTATAAACTGATGGTATCGGAGGGGCCGTTTGGCGACCTGCCGTATCTTGTTTTTCCGCTCTATGACGACTTTGAAAAAATGCGCGCGATTGAGCGAGGGGCGTCTCAAGGTTTGTTGGAGCGGCCGTCCAGAAAAGAAGCAGAACGTTTCTTGAGGATGCCTGCTCATGTGGATGCACTTGAGTTCTGCTTTGATTGCTATGAGAGATTATTGAGAATTTCAGAGCTTGCAGCCTGCGAAGTAGGCATCGAGCCAGAAGTATTGACGATCACAGACAAAGATATTTTGGAAGCCAAGTTTACAGACGAGAAGGGCGAGGTCACACGATTTCGGCGCGATAAGGACACTGGCCAGTTGGAGAGCTATTAGGCAATTTGCAATTGAAGAAGTTCCTCGCAGCGCAAATGCTGGCGTACCCGTTTGGCCTCGCAGTGTAGCGGCTACGGCCAGATGTATTCTTCTATCAGCCTCACCCCCGCCGCACTCGCGGCACCCCCCGCTTCAGCATCAGCTCCGTCACCGCCCACACCAGCGCATCCACCCGATCCGGCGAATGCCCGTCGCTGAGGCCGTTCGGCCCGAAGCTGCACATCTCGTCCTCGAGTTCACTCAAGCCCGCCACATGGCGCACCTTGCCTTGCGCATAAAGCGCCGCCACCGGCTCGGCCCGCAGCCACTTGCCGCGCGTTGCATGAACGGTGATCACCGGCACGTCGGGATCGACCTGCCGCAGCATTTCTTTGACCAGATCGCCACCCTGGTTGACCTCGGCAACCACCGCGTCGGCCTCGAATTCCGCGAAGGCGCGCACCGCAGCCCTGGCCCAGACGAGCGGTGGCGCCGGCTTCAGCGAGCGGTCGCACAGCACCACCGCCCCGCCATCGCAAGTCGCCGCAACGACAATGCCGCAGGCGTCCGAGTTCTTGTTGCCGGTCACCGGCGGATCGACGGCAACGACAATCCGCTCTAGCGCCGGCCTTGCGGTCACCCGCAAGGCTTCGAGGTCGCCGCGCGTCCACAGCGCATCAGGCAAATCCTCGATCAACTCGCCGTCGAGTTCCTGCCGTCCCAGATGTGTCCCGGCATAACGTCCGACGATCTCGGCCATGAAACCCGGCGCCAGGTTGGCGGCGTTGTCGTCGGTCCTCATCCGCGTCACCACGGTGCGCGCGTCGCCGAGCAACCGTCTCAGCAGCCGCGTCGGACGCGGTGTCGTCGTCGCCACCTGTTGCGGATTTCCTCCGAGCCGCAGCCCGAATTGCAGCATGTCCCATGCCGCCTCCGCCTCCGGCCATTTGCCGATCTCGTCGCACCACGCCGCCGAGAATTGCGGCCCGCGAAACCGGTCCGGCTCGCTGCCCGACATCAGCTGCGCTTCCGCCCCGTTCGGCCATTTGAGCGCATTGCGCGAGCGGTCAAAGCGCGGCCGCTCCGCTTCCGGGCAAATGGCCAGCAAGCCGCTTTCGCCCTCGACCATCACCGCCCGCGCCTGTTCCATCGTCTCGCCGACAAGCGCGATCGGCCCGCCAAGTTCGGGGTCCTTGGTCCGCGCCCGCACCCACTCGGCGCCTGCGCGCGTTTTGCCCGAGCCACGTCCGCCGAGCATCAGCCAGGTCGTCCAGTCGCCGTCGGGCGGCAGCTGTTCGGGTCGGGCCCAAAGTTGCCAGTCAAGGGCCAGCACCTCGACATCGGCGTCGGACAGGCCAGCGATGAAACTGTCGGTGTCAGGGTTTGGTGAGCTGTTCAATGCGGTTGGCCAGTTTCTTCCTGAGGACGGCGATATCGGTGCGTTTGACCGTTCCTTTTTCGCTTCCGTGATCCTTGCGATCGAGTTCGATCAGCTTTTCGAGATTGCGCGTGAGATTGCCGAGAATGGCCGCCTCCTTGTCGCCGACATCGTCCATTTCCAACTCCAGTCGTAAGATCTGCCGTTCCAGAAGCCGGTACATCCGGCCGATGAGCCCCGGCCGCGTCGACGGGCGGACGGCACTACGCCGACGCCAGCCTTCATCCTTGACGCGGTCGTACAGCCCCCGCCTTGGCGCCTTGTGCTCGGCAAGCAGGTCGAGAACGTTCTTCTCACCTGCCTCGTAGTCGGCACGGACGGCAGCCCAGTCGATCTCATCTTCGCTCATGATAATTCCGTAGGTCGCAGAAGGCGGCGTCGCGCGCCGCAAAAGCGGTGCGCGTGACGACAAGCCCACGTTGGGGAGGCGGCGCAGTGGGCGGGCCAATCCGCACCTCTGCGACCATGCCCGAACACTAGCATCTGGCCGTGACGCGGGGATAAGTTCCGGCAACTCCGGCCCGCAGGCCAGCGCCGCGCGATACCATTTCTCCACCAAAACACCCGAATATCGGGGTGTCCGGCCGATAGCCGATGCCAAGCGGCCACGAATCCGCTAGATTTCCTCTCCGAGCACTTTTGGTGGGGCGCGCGATGAAAATATCGGCGCAAGCGATCCAGACTGTTGGCGGTCAATCCGGGCCGCTCCAGTCTTTTGTTGCCGCGCTCAAGCCCGGCGACTCCCTCGCCGCACAGGTTCTCGCACGCACCCCCGAGGGGCTCGCCGTCCTTGCGCTTGCTGGCCGGCAGGTGCAACTGCCGCTGCCACAGCAGTTCTCCCCCGGCACCATCCTCACCCTGACCGTTCAGCAAGGCAGCAACGGGCTGCAATTCTCCATCCAGCCACAGGCAGGTCAGCCCGGCGCCGCGTTGCCGCAATCCGCACAGATATCCCAGCCGACTGCGCAGCCGGCGCCCCCGTCCCCGGCCAATCCCGCTGCCGCTGCCACGGTGCGCGCCGCCGCGCCCCCGCCGGCCAATGCCCCCCTGCCCCCGCTGTCAACGCCCGCACCGGCCTGCCGGTGCCGGCAACGTTGTCCGCAACGCCGGGGCAAACGGTTACGGCGCGCGTTCTGGCCACGCCCACCCCCAACACGGCGATCATCAGCGTCGGCAACCAGGAACTGCCGGTCACCTTGCCGACGCCATCGACGCCCGGCGCCCAGCTGCGCTCGTCGTTCAGCGCGGGCCCGATGGCCTGCAACTGGCCCACGCGCCGGCGCGCGGGGTGCCCCCCGCCGTGACATCAACACAGGCGCGCCGCAACCTGCCGGCACGGCGCCAACTTCGACGCCTGCACCGGCGCCCCCCCAGACCCAGCCGACCAGCGTGCCGGGGCTGGTCGCGCCTGCGACGCCCGCCGCCGCGCTGAACCAGGCGGCCCTCGCCGCGCTCGGCAACCAGAACTCGGTGGTGGCGCTGCTGACCTCTGTCCTGCGCCTCGGCGACAGAACCCGCGATCTGCCCGATGAGGTCCAGCGCGCCCTTGGCCGGCTGTCCCAGGCGGTGTTGTCCCTCGAAGGCAAGGCGCCCGATGCCACAGCGCTCCAGCGCGCCGTGGCGCGGTCAGGCGTTTTTCTGGAGTCGCAACTGGCTGCCGGCAGTGGCGGCACCCAGATCCAGGGCGATCTCAAGGCGCTGTTGCTCAACGTCCAGCGCGCCCTTGGCAACTGGCTTGGAGCAGATGCCCAATCGGCCGTCGTGTCGGGCAAGCAGCCGCCGCCACCGCAAGCGGGCGCCATGCCGCGCGCCGCCATGCCACCGGCCGCGCCAGGTTTTGCCGATGATGCCTCGCCAGAGACCATCGGCAAGACGCTTTTGTCACAGACCGACGCCGCCCTGTCGCGGCTGCGGCTGCATCAGATGGCCTCGCTGCCCGATCGTCCCCGATGCTGTGGGGGCCCGTCATGACATCCGCATGGAGATCCCTGTCACCATCGGCCAGCAGCCGGGCGTGTTGAGCCTCGTGATCACCCCCGATGAGGACAATCAGGATCCGGAGAAAAAGAAGAAGAAGAAGAACTGGCGCGTCCAGTTCGCCGTCAATGCCAGCGTCATCGGCGAGGTCGGCGCCGAAGTCGGCCTGCTCGGAGAGCGCACCAATGTCGTCCTGTCGGCCGCCGAACCGGAAACCGCCGCTGCGCTGGATGCCGATATCGCCGAACTGTCGGAGGCGCTTGAGGCGGTCGGGCTGACGCCCGGCGCGCTGCGTGTCCGCCGCATCGGTGCCCCACCGCCGAAATCGGGTTTCGACCACACCGAAAATGCCTCGGGCAAGCTTCTGGATCGCGACACATGAGCGAAGACGAAAAGACCCCGTACACTGTCGCCGTCGCTCTCGCCTTCGAAAAAGGGCGAGGACGCCGCGCCGCGGTCATTGCCAAGGGCCATGGCCATATCGCCCAGCGCATCGTCGAACTCGCCGAAGAACATGGCATCGTCATCGACACCAACGCCGAACTCGCCGAAGCGCTGTCGCGGGTCGAACTCGACGAACTGATCCCCGTCGAACTCTACAAAGCCGTCGCCGAAGTGATCGGCTACGTCCTGCGCACCCGCGAGAAGCTGCGTTAGCGGGAGCGCCGCCGCGAGCGACCCCCGTGGCGGTTCGTCGTCCGGATCCCACTCCGGCCACGTCGCGATATGGTCTTCCCATTCGTTCGGCGGCACGTCGCCCTCGGCCACCGTGCGGCCGGTAACCGAGATGCCGGCGGTGACGACCGTGTTCGGGTCTCCGGACACCAGCGGATGCCACCACGCCAGGCCTTTGCCTTCCGCCAGACGCCGGTAGGCGCAGGTCGTCGGAATCCAGCTGATGGACTTGACGTTCTCGACATCGAGCCGGATGCAGTCCGGCACCTTGGCCTTGCGGTTGGGATAGTCGGTGCACCGGCAGGTCTCGCCGTCGAGCAGCCGGCAGCGGACGTCGGAATTCATGATCTCGCCGGTGTCTTCGTCCTCGAGTTTGATCAGGCAGCAGCGCCCGCAGCCATCGCACAACGCCTCCCTTCCTCGGGCGTCATCTCATCCAGCGTCTTGTCTTCCCAGAAGGCCATACCCGATAATCGTTCCCTGCTTGCCGTGATGCGGCCTTGCTTTTAGCGCCCGAGTTGTGAAAAGTCCCTGCAACAGGGCTTGGACTGAACCTGGGTGTGCGTTTGCTGTGCAAGATCCCTTCTATGCCAGAAAGAAACAGAGAAAGACCCGCGGCCGGCTCCTGGAAGCCGACGCACTCCTCGATTCGTCGCTTTACGATTTCTTTCGCTCGCTCGGCCACTCCTATACCCGCATCCAGGATTTCTTTGACCGCTTCCGCACCTCTGGCTTCAGTCGGATATTCGTCGAACTCGTTTCTGACGGACTGACCTTCTTTGCCATGGGCTGCGTTCTGATGACAGCTCTGGCGCTGCCGGCATTCGACGTCACTGCTTCCGGAGAGTTCAACAAGGCCGAAGACTACGCCATTACCTTCCTCGATCGCTACGGCAACCGAAATCGGCCGCCGCGGCATCCGTGCCGACGATTCGGTTTCGCTCAGTGACATCCCGGAAGTTCTGATCAAGGCGACGCTTGCGACCGAGGACCAGCATTTCTACGAGCATTTCGGCATCGACGTATTCGGCACGTTGCGGGCGCTTGTGACCAATGCCCAGGGCGATTCCTCCCTGCAGGGCGGATCCTCCATCACCCAGCAATTGGCCAAAAACCTGTTCCTCAGCAACGAGCGCACCATCGAGCGCAAGATCAAGGAAGCCTTCCTTTCTGTCTGGCTGGAGACCCACTACACTAAGGATCAAATCCTCAAGCTCTATTTTGACCGCGCCTATATGGGCGGGGGTAACTTCGGCGTTGCTGCCGCGGCTGAATTCTATTTCGGCAAAACGGTAAAGGACGTCGATCTCGCCCAGGCGGCCATGCTCGCCGGCCTGTTCAAGGCGCCGACGAAATATGCCCCGCATGTCGATCTGGCGGCCGCGCGTGGCCGCGCCAATGTCGTGCTCAATCGCATGGTCGATGCCGGCTTCATGACCGAGGGCCAGGTCGCGGCAGCACGGCGCAACCCGGCGACGCCGATCGATCACTCGGATGAGGTCAACTCGCCGAACTATTTTCTTGATTGGGTCTATGCCGAGACCAAGCGCATCGTTGGCGGGCGCAATGATGTCGGCTTCGTTGTACGTACGACCATCGATCCCACACTTCAGGGCTTTGCCGAAGAGGCCGCGACCTCGGTCATCCGCGAGAGCGGATGAGCGCTACGACGTTTCCCAGGCGGCCATGGTCGTCGCTGAACCGGACGGCGCGGTCCGCGCCATGGTTGGTGGCCTCGATTACGGCAAGTCGCAATACAATCGCGCCATCGTCTCTGCCCGTCAGCCCGGGTCGTCGTTCAAGATCTTCGATTACGCCACGGCCTTTGAACAGCTCGGGCTGACGCCCAAGGACGTCATCACCGACCGTCCTGTGTGCATCGGCAACTGGTGCCCGAAGAACTATGGCCGTTCCTACCATGGCTCTGTCACGCTGCTCAGCGCCTTCACCCATTCATATAATACCGTGCCGGTGACCCTGTCGATCAAGACCGGACGCCAGCCGATCGCCGACATGGCCCATCGGCTCGGCATCACCAATGACTTCCCGGTCACCCGCTCACTGGCGCTTGGCGTGGTCTCGGTGTCGGTGCTCGACATGACCTCGTCTTATGCCGCTCTTGCCAGTGGCGGTTACAAGACGCCAAGCTTTGGCATCACACGCATCACCAATCTCAATGGTGAGGTTGTCTACCAGCATGACCCCGACGCACCACGCCCTCGCGTCCTCGACGAAACAGTCGCCAGAAATATGAATGCCATGCTTCGCAACGTCGTCGTCGCCGGCACAGGGCGACGCGCCAATGTCGAGGGGGTGCCGGCCGCCGGCAAGACCGGCACCACATCATCCTATCGCGATGCCTGGTTTTGCGGTTTCACCGGCAATTACGTCGCCGCGGTGTGGATGGGCAATGATGACTACCATCCGACGAACCGCGTCACCGGCGGCTCCCTGCCGGCAATGATCTGGCAGAAGTTCATGGCCTTCGCCCATTCCAATATCGAGATCAAGCCGGTCTTCGGTATTGACTTCACCCCCGCGCCGTTCGAGGCGCTCACGGAGACGGCATCGGCCGAAGACAATGCGGCGCAAAGACCGCCAACCCTCAAGCCTGAAGCAGCGCGAAAGCTCGCCGACCTCGCCGACCTGTTCGGCAAGGCCGCCAGTGAACTCCGTGCGTCCACGCTTGCGCCTGCTGCCTACTCCATCCCCGCCGGAAACGACTGAGCAATGCGGTTCATCTTTCTCCTGCTCTACTCTTCGGCAGTGGCGCTGGTACTTGGCCTCGGGCTATCCTGGTATGCGCTGACCGACGGCAGGTTGGTCGGCGCCCGCGAGATAGGACCATGGACGGCCTGGCCGGATACCGGCGGCGAACACCCCGACCCATACACACGCGCCTATCTGGCCCGCAATGGCATCCTGCAGCTCGGCACAAGCGAGGGTCTGCAATTCACCGCCGAAACCGACAGCGACGGCCCAGATGCTCGAGCGTTCCTGCACATACGCGATCGACGGCAAGACACCTGTGGCGACGCTGTGGACGCTTGTTGCCACTGATGCGGACGGGCGCAATATCGCCGTATCCGATACGCTGCTGGCGCTCGATTCAAACCATCTCTCGCGCGCTGCTGATGGATCAGCCGTGATTTCGGTTGGCCCCGCACTCTCGGCCGGCGATTGGCTCGAAATCGATGGCGACGGCCCCTTCAGGCTCCTGCTCAGTCTTTATGACACACCACTGACCGGTGGCCTCGACTGGTCGACCAGCGAGATGCCGACGATCACCAGACGGAGCTGCTCATGACCCGGGTTGTGCTCTGGACGCTGGGAGGGCTTGTCCTCGGTTTGATGATCCATCTGGTCGTCATTCTCATCCTGCCGCAGTATGCTGCGCACGATCTCTGGGACAGGATTTCAGCCATGTCCGAACCGACCCAACTGGTCGTGCTCGACAAGGTTGAAGCCGGCGCCGACAACCCGCTGGCGCTCGATCCGCTTTTTGCCCAAGCGGTGTGCCGGCTCGACCTCGCCGACGGGCCGGGCCAGATAGTCGGTCCTCTGCCCGATGCCTTCTGGTCGATCGCCGTATTCAACACCAAAGGCACCGCCATCTACGCGACCACCCACCGCGCCAGTTCAAACAACCGGCTCAATCTCGGCATTTTCAACCCGGCCCAGACCAAGCTGCTATCGCAGCAGGAAATCAGTGCCGAAGCCGATCTGCTCGTGGTCGAAAGCCCCGGCGATGATGTCTTCGCGGCCATCAGGCTGGCGCCGCCGCATCCGGAAATGCTCGAACGCTACCGCGATATCCTCAGGGCGCTGAAATGTACCAATCTCGGCACATGATGCTTGCTTTCGCGGAAACGGGTTGGCTTCAGCGGAAGTTGGCGTAGCTGAGCAGCACGGCACCGTTCCCGGATGTGCCGCAATAATCCTTGTACCGCGCCGCGTCCACTCTGGTTCCGAGCTCGCTCAGTCCGGTATCGACGGAACGTGCAGCCTCGTCCGGCGTTTCCACCAGCAGGCGCTTCAAGGCATAGGTATAGGACTGATAGCGATAGTTGAGCGCCAGGGCGAAGTTGCCTATGGCGGTGCGGTTCTCCTTGAGACGCAGATCGACTTCAGCTCGTTCGTCTTCCCCGAGTTCGGGGAAAGATCCCGCCGCGGTACGACGCTGCTCATCGAGCTTTTGCACGGCGCAAACCGCGCTGAACGCCTTGCCGACGGATTGCAGGTCGGCAGAAATGTCGGCGCTCAAGGCATTGTAGCGGCCGCGGGAGGACTGGAAATTGCTGCGCTTGAGCCAAGCATAATAGCGATCGGTCTTTTCCGCCCACTTGCCGGTTTCAAGATCGATCGGACTGACACGGGACGTGCCGAACACGGTCCACTTGCTTGCATAGGGCGCCGAGAAGAACCGCCACAGCACGTCATACATATGCCGCTCAGTATCGGCGAGCGGCAGCTTCGACATTTCAATGCGGCCACCGGTCATCAAGCGACGGTCGATTGGGTCGTAGACATTTGTTGTCAGATAATCACTGGGTTGACGCCCGAGATCTCCGGCGCGTTGCGAGCAGGCCGCAAGTCCGACAACCAGTGCCACAAGAGCAAAACGTCCCGCCAGCCGCCAAGGCAGGCACAAGGAAACCGGTCTTGCCCTCACATCAACTGCCGCTTTCGCGCTTGCGGCGCGCATCGGGATCTTGAGTCTCGTCACTCTCGGATCGCTCGTAGCGAACACCAGGAAACATTACCAGTTCGGCATCACGGTCGGTCTCGACCTGTGCAGATTCGGGACGGCTTGTCTGGGGAAACAGTAGCACTTTTCCCATGTGAAACCTCGTACGCATATCCCGCCACAAGCTGCCAGGGACCGGCAGACCGCGGGATTCCGGCTATTCTTCGCTCGCGTCCAGCTTTCGCACATAAGAATTGGGGTTGGTTAACAGTCTGCTAACGATTTCCCCGAAATAGTCGGTCGATGTTCATAAAGCCTTAAACCGCGAGTCGGCCATGATCGGCTTCCAGCCATACGAAACCTTCCAACTCCTTGTCGAAACTGGCGGAGAAGACAGGGCAAACACCCTGCTCGTCGCCGCATGCGACGCATTCGCGCATCGCAGGAAACCGCCGCAGTCCGAGGTCGAACAATTCGAGGCGCTGGCGTCGCGTCTGTTCCGCACCACGTCTCCCGTGGCGCGCAAGCAGGCCGCCCTCGCATTGACCAAGGCAGATACGTTGTCGCCGATGATGCAGAAGCTGATCATCGAGCACCTGGATGATGAATTGCCCGGCTACCTGTCCGGTTCGTCCAATATCGGCGAAGACACGCTTATTGCGCTTATCGAAGAAGGCGACGCCGAAATCTGCGCCGCCATCGCCGCTCGCAAGGACCTGGATTCGACAGTCATGGGACGGCTGTTCCAGATGAATTCGCGGCGCGTTTACCGTGCGCTGGCTGCCAATGAAGCGATCGTGCCGCAGGGCACGCTGCTGGCCGCCTTCGCACGGGCTGCGCAGATGGACAACGAGATTGCCCACCAGTTGGCCAATCGTGACGATTTCGACACCGGGCTCCTTGCCCCGGCCTTTTTCGATCTTCCCGAATCCGAACGGTTGATGGTCATCCACGCCTTCGAATCCCGCAAGACGCCTGATGCCCCCATCAAGAAAACCATCGAGCAGATTTCGGTCGCCACCAAGGACCTGACCCGCGCTCTGATGAAGCTCTACACCGAGAACCGCCGCCCCGAGGTGACGCGCTTGCTCGGCCAGATCACAGGGCTGGACGAAATCCGCTGCGGACAAATCGCTCACGACACCAGCGGCGCGGCCCTGTTCGTGGTGCTGCGTGCGTTTTCCTGCACGGCCTACGACGGGCTCAAGGTTCTGATCCACGCCACCAGTCATGACAAGGACCGTTCACAGGCGCTTTCGGAATTCGCCAAGCTGTTCCAGGACATCAGTCCGGACTCGATGGCTTACCTGCTGAGTGCCTGGCGCGGCGAGGTCAACCTGCTCGACCTCAGCAAACCGGAATACAAGCGCGTCACCGACTACTCGCGCCGCGCAAAGGATGCCGCAAGGCAGACGACGATTTCGGATCCGGCCATTGCCCGCGCTGTTGCCACCATCAGGCACAACGGTATCCGCAAGGCGAGCTAGCGCTTGAACAGCTCATCGGGTTCGTTGTCTTTGATGATATCGAACCCGTAGTCCTTGGCGCGCGTCTCCAGGCCAATCAGCCAGAAGTCGCTATCGAACCGGCTTTCGCGTTCGAGGCGCTGTTTTGCGTCCGCTGCCGGTGCATGGTTGAGGCGGGCTTCGAACAGCCGATCCGAAACCTTGTCCTCGTAATAAGGCGCTGGCGCCGGCCCATAGAGCGACACCGTGCCATCGAGATGATCGACCTCGATCCAGATCTGGCCGGCAACCGGATCGCCCTTGCGTGCGACAGTGGCGATCTCGCCAATATCGTTGTGCCGCCGGACGAAGGCGGCACACCAAAGATCGGAACGAAGTTGGGACATACGGTCCGCGGACCTTGCCGAGGTTAGTTGAAAGCGCCGGCGGCCATCAAGACATCGACGAGATCGGGCGTCAACTCACCGGTCACGTGGAAATTGTTGTAGACCTCGAACTTGCGGATGGCCTTCGCCGTGTCGGCATCGAACTTGCCGCTGATCTCGGCGTGCAGAAAACCGAGCCGGCTCAGACCGGTCTGGACCATGCGTACCAGTTCCGGATCGGTCGCCGACGGCGTCCTGGCCGTGGCAGTCTCGGCCGGCGCCGACGTTACCCTGGGTGCCGGCGTCGCGACCGGAGCGGCTTCAACACTGGCCACTTCCGCGGCGATCCGGCCGATCGGGTCGTCCTCGGGCGTAGCGAGCACAGAGCTTTCAACGGCGCGGGCCGTCACCGGCTGGGCCGCCGCAACCGGCTGCGGCACCGGAGCAGGCACATAAGCCAGCGCTGATTTGAGAACCTCGGGCGTTACGGCGCCGACCGGGTTCAGTCCGGCCTCGACTTCAAATCTCCTGATGGCGTCAGCGGTATGCGGCCCGTAATAGCCATCGATCTTGCCCGAGAAGAATCCGAGTTCGAGAAGCCGCGCCTGAAGTTCGGCGACATCCTTGTTGCCAACCTTGTCCGGGATCGTCACATGTGCCGGGGACGTTGGCGTCGTAACCGTCTTGGTCACAGCGGGCGCCTTGTGGGCATTGGGCAGCGGGCTCGGAACAGGCTGATGCCTGATCGGGGTGCCTGCTTCAACAAATTCGGGGGACTGGGCAATGCTGGCGGTATCCATGAACAGCGGCGCCGGATGCCGAGCCGTCTGCTCGAACATGGCGTTGTTGGCGCCAAAGATGATGCCGATCGCCAGCGCCAGGCCCATACCCACTGAAAGCGGGTGACGGAACGCATAGACCAAACCGCGACCGATCCAGCGCCCGAGAAAGCTGAGCGCTGCATTGCCGGCGGCACCGGCCCAGTTGGTGTTCATCGCGGCGCTGGTCATCTGGCTGCTCTCCGGAAGACATCGTTGCTGAAATCGGGTTGGACTTTGGCGTCATTGGCAGTGCCGGCCGGCAGTCTTTCCACCACGTCACGCGGCACCGGACGTGCGGCTGGGCCGGAAATCGGCATGAGCACCGTTACAACTGTCCCCTTGCCAGGCCTCGAGCGGATATCGAGCCGCCCCTGGTGAAGATCGACCAATCCCTTGACGATCGAAAGGCCGAGACCGGATCCTTCGAACCTGCGCGACAAGCCACCATTGGCCTGGAAGAACGGCTCGCCCAGTCGGGCGATGGTCGCCGGATCCATGCCGATGCCGGTGTCGGCGACGCTCAAAGCGACGTGCTGGCCGCGCTGCAAGAGTGACACGTGCACCTGACCGTTCTGGTTGGAAAACTTCACGGCATTGGACAGCAGGTTGATGGCGATTTGACGATAGGCGCGTTCATCACCAAGAATTTGCGGCAGGTCCGGCGCCACCTCGATCGAGATGCCGACACGGCGCTCCTTGGCCAGCGGCTCGACGATGCCGATGCTCGGTGCCAGCAGCGCCTCCGGAGAGAATTCTTCGATCTGCAGTTCGAACTTGCCCGCCTCGATCTTGGACATGTCCAGCAGCATGTTGACCGTGTCGAGCAGGTGCAGCCCGCTCTGGTGGATCAGATCGGCGTATTCGCGCTGGCTCTCGGCGCCAGCCGTGCCGATGCCATTGCGCAGCATGTCGGAGAATCCGACCACCGCGTTCAGGGGCGTGCGCAGTTCGTGACCGATCGTTGCAAGGAACCGCGACTTGGCGAGCGAGGCCTCCTGGGCGGCGAGCCGCGCGCGTTCCATTTCCTCGCGCTGGGCAACGCGCTCGGAAATATCGCGCATCATCACCATCACCTCGAACGGTCCGGACATGCCGGGGGCAGGATGGATCGGGGACAGACCGCACTCGACCCAGACGAAGTGCGGAATCGCGCTACTGCCGTCAACATCCTTGCGCATACGTATCTCGACGGTACGCGGCTTGTCGTCATTGGCCGCTTCGCTCAGCGCCGTCAGGTAAATGGGGCGATCCTGGATATGCACGCGTTCGGCCAGTCCCTGACCGTTCAACTCGAACCTCTGGCAGCCGAAAAGCGTTTCGACCGAGCGCGAGATGAACAGCGCCTCACCGCCGGGCGCCAGGCGCAACACGACATAACGGAAGTCTTCGATCAGGTAGCGCAGCGTTTCGACCTGCGCCTTGTCGACATGCTCGAGGACCGAACTCAGTCGGAACGCCGAGATCGCCGTGACGAGCGCAAATATGAGATAGGCGAATGCGGAAGGTGTCGCTCCGGCTTCAATCGCCGTGAAACTGAGCAAGCCAGCGGAAACCTGAGAAACCATGGATATGCCGAGCGTAGCGGCAAACAACACCCAGCCAAGCTGCCGGGTCTTGCGGTCCCCAAGAAGGGCTGCAAGCACAGGCACCAGCGAAACCGTGGCAAGACCGAAATCGACCAGCGCCGGATCGAAGATGGCGTGAGCCGTCCCGATGATCGACATACCGATGATCAGCAACGAAACCGCATTCGCGACGTTTCTTTGCGCCATGGACAAGACGGCAAAACCGGTCGCCATGCCGGCGATGGCGGTAACGAAAGGCAGAAAATGGCCGGAAACCAGCAGCACCACCGATGGGACGGCGGCAATCAGCGACATTGCGGCTACGATGCGTCCGATCAGAACGAGCGTGTGGCGCCTGAGCGCTTCTACGGTGCCACCCGAAAGAACGGCACCCCCGATCGGGCGATTTATGACACGACTGGCCATTTGGGACATACGCTAACTCAACTCCCCGGCTGAATACGCGCCGGTGCTGAGCGGAGACTTTCACCTGAACCTAAAAACAGGCTTAAGCAGCAGACGGTTCTGAGCACACTCGTGGTGTTTCGGCCCGGTTCGGGGTGCGGTTTCTCCCGCTAGCGTAAACAATTCATTTCAATGCAGCGTCCGCGCCGCCGTGGACGTCGCGATTTCGGCCACAATCCGGGTCTGTCGCGCCGCAGAATTGACCGCATTCGGGTCGCGCGCCCCGATTCGTCCGACCGAAGCGTACAAAAAAGCGCCGGGATTCCAATGCCAAAACGGCAAAGCGTTGCATTTTATCGTTTGATCTCAGCCAGACTTAAGCCCGGTCAACGATAATGCCGGCAAGTGGCGGAGAATTCGCCAGGCGCGTTCAACGAGGCGTGCAGTCAGTATCATGGTGCAGGGAAGCGACACCAAGATGTTTTTGTTCCGGTCGGCATTCTGGCTTGGTTTGGCATTGCTCATCATCCAGCCCCACGGCTTGGGCTTTGTCGACTCGGCGGAAAAGCTTGGCAGCGCAGCGGTCGAGACGGGACGGAGCGTGGCGCTCGATAGCCTGGATCAGGTTGCCTGCACATCGTTGGAATGCGCCGGTGCCAAGCTGATGGCGCAGTCGGCGCTGAACACCTCCCGAACACCAGCTGCACAAGCAGACCCGTCCGCGCCCTACCCGGCTCCGGCCCCCACCGGTCGGCGGATCTGACGATCATCTGAGCCGCACCCACCTGCTCCCGTCCCAATTTCGCGAAAGCTGAAGGCGTCTTCCCACATCCGATTTTTTCAGACGGCGATTGGATTTGCACCTCAGGCGCGCTATCTAGCCGTCATGACACAGACAGCAAGCTTCACGGAAATCTCGGAAAACTTCGCTTTCCTCGATGAATGGGAAGATCGCTACAAATATCTCATTGAGCTTGGCCAAGCCTTGCCCGAGCTTCCCGAGAGTGCACGTACTCCGGAAAGCAAGGTCTCGGGATGTGTCTCCCAGGTCTGGCTGGTGGCGACCCGCGGTGCAGACGACAGCAATCGCATTTTCTTTGCAGGCGATTCAGATGCTCTGATCGTCAAGGGCATCGTTGCCGTGCTTCTCGCGCTTTATTCCGGGCGTCCTGCCTCCGAGATCATCGAAACGGACGCAATTGCCACGCTTGACGAACTCGGACTTCGGGAGCACCTGACGGCGCAACGCTCCAATGGCCTGATCGCCATGGTCAAGCGCATGAAGGCCGAGGCGGCAGCGCTCGCCTGATCTATTCAAACCGGGTCGGCGCGAAATCCTTGCCCATCACGGCCCGGATACGGCCATTGTTCCGGCCAGTGGCGCTTGGCGCCAAACCGAGCCTGTCGGCCAACTGGTCCAGACCGATCCTGAGCACCAGTTTGGCGCTGCGGCGCGGCCAGCGGCGCTCAGTCTCGATCGTTTGCAGACCCTTTTCAAACACACAGACGTCTATGATGGTTTCAGCGCAGTCGCGTGGAAGCTCCGCGTAGATCCGGGCAAGCGACTTTCGCGCCTCCGCCGCCATGTCGGCGATGTCGCCGCCTCCACCGTGGCGGCGGCCACCGACCTGTGCCGGATCATAGGACATGGTCACGCGCTGGCGCAGTTGCGCCCGCTCGCCCCAACGCGCCACACGCCGCCCGGCCTCGAGATGATGCGGCGCAAGAAAGCTCTCGCCGCTCGCATAAGCCAATCTGGAGAGTAAATCGCGTTCAAGGCCACGCCTGCTCGCGTTGGGTTCATTATTGATCTGGTGGTGTTGAACGGCGTTGTCAGCCATTCCTGACATATGTCGCTTCAGCCAGAGCCTTGCCTGTGCCGCCGGAGTACAGATCTCCTCTGCGCAGGCAACCACGCCCTGCGACGCCAGCTTCAAGACTTCGTCTGGCGCAAGCAGCGCCTGCACCTTTCCATCGTCGGCGACGAAGCCGTTTTCGGCAAGTGTGGCATGGCCGGCGCGCAACAGAACCTTGACGAAGCGGCGGACGCAAATGGATGTGTCATCCATCGAACCGCACCTTTTAAGCTGTAAGCGCGATCGAAGCGCTGATTTCCGCTTCAAGCGACGCCATTTCTGCGTCGAACTGCGCATCGTCTCGCCAGTCTTTAACCCGGGCACAGGCATAGGCGACTGTTGTACGATCACGGCCGAAACTGGCGCCTATCTCCGTCATCGTATGGCTCAGCAACGTGTTCAGCAGGTACATGGCCACTTGCCGCGCGCGGGCAACAGGTACTCGGCAGCGCGAGTGATGAAGCAGGAGCCGCACCGGAACGTCGAAATGGCGCGAGACCAGCGCCAGTATCTGGCGGGACTCTTCGTCCCTTCGTGTCGAAGCGCTTCTATCGACGTTTCCGTTCGAGGCCTTGACCTCCCCCGATGTCACAGCGCTCATCAGAGGCGCGGAAATGCTCTCCGTTTCGGACCGCTCCGACTCAGCTTTGCCCTGAACCCTCGATATGAAATGGAGAGAGCGGGCAGACGATCGCATTCGCGGGACGCACCGCAGACGTGAGTGCACGCCATGCTCTGTCCATCCATGTGATCCGTTAGGCGGCTGTTCTGCGGATTTCGAAACTTTCGGGCCGGCAGAGGCCAATGCCTCGCCTGGGTGACCGGTCTGTGCCGGCAGTCGCTCTGAGGCAAAGCTCCGCCGATCATTTGATGCCTTCTCGAGCATGGATACTCTCCAGGATAGGATTTACGTCCTATCCTTCGATCCAGCCGATCGAGCGGGGATAAGTTTTGACTTCACAATCGGCATGGCGCCGATCAAAAACCACAAAACTTAAAGCAAATTACTGAAAGGCAACGTTATTTTCCGGAAGAACAGGAGCTGTTACCGCGCCTCCGAGAGCGACAAAAACCCGCCTGCGGGCCAAACTGGAAAAGAGCAATGAGAGGTTCAGCGTCGAACGTCGCCAGGAAAGGAATATATTCAAAAATAAAGGGCGGGATCTCTCCCGCCCTGTGATTGGTAGCTTTTGGTCGTTTCGACCCGTGGGGTCGATAGCCTCAGCTGGCCTTGCGACCGAGACCGTTGTCCTTGGCAAGACGCGAGCGAGTTTCCGAGTAATTGGGAGCAACCATCGGATAATCAGCGGGAAGACCCCACTTTTCACGATATTCCTCAGGCGTCAAATTGTAGTGCGTCCTCAGATGCCGCTTGAGCGACTTAAACTTCTTTCCGTCTTCCAGGCAGATGATGAAGTCCGGCGCCACGGACTTGCGAACCGGCACTGCCGGCCGCAGTTCTTCCGCAGAGGGAGCAGCTTCAGCGCCGCGCAGCCCCTTGAGGGCCGTGTGCACGTCGGCGATCACCTTTGGGAGATCGGAAGGGCTGATCGCGTTATGACTGACATAGGCACACACGATTTCGGTGGAGAGTTCGACGAGGTCGACTTCAACCGCCGGGGCGGGCGAAGACTGTTCGTTCATTTCGCATCCTTCTTTACTTGTTCTTGCTTTTGTTCATTTTACGCATGAACTGCGCTTCGTTTAGACCGTTCGCTACTGAATTGCAAGTATAACTGCAAGTCGGAACAATTTTACAAACGTTGTGCGAAAATGATTGAGCTCAAGCAATATCCTTCTGTTCGAGCTCCATAATCACCGTTGCACTGGATGGGCGATATCCGGAAATAAAAGCGGCCCGCGCAAGAAGGTGCGCGGAAACAGGCGTGGTCAGCAATACAAACAGGAAGCCGATTATCGCCCGAAGGATTACGGCACCGTCGAGCGCGTAAGCCGCCGTGATTGCGATCGAAAAATACATCAGCCCGGTTGCCATGGCGCCGGCCTTCGACGCGGCATGCATGCGGGTATACAGATCGGGCAAGCGCAGCAGGCCGATGGCAGCGGTCAGCGCCAAAAGCCCGCCAACAAGAATGAGAATTCCCGCGCCATATTGTAGCAGATCATGCATCGGCCGCCTCCTCCTCCTTCTTGAGGGATTCCGCCGGCTTGCCGTGCGTCAGGATGTAGCGGGCAAAAGCGACCGTGGACAAAAATCCCACGAGGCTGAGCGCAATGGCGATATCGAGATAAAGCGTGAACCCGGTTTTGATGGCGATCACGGCGATAAAGCCGATGCCGACCGACACCAGCATGTCGAGCGCCAGCACCCGGTCTGCAAGTTCGGGGCCGCGAACCACCCTGAAGGTCGTCAGGATGAAGGCGATGCTGAGGATCACCAGCGTGATGCTCGCCGCCAGAGAGAGGAAATCCTCACCGCTCATTCGAAGACCTCCATGATTTTTTGCTCGAAGCCGCCCGCAATGTCGGCGATCAGCTTGTCACGATCGGGCGCAGACAGGGCATGGACATAGAGCACCTTTCGATCGTTCGAAACATCGACGCTCAGGGTCCCGGGCGTCAAAGTGATGAGATTGGCCAAAAGCGTGATCTCGCGATCGGATTTCACTCTCAGCGGGTAGCCGATGATTGCCGGCTTCAGATGGCTCTTCATGTCCGGACGGACGACCAGGATCGCCACGCGCAGCGCCGAAAGCGAAAGCTCGTACAGGAACAGGCCTGACAGGGAAATTGCACGTGCAAATTTGCGATAAAGTGTTGGCTGCGCAATGCGATCGCGCATCAACCACAAAGCAACAAAACCAATAACACCACCGAACAGGATATTGCCGAAGGTAAAGCTGCCGGTAACGGCTGCCCACATCAGCGCCAGCACGAGGCCGGCAAGCAGGAACCTCATTGCGTCGCCTCCGTGTGATCCATTGCTTCTTGTGTCTCAGACACAGGGTCCTGGCGCTGCGCCAGTCCTGTCGCCTCGATGTAGCTGGCCGGGTTGAGCAGGCCTTCGGCCGCCTTGCGCCCGGCAACAAAAACAGGATCAGGCCAGAGTCCCAGCAACAGGACACCGACGACGAGCACACCGGTGGGAACGGCGGCAAAGCCCCAGCGCGCCGCTCCGAGGGGCCTCAACCGGTCATTGGGCTCTTCGGAATGCGCACCATACCGCCCCTGCCGCCAGAATATATGCGCCCACAGCCGCGTGCCGGCAATCGAGGTCAGCAACGAATTGATGAGGATCGCAGCCAGCAACCAGTTCGTGCCGGCTTCAAGGCTGCCCTGAACCAGCAGCAGCTTCGGCCAGAAGGCAAAGCTTGGCGGCAGGCCGGCGACGGCAATAACCAGAATCAGGAAGCCGATCGACAACGGCGTGTTGGCGGCATAGAGCCCACCCATCTGACGTGTGTCGACTTCCCCGGTCGTGCGTTCGACCAACCCGGCGACGAGATAGAACGCCGTCATCACCAGCATGGAGTTGAACGCATAGGTGGCAGCGCCTTGCAGTCCATGCGTATTGCCGATGGCGAGGCCGGCCAGAATGGCGCCGATACCACCGATAACGAAGAAGCCGAGCGCCCGCCTGAGATTTGTCTGGGCCAGTGCCCCGAGCGGCGCCAGCACCAGCGTTCCGACGGCAATGACCACCAGCACCGGCTCAAGCCAGTCGCGGGTCGCCGGCATCAGCACCACCAGCGATCTGAGCAAGGCATAGGCGCCGACCTTGGTGAGCAAGCCGGCAAACAGCGCCGACACTCCTGGGTCGGGGGCGTGATAGGAGGCCGGTAGCCAGGCGTTGACCGGGAAGGCTGCCGCTTTCATCCCGAAGGCAAGCAGCAGCAGCGAGGCAATGGCCATCATCGGCACTTTCGGCGCCTCGGCGGCGGCACGAACGATGTCGGACATGTTGAGCGTGCCGACGGTGCCGTAAAGCAGACCGAGCGCCGTCAGAAAGAAGGTCGTTGCCAGGAAATTGAGGAAGCCGTACTTGATCGCCGCATCGAGCTGGATCTTGCGGCCACCCATGATCATCAGCCCGAACGAAGCGATAAGCATCACCTCGAACCAGACATAAAGATTGAAGATGTCGCCGGTCAGGAAGGCGCCGGAAACCCCGCCCAGGAGCAGAAGTACCAACGCATGGAAACCGTGGCGAACCTCGCGCGTTTCGAGTTCCGCCTGGGTGTAGAACAGCACCGCCAGCACGGCCACTGCCGCCGCCAGCGCAAAGCTGGCGCTCATGACATCGGCGGTGAAGGCAATGCCGAAGGGCGGAAGCCATTTGCCCATCGTCATAGACACTGGCCCGTCGAGCGTTCGCATCAACAGCACGGCATCGGAAAGGATCACGCCGATGGTGATCAGAATGGCAAAACTCGCCAGCCCACCTCGGCTCTTGCGCATGATAAGCAGCAGCGCACCGCCCATCAGGCACAGAATGACCGGGAGCACCACAAGCCAATTGTCGATCGGCGTGGCGTGATCGATCATCGCCATCGGCAGTGCGGTCAGATCATTTGCGTGCGTCGAAGCGGCCATGCTTGCTCAATCAATAGTTCAGGGGCGGCTGTGGCGCCTTTTCAGGCTCCGTCAGGCGCATGGTGTCGGTGTTGTCGGCGTCCAGTTCCTGATAGGCGCGGTAGCCCAGCACCAGCAGGAACGCGAACATCGCAAAGCCGATGACGATTGCGGTCAGGATCAGCGCCTGCGGCAACGGGTTGGCGAAGGGTTCGATCAGTCGGGATGCCTCCTCGTCCGTCACGATCGGCGGCACGTCACGGGTCAGCCGTCCGGCGGTGAAAATCAAGAGATTGACCGCGTTGCCGAGCACAGTGATGCCGAGCAGCATGCGGATCACCGACTTCGACAGCAAAAGATAGACCGCCACAGCAAAGAACACGCCGATCAGGATGGCAAAGGTCGTTTCGATCATGCCTCGTCCTCCGGTTCTTCGAGCGCCAGCGCCACGGCGGCAATGGTTCCGAACACCACAAAGTAGACGCCGATATCGAAGAACATTGGTGTCGACAGCGCCACATCGGCATCGGCAAAGGTGAAGAACAGCCACTGGCTGGTCATGAAGGGTTCGCCGGTGAAGGCCGACAGCAGGCCGGATGCGCCGGCGAGAACAACACCGAACCCGGCAATGGCGAGCGGATCGACCTTCATTGCCCGGCGCACTTCGTCGACGCTGCCGCCAATGCCGTAGATCGCTATGGCCGAAGCGGCGATGAGCCCACCGATGAAGCCGCCACCTGGCTCATTGTGTCCGCGTAGCAGAACGAAGACCGAGAAGACGATCATGATTGCCGCTATCCACGGCACAACCGTACGGAAGATCACAGTGTTCATGACGCAGTCCTCCGGTTGACTTCACGCCCCTGCGGCTTTCTTGCGCCAATGCCGGTCTGTTTTCCGCCGCCGCGCATGCGAATCAGGGCGAAGATGGCGATGCCGGCGGTCATCACCACCGAAATCTCTCCGAACGTATCAAGGCCGCGGTAATCGACCAGGATGACATTGACGACGTTGTGCCCGTGAGCGATCGGAACGCTGGTCGCTGCGAACAACTCGGTCAGACGCATGTCGAGCGGGTACTGCAGGATCGTCAGCAGCAAAACCGAGATGGCTGCGCCACAAAGAATCGCCAGTGAACCATCCCGCACCATCTCGTACGGAACGCGCCGATCGCGCCGGTCGAGATAAAGCCGTGTCATGACCAGAGCCAGAATGACCACAGACAACACCTCAACCATGAACTGGGTGAAGCTGAGGTCGGGTGCGCCAAAAAGCATGAAGATCAGCGCCACGGCAAAACCCTGAATGCCCAGCGAAGCAATGGCGACAAGGCGTGTGCGCGCCGCCAGCACGGCACCAAGGCCAATCAGCGCGATGGCGATGACGCCCCACTCGTAGAAGGTCAGATCGGGCATGGCGCCGATCTCAGGCCAGCCGCCATGAACCAGCATCGGCATGCCGACCGCCAAAGCAAACCCGACAAAGACGATCACCAGATAAAGCTCAAGGCGTCCGTGATGCAGCACCTGCGTCAGCGCGTTCGCACCGCGTACCAGCCCCCACATCAGCGCATCGAATATCTTGTCGAATGTCCAGCCGACAGCATCAAGGAGCGCCTTCAACCCGGTCCGGATCTCGGTCAGGCGCCAGAAGAAGAACACGCCGAGCGCCCAGGTCAGGATCGAGACATAAACCGGCAACGCCGTGAAATCGGGCACCAACTTCAGATGGGCGTGGAATTCATGCCCGGACACAGCATGGGCGATGGGGCTGAGGAAATTCTCGCCAAGCCAGCCGACGGATATGCCGCCCGCGAGCGCCACCAGCCCCATCAGCAGCGGGCCGGCAGACATGGAAACCGGCCCTTCGTGGACATGGTGTGGGGTATGCGTCAGCCCGCCAAAGAACGGCACGATGGCAATGGCCAGTCCGACCGCCATCATCAGCGCATTTCCAAGCACGGCCACCGCCATGACTGCATAGGGGAGAAGGCCGCCCGCCTCGCTAAAACCGAGATACATCTCCTCCTTGGCGAGGAACCCAAGCGTCAGAGGCAACCCGGCCATGGAGATGCCACCGAGCACCGCGGCGGCAAAGGTTAGAGGCATGAGCTTCATCAACCCGCCGAGCTCGGTGATTTCGCGCGTGCCGGTTCCATGGTCGATCAGTCCGGCCACCAGGAACAACCCGCCCTTGTAGGCGGCGTGGGCGATCAGATAGAGGCATGCGCCGGCAATTGCATATTCCGTCCCCTGCCCGACCAGCAGAACCAGCAGTCCTAGCGAGGCAACGGTCGTTTGCGCCAACATCTGCTTGAGGTCGGTTTGTCGGAGCGCCAGCGTCGCGCCCCACAACAAGGTGATACCGCCGAACACGGTCAGCAGCGCCATCCAGATGTCGGTACCACCGAGCAACGGATTCATGCGCATCAGCAAATAGACGCCGGCCTTGACCATGGTCGCCGAATGAAGAAACGCCGAAACCGGCGTTGGCGCCTCCATGGCATTGGGGAGCCAGAACTGGAAGGGAAACTGTGCCGATTTGGTGAAGGCGCCGACGAGCACCATCAACAGGATCGGCATGTACAATGCGCTCTGGCGCAGCAATTCGCCGTTTTCGCGCATGTCGCTCAAAAGCCAGGTGCCGGTCTCCTGCGATGCATCGATGCTCCAGATGTGAAGCATCACAAGTCCAGCCAGCAGCACCAGCCCACCGCCGCCGGTTACAACCAGCGCCTGAATCGCAGCCCGCCGCGCCGCTTCGCGGGCATGGTCGAACCCGATCAGCAGGAAGGAGGTAATGGTCGTCAGTTCCCAGAAGACGAACAGCACGATCATGTCGTCGGCCAGAACGGCGCCAAGCATCGAGCCCATGAACATCAGGATAAAGCTCATGAAACGTCCCTGATGGACATGACCTTTAAGATAGCCGCCGGAATAAACGACGATAACCGTGCCGATCCCGGAGATCAGAAGCGCGAAGGTCAGGCTCAGCCCGTCGATCAGGAAACTGAGCGAAATGCCGTAGTCGGGTATCCAGGGCAGGCTTGCAGTGACGACCTCACCTGAAGCCACAGGCGCGATGAAGCCCAGAAGGAATACGAAGATTCCGGCAGGAACGATGGCAAGCACCCAGCCTGAGGCAGCACCGACGAAGCGCTGCACCAATGGTGCCACAAAGCCAGCCAGGAACGGAGCCAGGGCAACAAAAACGATGGTGAAATCGAGATGGTCCTGCAAATGTCCCTCGATGTGTTTTCAGCCTTGCACGCCGGTTTCCCGGCACGAATCGTAGAAATGAACGGTAACGGCTTATGTCCCAAGGACAAGTTCATTCGTATGTGATGTGGAGTTTACCGGGGAATGCGACCTAAAACTGGCAAACGGACTCTTTCACGCCCAAATCAACAGCTAAAGGAGTGCGAGAAATGACCACACCCAAGATTTCCAAGACCGAATCCGAGTGGAAGGCCGAGCTGACGCCGGAGCAATACCGCGTCACCCGCGAGCACGGCACCGAACGTCCCTTCACCAGCTCGCTCAACGCCGAAATGCGCGGTGGCACCTACTATTGCGCCTGTTGTGGCGCCAAGCTTTTCACCAGCGACACCAAGTTCGATGCCGGCTGTGGCTGGCCGAGCTTTTTCGCTCCGGCGTCCGAAAACGCCATGACCGAGATAGAGGATCGCTCGCTTGGCATGCGCCGCACCGAGATACGCTGTTCCAATTGCGATGCACACCTTGGTCATGTATTCCCCGACGGACCGCACCCGACCGGATTGCGCTATTGCATGAACGGCGTGGCGCTCGACTTCAAGCCTTCCTCCGAGACCTGAACGGACACAATTCAATGGATCATCCGCTGCACCAGCCGCCGCGCGCGGCCCGAAAGCCCCATGTTACGCGCCATCACGGCATCGAGCGGGACGATCCCTGGTTCTGGCTCCGCGCCGACAACTGGCAGGAGGTGATGCAGAACCCCGATGCGCTCGACACCGACATCAGGTCCTATCTCGAGGCCGAGAATAAGTGGTTCGAACAGGGGTTCGGCGACAAAGCTGAGGGTTTGAAGGACAAGATCTTCAAGGAGATCCGTGGCCGCATCAAGGAAGACGACAGTTCCATTCCGACGCCAGACGGGCCGTTCGCCTATTTCTCACGCATGCTAGAAGGCAAGCAGTATCCGCTGATTGTGCGGACCCCGCGCGACGGCGGCGAGGAAAAGATCCTCATCGACTGCAACATCGAGGCAGAGGGCACGGAGTATTTCGGCTTCGGCGGTGGCGCGCATTCGCCGGACCATAAGCTGATGGTCTGGTCGGCGGACCGCAAGGGCTCCGAATATTACACAATGGTCGTTCGCGACCTCGCGACGGGCAACGAGCTGGATGACCGCATCGAGCGCACCGCCGGTGGCGGCGTCTGGGCACCCGACAGTAAGACGATCTATTACACCGAGCTCGACAATAATCATCGCCCTTGGCGGGTGCTGCGCCACCGTCTTGGCACGCCGCAATCAGATGACGAGGTGATCTTCGAGGAGAAGGACGCCGGCTTTTTCGTCGGTGTCGGCAAGACGCTGTCGCGCAAATACATCACCATCAGCGCCCACGACCACCAGACGTCCGAGCTCTGGCTGATCGACGCGGAAAACCCCGGTGAACCGCACCTCGTCGCCAAGCGCGAACACGGGCGCGAATACGATATCGACGAGCGCAATGGCACACTGTTCATCCATACAAATGCCGATGGCGCCGAGGACTTCAAGATCGTCACCGCCCCGGCCGACAATCCCGGTCCGGAGAATTGGACCGATCTGGTTCCGCACCGAGAAGGCGTGCTGATTAATGCGATGATTGTCATTGCCGGCCACCTGATCCGGTTGGAAAAGGAAGAAGGACTTCCGCGCATTGTCGTCCGCGATCTCGAAACCGATGCCGAAAGCGAAGTCGCCTTTGACGAGGAAGCCTATTCGCTCGGGTTCTCGGTCGGCTACGAGTTCGACACCTCGACCATCCGCTTCTCCTATTCTTCTCCGACAACGCCGAGCCGCACCTATGATCTCGATCTCAGGACCGACGAACGCGTGCTCCTGAAGGAGCAGATCGTTCCCTCGGGCCATAACCCCGACGACTACGAGACCAGGCGCCTGTTCGCCACCGCCCCCGATGGCGAAAAAGTTCCGGTGACATTGCTCTATAAAAAAGGCCTCAAGCCAGACGGCAACACGCCGGTCCTGCTTTATGGCTATGGCGCCTACGGT
Organism: Devosiaceae bacterium; assembly: GCA_963676075.2. Classification (GTDB taxonomy): domain Bacteria; phylum Pseudomonadota; class Alphaproteobacteria; order Rhizobiales; family Devosiaceae; genus JAHJQZ01. Next base: position 545,204 of record CAXXNZ010000011.1, read on the forward strand.
CACGCCATGACGGCGCATTTCTCGATCACGTCGCTGTCTCTGGTCGATCGCGGCATCATCCACGCCACCGCCCACATCCGCGGCGGCAAGGACAAGGGTTACCGCTGGTACAAGCTCGGGCGCCACGAGAACAAGGTGAACACCTTCACCGACTTTATCGCCGCCGCCGAAATGCTCATTGACGAGGGCTACACGGCCAAGGGTCGGATCGTTGCCGAGGGCGGTTCCGCCGGCGGCATGCTGATGGGCGCGATCACCAACATGCGTCCCGACCTCTGGGCAGGCGTTATCGCCCAGGTGCCCTTTGTCGACGTGCTCAACACCATGCTTGACGACACCTTGCCGCTGACGCCTCCAGAATGGCCGGAATGGGGCAACCCGATCACTTCGGACGCCGACTACAAGCTGATCGCTTCCTATTCGCCCTATGACAATGTCGAAGCCAAGGACTACCCGGCGATCTTTGCGCTCGGCGGCCTGACCGATCCGCGCGTCACTTATTGGGAACCGGCCAAATGGGTCGCCAAGCTGCGCGATGCCAAGACCGACGACAATCCCCTGTTCCTAAAAACGAACATGGGTGCCGGGCACGGCGGCGCTTCCGGACGCTTCGATCGACTCAAGGAAGTGGCGCTGACCCAGTCGTTCGCCTTGTGGGTCACCGGATTGGAAAAGCTCTAGCTTCTTGCGTTTGCGGCATCGTCACAAAGCTCCGCGCCCCCTCTTTCACCGGGGAAGGGAGAGGTCTGACGTATGGTTTGAGCCTTCGGGAAAGCTGGATCATTTCGCTGGCTCAATGAACCACTGAAATGATCCAGCGTCCTTGTTTTATCGCGCTTTCAAACCACTAGAACCGGTTTTCGGTTTTGCTGAGAATGCTCGATCTCCCGATCGCCTTTATCCAAATCCTCCCGACATCGGCAAGTTGCAGAGCAAACCCCTTCGCCGATAATTTGACCAAACGGTCAAATGAACCTTGACGACTTTGGCACGTCTGTATATCCGGGCAATCCATTTCACTGTCCGTATACTTGGGGGTACGAATAATGAAAGACCTTCAACGCTTTGGCGGAATTGCCGCCCTGATCGACGCAGCGACCTATATTATCGGCTTTGTTTTTCTAGCAACACTGCTGGCACCGAGCGGCTACGGCACGGATTCTATTGATGCCAATACCGTCGTTGCCTTCTTCGCCGGCAATTCCTTGATCATGTATGCGTGGAACATGATCATCTACGTCATCAACGGCATCTTCCTCACTATCCTCGCCGTTGCCCTCTACCAGCGCTTTCGCGACCGCGCGCCGGGCTTTTCACTTCTCTCGGCCGTGTTCGGTGTGATCTGGGCAACTCTGGTCATTGGCTCGGGCATGATCGCAAATGTCGGCATGGCAGAAGTCATCAAGGTCTATGCCACCGATCCGGCGGCGGCGGCCTCGCTCTGGCACGTGCTCCACACTATCGAGATCGGCCTCGGGGGCGGCAACGAAATCGTCGGGGGCGTTTGGGTGCTGTTCGTCAGCGCCGCTGCGCTCCAGACCCTTCGTCTGCCCAAACTGCTGTCCTGGCTCGGCATGCTGATCGGTCTGGCCGGTCTCAGCTCCGCCGTTCCAGGTCTCAGTGAAATCGGCGGCGCCGTGTTTGGGCTCGGATTCATTGTCTGGTTCGCCTGGACCGGACTGGCCATGCTGCGCGATCCCCAGGTGGCAACTGCCGACGCTGCGGCAACAGCAAGCTAGCGCCCATCATCGAGAAACCGGCCGCGCAATCGGCCGGCCTATTTTACCCACGGCTTCGCACTTTGGAGACAGGCCCAAGCAAAGCCGGCTTTGCCGGATCCGCTAAGTTCAGCTCGTCAGGATTTTCTGCTGCCTTTGGCCCCGGCATTGGACATATTAAACGCCGCAGCCGCCTAGATCAGCTGTTTGAACGCCGTCTCATCGATCGCGTCACCTTCACGAATATCGATGGCACGCCGCGTTCCTCCGACAAGGTTGGCGTTAAAAATTCCGGACGGATCCGGAAGCAATGCACCACGGGCAAATCTCAGCTTGATGTAGGCTTGTAGGTCTCGCCCGTGCGGATGATGCCGTCATGCGACCAGACCGGCACCCCGAGCATGTTGTTCGAAGGTTTGCGCCATTTCAACTCTTCGACAACGTCCGGGTCGGCGGCAAGGATCAGGGCACGCAGCCGCGCCAGCATCTCGCCACGCCAATCGGCAAATTCGGCGGTAGAGAATGTGAAGCGATGTCCCTCCGCCAGCACAAGATCGTTTCTCATCGGCTATTCGGCGATCAGCGAAATTTCTGCCTCGACGGAACCAGTGCTGCTCGCAATCGTTTTATCAGAAAGCAGCTTTTGACAGCGGCGCCGCACCTGACGCCCACGTGAAACTGGGTAGTTCGCGAGCCAGGCGACCAAATCAATTTGCTGCGTCATATTGTTGCGGCCACATTCGTTGTCTATATGGAGGCAACGGCCCATCGCATTTGCGGAAATCCATTATCCAGGAGGCTTTTATGGCTTTTGAACTGCCCGCCCTTCCCTATTCCTATGACGCGCTCGGTCCGTACATGTCGGCTGAGACCCTCGAATTCCACCACGACAAGCACCACCAGGCCTATGTCACCAACGGCAACAAGCTGCTCGAAGGCTCGGGCCTCGAAGGCAAGGGCCTCGAGGACGTGGTCAAAGAGAGCTTCGGCAAGAATGCCGGCCTCTTCAACAATGCCGCCCAGCACTACAACCACCTTCATTTCTGGAAGTGGATGGCGCCGAACGGCGGTGGCACCAACCTGCCCGGCAAGGTGCAGCAGAAGATCGACAGCGATCTTGGTGGCTATGACAAGTTCAAGGCGGATTTCCTCGCCGCTGGTGCCGGTCAGTTCGGTTCCGGCTGGGCTTGGCTCGCCCTCAAGGACGGCAAGCTCGAGGTGATGAAGACGCCGAATGGCGAGAACCCTCTCGTTCATGGCGCCACGCCGCTGCTCGGCGTCGATGTCTGGGAGCATTCCTATTACATCGACTACCGCAATGCCCGTCCGAAGTACCTCGAGGCCTTTGTCGACAACCTGATCAACTGGGCCTATGTCGAGGAACTGCTTGAGGCAGCATCCTAATATAGGCGATTGCGCCGCTCACCGCGGCGCCCTTAAAGCAATCGATAAAAGCCCGGCCAACGCCGGGCTTTTTTTGTCGCAGTCCACAGCCAAACGCATCATCGCGTTTGCTCCGGCCTACCCGGCGATGTTAACTTTTCGTTAACCACATTCGGGAGCAGGATTCTCATCGCCGTGGACACCGCACACATCGCCATTGTCTCGCCGAACCCGGCATTTTCCGCCTTCGCGGAAACGGTTCTTGCTAGTTGGCCCGATGTCGAGGTTGAAGCCTATGCCGATTTAGACGCGCTCGAATCGTCACGAATCGTACCGGCTGTCATTGCCTGCAATTTCGAGTTCGATGGCGGCTTTTATCAGCGCGCCGCCCCGATAATAGCCAGGCTTCGCGAGGCACACCCCTTGGCAACGCTCGCTCTTGTTCGTCGACTGAACGGCTGGACGCGCGCCCGCTGCACGTCGATCGGCATCGACGAAGTGCTGATCAAGCCGGTTTCGCCGCTTCATCTTGGCCTCCGCCTCGCCGCCCTTGCAACCGGCCAGTCGCCAACCCCGGGCGCGGGCAGGCGCAGCGCCGAAATCCTGCCATTCCCGGCCCGTCGCCGCGGTGACCACGCAACCGGCTTTCGCCCATTCGCAACCTGACTGCCTGCGATTGCAGATGCGCGCAAGCTTGCCCGATTGCACCATCAACGAGCTTGCATCGATTTGGCTTGCGTTGGCTGCTTGACACTCGGCGGACCCACCCCTAATAAGCGCCGACGCCATAACAACGTTGGCCCCGCGACATGCACGTCGCGCCTCGGGGCGGAGTAGCTCAGTTGGTTAGAGCAGCGGAATCATAATCCGCGTGTCGGGGGTTCAAGTCCCTCCTCCGCTACCATCCAAGATCTTAGAAAACCCCCTGAAATCAAGCCCTTACGCTCCTATGGAGGGTCTCGGGGAGTCCGCCGTCAAGCCCTTTATGGCCTCCTGTCGCGCTGCCGGTGTGACACCAGTGTGACCGGCGGGGTCAGTTTGCAGGGCGCCGAAGGGGGTACCGGGGGTAAACCGGGCACCAGACCCTACGTATCCAGTCTCACATTTTTAGGCCTAGAGGGTGTCCCCACGGTAGCCCGAGATGGCCACCAGGTTACCCGTGGAGGTGGTGGAGGCTATCTCACAGAGAGGCAGAAGCGATTTCGCCGATAGGGAGGTAGCGGCCATATACACGTCGCTGTACGCGTTCCGCCCCTCTTCTTTCTGGACCCCTTGCCTCGCAGGTAGGGGGAGGAGCCTAGTGCCTGGAGAGAGTTGTCTCCACTCCCCGGCCTATGGAGTTCTGTGCCAGTCTTTGCACCGCTCCGTCAGCATTCCGCCGTTCTCCCCTGTCCCCACTCCGGGACCTCCTGTCCGTCATCAGGACATTTGGCGCTAATGGCAGCGTGAGATAGGGGAGGAAGGGCTTACCCGTCCCGTCTGAACGGGCATTTTGACCGCTTTTGGGGTCGAGCTAAACCAACGCAACGGCCGAAACTGGGCGCATTGCGGACCGGCAGCTAACGCCGGGCCCAATCTACAGACTTGGAGCCGGAGGCGGAAAGGCTGCGTGGAGCGGCTGGGTGTCATCGGCGGATACTCGAACCGTTGAATCAGGACTTCAGGCCAACCTTGAGTGACTGTTGAACAGAAACCGATCCGGCTGGCGCAGACCGTCTCACAAACCGCCTTCCCGCTCCATCGCGCGGAAACCGAGCCATGAAAGCCATTTGCAGTTTCTACGGACCGTTTCAGTCAAAGACAGTTCCTAGAATTCGCCAAGCTCGGCATGCAGATCGGCAATCGCATGCATGCGATCACGTCCCGTCTTGCCGAGTTTTGCGGCGAGCAGGATACAGATCAGATGCACCAGGCTGTTGGCGGCCAGATCGCTGTCGAATAGGGAAGCACTGCGCACATCGACACGCATTACCATGTCGGCATGAGATGCCGACTTCTGTGCTGTAGGGTCGGTAATGAGAATTACTGTTGCTCCGCGAGCTTTTGCGCTCTTGAGCAACTTGGAGAAAATCGGCAGCCGCCGTCTGAGCCCGACCGCCAGAACCAAGTCACCCTCGCCAATGCCGACGATCTGCTCGGAAAGGGTATTATCGCCCTTGCCGACAACAACGATTTGATCGCGCAACTGACCGAGCAACCATGCTGCGTAGCTGGCCACCATGGCACTGGTGCGAAAGCCAAGACAGTAGACCCGCCGGGCGGTTGCAAGTGCCTCGATCACGGGAATGATGTCGGCTTCGGACAATTGCCGAAACGTATGACTGATATTTTCGGTCTCGAATTCCACGTGCTGACGCAGCGTGTCGAGAACGCCACGGCTTTCCGCTTCACGGGTCTGCATGTAGAAGGGCGAACCCCAGCGCTGGGCGGCACGCGCATCCAGACGTGCCGCCGCGAAGCTTTCATAACCGATACGCTTGAAAAAGCGGCTAGCCGTTGCCGGAGAGACATTGGCGAGCCGTGCGAGTTCGGCAGCCGAATAGCTCGCCAGTTCACCGGGAAAGCTCAGAATCGTATCGGCAAGGCGCTGTTCGTTCGGCGGCAGCTCCGGATAAGCGGAGCGAATTCGGCCTTCAAGTGAACTGGCTGCTTTCTCGTTCAAGCGTTTCTGCCCTTCGGGTCCGGTACCCAGGTGGACGAGGCGGGAAGGTCGGGGAAACCGGTATCGAGCACTTCGAAAGCCGCGTCCTTGGGTGTGTTGTCACCCTGACCTTGAATGGAGACAATATCCTGAGGACAAGCGGAAAAGGCAATCACGCAATCCATTTCCGCCTTCAGGACGATGTAGTCGCCAGGGCGTGTTACCGTCGGCAGCGTTGCCAACTCCTTGCCATCCGGCTGGACGGCGATATTCATGAAGATGTTGAACGAGGCGAGAATGGGCTGCGGGGGCTTGAGCCCGAGCTCGTTGAGCGCCTCGTACATGTTGTCCAGGCAATTGCGGTGATACTCCTTGACGCCCAGACGCTCGTAGCGATGCCGGTCGCAGGCGGCCATGAAGGTGTCGTGCACGCCAGGGGATGTATCCTCGACAATGGTCAGGATGGGGTTGCGCAAGTTGGTGACGAAGCTGTCGCCGACCAGCGGGTTGAGCCGCTGGTTCCACACGCGCGAGGCCTCCATCGACATGTACTCGCCAAGATCCTTTTCGTTCCACGCCCAGCAGTCGATGACCTGCGTGCCATGGGTGTTGATGAGCTTGACGGCCTGGTTGCGCTTCAGGCGAAGCGCCTTGCCATAACGTGCTGGAATGATGGTCAGTGCCATTTCGTCTTCCTATTCGAATGCGGGCAGAGGTTGAGATAAGGACAGGCCGCGGCTCAAGACCTGCCGCAGGAACTGGCGCGAGCGCTCCTCACGCGGATTGGCGACGAACTGGCGCGGGGGCGCATCCTCGACAATGACGCCGTGGTCCATCAAGACCAGCCGGTCAGCCACCTCGACAGCGAAGCCGATTTCATGGGTGACGACCAACATTGTCGTGTCGCTCGCCGCCAGTTCCTTCATGACGTTTAGGACCTCGCCCACCAGTTCGGGATCAAGGGCGCTGGTCGGCTCGTCGAAAAGAATGACCTCGGGCTTCATCGCCAGAGCGCGCGCGATGGCCACACGCTGCTGTTGTCCGCCCGAGAGCTGGGCAGGATGGTAGTTGCGCCGCTCCGCGAGACCCACGCGGGCGAGCAGGGATTCAGCAGTCTCGCGCGCTTCGGCCTTTGTTCGCTTCTGGACGATCAATGGTCCTTCCATCACGTTTTCGAGCGCCGTGCGGTGTGGCCAGAGATTGAAGGACTGGAATACCATGCCAATGCGCTGGCGCTGCTCCTGCAGCATCTTGTGCGGTAGCGGCACGACATCGCCGCCGGCGGTCTCGTGCTCGCCGATCAGTTCGCCGTTGAGATAGACATGACCGCTGGTTGCCGGGGACAGCCAATTGAGGCAGCGCAGGAAGGTCGATTTGCCCGATCCGGACGGACCGACGATACAGGCCACTTCTCCCGGCATAACGCTGAGATCGATGCCACGCAGAACCTCGGTGCCATGGAAAGCTTTCTTCAGTGCTTCGGTGCGCAAAGCCGGTACGATCATGGCAGGGTTCCTTGTTGCGGCTTCGCCCCGGGGCGCCGGTAGCGGGTAGCGTGTCGTTCGAGACGACGCGCCAGAGCATCGAGGGACGCCGACCACCCCCAGTAGATCAGCGCCGCGAGGAAATAGATTTCGAAGGGGGCATAGGTTCGGGCCACGGCCTGCTTTGTCATAAAGGTCAGTTCGGGAACAGAAATCACCGACAAGAGAGCGGTTTCCTTGAACAATCCGATCATCAGTCCGCACAGGGCCGGCAACACAATTGGCCAGGCCTGCGGCACCAGTATCCTCGTAAGCCGGTCTCGAGGCAGCATGCCGAGGCTGAGTGCCGCTTCGGTTTGGCCTTCGTGGATGGACGCCACCGCGCCGCGAATGGCGATGGCCACATAGGCGGTGAAATAAAGCGACAGTGCCGTGGCTCCGGCCATCGGCGGATCAAGCAGCAGGCCCATGGCCGGCAGCACGTAGAACGAGATGAGAATGAGCACGAGCGGCGGGATACCTCGCATCGTGACGATATAGCCGTGTGCCAGACCGGTGATGAACCGGCTCTTGGCGGCAAGGGCGAGGCTGAGCATGGCGCCGAGAACAAGAGCGACGGCGGAAATCGCCAAGCCGATCTGCAGGGTGAACAGGGCGCCGGCCGCCAGAACGGGGATCGCATAGGCGAACAGGGAAAGATCGATGCTCATCGCACTCTTCCCGCCGGATGGAGGCGTTTCTCCAGCCTTCCGGCCAACAGGGTGAGCGTCAGATTGAGCAGCAGATAGCTGAGAGCAACGGTCAGAAGCACCTCAATTGGCTCGAAAGTGCGTGCGACGACAATCTGCCCGGCAAAGGTCAACTCGGTCACGGCGACCACCGAGGCAAGTGGCGTGGTCTTGACCAGAAGAGTTAACTCGTTGGTCAGCGATGGCAAACCGATACGGACCGCCTGAGGCAGCAGCACCCGCGTCCAGGTGCGCCATTTCGGAAACCCCAGCGCCTCGGCGGCTTCCGCCTGGCCCGGATGCAGCGAGCCGAGCGCGCCGCGCAGAATCTCGGCGACATAGGCGCCCGAATTCAGCCCCAGCGTTATGGCCGCGGCGACGAAGGGCGGCACGTGAATGCCTATGAGCGGCAGCGCGAAAAACACCAGAAACAGTTGCACCAGAGCCGGAGTACCGCGCATGAAGCTGACAAAGAGTGCCGCCGCCCTCCTCGGTAGGGCGGCGGACGACAAAAGCCCGACCACGACCACGGCACCGAACACCCAGCTCAGCACCATGGCGCTGAGACTGAGGGTTACGGTGATGCCGAAGCCCCTTGCGAGTTCTGGCAAAGCTGGCAGCAGGTTGGCCGGATCGAACATTGTCAGAGCTGGTTCCTGACCTCGACCTTCACCGGCCCACGTTTCTGCGCAATCCCGAGATCTGAGGCGCAGGCGCCGACGAATAGCTTGCTATCGATAACGACGCGGCATGTCACATGAGTCCCCGCGACATGCGCGAGGTCGTGAGGCATGATGACGCCCTCTGTGTCGATGCCCACATCGAGGAACAGGTTGATTGGATCGGGATATTTGACCGGATCGAGCCCTTCGCGAGCAACCGCCTTGCGGAACTGCTCGCGGGCACCAGCCTCACCAACGAGGTCGATTGCCGCCAGGCTGGCGTCGGACGAGCCGGGCATCAGCAAATCGTGCTTGCGGCCTGTATCCTTGCCCAGCACCATCAGCGGGCGCCGCCGGTTGGTCACCATGCGCATGCCCTGGTTCAGTCGGTAGGAATTGGAAAAGACCCGCGTATGATGCGGCGATAGGAATTCGGCAAGCGACTCGCGAGTGTAGGCATAAAGCTGCACCGGTTGCCCACCTTCAAGATCGGTGATGGTCATCAGCTGGCCCTGCATGACGTCGATGGCGCCAACCGAGCCGTGTTCGACAACGATCTCGCTTTCCGGAGGCAGGGGCGCATCATCATGCGCAATCATCATCAGCGGCATTTGAAAACCTCCAGTTCTTCCTTGGTCGGTTCCTTGTCGGTAACGGCATAGCGCATGTCGGTCACCACCAGCCCGTTGCCAGGAATGATGTCCTGCGGGCAGGGCGACAGAGCACAGACCACATCCATCAGGGCCTTGAGCACGAGATAGTCCCCGGCGCGACTGATCGGGTCGGTGACCCCCATCTTGCCGTCCGGAGAGACCGGCCCATTCTGGAAGAAGTTGAACGGTTCGGGAACATTGAGGATGTCGATGCCGTAACGTTTAAGTGGCTCGTACATGTTCTCGAGGCAATTGCGGTGGCCGGGCACGCCGAAATCGACGGCGTAACGGGTTGGATCGCAGGCGGGTACGTTGGCGTCGTGAATGCCGACCGTGTCGTCGACGACTTCGAACATCGGCCGGTTTTCCGAGGACATCAGATAGTCGCCCTTGCGGAAATAGATCGACTTGTTTCTGCGGCGCGTATGGACCGGTGACAACACCTCGTTCAGATCGGCAAGCGAAAGAGCAACGAAATCGCCAGCCTGCTCGCCTTCGAGATCGACGATGGTGATATGTTGGCCAGCCCTTGCCTCGAAGCCGCGACCAAAGCCGCCTGGGACCACTTCATTGGCCGATGAACCGGCCGGAGTATGATTGCACATGGGTAAATTCAGGCCGACTTGCGCCGGCCTGCCTTGTTCGTGGGTCTATTTCGCGGCGGGAATGAAATCCGCTTCCGGCAGATCGAACGCCAACCCTAGATACTGCTCCTGCAGAGCCTTCATGGTGCCGTCCTGCTTGAGCTTGATCAGCCCGTCATCGAGCGCCTCGAGCAGGGCGTCGTCACCCTTGCGCACACCCCAGGAGATGTAGTCCGTTACGCCGAGCGAGCCGGCGATTTCGAACTGGCCAGGACGCTCCGCCATCACCTGGGCGAGGACGCTCATGTCGTCGACCAAGAAATCGGCACGCTTGGTGCCGAGCGCCGTTACGGTCTGTTCGGTGGTTTCGACGCTGAGCGTCTTGATGGCGTCCTTGCCCTCCGCTGTCAGCTTGTCGCTTTCTTCCTGCACCACGCGTTCAGGTGTACTGGTCTGCTTGACCGCTGCCGTCAGACCGGCAAGGGATGCGGGATCGTCACCATTGACGCGCGTGTCGCCGACGCGGCGCAGCACGCCGTTGACAGTCTGACTAACGGGAATCGTGTAGGCGATGCGTTCGGCACGTTCCGCCGTAACGTTGAGCGCCGTGGCGGTAAAATCGAAGGACCCGGCGATCAGGCCCGGAATGATGCCGCTAAAGGCCATGGTCCGATATTCGATCTCAACGCCAAGATCCTTGGCAATGGCCGAGAGCAGCGAGGGATCATAGCCGGTAATGGCGCCGTCGTCCGTCGTGAATTCATAAGGCGCGAATGTCGGGTCAATGCCCACGATCATTTTGCCACGCGCATTGATGTCGTCCAGCGTATCAGCCGAAGCAACGCTGCCGAGCGACATCGCAGCGACAACGGATGCGAGAAGAATAGTCTTGAGTCTCCGGGGGGCTTTGGTCGTCATTTTCCGTTTCCTGTCCAGTTTTGATATCCGTCCTGCTGCTGCCTATTGCTTCCGAGAGCGGAATAAAGATTTCGAGTGAAGAACTAGGAGAAATTTCAATTTCATCTCAGTTGTTAAAAAAAGGGGCGCGCAGCCACCATCTGTCATGCAACAACCATGCCAAACGAAATGACAAGGGACCTCAACGAGTCATCGGGAAATGATGCCGGATGACTGCCCAAAGCTCGGGCTTGGCGCGGCTATTATGTGAGCAAGCTCTGATTTTTGCCTACTATTTCGGCAGATCCCGTGTTGAGGCGCCTTTCAGGCACGCGACAAGCGCGCCGCATTCGATTTTTTGCCAATGGAAGGGCGAATGGTAGATTTCGTGTCAGACAATCACTCTAGTAACCATCCGATCTGGGGCGCGATGCTGCACGGCAACAATTGGCGCGTTGCGGACCGGCCGCTCTGCGTCACCTATCGGACTCCCCCAGCGTACCTAGGGCTTCGATATGCTCGGCACCTCCGGCCCGGCAGACGGCATGCACCTTTAAAAGCATGCAAATGCGAAATCATTTCGTATTTGCTTTCGCGCCTTCTCGTTGGGGAGCCAACCGATTGCTGGTGTCTCCTTACGATTACCTGGACCATTATTCGCCTCACAACACCTTGAATTTGTGTAGGTTTAGAACGAAATGGTGAGATCAGATGAGCATCCGAATCTCCCAGAATGCTCCTACTAGGTGCAGGTCTAGTCGTCTGGCGCTAGCTCACTCCTGATTATGCAGACCGCGCTCTTGATGTCCCAATTAAGTAAGACGTCGATCGTGGGTCGCTCAGTGGAGAGCTTCATCTCGCCGAACGCTGCTGTCTGTGACATGCATACGTATCCGGCGGGCTGCGCCGCGCGCGAAACCTGAGTGAATTCAGAGGCTTCGGTCAGAACTAGTAGCGGGCCCCTCCTCCGCTACCATTCAGGTTCTTAGGAACCCCCCCTGAAATCAAGCCCTTACGCGTAACGCGCCAAAGGACGCTTCTGAAGATACCTCCAGCTACATCCGTAGCACCAAGGAGGCTTCAGAAAATGCTGGATAACGTCCTCCCGCGCATCCACGATTCCCAACCGAACGACCCAAAATCCCGGAGCACCTCAACCAACCGTCAGAGCGTCCAATGCTTAGGGGCTCGGGCTACTCAGAACTCGGACCAATCGGCGTCGGCCTTGACGGCGGCATTGCCCTTGGAGAGGTAAGTCTTGGCGGCGCTGACCACCTTTTCCTGAAGCCCCTTGATACCCTTGGCCGGCGCGGGCGAAGCCTTCGGCTTGCCCGTCTCGTTCCCCCTGCCCGTCTCGGCAAGCGTGAACACGTCGACAATATGGTCAAGTTCACTGGCCTGGGACTCGGTCTGCTCGATCGCGGCGTTCGTCTCTTCGACCAGTGCCGCGTTGTGCTGGGTCATCTCGTCCATTTGCCTGACGGCCGTGTTGACCTCGTCGATCGAGGAGGCCTGCTCGCGGCTGTCCTTGGCGATCTCTTCCATCTCCGTCGCATTGGTCCTGACGGCATCGAGGATCGCCGAGAGCTTGTCGGCAGCCTCGGCAACCAGCTTGGTGCCACCGGCAACCTCTTCGCCCGACTGCTCGATCAAAACCTTGACCTCGGAGGAGGCCTCGGCCGCGCTCTGGGCCAGCCGTCTCACTTCGACCGCGACCACGGCAAAGCCCTTGCCCGCTTCACCGGCCCGCGCCGCTTCAACCGAAGCGTTCAGCGCCAGAAGGTTGGTCTGGAAGGCGATATCGTCGATCATGCCGATGATGTTGGAGATCTTGGCGCTCGAGGCGGAGATCCGCTCCATGGCCTGATTGGCCTGACGCATCACCTCGCCACCTTCTTCAGCGGTCCGCGAGGCCACACTGGCCTGCTCGGATGCCGTGCCGGCCTTCTTGGCATTGTCCATGACGGTGTGCGCCAGCTGCTCCATGGCCGCCGAGGTTTCCTCGATGGTCGCCGCCTGCTTGGTGGTGCGTTCGGACAAATCGTTGGCGCCCGACAGGATCTCGCCGGTGGCCGTCTTCAGCCCGCGCGAGGTCGACTTGATCTGCCCGACCACTTCGGTCAGGCGATCGGCCACGGCATTGGTGTTGGCCTTCAGGCGCTCGAAGGCGCCCTCATACTGGCCGGTGACGCGCCGCGTCAGATTGGTTTCGGCCACGGCGGCCAAAACTTCCCCGGTCTCACCGATGCCGCGGTCGACGGTCTCGACCAGCGAATTCACAGAACCAGCCAGGGCATTGAGCTCGGCGTCGGGGAACTCAACCTCGACCCGATGGCTGAAATCGCCGGCAATCGCCGCATCAACCACCTGTCCGAACTCGGTCTGAAGCTCCTTCATCATCTTCGCCCGCTCTTGCTGGCGGCGCTGCTCGGCTTCGACCTCGTCATCGGTCATCTGCTTGACCTTTAGAGCGTTCTCGCGGAACACCTCAACCGCAAGTGCTATCTGCCCAACTTCGTCGCCGCGCTCCTGGAAAGGAATAGGAGAGCTTGTGTCGCCATTGACCAGGCCCTTCATGGCAGCGGTGATCTTCTCAATGGGTTTTGCGATGTTGCGCGCCGCCAGAGCCATGACAAGGCAAGCGAGAATCGCAATGGCAATCCCGATGACGGCCTGGACCAATGCCGCAAATGAAGCCTGTTCCGACAGACTGGTATTCAGCTCCGTCACCTGGGCCAACGCGACATCACGCGGAATGGAGATTGCAAACGACCAAGGCGCTTCAACAGCACTGAGTCTGATCGGAGAGTACACCTTGATGTTTTCTTGAGCAGGATCGTCAATTGCAATTGGCTTGGCCGACTTTACGGCCTCCATGCTCTTGCTCCATTCAGCACCGGCTTCCGCCACGCCTTTGCCGAGAAGGCTGGCATCGGCACTGTCGGCGATGATCAAGCCGTTATCGCTGATAATAACGACAGAGCCTTTACCGTCGAAGAGCGACTGATTGACGTTCGTCGCCAGTTCCTGAATGAAACCAAGATTGATATTTGTCCCGACAATGCCGTGGAATTTTCCATCGATCATGATGGGGACGGAGAAGGTCGCGAGCGTTTCAATCTTGCCTTCTGCCGGATAGGTCAAAGGACCGACAATGCGTTCTTTTCCCGTCGCCCGCGGGTCGAGATACCAAACGCCTGTTGCCAAACCGTTCGATCCAAGCGACGTATCTTCCATGCCAGTGAGTGGCTCAACCTTGAGTTGGCCTTCACCCGCTCTCGTCCAGTACGGCAAAAAGCGGCCCGTCGCGTCAGCGCCGGTATCGTTCCGGTTCTTGAATGCCTCGTCGTTGCCATCAATCCCATTTGGCTCCCAGGCCGAATAGGCACCATTAAGAGTGGGATTGCGCTCGACAACCTCCTGCATGACAGCGTTCACTTGCTCGCGCCGCAGCGCCGAAGGCGTTGCGCCGGCCGTGTCGCCAGCCAATACGGAGAACGAGGTTGCCATTTCGCGTGCGGCATCGATGGCCACACGCAACTCGGAGTTGATTGTACCTGCCTCGGCGGCGGCACGATTAATCAGAATCTCGGTTGTCTGTTCGCGAGCGATTGCGTTCATTTTCGTCGCGGCGAAGTCGTTGGAGCTATTGGAGAAATAGATTGCGCTACCCGCAAGGGCAACAACCACGCCAATAATACTTAGACCAGCTATCCCAACAACTTTGAATTGTATGTTGTCAAACCGCTTATATAAAGACATAGCCATGGCTGCGAACCCTCATCATCCGATGTGATTTGAGCAGGGATAAGTCGGCGCAAGGATTGATGCGTCGACATCAAATGAAGATCCCTACCCACAATTATTCGCGACCCTGTCGAAACGATATCAAAACAATTGTTAACGATTTATTTTAGAAGGAAGTTCACGGAGTAATAAAAATTCATACACCACAGTTAACTTTGGGATGCACTTCCCAGCTTCATGGGCAAATAGCCCTGCCGCGTTTGAAATCTCTGCACAAAATTGAGAGAAATGACGGAGAGCGGGGGTATCGCCCCCGATACGGTTACCCGTTGCCGCATTTCGAGTGCGGTCCACTTTGGCACCAGCGCGGTCGCCCTGCCCGCCTCAGCGTTCGGGCTATGTCGATGATGTCATCGCGAGCAGCAGCTGAATTCTTCTCCGATCAGGCAACACCAAGCCGATCATGTGATCGATCCCCGTCACTTTCTTCAGCCCGAAGGAACGTTTGGGAAGATCCAGAACCTACGTCGGTGCCAAACCGACACCAAGTTCGGCAGATGCGACTGCTAGATGTTTCGGATGATCTCGAGCTTCTCGGATGCAGGGGACCTTATTCGCCCTTGCCTATGCATTCACCGGATGAATCCGATCATGCTTTTTAGGCAGCCGATTTTCCAGCGTCAGATCGGCAGCAGCCTCTTTCAAGCCTCTGGACTCGCGGCGCAGATCCTCACTTCATCAGCGGAGGCAGCACAGGCCGTGTCGCCTGCCAGACACGCTTTCCGGCGTCGATGAACTCATTGGACCAGACGTAATACAGGCTCTCGGTAATACCTTCGTTCCAGCACGACCCGGCGATGCCGCCTTCGCCACGCAAGCCTTCGAGCTCAATCCTGATCTTGTCCTCGGCTGACAAGTGCCGCCGCGCAGTGCACACGATGCCTTGCCTGCCGGCTCGGCAGGCCTTTTGGCGCTTTAGGATCGGGACATATGCGCTGACGGGGAACAGCCACGGCACAAGCTATGATAGCTTAACTGCCTGCCCGCAAAACCGGCAGCGACTCACCTATTCAAATTCATCCATGCGTTTGTTGCGCACTGTTCCAGCCTCGGTGTAGCGAATTTCTGCCGAAGCGCCCGAGAAGTCGACGCTGAGCGTCGCGTGCTCCTCGCCGAGCGTCCATGACAGCTCGAGCGTGCTGCTGGAGCCCTGCCCATACGAAAACACGCCATTGAAGGCAGGGTGTGTGTTTCGGAAGCGGATGAGGCCGAATAGCGCCGCCACAACCTCCGTTTCCAGTGCGCCGTCAAGCTCACGACGCCCGAGGAATGGCCGATTGACGTCGCGACCACTGAGAGTGGTGCGATAAAGGTCCATGTCATTGAGGACGCCGAGCAGCCCGACATAATAGACCTGCGGAATGCCCGGACAGAAAAACTGTACAGCACGCGCGATCAGGTACTCGTCGTCGCGTTTCCCCAAGGCGTCGTAATAGGTCGAGTAGACCTGATAGGGCAGACGGTCGGCCGGCGCGTTGACCATGGCCTCGCGGCTTTGTCCGTCGGTTCGCTGATGAATGGTCTCGATCATTTGGCTGATTTCCGCATCGCTCAGCAGACCGGGGCGCCCGTCGGGATGCGCGCCCACATCAATCATTCCGATGCCGTCATGCGTGTCGAGAACGGTGATCGCGTTGCGCGGCGCGATTTCCAGCCAATGGGCAAGCGCGTCCGATGTGCCGGTAAAAAAGCTATGCAGAACAAGCGCGGGCAAGGCGAAGTCGTAGACGCGATCGACCTTTTCCGCGATCTCGATCTGATCCCGATAATAGGAATGAATCTCGACCAGAACCTCGACGCCATAGGACTTTGCGACCTGCGAAAACGCGTCGAGGAACGTGAAGGTCTCCGGGATCATGAAGCAGTTGCCACCTTGCTTCTTGATGACATAGCCGGCGGCGTCCAGCCGGATGCTGGTGATCCCCGATTCCGCAAAGCGTTGCAGGATGATCTGGAGATAGGCCTTCCCCTGATCCGAGGCGACATCGATATCGACCTGCCCTGCCGAGAAGGTCGTCCAGACCAGGCGCTTTGCGCCATCGCCCATGAGCATCGGGGTAAAGGGCAGACCCGGCCGCGGGCGGTAAATGCAGGAAAGGTCTTTTTCGGTCGCGCCCTCTGGAAACACTTTGTCGTAGGTCAGGAACATGTCGGCGTAAGGGGACTCGGCACCCTTTTCGACGAAATCCACAAAGCTCGGCGATTTCGCCGACACGTGATTGACGATCAGATCGGCCATCACATCGACCGATTGGGACAGCGCGCCGATGTCCGACCAGTCGCCCAGACGCGGGTCGACCTTTGTGTGATCGATCGGATCGAAGCCGGCATCGACACCGTCGGTCGGGTCGAAGAAGGGCAGGATATGGATACCGCCGAACAGGCCGTTGAGCGGTCCATCCACGAGAGATTTGAGATCTGCGATACCGCCGCCGGTCAATCGGTCGACATAGGTAATGAGTTGGACTTGGTTTATCATGGACACACAACTTCCGTCCACCGAAGCGGCGGACACGAATTCGACCGACAAGATGGGGGGGGCCGACGGCTGAAGGCCGCCGGCCATGGCGCGCTAGTAGATCGGCTGCTGATCGGCGCCGAACCGGTGCAGATGCGCGCGGATCGGGTTCAACGACACCTCGAAACCCGCCGGCAAAACGCGCTTGCCGGCCTGGCGCACCACCAAAGGCTCACGCGCGCCGATATCGACGAAGACGTAATTGTCCGAGCCCAGATCCTCGGCGTGAACGACCTTGCCGGACCAGACAGCATTGGAGTCGCCGGTTTCGACCATTTCGATATGCTCGGGACGGATCCCCAAACATGCGCAGTCGAAGGCCGCCGCGAAGTCGCCCTCGAGGAAATTCATCTTGGGCGAGCCGATGAAACTGGCGACAAACTGGTTGGCGGGGCGCTCGTAAAGCTCGTTCGAGGTGCCAACCTGTTCCACCTTGCCATCGCGCAAAACGCAAATCCTGTCGGCAAGCGTCATCGCCTCGACCTGATCGTGGGTCACGTAGATCATCGTAGCCGCCTCGAGGTCGTGATGGAGCTTGGCAATCTCCAAACGCGTGGCGACACGCAGCGAGGCGTCGAGGTTGGACAAGGGCTCGTCGAACAGGAAAACGCGCGGATCGCGCACGAGAGCCCGGCCGATGGCGACGCGCTGACGCTGTCCGCCCGACAGCTGCTTGGGCAACCGATCCAGCAAAGGCTCGATCTGCAGCATTTCGGCGACCCTGTTGACCCGCGCCTGAACCTCTTCCTTCGAGGTCTTGGCCAGCTTCATGCCGAACGCCATGTTGTCAAAGACGTTCATGTGCGGATAGAGCGCGTAGGACTGGAAGACCATGGCGATGCCGCGCTTTGACGGCACGACATTGTTCATCGTCGTGCCGTTGAACAACAGTTCCCCGGAGGTGATGTCTTCAAGCCCGGCGATCATCCGCAGCAAGGTCGATTTCCCGCAGCCCGAGGGACCGACGAAAACCATGAACTCGCCGGGGCGGATTTCCAGATCGATACCCTTGATCACCTCGGTGATGCCGAAGGACTTGCGTAGGTTCCGGAGCTGGATGGTCGTTTCTGTTTGATCTTGCGGCATTGGCTTAGCCCTTTACCCCGCCGGCGGTCAGGCCGGAGACGATTTTACGTTGGAAGATGAGGACGAGAACGATCAGCGGCACGGTGACAATCACTGAAGCAGCCATGAGCGTTCCCCAGGGGGTTTCGTATTGCGACGACCCGGTCAGCAAGGCGATGGCCACAGGGACGGTGCGCATGGATTCCGAGGACGTGAAGGTCAACGAGAACACGAACTCGTTCCAGGCCGAGATGAAGGCCAGAAGACCGGTCGTCACCAATGCCGGCCAGAGCAGTGGTAGAAACACCTTGGTGATGATGACCCACGGCGTGGCGCCGTCCATGATGGCGGCTTCTTCGATCTCGACCGACAGGTCGCGCATGAAGGTGGTGAGAACCCACACCGTGAAGGGCAGCGTGAAGATCATGTAGCTCATGATCATCGCCCAGGGTGTGTTGTAGGTTCCAAGGAAGCGCACGAGTTCGAACAGTCCGGCGAGCACCGCGACCTGGGGAAACATCGAAACGGCCAGGATCGTCAGGAGCAGAAGCCCCCTGCCTCGAAACCGGACGCGTGCCAGCGCATAGGACGCCGTCACTGCGAGCAGCAGGGCCAACGCGACGGTGCAAGTTGCGATGAAGACCGAATTCAGCACATTGCGCGGAAAACTGCGCGCGACGAGCACGTCGATATAGTTTTGCAGATCGAACGCGCGGGGGAAATAGTCGACCCTGAACAGATCCGTGCCGGTTTTGAGACTGGTCAGCACCGCATAGTAGAACGGAAAAACACAGATCAGCACGATGAACGCGACGAGAAGATAAAAGGCGGTCTTTTTGAGTGCGGATGTCAGGGTCATCTGCCAGCTCCCTTGCCACTCAGGTCGACCTTGCCCAGCCAGACATAGGCGATGACGAACAGCGCCGTGATGGTGAAGAGCAGTGTCGATTGCGCCGACCCGTAGGCGAATTTGTCGAAATCGAAGAGGTTTTCGCGGCTGAGCACCGACATGGTTTTGGTGGCCTTCGAATTGGGCGTCAGGACGTAGATCAGGTCGAAGATCCTGAGCGCGTCGAGCATTCTGAAGATCACCGCGACCATCAGGGCGGGCCGCACCAGCGGCAGGGTGATCCGGAAGAACACCTTGATCGGATGCACGCCGTCGACCTTGGCGGCCTCATAGATATCGCGCGGGATCATCTGCAGCCCCGCCAGGCACAACAGGGCCATGAAGGGTGTTGTCTTCCACACATCGACGATCAGCACGCTGATCATCGCGGTGTCGATGCTGGCGGTCCAGGCGATCTTGTGGTCGATCAGATGCATATTGAGCAGCAGATCGTTGATGATCCCGAACTGGTCGTTGAACATCCAGCCCCACATCCGCGCCGACACGATGGTGGGAATGGCCCAGGGAACGAGCACAGCGGCGCGGACAAAGCCCCGCCCCTTGAAGTTCTCGTTGAGAACCAGCGCGACCATCAGCCCGAAAACGGTTTCGAGCGAAACCGAGATCACGGCAAAGCGGACGGTGTTCCAGACAGCGTTCCACCAGTCAGGATCGGCAAGGACCCCGCGCCAGATGATCCGGCCGGACGACAGCTGGCGCATGGTCAAATAGTTGTCGAACCCGACCCAGCTCCCGTCATACAGATTGGTCAATGACGTGTCGGTGAACGAGAAATAGATCGTGCGCATGAGTGGCCAGGCGGCCACACAGAACAATGTGATGAGCATCGGAGCCAGAAACCCGTAGGCGGCTCGCGCACGTTGTTGTTGCAGGTTGGGTCCCTCGACCTTGAGGGCCTGGTTTATCTCGTGATGCGTGTTGGTCGTCTGAGACATACGATGACCCTCAAATGATCGGGCTTGGTTGGTGGATCGCGGGAGACTCGTCCCCCGCGATCCGAATGCTTGGCGTTACCAGCCGTTACCCTTCAGGTCTTCAAGATCGACTTCGAGAATCTCGAAATTTTCTTCGACCGAACCGTCACCGGACAGCGAGGAGTGCACCGCGGACCAGAAGTCGGAAGACACTTCGTTGTAGTTGGCCTTGGTGGGGGCGGACGGACGCGGAACCGCTTCAAGGAAGATGCTCTTCCAGCGCGGAATGATCGGCTGGGCCTCGGCGATTTCCGGGTCGTCATACAGCGAGATCAAGGTCGGCAACTGCGACTTGGCCAGGGCGCGGACCTTCTGCACCTCGGCGCTGGCCAGGAACTTCACCAGCGAAATCGCTTCTTCCTGATGCTTGGAATACTTGGAAACAGCCGCATTCCAGCCACCCAGGGTAGCCGCGGAAACGTCGCTTCCTGCACCAGTCGGCAGCGGCGAGACCTCGAACTTGCCCTTGATCGGGCTGTCTGCATCGTTGCCCAGCGCATAGGCATAGGACCAGTTGCGCATGAACACGGCGTTACCGATCTGCCAGATGCCGCGGGATTCTTCGGAGCCGTGCGCCAGAACGCCTTCGGGCGAGATCGTGCCGACCCAGCTCTTGGCCATGTTGATGGCCTCGATGGCCTTCGGATTGTTGACCGAGATCGTGCCATCCGCCTCGACGATCTGGCCGCCGCCATAGGACTTCACCCATTCGAGCGCGTTGCAGGTCAGGCCTTCATAGGCATTGCCCTGCCAGACAAAGCCCCACATGTCGGCATTGCCCTCGGCCCGTTCACCGTCCTGAATGATCTTGGCGGTCTCCGTCAGCTCTTCCCAGGTCTTGGGAAGGGGCAGATCGTACTTTTCGAGAAGATCCTTGCGGTAGAACAGCGCCGGCGCATTCGTGTAGAGCGGCATGGCGACCAGGCGCCCGTCGACCGTCTGGGATTCGATGATGGACGGGAAGTGATCGCCGATCACGTCGGCTGCGGCATCCGAAAGGTCGACGAACTGTTCGGCCAGCTGCGGCGCCCAGATCACATCGGTGCGGTAAACGTCGATATCGGAATTTCCTGCCGCGAGCCACAAACGATATTGGCTGAACTGGTCGGTGGTCGATGCCGGCATCGGAACCATGGTGACCGTGTTCCCGGTCGCCTCTTCCCAAGGCCGGACCATTTCCTTGAACTCGGTCACGCCGATTTCGTCGGCACCGGAGACGTAGGTGATTTCGGTAGCTATTGCCGTTCCAGCAGTCAGGGCAGCAACAAGGGCGCAAAGTCCCGTTCTCCGCAAAGCGCGGAGATTCGCAAACATGAACATAAGTTCCTCCAGGGGTGTCTCCCCGCAGCAGTGCTACAGGGCATTAACGTCCGAAATCTCGTATCCGGAACGTTACGGATGTACTTGCACATCGATGTTTCGCTCGTCAAGCGGGCAAGTTTCGAGCGGTGACGATCAGGGCGAATAACGACCGATCCACACTCCGAAACGGACCAAGCGAACCAAACGCCGAAGCCGGAAGAGCCAGCGATGAATCCTCCAAACTGAATTGGGTCGAAAGCGGCATTGCGCATCGCGCGGCCAGATCGCCCACCAGCGCGATCAGTCCCTAGCGAAGGGGCGCGACTGAAGCGCGTTCGATAAAATCGACCGGCACAAAAATCTGCAATTCGCTTAAGGCCTTGCCTTCGATGCGCCCGATCAGGAGATCGGCCAGCGGCCCCCAGCTGGCGGACAAATCGGAGACTGAAACTGTCAGGTTGGGCGCAAACCCCTGCACCTTGTGGTGTGGCAGACAGTCGTCATGGGCAACGACCGAAAGATCGTCGGGAATGACCAGTCCGATCGCCTCGGCTGCACGATAGACACCATGGGCGATTGACAAATTGCCGCACACCACTGCGGTCGGCTTGATCTGCTCGGTTGAGAACATCTGCGTCAGCGACACAAGACCATAGGACTCGGAGAAGCGCGCATTGCGGATCAGCTCCGGCAGCAAATCCACACCGACCTCCTTGAGGGCGGCCTCCACGCCGGCCTGACGCTGATAGGCCGAGTTGAGGCCCGCCCGCCCGTTGAGCAGGGCGATGCGGCGGTGCCCATTCTCGACCAGATGCTTGGCCAGCTTGTAGCCAACGGAGAAATTGTCGATTTCGTAAAAGGAGAAATTGGAGTCACTGCCGCAGTTTCCACTCACGACGAACGGCACGCCCTGCGCCTGCAAATAGGCGATCCGCGCGTCTTCCGGTTCGGGCTCGGTCAGCACGAACCCATCGAGCGACCCACCCCCGATAAGGCGTCCATAGGTTTGTTCGGGGGGTTCATTTGCCGCAGCAATATGCAGAACAAATTGCATGTTGCGGCGGGAAAACTGCCGCGACAGGCCAGCGACGGTTTCCACGAACGTCGCATCGCGCGTCAGCCCCTCGTGCTCCCGAACAACCAGCGCCACAATTCCAGAGCGGCCGGAAACCAGCTTTCGCGCGGACAGGTTCGGACTGTAATTCAAGGACTTGGCAGCAGCCTGGACGCGGCGCCGGGTCTCCTCGCTCACATCCGAGTTCCCCTTCAGCGCAGCGCTGACCTGGGACACAGAGATGCCAAGCATGTGGCTGATATCCTTGAGGGTAGCCACCAGTATTTGTCTCCCGTTCTGACGCCAAAAAGCGCTTGATGCGGCATGAATTACCGCAGCGAGCACGGACCGGGAGAGCCCCATGTCCCCGAAGACACTGTCTTACGGCTGGTTCGTCAGCAATGCCAAGCCCCGCATCCGCGTTCTGCATAACCTGGTGGTCACATTGAACCGCTCCGTTTTGACCGGGGGTCGGGTGATGTGAGTTTCGCCGCGCCGGGATAGTCCCAATATGGGGAACCGACCTGCCAGCTCATGGCAAATGATTGTCTGAATAGCCCCGCGTTTTCTAGACGTCCTCGGTGCTCATTCTCTGCTGCCTTTGGAACGCGACGGGTGACAGCATAGCGTTCCCGACGTGCTTGGGCTTAGGGGCGTAGAACATCTCGATGTAGTCGAACACGTCCTGCCGGGCTTCGATGCGGGTTTTGTAGGTCCGGCGCCGTATACGTTCTCGCTTGAGCAGGTTGAAGAAGCTCTCGGACACAGCGTTGTCGTGACAGTTACCGCGCCGGCTCATCGAGTGTTCCAGGTTGTGATGCTTGAGGAATGCAGCCCAGTCCATGCTTGTGAACTGGGAGCCCTGGTCCGAATGGATCAGCACCTTGCCCTTCGGTTTCCTTCGCCAGACCGCCATGAGCAAGGCCTGCAGCACGACGTCCGTCGTGCCTCGGCAATAGCATCGAAAGGCAGCTTTGCGCCCGGTTTCGGACGTCAAAGCCAACTTGGCGAACACCTAAAACCCAACAATGCCTACAAAGAAACAAAAGGAGACAAAACGGTCATGTGGCTGCCGCAACAGAACAATCTTGGACAATCACCTCAAGGGAAGAAGCGCGCTCGAGCCGCCTCCCATATTACGTTTCAGGATTTTTGAGAACGGAACCGGCAGCCCTGTGTGAAGAGGGCTGCCAATCAGTCGAGATCAGGAATAGCGGTAGGGCCGACCAGCCTTGGCCATGACCTCGTTGTAGTCCTTGAAGATCTGCACGACCTTGGCCTTTGTCTCGGACTCGGCGGCGATCTCGTCCCAGAACTTGTGTGCGGCGTCCTCGACGGTCGCCCATTCGGCATCCGGAATCGAGGTCAGTTCCATCTTGGTGCCGCCGACGCGCAGCGAAGCCTCGCCACCCCAGTACCACCACTGGCGGTAATAGTGCGATTGCTCCATGCACACCTGCAACAGAGCCTTCAAATCCTCCGGCACCTCGTTCCAGCGGTCCATATTGGCGAAGAAATGGCCGATCCAGGCACCGGAGATGTTGTTGGTGAGGAAATACGGCGTCACATTGGCCCAGCCGACCGTATAGTCCTCGGTGATGCCCGACCAGGCGATGCCGTCGAGTTCACCGGTCTGCACCGCGACTTCGGCGTCTTCATAGGCGATGTTGACCGGCACGACGCCGAACTGGCTCATGAAACGGCCGGCGGTCGGGAAGGTGTAGACCCTGAGGCCCTGCAGGTCGGCAAGCGAGTTGATCGGCTTGCGGGTATTGAAATGGCACGGATCCCAGGAGCCGGCCGAGATGTGCTTGACCCCGACCTTGGCATATTCTTCTTCCCAGATTTCCTTGAGCCCGTACTGGTTGAACAGTACCGGCACATCGAGCGAGTAGCGGGTGGCGAAGGGGAAGTAGCCGCCGAACACGGTGACCTCGGTCGGCGAGGCCATGGAATCGTCGTCGGACTGCACGGCATCAATGGTGCCGCGTTGCATGGCGCGAAACAACTCGCCGGTGGGGACCAGGGAGTCGGCGGTGAACAGCTCGATCTGCATGCGGTCGCCAGCAATCTTGTTGAACATGTCGATTGCGGGCTTGGCCACGTGTTCGCTGAGCGCTGGCCCGGCATAGGTCTGCAGCCGCCACTTGATCGTGGGCTGCGCCTTGACCGCGGGTGCGGCAAGCGCGGTGGTGCCGGCTGCCGCCGCACCCACACTGAATGTCTTCAGAAAGTTGCGTCTCGATGTCATCTGACGTCTCCTTGGGTCTTGGTTTGGGCTTTCGCCCGATCAGACGGCTCGCGCCGCCTCCGTCCCACTCGCTGCCGGCCCCTCGGAACGTCACGGTTGATAGATGTTGTGTGGCAGCCAGAGTGCGATTTCGGGGAAGACCATGACAATCGACAGGGCGACGATCATCACGGCGACAAAGGGAAAAATGGAGCGATAGATGTCGGCCATCCCGATCTCGGGAGGCGCCATGGCGCGCATCAGGAAGAGGTTGTAGCCGAAGGGCGGCGTCATATAGGCGATCTGGGTGGTGATCGTGTAGAGGACGCCGTACCAGATGAGGTCGAACCCGAGCAGCCGCACCAGCGGGATGTAGAGCGGCGCGACGATCACCAGCATGGCCGTGTCGTCCAGGAACGTGCCCATGATGATGAAGGTCAGCTGCATGATGATGAGAATCACCCAGGGCGACAGGTGCAGCTGGCCGACGAAGATGCCCTCGATGGCCTTGACCGCGCCGAGACCGTCGAACACGGCACCGAAGCCGAGCGCCGCTAGGATGATCCACATGAACATGCAGGAGATCAGCAGCGTCTTGCGGATCGAGTTCTCGAACACGACCCGGTTCATACGACCGCGCACGATGGCGGCGATGAAAGCCGCGATAGCGCCGATGGCGGCGCTTTCGGTCAGTGAGGTTATCCCCCTGACGAACGGGATCATCATGGCGAAGAAGATGACGAGCGGCAGCACGCCGGCGCTCAACAGCTTCAGCTTTTCGCCCATCGGCATGTCGCGTTCTTCAGGCGGCAGGACCGGCCCGAGCTTTGGCTGAATGACACAGCGGACAAGGATGTAGACGATGAACAGGCCGGCCATCATCAGGCCGGGGAAGATGCCGGCGAGCCAGAGCTGACTGACGGGCTGACGGGCGATCATCGAATAGAGCACCAGCACCACCGAGGGCGGCACCAGGATGCCGAGCGAGGAGCCCGCCTGGATGACGCCGGTCACCATGATCTTGTCGTAGCCGCGCTTCAAAAGTTCGGGCAGCGCGATGGTGGTGCCGATGGCCATGCCGGCGACCGACAACCCGTTCATGGCCGAGATCAGCACCATCAACAGGATGGTGCCGATGGCGAGCCCCCCGGGGACCGGCCCCATCCACACGTGGAACATCTTGTAGAGGTCGTCGGCGATCCGGCTTTCGCTCAGGACATAGCCCATGAGGATGAACATCGGCAGCGTCAAAAGCGGATACCAGTTCATCAGGCCGATGGCGGCAGTAAACGGCACATCGACGCCGCCGACGCCCCACAACAGGATGGCCGAGAGAGAGCCCACCGCCCCGATTGCTCCGAAGACGCGCTGCCCCGTCAATAGCAGCATCATCATGGACAGGAACATGAAAAGGGCGATGAACTCGTAAGACATGAAACTGAACCGGTTCTAGAGTTCTTCGCCTCGAACCCGTGCGATGTCCTTGATGAGTTCGGCGAGCGCCTGCGCCAACATCAGGACGAAGCCGAGGACCATGATGAGCTTGATCGGCCACATGACGGGCCGCCAGGCGGTCGGCGAACGCTCAAAGGTGCCGAACAGCTCGCGCGCCGCATCCGGTCCGCCGGTAACGAAAGCGACGCCCAGATCCCAGAAATAGTGGAAGGGTTCGACGCCGTAATAGCCGAGCGAATAGGCCGTCGAGCCGACGCCGCCGATCAGCAGCACCACGAGGAAAAAGATCAGGCAGAAGACGGTGACGGTATCGATGAGCGCCTTGTTCCGCGCCGACCAGTTTCCGTAAAACAGGTCCATGCGCACGTGGGAGTCGTCGGCCTGCTGCATGGAATAGGGCCCGCCCAGAACGTAGTAGGCGACCATGATGAACTGCGCCATTTCCATGGTCCACAGCGAGGGCTGGAAGAAGGTCTTGGAAATCGAGGACCAGAGCAGCACACCCATCATCGGGAAGATGAGATAGATGGCGAACCGCCCGACGCGATAGCTGATCGCATCCACGACCCGGACGAAGACGACGAGAGGGCTCGGTATCGAAGCTTCACGCCAGCCGACCCTGCCCAGTTCCAACTCGGTTGTCATCGTAGCGCCTCCTGGTTTTGCCTATCCCGCGACGGCGGGGAATGGAGCGCGTTAATGACGGATCTCGGCATGCCTACTATTTAGGCATACTTCTTCAATGCTCGCGCTTCAGGCAAAATCAATTCATAGGCATGTGAAATGAGGTACAAGTGCACTCAACGCATATGAGCCATGCATTTCCGTGACGTCGTCAGAATGCCGCAGCCAAACTGCGCTGCTTTGGGCCGACTTGTCCCAGAGGAAAACACCCGGCGATCACGGTGCAGCAGAACGCCCGCATGATGCCACTGCGTCCGGCCCAGATTTCAATGCGGCCGGCATCGGATTCGATAGGAAAACTCGGACAGGCCCTGACCGCCTGCCCCAGGGGACATGCTGCAACTCATTGTTTAAATTGATTATATTCTGGCGTCGTCGCGTCGGCTCTCTTTCTTCACTGTCATGCGGCCAACCTCTGGACCTGCTCGTCACCCGAATATCCCGAAGCAGTACGGGCGTTGCCGATGCACCTTCGCGCCCATCGCAATTCGGCGAGTTCATGGGCGCCAATGCACCTGCGACACGCCGCCATCGGATCGACGTGTCGTTCCAGGGCATTGACCTTCAGGCGACAATACGTAGCAGCTTGGAATGAGGCTCCATGCAGGCCGTTCGAGCAGCGCCAAACCCGACCGCCTGCGAACATATACTCCGAAGGAGCCGAATCCGGCTTGGAACACCCGGCAATGGCGATTGACTTTGTTCGAGCCGCACTCTGCCAGCACTTGCTATCCGGCCTCGCAAATATCCGTCGGCGGCAGTCGAGCGAAGGTTCTCTCTGTTCGGTGGACTTGGCATGCCTGAGGATCTGCGCAAGTCGGATCTGATTTTTATGAAACGCACCTAATGTTCGAGTAAGTAATAACCACAATAGCGCGCGTACTTACTTGCCCTTCCAGCTGTTGGATGCAACGAAATCAGCCTTTCCGCCAGGCGGAGCTGATGAGAATACTCATTTTATCAATCGCTTTTATATGTCTAATTTCGTCAGCCGCGGCTGACGGATGGGAAAACTTCAAAGCGCAGACAACGGCAACTGTTGAGGTGCGTGGAGCGCCTGGCCCATACGATCCGATCGCCAGGATTCCGGCACGGACGAACGTGACCGTCGGCGCATGCTTCAAGGAAGGCACCTGGTGCGAGATCACCAGCGGCGACATAAATGGCTACGCCGACGCCACACTCCTCAAGAGCGGCAACCAGACTGTAAAGGAAAAGTACGAGGCCTATTGGCAGGGTTTGCTCGCCGCCAGTGTCTATACCTCGCCGTTCATTTGGACCGAGGGCGATAGCTACATGCGGGGTGCTTACGGCATCAACTTGTATGAAATGATCGCGTCATCGACCGGACGAGTGCTGGAAAGCACAGCTCAAGGTGGGTCCGATATGGATGGCATTTCCCAAAGGATGCTGTCGCCCTCAACTGCCAAATTTCGATCACGGATTACTGTCGTCTGGGATGGGGCTTCAAACGGTCTGATCACCGTGAAAGATTACGTCGATCTTCTTGAGGAAGGCATCGATCAATTGGGGCATGACCACTTCGTCGTTATACCGGCGATGGCAGGAGATGACCTCAAGGCAATTGCGAAAGAATTCAAGTCTCGCTGGCCGGATAACACTCTCGATTGGCGCGACGTGTTTGGCGATCATCCCGGCACACAACCTCCTGATGATCTTCTCGCAAAACCCCAAGAAGACAAAACCCATCTGGGAAAGCCTGCGCTTCAGCAAATGGCGATCGCAATAGGGGCGTACATCCGCTCCAAAGGTTGGTAGCGCGGTAGCAGGCATCCAATATCTCAGTGGAACCGTCGCACTCGGAGTTGCAGCCTATCGATCCTCGAACCGACCTTAGCCGCCGCCGGCGATTTCGTGGAAATCGAGGTCAGTCCTGTGGTGCACATGTCAATCTTCAGCCTGCTTGCGAAGGAACGTCACCTTTGCAGGATCACTTGATCAGCAAAACATCAGTTTCGAGATCGCGCCCCGGACTCTCGAATGACCGGACGTGCGCAAGCGGTCGACTATCTGGCCTTCCCCGCTTGACTGAAGAACTGCCCACGAGGCCGATCGCCCGGCGACCTGTTCGCAAATCGCGGACCTGACGGCGGCTCATCGGGTTTTCCTCCCGGCGGATGGTGGAAGATCCGGAAGCCTTTGAGCACAAGCTTGATGGCCTCGAAATGGATGCCGGCAGTGACCTTGAAGGTCATCAGAGGGTGGCTCAGAAGCGCCTTGATCAAAGCCGCATCCGTGAGCGGCGTTCGCTTGCCAGTAAAACTTGCCTTGAGAAGCGGCCCCTCTACATCGTCCTCGTTGATCAGTACCTGCACGGTATCGCCCGGCTGCCGAATGACGAAATTGTAGCGGCACTGCATCGGCATGAACGGTGAGACAAAAAACGCCTTGTCGCAAGAATGCCGAACCGTTTCCGTCGCCTCTTCCGCCGGCAGCACATAAGCGTGGCGTTCGCCATGGGTATTGCGCACTTCGTAGATGGCCGCCCGCAGGGTCTCGTCCTGATCATGGCAGTAATAGACGCTCAGCGGATTGAACACATAGCCGAACATGCGCGGATAGCAGAGCAGGCGGACCGGACCATCGGCCTCTATCCCGGCTTCACGCAGCTGCGAGGCGATCCATGCGCGCAGGTCCTTGCCGTCTCCGTGGTCCTTTTCGTGAAAGGACAGCAAGCCGGGCCGGCCGATGCGCAACATGCGCAGGCTCGATTTCATCGCATCCAGCTCGTCGAGATCGATCAGCAACGAAAACACCCGGTACGCCAACCGGTGCTGTTTTGGGCGAAGGCGCTGATGAACAACAAGGCCCATATAGATCCCGGACTTGAACATCACTCGGCGGCCATCGACAGCTCGGGCATGGCAGGCATTCGGCCGGATTCATTGGCAACGGTCCAGGGACGGCGCACGCCGAACCGTTCTGCAACATCAAGACCCGACTGCAGAGCGTCCTCGTGAAAACCGTAACCGAAATAAGCGCCGCAAAAGAAGGTCTGGCGGCGCCCCTGCAACCGCCAGAGTTCGCCCTGCGCGTCGAGCGCCCCCTGATCGAAGACCGGATGCGTATAGGAGAACTGTCGCTTGATGGCGCTGTCGCGGGGTTCGCGTGGCGGATTGAGCGACAGGAAGATATTCTGACGTTTGTCGAGACCCTGCAGGGCGTTCATCCAGTAGGTGACGGTCAGTTCAGCCCCGGCATCGGCCGCGTCATTGCCGAGATAATTCCAGCTCGCCCAGGCGGCGCGGCGCTTGGGCATAAGGCTCTTGTCCTCATGCAGCACCGCGCGATTGTCCGAATAGCGGAAGGCGCTGAGCAGTCGGGACTCTAGCGGATCGGCATCGGCAAGAAGCCTGTGTGACACGTCGGCATGGGTTGCGAGAACGACATCGTCGAACGCGGACTCTTTACCGTTAGCATCGGTGATCGTCACACCCGCCGGGCCGCGCACAATGCGGGCAGCGCCTCCGGCGACAGCAACCCGATCTCCGAGCGCGACCGTCAGTGCCGATACATAGGATCGGCTGCCGCCGCTAACCGTCCGCCACGTCGTCGGGCGGCCGATGCGGAAAAGGTTGTGATTGGAGAAAAAGCGCACGAAGGCGCCCATCGGGAAGTCGCGGATCGTTGCCGCGGAACACGACCAGATCGCCGCACACATCGGCAGGATGTGATGATCGACAAGTTCCTTCGAATAGCCATGCCGGTCGAGAAAGGCGCCGAGCGTCATCCCGGCAATCTCGCTCTTGTCGAGCAGGCTTTCGGCATGCCGGTAGAATTTGACGATATCGCGCAGCATCAGCCAATAGGCCGGACGGACCAGATTACCGTATTGGGCGAAGATGCCGCCAAGGTTGCTCGAATACTCGAATCCACCATCGTCGACCGAAGCCGAAAAGGACATGGCCGCCAGCTTGGTTTTGACGCCAAGGTGATCGAGCAGAGCCTGGAAATTTGGATAGTTGCCGGGATTGTAGACGATGAACCCTGTGTCGACAGCGATCGTACCGTTTTTCGTCTCGACGTCGACGGTGTTTGCATGGCCGCCAAGTCGGTCTTCAGCCTCGAAAATCGTAACATCGTGCTTTTGGCCAAGCAGCCAGGCGGCAGAAAGTCCGGCTATGCCCGCGCCGACAACGGCGATTTTCCGGGGCTGGCCAAACTGTGAGAATTCTAGACTGTGGTGCATCTGGGCTCGCGATCCTGTTTGATCCATATACGGGCGCCGGACTCATCTGGATGCGTTTCCAGCAAAATTTTCTGCAAAGCAAATCCGATTTGCCACCTTGCCCGTATCAGGGACATGAGTTCACATGCACTTGTCTTCGATGTCGGCCTGCAACGGGATGGATTTCTGTCCACCCTGCCGGCACGCCGTGAAAAAAAGAAGCAGGTCATTATGCCAGTGAACGAAACGGCCACGCCGGAAGCATCGCTGGAGCTTAATGCGCGCATGTCGGCGAATATCCTCGCCATCGCGCAGTCCGCAGATCGCGCCGCATTCCGGGCAGTGTTCGAGTTCTACGCGCCGCGGGTCAAAAGCTTTCTCATGCGCTCAGGCGGCGATACCGCTCGTGCCGAAGAGGTGACGCAGGAAACCATGGTCGCCGTCTGGCGAAAGGCGCATCTGTTCGATCCGCAAAAGGCCAGCGCCGCCACCTGGATCTTCACCATTGCCCGAAATCTGAGGATCGATGCCTACCGCAAGGAGCGGCGCCCCGAGATCGATCCCGAAGATCCTGCTCTGCAGATCAGCCCGCCCGCCGATGCAATGAGCGAACTGGCCGGCGCCCAGGACGCGGCCGCACTGGCCGGTGCCCTGGCCGAGTTAGGCCCGGATGACCGTCAATTGCTTGAACTGGCCTATTACAAGGACCGTTCGCAGTCCCAGATCGCCTCCGAGCTCGGCTTGCCGCTCGGAACCGTCAAATCACGCATGCGCCAGATCTACGCCAGACTGCGCAACCGCCTTGAACATCTCGAACGAGACACATAATGACGCAGTCGCACCACATCAGCGATGAACTGTTGATGGCCTACGAGGCGGGAAGCCTCGCTGAAGGCTGGAGCCTGGCGGTCGCCACGCATCTGGCATTCTGCCCGGAGTGCCGCGCACGCGCCCACACCGCTTCGGCGGTCGGTGGCGCTCTGCTGGACACGCTCGAAACAAGCCCTGTCGCAGCGTCTTCGTTCGATCAGGTCATGGCGATGATCGATGCGCCACAGGATCTAACCGAGACTATAACTCCTTCAACCGAACGCATCACGGGCACCGTTCCCTCGCCGCTTCGCGCCTATGTCGGCGCCGATCTCGACGCGATCAGCTGGAAACGCATCGGCACGGCCGGCCACCAGGCGCTGATCCCGACCGGCGACAGCGAAACCTCGGTAAGGCTGCTGCGTATCCCTGCGGGCTCACCCGTGCCCGAGCATGGCCATCGCGGTCTCGAATTGACCGTCATCTTGCGCGGAACGCTGGTTGATGGCGACGAGCGTTTTGGCGTCGGTGAAATCGAGGAAGCGGATTCGGATCTGGAGCACACACCTTGCGCTGGTGAGGGAGAGGAATGCATCTGCCTCGCGGTCACCGACGCGCCGTTGAAATTCCGCAGCCTCGTGGTGCGGCTCGCACAGCCATTCCTGGGAATCTGAACCGGAGAGAACCATGCTCGCCTATGGCGTCGCCTACGCGGCCACCGCGATCTGCTTTTTCGTGCTCGACTTCATCTGGCTGTCGACGGCAACCGGTCTTATTTACAAACCCATGCTCGGGTCCCTGCTCGCACCGGAGCCATCACTGCCGGTCGCGGGCCTGTTTTATCTGTTCTATGTGGTCGGACTTGTCGTTTTCGCGGTGATGCCGGCGGCGAACGCCGGCTCATGGCTGATGGCGCTCGGCCTGGGTGCCCTGCTCGGGCTTGTCGCCTACGGAACCTATGACATCACCAACCTGTCGACGCTGCGCGACTGGCCGGTCGCCGTCTCGCTCATCGACCTCGCCTGGGGCACGACAGTGAGCGCGATTGCCGCCCTCGCCGGTTATTCGGCGCTACGTATTACCGGCGCTGGCTAGACTTCGCGCATAGCTGCGCAACCTGTGGCGTTTGCTTCAGATCTTGACCAGCAGCGCCTAAGGCCAACCGGATTCAGTGACTGATCATCCATGGTCGTGCCGAGGGGAAGCTTTTTGAACCGTCCGGACGATGAAGCGTCCGCGAAGGCATCGATTTTCCCGAACAGCAGGAACAGCCCGGCCCGTGCACATGACCGGAGCGGCTCGACTTCGGTTCATGCGCCGCGCGTTCATTCGTCGAATGGGCAGTGCGCATGCCCGCATCCATCAGCGCAAAACCTGGCACGCTGAGAAACACCCGACGCGCCGAAGCACCGCATTCCGGGCAAGCGCAATCCGAAGCGGATTCGCTCATCGGGCGCAGGGCGGTGAAGGTGCCGCAACTTTCACATTCGTAATCGTAAACCGGCATTTTGGTCTCCTGAATTGACCGAAAAACTGCAGGGAACCGAGGGAAGCAATACGGAAACACGGATCGTGCCCTGCCACGTATTGCCTCCCCGCTCCTCCCTGCGGTGCTGGTTCTGGGCCATATCTTCGGATGTCGAAACCGAATTCACGGCCCGGCACACCAGACTTTCTGGGTGCACCTAGAGGTCGGGTGCCAGCGGCACGTCGATCTTGCCATCCAGATGTTTCGTGGGTCCGTCGCTGCCCGGCATCATGTCGAATTCGAAGATGTCGGTCGGCAGCCACAGCGTGGCGCAGGCGTTCGGGATATCGACCACACCCGAGATGTGGCCCTGCACCGGCGCCGTGCCGAGGATGGCGTAGCCTTGTGCGCCCGTGTAGCCGAACTTCTTCATGTACTCGATAGCGTTGAGACAGGCCTGACGATAGGCGACGTGCACGTCGAGATAGTGCTGGGTGCCAGCCTCATCGACCGAAATACCTTCAAAAATCAGATAGTCGTCATATTTCGGCGTGATCGGCGACGGCTTGAAGATCGGGTTCTTGACGCCGTATTTGGCCATGCCGTCCTTGATCAGGCTGACCTTGATGTGCAGCCAGCCCGGCATCTCGATGGCGCCGCAGAAGGTGATTTCACCATCGCCCTGGCTGAAGTGCAGATCGCCCATCGAAAGCCCTGCGCCATCGACATAGACCGGGAAATAGATCTTCGAGCCTCGGCTCAGGTCCTTGATGTCACAATTGCCGCCATGTTCGCGTGGCGGAACGGTGCGGGCGCCTTCGGCGGCAGCCTTGTCGCGAGCCTCGCCCTTGAGGGCTCCCATATGGGCCGACTGCGTGTTGGGCAATTCACACAGCGCCGGCACCCGATCCGGGTCGGTCGCCTTGAGCGCGCCTTCACGAGTGTTCCACATGTCGAGCATCTTGCGGTCGGGCAAACAGCCGATCAGTCCCGGATGGATGAGGCCGGCGTAGCGCACGCCGGGAACATGGCGGGACTTGGTGAACATGCCCTCGAAGTCCCAGATCGACTTCTGGGCGTCCGGGTAGTGATCGGTCAGGAATCCGCCGCCATTGTTGCGTGAAAAGAAGCCATTGAAGCCCCACATATTGTCTTCGACGGCACCGATATCGAGGATGTCGACAACAAGCAGGTCGCCCGGCTCGGCACCTTTCACGCCGACGGGACCACTGAGGTAGTGGACCTGCTGCAGCTCGACGTCGCGCACATCGGCGGCATCGTCGTCGTTCTTGATCTGGCCGCCTGTCCAGTCATAGGTCTCGATACGAAAATCGTCGCCCGGCTCGACCCAGACCGCCATCGGGATGTCGGGGTGCCAGCGGTTGTGGATCTTCTCATTGGTATGCGGCGACTCGGTGAGATCGACGCTGATCAGTGTTTCTGCCATTGGCTTGCTCCTTGGGGTTGGACAGGTCGGGATCACACCGACAGGAAGGCCGAAACCTTCTTTTCATCGATGCCATCACGCGGGGAATCATGGACGAACGCGCCGTTCTCGATGACGAGCACCCGGTCGGCGATATCGAGGGCGAAGCTCAACACCTGCTCGGACACGACGATGGAGAGGCCGCGCGTGTCGCGGATGTGTTTCAGTGTCCGCGCCATCTCCTTGATGATCGAGGGCTGGATGCCTTCGGTCGGCTCATCGAGCAGCAGGACCTTCGGCCTGGATGCCAGTGCCCGGGCAATGGCCAGCTGCTGCTGCTGGCCGCCAGAGAGATTGCCGCCCCGGCGCCCTTTCATTTCGAGCAACACCGGAAACAGCTCGTAGATGTCCTGAGGCACCTCGGTTTCCCCGGTCGATGTCAGGCCGGTCTCGATGTTTTCCCTCACCGTCATGCTCGAAAAGATCATTCGGCCCTGGGGCACATAGGCCAGCCCGTCAGCGACCCTGAGAAAGCTCTCCTTGCCGGCGATGTCCTGGCCGTCGAGCCTGATCTGTCCTTCGCCCGAAGGAACGATGCCCATCAGCGATTTCATCAGCGTTGTCTTGCCCATGCCGTTGCGGCCCATGATGGCAACGATCTCGTTCTTGCCGACATCAAGCGAGACGCCATGGATCACCTCGGACTGGCCGTAGGAGACGTGCAGCTGGTCGATGGAAAACATGTTCTTTTTCCTGTTTCCTCAGTGTCCGAGATAGACTTCGATGACCTTGGGATCGTGCTGGACGTGATCCATCGACCCTTCGGACAGCACCTTGCCCTGGTGCAGGACGGTGACCCGGTGAGCGATGTCCTCGACGAATTTCATGTCGTGCTCGATGACGATCACCGAATGGTCCTTGATGATCAGATTGAGCAGCTCGGCGGTCTTGACGCGCTCGGAGACGCTCATTCCGGCCACAGGCTCGTCGAGCATCAGCAGTTCCGGGCTCTGGATCAGCAGCATGCCGATCTCGAGCCATTGCTTCTGGCCGTGACTGAGAATGGCCGCCTCCACACCCAGATGATCCTTCAGGAACACCATGTCGGCGATCTCTTCGACCCTGGTGATAACCTCGGCGTCGCGCCTGAAGGTCAGTGCCCCGAGGACATCGCGGCCGCGCGGAAAACTGAGCTCCAGGTTCTCGAACACCGTCAGATCCTCGTAGATCGACGGATTCTGGAACTTGCGGCCAACACCAGCGTGGACGATCTGGTGTTCCTTCATCCGGGTCAGTTCCTTGCCGCGGAACCTGATCGAGCCGGCTGTCGCTCTGGTGCGGCCGCAGATGAGGTCAAGAACGGTGGTCTTGCCGGCGCCATTCGGGCCGATGATGACGCGGATCTCGTTCTCGTCGACGTAAAAGCTCAGGTCGTTGACCGCCTTGAACCCGTCGAAACTGACCGTCAGATCTTCGACCGAGAGCAGGAACTCCTTGGGCGCAACGCCTTGGGCGGTGGTCGGAAAGGTCTCGGCATCGCCGATGGCAATCTCGTCAACCATTGCTCACTCTCCTATTCGGCTGCTTCGGGCGCCGTTTCGGCGGCCGGCATATCGGGTTGCGGCTTGGACTTGCGCCCTGGCAGGACACGGTCGATGAGCGGCGACACATAGACCGACCACAACCCGGCCAACCCGTTGGGGAAGGCCATGACCACCGCGATGAACAGCCCGCCCAGTCCGAACAGCCACAGTTCGGGGAAGCTTTCCGAGAAGCTGGTCTTGGCCCAGTTGACGACCAGTGCGCCATAGACCGCGCCGAGCAGTGACAGCCGGCCACCTACGGCGGTGAAGATGACCATCTCGATCGAGGGCACGATGCCGACGAAGCTCGGCGACATGAATCCGACCTGCAGAGTGAACATCGCCCCGCCGATGGCCGAGAACGCGGCTGCAACGCAGAAGATGAAGATCTTGAAGCTGGAGACGTCGTAGCCGGAGAACCGGACGCGGTCCTCCTTGGTGCGCATGGCGATGAGCAGGCGACCGAACTTCGACATCTTGATGCCCTGCGCGATCATCAGCACGCCGATCAGCAGGAAGGCATTGACGAAATAGAGGATGAATTTGGCGCTGTCGGTACGGATGTCCCAGCCCAGCAGCGTCCTGAGATCGGTGATGCCGTTGATGCCGCCGGTGTAGCCCTGCTGGCCAACAATGAGGATGGTCAGGATGGCGGCCATGGCCTGGGTGATGATGGCGAAATAAACGCCCCCCACCCGCCGTTTGAACATGGCGACGCCGATGATGTAGGCGAAGATCGACGGTACCACGACGATCGCGATCAGGGCGAAGCCGAGATTGCCGAAAGGCTGCCACCAGAAAGGCAATTCCGTGAGCTGGTTCCAGTCCATGAAATCCGGGATGCCGGGGGTCGACTGGATGGCCGTGTTCTCCGGGCTCGACGCTTCGAGCTTGAGGAACATCGCCATGCAATAACCGCCGAGACCGAAGAACACCCCCTGCCCCAGGCTCAGAATGCCGCCGTAGCCCCAGCACAGCACCAACCCGACCGCGACGAAGGCATAGGTCAGATATTTGCCGATCAGGTTGAGACGGAAGATGTCCATCGCCAGCGGAAACACCAGCAGCAGGAGTGCGGCGAGGATGAGAAGGGATATCCACTCACGCCGGGTATACAGGGAGAGAATGCTCATTTGCGTGTCTCCTGAAAAAGCCGTTCAGCGGCGGATCTTGAGCGTGAACAGGCCCTGCGGGCGCAGCATCAGGATGCCGACCACGGTCAAAAGGGTCAGGACCTTGGCCATTGAGCCCGAAAGGAAGAACTCCATGGTCGATTGCGCCTGGGAGATGGCGAATGCGGACGCGATCGTGCCCAACAGGCTTGCTGCGCCACCGAAGACCACGACCAGAAACGTGTCGACGATGTAGAGCTGGCCGGCGGTCGGACCGGTCGAACCGATCATGGTGAAGGCCGAGCCGGCGATCCCGGCAATGCCGCAGCCGAGGCCGAAGGTGAGACGGTCGACCTTGCGCGTATCGATACCCACGGCGCCGGACATCACGCGGTTCTGCGTGACGGCGCGCACCTGCTTGCCGAAGCGCGACCGGAACATGATGAAGAACACGCCAACGGTGATCAGCGTCGTCAGGCCCATGACGAAAAGCCCGTTGATCGGCACCTCGATGATGTCGGTCAGCGGCAGCGATCCGAGCAGATAGTCGGGCAGTGTCACGCCGACCTCGCGGGCGCCGAAGACCGACCGGTAGACTTGCTGCAGAATGAGGCTGAGCCCCCAGGTCGCCAGAAGGGTGTCGAGCGGCCGCTTGTAGAGATGCCGGATCATCGCCCATTCGACGAAGATGCCGAGGGCACCCGAGACGAGGAAGGCGAGGATCATTGCGACGAAGAAATAGATGCTGAAAAGGCCGGGCACGTAGTCGCTGGCGATGTGCGAGCACAGATAGGTGACATAGGCGCCAAGGATCATGAACTCGCCATGAGCCATGTTGATCACGCCCATCTGGCCGAAGATGATGGCAAGCCCGAGTGCCATCAGGACAAAGACGGAAAACAGGATCAACCCGGCAAATCCCTGCATGCCGAGGATCGAGAAGAATTCGTAATAGCTGTAGTCGCCGATCATCTTGTGCCTCGCGTCATTGGCTTGAAAGCGCCTTGTTCGAAGGCGCGCGGAAGCCGGAAACACCGGCTCTCGGACACTGCGTCAACGGCGTGCCGGCCCCCCGAAGGGGACCGGGGCCGGTGCAAGAGGCTATTGGTAGCCCTCGGGGAACGGATCGGGTTCGACCAGGTCGGCGGTCTCGTAGACCAGGTCGTACTGGCCGTCGTCGCGGGCGCGGCCGACGCGGGTCTTGGACCAGAGGTGATGGTTCTCGTGCACCCGCACATAGCCTTCGGGCGCCTTGTCGAACTCGGTGCCCGGCAGCGATACCTTGAGCTTGTCGATATCGAAGCTGCCGGCCTTTTCGACCGCGAGCTTCCACAGCCACGGCCCGAGATAGGCCGCCTGGGTGACATCGCCGATGACGATGTCCTGGCCCCACATGTCCTTGAATGCCTTGACGAATGCCTGGTTGTTCTCGTTCTCGAGAGACTGGAAGTACTTCATGCAGGCATAGGCGCCGACGATGTTCTCGCCGCCGATGCCGAGGATTTCGTCTTCGGTGACGGAAATGGTCAGAAGGATCGGGTCTTCCTTGGTCAGATCGATGCCCGCGGCCTTCAACTGCTTATAGAACGAGACATTCGAACCACCCACGACAATGGCGTAGATGACGTCTGGCTTCTTGAGCTTGATCTTGTTGATGACCGAATTGAACTGGGTGTGTTCGAGTGGGTAGTAGTCCTCGCCTACGACCTTGCCGCCGAGGTGCTCCTCAATGTGCTTGCGGGCGATCTTGTTGGACGTGCGCGGCCAGATGTAGTCGGAGCCGAGCAGGTAGAAGCTCTTGGCGCCCTTTTCCTTGGCGACCCAGTCGAGACCCGCGATGATCTGCTGTGTGGCTTCCTGGCCGGTATAGATGACGTTCGGGCTCTCCTCGAGGCCTTCGTAGAAGGTCGGGTAGAAAAGCATGCCGTTGTACTGCTCGAAGACCGGCAGCACCGCCTTGCGCGAGGCAGAGGTCCAGCAGCCCATGACCGAGGCGACTTTGTCCTGGACGAGGAGTTTCTTTGCCTTTTCGGCGAAGGTCGGCCAATCGGACGCGCCATCTTCCTGGATGTATTCGATCTTGCGCCCGAGCACGCCGCCCGAAGCATTGATCTGGTCGATGGCCAGCTTTTCAGCCTGGGTGGAGCCCGTTTCGGAAATAGCCATCGTGCCGGTGATGGAATGGAGAATACCGACGGTCACGGTGTCGTCGGTGACGGCCAGACCGGTCGTGTTGACTTCGGCAGTGGGATAGTCGGCTGCAAGAAGCGGCTTGCCCATCATGCCGAAAATCGGCAGTGCGGCCATTCCTGCAAGAAGCTGACGCCTTGTGGTGAAGGGTCCCTTCGTGGGGGTGTCGTCGTTCATTGTGTGAGCCCTGTTCCTTGATGCCTGTTGCGGTCGGCGCTGGCGGGGTCTGCCAACTGCACGCAAGTTAGGCATTCCAAGAGATTGCTCATCAACGGGGCGATTGACGTATTTCCGTTGGGGTAAATCACGCATAAGGTGGGGCATGCTGACATCCGCCGGACGAAGCGGAGCATGCAAAATCAAGTGGGGGGCTGGCCAACCGACGATCACCGCCAAGTGCGGAGATTGCCGGCAAAAGGGAATGGGTTTGCCGATGCAAGGCAAATCGCCGGACCGCAGAGTGCGCGGCATGGGGGAGCGCTGATGACGGCGGCCTCCAAGGTGACGCGAGTCCGACGCACCTACAACAAGTGGGTCGCCAATCAGACTCTCGAGGACTTCGCGCTCCGTTTCACTGCCACCAGAGTGCGGCGTTGGTCAGCATTGAGGATCGCCAATACGGCTATCGGCGCCGTATCGTTTCTGGCTCTGGAAGCAATCGGCGCGGCGCTGACGCTGAACTACGGCTTCTCAACCACCATGTGGGCGGTTCTCGCGACGGCGCTGATCATTTTCCTGCTCAGCCTGCCAATTGCCTACAACTCGGCGAAATACGGCGTCGACATCGACCTGCTCACGCGCGGCGCCGGCTTCGGCTATCTCGGCTCGACCATCACGTCGCTGATCTATGCCAGCTTCACTTTCATCTTTTTCGCCATCGAAGCGGCGATCATGGCAACGGCGCTGGAGCTGTGTTTCGGCATCCATCTGGCTGCCGGCTACCTGATCTCGACACTCGTGGTCATTCCGCTGGTTACCCACGGCATCACCTTCATCAACCGCTTCCAGGCATGGACGCAGCCGCTGTGGATCGTTCTGCAGATCCTGCCCTTCATCTACATCGCCGCGCAAAGCCTCGATTCAGTGCGGGCCTGGACCGGCTACACCGGCATTTTCGGCCCGATGGATGGCACGTTCAGCCTCACTCTGTTCGGCGCGGCTTCGGCAGTTCTGTTCTCGCTGGTGTCCCAGATCGGCGAGCAGGTCGACTATCTGCGCTTCCTGCCGCGCCGCAAGGCGGGCAACCGGCTCAAGTGGTGGCTGGCGCTGATCGTGGCAGGGCCGGGATGGATCGTGATCGGCGGGCTCAAGGTCATGGCCGGATCGTTCCTGGCCTATTTCGCCTTTTCGGCCGGTGTTCCCTTCGAGACCGCGTCTGAGCCGACACAGATGTATCTGTCGGTGTTCCAGAAAATGATCACCAGCCCGGAACTTGCACTCGGACTGACCGGCATCTTCGTTGTGGTCTGCCAGGTCAAGATCAACGTCACCAACACCTATGCCGGCTCGATTGCCTGGTCGAATTTCTTCTCCCGGCTGACCCACTCACATCCGGGCCGCGTTGTCTGGGTGGTGTTCAACGTCCTCATCGGCCTGC
The DNA here is from genome assembly GCA_963676075.2 of Devosiaceae bacterium. Lineage (GTDB taxonomy): Bacteria > Pseudomonadota > Alphaproteobacteria > Rhizobiales > Devosiaceae > JAHJQZ01. The sequence goes on from CAXXNZ010000011.1 coordinate 586,328, forward strand.
TGCTGGTGCAGTTCGGTGTCTACAAGGCGCTCGAACAGATCCTGGGACTTTATGCCATCGTTGCCGTCGCGTGGCTCGGTTCAATCGCCGCCGATCTCGTCATCAACAAGCCATTGGGACTGTCACCTCAGCGCATCGAATTCAGGCGCGCCTATCTCTACGACATCAATCCAGTCGGGTTCGGCTCGGTGTTCCTGTCCTCGCTCCTGTCCTTGTTGAGCCATTTCGGCTTGTTTGGGCCGGAGGCCGCCGCGCTTTACCCTTACGTCGCGCTGGTCTCCTGCTTCGTTTTCGCCCCCACCATCGCCGTTCTCACCCGCGGGCGGTTCTATCTCGCCCGCAATGCCCGGCGTCCGCATTTGCACGAGCATGCGGAGACGGTGAAATGCTGCATTTGCGAGCATGAATTCGAACCAGAGGACATGGCCGGCTGTCCACGCTATGACGGCCCGATCTGTTCACTGTGCTGTTCGCTCGACGCCCGCTGCGGCGACATGTGCAAAAAGCACGCCCGGTTCTCGGACCAGCTCTCGGCCCTGTCTCGCACCCTGTTTCCGGAACGTATCGCCCGTGTGCTCGACAGCCAGATCGGGCACTATATCGGCGCCATGACGGTTGTGACCGGCGTTATCATGGTCATCCTGTCGGTGCTGTATTCTCAGACCCTGCTCGACGCTTCCGTGCCGGCGCAGATCGTCGCGCCGCTTTACCTCAAGCTCTTTTTTGTCCTGTTCCTGATCGCCGGCATCGTCGTCTGGCTGTTCGTTCTGGCCCATGACAGTCGGGTCGTCGCCGAGGAAGAGGCGCGCCGCCACACCGCGCTGCTGATTGCCGAAATCGAAGCGCATGAGGAAACCGACCGCCAGCTGCAAAAGGCCAAGGAAGCAGCAGAATCCGCCAATCTGGCCAAATCCAAATACATCGTCGGGATGAGCCACGAACTGCGCACGCCGCTCAATTCGATTCTCGGCTACGCGCAATTGCTCAGCCGCCAGCCCGACAAGACTCCCCTGATCGACAATGCGGCCAAAACGGTCAAGCGATCCGGCGAGCATCTGGCCGGCCTGATCGAAGGCTTGCTCGACATCTCGAAAATCGAGGCCGGGCGGTTCCAGATTTATCGCGACAGGATGGCGCTCCGCCCCTGCCTTGATCAGTTGGTCGACATGTTCAGCCTGCAGGCGAGCGAAAAGGGTATCGGCTTCAGCTTCGAGCCGTCGGTCAATATCCCCGATTACGTGTTCACGGACGAGCGGCGCCTCAGGCAGATCCTGATCAATCTCCTGTCCAATGCGATCAAGTTCACCGACGCCGGCAAGGTGACACTCAAGGTTGGCTATCGCAACGAGATCGCGACCTTCGAGGTGTCAGACACAGGTATCGGCATTTCGCCCGAAGACATCGATCGCGTCTTTCTTCCCTTCGAAAGAGCCGAGGGTCCATCGGGACGGGAACAACCGCCAGGCACCGGGCTCGGACTAACCATCACCAAGCTGCTGGCCGAGATCATGGGTGGCGAGTTGACTGTGACGAGTTCACCCGGCAAGGGCACATGCTTTCGTGTCCGGCTCATGCTCGGCTCAGCCAGACGGCCGAAAACCGCCAAGCGGGTTGGCATGCGGATAACGGGTTATCTCGGTCCACGGCTGCGCGTATTGCTGGCTGACGACGAGGCGGCGCAGCGAACTCTGGTGACAGATGTTCTCTCCCCGCTCGGCTTCACGGTCGACACGGTTGCCGACGGCGCCACCTGCCTGGATCGCCTGAAGGCGGCACGTCCCGATATTCTCATTCTCGATGTTGCAATGCCGGGCCTCAGCGGCTGGCAGGTCGCCGCCCATGTCCGCGACACCTGCTATCCGGACCTGCCCATCCTCATGGTGTCGGCCGATGCCGGCATGGAACGCGCCGAGCCAGCTTTTCAGCGCCTGCATGATGGCTATCTGGTCAAGCCGTTCAATCTCGACAGCCTTATCGAGCTGATCGGCACGGCGTTGCAGCTGGAATGGACTTACAGGGAACAGGACAATTCGAATGCCTATGAGCATGAGTGAGCAAAGACCTGGAAACAGGCACATCGTTGCGCCGGCCGATCCGTCGACATCCGATGCGACCGTTCTGGTTGTCGACGACTCCCCTGAAACATTGACCATGCTTACCGACGCGCTGAAGCTCGACGGCATGCAGGTTATGGTCGCCAAGAGCGGGCGCGCCGCACTCGAACTGGCAAGCCAGACACCACCCGATATCATTCTCATGGATGCAATGATGCCGGGCATGGACGGGTTCGAGACTTGCCGCGTTCTCAAGACCGAAGCGCATCTCGCCGATATCCCGGTGATCTTCATGACGGGGCTCGAACAATCCGAGCACGTTGTCGCTGCCCTTGCCGCCGGTGGGGTCGATTTCGTTTCCAAGCCCGTGCCTCTGGACGAACTGTTCGCCCGCATGCAAGTGCATCTGGTCAATGCCCGCAAAGCGCGCTCGGCCCGTGAGGCGCTGGATACCACCGGGCGGCGAATCGTGGCTGTCGATGCCGGCGGCACGATCATCTGGACAACGCCTCAGGCTGCCAAGCTGCTGATGCAGGCCGGCATTCATGCCGAATCCGAAGCGCATATGCCATGGGAGGTGACCGGTTGGCTTGCCGACACGGCAACCCTGCGCCCCGGTTTGGATGATGTGGTTCTGGAGGTTCAGCGCAATCGCACGCGGCTTGAATTCCGTCTCGTCGGACGCGGCCCTGAAGGCGAGAGACTGTTGCGTGTCATCGATCGCGATGCGGGCACCGAGGAAGAGCGCCTGGCCTCGGCGTTCGAATTGACCCTGCGTGAGGCTGAGGTGCTCTTGTGGATCACCCACGGAAAATCCAACAAGGAAATCGCCGAAATCCTCGATATGTCGCCGCGTACCGTGAACAAGCACCTCGAACAGATCTTCGACAAGCTCGGCGTCGAGAACCGCACGGCGGCTGCCACCATGTCCGTCAGGGTTCTCTGGGATTAAGCCCCCAGGGCACCACCTGCTCATGCAGCGCCATGCTGATCCGCGCAAAAATGGAAAAACCGTATCGAGTTTTGACGAACTTGCACTAAGCTGCCGCGGCGCGAGGGAGAGACCGGATCCGTCCGGCGCCGAAGAAGCAACCGCCCCGGAAACTTTCAGGCACCAGGAACCCGCGCAAGATAGCATCTGGAAAGAGGCCATTGGCCCGCCGAAGGAGTAATGCTCTCAGGCACACAGACAGATGGGGCGATCCGCTGACTCGGCTCCACCGGCAGCAAACGAGGTCGTCATGCCGGCAAGTAACAGGTCCAGATCGCGCCAGATCCCGTACACACCCGTAACGGCAGGTCTGTTCGAGCTGTTCAAGATCGGGGTCGGCCCGTCGTCATCACACACCATGGGTCCGATGAGCGCCGCGCGCACTTTCGCCGAGCGGCTACTGGCGGCAGGGCACAAACCGGCGCGCCTGTGCGTAACGGTTTTCGGTTCGCTCGCCTGGACCGGCATCGGGCATCGCACCGACAAAGCGCTGGTTCTCGGCCTGTGTGGAGTCCGCCCGGAAAGTTTCGACGCCGCCACCACGCATGACCAGCTCGAAGCAATCGCACAATCGGGCAAGCTGCCGCTGCTCGGAACGCGCGAAGTTGCCTTCGACATGAAAGCCGATTTGATCTTCGACAAGAAGACCAAACCCATTGCCCACCCAAACAGCATGCGGTTCATCGCTCTGGATGAATCAGGCGCGACGCTTTTCTCGGAAGACTGGGCCTCGCCGGGCGGCGGCTTTGTGCGCTGTCTGACCGATCCGGAAGAGGCTGCGGACGACACGCCACTGGTTCACGCCTTCACCGGCACCGCCGAACTCCTCGCCTTGTCGCAAGAGACGGGCCTGTCCATTGCCGAGATCGCCATTGAGAACGAATGCGCGCGACACAGCCATGACGATGTGATCGCCTATCTCGACCTGATCACCGCGACCATGTTCGCCTCGATCGACGAAGGCCTGTCGGTCACCGGCATGCTGCCGGGCGAACTCAAGGTTAGGCGTCGCGCCAGGCAATTGTTCGAGGCGCTCGAAACCGACCGGCTGGCCAACACCCAGTCCCCGACGCGTCCCATGGACTATGTCGCCGCCTATGCCATGGCGGTGAACGAGGTCAACGCCGCTGGCGGACGGATCGTCACCGCGCCGACCAATGGCGCGGCAGGCATCATTCCGGCGGTCCTGCGCTACTACATGGAATTCTGCTCGGGCGCCGACACCGATGGCATCCGCACCCTTCTGCTGACCGCCGCCGTCATCGGCGCCATCATCAAGCAGCGCGCTTCGATTTCAGGTGCAGAAGTCGGCTGCCAGGGCGAAGTCGGCTCGGCGGCGGCCATGGCTGCGGCTGGACTTTGCGCCGCACTTGGCGGCAACAGCGCCCAGGTCGAGAACGCCGCCGAAATCGCCCTCGAACATCACCTTGGCCTGACCTGTGACCCGGTTGGCGGGCTGGTGCAGATCCCCTGCATCGAGCGCAACGCTTTCGGCGCCTCCAAGGCAATCGCCGCTGCATCGCTGGCGCTTCGCGGCGACGGCGCCCATTCCGTCAGCTTCGATCAGGTGGTTGAAACCATGCGTCAGACCGGCCTCGACATGGGCGTGCGCTACAAGGAAACCTCGCGCGGCGGGCTGGCCTCGAACGTGACCGAGTGCTGATCCATCCCCTGACCCTCGCCTACTCGATCAGAATGGCCCTGAAGTCGTTGACATTGGTCAGGGTCGGTCCGGTGACGACCTGATCGCCGAGCGCCTCGAAAAACCCGTGGGCATTGTTGTCGTCAAGCTCGGCGCTGGCCGAAAGACCCTTCGCCTGAGCGCGCTCCAGCGTATCCGGGGTGATCATCGCCCCGGCAATCTCCTCGGCGCCATCGACGCCGTCGGTGTCTCCGGCCAGGGCGTAGATGTTTTCCAACCTGTCGAGCGCCACCGCCAGCGACAGCAGGAACTCGACATTGCGTCCTCCCCTGCCCTTGCCCTTGATAGTAACGGTCGTCTCCCCGCCCGAGAGCAGAATGCAGGGTGCCGTGAACGGTTGCCCTTTCACTGCCACCTGACGCGCCATGCCGGCCATGACCAGCCCGACATCACGCGCTTCGCCTTCTATGGCATCACCGAGGACATGCGTCTCATATCCTTGGGTGCGGGCCAGCTCCGCCGCGGCCTCCAGTGCCAGTTGCGGGGCTGCGATGATCTTCGCCTCGGCGCGATCAAGCCGCGGATCGCCCGGCTTGATACTCTCGCTGCTGTTGTCGGCCAGCACGTCCATCACCGCTTGCGGCAGATCGAGCCTGTAGCGCCTGACGATCTTGAGGGCGTCGGCAAGTGTCGTCGGATCGGCCACCGTCGGGCCGGAGGCGATGTCGATGGGATCGTCCCCCGGCACGTCCGAGATCATCAGCGTCAGCAGCTTTGCCGGATGGCAGGCCGCCGCCAGACGTCCGCCCTTGATGGCACTGAGATGACGCCTGACGCAGTTCATCTCGGTAATCGTCGCCCCCGAGCGCAGAAGCGCGGTGTTGACGTCCCTCTTGTCGGCAAGCGTCAGCCCCTTCAGCGGCAGCGGCATCAGCGCCGATCCCCCACCAGAGATCAGGCACAGAACGACATCATCCTCGGTGAGATCGGAGACGTAGTCAAGCATGCGCTCGGCAGCCTTGTGTCCCGCCTCATCCGGCACCGGATGCGCCGCTTCGACGATCTCGATCCTGTCGCAGGCGACGCTATAGCCATAACGGGTGATCACCAATCCTTCGAGCGGACCGGACCAATGATCCTCGACGACCCGGGCCATGGCCGCGCTGGCCTTGCCGGCACCGATGACGATGAAGCGGCCCTTTGGCGGCTCGTCCGGCAGATGCGGCGGCACGCAAAGCTCCGGCTGGGCCGAGGCAATCGCGGCATCGAACATTTCGCGCAAAAGGGCTCGGGCGTTTTCCATCATGCAGTCTCGTTGCTTGTTGCAGTCACGCGCGCCGCGCTTACTCGGGCGCAACCAGTTTCATAGTGTGAAGCATGCGCAACGCCGCCATTGCCGCGCCATAGCCATTGTCGATGTTGCACACGGTAACACCCGGCGCGCAACTCGCCAGCATGGCATTGAGCGCCGTGCGTCCAGCTTCGGATGTGCCATAACCGGTCGAGGTCGGCACGGCGATGATCGCGCCGGGCACAAGTCCGCCGACGACGCTGGCCAGCGCCGCGTCCATGCCGGCCACGACAATCACCACCGGATGGCTGGCAATCTCTTCGATCCTGTCCATCAGTCGCCAGATGCCGGCCACCCCGACATCGGCGATCGCCGTTGCCGCCACGCCGCCGTGGCGCAGGCAGCGCGCTGCTTCGTGCGCAACAGGAGAATCGGCCGTGCCGGCAGAGACCACCGCCACCAGGTTAGAAGCTGCATCGGCGCGCACCGCTCCGAAAAAGCCTGTACGGGACAGTGGGCAATAATCGATTGCCACCACCAGCGTTTCCGGCAGGCTCCTGAACACCGCTTCATCCAGCCGCGTCAGCAACAGGCCGGCACCGCGTTCGCCGGCGCCGTCAAGAATCGAGGTGATCTGGCCGACCGTCTTGCCCTCACAGAACACCGCCTCACTGAGGCCGATACGCGCCGTCCGGGCATAATCGAAAACCACGTCAGCTTCACTCATTCGGGCTTCCCGACAAAGGCGCTGCCGTTCCGGTAAGGCGCAAAGCTGACCGGCGTGTCGGTAAAACCTTCCGGAAACAGGCTCGAGACAGCAAGGCTCAGCCTGTCGCGCCTCAGCGCATCGAGACCGCCAAGGCTATCGGCATCGAGCTCGACGACAATGCCCGAACCGCGGACACGGCAGCGCACGGTTCCCGGGTTCAGCTTGTCGCCCACCAGCTTTTCGGCAGCATGTATTGCCGTCAGCACATCGGCATTAATCGGAATGGTGGTCTCAACCCGGCTCGACAGGCAGGGCGACGCCGGCAGTTCGGCAAGATCGCCGAGGCCGAGTTGGCGGGCCAGTGCCCGCACCCCTGCCTTGTCGATACCGGCCTCCACATAGGGGTGGTGCACATCGTGCTCGCGCGCCGCGTCGAGACCGGGGCGATATTCGCCGAGATCATCGGTGTTGGTGCCTGAGAGCATGCGGCGTCCGGTGTGTTTAGCGATGGCATCGTAAAGGTTGGTCTTGCAGAAATAGCAACGGTTGACCGGGTTTGCGATATAGTCGGCGTCGGCGAATTCGCCGGCATCGAGCACCGAAAGCCGCCAGCCTTCCGCTTCGGCGAAATGGCGCACCCGTGCCGTCGCCTCGGGCGGCACGGCTGGCGATGTGGCGTGCATCATCTCGATGCCCGCACCGCCGAGTTGGCGATGGGCGAACACGGCGAGCGTCATCGAATCGACGCCGCCGCTGACCGCAATCGCCGCTGGCGCCAGCTTGTCGAGAACTGCCGCGAGTTGGTTGTGCATCAGCTCTTGTCCTCGTCTTCGAATGGAGCTTCGCCCTGTCGCCGCGTGTGTTTGCGTGCCTTTGCACCGTGAATCTCTGAAAAATCGTCGGCCTCGAGTTTTGCCGTTCGACCCGACGGACGCGCCGCCAGCTTGACGCGGAGCGTTTTTCCATCGACGCCCGTCGATGCGATCTCCCGATCAAGTATGAACCGCTCGACCGGCATACGGCGCAGTCCGAGCGTCATCGTTTCATCGAATATCGCCGCAACAACGTCGTCTTCGTGGGCTTCCGCAGCGAGTACCCGCAGATGCGTCATCATCCGCCCCTTCTTGCCGAAGACCGGCGCCTGGATCAGGTCGAGCACGCCGTCTCGTTGACGCAAGTGATCAATGGCAATGGCAAGGTCTTCACTGGTCTGGTCGTCGATCTCGCATTCGAGCACGATGACACGATCACGCCTCTGCGCCGTCTGGTCATCGGTTTCAAAGGCGAGCACGCGCAGGCAATTGCTGATGCCCGGCAGCTTCCGTGTTCCGAACCCATGCGCGGAGCCAACAAGCCTGCGTGCCTTACGCGCTTGCTCCTGGTTCTGGCAAAGATGACGAACAATGGCGGCACCTGTCGGCGTCACGCGCTCGCTCGATATCCCGTCGTCGAGCGTGGCGAAGCCTTCGATCAGCAAGGCCGTGGCCGGTGCCGGTACCGGCAACATGCCATGGGCGCTTTTCACTCTGCCGCCACCGAGCGGCAGCGACCCAATCGTCCAGCGCGCCGCCCCGATCTGGCCGATCAAAAAGGCTGCAGCGACAATATCGGCAATAGAATCCCAGGCACCGACTTCGTGGAATTCGACGTCGTCTGGCGTGGCGCCGTGAACGCGCGCTTCCGCCTCGGCCAGATGCGCGAAAATGGCAATGGCATGAGAACGCGTCGCTTCGTCGATCGCCGCCGCCTCAAGCATCTCGCGGATCTGCTTCCAGGCGACATGGCCATGGTGCCCGTCGTGCGCATGATGATGGTTGTGCTCATGGTGACCGTCATGGTCACGCTCGACGACAAACCGATGCCCCGTCAGCACACCGTCAGTGTGTGGCACCGCTTCAGTGCTGACACCCGCAAGCAGCGGCAGGGCAGCAAGCACCTTCGCCAGCCCCGGCGCAAGATCGGGCCTGAGATCGATCAGCCCGGCGACAAACATATCGCCGGCAATACCCCCGAGCGGATCGAGATGAATGTCGAGCATGGCGCGTGATCGCCTTCAGGACTAAGGAGCAAAACGAGGGACAACATAAGGCCCCTCGGGAACGATGGCGACAGCCGCATCGCCGCAGCGGGCAATGGAGCGGGCGATGGCCGCACCGACGTCGTCGATCATTTCGACACCGGTCAGCTGGCGCGTTTCTCCCTCCAGACCGGTCGAATAAAGCTCGACCGTCCCCAGCCGCATCGGCTTGAGCTGCATCTCGGTTTGCCATTCATCAATCTCGGCCAGTGATTTGGCCGTCAGCGTTGCCAGGAACCGTTCCGGTCCGAGTTCGACCAGTCGTGCCTGCGCCGCTCGGAACTCCTCGGAACCGAACCCTTCCGAGCACTCCGACGCGATGATCAGCGTGCCGCCGGGTTCGAGAATGTCGAGCGGCGTCACCATGCCCTTGACCGTCTGATAATAGGTCTTGTCCAGAGGATAGCCCGCAGCCGAGGTGACAACCGTCGAGAACCGCCTGCCGACAGGAACATGGGTCGCTTCACTGACGAAATCGATTGCCGCCTGATGGCTGGCGATGATCTCGCCGAAACTGACGAAGGTCAGGTCGCGGTCCTCATCGATGATGGTATTGAGGGCATAGACGTCGCCGAGCATGTCGACGATCTCCAACTGCTCCTCGTGCAGCGGGTTGCCGACGAGATTGCACTGGACCGCAAGCGGATCCTCCATGAAGCGCGCCGAATGGAAGGTGCGGATCGTTTCATGATGGGCAATGCCCGGCGCGACGACCTTGCGCCCACCCGACCAGCCGGCCATGAAATGCGGTTCGACCAGCCCGGTGGCGATCTTGAGATCGGCCTCAACGAAGCGCCTGTCGAGTCGCACTGGCGTGCCACGCGTTTTCGTGTCGCCAAGATCGGCGTGCATGCCATCGTCGCGGGCGTAGTGGTTTTCCACCCGGACGTTTTCCAGAACCCAGGGATCCCCCACCAGCTCGGCAAGCTCGTCGCCAAGATTGGGTCTATGCAACCCGGTTGCGATAAGGACATTGATGTTCTCGAGCGCAATGCCGTTCGCGGTCAGGGTCTCGATCATCGGCCTCAAAAACAGCCCGTTCGGCACAGGCCGGGTGATGTCGCAGATCAGGATCGAGGCGCTGGTTTTGCCGCGCGCCAATTCGGCAAGCGGCGGCGAGCCGACCGGCGCTTCGAACGCAGCAGCAATCGCCGCGCCGGGGTCGGCGAGCTTTGGCAGGGGGTGCTTGCGCACGATCGTCACGTCAGCACCTTCAGGCGCGACGAACTCCAGTTCGCCACGTCCATAGGCAAGGCCGATCCGGCCATTCCTGTTGCCGTTTGCCCGGCCTGGCTCGTTGGTCAGGTTCACGCCGGCGCCCTAGATGCCGAAGATCGATGCCATGCCGACCCTCTCGCTGAGATCGGCCATGAAGGCATCGTCCGGCGCCTTGCCAAGCGTCTCGGCAGCACGCAGAACCGCCGGCAGCAGTCCGACATCGCCGACCGAGTTCAGGAAGATGCCGGGGCGGCTGAGAGTCCAGTGCACGGCGGCGCTGATGTCGTCCTCATTCTCCAACGGCTGGTACCAGGTCGTGGTGTTGTGCGAAACACCGGCGGCCCACGGACCGCGCGCGATCGACTTGATGGTCTGGATGGCGACATCGCGTTCCTGGCAGATTTTCACCGTCGCTTCGAAATCCCGCGCATAGTCCTGCTTATGGGCGGTGTACCAGTTCCACGGCATCAGAACGGAATCGAAGTCGAAGCGTTCAAGGCTGCGTTTGTGCATGGCGGCGACGTTCCAGCCATGACCGGTCACGCCGATATAGCGCACAAGCCCCTCCTCGCGCGCCTTGACGGCAGCCTCCAGCGCGCCACCGGGCGACATCGCCTGGTCCCATTCGTCCGGATGGATCAGCGCGTGCAGCTGGATCAGATCGACATGATCGGTTCTCAGCCGATCGAGCGAGCGCCGGATCTCGGTGTAGGCGCCCTCGAAATCACGTTTGCCGGTCTTGGTGGCAAGGAAGAAATCACTGCGGTGACGATCCATCCATGGACCGACACGGTTTTCGGCATCGCCATAATCGGCGGCGACATCGATGTGATTGACGCCATGTTCGAGCAAAAGATCGAGCACGCGATCGGCAACTGACTGATCGACCTCAGCAAGCGCGGCCGCGCCGAAAAGAACGGCCGAGCTCTCGTGGCCCGTACGGCCGAATGTACGTTTCTCAATGGTCATGGCTGGTTCCTCTATGTCGTCACGGCGCGCCTCATCTGGTCGTCACCAACAGCCGATTGCGGCGAAGGACAAACCCATCCTCGTCTGGACATCCGGCTCCTCGACCGGATCTCCCGCGACGCGCGTTCAGCGAGTTTGAGGGCGAAAGCCTCAACGATCAAGTCGAGATTTGCCTTTCACTCGGATCGGTTCACCATCAGAATCGGCCACGAGCAAAGCCGCAGGATCAAAATCCGCTGTTGACGTCTCGCAATTCGAAGACAGTGGCAAATGCCGCCGCAACATTGCCCGGACCAGAAGGAACGGTATATGTCAGACATTTAACCAATTCGCCATTCACCCGCCCGCAGGGCCAATCGCACCCCATCCGTCCGGAATGCTGCCATGTCCTATCTGTCTGTCGATCAACGTCTGAAGCGCCTCAGGGCCTGGCTCGATGAATACCAACTGTGGACGGTGCGCGCCGCCGTCCCGCTTTCCGACTGGACGCTGGACGGTGCGCCACACGCGGTTGGCGCGCCCTGGCCGTCGCTCAAGGGCATGGTCAAATTCGCTCATCCGGACATCGCAATACCCGGTGATTGGCCGCTCGAAGAAACCCGGCTCGAACTCGATCTCGGTGGCGAGGGTCTTGTCACCGTAGCCGCGCCGGACGGCAGCACGCACCAGTACGGCCTCGATCCCAACCACACCCGCTTTCCGGTGCCCGCCGGGTCGCTATCGGTCACGGCCGAATGCGTCGCCCGCCTACCCCAGGGTGTGCCGAACCGCGCTGCACGTCTCGCCACGGCGCGCCTGATCCGCATCGAGCCGCAGCTCATCGATCTCATCGGAACCGTCAGGCAGGCCATCGAACTGATACGCGCCCACGCTGGCTATGCCACCGATCCGGTGCCGAACGAAAACTACCACCCCTACCGCAAGCACCCGGATCATTCGCGTCCGCACGAGGTCGTCGACCCGCTCCTGAGCGTTCTCGAAAAGGCGCTGCGCCATCTCCGGTGGCCGACAGGGACCGCAGCCTATGTCGGCCGCATCGCGCACAGCGCGCAATCGCTGGAAGTCTGGGAACTGCCAAAGGACCTTCCCGAAAACCCCGCGCCGCTCGACGAGGACGCCCGTGCATCCGTTGGCGAGGCGCTCGACCGCCTGCGAAGCGAGCTCAAGGCTTTGAAGCAACGCTACCCGCAAACCGGCACGGTGGTCGTTTCGGGCCACGCCCATATCGACCTCGCCTGGCTCTGGCCGATGGCCGAGACCCGCAGCAAGCTGAGGCGCTCGTTCTCCAGCGTCGTCGAGCTGATGGACCGCTATCCCGACTACCGCTTCAACCAGTCGACGGCGCAATACTACGCCTGGCTGGAACAGGATGATCCGGCGCTTCTCGCCCGCATCACCGAAAAGGTCATTGGCGGCCAATGGGAGCCAATCGGGGCGATGTGGGTCGAGCCCGACGTCAACATGCCGACCGGTGAATCGCTCGTTCGGCAACTGCTCTATGGCACCCGCAAATTCGATGCCCTGTTCGGCAAAGATGCCCGTACCGCCGTCAACTGGCTGCCCGACACTTTCGGGTTCACACCCGTCTTGCCGCAGCTCTTGCGCCTTGCCGGCATTGAAGGCGTTTTCACCCACAAGACCAACTGGTCCGAAAAGAACAAGATGGAGACCGACCTGTTCTGGTGGGAAGGCCTCGATGGCAGCCGTGTGCTGATGCACACCTTCGACAATCCCGGCGGTGGCTACAACGGCATGCTCGGTGCCCGCGCCGCGGTCGAGACATGGCGTAACTACGCCGACAAGGAACGTATGCCCGAAACGCTTCTGACCTTTGGCTATGGCGATGGCGGCGGCGGTCCGGATATCGACATGCTTGAAGCCTATCGCCAGATCGCCGATCTGCCCGTCATGCCGACGGTTCGTCAGGTCAATGTATCCGACTGGTACAAGAGCCTGCCGGGACGTCTGGCAGAAGGCGACGATTTCCCCGTTTGGGCTGGCGAGCTTTATCTGCAGTTCCACCGCGGCACGCTGACGACGCAGGGGCGCACCAAATATCTTCACCGCCGCGCCGAGCGCGCGCTGATCACCGCCGAGGTGCTGGGTGGTCTTGCCCATCTGCTCGGCGCTGAAGCGCCGGAAACGCTCGAACCCGGTTGGCAGATCGTCCTGCGCAACGAGTTCCACGACATCCTGCCCGGCTCCAGCATTCACGAAGTCTACGAGGAGGCCGAAGCCGAGCTGCAGCAGGCCATCGATATCGGGCGGCAACGCATCGATGCCGAACTCGCACGGCTCGCGGCCAAGCTGGAAACTCAGGACGCACCCGCCGGCATACTCGCGGTCAATCCCGATCTGTCGCCGCGCCCGCTGCGCCTCACCTCGATTGAACCACTTCCCGGCGGTCAGCAGGTCGCGGACGGCTATGTGCTTGCCGGCGCAACCGACGTGCCGCCGCTGTCGGCGGTGAGCTTTTCTCCGTCCGAACTGACCCCAGCCGGTGGCTTGACCGTCACGACCGACAGTCTTGAGAACGATTTCGTCCGCGTCGAAATCGGCGGCGACGGAACGCTGTCGCGCGTTTTCGACAAACGCAACGGACGCGAGTGCCTTGCCGATCGCGGCAACCAGATCTGGGCCTATGCCGACCGCCCGCGCGATTTCGACGCCTGGGACATCGAAGAAGATTACGCGCAATCGGGTCAGGAAGTCCTGGCGGAAGCTCCGGCGGAAATCATCGAGACCGGCCCGCACCGGGCAGCGCTCAGGATCACGCGCCGTTTCGCCAATTCCACCATCGTCCAGACGATCCGGTTGTGGTCGAACTCGCCGCGTATCGAAATCAAAACCGACCTCGACTGGCATGATCGCAAGATCATGCTCAAGGCGCGGTTCCCGCTGGCGGTGCGCGCGGCGAAAGCCGATTTCGAATGCGCCTTCGGCGTCATCCCGCGTCCGACCATCCGCAACACGTCGTTCGAGCAGGCGCAGTACGAAGTCGCCGCCCACCGTTTCGCCGATCTCTCCGAGCCGGGTTTCGGTGTCGCCTTGCTCAATGACGGCAAATACGGCCACCACGCCATCGGCAATGAGCTCGGCATCACCCTGCTGCGCTCGCCGGTCTACCCCGACCTTCTGGCCGACGAGGGCAGGCAGAGCTTCACCTATGCGCTCCTGCCCCATGCCGGCGACTGGCTGGACGGCGGCGTGCTAGCCGAAGCCGAAGACCTCAACCAGCCGATGCCGGTCCTGCCCATCGGCGTTGCGACAGGAAACTGCCTGACCCCCATCGGGCTCGAGGGCATTTCGCTCGGACTGGGCGGCCTCAAGCCGGCGGAGGACGGCAACGGCCTGATCCTTCGCACCTATGAACCAACCGGCGGCCGTGGCGCGGCAGAAGCGCACCTGCCTGACGGCTGGACGCTCGGCGAAGAGGTCAACCTGCTCGAGGAACCGCTCGGGCGTGCCGACACGGTTTTCGGCCCGTTCCAGGTCCACTCTTGGCGGCTCACCCGCACGGGCTGATCGGCACCGACTGACGCGCGGCCTGCAGTTCAGGCCGGCGTCGGATCCGGCACTTTCGCGCCGGGCGCAATGGTCCTGGGCGCGGCATTGAGCGTTTCGATGGCAAAGCCCGCCGCCGCCTTGTAGCGGGCCATGAACCCATTGCGCTCTTCGGCGGGGATGACGTCGTCGATACTGTCGAACACGCCGCCGCAACGCTCGTCGACGAGGTTGAGCAGACCGAACGGGCCGGCACCGCGATTTCGGAGGATCAGCTCGGACACCGGGCCGCAAAGCTTGTCGTCATAGGCCGCCAGCGCCGCCTCGGACACGCCATGGCTGATCATCTCCACCCCGAGCGTACGGGCATCGATGATGGCCTGACTGGCCCCGTTCGAGCCGGTCGGATACATGGCGTGCGCCGCATCCCCCATCAGCGCAACCGGACCATCGCGCCAGGTCGGCACCGGATCGCGGTCGATCATCGGGTTCTCATAGGCAACCTCGGCACGATCGATGAGATCGGCCACGTCGAGCCAGTCGTAGCGCCAGTCGGCAAAATGGTGACGGAACTCGGAGAGCTCGACCGGGCGGAACCAGCCGCTGTTGGTCCATCCGCTCTTGTTGTCGACTGTCAGTTCGGCGATCCAGTTGATCGTCGCAAGCCCGGTTTCCGGATCGACCGGCGAAATCGGATAGAAGACGACACGATGACGATGCGTGCCAAGACCGACGAAGGACGACCCGGAGCGGATCGGCTTGGCCTTGGTCGTGCCGCGCCACATGATTGCACCGCCCCAATGGATGGATGGCTGGTTGGGATGCATGCGGGCGCGGATATCGGAATGGATACCGTCGGCCGCGATCAGCAGCGATCCCGTCTCGCTGGTCTTTGTGCCATCGGCGCGGATGATTTCCGCCGTCACCGCACCATGACCGGTGATCTCGTAACCGGTGACGCGATGGCCGAGCCGGACGCTGTCCGTGCCGGCCCGCTCGATCAGCTTGCGGTAGAGCATCATGTGGAAATCGCCACGATGCACCGCGTATTGCGGCCAGTTGTAGCCGGCCAGCAACCCTCGGGGTTCGGAATAGACGTCATTGCCATTGAGGCCGACCAGCGCCCATTCCTTCGAGGCGACACCAACCGCGTCGAGGTCCTCGGGACCGATGCCAAGATCGTAGAGTTCGCGCACAGCATTGGGCTGGATATTGATGCCGACGCCGAGCGGCGCCAGCTCGCGCACGGATTCGAACACCGTGAATGGCACGCCGATCTGGTCGAGCGTCAGCGCCAGCGCCAGCCCGCCAATGCCGCCACCGGCAATGAGCACCCGATTGTCAGTCACGCTGTCTCCCCCTCGCGCGTCCTCATGGTCGGCGGTTAATAGACAAACTGTCGCAGCCTGCCAACCCGGCAGAGCGCGGGGGCTCGCTAGCCGATGGCGTAAAGATCGATCTGAACGGTGCTTTCGTGCCGCGCCCCGGTGCCGACGAACATCGTCCTGTTGATCCAGGCGTAGTCGGGATGCTCGGTTTCGAGCCTTGCGGCGGTGCGCATGTAATAGGCCTCCGGCGGCACCGGCTTGCCGGCGGCGAGAGTCTCCATCACCTCTTTAGGCCCGTGGCGGAAACCGAAATCCTTCATCTCGATCAGCGCGCCGTCATCGGTTTCGAAGGCATAGCGCGCATCGAGTTCGGCCAGTCCACCATCGAGAACGGTCTGCCAGTCAGCGCCGAAATCGAGAATCTTGCCGGAAATATGCGGTCCCTTGACCGTGCCGCCCCGGATCGGAATGACGCGCCGGGTGCCGGCCCGAACCTTGCCAAAACTGACAGGCTTGGAAAGCGCCACTTCAAGCGTGCAGAAATAGGTGAGCGTCGGCATGGGCAGCAAACTCATGAGCGTGTCTCCGGCTTGGCGCTTTCAGGTGCAGCGAATGGTCCTGGGCTACGCGGACCCTTGGTCGTCAGGTGTGCCACGGCTTGCCGCGATTGCCAAACGGCGGCGGCAGGACGGATGCATCAACTCGCATCCCCGGCGTCTCCATCGCGGAATCCGGGGAACGGCGCGGCGTGAAGCATGACCATGTAATTGCGCTTGTCGGGATCGGGGCTGTCGCCCTGGGCCGGAAATTTCCGCACCTTGTCCCACAACAGCGCCATCAACTCGTTCTTCAGCTCCAGCGCCTGCTCCGCCGTCATCGCCATTGTGTAGTCGGAAATATTCGAGGCTTCGCGCCAGTCGACCGGCAGATCGGGAAAGGCAGAGACGACACGCTGCATCAGTTCCATATGCTGCGCGACGATCGCGTAGACCATCGCCATACCGGCCTCGAGTTCATCCCCTTCCATATGCGCAGGGTCATAGGCCGTCGATTCATGCCGCGCCTTCCACCAGCGTTCGCGCTTGTTGCCAACATCGCTCGCCTCCTCGATGAACCCGTGCAGAGCGAGCTGGCGCAGATGATAGGACGTCGCCCCGGAATTGAGCCCGAGGCGCTTGGCCAGGCTTGTCGCCGTCGCCGGACCGTCGAAACGCAGGATACCAAGCATGCGCATCCGATCGGGATGCGCCAGCGCCTTGAGCCCACTCATGTCGGGCACGACGACAGAAGGTTCGCGGGCTTTTCCAGATGTCACCGTCATGTCTCCGCGCTGAATCACCAACTGACAGGGACACACTAGCACCGGTCTTGGCATCGCGCCAATTTCGCAAGTTTCTATTTGCAAATATTTCTTTGCAAAGATTTGTTTGTGGTTTATAGCGAGATCGAAGCGAAACACGCCGCCAACCGCCATCGCGTTCAAAGGAAATTCCCATGACCACAGACCGAACCGACAGGAACCCGATGCTCCGCGTCATGTCGCTGAGGGATTTTCGCCTGCTGTTCAGCGGCGCTTCGCTGTCATTGCTTGGCGATCAGTTTGCGCTCATCGCCACGCCCTGGCTCGTGTTGCAACTGACGGGCGACCCGATGGCGCTCGGCCTTGCACTGGCCCTGACCGGGTTGCCGCGCGCCGGCTTCATGCTGATCGGCGGCGTTGTCACCGACCGCCTGTCGCCACGGCTGGTCATGCTGACTGCTGATATCGTCCGGCTCGTTCTGACGGCGTTGATGGCTGTTGCCGTACTGTCCGGCACGATCGATATCTGGATGGTTTATGCCTTCGCCTTCGCGTTCGGCACCGTCGCCGGCTTTTCCATGCCGGCCGAACATTCCATCGTGCCGATGCTGGTCGGCAAATCCGATCTGCAGGCCGGCAATTCACTGATGATGGGCATCGACCAGATCGCCGGATTCGTCGGCCCCTCGCTTGCCGGCATCGTCATCGCCAGTTTCACCGACTCCCTTTCAGGCGTCGGATATGCCTACGCTGTCGACGCGCTGAGCTTTGCCGCATCGGCGGTTTTCCTGTTCCTGATCCGGAGCACCCGGCTAGTCGCCGACGAAGATGAACCAGCCGAGACCGTCCTCAGCGCAATCCGCTCGGCCTTTGCCTATGTCAAAGCAGACGCCGCTCTTGGCTACGTTTTCATCGTCCTCGCGGCGATCAATTTTCTCCTCACCGGACCGCTATTGATCGGCATTCCCCTTGTCGCCGACACCCGCCTGCCGGAGGGCGCCGCCGCATTCGGCTTTCTGATGTCAGGCTTTGCCGTCGGCTCGTTGATCGGCTACTTCCTCGCCGGCGCCCTACCCCGCCCGAACGGCATCTGGGTGCGGCGCATCATGATCGGAGTGCTGTTCACCTTCGCCGTCATCCCCGGCGGGCTTGGTCTGTCAACGTCAACCTACGGCGACATCGCCATACTGATGCTGTTCGGCATCGGCGATGGCTACATGTCGATCTTCATGTTCACCTGGATGCAGAATCGCACCCCGAAGAAAATGCTCGGACGGGTGATGAGCCTGTTCATCTTCGCCAATTCCGGCCTCATCCCGCTGTCCCAGGCGTTGGCCGGCGCCCTGAGTAAATTGGATCTGACGGCGATGTTCCTCACCGCCTCGTCCCTGGCGCTCATCATCGCCTTCTGGGCTGCCACTAGACCGCAGCTCAGCGCCTTCAGCGACAGCCTTGCCGAAACCCCGGAAACGGTAGCCTGAGGAATCTGCCCCGGCCCGCTATTCCGCCGGCTTGGCGACAGCATCGGCCTCGTCGACCGCCTTGCCCTTCGCCTCGTCGAGTTCGCGCGCCAGACGTTCGGATTCGTGCGAACGCGGCTTGGAGAAACGGGCAAACACCATGTAGGTCGCCGGGGTAAGATAAAGCGTCGACACAGCCGCGAAACCAAGCGCCCCGACGATCACCCAACCAAGGGACGCGCGCGCTTCCGCGCCGGCACCATGGGCCAGCACCAGCGGCATCGCCCCGAGGATGGTCGACAGCTTGGTCATCATGATCGGCCTGAGGCGAATGCGGGACGCCTCCTCGATGGCATGCCGGACGCTCATACCGCGATCGCGCAGCTGGTTGGCGAATTCGACGACGAGGATGCCGTTCTTGGCCATGATGCCGACCAAAAGCACCAGCCCGATCTCGGAATAAACGTTGAGCGAACCGTGGGTCAGCATCAGCGCGAACACCGCGCAGGCCAGGCCGAACGGCACCGTCACCATGATGATGCCGGCGCTAACGAAACTCTCGAACTGCGCCGCCAGCACCAGAACGATGACGATCACCGCAAAACCGAAGGTGATGATGAGCCCGTTGGCGTTCTCGCCAAGCGTTGCCGCCTCGGCCAGCGGGATGATCGACACGCCCGGTGGCAGGTGCGGCGTCACCAGTGCCCGCGCCTCGTTATAGGCGTCGCCCATGGCAAAGCCGTCGCTGAGCCCGGCGTTGATGGTGATCGCCCGCTGCTGGCTCTCGCGGTTGAGCGAGGGCGCCGCCGGTGCCTCCGACAGCGACACGATCGAGGACATCGGCACGAAGCGTCCGTCGGATGTCTTGACGAAGATGTTCTCGAGATCGGTCGGATCGTTGATCGGCTGGCTGGTCGATTGCAGATAGACCGGGTAGCTGACTTCCTTGATGAAGATCGTCCCGACCTGTTTGCCGTCGAGCATCGATTGCAGAATATTTCCGAGCCCGGAAAATGTTGATGCCGAGGCGTTTCGGCCCGCTGTCGGTCGACCTTGACCTGCAACTGCGCCTAGCGTCGTGTCGTAGGACGAGCGCACGTTTCCGAAGCGCGCATCCTTGGACAGCGTCGCAACGGCGGCGTCTGCGGCCTTGGCCAGCGTCTCGTAGCTCGTGCCAACCACGGCGAACTGCAACCCGTTGCCGCCGCCGCGCACCCCGAGACTGTTGGGCGACACGGCAAAAGCCCTGACCCCGGTCACTTCGGAGATATAGCGATTGATGTCTCCGGCGATCGCCGCCTGATCGCGGGCGCGATCGCCCCCACGGCGCCAGGGTGACGATGATAAATCCGGTATTTGTGTTGCCCCCGAACCCGGAGATCGAAAAGACGTTGGTCACCTCCCCGCTGTCCTTGAGCGGGTTCATCAGAGACTCGATCTCGCCTCATCTTGGAGTTTGTGTAGTCGAGGCTGACATTTTGCGGCGCCCTGACGATAACGGCGATCTGCGCTCGGTCCTCTGGCGGGGTCAGTTCCTGGTTCAACGAGAAAAAGCCGAAATAGGCAATCGCCGCCGCAGCCGCTGCCATGGCGAGCACCACCATCGGCGCGTTGAGCGCTCCGGACAGCGTCCGGACATAAACTCGTTCGAGCCATTTGCCGAAACGCGCCATCACGCCCCGGGCCTCGTCTTCGACGCCGGATGGTGGGCTTCGATGGCACGCAACGAGCGCGAGGCCATCATTGGTGTTAGCGACAGGGCAACGACAGAGGAAATCATCACGGCAATGGCCAGCGTGAAGCCGAACTCGCGGAACAAGCCGCCGGCCTGACCGGGCAGGAACGAAATCGGCACGAACACCGCCGCCAGCGTCACTGTCGTCGCGATCACGGCGAAGAACACTTCCTGCGTCCCCATCACCGCCGTCCGCACGCGGTCCGAATCCGAGCCCGCGTTGCCGGACGATGTTTTCAAGCACGACGATGGCGTCGTCGACCACTAGGCCGGTTGCCAGAACCAGTGCCAAAAGCGTCAGAAGTGTTCACAGAAAAACCGGCCAAATAAATGCCGGCCAGCGATCCGGCCAGCGCAACCGGCATCGAGATCGCCGGAATGAGCGTTGCCCGCCAGTCGCGCAAAAAGACGTAAATGATAGCGGTCACCACCACCACAGAGATGACAATGGCGCGGATCACTTCCTCGATGGCGCTGCGGATGAATTCGGCATCATCGCCGGAAATGACGATGTCGACGCCCTGCGGCAGGCTCTGGCGCAGCTCCTCGACCGCCTGATGCACCCCGTCCGAAATCTGAACCGTGTTGGACTGGGCCTGTCCGACAATGCCGAGACCAACGCCTGTCTTGCCTTCCGAGCGCATCTTGGTGCTGCCGGGATTGGGCGCGATATAGACGGTGGCCACGTCACCGACGCGGACGTTGTTCTTGATGGTGATGTTCTCGAACTCGCCCGGCGTCGTCACCGACGCGGTGGCACGCACGATGATATTCTGGTTGACGGCATTGAGCGTTCCGGCCGGAGAATTGATCGAGATCGTCGAGAACACGGTGCTGAGATCGGCGAGCGTCAGCCCGCGCGCCGACAATTTGGCCTGATTGATGTCGACCGTGAAAATCTGGCTCTCGTTGCCATAAAGCTGCACGTCGGCAACGCCGGGGACGGCCGCCAGCCGGTCGGAAATGGTGGTGTCGACGAGATCGGTCAATTCGCCGATGCCCATCCGGTCCGAGGTTATCGACAGGCGCATGATCGCCTGGGCATTGGCATCGGCCTTGACCACGGTCGGGGCTTCGGCGTCGGCGGGCAATTGCCGCGTCACGCGCGAGACCGCATCGCGCACATCCGACGCGGCGATGTTGAGATCGGCGTTGGCATCGAATTCGATTGTGGTGCGGGAGGACCCATAGCGCGAACTCGAGGAAATGTCGGTCACCCCCGACACCCGCGCCACCGCGCCTTCGACGACCGAGGTCACCTCGGAATCGACGGTTTCCGCCGATGCGCCGGGATAGCTGGTCGAGACCGAGATCACCGGCCGGCTGACATTGGGCAGCTCGCGAACCTGTACGCCGAACAAAGCGGCAAGCCCGGCCACGACGATGATGGCGTTGATGACGAATGCCATCACCGGTCGCTTGACGAAAAGTGACGCAAGGGCGCCGCCGCGCTTGTTCTGACTCTCGATAGACATCGTCGCCCTCCGTTCCGGATCAGTTCGAGGTGGCCGGATCCGACGCTTTTGCCGGCTGGCCATTGGGGGGCTTACCACCATTCGGTTTCTCACCGGCCTTGGCCGCACCACCGCCGGCCGCACCCCGGGGTGCGGTGTCCTCGGCGTTCGTGGCACCCGCCAGCTTGACGGCGGCGCCCTCACGCAGCCCGGTCAGCCCTTCGGTAATGACCATGTCTCCAGCGGCTATATCGCCGGCAACCAGCACGGTCTCGGAGTTACGCTGGACAATGCGGATATTTGTGCGCTTGGCCTTGGCGTCGACCATCCGCCAGACATAGGCGCCGTCCGACCCCCACTGGATGGCGAGCGGATTGACGGCAACGAAACTGTCGCCGGTGAAATCCATCGACACGGTGAAGCTCATGCCGGCACGCAGATCGTCTTTGTCATTGGGCACCCGCGCCTGCACTTCGAACGTGCCGCTGGCTGGATCGATCTTGTTGTCAACGGCAACGATCTTTCCGGCAACCTCCTGCCCGGGGCGGGCCACCGGCACGGCCTTGACGGGTTCGCCAACCGTGACCGCACCCGTCAGGCGTTCGGGCACCCAGAAGCTGATCAGGATGTCGGAGCGATCCTCGATGGTGGCAATTTCGGTCTGGGTCGTTACCGTATTGCCGGCGTCGACCTGGACAATGCCGATCCTGCCGTCGATCGGCGCGACAATCTGGCGATTGGAGAGCGTCAGTTCGGCGCTCTGCAGCGCAAGTCTGGCGTTGTCCACCGCCAGCCTGGCCGATTGCATCTGTACCGCCGTCAGATTCGCATCCCTCAACTGGGAATAGCGATCAAGCGTTGCCTCGGCATCGGCGAGCGCCAGCCGGGCCTTGTCGGCGGCGATCTGTTCCTCATCGGAATCGAGCCGCGCGATGACATCGCCCTTGGAGACACGTGCACCACTGTCGACCAGCACGTCGACGAGCGTCCCCGAGGCACTCGGCACCACGGTCACCGAATGCAGCGCAGTGCCGTCGCCGAGCGCGCTGAGCCGGTTGTTGATAACCTCCAGCGTCGCCGGCTCGGCAATGACGCTGGTCTCCCGTCCACCACCGAAACCACCCGGAAATCCGCCGGGCCGCCCCGCACCACCGCCCGGGCCAGCACCCCCCGCATCCTGCTTCGCGGCCAGCGCCGGCACACCCAAACGAGTCGCGACATCCTGCGCGCCGGGGAAATAGAAATACCAAAGGACGGCAATTGCCGCCAAAACCACAAGTGAAACAAGGATCTGCTTCCAGATCGCCATATCTATTACCGCACCTTTTGCCTGATCCGCTGCACCATCTCACCGGTTGGCTGCGCCGGCAGCGGGCACACCAACCCGCCGCTCATCCACAGGGATGACAGCGTGGCGCGCGTCCTTTGCGCAACTATATCCAAGACGACGGCGCGAACACGTTAAATTTTGGTCATGGAGCCGACCGGGTCCCCGCCCGACGAGTGCATGGCTCAGTGTCGCTGCAATCGTCGGGAACGCCTTGAAGAGCACCAAACCAGCGTATTTCGCCGTCCTGGAGCAGTGACCCGCAACGTCGCCCAGGTCACGCCAAGCTGCGGCACTCTCGCTGCCGACTTTGATTTTGAGGCGCTCTGGCATCTGCCTTCTCAGGTCATGGAGTGATGAGCCTGCGACAAACCGGAGCGGGAGGCCAAAAATACGCGCGAATCTGAGCCGGCCTAGCGCCTGAGATCGCGTCTCCTGTCGGGGCGCGAACCGTCATATATTTGAAATTGCGAGATTTTCAGACGCAGCTTGCCGTGTCTGCTCGTCGCCCGATAAGGCGCATTTTATCTAGAATTCCGTTCTCATTTTACCTTTTTTCGGAACTGCACGGTGATCCGTCCACGCGTAAGTCACTGGTCCAGGCTCCGGAATCCCGACGAATCCGGATGCGGATTGCGAGATGACTATGTTGCAGCATGCCGATCCAGACTTTGCCGCGTCACCGGAAAAGGAAGACGATGCGTTTCGCGAGGACATCCAGCAGATCATCGCGCAGCGTCTCGAGCGCAGCCATTTGAAAAAGGCCAAGCCTACCGAAAAGACCGAAGCACCGCGGACCGAGCAGAGCCTGCGCCGACGTCCCCTGTCCGAGACCATCTCTACGGAACCAGCGCTTGAGACCAGCAGGAAATCCGATTTTTCGGCCTTCGAAGAGGACCTCGGATTCGACGTCTCCGACGATGCTCCCCTGGACGACACCGCTCCGGAGCATATCGAACAGCCGCCGCTGTCCTATTCGTCCGTTCCAGATATCTCCGAGATCCAGGAACTCGAGCCCCCCCCGCAATTCGATACCATTCCCGAACGCGTCTCGACGCTCGAGCGTCCGGAAGCGAAACCTGGTGCTACCGATACCGAAGAGCGCCGGCAGGGCGATCGCCGCCAGGCCGAGCGGCGGAACATGGAATTCCTGAGGACCGAACTTCGGTGGTCCGCAACCCCGGAACCGGAAGAAAAACACGGGCTTCTCAAGCGGCTTGGCGTCAAGCCCTCCCGGCTGATGCTGTTGGTGCTTGCCATTGCCTCGGCCGCCATTGCCGGCGCCCTGGCCTTGTCGAGCACGCCGGCACCGCCCCCCGAGCCTGTCGTTGAGGTGGCGCCGGCACCGGTACCCGTTGAAGTGCCAATGACCAAGGTCCTGGTTGCCACGGCGGAAATCGGCGCTGGAGAAAAGCTGACCGACACCAGCCTGTCCTGGCACGAAATGCCCGTTTCGACGGTATTGCCCGGCTATATTTCCTCAGAGGCAGAACCGGAGGCGCTGACCTCCTATGCCGACGCCATCGCTCGCTATCCCTTCTTCCCGGGCGACCCGATCCGCGCCGACAAACTGCTCGATTCACCGCGCCAGTCGCTGGCCGAGGCCCTGACGCCGGGCATGCGCGGCATCTCGGTTCCGGTCAGCTCGGTTACGGCCGCCGGTGGGTTCATCAAGCCTGACGATCACGTCGATGTGGTGCTCAACTCCATGGGCACAACCCGCACGGTATTGGCGGACGTACGTGTTATCGCCATAGGCGACAAGTTCGGGCCGGAGACGACCGGCGACGCCAGCGAAGACCCGGAAACGGCCAACAAGGGCTTTGCCGGCAACGCCACGGCGATTCTGGAACTCGACCCGACCGACGCGGAAGTGCTGGTCAAGGCGTCAACCGGCGGCGATCTGACTCTGACCCTGCGTCCGCCCGACAAGCAGGACGCCCCGCGGCAGGCGGTTCGCGATGGTGCCAACCAAGCCATCAGGCTAACCAGCGCCTTCTGGAGCGACAACTATTCCGCAACCCTCCAATGAGTGCTGTACCGCCCGTGCTCTGGGTGTTTGCCGACGTTAAGCCCGGATTCACGGCACGGGACTAACATCGCCGTGTATCTGGCCCTGGGGGGCCAAGCGTTTCGAGTGTGCCATGCGTAAGTCAGTTCACGACGTCGGCAGCAAGCCGACGCACCAGGTCGATCGCCGGAGAAGTCTGACGTCGCACTTCGGCTGGATGGGCATCTTCACCGCCCTTTTCATGGCATTCACCATCGGTTCGCCGTCTGCCCAGACCGTTAAATACGACATGCAGACCACCTCGGCCCTGCGCATCAATCTGCCGGCCAGCCAGGCGCTGACCGTTCTGATGAGCGACGAGATCGGCAAGGTCGTTGCCGCAGACTCCAAGATCGCCGATGCGCAATTGATCACCACCACGTCGATCTTCGTGGTTGGGCGCACCTTCGGAACAACCACAATCAATATCTTCGACGCGGAAGGACAACCGGTCGGCCTGTTGTCCGTCGAGGTCGGCGCCGACGTGCGCGACCTTGCCACCTCGATCCGCCAGGCCATTCCCGCCTCCAAGATTCAGGCCGACACGGTCAACGGCCGCGTCAAGCTCTCGGGATCGGTGCCCGATGAAATCTCGATGCAAAAGGCCATCGACATCGCCGCCCAATATGGCGGCCCGGGGATCATTAATGCCATGACCCTGTCGGGTGGCCGCCAGGTCAATCTGGAGGTCCGCATTCTGGAAGCCCAGCGCGCCGCCGGCCGTGAACTCGGCCTGCAGTGGGACGCCTTCTTTGGCGGCGATGGCTCGATCCAGACGCGCTCGCGCCCCGGGGGACCGGCCGCCGATGCCGAGACGTTCTCGGCCTTCATCGGCAACGTCATCGCTGGTGGCGTGAACATCTCCGCCATGATCAACGCGCTCGAGAGCAAGAACCTGGTGCGCACGCTGGCCGAACCGAACCTGACCACGCTCAGCGGCGTCAATGCCAGCTTCCTTGCTGGCGGCCAGATCCCGATCCGCACCGCCGACTCCAACGGCAACATCACTCTCAATTATCGCGATTTCGGCGTCAGGCTGTCGTTCACGCCGGTTGTTCTCGACGACGGCCGCATCCAGATCCAGCTCAAGCCCGAGGTCAGCGGCATCAACGGCTTTACCGACGCGGGCGATCCAATCTTCAACACCCGCAACCTCGAGGCAACGGTCGAGTTGCGCGACGGTCAGTCCTTCTCGGTGGCGGGCCTGTTGCAGAGCAGCTCGAGTCTCAGCCAGGACCAGTTGCCCTGGCTCGGCGACGTCCCGGTGCTCGGCTCGCTCTTCAAGTCCTCGGGCTACCAGAAGAAAGACACCGAGCTGGTGGTGATCGTCACGCCACGCCTGGTTCAGCCGAGCGCACCGGGCGAACGGCTCGCCAGCCCGCTCGACGCCACACGTCCGGCCAACGACGTGCAGTTCTTCCTGCTCGGCCAGATGGAGGTCACCCCCCAGATGATCCGCGACTTCAAGGCCGGCGCAGGCATTGTGGGGCCCTATGGCTACATCATGGATACCGGTACGGAGGCAGTGAAATGAACCCGTTCCGCACCGTCGCTTTGCTCGCCGGCACCGGCGTAGTCCTGGCGCTCGGGGGCTGCACATATGATCATTTGCAGCAAACCGACAGGGTCGGCTATCACGCCGGCGATGCGGTCAAGGCGAACCTCGAAGCCGAAACCGTCAACCCGCAATCCCTAACCCATTACAAGAAGTCGGGGCTCGGCAAAGACGGCGCTCTCTTTCCACCCGCTGGATCCAGCGAAACGACGCCCTCACCGTAAACACCAGACGACCTCCAGTCGACATGAGCCATTTCGCCAGTGCGGAATGGCTCTTTTTTTGCCGGCATCGTGACGGGATCAAGCAGGTCTGTTCCGGCGCGCCGCATTGAAACGTGCGGCACAAAAATGGGGACCGAAGCCCCCGTCCTTCATTGCCACAGTGTCAACTCTAGCTGAACTCAGGCGCCGGCACGGGCTGCTGCATCGGTCAGCAACTGAATGTTGTTGGCGATGACGATGTTGTCCGGATCGAGCGCTTCGGCCTTGTGAAAATAGGTCAGCGCATGTTTCAGGTCGCCGCGCAGCATCATCGAATAACCGATGTTGTTGTAGTACTGCACACTCGGCCCTGTCAGCTTGACCAGCGCTGCGTAGACGCGATCGCTGAGATCGAACCGGCCGAGACGGTCATAGGAGGCGCCAAGCCCGACATAGCCCTCGGGATTATGCGGCGCCATTTCCACCGCCTTTTTGTAATAGGCGGCCGAATAGCCGAAATCGTTGGAACGGAAGTGGCCGCGCCCCTGCGCCAGTGCATCCTGGGGAGTCTGCGCCGCATCGGCCGACAGTTCGGCGATCTTGGCATTGGTGTTCCCGAACGAACTCGAGCCCATGCCGGAAGACGAGCAACCCGAAAGCGTCAGGCCGAGGGCAACGACGAGACCGCACCCCAAACCCACGCGCAAATAGTGTGACACATTCATGATCGATAGCCCCATCCGGCCGCTACGGGCCGGAATTTGCCCCATTGAGCAAAGGCTACGCGCGTAATGGACTCGGGCGGGTAAACGGATTGCGAAATCGGCGCGGATAGCTAACCAAAGGTTGCCCCTGAAAGCAGCTTTTTCCGAACTAATCCCCGCTCCGGAGGGGTCGAGCATACTTGATGCGAAAACCAGTCCGGAGACCGATATGACCGATCGCTTCGCCTCGCGCGCCCAAAGTCTTGAAGGCCCTGCCAATCATGGCTTCGCCGTAACACCGTCCGATGTCACCCCACTCGCAGAAACCTCTCGCGCCCTTTATGTCGGGGGTGCCGGCAACATCGCCGTCACCATGGCATCGGGTGCGTCGCTGAGTTTTGCCGGCCTCGGCGCAGGCACCGTTCTGCCAGTGCGCGCATCCGCCGTGCTCGCCACCGGCACCTCCGCCACCAATATCCTCGCATTGGTCTGAAGGCGCCGCTCACACGCGGCGCATAGTTTCAGCCCTGGGCCAGGGCGCGGTCGAGCCGCGCCCACAGGTCCTCGACGGTGTCGGCAAACAACACCAGCCGATCCGAATTGGTCAGGGAATGCGACACCACATCCATGGCGTAACCGCGTAACACCTCATAGGCGCGGTTGCGATTGAGCAGCGCCACCGGCTTGCCGCTCGAGCCACCCCCGGCCAGAACCCAGACATTGAAAAGCGCCCGCGCTGTGGCGATGCCCGTCGGAAAACCGACAAAAGCGTCGACCGTATCGCTCAGATGCTGGAAACGGGCGTTCTCTTCGGCGATCACCTCGACATGAGCTCCATCGGCAAGTGTGCCTGCATCGAGCGCCCCATCCGACAGGATCGTCACATCGCCCCCTGCCGCACACGCGGCATCGACCAGCGGGCGGCAATAGGCGCCGTTTACGCTCAGGCAGACGATCTGCGCTCCTGCCTCACCCAAAAGCGTGCCGGCAGCGCTGAGCACACGCGGAAAATCGGCATCGTTCGGGGCCGTCTCATCGGCGAAGACGGCAAGGACGGGTCCGTGTTCTTCGGTTTCCAGGCTCACCGCGACCGACCGCGGCTGACCGAGCCGAGAATACCCCGGACCAGCGAACGACCGAGTTCGCGCGCCATGGTGCGGGCAAAGGACTTGAGTGCGGCTTCCGCCGCGGTCTGACGGCCCGAGCTGCGGCGCGGACGCGAAACCTGCTTGTCGGGCACGCGCGCTTCGCGTCGCGCCTCCTGTTCGACACGACGGTTGGCGCGCTCGGCCAAGACCTCGAAGGCGGATTCGCGATCGATGACACTATCGTAGAGCCCGCGCACCGGGGATCGGTCCATCACCGCCCGGCGTTCCGCCTCGGTAATCGGCCCCATGCGCGACGATGGCGGTCGCATCATCGTTCGTCCAACCACGGAGGGCACGCCCTTGGCTTCGAGTGTCGAGACCAGCGCCTCGCCAACCCCCAATTGCGTGATCGCCTCGGCGGTGTCGAAATCGGGATTGGGCCGGAAAGTCTCAGCAGCGACCCGGACGGCCTTCTGCTCGCGCGGCGTATAGGCCCTCAAGGCATGCTGGACACGATTGCCGAGCTGGGCCAGCACCTCATCGGGCACATCGGCCGGGTTCTGGGTGACGAAATAGACCCCAACCCCTTTCGAGCGCACCAGTTTGACCACCTGCTCGACCTTGTCGAGTAGGGCCTTCGGCGCCTCGTCAAACAGCAGATGCGCCTCGTCGAAAAAGAAAACGAGCTTCGGCTTGTCGGGATTACCGACTTCCGGCAACTCTTCGAACAGTTCCGACATCAACCACAACAGGAACGTCGCATAAAGCCGGGGCGACTCCATCAACTGGTCGGCGGCCAGCACCGAAATGAACCCGCGACCGTCGCGATCGGTCATCATCATGTCGGCGATGTCGAGCGCCCGCTCGCCGAAGAAGTGTTCGGCGCCCTGTTGTTCGAGCACCAGCAGCGCCCGCTGAATGGCACCGATCGAGGCCGAGGATACCTTGCCGTAGCGCGCCGACAGTTCCTTGTCGCGTTCGTCGACATGGGTCAGCAGCGCCCGAAGGTCCTTGAAATCGAGCAGCGCCAGCCCCTCGTCGTCCGCCAGCTTGAAAGCGATGTTGATGACGCCTTCCTGGGTATCGTTGAGACCAAGAAGCCGCGACAGCAGAAGCGGCCCCATGTCGGTGATCGTGGTGCGGATCGGATGGCCCTTCTTGCCGAACAGATCCCAGAAGATCACCGGGAAAGCTTCGAATCCATAGTCGTCGAAGCCGATGCTTTCGGCCCTCTTCAGCAGGAAATCCTTGGGCTCGCCGGCCATGGCGATCCCGGACAGATCGCCTTTGACGTCGGCGCAGAACACCGGCACGCCGGCACGCGAAAACCCTTCTGCCATTACCTGGAGACTGACCGTCTTGCCCGTACCGGTCGCCCCGGTGACCAGACCATGTCTGTTGGCGTATTTCAGCGCCAGATACTCAGGCTTGGTCGAAGTCCCAAGATAGACGGCGTCGTTGATCAGCATGTAAGCCCCCCGCAAGCGTCCGGCGGTTATAGCCCTCGGCAGCAAGAGGAAACAAGCGCTTGCTCCGCACTTGGCATTGCCGGGTGGCCGTCCTATTTCATCAGCTCAACGCCATGGAGCATGACATGCTGACGTCGACCACCGATACCCTCGAAGGCTACGAAATCACCGAATACCTCGGCATCGTCACCGGCGAAACAATCTCGGGGGCCAATGTCGTGCGCGACATGATGGCGACAGTCACCGACTATGTCGGCGGACGCAGCGCCGCCTACGAAGAGATTCTCGAGAAGGCCCGCGACAGCTCGATGACCGAAATGGTCGACCGGGCGCAACTTCTCAACGCCGACGCCATTATCGGCGTGCATCTCGACTACGAGGTCGTCGGTTCGCGTGGCGCCATGCTCATGGTCTCCTGCGCCGGCACGGCGGTGCGCCTGCGTCGGCGCTGATCGCGGCATTCACCACTTTGGCCATTGGCGTTCGCCTCTCGGCACAAGCCATAGTATTTTCGCGCCATGTTCAGATCGGCCCGACACATGATGAAACCCAGCAGACGCACCGTCCTTGCCGCATTGGGCAGCGCTGCGGCCCTCACCGCCAGCCCCGCCCGCGCGCTCAGCATCGATCCGGGCGCCTATGGCATCGTACCCAACAGCGATGCCGACCAGACCGACCAGCTTCAGGCGGCGATCGACGCCGCCGCTGCTGAAGGCAAGCCGCTTGTGCTCAATGCCGGCACCTATCGGGTGCGCCAGCTCGACATGCGTTCCAACCTGCTTTTTCAGGGCGTCAGCGGCGCGACCATGCTTCATGCCCTCTCGAATGAGGCGGTGCTTGTCGGTGACGGGATCGACAACTTCACCCTTTCCGGACTCGGCATCTCCGGGGGCGGCATCGGCAGCGATGACAGCTTCTCGGGCCTCATGCGCTTTGTTACCTGCACCAATCTGGCAATCGACGCCTGCCGGATCACCGATGGGCGCGGCAATGGCATCTTTGTCGGCCAATGCTCAGGCCGCATTGCCAACTCAACACTGTCTGGATTTGGGCTTACTGCATTGTTCGCCACCGGCAGCACCGGCCTTATCATCACCGGCAACACGGTCACCGACTGTGGCAATGGCGGCATTCGCGTTTTCAGGAGCGAAGCGGGCGACGACGGCACCATCGTCACCGAAAATCACATCACCAATATTCGTTCCGGCTCCGGCAATGGCCAGAACGGCAATGGGATCAACGTTTTCCGCGCCAATGGCGTCATCATCGCCGACAATGTCATCTCCGATGTCGATTTCTCGGCGGTGCGGCTCAATTCGACCGAGGACTGCATCGTCAGGGGCAATGCCTGCGCCGACTGCCGCGAAGTGGCGATCTTTTCAGAGTTCGCCTTTGCCGGCTCGATCATTGCCGACAATGCCATCGACCGTTCGGCGGCGGGCATTTCGATTACCAATTTCAACGAGGGTGGGCGACTGGCGGTGTGCCAGGGGAACCTGGTCCGCAACGTGCTGTCGAAGTCACCCACCAACCCCGACGTCAATCCGGTCGGCATCTATGCCGAAGCCGATACGGCGATCACCGGCAATGTCGTCGACAACGTGCCAGGTGTGGGTATCGGCGCAGGTTGGGGCGAGTACCTGCGCGACGTCATGATTTCCAACAACCTGGTGCGCGACACCGACTATGGCATCGGCGTCAGCGTTGCACCGGGTGCCGGCATTGCGCGCATTTCCGGAAACATGATCTCGGGAGCGCGCCAGCGCGCCATATCAGGTTTCGCCTGGGCGGATGCGAAGGGCGACGACCTCGCCACCAACCCGGACCAGTTCGCCACCGTCAGCATCTCGGACAATACCGTGAACTGAAGCCGGCCTCGCCGGGCGCTCGTCAGTAAACGCTGCCGACGCCCCGCGTTTCGCCAACCTCGATGCCACGCCAGTTCTTATTGATCCGGCGTGCGTATTTCATCAGGGCAGCACGCTCGGCCTCGTTCGGATCGGCGATGGCCAGCAACAGGCTGGCGACAGCGCATTCGGCGGCAACCATATTGCCGTCGTCGATCTTGAGGGCAAAGCCCAGCCCCTTGTCGATCAGCGCTCCGCAATAAACGCCTTCGGCCCCGATCTTAATCATCAGTCGACCGCCGAAGACCTCCATCAGCTCGCTGTCGAGTGTCTCCGGTCCGCGCACCAACAGCGGATGGGATGTCGCAGCGGCAAAGATACGGCGGGCGGCGGCCGCGAGATCTTCCGGCAGGCCTTCTCCTGTCGCCATGCGTGCAAAGCCGGCGGCGAAGGCATCGAGCGGGGCGGCCCAGGTCGGTATTGAACAGCCATCGGTGCCGCAGGCTTCTGTCGTGAGCGGTTTGCCGATCACCTCTTCGACGCAGGCACGCACCAGTTTCTGCACCGGGTGTTCGCGCGTGACATAACCCTTTGTCGGCACCCCAAGCGCCAGCGCGTCGGACAGCATGCCGGCATGCTTGCCAGAGCAATTGTTATGGATGGCTGATGGCACGTGACCGCTCTCGTCGAGCAGCTTCCGTGTTTGTTTCGAGGCGGGCCGGTGTGCGCCACATTCGAGATCGTCGATCGTCAGCCCCAGCGACAGAAGCGTCTTCTGGACCACGGCGACATGCTCGGGTTCGCCACTGTGCGAGGCGCAGGCCATGGCGATGGCGTCATCGCTCAAGCCGAATTTCTCGACTGCGCCGGAGCGAAACAGCGCCAGCGCCTGCAGCGATTTGACCGCGGAACGCGGCATCACCGGATGCTGCGGATCACCGAGCGAAATCGCCAGGGTTCCACTGGCATCGGACACGGCGACCGAGCCGCGGTGGATATTTTCGACCCAGTTGCCACGGATCGTTTCGACAAGAACAGGATTCACGAAAAAAAGCCCCAGTTGTTCGGCGCTGATTTGGCGAACAATCCGGGGTGAAGTCAATCTGGAGGTCGAAAGAATGGATCAGAAGCGGGACATATCGAGCGGCGAGATGGCCGAGACGTGAACTTCGGGAGCATTCGCATGACCGCCGGCAAGCGAGGGATTGACGACGAAAGCGGCAGCCGCGGCAATGACCAAACCGGCAAGGGCGGCGATCAGAAGTTTTTCCTGGGAACGGGTCATGTCGGCCTCGCATTGCTCGTGTGAACGTGAGGCCAAGATTGCCCTTGCCGGCTTGAACCCTTGCTGAGGCAGGCGTTCAGATTGCATTCAGGCGGGAACGCCCCTCGCTGGCTGGCGTTCGAAGCTGGGCGAGATCATCAGGCCACCGAACCGCTTGAAGGGCTCAAAGCGAACACCTTTCTCCAAGGGGCCGGACTCTTAGGATAATATTGGTGCCTGCTGCCTTGCGAGCTAATCGCCGCGGGACTAGTTCCTTGTCTCGACGTTGAAAAACGTCCGCGAACGAGATCAGGACCTCAAAGTGCACAATCCGGACCAGCTGTTTCCCATCGTGCTTGCTGCCGGCGTTCGGATTCTCGATATCTACGGAACGGCGTTTTCGGTGGCGTTGAAACCGGATCATTCTCCGGTGACCCTGGCCGACACCGAAGCGGAAAAAATCATCCTCGACGGGCTCGCAACCCTTGATCCGGAAACCCCGATCGTGGCCGAGGAGTCCGTTGCTGCCGGACGCATCCCCGAGATCGGCGCCCGCTTCTACTTGGTTGATCCGCTCGACGGCTCAAAGGAATTTATCTCCCGCAACGGCGAATTCACCGTCAATATCGGACTGATCGAGAACGGGGTTCCTGTCGCCGGCATCGTCTTCGCTCCGGCGCTTGGCCGGATCTGGTGGGGCAGTACCTCCCACGGAAGCTTCTCCGGCCGGGTCGTCGATGGCGACGTTGTCGATCGTGCGCCCATTCAGGTCCGTGCCGCCCGCAGTGGGCTTTGTGCCGTCGGGTCGAGGTCGCATGGCTGCGGCGAGGACGACATCCGTTTGTCCCACTTCACCATCTCAAATTTTACAGCCATCGGTTCGTCGCTCAAGTTCTGCCTTCTGGCTGCAGGCGAGGCCGATATCTACCCGCGCTTCGGCCGCACGATGGAATGGGACACAGCGGCAGGCGACGCCATTCTTCGCGCCGCCGGCGGGCGCATCGACCAGCTCGATGGCACTCCGCTCACCTATGGCAAGCGCAACCAGCCGACCGATACAGATTTCGCCAATCCCGCCTTCATCGCCTATGGTGACACGCGCCTGGCCGCCGAGGACAAGGCCTTTCATGAGCAGTAATTCCCTCACTCATCTTCAGGCGCTCGAAGCCGAAAGCATCGAGATCTTCCGCGAGGTCGCGGCGAGCTTCGAACGGCCGGTGCTGATGTATTCGATCGGCAAGGATTCGAGCGTCTTGCTGCATCTGGCGCGCAAGGCGTTCTTCCCCTCGCGCATTCCCTTCCCGGTGCTGCACATCGACACGACCTGGAAGTTCCGCGAGATGATCGCCTTTCGCGACAAGACGGCTGAGCGCTTCGAACTCGACCTGATCGTGCACACAAATCCGGAGGGATTGCGTGACAACATCAATCCGTTCGATCACGGTTCGGCGCGCTACACCGACATCATGAAGACGGTGGCGCTGCGTCAGGCGCTGAGCGCAGGCAAATACGACGCCGCCATCGGCGGGGCGCGACGCGACGAGGAAAAATCGCGCGCCAAGGAGCGCGTTTTCTCGCACCGCAACGCCAGTTTCGCCTGGGATCCCAAGAACCAGCGCCCCGAACTCTGGCGTCTCTACAACACGCGGCTCAACCCCGGTGAGAGCATGCGGGTGTTTCCGCTGTCCAACTGGACCGAGCGCGACATCTGGACCTATATCCACGCCGAACAAATCGACATCGTACCGCTCTATTTCGCCAAACCGCGACCGGTGGTCGAGCGCGAGGGCACGCTGATCATGGTCGACGACGACCGTCTTCCGCTCAAGCCGGGCGAAACCCCGCGCGAGGAAATGGTCCGCTTCCGCACGCTCGGCTGCTACCCGCTGACCGGCGCAATCCGCTCCACTGCCGACACCTTGCCGGGCATCATCATGGAAATGCAGGCCAGCCGGACCTCGGAGCGCGAGGGGCGCCTGATCGATTCCGACCAGGCAGGCTCGATGGAGAAGAAAAAGCAGGAGGGATACTTCTAAAATGGAACCTTCCAGCACATCCACAGATACCACCGACATCTCCGAATGGCTCAGCCAACAGACCTCGAAGTCGCTGCTGCGTTTTCTGACCTGCGGTTCCGTCGATGACGGCAAATCGACCCTGATCGGACGTCTTCTCTACGACAGCCAGCTGATCCTCGACGACCAGTTGACCACCCTCAAGTCCGAGAGCCGCAACCGCGCCACCGGCACCGCCGGCATCGATTTCTCCCTGCTGGTCGACGGACTGACCGCCGAGCGCGAACAGGGCATCACCATCGATGTCGCTTACCGTTTCTTCGAAACCGAAAAGCGCAAGTTCATCGTTGCCGATACGCCCGGCCACGAGCAGTACACCCGCAACATGGCGACCGGCGCTTCCAACGCCGAACTGGCCATCCTGCTGGTCGATGCGCGCAAGGGGCTTTTGCCCCAGACCCGCCGCCATGCCTATATCCTGTCGCTGATCGGGGTTCGGCATGTCGTCGTCGTCGCCAACAAGATCGACCTCGTCGGCTATGACGAAAAGACCTTCCGCGACATCGAGGCAGACTTTCGCACATTCGCCGATCCGCTGGGGTTCGATTCCATCGAAGCCATTCCGGTCTCGGCGCTCGAAGGCGACAACATCGTCGACAAGAGCGCCAACATGGGCTGGTACAACGGGCCGGCCCTGCTGCCCTACCTCGAAACAGTCGAGATCGCCGAAGACTGGTCGGCGCGGCCGCTGCGCTTTCCGGTGCAATGGGTCAACCGGCCCAATCTCGATTTCCGTGGCTTTTCCGGCACGATCGTCTCCGGTGCCGTCGCGGTTGGCGACGATGTCCTGGTCGCCAGTTCGCGCAAGCCGGCGAAGATCAAGCGCATCGTCACCATGGATGGCGATCTCGATGCCGCCCATGCCGGTCAGGCTGTGACGCTGGTGCTCGACCGCGAGATCGATATTTCGCGCGGCGACATTCTGGTTAGGCCGGGCGAAACGCCGGACTATTCCGACCAGTTCCAGGCGCGGCTGGTGTGGATGCACGACGAACCGGCCTTCCACGGACGCTCGTATCTTTTGAAGATCGGCGCGCAGACCGTGCCGGTGACGCTGACCAACATCAAGCACCGCACCGACGTCAACACGCTCGACAAACTGGCAGCCACCAACCTGCAGCTCAACGAGGTCGGCACCGTTACATTGGCCGCCGACAAACCCATCGCCTTCGATACCTACGGCACCAATCCAAGGACCGGCGGCTTCATCCTCATCGATCGGCTCAACAACACCACGCTCGGCGCCGGCATTATCGATTTCGGACTGCGGCGGGCGCAGAACCTGACCTATCAGTCCTTTGACGTGAACCGCGAGGTGCGTGCCCGCCAGAAGGGCCAGACGGCGCGCATCGTTTGGTTTACCGGCCTATCCGGATCGGGCAAATCGACGGTTGCCAACCTGCTCGAAAAGCGGCTCACGGCTGAGGGCAAGCATTGCTACATCCTTGACGGCGACAACGTCCGCCACGGTCTCAACAAGGATCTCGGCTTTACCGATGCAGATCGCGTCGAGAACATCCGCCGCGTCGCCGAAACGGCGCGACTGATGGCCGATGCCGGGCTGATCGTCCTGGTCTCGTTCATCTCGCCCTTCATCAACGAACGGCGCATGGCTCGCGAGATCGCCGGCGATATCCCCTTCCACGAAGTCCATGTCGACACGCCGTTGGCAATCTGCGAAGCCCGCGATGCCAAGGGCCTGTATGCCAAGGCGCGGCGCGGCGAGATCAAGAACTTCACCGGCATCGATTCCCCGTACGAAGCGCCTCAACACGCCGACCTTGTCCTGCACGGTGGCAGCGAAGAGCCTGAGGACATGACCGAACGGGTCGCCGAACTGCTCTACGCCGGAGTGTGAGGCAAAAGATCGGCATCATCGGCAAGGCGTGAGGGGAATCGGCCTCACCGTCATTCTCGTCGGTGGCCGCAGAGGCGCAATCGTGCAGGCTCAGGTCAGCAGTGGCACCACGTGTTCTACACGGGTGCCGCACCTGCCAATCCGTGACAATGCTGGTTGCTAGAACCCGCGACCGCGGCTGAAAACCTCGTTCGACAAGGTCTTGAATACAATGACCACGTCGAGCAGGACATTGAACCGGACGATGTATTCGAGATCGGAGCGGACCCGACGGATGGCGCGCCCCGCATCATGGGTCGGGCCGCGCAGTCCGCGCATCTGCGCCAGGCCAGTGATGCCCGGACGCATGGTGTGCCGCAATTGGTACTGCGGAACCAACTCCTCATAATCCATGCCTGCAGCCTGCATGCCGACAACGTGGCAGCGCGGACCGACGAGCGACATGTCGCCCTTCAGAACATTGATCAGCTGCGGCAGCTCATCGATGTTGCTCCGCCGCAGGATCGCACCTATGCGGGTCACGCGGGCATCGCCCTGGACCGTTTGAGCAATGCCCGACGGGTCGCAGGCATGCATATACATCGAGCGGAATTTCAACACTTTGAAGCGGCGACCGCCCTTGCCCCAACGTTCCTGGACGAAGAACACCGGGCCATTGCTTTCGAGCTTGATGGCAAGGGCGACGAGCGCAAGAATCGGCATGAGAAAGGCCAGTGCCAAGCCCGCCCCCAGAACATCGATCACACGCTTTGCCGCGAGATTGACCAAGCGTAATGGCCTGTGATGATCAAGCGTTTCGACCTCACGGGCCAGCACCGCGACTGGTCGCAGGCGGGCTGAATCTGCATGAGGAGGCAACGAGTGGTCGGAAGCAGCCGGAACATACCGTGAGGAAACAGCATCGGTCATTGATCAATCCTGAGTAATAAAAATATGCTTATTGAAAAGTTAATGACCTACTATCTCAGACATTGGCGCGTTTGTAAACTTTGATATGCGGTTTCTCCGTCTCATGAAGCGATAAAAAACGGCCATCGCAGATGGCCCGGCCGATCCAGGACTGAATCTAACCTCTTGATCAGGAAAATGAAAAATTGGGCATCGCAAACGCGATCTGCCCTCAACCCATCTCCGCGTTCACCGCAAGACGTGTAAGGAATTTTCAGGATTGATCCTCCCGAGCCGGATTCAGGCAATCCGGGACGACAATCCCATTCATCTTTGTGGACTTGCGGCAGCCTGATCATCGCTCCGAACGACGCTATGATGACCGACAAGCATGCTTTTCGTTTTGTCGGCTGAACTTATTATCTCTTTTATCCCAGAAGGTTACGCAGCGAGTGAGATGTCCCAGATGGACACACATCCCCGCAATCGCTTGCGCGCGCAACCAGACAAGACTGAAACAACGAATGTGCCGGCAGATTATAGGAAATATAACTGGAGAAAATGGCGGCGATTTACGAGCTACGCTACAGAATTAATAGCCAAAATTTAACGCACGTTAAGACGTGCCGGCCTACCAATTTAAATCAACGAGTTTGGAACTTCGGTTGTCTGGAATACGGCCTGCCAGGAAACCCCTGCTGCGGACCTTGTGCTGCACCGATCATCCGACCCGAAAAATGCACCGCGTTTTCGAACTGGAGATCGGACGTGCGCTTCACCATTCCACTCAAGCTCTTGTCGCTGATTGCGGTTTCAGCACTCCTTCTTATTTTGGCAACGTCGGCTCAACTGCTCGGCCTTCACGACCGACTGTGGGCCGACAGGGAAGAACTGCTGCGATCGCAGGTGCAATCGGCAGTCGCAATTGTCGAGACCTACGTGCAACGCGCGGCAAATGACGAAATGTCGCTGGAGGATGCCCAGGCAACCGCCGCGGATGTCATTAAGTCCATTCGTTACGGGAACAACGAGTACCTGTTCATCCAGGATCTTGATGGCATCATGATCATGCATCCGTTTGCGGCCGCGCTGGTTGGGAAAGACCAGATGGCCATGACAGACGCCGATGGAAAGCTGCTCACGGTTGAATACCTGAACCTCGCGAAGAGTGAAGGACAAGGGTTTGTCGAATATCGCTGGAACAAACCCAACGCCGAAGAGCCGTCGCCCAAACTCAGCTATCTGGCCACTGTCGCGCCGTGGAAATGGATGATCTCCACCGGCGTCTACATCGACGACCTTAATGCCCTCTTCTGGGACGAGATCATGAAGTCTCTCGGCTGGCTCGCCGGGGCGCTTATCGTACTCATCGGCGTCGCGGTTCCGATCGCACGTTCGCTGACCAAACCGATCTCCTCCATCACGCAGAACATGAAACAGCTCGCCGAAGGCGATCTCGAGACCGAAATCACAGGTGTCGGTCGCAATGACGA
This sequence comes from Devosiaceae bacterium, assembly GCA_963676075.2. GTDB lineage: Bacteria > Pseudomonadota > Alphaproteobacteria > Rhizobiales > Devosiaceae > JAHJQZ01. The sequence continues at coordinate 625,881 of CAXXNZ010000011.1, forward strand.
GATTGGCGACATGGCCAAAGCGGTCGAGGTGTTCAAGGAAAACGGCCAGAAGGTCAATCAGATGTCCGCGGCCGAGGTGGAAGCAGAAAAGCGTCGTCAGCGCGAACGCGCCCAGATGATGCAGGAACTGCAGACCGAGTTCGGCGCCGTCGTCGACGCAGCCATCGCCGGCGATTTTTCGCGTCGCGTGGATGTCGAATTCCCCGATGCCGAACTCAATACGCTCGCCGGTTCGGTGAATTCCCTGGTCGAGACCGTCGATCGCGGCGTCAGTGAAACAGGCGACGTGCTCGCGGCTCTGGCCGAGACCAATCTGACCCGCCGCGTCACCGGCAGTTATCAGGGCGCCTTTGACAAGCTGAAGCGCGACACCAATGCCGTTGCCGACCGGCTGGTGGAAATTGTCGGCCAGATCAAGGAGACCTCACGCGGGCTGAAGACGGCCACCGGAGAGATTCTCTCTGGCGCCAACGACCTCAGCGAACGCACGACCAAACAGGCCGCGACCATCGAGGAAACTTCGGCGGCCATGGAACAGTTGGCCCAGACGGTAATCGAAAACGCCAGACGCGCTGAAGACGCGTCCTCCAAGTCTCATGCGGTATCGCAAACCGCAGAGGAAGGCGGCGAAGTCATGCGCGAGGCCACAGGCGCCATGCAGCAGATCACGCATTCGAGCGCCAAGATCTCCAACATCATCGGCATGATCGATGACATTGCCTTCCAGACCAATCTGCTGGCCTTGAACGCTTCGGTCGAAGCGGCGCGTGCCGGAGAGGCTGGCAAGGGCTTTGCCGTCGTTGCGGTCGAGGTTCGCCGTCTTGCCCAATCGGCAGCAAACGCCTCTTCCGAGGTCAAGGTCCTCATTGAGCAAAGCGCCGAAGAAGTCTCTGGGGGCTCCAGGTTGGTCGCCAGTGCGGCCGAAAAGCTCGAGGGCATGCTCGAAGCCGTCAAGGCCAACAATGTCCTGATGGACGGCATCGCCCGCGAAAGCCGCGAGCAGGCGTCCGCCATCGAGGAAGTCAATGTCGCCGTCCGCCAGATGGACGAGATGACCCAGCACAACGCGGCGCTGGTCGAACAGACGAACGCCGCCATCGAGCAGACCGAGGCGCAAGCATCCGAACTCGACACTATTGTTGACGTGTTCACCATTTCGGAAACCGGACGCACGATCTCTCACGCAGCGCCTGCTGCAAACCCAAAGGCGTCTCCGGGCGCTGCCACCAAGGCGGTCAAGACCGCCTCCGCCCACTACGCGGTAGGAAATACCGCCCTCGACAAGGACTGGAGTGAGTTCTGATGAGCACTTCCGAAGCTCTCGCCTTAGGAGATTACGAGCAAGCCGCACCCCCAATGGATGGGGCACCGGCGCGCGCCAACCAGTTTGTAACCTTCTATATTGGTGACAACGCTTACGGCATCGACATCATGGCGGTGCGCGAAATCCGTTCATGGACACCGACGACAGACCTGCCGGATCAGGCTCACGGTGCGCGGGGCGTCCTCGATATCCGCGGTTCCATCGTCGAAGTGTTCGACCTGTCCGTTGTTCTCGGCTCCGGCGCGCGGGATCATCAGGCCAACCAGGTTGTCCTCGTCGTTGCCATCGGTGATCGCGACGTCGGTCTGGCGGTCGACAGCGTTTCCGACATCGTTGATGCCGCCGACAGCGATTTCGCCGACCCGCCGAAGCCGGGCGGCAAGGTTGCCGCCATCGTGCGTCAGAACGAGCTTCTGATCTCTGTTCTCGATCTCGACGTGCTGTTCCACTAGCCTTCGGCAACACTCAACAGACATCGTGAAGGGCGGCCAATCCGCCCTTCCCTTTTGCTGCCAGAACATATCGCCCCGGCTGAGTTGGGGTGCTTCAATCTTGCGTGCTGCTCAGCGGCTCGGGACTTTCTTTCGAGACCGTGCACCACGGAACAAACCGCCTGGATCAACGCCACCTGATCATCATTCTGGAAGCCGTTGCGCCCCTGTCGATGCCCGCGGCATATACACCCGCCTTGCCAAGGCGGGTGGTGCGCGGCCTAGAAAAAGCTCTTCCAGCCGAACGCCACGTTCACGCGCAGCGAAGTGGCATGTGCTGGCAGGGCCGGGGGCGGAGAGGCTGTGTTTGGTGCGTATTGCACCGTACCGGTCATGAACGCGGCGTCAGCGCCCAGACTCACGGACAACTCAGACGTCTGTGTTGGCTGCATGACCAGGCGGGCCAAAGATTCCACCTGCAAACCGTGAAGCGAATAGCGGATGTTGGGCATCGACCCGAGGTCCTTGCGGAGCAAGTGAGAGTCAGCAATGTCCAGTCCCACGACACCACCGCCAGCGCTCATCTCCAGCATATAACCCTCGCTGAGCGGCAGCCGAGCGCCAATGCCGGCAGCCAGGCTGTATTCGTTCATCTGATGAGACATGACGGCGACACTGTTTGGGATCGTCGATGCTCCGGCACAAGCAGCCAGACACTGCGCGCCATACGATGTCAGCTCGGTCCGGCCGAAGCTGGCATGTGCATAGGCGCCGAGAGTTACCCCCGAATCGAAACGTACCAGCGGCAAATCTGCCCTGGCGTCGGCGCCGAAGGAAAAGGCCGGTCTGGTCTCGCTCGCGGTTTCGCGCATCAACACCTGGCCAGCTGCAAAGTCGCGATCATTCAGTCGGCTTGCAAAATTGCCTCCTAACGACAGTCCGGCATCAATACTCCACGCATCAGGACTAGAGACGCTAACGCCGAAGGCCTGTTTTGCAGAAACAAGCGGCTTATAGCTCAGCACGCTGGTTGGATTGCCCAGCACCGGGTTGATCCCCGAAGCGTCGTGCTCGAACGACAGCAATCGCCATTCCAGCACCGAACGGGTGAAGAACGCCACATCTGCAAATTCGTCAGCCGTCGCGACAGCTGGCGTGGCACTTGCGAACACAGCGCTCGATAGCAAGACCAGTCCACACCGCGTGTCATAGTTTTGCCTTCAGCGACAAGCCGAAATCGTGGCTTTGATAGCGATAGAACACGTTGTCTGAATCCTGCCACTGATAGGTGTAGACGATCGCCGGCATGAACGGCCCGATGGTCAGCCCCTGATGGCTCAGCTCCAACCTCCCCTTTATGAACCTGTCCGTCTGGTTCGGCCCCATGGAGAGCGGCGGCGGTTGGTTGTGAGCGCGCATGCCCACAGTTGCTTCCACCCCAACCACGAAGCTGTTCTGCCAATACTGGTCAATTCGCCCGGTCAAAGATGCTTCAACCGAGCTGTTTGTCGGATCGTCAGTACCGGTTGCGTCGATGTTCATCCGCAAGGTGGTGGTCGTCTGCGGACCGACAACATGCGACCAGCTCACCTGTCCCGTTGCGTTCCAGCCGTCCAGATAGGCCCTGCCGGCATGAGTTTGACGCGCCAGGCTGGCACTATAGGTAAAGCTATCCGTACTTCCGTACGCTTCGGTCACGGTGGCCTGAACGCCCAGCCGCGTTTGCTCGGTGCTGCTGGGGCCGAACTTCTTGCTGAGGAAAGGTGACACCGACGCGCGAGCGCCTCCACCGAGCGAGAAAGTCAGTGGTATCGAGGTGGTCAGAGCCGGCGTCAGCAACTGGCTGGACGTGGAATAGGAAAGCTCGGGTTCCTGCACGCCAGCAACGAATAAATCCTGCTGCGCATACAACCGTTTGGTCAACCTCGCCCCGGCGGTGGCGCTGATACCCGATTTTCCCCGGGACGCTTCGGTCAACTTCAGGCCTTGAAGCTCAGTCTCAGTCGTCTGGCGATTGACATTCGTCGACGGGGTCACATCGCCATAAAGAACCACCGAGACTCCGCTTGCCGCCTTTTCGTTCGCGAGCATCTGGCGAACGATTTGCCTTTCGGCGTCCGTATGGACCAGGGCCTCAATCTTCTCGAGTTCCGCTATCGCGTCCTCGAACCGGCCCAGAGTCCGATCGCAGTAGTAACTGAGTTCATGGACAGGAACGAAATAGGGCTTGGCAACGGCAATGGCGTCCAGAAGCGGATCAGCCGCCTCGCATTGGCCATCGGCGGTCAACTGGCTCGCTTTGGCATAGGCTTGAAAAAAGTCGCTGCCTTCGGCGATATCGAGCTCACGGGCAATCTGATCGGCTGTCTGCCAGTCAGCGGCATCTATGGCCGCGCTAAGCTCGGCAAAGCTGCCCGCCTGTGCGGGAAATGCGAAACCCGACAGGATTATTGCCAGAACCGCCGGGGTACGTATCGCAGCGAGCCTCAGACGGTTTCCCGTCCGAGGCGTAATTGCGCACGGGGACATCCGAACAAGGACGCTAGTTCTTGTTGCCGATGAAGAAGGCCGACGCCCCATTGCCATTGATGGTTCCGCTGCCGGCCCCAGCCATTTCCTCGGCATGAGGGCCATAGAAGGCTCCAGCGACCGTTCCGGTCATAGTGCCCGTCAGGTCGCCACTGAACTTGTTGCCGTTGAGAGTCCCCTGGATATTCGTTCCATCAGCGATCCCTGTGAGCGACTTGGCGGCAAAATCGACAGTGGCGCTGAATGTGCCACCCCCGCTATCCGCTCCGACGACAACATAGTAATTGCCGCCATACTGGACGACCTGCGTTGGCAACTGGCCAACCGGCGTTTCAAGGCCGGTGGCGACAAGCGCCATGCCGTCATAGCCTTCAACTCGGCCGGTTGTGGTATTGACCTGCACGTTCTTGAGAAAATACGCCAGTGACGAATACTGACCATTCAGCGTCGCACCAATGTTTCCGCTCACGGTCTGCTGATTTTGAGCCAGGCTGTAACCGAAGCCGTAAACCTCGTAGTTCTTGCCGTTGACAGTAAGTGTGGCGGGCGTCGTATTGACCGAGTTCAGAGTATACGACTGACCATCGACGGAGATCTGAAGGGTCTTCTTGTCGGACGCCATTTTGATGGATGCCGTCTTGTAGGTGCCGGCGCTGTCAATGGCGGACGGCGCGCCGGAACCAATGCCGAATCCGGAGATACCGGCACCGGACTGCTGCGCTTCCGTGATCGAAGAGTAGGTGCCGTCGGCATCGGTCCGGTTGTACGCAAAGAGCGCCTTCTCGCCGGGAGATATGCTGCCGTCGCCGTTCACATCGACCACTGTCTGATTGGTGGAAGCCGAGCCTGTCGAGCCACCTCCGAACAAGCTGCCCAGCGAACATCCCGACACCGCGGTGCCCGCCAGAAGCGCAACAATCGAAACCCTAAGTAGTCGTCCGTAATCAAACACTTCTTTGCCCCCAAAGGTTTGGTTTTAGGCAAAATGCATCTGAACGGCAGATCGGTATATTGTCCCAAGTTGACGATAGTTGCGCACCGGCGCCTCAAGAGCGCCGCTGAAGGTTGTGATGTCGCCGACGCGCAGCGCTTCCCTCTGCAACCGGGAATTCGGGCGCACCTGAGAACCGGCCAATTCAAGTCGGACACCGATTCTCTGGCGCACTGACCGGAGCCGTGTGAGCGGGCAGCATCCCCTACCTGAAAGTAATTCTCATCGAGACGAGTAATATACCCAAATTGACCGCCAACACAAAATGCATAGCTTATCTCTATATTCTAACACACTGAGAAATATTTATGAATTTCCAAGTAGGTCTGGAGTCCGCTGGCGGTGGAACGGCACGGCTGCCGCAGCTTGGTCAGTACATAGATGCCCTGGCCGGCATCATAGGCCACCAACACCGGGCGCAGGTGTTCACAGGCCGGCATATCGCACAAAGACTCGGCATCGATGCGGCACAGTGGACGCGAAAGCGCAAAGGGCAATCGGCCATTCATCCAGCGGAACTGGCGCGTCTGGTCGATCTGTTTCAGCTCGGGCCGCGCCTCGATTATCGCCTTTTCTTCGCCGCCGACCTTGACGAGTTCCTTCACCTGCTTTCGCAGGCCCAGGTCGGCACCTATGGCGAGACCGTGACCTCAAAACTTGTTCGGTTGTTCTGGCAACAGTCGATGAACTCACGCCTGGCAATCAGCCTTGATGAGACCTTTCAGAAATCCCATCCGTCGGCCAAGAACCGTACCCCCGGAAAAAACGTTCCCCACGCCGTATCGTTCGGCAGCAAGATGTCCATAGATATATCCGGGCCCGAAAATCAAAAATGCTATGTTTTTCATACGCATTTTTGCGCGCAAGGCGACGTGTTCTTCCTCGGCACCGAGGACCCTTCGCTTCCGAATGCGCTGTATCCGGACGGCGGCAAAGTCAGACTGTCCTGCAGAATTCAGGGGTTGGCGGGCCTGCGGCATCTGTTTTGTCTCTGCTTGCCGGAAAGCGATTTGCCCGAAGATCAAGCACTCGAACTGGATGCGCCTGCGGATCCTGCCGATCGCTTCTGGCTCGAAAGGCTTTACGCCTATCTGACACACCATCAGGGCTGGGACTGCGCCAGGCGCGAATTCCTGCTTGTGGGTTGATGATGTGATCTTCTGGACTGCAGCGTCAATCGCTAAACGCGCCGGCTGGTTGTGAGGAACCAAGGCACTTCGGCCGCTGCGCCCCGATGACGTGACGATTCGGGCCCGGAACGTGCCACGAAACCATATTTATCTTTGAAATCAGTAATTTGCTGAAAATTGGCTGGGGCGGCAGGATTCGAACCTGCGAATGGCGGCACCAAAAGCCGCTGCCTTACCACTTGGCCACGCCCCAACAAAGCGGGACGGTTCCTACACCGTTCGCCAAGGCCACGCAACTCGCTGCAGTCATTCCTTGAGCGGCGCATGCGTCCTGCCAATGGGGGTGCGTCAAAATTCGTGACGCATTTGACCCTGATTGGGGTCTTGAACGGCGCTCACACCGCAGCTATAAGGCCTTCACTTCACGTGGCGGAGTATAGCGCAGTCTGGTAGCGCACCTCGTTCGGGACGAGGGGGTCGCAAGTTCAAATCTTGCTACTCCGACCATTTTTCTCCCGGTAATGTCGATCACCCATGACGTCAGGTCCCTTGACGCGGCAAAGGTGAGACATGTTCTGGCTGTTTTCCAAGCTTTTCTGGCTCGTTGCGCAACCGCCGGCCCTGATCGGGCTGCTGGTGCTCGTTGGGCTCGTCCTCACCCATACCCGCTGGCTGCGCATGGGGCGCGGGCTGACCGGTCTCGGGCTCGCCCTGCTGGCGGTTTTCGGTTTTACAAATGTCGGCCACCTGATGCTGCAGCCGCTCGAAGCGCGTTATCAGCGCCCTGCCAGCTTTCCTACCAATGCAACCGGCCTGATCGTGCTTGGCGGCGGCACCGTCAACGATGTCTCGAAGGCCCGTGGTGCCTATGAGCTCGCCGATAGCGGTGACCGCTATGTCGAAGCGGTGCGGCTGGCACTGGCCCATCCGGACCTGAAGGTGCTGGTCACCGGGGGCAAAGGCTCGCTCGCTTCGGGCGGCGAATCGGACGCCCAGAGCTCAGAGCGGCTTTTTCGTGCTTTCGGACTCGCTGGCCCTCGTTTGCTCTACGAAGATACCTCGCGCAACACCTATGAAAACGCGGTCAATTCGGCGGCGATGCTGCAACCGAATGCAGGACAACGCTATGTGCTGATCACCTCGGCCTATCACATGCCGCGTTCGGCCGCCCTGTTCGAGCGCGCCGGCTTTGCTGTCATACCCTGGCCCGTCGACTACCACACCACGGGCAAGGAGAGCCTGACGCTCTCTCCCGTCCACGCCGTCGACAATCTCGATGCCGTCAACACGGCGCTTCGAGAATGGATCGGGCTGTTCGTCTATTGGGCAACAGGGCGCATCCCCAGCCCCCTGCCCTGACCGTTCAGACATGAAAAAGGCCGGCACATTGGCCGGCCTCTTCCCGATTCTTTTGGGCTTGGCTCAGCCCTTGCGCGATTTGAGCAATTGCCAGCCGCCGGCGATGGTTACCGCCGCGAGCGCCATCTTCAACCCATCCCAGATCAGGAACGGCTTGACGGCGATGTCAAAGGCGGAACCGAGGACATTGGTCTGATCGATCCAGCTCGCACTGCCCGACAGGGCAAGCAGCCACAGATAGCCAAAGGTGAATGACACGGCGAAGTTGGCGAACACCATGACGGCGAAGAGCGGCAGGATGCGCTTCGACAGCCCGCGGTCCGCGGCCGTGCCGATAATGAAAGCCATCGGCAACCAGCCGAGAATGAACCCGAAGGTCGGCGAGAAGACATAGGCCGGACCGGCGCCGCTGGTGAAAACGGGCAGACCGCTCAAACCCTCGATGGTATAGAGCAGGATGGTCGCAACCCCGAGGCGCGCACCGAGCGTGGCGGCAATCAGGGCGACGGTGAGCGATTGCAGCGTGGCCGGCACCGGAATAAACGGGATGCGGACATGCGCAGCGACGGCGAGCAGCAACGTGCCGAACACCACGATTGCGAGCGCGCTGGCAAGGCGCAACGGCCGCGCCTCAGCGCTGAACGAGCCAAGAAGCGTGTTGGGGGTGGCATAGATGGTGGCCATGTGCTTACGGTCCCTTGATCCCATAGGAAGTCAGAACAGATAACCGTACCAAGCCCGGAACTCAATGGCCCCCACCACACCGAGCCTCGTTTTCGATCGCGACTTCACTCCGGAAATCGGCGTGCCCGTCGAGATCGCACCCGGTATTGCCCGCCTTACGGCGCCCAATGCCAGCGCCTACACATTCACCGGCACCAATGCCTTCATCATCGGCACGGACAGCGTTTTTTTGGTCGATGTCGGTCCTGACGACCCGGATCACCTTGAGGCACTGGCGAAGGCCGTCGATGGCCGCAAGGTCGAAGCGGTGCTGTTGACCCACACGCACAAGGATCATTCGGCCCTGGCGCACCATGCGGCGGAACGGTTCGATGCGCCGATCTGGTTCGGCGGCCCTCATCGGCGCTCGCGGCCTCTGAGGTTTCTGGAGATCGATCCGCTCGATGCCGCCTGCGACTGGGTACTTCAACCCGACCGGGTGATCAAAGATGGTGATGAACTGGCCGTCGGTGACATGCGCGTCAGCGTCATTGCGACGCCCGGTCATTGCGCCAACCACCTTGCATTCGGCCTTCCCGGCACCCCATATCTTTTGAGCGGTGACCACGTCATGGGCTGGAATTCGACGCTGGTGGCGGTGCCCGACGGGTCGATGCGCGACTATCTCGCCTCGCTCGACACGCTCCTCACACTCGATTTCACCACCTACCTGCCGGCCCATGGTGGCACGGTTGATAACGGTCCGGATCAGGCACGGGCACTGAAGGCCCATCGCGGCAAGCGCAATGCCCAGATCCTCGAGATCATCGGCAACAGCCCGAAAACCCCGGATGCCCTGCTCAAGGCTATCTATCCCGACATTCCCGCCGACACTGTCTTCGCCGCACGGCTGACCCTTGCTGCCCATATCGAATATCTTGTCGAGATCGGCGCAGCCCGAACCCGTTTCGGGTTCGGTGGACGAAAAGTGGGCAGAGCCTAATCGTTGCCTGCCTCGCCACCGCCATCGCCGTCTGTTCCCGCCTCCGTACCGTCCGGCGTTGAACCGTCACTGATCGGACCCTGGCGTTCCGCCTCGGTAACGGCTTGATCGAGCGCCGCCAGAAAGGCCTCGATACGGCGGCCATTGGTGCCGAGATCGTCGAGCCCAAACAGGGACGCCGAACGCATCGACACAACGGACCCGGCATTGGTCCAGCCAATGCGGATCGCCACCTCGTCACGATAGCCGAACCAGGTCATGGCAAGCGCATTAAGGCGTCCGGCAGTATTGGGAGCCACCGGCTCGCGCCGGAAGCGGATATCCCAGCCCTGCGACGTGGCGAGTTCCGCAACAAGGGAAAACACCTTGTCCGGCGGCAACCCATAGCTGCGGGCGACTGCAGTCGGAAAGGCAGCGTCTCTCAGCCCTTGCGCCAAAGGTATCTCCGAGGCAGCGCCTTCGATGAGCAGCTTAGGCACCTCGCCGGTCGTCGCCACATCGCTGGTCGCTGGGTAGATCGCCGCCCAATAGGATGCCATGCCCAGAGGCAAAACCAGGATCAGCCCGAGCAACACTGCCTGCAGGGCCTTGTCCCAGCCGCGATACCCGGTCTGCCACAGCCGGACGAGCGCGATCAGGCCAAACAGAATGGCCAGACATGCCAGCGCCAGCCCGATACCGAACAGCAGCGTGAAGGTGTCGCTGGCGACCATGCGCTCGCGATGCATGATGATCGGGATGATTTCGAAGGGCAGCGCCAGCGATGCCAGCCGCCGTGCCCAGATGGCCCAGCGCGAGGTGCGAATCGGTATGCGCATCAACGGCACTCCTGCAGACGGGCCATGCTCTCAAAAGGGGGCGATTGCCTTTTCAACTCGATCATACGGCCACGCACACATTTAGGCCATGCGATCTGATTCGACCAAAACCGATGGTTTAGCGCCGGCTGTCCGAGGCATCGGCTCCACCGCTGATGTTACGGGAACGGCACATCGTCTTCACCGTCTGCCACTCGACATCCGAAAAGGCGGTGCTGGTGACCGGTGCATCGGCCGAAAGCCGTTTGAGGTTTTGCTCACGCTCGACGGTCAGCGGGTGGCTCGACAACAGAGCAAGAACCGCCGCGCCGGAATCGTCCTCGGCGATGCGCTGCAGGAGGGTGGCGAGCGCCAACGGGTCGTAACCGAGACGTTTGGCGGCTTCAGCGGCAAAAACGTCCGCTTCCGTTTCCGCCTGACGCGAATTATGGGCGTCGATAATCATCGTCCCAAGGCCACCGGCAACCGACAAGCCGGTCATATCGCCAAGAATGAAACCGATGATGAGACCTGTTCCTGCCGCCGTGACGATGTTCTGCATCGCATGCCTGTGCACGACATGGCCGATCTCATGCGCAATCACGCCGGCGAACTCGTCGCTGTTCTCGGTCTCATCGAGAAGAGCCGAGGTGTAGTAGATGCGCCCGCCCGGTATGGCGAAGGCGTTGGCGATCTCGGACCGGCCAACCTTCACCTCGACCGGAAACGGCAAAGTCTGCCCCTCGAGCACACGATCGACAAATCGGGCGATTGCGAGATTGGCCGCAGCTTGCGGAGCGATGTTGCAGGCCGGCATGCGTTCGCCATCGCCGAGCGCCTGTTCGATCTGCGTCGCTACCGTGCGTCCAAGCTCCGTTTCCCATTCCGACGGCATGACGGCGGTGATCGGACCGGCGGAGAGCGGGATACCCCAGACATAGGCCGCCACGACCCCGGCCAGCAATGCCGTCGAGCCGGCTAAAAGCCCCGCCTGCTTGCCCCGCTGGCGACGCTTCTGCCGTTCAAGGGCCGGCATGAGACGCAGGGCCTCGGCAATATCCTCGTCCTCGAACAGCACCAGCCGGGCGCCAAGAGGCGCGCTCGTGGTGCTCAGCCTCATCACGTCCCGGCGCGCTGGTTTGCGCACCAGCTCCACGGCCGGCCAATGCGCCAGATGTGCGCCACTCGCCTTGTCGATGATGGTCCAGGTGCCATCTTCCGGCGAACCCGTGAGATGGGCCGTTACGTCACGGCTTCGCGCCCACTCGCCATCGAGAAAATATCCGCTGATCATCTCAATAGGCTCCAACGTTCAGCGCATCGGCCAGCCCCTCGCCGGCGAGCGGCGATTCCGTACCTGCCGCCCTGACCGTGTCGAGCGCGTCGATATTGGTGATCTGTGCGCCCCGCGCCGCGATCTTCCAGTAGCCAACCGCCAGCACCAGTTCGGACAGCAGGTTCCAAAGGCCGAGAAACCCGAGATAGAAGGCAATCAGAACGATAAAGGTCGAGGAGCCCATGTGCATGAACCGCGCAAGGTCTTCGGAGGTACCGGCGCCGCCGATCATCTCGAGTCCGGCTGTCATACCCCCCAAAACCATCAACCCGACAACGACAAATACCGCTGCGGCAATGCCGAGCAGCACAACGTAAGTCAGGTGTTGCAGCACGATCGCCACAGCGCTGATGCGCACGTTCAACCCGGCATCGCCAATACCGATACTGGAAAAAAAGCGCGAGTCGATGCGAGTGGTGACAAAGATCCAGGCGAGATAACCGACAATCGCCACCAACAGCGACAGCCAGACAATGGCAGCAAGAGATGAATCCGGATCACCGCCATCGGCATCGAATTGAAAAACCTGCCAGGCCGAAAGTGCCAGAACGGCAGCGACCAGCCCATAGGTGCCGTAGAACGGCCAGGCGATCGTCCGCACACGGCCCGTAAACGAGAAGCGCCGGTTGCCATACCAGGTATTGCCAACCCGGTAGGCCCAAAGGCTCTTCGCCATAAATGGATAGGCCAGGCCGAGCGTCGCAATGGTCGCGAGTGTCCACATGAAGCGCTTGAAGGCATAGACCCAGGCATTGCCCGATTGCTGGAAACGTACGCCCCGCCACAGCGTGCGCGACAGCCTGAACCGCCGCGAGCGATAACCGGCATAGCCCATGAAAAACCAGAACAGCGGCAACAGAACCAGATAGGCCTGACCCGACAGGTCGGGCAACCGGACCGTGACGTAGAACAAGGCGATATAGATCGGCAGGAAGATCATCACCGCCATCAGAAAGCCGACCAGCAATTGCACCGGGGTACCGGTGTATTCGAGCGCATCGCCGTCGATGTCGGTATGACCCCAGTAAAAGTGGCGTTTGCGCGTCACCAGCCAGAACCGATAAATCCCCAGGGTCGGCACAAGCAGCATCAGCCCGGACAAGAGAATGCCGAGAAATGGCCGGCGCTTGCCCACGAAATTCACTCGAGCCGTGCGGACTCGGGCCATCGGGGCATCGTCCACAAACATGTGACGTTGCGCGACCGGCGGCACGCGCCAGACAGACGACGCCGTATCCTCCGTCATGGATTGAGTCGTTGGCGCGTCCAGGTATCGCCTGTACGGGTGAAGCGGATACGATCGTGCAGGCGAATTTCGCCCGATTGCCAGAATTCCCAGACGATTGGCTTCAGCCGGTATCCGGTCCAGTCAGCAGGCCTCGGGATGTCGCCATTGCCGTATTTGGCTTCGAGTTTTTCCACCCGGCGCATCAGTTCCCGCCTGTTTTTCAGCGGTTGTGACTGCTGCGAGGCATGCGCGCTGATCTTGGCGCCATGCGGACGGGTGCGGAAATGGGCATCGGCGTCCTCGACATCGACCTGTTCGATGACGCCGCGCAGCCGCACCTGCTGAAACCGGCTCTTCCAGTGAAAAACCAGCGCCGCACGCGCGTTTTCGGCGAGCTGGCTGCCTTTCATCGATTCCGAGCTCGAGTAGAACACGATGCCGTCCGCCGAGCGCCGGCTCATCCAAACGATACGGGCATCAGGCATGCCCGACGGATCGACCGTCGCCAGAACCATGGCGTTGGCATCGTTCGGCTCGCGCCCCCGCGCCTCGGCGTACCATTCCTCGAACATCTCGAACGGATCGATCGGATCTGTGTCCGCATCGTCGAACAGACGCGGTCCCAATGCCTGCATGAATGCCTCCCTGCCGCCGCTATTTCTGGACAATCCGCATCCTCATCTCCATATATGCCGCTGAGCAGCATTCGAAGCAACCGCCCGACAGAAAGCATCGAGGAGCCATGCGCGATCCCTACGCCGTGCTCGGAGTGGCGCGGTCGGCGAGCGAGAAGGACGTGAAGACGGCCTATCGCAAGCTGGCCAAGCAGTACCACCCCGACCAGAACAAGACGGACCCGAACGCCCAGGCGAAATTCGCCGAGGTGACGGCCGCCTATGACCTTTTGGGCGACAAGGACAAACGCGGGCGCTTCGATCGCGGCGAAATCGACGCCGACGGCAACCCGAGGTTCGCCGGTCATGATTTTGGCGGTGCACGCGGCGGCGGACCGCGTCCCGGTGGCGGCGCCTTCAACGCCGAAGACATTCTCAAGGAATTCATGTCCGGTTTTGGCGGCGCGGGCGGCAGACGCGCCGATCCGGGTGCAGGCTGGGACCCCTTTACCGGCGCGCATGCAGGCCGTGGCGGCGGCCGGCCGCAAAAGGGCCATGACGTCCAGGTTACCGCTGTCGTGCCTCTGGAAGACGCCCACAAGGCCGGCACAACAACCATTCGCCTGTCGAGCGGCAGGACTCTGTCGGTCAAGCTGCCCGCCGGCGTGCAGGAAGGCCAGCAGATTCGCCTCAAGGGTCAGGGCCAGTCGTCTCTCGGCGGCGGCGAGCCCGGAGATGCCATCATCACGGTGAAGTTCGCCCCTCACCGCCAGTTCAGGCTCGACGGTGACAACCTGCGCGTTGACCTGCCGGTGACACTTTATGACGCCGTGCTCGGTGGCAAGGTGCGCGTCCCAACACTCGACGGCGAGGTCGATCTCAACCTTCCCGCCGGCGTGGACACGTCGAAATCACTGCGCCTCAAGGGCAAGGGCTTCCAGGGCAAGGGCGACCTCTATGTCGGCCTGCGCATCGTCCTGCCCAAGGGCGGCGATGCCGATCTCGAAAGCCTGATGCGTTTCTGGCGCGACCAGAAGCCCTACAAGGCACGAGACTAGGCGGGAGCATGTTCAGGAAAAGTGGCCACCACTTTTCCGGTTCGAACATGCGACCAGCAGAAACCTATTCCCGCGCTGCCGCCCGCGTCAGCCTGTCGTTGATCGCCTCGCCGAGGCCGGTTTCGGGAATGGGGGCAACCCCGATTTCGGCAACGCCAGTTGCGTCGAGCTCGCGCAACATGGCGAAAAGGTTGCGCGCCGCTTCGGCAAAATCGCCTGTCGGTGACAAGTTGCGCACCGGGCCGGTGGTTTCCGGCATCTCCCCGAAACCGAGATAGGCCATGCCGGCTTCAGGATGGCGCACCTCGAGATAGAGCCTGGCGCGTGGCGCATAATGCCGGACGAGCATGCCAGGCGCAGTGATCGCGTCACCCTGTTTGGCGCGTCTGACCGGAAACCCGAGCACCTTCTCGATATCGTCATGGGCAATCGCCCCGGCCCGGAGCTGGATGGCGGCGCCGTCTCGGCAGGCAATGATCGTCGATTCGACGCCGGAGCTGCAGCTACCGCCATCGAGCACCGGCACGGCGCCGCCAAAATCGGCAATCACCTGCTCGGCCCGGGTTGGCGACAGCCTGCCGGACGGATTGGCCGAGGGCGCTGCCAGCGGCCGCCCAACCGTTTCGATCAGCTCCCGCGCCATGTCATGTGCTGGCATCCTGACCGCCAGCGTGTCGAGCCCCGCAGTCACGAGGTCGGCGATAGCACTTCCGGGGTGCAGCGGCAGGACGAGTGTCAGCGGGCCCGGCCAGAAGGCATCGGCGAGGTGTCCGGCCGTGTCGTCGAAC
The DNA here is from genome assembly GCA_963676075.2 of Devosiaceae bacterium. Classification (GTDB taxonomy): domain Bacteria; phylum Pseudomonadota; class Alphaproteobacteria; order Rhizobiales; family Devosiaceae; genus JAHJQZ01. The sequence goes on from CAXXNZ010000011.1 coordinate 641,132, forward strand.
GCAACCAGCGACTCGGCCATCTCGCGCGTCGCGCAATGGACGATCAGCGGGTTAAAACGCGGCCTGCCCTTGGTCTCGTAGATTTTGAGCACCGCGTCGGCATTGCCGGCATCGGCGCCGAGGCCATAGACAGTTTCGGTCGCAAAAGCGCACACGCCGCCGTTTTTCAGCATCTCGGCGGCCTGTTTGAGATCGACCAGCGCATTGGCAGGCGATAGCGTGTTCATGGTGTTCGTTTGACAAGGCCTTCGCCGCGCGTCAAGAAAAGCTTCGGAGGAACGCGGTTTGACGACGCTTCTGATCAGCCAGCCCGAAGGACGGCTGCACCTGACACCGCCGGGACACGCCGAGCGGCCAGAGCGGCTGGAGGCCGTCGAAGACGCCTTGTCCGGCCCGGCGTTTGCCGCACTCGACCGCCGCATGGCGGATTCGACCGATCTTGCCATTGCCGAGCTCGTCCACGACCCCATGGTCCTCGATTTCCTGAGACGCGTGCGTCCCACCGAGGGTCTGTCGCGCATCGATGCCGATACCTTCATGTCGCCCGAATCCTTCGAAGCGGCATCGACCGCCGTCGGCGCGGCGCTGCAAGCGCTCGACGCCGTGGTGCTCGGCGGCATCGACAATGCCTTTTGCGCTGTGCGCCCGCCTGGACACCATGCCGAGCGCGAACAATCGATGGGCTTTTGCCTGGTCAACACAGTGGCCATTGCCGCCCGCGAGGCGCAACGCAAGCACGGCGCGGAACGCATCGCCATCATCGATTTCGACGTCCACCACGGCAATGGCACCCAGGATATCTTTTTCAACGACGACACCGTGTTTTACGGTTCCAGCCACCAGGTGCCGCTTTATCCCGGCACCGGCGCGATGAGCGAGGTCGGAGCGGGCAATATCTTCAACGCACCCTTGTCGCCCGGATCGGGCAAGGAGCGCATGCGCGAGGCCTACGAGGCGCGCATCCTGCCGGCGCTCGATGCCTTCGCGCCGGATTTCATTCTGATTTCCGCCGGATTTGATGCACACCACCGCGACCCGCTGGCCCAGCTTGAATGGGACGCGGACGATTATGCCTGGCTGACCGGACGTCTTCTCGACATCGCCGACCGCCGATGTGCCGGGCGTGTGGTCTCGCTGCTGGAGGGGGGCTACGACCTCAAGGGTCTGTCCGAAGGCGTTGCCGCTCACGTCGGCATGATGCTGCACGGCCAATCAGTCGCCTTCCTGCCCGAATCCGACAGCGGCAACTGAGTATCAGACGGGTTGCAACCCGAACCAAAAGCCCTATGGTCTCGCCGCAAGCTGGAGAGGAAGACATGAGCGAAAGCGCCCTGCCCGAAATTAAGAAGATGAGTTTCGAACAAGCGCTTGGCGAACTCGAGAAGATCGTCGCTGAGCTCGAAGGCGGTCGGGCGCCGCTTCAGGACTCCATCGCCATCTATGAGCGTGGCGAAGCCCTGAAAAAGCACTGCGAGACCCTGCTCAAGGCAGCGGAAGCCCGCATCGAGAAAATCACCCTCGACCGCGACGGAAACCCGACCGGCGTCGAACCACTGGACGAATGAAATGGCACAGACTTCCTCACCGCTTCTGAGGCGGATGCGTCTGATCCTTTGGGGTCTGGTCGTCGTTGTCGGCATTGGCGCCACGGCGCTTTATTTCCTCAAGCCTCCCGAACGCCCGGTGGGCCTGTTCGGCGGCGAATTCACCCTGCAAACCACCGACGGCAAAACCTTTACCGAAAAGGACCTCGTGGGCACCCCGACGCTGATGTATTTCGGCTACACGTTCTGCCCCGATGTCTGCCCGACGACGCTGGCCGAAGCGCTCGGCTGGCTGGAAGAGCTGAAGCTCACGCCCGACCAGTTGCGCTTCATCATGGTCACGGTCGATCCCGAGCGCGACACGCCCGACAACCTCCGCCAGTATCTCGATGCCTTCTCCTCCGATTTCATCGGCCTTGTCGGCGACGAGACCCAGACCGAGGCGGCCAAGAAGGCGTTCGGCGTCTATTCGCAGAAGGTCGTGACCGACGAAGCGACCGACTATCTCGTCGACCACACGGCAAGCGTGTTCCTGCTCGACAAGGACGGCAAGTTCCAGGGCACCATCGCTTATGGTGAGGACCAGAAATCGGCGATCGCCAAGATCCGCCGCCTCGTCGGCATGTGATGACACGGCAAAGACTTGATCGCGCCATCGAAGCGCGTGGCCTGCTGCCAAGCCGGGCGCGAGCCCGCGACGCTGTGCTGCGGGGCACCGTGAGCATCAACGGCACGCCCGCCAGCAAGCCGAGCCAGATGGTGGCCGAGACCGACGAGATTGCCGTCGCCGATGCGGCGGCAGCCTATGTCTCGCGCGCTGCGCTCAAACTCATCGCCGGGCTCGACGCCGGCGGCATCGACGTTGCGGGCAAGAATTGTCTCGATATCGGATCCTCGACCGGCGGGTTCACCCAGGTTCTGCTCCAACGCGGCGCAGCGAAGGTGATTGCCGTCGATGTCGGCCACGAGCAGATGGTTGAACCCTTACGCTCGGACAAACGCGTCACGCTTTTGGAGGATTTCAACGCCCGCGACCTGACACGCGCCGAGGCGCCAGACCCGATCGACCTGCTTGTCTGCGACGTCAGTTTTGTTTCGATCGAAAAGGTTCTGGCCGCGCCGCTGGCCCTGTGCGAACCGGGCGCCAAGGCGGTATTGCTGTTCAAGCCGCAATTCGAGGTCGGGCGCGAGCACGTCGGCAAGGGCGGCATCGTCACAAACGCCGAAGCCATCGGCGAAGCCAAGCTCCGCATCGCCCTGTTTCTGAGGACTCAGGGCTGGCAATTCATCACCGAAACGCCCTCGCCCATCGCTGGCGGCGACGGCAACAGGGAAATCGTCATCGTCGTCATCAAACAGGAAAAAGCACCGTGACGCGGCGCATCCTCGACCGGCTGCTGCACGCCACGCTTGTCGGCTTCGGGCTCATTCTGGTTGCGGTCGGCGTCATGTTGTTTTTCTCGCCGTTCCCCATAGGCGTCCCCTTCGCCGGCGTCGGCCTGTTCCTGCTGCTGACGCGTTCGCGGCGGGCGCAGCGAATCATCAAAAATCTGCGCACCAACAACGCATGGCTCGACCAACGCATCGTTCGAATCGAAGACAGCTCGAACGGCAGGCTCAGGTCTGTTCTGGCATCGAGTCGACCCGACCCGGCAAACGGCGAAACCGGCTAGCAGCCTAGGTCGCGGCGAAATCGAAAGTGTAGTCGAACACGTAGAGATGGCTGCCGTCAGGCGTGACGTTGATCTGCATCTCGCCACGCAGCCCGGTCAGTTCGTCGGTACCGGAATCGGCGACGACATCGACCCTCAACCACGTCTCGCCGCGATGGGCATGGCCGGAATGTTGCAGGATGAAACTGCCCGTTTTGCCGTCAAGTTCGCCTTCGACCTTCTCGATGGCCACATAGCCGGCCGAGCCCTCGACGGCGGAACGGGCCGACAGCATCTGTCCGGCACTCTTGCCTTCCAGCCCGCCAGAGAATGTCTTGTCGATCTGCAACCGACCGAGAAACGCCGCCTCAGGCCGCTCATCGGGCGTCTGCGGCGTAAGATTGACGACAAATCGACCTTCGGCGCGGGGCATCGCTGCACTCCCTATTGTTCCGTATTTGTTCTACACAACCACTGTCTCAGGCACAAGCACGCTCTGGCCTATGTAGGTATCCCGGTGAGGTCGGGCTAGTACCCCACGCCGCCGTCGCGGCCGGTCTGGGCGCGGTGGCGCAGGAAATGATCGGCCAGCGTTACGGCCATCATTGCTTCGCCGATCGGCACGGCGCGGATACCGACGCAGGGGTCGTGACGGCCCTTGGTGATGATGTCGGTGTCGCGGTTCTCGGTGGTTACCGTTTCACGCGGCTGCAGGATCGACGAGGTCGGCTTGACCGCAAAGCGCACCACCACAGGGTCGCCATTGGATATGCCGCCAAGGATACCGCCAGCCTTGTTGGATTTGAACACCGGCGCCATCTGGCCGGCGCGCATTTCGTCGGCGTTCTCGGACCCGGTCAATGCGGCGGCATGCATGCCTTCGCCGATCTCGACCGCCTTGACCGCGTTGATACTCATCATCGCCGAAGCGAGGTCGGAACTGAGCTTGCCATAGATCGGTGCGCCCCAGCCGGCGGGCACGCCTTCGGCCACGACCTCGACAACGGCGCCGACGGAATTACCCTCCTTGCGGATGGCGTCGAGATAGTCTTCCCATTCCTCGGCGGCCACCGGGTCGCCGCAAAAGAACGGGTTGTCATCGACCGCATTCCAGTCGAAACGCCCGTAATCGATCTTGTGCGGCCCAACCTGCACCAGCGAGGCGCGGATCGTCACTTCGGGGATCACCAGCCGGGCGATGGCCCCCGCCGCCACCCGCGCCGCCGTCTCGCGCGCCGAAGAGCGACCGCCGCCGCGATAGTCGCGGATGCCATATTTCTGGTGATAGGTCATGTCGGCATGGCCGGGCCGGTACTTGTCGCGGATCTCCGAATAATCCTTGGAGCGCTGGTCGGTGTTCTCGATCAGCATCGAGATCGGCGTGCCGGTGGTCTTCAATCCGCCGGTACGCTCGTCCTCGAACACGCCGCTGAGGATCTTCACCTCATCGGCCTCGCGCCGCTGCGTCGTAAAGCGCGACTGGCCGGGCTTGCGCCGGTCCATCTGATGCTGAATCTCGGCCAAGTCGACATCGAGCATGGGCGGGCAGCCGTCGACGACAACGCCGAGCGCCGGCCCATGGCTTTCGCCCCAGGTGGTGAAGCGGAACAGATGCCCGAACGAATTATGCGACATGGCTAGCGGCCCCCGGAAAGGTGCTGCCTTGATACGGACGCACGCCGGTGGCGTCAATTGCGTGGGAAATGACGCCGTGCGTGCGGAGCCTATAGCAGTCCGGAATCCTTCACCGGCGCGCCGTTCTCCTTGGACGAATAAAGACTCATCACGCCTTTGGAGAAATAGAAGATCGCATCCTGGCGGATCGGCCAGTTGACGATGTCCTGCTTTTCGGCGCCCTCGACGAGATAGCGACAGATGCGGGCGATGCCGCCATGAGCGACGATGATCGAAGGTCCCGGCAGTTCGGCCAGCACCGGACGCACGCGGTTGGCGAGATCTTCGTAGCTCTCGCCCTTGTCGGGCCGAAAATACCAGAATTCCTGCTCGCGCTTGCCGACATTGCGCATGCCGTTCGGATCGTCGGGCAATTCCGCCGCCAGCGTCCCTTCGTAGATGCCGAAGGAGACCTCGCGCAACCGCTCGTCGAACTGAACGCCCTCATCGGGCAGCCCGCAGGCCTCACGGACCAGCGACACGGTTTCCCGCGTGCGGATCATCGGCGAGGCACGCCAATGCCATGAGGCAAGGTCGAGCCCGTCACGTTCGAAGAGCTCCTTGAGCAGCCGTCCATTGGCACCGGCCTGTCCACGGCCGGTGTCGTTCAAAGGAATATCGCGTTGGCCCTGATAGCGGCCCTCGCGGTTCCACTCGGTTTCGCCGTGCCGGATCAGGTAGAAGTCCGGCAGGTCTGTCATTAGCATTTCAGTCCCCTTGGGGCGGATGCCGGGGCTAAAGATCAGTCGGCGGTCGGAAGATCCGCATCGAGAAGCTTCATGCCGACGATATTGTAGCCGCCGTCGACATAATGGATCTCGCCACTGACCCCGGAGGAGAGGTCGGAGAGAAGATAGAGCGCCGCCTTGCCGACATCGTTGATGTCGACATTGCGCCGCAGCGGAGAGTTGGCTTCCTGCCAGTGCAGCATATCGCGCAGACCGGCGATGCCGGAGGCCGCCAGCGTCTTGATGGCACCGGCGGAGATGGCATTAACGCGGATACCGCCCTTACCGAGATCGACAGCCAAGTAGCGCACGGAAGCCTCGAGCGCCGCCTTGGCAACGCCCATGACATTGTAGTTCGGCACGTATTTCTCGGAGCCATAATATGTCAGCGTCAAAAGCGAGCCGCCCTCGCCCATCAGCTTTTCGGCGCGCTTGGCCACCGCCGTGAACGAGAACACCGAGATGTTCATCGTCATGGCGAAATTGTCAGCTGTCGTGTCGATATAACGGCCTTCGAGTTCGTCCTTGTTGGAAAACCCGATGGCATGGACGAGGAAATCGAGCTTGCCCCAACGCTTTTCGATTTCGGCAAACGCCGTATCGATGGCAGCATCGTCTGTCACGTCGCATTCGACCAGGAAATCAGAGCCGGTTTCGGCGGCCAGCGGTTCGACGCGGCGCTTCAAGCCCTCGCCCTGATAGGCGAAAGCCAGCTCGGCACCCTGATCGGACAACGCCTTGGCGATGCCCCAGGCGATCGAACGGTTGTTGGCGAGCCCCATGATGAGACCGCGCTTTCCGGCCATGATGCCGTTGGACATATCATGCTCCCTAAATTGCTTGCGCCGGTTTTGGCATAGGCGCGGGCGGTGGGCAAGTTCGCGCTGCGTCGTCGCACGTCCGAAATCGCAGGGGCATCACGCGTTAATGCAGACTATGCTGGTCCATGGCCGCCGCACCGGCGCTGTCCATGCGCCAATGCGTCGATCTGCTCTGCATTTCAGGATCCTCAGCGAGGCACGTCATGCCATCCGTCTATTTCTCAGCCACCATCCGAATTTCGGACCAGACCCGTTATCAGCGCTATCTCGACGCCTATGATGAGGCCTTCGCCGGCACCGGAGGCGAGGTCCTCGCGGTCGACGATGCACCGCTCCCCCTCGAAGGGGCGCCTCTGCCCGGGCGTGTGGTTCTCATCCGCTTCCCGGACGAGGCAGCATTCCGTAGCTGGTACGATTCGGCGGCCTACAGGCGCATCGTCGTCCACCGCCATGCCGCCAGTGAGACCGACGCGCTGCTGGTGCACGGACGTTGATGAGCGCCCCCTCGACAGACCGCAGAGGCCGCTTTCCTCTCGCCGTGGCTGAAGCTATCTTGTCCTCATGCCAGACCAAGCAATCGATATCGCAGCCGCGTTGACGGCACTTCTCGGAACCGACGGCGTCGTCACCGACCCCGCCGACATGGATCGTTTCCTCAACGAGCCGCGCAAGCGCTTTCACCAGAAATCCGTGGCCGTCGCGCTGCCGAAAACCGTGCCCGAAGTGCAGGCCCTGATGGCCTGGGCCAATGACAACGGCGTTGCCATAATCCCCCAGTCCGGCAACACCGGACTGGTTGGCGGCCAGGTACCGCTCAGCGGCAAGGAGGTGATCCTCAGCCTTGTCCGTCTCAACAGTGTGCGCGAGGTCAACGCCGATGCCGGTTACATGACGGTCGAGGCAGGACTGACGCTCGAGGAAGTGCACGGGCTGGCCGAGGAGGCTGGGGCACTGTTCCCGCTGACCATCGCCTCGCAGGGCACCGCCCGCATCGGCGGCGTGCTGTCGTCCAATGCCGGCGGCGTGCAGGTGCTGGCCTATGGCAATGCCCGCGAACTCTGCCTCGGCGTCGAGGCAGTGCTTGCCGACGGTCGGCTCTACAACGGCCTCAATGCCTTGAGGAAAGACAACACCGGTTACGACCTCAGGGACTTGCTGGTCGGGGCGGAGGGCACGCTCGGCGTCATCACCGCAGCAACACTGAAGCTTTTCCCGCGCCCGGAAGGCTATGAGACGGCCTGGATCTCGCTGGCCGACCCGGACGCGGCCCTTAAGCTCTTCGTCGATATGCGCCAGCGCGCCGGCCACACCCTGACCGCCTTCGAGTTGATGCCGCGCATCGGGCTCGACTATCAGCTCAAGCACGAGATGATCGCCCGCGATCCGAGCGCCGGATTGTCGGATTGGTATGTTCTTGTCGAGATCTCGCGCCCCTTCGGTGGCACCGAAGGCGTGCTTCTTTCCGCTCTTGAGACCGGGTTCGAAACCGGCCTCATTGCCGACGCCGTCATCGCCGAGTCGGAAGAAGACCGGTTGCTGATGTGGCAGGCACGCGAGCAGATGAGTGAGTGCCAGTCGAGGGAAGGCGCTTCGATCAAGCACGACGTTTCCGTGCCGGTCGCCGCCGTGCCGCAGCTGATCGAACAAGGCATCGCCGCAGCGAAAAAAGTCGTGCCCGACATTCGTCCCGTGCCCTTCGGGCATATCGGGGACGGCAATATTCATTTCAATTTCAGTCAGCCAGTCGGTGCCGACGGCCCCGCCTTCATGGCCGGAGCGCAGCCGGTGCACGATGCTGTCTACGAGGTGGTCTTGCGCCTTGGCGGTTCGTTCTCGGCCGAACACGGCATCGGCCAGCTCAAGACCGAACTGTTGAACGAGGTCAAGGACCCGGTAGCGCTCGAAATGATGCGCGCCATCAAGCACACGCTCGATCCCAACAACATCCTCAATCCCGGCAAGCTGCTCGGCTGACGCAAGGACCAACGCCCATGAACGCTTTTGTTTCGCCCTGGTTCATCTGGGCCTTCCTCGCAGCGGTCTTCGCTGCACTGACGGCCATTTTCGCCAAGATCGGCGTCACCGGTCTCAACTCCGATTTCGCAACGCTGATCCGGACGATCGTCGTCGTCGTCGCCCTCGGCATTCTCGTGGCGGCGACTGGCCAGTGGCAAAGTCTGGGGACAATCTCCAGCCGCTCCGGACTGTTCCTGGTGCTGTCAGGTCTCGCCACCGGCGCCTCTTGGCTATGCTATTTCCGCGCCCTCAAGGTCGGGCAGGCGGCGCAGGTAGCGCCCATCGACAAGCTCAGCGTCGTCATGGTGGCGCTGTTCGCCGCCCTGTTTCTCGGTGAAAAACTCTCGACCGTCGGCTGGCTCGGTATCGTCCTGATCGGCGGCGGGGCGATCCTGGTCGCCATCGGCTGAAGCGGATGCGTATGGCGTAACCGCGAAACCCGCATACCCGCATACCCGGATCAGGCTAAGCCTATAGGCGATCGACCTGCGTGATTTTGGTTCACATGGGTTTGATTGCGCCGCGGGAAGCGATACATGCTTCAATTGCTAGTCCGGTTTGAAAGCCAACCGCATTTCCGCCGCAACGGGGTTTTAGATTGATTCCAAACTGGACCGGTTTTGATTGAGTTTACACTTTTGATGCTCTAGACGCGCAAAGTCTTCGAAATGCTCGATATGCTTGTTGTCGGGCCGAAGAGCGCACGAGCGACGGTCAGATGCCGCCACACCCCCTCTTCATTGACAACGACCGGCGCAAGGGACCTATGGGACGCGAATGAACAAGAATTCCGGCGAAGTCAGCATCGCGCAAAGCGTTGCCAGCCTGGCGCAAGGCGAATGCGCCGAGGTCAGCTTCCTTGGCGGCGGCAAGATCATGACACAGCGCTTGGCCATGCTGGGCATTCGGCCTGGGGTCACGATCTGTGTGCTGCATGGTCCGGGTGGACGCGGCGCTGTTTTGAGGGTTGGCGGCACGCGCGTTGCGCTCGGGCGTGGCGTCATCGAGAAGATCCTGGTCAACCCGGAGATCCGCACGCGCCCGTCGGAGGCCGCTGAATGACTCAGAAGTCGCGCCTGCCCGGCGCAAACCGTCCTGAAAAGACTCCCGTCGTTGCCGTTGCCGGCAATCCCAATTGCGGCAAGACAACGCTGTTCAACCTGCTGACCGGCGCACGTCAGAAGGTCGGCAACTGGCCGGGTGTTACCGTCGAGTATCGCTCGGGCGTTGCCAATATCGATGGTCAGCGGATGTCGGTCGTCGATCTGCCGGGCGTCTATTCGCTTCTGGGCGGCGGCGGTGCCGATCAGGATGTGGCGCGCACCTATCTCGTCCACGGCGACGCCGATCTCGTCCTCAACATCGTCGATGCCTCCAATCTCGAGCGGCATCTGGCAATGACCTTCGAATTGATGCAGGTCGGCCGACCGATGGTCATGGTGCTCAACATGGTCGACGAGGCCGAGGCCATGGGCCTGCTGCCCAATCCAGAGCGCCTCAGCGAAGCGCTAGGCATCCCCGTCGTCCCGATGGTGGCGCGCACCGGACGTGGCCAGGCTCAGCTTGTCGAGGCCATTACAGCGGCACTCGCAGATCCACCGGTCGTGCACACCCATGTTTTCGAGCCGGCAATCGAGAATCCGCTCCGGGGTCTACGCGCCGTCATGCCGGGGCGCACCTATGCCGAAAAGCGCTTCGAAGCGTTGCGGCTTGTCGAGGATGTCGTCGATACCGAAACTCCGGAAATCGCCGAAGCGCTGAAAAACACCCGCGAGGCCATCGAAAGCCTGACCGGCGAAGACGCCGCCGATGCCGTCGCCGGCTACCGGTTCGGCTGGGCCCATGACACGGCGCGCAAGGGCATCGGCTTCCGCCACAAGCACCGCGCCGACAACACCATGACCGAGCGCGTCGACAAGATCGTTCTCAGCGATCTCCTCGGTGTCCCTATTTTCCTCGCCGTGCTCTATTCGGTGTTCGTCGTCTCCTTTTCCGGCGGCAACATCTTCCTCGATTTCTTCGACCAGACCTCTGCAACGCTGCTGATCGACGGTGTCGGTCACCTTCTGCTGTCGCTCGGCGTTCCCGACTGGCTGACCGCGATCACCGCCGGTGGTATCGGCGGCGGCCTCAATCTGGTCTTCACCTTCGTGCCGCCAATCGGGCTGACATTCGTCTTCCTCGCCCTTTTGGAGGACAGCGGCTACATGGCGCGCGCCGCCTATGCCATGGACCGGCTGATGCGCAAGATGGGCCTGCCGGGCAACGCACTGGTGCCGATGATCGTCGGGTTCGGGTGCAATGTGCCGGCCATCATGGGTTCGCGCATCATCGAAGACCCGCGCGGCCGCCTACTCACCGTTTTGATGCAGCCTTTCATGTCGTGTTCGGCGCGTCTCACCATCTACATGGCCTTCGCAGTGGTCTTTTTCCGCGAGAATGGCGGCCAGGTCGTCTTCGCGCTTTATCTGCTCGGCATCGTCGTTGCCTTTCTGACCGCGTTCCTGATCGGGCGCACCGCCGTCAAGGGCGAAGCCATGCCCTTCATCATGGAACTGCCGCCCTACCGCCTGCCGAGCGTGCGCAACGTGTTGTTGCAGGCCTGGCAGCGGCTGAAAGTGTTCCTGTTGCGCGTCGGCCGCGTCATCGCCGCCATCGGCCTGGTGCTGTTCATCCTGCCGGGGATCGGCTGGACCGGTAACGGTATTGCCACCACCGACATCGACCATTCGCTGCTGGCCCAGGGCAGCCGCGCGCTGGCGCCGCTTTTCGCGCCCATGGGTGTCGAACCCGACAACTGGCCTGCCGTTTCCGGATTGATCGCCGGCGCCGCCGCCAAGGAAATCGTCATCGGTACGCTCAATGGCATCTACCAGCGCCAAAATTCCGAAGACCAGATGGCGCGCTACCGCGATCCGGACATCGTTGGCCAACTCTACGATGCGTTGATGACCATCCCGGCCAACACCGTGGCTTTCCTCTCAACCCTCGGCGATCCGCTCGGTCTGCAAGCCATGTCGTCCAACGAGAGCGCCACTCAGGCATCGGGCGCATCTAACGCCACGCTCGCCGCCATCGCTGCCGGCTTTACGCCGCTCTCGGCCTTCGCCTATCTCGTTTTCGTGCTGCTCTACGTACCCTGCGCCTCGACCATGGGCGCTCTCAAGCGCGAGGTCGGCACCGGCTGGATGCTGTTCTCGATCACCTATGGCGTCGGCCTCGGCTGGGGCGCGGCCACAGTCATCTACCAGGCCGGTACCTTCGCCGAGCACCCCCTCGCCTCGGCGGGCTGGATCATCGCGGTCCTAGCCGCGCTCGGCCTGCTGATCGTGACGCTGCGCTATTACGGCAACCGCCAGGCCCTGAGGCCGCGACAGCACCTTGTCGGAGAGCAGCCGTGAACCCGCTGTTTGCCGTACGTGATCTGCTGCGCGAACGGCGTGTCGCCACCACAGGCCAGCTCGCCACCGAGCTGAAACTGCCGCGAGAGGTCGTCGACGACGTTCTTGCCCACTGGCAGAGGCGCGGGCTGATCGAATCAGAGATCGTCGAGACAGGCGGCGGCTGCGGCATCGGCTCGCGGTCCTCCTGCGGCGGCTGCAATGGCTGCGAGACGGTGAAGACCATCACCGCCGACATTCCGTCGATCTCCGCTTACAGGTGGCTGGGGCCGCACTGAAACTAGAACAGCTCACCCTGCCCGCCGGCACTTCCGGCAACCTTGCGCGACGCAGGCTTTGGCGGTTCCGGCTTTTGTTCCGACAGCGGCTTTATCAGCTCCGGCCCCTCATTGCGGTTGGAATTGACCCGCGTCGAGACCGGCGTCAGTTCCAGTGAGCCTTCCGGCGCCGGCGCAAGGATGCGCATCGCCTCCTTCGGCCCCACCCGCGCGACTGCCAGCCAGTCATCGAGCATCTTATGCGGGATCATCGCCGGCATGCGCTCGTGCACGAAGCGCGTGTCGGCATTGGCCGGACCGGTGATGATGGCGGTGGTGTCGATCTCCTCGCCGGTCGCACCGAGCCAGGTGGAATAGACCCCGCCGAGCATCAGCGGCTTGCCGTCCTTCGGCGTGATGTAGAAGGGCTGCTTCTTGCCATCCGGGCCCGTACGCCATTCGTAATAGCCGGACGCCGGGATCAGGCAGCGGTGATGCTGCATGCCGCCGCGGAAGCTCGGTTTTTCCATGATGGTTTCGACCCGGGCATTGATGATCAGCGAGAACTCGCGCGGGTCCTTGACCCAGGTCGGCACCAGTCCCCAGCGCATCAGCCGCGCCTCGCGCTTGCCGCGTTCCTCGAAGATGACGACGATCGGCTGGGTCGGCGAAATGTTGTAGCGTTCCGGATGCTCGACGACGCCCTCGCCAAGCGTATCGATGGCCACCGAGAACTCCTCGAGCAGATCGTGGATCTGCCGCCACGTCATCTTGTAGGTGAACCGGCCGCACATGGATTTTCCTCTTGGATCGCGTGTATCGAGTCTTGTCCGGTTTGACCTTGGCGCGCAAGCACGGCACATCTTGTTTGCCATGACACAAGTGCGACTTGCCGCTTCCATCGCCCTGTTCCGGGGACCGGATGTTCTGCTCATCCGCAGGGCCTTCGCGCCGTCTCAAGGCATGTGGACCCTGCCCGGCGGGCGGCTTGAGGCGGGGGAAACGATCGAAGACTGCGTCCGGCGCGAGGTCGCTGAGGAACTGAGCCTCGCGATCGGCGCGGTCATGCCGGTGATGGAGCAGGCACTCGGCGTCTTCCGGCTCACGGTTTTTGCCGGCGCCTATCCGGACAATGCCGCGCCACAGGCCAATTTGGAGATCGCCGACTGGTGCTGGCACGTTCCGGGAGCCGAACTACCAGTGCCGCATACCGCCGGTCTGGCCGATGTGCTGGCACATGCCGCAAACGTCATCGGTCCAGACCAGTGACCCTCTTGCGGCGCATGAAAATACCTGCAACCTCATGCGCCATGATGCGGCTTAGTTCAGTTGTTCGACATAGCCTCAAATTATATTCCCTGAGATATAAAAAGGACAAATTTTTAATTAAAGAAATTGATTTTTCTGTCAAAATAAAATCTAAAACTCATTAAAATTATTATTTTATTTTTATTTACAATTAATTTAAAAATAATTTTAATTAATATCAAACTAAACAACTTAATCAAAATTCTAATTGATGTCAACGATTTCCTCCGCATTTCGCATATCTCCTTATAAATAACGCTTTGACAACCTCTCAGAAAAAATTAGTGAAATCAAAATAGGGCCAGAAAGTTAAGCTTGGAATAGAATTGAGAGTCTAGAAAATAGACTTGCAAATATCGACAATTAATTCTTAAATTTCTAAGAGGACATTAGATTAAAAATCAATTCTTTAAAAGAAAATACAACAAAAGTTCAACGTATACTTGAAGAAGAAAAGGTTGCACAATAAGAGCTATTTGAAATAAAAATGAAGGAGTTATAGAATTTAGATGAGAACTACACGATAGCTTTGAATGCTGAACAGATTGCTAGAAAGGAAATGGAGCAAAAAATGATAAGATTGTTTGAAGATAAATTAAGCATGATCAGAAATGACATTGCTAATGAAATTAGAATGAGGGAACAAAGTTTTGGAGAGTTGAATAGCTGTCTTGAATCAGATTTACCTAAACTCAGTGATAAGATCCGTAATGAAGCAACTAACAGAGAAGAAGCAGATTAGACAATTTTTAATAAAACAAAGGAAGAACTTGCGTTTTTAAATGAAACTTTAATGAAAGAAAAAAAGCTCCGTGAGGAAGGCGAAGAGGGTATTTTTAATATGTTAAAGGATGTGGTGAATCGCGTGAAAAATGAACTGGAGGATGAAAGAAAGAATAGAGAATATGCAGAAGAGAACTTGTTAAATTTATTGGAAGAGACATGCAATAAGTTGAATAATGCAACAAATTATTGAAAGAATATAGCATTCGATTTCAAATTTTAACAATTTTAAACAATTTTCAAAGAATTAAATAGCTTTATTAATTTATTCAATTATTTATTAGTAGATAAATAATTTAGTTGAACTTTTAAGGCATAAACTATAGTAATATTTGAGTTAAAAAAAAATAAATTAAACTCACATAACAATATATACGATTGAGTTTAAAGTATTTTTGAATTAATTTCATACAATAACAAGCAATAACAAATTGTATATAAATTTTATTGTTTAATAACCAGACTTAATGATTCCACTTGGTAAGTATTATATTATATTTTATTTATAAAAAAAAATCAAATAAAAAAAATCTTTTTGGAAAAATGTCTTCAAGAAAAAAACAATTATTCAAGATCATTATCCTCGGTGATTCTGGGTTAGATTTCTTTTCTAAACATTATTTATTATTTTTTATTAGTGTCGGAAAAACTTCGTTAATGAATTAGTAAAATTGGTTTTGTTCTTTTAATAATCTTACAGATATGTTAACTAAAAATTCACATAATAATATCGTGCAACCGTTGGTGCTGATTTTATGGCAAAGGATGTTATCCTAGATGACAGGATGGTCACTTTACAGGTAATAGATTTGTATTATTTATTTAAATAAAAGATCTGGGACACAGCAGGTTAGGAAAGATTCTAAAGTTTGGGTGGCGCTTTCTATCGCGGCGCTGATTGTTGTGTTCTTGTCTATGACATTGTAAATATGAAAGTTACATTTTTAATTTAAATTTATTATTAATTTTTATTTTTAGAGTTTTGAGTCATTGGAAAGCTGGAAGGAAGAATTTATTCTTCAAGGCAATCCAAAAGATAAAGAATCCTTCCCATTTGTCATTATTGGTATAAAAATTTATTTAGAATTTAAACAAAATCTAGGAAATAAATTGGATAAAATTAATGAAAGAAAAGTCTCTGAAATTAAAGTTTAATAATGGTGCAAAAGCTAAGGAGCTAACTTTACATTTTTTGAATGCTCGGCAAAAGAGTCCACAAATGTTGAATAAGCGTTTTAGACTATTGCAAAGTTGGCAGCCTCATAGGAAAAGGATGAAGAATTGTAAGAAAAATTTATTAAAAATCATACTTTTCAAGGTTTTTTCCAACAACTGTTGACCTTAAAAAAACTAATTATAACGCATAATAAAAAAAAGGCAGTTGCTGTTGAGAGATAATTATTATTAAATTTTAATATAAAATTCATTTCAAATTAGTCAATATATAAATTATTTATTAAAAAGTAAAATTTTTTTCTGTTTAAGAAAATTTATTTATGAATTAAAGAACATTTGTAGTACAAATAGTGTGACACATTTAGAATTAATTAAAAAAAAATTTTAAGCCTTTCATTTCTTCTGTTAGTTTCTTCTTTTCTTTTACGAAGATAACTATAAATCTTCAGTAAGTACTTTCTTGTAAATTAATATCAAGTTTTGTTCCTTGGCTAATTTTTATAATTACAATTCTTTTTCGATTTATAATTCTTTTATTTCTTCTTCTCCATTTATTAAAATCCAATCTTCATTATTATGATTTAATTTCTTCAAGCACTGATAATAAGTAAAGTCTGTCTCTGTATTTTATAATAATTCTTCCTCATTTAATTTTTAAAATAAATCATGCATATCAGCATCATCCTATCTTTTTAATTCATCCTTATACGTCCCCCAATTTAACCCACCTCCACCTTCTTTTTTTAACTCTTTACCTATAATTATATTTTTATTTTAAACAATATATCAAATTTAACCAAATCCTGTTCCTGAGCGTCTGTCTAAAGGATGTGGTTATACAGGCACGCCCTTTGTCTGTTTACAATATTTAAATTTAAATTAATGCTTATTTGCTTTTTGTTTAGGCTTAGATGCTTATTTATCAGCATTTTAAATTAAATCAGGTAATGGTCCTTTATTTAAAATTATTTTTAAAAATTATTACTTTGTTTGCTGTTTTTTTTCTTGCTACCTTTTCTTTTTTAAGGATTAAATTCTTAGAGCATGTCAAAA
>CAXXNZ010000012.1:0-23832 GCA_963676075.2 Devosiaceae bacterium
CCCCGGTCGCGGTCGCGACCGCCGCACCTGCCGATACCACCGAACCCGAAGCCGCCCCAGCGGCTGCCGAGGCTCCACCAGCGCTCGAACCCGACACCATCGCGCTCGACGACGCCCGCCGCGCCGCCATCATCGAGTTCATCAACGCCTCGACCAACATGAAGCCGGAGATGCGCGAGAAGTTCCTCGAGGAGTTGTCACGGCCCGATGTGCCCTTGGCCACCGTTGAGAAATTCGAATCCAAGATGGTGGGGGCACAGTGATGTCCGGCACCACTGGCGCGTCAGGCGGCATCCTGACCTATTTCACCCGCCACCGCACGGCAGCGACACTTCTGATGGTGGTGATGCTGGCGCTCGGCCTTGTCGCCGCATCGAAGATCCGCTCGCAGTTCTTCCCCGATGTCGTCATCGACACCGTCACCGTCACGGTCAACTGGGATGGCGCCGGGCCTGAGGAACTCGACAACGCCGTCGTCGCCCTGCTCGACCCGGCCCTCAGCGGCGTCGAAGGCGTCACCAGCTCTTCCACCGTCTCCAAGGAAGGCTCGACCACCATCACCCTGACGTTCGAGCCGGGCTGGGATCTGGCCCGCGCCACCGATGAGGTCAAGGGCGCGGTCGACAGCGTGCGCAACCTGCCCGAAGGCACCGAGGCGCCGGCCATCCGGCGCGGGGTCTGGAAGGACAAGGTCACCGAAGTGGTGATCTCCGGCCCGATCTCGCCGGACCAGCTCGGACGCATCGGCGACGAGCTCGTGTCGAGCCTTTATCGCGCCGGCATCACCCGCACCATCATCACCGGTGTTTCCGCGCCGCAGATCTCGGTCGATGTCCCGGAAGTGGCACGGATCCGTAATGATCTCGCCCTCAAGGACGTCGCCGACGCCATCTCGGCACAGGTCGCCACGCGCCCTGCCGGCGATGTCGGCGGCGGTGCCGCCCGCCTCCGCGCCGGCGAGGAAAGCCGCGACGTCGAAGACATCCGCAACATGGTCATCCGCGTCAATCCGGATGGCTCCAAGCTCTATGTCCGCAACATCGCAACCGTCTCGGTCAGCGGCGCCGACGCGGGACGCGCCTATTATCTCGATGGCCAGCCGGCGGTCCTGATCCGCGTCGACCGTACCGCCGAGGGCGATGCCATCGGCATGGAAGCAACCGTCCGCCAGCTTGCCGATCAGTTGCGCCCCACTCTTCCCGAGGGCACCGACATCCGGCTGATCAATGCCCGCGCCCAGGACATCACAGACCGTCTCGACATCCTGATGACCAACGGGTTGCAGGGTCTGGTGCTGGTGCTCATCACCCTGTTCCTGTTCTTGTCCGCCCGCACCGCCTTCTGGGTCGCCATGGGCATCCCGGTTTCGATGCTCGCGGCTATCGGCGTGATGTTCGCTGCCGGCTACACCATCAACATGATGTCGCTGTTCGCCCTCATCATCACGCTCGGCATCATCGTCGACGATGCCATCGTCGTTGCAGAACACGCCGATTTTCGTGCCAGAAAGCTGTCAGAAACTCCAGAAATTGCACCCGTAAATGCCGTTCGCCGCATGCTGGCGCCGGTCTTTTCCTCGACCGCCACCACCATCCTCGCCTTTATCGGCCTGTTGTTCGTCGGTGGCGCTTTCGGACGGCTGATCAACGAAATCCCCGTTGTCGTTGCTGCCGTCCTCTTCGCCTCGCTGGTCGAAAGCTTCCTCATCCTGCCCAATCACATGCGTCACGCCCTGATCGCCGGCAAGAAACAAAGCTGGTTCGACAAACCAAGCGTCTGGTTCAATCGCGGCTTCTCATGGGTCACGGAAAAGCTCTTTACGCCGGTCATGCGCGGTGTCATCGCCCTGCGCTATGTCGTTGTTGCCGCTATGGTTTTCCTCCTGTCGCTCTCGGCGTCGGCTATCATGCGCGGCGAGGTGCCGTGGTCGTTCTTCACCGCACCAGAGGCTGGTTCCGTCACCGGCAACTTCGCCTTCCTGCCCGGCGCAACACGCCAGGATGCCCGCAACATGGCTGAGGAACTGACGCGCGCCGTCGACGCCGTCGCCAGCCGCATAAAGGCCGAAACCGGTATCTATCCGGTCGTCCACGCCCTGACCCAGATCGGCGGCACCGCCGCCAAGGGCCTGCCCGGCCAGGAGACCATGGACCCGGACACGCTCGGCTCCATCGACATCGGTCTGGTCGACGCCGACAAGCGCGATTTCTCGGCCCAGGACTTCGTCCGCGAACTCAACCAAGAGGTCGTCCGCCCCGCCGGATTGGCGTTGATGAGCTTCAGGACACAAGGAGCAGGCCCCGGTGGCGACAGCCTTGCGGTCAACTTCTACGGAGCCGACAGCTTCGCCCTCAAGGCAGCAGCGACCGACCTGATCGCCGCGCTTGGCCAGTATCCGGAAGTGACCGGATTACAGGACTCCCTGCCCTATGGCCGCGAGGACACGGTGCTTGAACTGACCCCGCAAGGCGAGACCCTCGGCTTCACCACCGAGGCCATCGGCGCCGAACTCTCAGCCCGGCTCAACGGCATCACCGCCGCAACCTTCCCCGCCGGCACGCGCTCCACCGATGTCACCGTCGGTCTGCCAACTTCCGAGTTGGGCGCCGGTTTTCTCGAAAACACGCTCATGCGCGCACCGACCGGCGCCTGGGTGCCATTGAGCGAGATCGTCACGGTTAAGTCGAGCGTCGCCTTCTCGACGGTCAACCGCGAGAACGGGCGACGGCTCGTCACAGTTTCCGGCGTGCTGGCCGACGACGATCCCGAACGCGCCGCCGAGATCGGCACAGCACTTCGCGCCGACATCCTGCCCGAGATCGCCGATCGTTACGGTCTCGACTGGGACCTCGGCGGCCTTGCCGTCCAGGAGCAGGATTTCTTGTCCGAAGCGATGGTCGGGTTCCTGCTCTGCATCCTCGGCATCTATCTCGTGCTCGGCTGGGTCTTTGGCTCCTGGTCGACACCGCTCGTCGTCATGATGGTCATTCCCTTCGGGCTGATCGGTGCCGTCTGGGGCCATGCCCAGTTTGGCATCGCCATGTCGCTGTTCACCATCATCGGACTGATCGGCATGTCGGGCATCATCATCAATGACGCCATCGTGCTGGTGACGACCATCCAGGACTATGCCCGCACCCGGCCGATCCTTGCCGCTGCCGTTGACGGCGCGCGGGACAGGCTGAGACCGATCCTTCTGACAACGCTCACCACCGTTCTCGGTCTGGCGCCATTGATGTACGAAGAAAGCCGGCAATCGCTTTTCCTCAAGCCGACCGTCGTCACACTGGTCTTTGGCCTGTCGGTCGGCTTTTTCATCGTCCTTGCCATGATCCCATCGCTGATGGTGATCCAGAACGACATATCCCGTGCCTTGAACAGCCTCAGGCGTATGCTCATCGGACGCCGCGCCGCGGCGGGCATTCGCCTCGGCACGGGAGCAGCGGTTCTGGCGATCGCCGCCGCCAACGCTGCCATCCTTCTGCCCTGGGCACTGACGGGCAAAACCTTGCCACTGCTCGCAGCGTTTGCCGGTGATGTGCCTGCAGTCGTGGTGTCGCTTGTCGCCGCGCTCGTGGCCAATCTCCTGATTGCTGCGGTCTTCACCATTGCCATCAGCGTGAAGCGCCGCCCCATGCCGCCGGTTAAGGCGTAGGGTCGCGCGCGACGGGCACGCGGAAACCGCCAACCTCAGCGTTCGTCCAGGGCCTTTGCGAGGCGGATATACGGCGCTCGCACGGGCAGCGAGTCTTTGGTGTCGCCACACATTCGGGGCAGCGCAGCGTCTGCATAATGATCGACATCGAGCGTTGGCCAATCCTCCCGCCAGCGATCGAGCCAGGCCGCGGCATCCTCTGTCCGACCCAGTTCGTTGAGGATCGCGGCGTACTGGAAGATCATGTCGGGATTGGCCCCGACCTGATTGGCTTGACGTTGAGCAAAATAGGCCAGTTTCGGCTGACCGGAATTCAGATAGAGGCGGGCCAGCATGCCCTGGGTCAGCCAGCGCACGGGATTGCCATCGGCGAGCCTTGCGTCCTCTCGCACCATCGCATCGATCATTTCCGGCGATGCCGCACCGCAAACCCCATCGAACATGCCGGAGAGAATGCGCGCATAGGCCTGACTGGGATCGAGCTCTGACGCCCGTCTCATCAATTGCTCGGCGTGTTCCCGATCCCCCATGCGCATGTATGAAAGACCGACTTCGTAAAAAACAGAAGGGTTCTGAGGTGCGAGCCGCTCGGCGCGCCGGGCATGATAGAGCAGCTTTTCGCGCGTTTCGGGCGTGTCGGATTCGGGATCAGCAAGGATCAGCAGACTGAGCCGCGATGCCAGTGCGGCATGGGCCTCGCCCAGATTGGGCTCCAGTTGAAGTGCCCGTTCAGCCAACGCGGCCCGGTGTTTTTCAAGGGCAAGGTCGGCGAGCTTGTCCCCTGCCGATACCGATGCAAGCAGGTAAAGCTCCCAAGCGTTGAGGATGTCCTCGGGCAATGCGGCAAGCTTTTTCTTGGTCGCGACGATGAGCGGCGGTTGCAGATCGGACACGATCGATTCAGCGACGTGGATAACGTCATCGCGCCGCTGCGGACTGTCCAGATCGTAGTCGTGACTCCACACCAACCGGCCGTCGGCGGGGTTCATCAATCCCACAAGGACGCTTTGGCCGGCAACACCGCGCCTGACGACGCCGGCCAGAACCAGCTTGTCGCCGGGCCCCGGCGTCACCACCGACAGCGCTTCGGAAAGGGACGAATAGCTGTCCTGCTTGCCGATGATCACGTCGATGAAACTGTTGCCGGCCAACTGATTCATCAAGGCGTCGGTAATCCGTTCGGCCGAGGCGCTGTCACCGGCTTCGGCGTCAACCGGTGAAAACGGCTGAATTGTCAGTTGCACAGCGCGCACATGCCTGTCGACCGGCGCGAACCCATTGGAGAAACGGAAGGGATTGAGAAAGACGACAACGACGATCAGTGCCGCCAGGGCAAGAGCAGCGGCAGCGCCCATGGCTATCCACACCGGTCGCCCGGAAACCGTCGGTTTGCTGTCCGGCGCCTCCACACCCGCAGACTGGGAAAACTTCGGCCGATAGGTGCCTTTGGGAATGTCTATGCGCAGCTTGGCGTCGCGGCCGATAACCGCATAGTAATGCTCGAGCGCCTGCCGCAGCCTGTTGAACTCGACCCGGACGATGCTATCGGTGCTGGGATCGAAATCATCCGGTCGACCAAGAACGTCGATTGCAATCGAATAGGCCTTGATCTGGTCGCCCTTGCCTTCAAGTTCCTTGGCAACAACGTAATTCAATAGCGCCGACAATCGAGATCCCGAGCCCAATGAGCCACTCTCAATGATCTTGTCTACAGCATCTGCGATTTCTTTTTGCTGAGGCAAAAATCCCGCCATCATCACTTCCCTTGCCGGGAAAATTTACAAAAACAATAGTCAACACGACTGAAATTCGCGCAACAACGACATGCACAATCGCGTTTTTACGCGAGAACTCAAAACTATTTATTCAGGCGCTCGGCGAGCAGTCCCGGTCACAACCCGGTTCCGGAGACGTTACACCGCGTTACGTACTTTCGCATTTGACAGCGTAGCGGCAAAATCACGACGGTGTGAAAATATTTCATCAGCACACGCTAAAGTACACCAACAATACAATTTCCTTATTGTAATATTTTATATCTCATAATCTCGTATTCAATAGTTTAGTTTCGATATTATTCTGTTCATTTCAGTAATTGAATTATTATAATTCAGACAAATCAATTCTACGACTTAAGCACAAGGCGTCGCTCATTACTGTATGGATCGGTGGAAAAGCATGACTGAAAGGCGGCACTCTCCCGCAGGTGCGGCACTCGACACGATCCTTCCCAAGTTGGTTGTCACGCCGGAAGTCGAGCCGTTTTATGCTGACGCCTGGTGGCCGGTAACCCGTTTCGTCCTCATCATGACGTCGGCGTTCTACGCCGGCCTTGCGGTCGTTTACGTCCTCACAGAGACCGCTGCCGACGCGCCGTGGCTCGTTTCGGTCGCCGCATTTTCGTTTTTCGTGTCACTCGGCATGCTGCTTGTCACACGCTCGCAGGGAGGGGTCCGGCTCTGGCAGGTCGAGCTGACGGACGTCACCATCGTCCTGATCATTCTGACCAACATCTACGCCTACCAGTTCATGCACCTTCAGATCGACAGGATGACCAATTTCATCATCCTGCCGGTTTTCGTCGCCGTGATCGGCGCAAGCTTCCGCATCATCATTCCCTGCCTCATCGTCAGCATGGCGTCTCTGTTGTTCTTTGCAGGGCAGATGGGTGCCCAAACGCAGTCACAGTTCCTGACGCTCGCGCTGTCCGTCTCGGTTACGGCGCCGGCGATACATGCGATTATCCGCTACATCATCATCAGGGAAATCCAGGCCCGGCAGGAAGCGGAAAGTCTGCGCGACGCCGCACGCAAGCGGGCGGATTTTGACGGATTGACCGGCCTTGCAAACCGCTCCCGCTTTTTTGCCGAGCTTCAGGATCGGCTGGACCGACCCAATTCCGATAGCTGGTCTGTCGGGTTCCTCGACATCGATGGTTTCAAGGCCATCAATGATATTTACGGCAATGTGGTCGGAGATCGCCTTCTGGCCGCTGTTGCGCAACGCCTGCTGCATATGTACGGCGAAAACTGCTTGGTCGCCCGTATCGATAGCGACGAATTCGGCATCGTCTCGCACTGGAACCTCGATACCGAGACGATCCGTGCAAACTACGCCGCTGACCAGAGCGCCTTCGAGGAGCCGTTCCTGATCGACGGGACGGAAATCCGCGTCACGGCATCGATCGGTGTCGTGCCCATTTCAGGGCCGCCGGTCTCCGCGCGGGTCATTGGCGAGCGCGGCGAATATGCGTTATTCCGGGCCAAGCGCGAACGGCGTGGAAGCGTTGTCGTGTTTACCGACGAGATCGCACTGGAAATGGAAAACCTGGGCGCCATCGAGCATGCCCTGCGCAACGCCGATCTCGTCAACGAGCTCTATCTCGAATTCCAGCCACAGGTCGAGCTGAAGACCGGCAAGGTGCTCGCTTTCGAGGCGCTCGCGCGCTGGAAGAACAAGTCTCTGGGACAGATCCGGCCTGACGTTTTCATCGGCGTTGCCGAACGTGCTGGCATCGTCAATCGGCTGACCCTCGTCCTGCTGGAAAAGGCGCTGACCAACGCGGCGACATGGCCGGAGCATGTGGGCCTCTCCTTCAACCTCTCGGCCCGCGACATCCTTTCACCCCACGCGATCGACGACATTTGCAAACTGATCGGTAAAAGCGAAATCGATCCGGGGCGCGTCGAACTGGAAGTCACCGAAACCTCGGTCATGACCGACTTCGATCAGGCAAAGCGGGCCGTTGAACGGCTGACCGATCTCGGGTGCTCGATTGCGCTGGACGATTTTGGCTCTGGCTACTCCAACTTCATCTATCTCGACGAGCTCGACATCACCACGCTCAAGCTCGACCGCTCCTTTGTGACCCGCATGACCCGATCGGAGCGGACGGTGACGATCGTCAGAACGATCATCGATCTGTGTCGGAACCTGCAGATTGACGCCGTCGTTGAGGGCGTCGAACGCCAGGAAGAAGCAAACGTGCTGACCGAAATCGGCGCATCTAGCGCACAGGGCTATCTTTACAGCCGCCCCATCGCGGCATCCGCGGTGCTCGGTTTCCTGGAAGCATCCAACGCCAATGGTACGCCGCTGACTTCTGGCTAAAGTGTTTTCTGAACCGGCTCAGTCACACCCGTTCGAGATACCGCCGCCAGCCACCAAGCGCCGAAATATCCTCTGCCCCGGCAGTTCCGGCGTCCTCGCAGATGAACCCCTTGACACTCGCCCCGTCGGAGAGCTGCACCGTGCCGATGCACAACGGCGACGGTATTCCCGCCAGGAAATCGCCGAAAGTCTTTTTCGGCAACGCCCAGACTTCAAGCGGGATAGCTGTGCCTCCTGTGTCCCGCCGCACCAGACCCGGACGCTTTGGCGGCCCGCCGGCCAGGGCGTAAAAGCCGTAGACAGGGGCTGTTTCCCCGGCAAACATGAACCGACCGCCCCGGTCCGTGATCTCACTATTGAGTGGCAGCCCAGACATGTGGGCGCCGACCAGAGCCACCGCAATCTCGTCATCATCCGCACGCGGCGACGCGGATTCCGGCTTAGCCAGCTCCCAACTGGTCGCCCCCAGCGCCACGCCTGAATGCTGGTGCAACTTGCTGGCAAGCGCGGCAATACTGCCGTCACGACCTGCAGCGGCCAGGAGCGTGACGCTGCCTGGCCGCCCGTCGCCGCGGACTGCCATCGGCACGGCGATTGCACACATATCCATGAGATTGACGAAATTTGTGTAGGTACCAAGCTTTGAATTCGGCCCGATCGGATCGGCGTCAAGATCAGCGCGGCTGAAAAAGCGCGGGATCGTTGGCACGCACAGCATGTCGATGCCCTTGAGCAGCGGTTCGGCAGCACGCTTAAGGTCCATCAGCCGGTAATAGCCGTTGAAGGCATCGGCAGCGCTCAAGACCGCTGCCCCGCCGATGATCTTGTTGGTCACCGGGAACAGCGCATCCGGCCGGCCAGCGATGAAGGCTTCGATGGCGGCATAACGCTCGGCCACCCAGGCCCCCTCGTACAGCATGTCGGCAATGGCATAGAGCACCGAGAAATCGAGCTCGACGACCTTGCCGCCGAGGCTGGCGACCGTTTCAACGGCCTGCGCGAAACTCTCGGCCTGAGCCTCGTCGCCGAAGAACTTGCGTGTTGCCAAATCGGGCACACCGATCGTGAATCTTGGTGTCAGCGTGCCAAGCGAAGGCTTTGGAAAAACACGCGAATAGGCGTCTTCTTCATCGTATGCTGTAGCTGTTGAAAACGCCGCGAAGGCGTCCTCCACCGCTAGAGCAAACACCGAGATGGTGTCGAGCGTCCGGCAGGCCGGGACCATGCCCGTTGCCGACAGCGTGCCAAGGGTCGGCTTCAGCCCGACGATGTTGTTGAGCGCGGCGGGTACACGTCCCGACCCGGCGGTATCGGTGCCCAGGGCAAAGGGCACGATACCCCGCGCCACCGCCACCGCCGAGCCGGAACTCGAGCCCCCCGGCACGATCTCCGGATCGATCGCATTGACCGGCACGCCGTAGGGCGAACGAACGCCGACAAGCCCGGTGGCGAACTGGTCGAGATTGGTCTTGCCGACAGGTATGGCGCCGGCTTGCCTGAGATGCGCAACGACAAAGGCATCGGCGTCGGGCCTGTAGGCATAGGCCGGACAGGCCGCGGTCGTCGGCATGCCGGCGACGTCGATATTGTCCTTGACCGCGAACGGCAGTCCCCAGAGCGGCTTTGTCTCGTCGAAGGCGCCGAGCGCCCGCGCTGCCGCAAGCGCCGCTTCCCTGTCGAGGTGAATGAACATCGCCGGATCATTCGCCGCCTCGATGCGCCGAAAAACCTCGTTCACGACCTCCTCGGGCGGGGTGCCGCCACGATAGGCGTCGCGAAGGGCGGAGAAGGTGAATGCGAGCGTTTCAATAGACACAGCTACGGGTCCTGAAGAATTTCGACGGGCTTGGTCCACTGGATGAGGACGACGCAGCCGGTTTTCGAGGTAACGGAATGGATGGAACCGGGCGGATTGATCGCCAGGGTTCCGGCTTCATAACTGCCGTATTCGTCCGACTGCGCCCCTTCGAGCACCAGCACGGTTTCGAGGTCGCGATGGCGATGGCGCGGCACCGAGGCGCCCGGCTGATAGCGCAACAGCGCCACCTCCGGCTCGCCGGTAACGAGACGGCAGATCTCTACGCCGTCGCGGAACGGTTCGAAATCGAGCTCGCGCCAGCCGCCGGCAATCAGCGCGGTGAAGTGGAACGGATCAGCCATGAAGGGCCTCGAGAATATCGGTGGTCGGGGCGGCCCAGCCGACAATAGCGCCCTGGGCGGTGATCATGGCGATGGCTGCCTGCTTGAACGCCTCGAAATAGCTTTCGGTGGCATCTTCGGCGAGCACGCACTCGTAGCCGCGATCATTGGCTTCGCGCATCGTCGTTTGTACACAAACCTCGGTGGTAACCCCGCCAAAGATCAGTTGCGAGATGCCCTTTTCCGTCAGCACTTCGCCAAGGCCGGTGGCGTAGAAAGCTCCTTTGCCCGGCTTGTCGATGACCGTTTCGCCCTCGATCGGATAAAGCTCGGGCACGATGTCCGCGCCCGGTTCGCCGGCAATCAGGATCCGCCCCATCCGGCCGGGATCGCCGATCCGGGCTGCGGGACCGCCGCGGTCGCGCTTGGCCGGCGGCAGATCGGAAAGGTCCGGCTTGTGGCATTCGCGGGTGTGGATGACCGGCAGACCGAGGTCGCGGAAACCGGCGATCAGTTTGGCGACGGCCGGCACGATGGCCTGAAGTCGCGACACGTCATTGCCGAGACTTTCGCCGAACCCGCCCGGCTCGACGAAATCGCGCTGCATGTCGATAACGATCAGGGCGCATTTGCCCGGATCAAGATCGATGGCGAAGGGCTTTGCCGCGAGCTTTGCCATCATGCGTGCCCCGCCATGCGCCGGCCAATCTCGCCGATATCGGCACTCTCGATCGGGGTTTCATAGGCAATGCGGCCCTCGGACATCACCAGCACCCGGTCGCTCAGTTCGAGAATTTCGTCGAGGTCCTCGCTGATCAGCAACACGGCTGTGCCGGCGTTGCGCGCCGCCATGATGCGGGCGCGGATATCGGCAACGGCGGAGAAATCGAGGCCGAAACAGGGGTTTGACACAACGAGCAGATCGACGTCGCCGCTCAGTTCCCGCGCCAGCACCGCGCGCTGCACATTGCCGCCCGACAGTGCCGCGATTGGCGCATCGAGCGAGGCGGTCTTGACGTTGAAGCTTGAGACCAGCTCGGCGCCGCGCCGGCGCGTCTCGCCGGTGTCGAGCCAGAACCGCTCCCTGCCGCTGCCATTGATGGTGTCGAAAGAGCGAAAAGCGATGTTTTCGGCAACGCTCATGCGCGGCGCGCAGGCATTACGCAATGGCTCCTCGGGAAGATAGCGCACGTCGTTCTCGCGGCATTCGGCCCGCGTCGCGGAGAACGGCCTGTCCTTGACCAGGATCGTCCCGGCTGCCGTCGGGCGCTGACCGGTGAGGATTTCCATCAGCTCCATCTGGCCGTTGCCGGAAATACCGGCGATGCCGACGATCTCACCGGACTTGACGGTCAGCGCATCGATGGAAATGGGCTTGAGCCCGGAGCGGTCCGTGGCCTTGACGCCCGTGACCGACAGCACCGGACTGCCGGTATTGGCGACACGGGCGGCGGACTTGGTCAGCTCCTTTTCGCCGATCATCATCGCCGCCATTTCATCGGTCGTCAGCTCCCCAACCTTGCCACCGCCGACATGGACGCCGCGCCTGAGGATCGAAACCTCGTCGGCAAAGGCGGTGACCTCGCGGAACTTGTGGGAGATCATCAGGCAGGTCAGCGTGCCGGCCTCGGTTAGCCCGCGCACCATGCCAAGCAGTTCGTCGGCTTCCGATGGCGTCAGCACCGACGTCGGCTCATCAAGGATCAGGAACCGCCGGCCTAGATAAAGCTGTTTCAGCAATTCGAGCTTCTGCTTTTCGCCCGCAGCCAGCCGCGCCACCGGCACATCGAGCGGCACGGAGAATGGCATGGTATCCATGAAGGCAGCGAGATCGGCCTTTTCCTTTTGCCAGTTGACCACCGCCGACACGTCGGCGCGCGAGATGACAAGGTTCTCGGCGGCGGTCAGCGATGGCACCAGGGTGAAATGCTGGTAGACCATACCGAGGCCGAGCTCATGGGCGGCGCGCGGGTCGGCGATGGCGGCTTCAAAACCATTGATCAGCATCTGGCCGGCGGTGGGGCGGTAGAACCCCATCATGCATTTGACCAGCGTCGATTTCCCCGCCCCGTTTTCGCCGAGAAGCGCATGAAACGTACCTGCCTTCACGTCGATCGAGACGTTGTCGAGCGCGGTGAAGCTACCGAAGCGCATGGTCATGCCGAAAGTCGACACACCGATGGCCCCGGTCTGGGGTGCGAGGCGGAAGTCGGCCTGTTTTGGTACGCCGCCAAGACCGTTCATCAGAGCACCGCGATCAGGTCTTGCGAATTGCAGACGGCGCCGAACACCCCGCCCTGCATCTTGACCATCTTGATGGCCGCGTCATGGTTGCCCTTGTCGGTGGCGCCGCAGCAATCCTCGAGCAGCAGGCACTCGAAGCCGCGGTCGTTGGCCTCGCGCATGGTGGTGTGGACGCAAACGTCGGTGGTGATGCCGGTCAGGATGATGTTGTCGATGCCGCGCGTTCTCAGCATCAACTCGAGATCGGTGGCGCAGAACGATCCCTTGCCCGGCTTGTCGATGATCGGCTCACCATCAATCGGATAAAGCTCGTCGATGATGTCCCAGCCCGGCTCGCCGCGCACCAGAATGCGCCCGCATGGACCGGCATCGCCGATTCCGGCGCCGATCTGCTGTGACCGCCAGCGCTTGTTCGGTGGCAGGTCACTGAGGTCGGAACGATGCCCCTCGCGGGTGTGGATGATGTGGTAGCCCTTCTCGCGCATCGCAGCGAGCACTGCCTTGATCGGTTCGATCGGGGCGCGGGTCAGCGAGATGTCATAGCCCATCTTGTCGACATAGCCGCCCTCACCGCAGAAATCGGTCTGCATGTCGATGATGATCAGGGTGGTGTTCTCGGGCCGCAAATCGCCGTTCCACGGCCAGGCATAGGGGTCCGCAGCGAGCTTGGTCATTCGGCTGCCTCCGACTTGGTTTCGCCGTAGCGGCGCGTGGGCTTTTCAAATCCGCAGGAAGTGCCGTCGGTCACGGCGACCTCCTCTTCCCAGGGCAGGCGATAGTTGCCGGCGACCAGGTCCTGCATGAAGGTGTAGGGGCAATCACCCGCGCCGCCTTCGACGGCGACGAAGCCGCGATGGCCGAGCTGGTAGATGTTGTTTTCGAC
The DNA here is from genome assembly GCA_963676075.2 of Devosiaceae bacterium. Taxonomy (GTDB): domain Bacteria; phylum Pseudomonadota; class Alphaproteobacteria; order Rhizobiales; family Devosiaceae; genus JAHJQZ01. Next base: position 13,032 of record CAXXNZ010000012.1, read on the forward strand.
ACCCCAGCCCTTGCGCGCCTCGCGCACCAGATCCGGACGGACTTCGGCGGTGATGATCTCGTCAGGACGCCCCGTCGTGCCGTGGGCGATGACCGAGCCGTCGAAATTGACGATCATCCCCTCGCCCATCGAGTCGAACGTGCCGTCCGAGCCGCACATGCAGACATTGGCCGTGACCATCAGGTTCTGGAACGAATTGGCCTGGTTGGTGAAGCGCCAGGATTGGCGGATCGGTGCGGTGTAGCCGGCGGTCCTCAGCATGATCTCGGCGCCCTTGTAGGCGGCCTCGCGCGCCATTTCCGGGAACATGCCGTCATGGCAGATGATGAGAGACAGCTTGCAGCCTTTAGGACCATCGATGACCGGGATGCCGAGATCCCCCGGCTCCCACGGTTCGACCGGCACCCAAGGATGGAGCTTGCGATAGTAGAGCCGGATCTCGCCCTCATCGTCGATGATGATGCCGGAATTGTAGGGGTTGCCGCCGGGGTTCAGTTCCATGATGGAAAAACAGCCCCAGATGGCGTTGTCGACGCAGGCCTGTTTGAACGCCGCGACTTCCGGGCCATCGATCGTGCACATGATCTCGGGATTGGTGTCCATCGACAGGCCATGCAACGCGTATTCGGGAAAGACGACGAGATCCATGCCGGCCACATTGCGCCGCGCCTTGCCGACCATTTCGACGATCTTTTGCGTCTGCGCCGCGAGATCGGCCTTGGTCACCGTCACCGGCAGCTGCAATTGCACCAGCCCGATGACGACGCCGTTTTCCGATTTGTTGAGACCGCCTAGCCCATTCATTTGTCTGCACCTATTTCGTGATGGAGAGTTCGCCCGGCGCCGAACTCATCGCCCGCGTGGTGGAACTGGTTGCGATGAGAAGCCCGAGAGTGAGGACGTAAGGGGCGGCGTAAAACAGGTAATAGCCCTGCGTGACGCCAACCGATTGCAGCGCTGGCCCGAGCGCGCCCGCGCCGCCGAACAGCAGCGCCGCCCAGAAGCAGTTGATCGGGTTCCAGCGGGCGAAAATCACCAGCGCCACAGCCATGAGCCCCTGCCCCGACGATATACCCTCGTTCCAAGAGCCCGGATAATAGAGCGACAGATAGGCCCCGCCGACGCCGGCCAATGCACCGCCGACCCCGGTCGCCAGAAGTCGGACGAGGTTGATGTTGATGCCCAAGGCTCGGGCCGCGTCCGAACTGTCGCCGACAACGCGGACGATGAGGCCAATTTTCGTCGCCCGGAACATCCAGGCCATGGCGACGGCGAGGACGATGCCGATAAGGAACAGGACATTGACCCTCAGGGCCGCCTCGACTTGCGGAATATCGCTCCAGAAGCCGAAGGGTATGGCCGGCAGGTCAGGGGCGACCGGCTGGACATAGGGCTTGCCGAAAAAGAACGCGAGACCGGTTCCGAGCAGCATCAGGGCGATACCGATGGCGATATCGTTAACCTTCGGGAGCTTGCAGATGAACCCGTGAAACAGCCCGAACAGCAGCCCTGCAAAGCCGGCGGCCAGAACGCCGAGCCAAGCGTTGTCGGTGTGAAAGGCGACGGCGTAGCCACTCATCGCTCCGAAAACCAGTGTCCCTTCCAGACCGAGATTGATGCGTCCGGAACGCTCGGTCAGGGCTTCCCCGATCGAAACGAAAATGAACGGCGTCGAGACGCGGATGGCGCCGCCGAGAACGGCAAGCGGTACGCCCCAGAACCCGATATCGGTCATGCGCGCCTCCACAATTCGGGTTGGAACAGCTTGAACCGGCCGATCAGCGTCTCGCTCAAGAGCACGGCGACGAACACCATGCCTTCGAAGACGACGATCGTCGCATCGGGCAGGTCCATGCGCCGCTGGATGAGACCGCTTGACGCCTCGAACCCGGCGAACAGGATCGAGACGGGAATGATGGCCAACGCGTTGTGGCGGGCGAGGAAGGCGATGAGGATGCCGGTATAGCCATAACCGGCGACAAGCGCGGCATTGGCGCTGCCCTGCACCGCCGCGACCTCGAACATGCCGGCAAGACCGGCGCAGGCTCCACCAAGGGCGGTGAACCCGATCATCAGCAGGCCGGTCGGCAGGCCTTGAACCTGAGCCGCCTTGACGTTGCCGCCGACGATGCGGGCGGCAAACCCCCATGTGGTCCGCTCGATCAGCACCCAGCAGACGATACAGGCGATAATGCCGGCAGCCAGTCCCCAATGCACGCCGAGACCGGGGATTTCGCCGACGTGATAGACCTCGGGCAAAGGGGCGGTCGATGGCTTGTTGAGGCTGGCGGGGTCGCGGAACGGCCCTTCGACCAGATGGTTCATCAAGGCGATGGCGATATAGGCCATCAAAAGGCTCGAAATCGTCTCGTTGACGCCCTTGAGATTGCGCAGGGCGCCGACCGTGCCGATCCAGATGCCGCCGACGATCATCGCGGCAAGCGCCATCGACACGATGCCGATGGGACCGGGCAGGCCGGGAAACGCCATCGAAAAGGCACCGGCAGCGACACCGCCGAGAACGATGGCGCCCTCTCCGCCGATGACGATCAATCCCAGTCGGGCCGGCAAGGCGACGCACAGCGCCGCAAACAGCAGCGGCGCGGCGCGCGAGAGTGTGTTGGTCCACGAGAATGCCGTGCCGAACCCTGCCTTGTAGACATAGGCAAAAAAGTCGGCGGGCGATTTGCCGACCAAGAGAAGAAAGACCGAGAAGATTATTCCGCCGGCAAAAAGCGCGCCAAGCGGCAGGACGACGCCTTCCGAACGCCGGGCGAGGGTTTCGACCCACGCCCGGTTGGAATGCGCAGCGGTGAGGCCGGCGGTCTCAGCAGTCATGACGGTTCTCTTCGCTTTGAAAGGCCTTCACCATCAAACCGGTCAGGAGGTCGAGCCGACGACGCCCTCGACGAGGTAATCCATGCTCTCGAGCTTGACGTCGTCCTCGGCATAGGCTTCGCCGTCGGCGGCGATGACATTGCCCTTGTTGTCCTTGAGCGGCCCCTTGATGGCGGCAAAACCGCCCTTGAGGATCTCTGCCCTGGTCGCCTCGAACTGGTTGCGGGCAGCGTCGGTCACAGCCGAACCGAGCGGGCTCATCTTGACGAAGCCTTCTGCCAGACCGCCACGGACGAAGTTCGGGATCGTGCCGCCAGACATGAAGGTGTTGACGAAGTCGGTATAGACCTTGGCCCAGTTCCACTCGGCGCCGGTCAAATACATGTCGGGGGCGAGCGGCGACTGATTGGCGTGGTAGCCGCAAAGATACATGCCGCGGCCGGCGCCGGTCTCCATCACCACCTTGGGACCATCGACGTGGCAGGTGACGACATCGCACCCCTGGTCGGCGAGCGCATTGGTCGCCTCGGCTTCCTTGACCGCCAGCGACCACTCGCCGGTGAAAATGACCTGGCAGGTGATCTCGGGATCGACGGCGCGCGCGCCGAGCAGGAAGGAGTTGATGTTCAGCAAAACCTGCGGGATCGGCTTGGCGGCGACGAAGCCGATCTTCTTGGACTTCGTCATGTGGCCGGCGACGATGCCGTTGAGATACTGCCCCATGCCGATATAGCCGAAATAGGAGCCGATATTTGTGGGATCGCCCTCGGTCCACAGCCCGCCGCAATGCTGGAAGCGGATGTCCGGGTATTTCGGCGCGACAGCCAGCACATGGGGATCGAAATAGCCGAACGAGGTCGGGAACAACAGCGTGGCGCCGTCAAAATTGATCATCGATTCCATAGACTTCTGGACATCGACGGTTTCGGGAACCAGTTCTTCCTCAACCACGGTGACGCCCGGAAGGGTCTTGACCGCCGCTGCGCCTTCGGCATGGGCCTGGTTGTAGCCGTAGTCGTCCTTGGGACCGACATAGATGAAGCCAACCGTGACATCGGCGGCCCGCGCGATGCCGGCAGGCAGGATCGAAGAGGCGGCGGCAAGACCGGCAAGGCTCGCGCCCGACTTCAGGAATTGACGACGGTTGGAAGTGAACAGATGAGGCATTGGGTGCTCCGTGTGCCTGTTGCGCTCAGCGCTTTCGGGGGGTCGGCCGTTCGGGGAGTGATCTGGGGCCGGCATGTGTTCCATCGCTAGCTAGGCATGGCGGACTGCTTCTGTCTTGTGCTATTTTCGAGGCAGGCTGCTGCAAAAATTGCAGCGGCTTAGGAGAAGACCTCATGCGCTATCTGGAAACGGCCCGCTACATCGACGCCATCGCCAAGGCCGGCTCGATCCGTGGTGCGGCGGAATCCCTCTCCATCACCTCGACGGCGCTCAATCGCCGCATCCTGGCGCTGGAGGACGAGCTGGGCGTTCAGATCTTCGAGCGGCTGGCCCATGGCGTGCGGTTATCGAGCGCTGGCGAGATTCTCATCAGCGCCATCCGCAACCAGATCTCCGACATGGAGCGGGTCAAATCGCAGATCGCCGACCTTGCCGGCGAACGGCGCGGCCACGTCACCATCGCCTGTTCCCAGGCGCTCTTGCCCTATTTCCTGCCGATGCAGATCGCTCGCTACCGCAAGGAACACCCCAAAGTGACGTTCGACCTGCATTTGAGGGACCGCGAGGCAGCCGAGAAGGCGCTGGCCGACTACACCGCCGACCTTGCGCTGGTTTTCGAGCCGGTGCGCATGGCAGAGTTTCACACCATTTTGCGGGTGCGCCAGCCGGTCCACGCCGTCATGACGCCAGATCACCCGCTGACGGAAAAGAAGACCGTCCGGCTGTCGGATTGCCTCAGCTATCCAATGGCAGTGCCAACGGCGCCTTACGGTGTCCGCCACCTTCTCGACATCGCCGCGCTTTCTGCCCAGGTCCGGCTCAACCCGGTGATCGAATCCGACAGTTTCGAGTTCCTGCGCAACATCGCCATCGCCGAGAACATCATCTCGTTCCAGATCCCGATCGGGCTCAACAATGTCACCATGGCCGGCATGATGACCTCGCGCCCGCTCGATCAGCGCGATGTGCCGGCGGGTGTACTCTATATGGGACAATTGCGCGGCCGCACCCTGCCCGTCGCCTCGGCCCGTTTTGCCGCCCAGCTCAGCGTCGCGCTTTCCGAACTTTATGAGGTCTGCTGAACCGACGCGCGTGTGAGGGGCTCGCGCCACCTACACTGCCGAACCGCCCCCTCAGGACGAGAATAGCGCGTCCTTCAGGCCCTGGCTCGACCGCATGCGCAGATCGAGATCCTTTTCGATGTGATCGATGTGATGCACCAGTAACGCGCCAACGCGCGAAGCGTCGCCTTGCTCAAGCGCGTCGAGGATTTCCTGATGCTCGCCATGTCCGCAACTCGACGCGCCGCTTTGGCCGTAAAGCGCGATGACAAGCGAGGAGCGCGCCACCAATTCCTCGAGAAACTTCTCGAGTACGGCATTGCCGCTGACCCGCGCCAGCTGCATGTGAAAGTCGCCCGAAGCCCTGATCTCGGCGCGGCGTGCATCGGCGCCCCGCACCGCCATCAGCTCCGTTTCTTTAGCGAGCAGATCTTTGAACGCGGCAATATCGGTGGCGTCGAGCCGTTCTATGGCGCCAATGGCAAGCGCCGGTTCGATCAGGCGCCGGGCGGCAAAGACCTGGCGCGCCTCTTCGGGCGACGGGTTGGCAACGAAAGCGCCGCGGTTTCGCTCGACCCGCACCAGCCCCTCGAAGCTCAGCATCTGCAGAGCAGTTCGCACAAGGGTGCGGCTGGTATCGAATATCGACCCGATCTCGGCTTCGCTCAGTTTCGTGTCCGGCGCCAGGCGGCGATCGATGATGGCGTCACGCAGCTGATCATGGATCACCACGGCGCGGTCCTCGCTCGTTTTCCATTCGGCAAAATGCGTATCGGCCAGTGTCATAGTCATTCCCCTGCCCATTCATATCCCAATTTGCCTCTTGGGGAAGGAATTTTTGCGCACATTGTCGCAATCAGATTGCATACAAAATCAGCGCTTACTGTGTTCATTTGATCAAATGTTGAGCATTTTATGCATTAGCGTATAGTTTAATCATTATTCGAATTTTTGAATTATTCATTGATTCCAGCCCGTTAGTCTCCAGCCGACATTTGGCACGAGTCCTGCACAGCTTTTGCCGAAGCTTGAGGTCCGCACATGTCGAACGCCGCAACTCTCGAATTGGCTCTGGTCACCAAACGCTATGGCACCACGCTGGCAGTGGATGGGATCAGCCTGAAGGTGCCGGGCGGCACCTATTGTTGTCTTCTCGGGCCCTCGGGCTGCGGCAAGTCAACAACGCTCAGAATGATCGCCGGCCACGAAGACGTGAGCGACGGCGACATCGTTCTCGGCAATCACGACGTGACCGACCTTCCACCGTCCAAGCGCGGCACGGCGATGATGTTCCAGTCATATGCCTTGTTTCCGCATCTCGACCTTGTCGACAACGTCGCCTTCTCGCTGCGCATGCGCGGCGTTCCCAAGGCCGAACGGCGGGCGCAGGCGCTCGAGATGCTGACCCTCATGCAGATGGAAGCCTATGCAGACCGGAGGCCGGCTCAGCTTTCAGGCGGGCAGCAGCAGCGCGTGGCGCTGGCGCGGTCGCTGATCACTCATCCCGAAGCCCTGCTTCTCGACGAGCCTTTGTCGGCGCTCGATCCGTTCCTCAAAATCCGCATGCGCGCCGAGTTGAAAAAGCTGCAGACCCGGCTCGGCATCTCCTTCATTCATGTGACGCACTCGCAGGAAGAGGCCATGGCGCTCGCCGACCTCATCGTGGTGATGAATGACGGACGCATCGAGCAGGCCGGCACGCCACGCGAGGTTTTCCTCAAGCCGGCCACGGCCTTCGTTGCCCGTTTCATGGGCGACCACAACGTCGTCTCCGGTCGCGCCAATGGCACGGAAGACGGCATGGCGCTTATCGAGGTCCCCAACGGCGGCCTGTTCGCCGCACGCGGAACCGCATCGGAAACCGATGCCCCGATGGATATCGGCATTCGCGCCGACAAGGTTCGCCTCGGGCCAGCGGAAGCAAAAGGGCTCGGCTTCACCGGCACGGTTTCCAACGTCGAATACCAGGGCAGTTCGGTGAAGCTTTCGATCGACGGCGCCGGCGTCCAGGACTTCACCGCCATCGTCGAGGAACGACAGTACTTCGCCAATCCCGCCGCCGTCGGCGATGCGGTGCCGCTGTGCTGGGATGCCGAGGACGCCATCGTTCTCGGCCAGTCCGGTGCGACTAACTGAAACCAGGGTCAACAGGGAAGAAACACATGAACGGATCTCGTGAAACCGCCAAGGCCGCGAAGCTCTCGCGCCGCGCCATGCTCAAGGGTGCCGCCGCATTGGGCGGCGCAGCCGCCGGTGCCGGCGTGCTCGGGGGCTTCCCCACCGTCTGGGCGCAGAACCCGATCACCCTCCGTCAGTTCGGCACGGGTGTGTCTAACCTCAACGCCATTGCGGAAAAGTGCAAGGAAGACCTCGGCATCACGCTTGAGATGACGGCGACCGATTCCGACGCCGCCGCCCAGCGTGCCGTCACGCAGCCGGACAGCTACGACATTGCCGATGTCGAATACTGGATCTGCAAGAAGGTCTACCCCGCTGGCGTTCTTCAGCCGATGGATACCTCAAAGCTGACCTACTACGATGCCATCGTGCCGCTGTTCAAGAACGGCAAGCTGACCCCGGAGAGCGAGATCGCCCAGGGCACGGCCCCGCACACCGTCGGCTATGTCGATGGCCCGGACTCCAAGACCTTTGCCAGCGGCGAGACCGGCTGGTTCACCATGGTTCCGACCATCTACAACGCCGACACGCTCGGCATTCGCCCCGACCTCGTCGGTCGCGACATCACCTCCTGGGCCGACATTCTCGATCCGGCTTTCAACGGCAAGACCTCGATCCTCAACATCCCCTCGATCGGCATCATGGACGCAGCCATGATCATGGAAGCAGCCGGCGAGATCAAATATGCCGACAAGGGCAACATGACCAAGGAAGAGATCGACAAGACGATCGAATTCCTCATCAAGGTCAAGCAGTCCGGCCAGTTCCGCGCTTTCTGGAAGTCGTTCGACGAGAGCGTCAACCTGATGGCCTCTGGCGAGGTCGTCATCCAGTCGATGTGGTCGCCCGCCGTCGCCGCCGTCCGCTCCAAGGGCATCGCCTGCAAGTATCAGCCGCTCAAGGAGGGCTACCGCGCCTGGGGTGGCGGACTCGGCCTCGCCGCGCATCTCGACGGTGCCATGCTCGACGCAGCCTATGAATACATCAACTGGTACACCTCCGGCTGGGTCGGCGGCTATCTCAACCGCCAAGGCTACTACTCGGCGGCCATGGACACCGCCAAGAAGTACATGTCGGCGGACGAGTGGGGCTACTGGATCGAAGGCAAGCCGGCCGAAGGCGATATCCTGTCGCCGGAAGGCGCGGTCATGGAAAAGGCCGGCGCCGTGCGCGACGGCGGTTCGTTCTACGAGCGCATGGGACACGTCGCCTGCTGGAACTCCGTGATGGACGAAGACCGCTACATGGTGAAGCGCTGGAACGAGTTCATCGCCGCCTGACGCCACACTGCGCCGCACCTCATCCTGAGCCCGTCGAAGGATGAGGTGCGGCCAGCACCACTGAGCAACAATCCCTCGCCCTTCGACTCGTTGAGGGTGAGGGATCGGGAAGCCCTGGAGACTGGTTTTGGCCCTTTCGGAAAACAGCGTTGCATCGGTACCGGCCCGCAGGTCGCGCACGGCTTTCTCGCTACGCGCCATAACGCCCTATCTGCAGGCAGCGCCGCTGACGCTGATCCTCGGCTTCTTCCTACTGGCTCCGATCCTGCTGCTCGTCGCCGTCAGCTTCTGGGACTACGATTTCGCCGGCATTTATCCCGATTTCCTGACCCTCAACTACGAAGACGTCCTCGGGTCCTGGGTCACCTGGAAGACCTATCTCAACACCTTGAAATACGCCGTCATCGTCTGGGGCATCACTCTGGTCGTTGGCTTCTGGGTTGCCTATTTCCTCGCCTTCCACGTCAGGAGCGCAGTCACCCAGGCGGTTCTGTTCATCGTCTGCACGGTGCCGTTCCTGACCTCCAACATTATTCGCATGATCTCGTGGATCCCGGTGCTCGGACGCAACGGGCTGGTCAATTCGACCCTCGTGTCGATGCATATCGTGCCCGAACCCATCGAATGGCTGCTCTATTCCGATTTCGCCGTGGTCCTGGCCATGGTCCATCTCTACACGCTGTTTATGGTGGTGCCAATCTTCAACACGCTGATGCGCATCGACCGCTCTCTGATCGAGGCGGCGCGTGACGCCGGCGCCAACGCCTTCCAGACCCTATGGACCGTGATCATCCCGCTGGCCCGCCCCGGCATGGCCATCGGTACCATTTTCGTCGTCACCCTGGTCATGGCCGATTTTTCGACCGTGCAGGTGATGAGCGGCGGCCAATCCGCTTCGGTGGCGCTGATGATGAAGAACCAGATGTCGCTGCTGCAATACCCGGCGGCGGCGGCAAATGCCGTGGTCCTGCTGATCATCGTGTTGTTGCTGGTCGCCGGCATCCTCCGGATCGTCGATATCAGGAAGGAGCTCTGAGATGTTTGCCGACAAGCGCGGCTGGAGTTTCTACATCCTCGCCGCATTCTTCGCCCTGTTCGTGCTGTTCCTTTACGGCCCGATGTCGGCGATCTTCATTCTCAGCTTCCAAGGACCAAACGGCGGCCTGACCTTCCCGCTCAACGGCGTCTCGCTGCACTGGTTCGGCAATCTGTTCGAAAAGCAGGCGGTCGGCGATTTCGGCGCCAGCTTCACACGCTCGTTCACACTCGGCCTTATGGTGATGGTCACGACCATCGTCGTGGCACTTGCCGCCGGCATGGCCTTCCGCCGCAAGTTCGTGGGTGCGACGCCGCTGTTCTATCTGACCATTTCGAGCCTGGTGGTGCCCTCGATCATCGTCAGTCTCGCCATCGGCGTCTTGTTCCAGCAGATCGGCATCCGCCCGGTCTGGTACGGCTCGGCCTTCGGCGCCCATCTGACCTGGACCCTGCCCTTCGGCGTCCTCATCATGTTCGCCGTGTTCAACCGCTTCTCACCGGTCTACGAGGAAGCCGCCCGCGATCTCGGCGCCTCGGCCTGGCAAAGCTTTTTGCACGTGCTGTTGCCGATGATCGCGCCAAGCCTGATCGGCGTCGGGTTGATGGGCTTCTCGCTGAGCTATGATGAGTTCGCCCGCACGCTCCTGACCGCCGGCGTCTACAACACGCTGCCGCTCGAGATCTACGGCATGACCACCAATGTCACGACGCCAGTGCTCTACGCCCTCGGAACCGTGACGACATTCTTCTCCTTCGTCATCGTTCTGGGCACGCTCGGCATCATCTACCTGATGAACCGCCGGCGGGTGCACAGATAATGGACATCGCGGTTGTCAATCCCAACACCACCCATTCGATGACCCGACTCATCGAAGGCGCTGCGCTCTCGGTCGCCGGCCCCAGTTCCCGGATTATCGCCCGCACATCGAGCATGGGACCGGAATCGATCGAGGGCTATTACGACGAGGTGATGGCGATCCCTGGCCTGCTCAAGGAGATCGCCGAGGCCGAGCACGACGGCGCTGACGCTGCAATCATCGCCTGTTTCGACGACACCGGCCTCGATGCGGCCCGGACAATCGCGACTATCCCGGTGCTCGGCATCTGCGAATCCGCCGTCTCGCTCGCCGCCATGGTCGCCAAGCGCTTCACCGTGGTCACGACCCTCGAACGCAGCCGCGTTCCCGTCGATGAGCTGTGCCAGAAATACGGCATGGCCGAACGCGCCACGGTCCGGGC
>CAXXNZ010000013.1:0-287500 GCA_963676075.2 Devosiaceae bacterium
TATTCTTTTTTATTTTTGAGAGTCCAAAACAGATGCTTTAATTTATCTTGCCATTTATTCAAATAAAGGAGTCACATTTGAATTATTTTTTGCAGAGGTCTCTATGAATTAAATATTATACTTCTCTGCTAAGATTTATCCTTCGAGAAATGAGATAACTCTATTCTTTTATTATAAAATATTTTGTTTTAAAATAAAATAACTGAATTTAGATCAGTCTTATTAGCAACCAACATCAAACAAACATTTTCACTTGCATTATTTCGAATTTATTCTATTCAATTTTCTATATGAGCAAAAGAAGTTTTATCAGTAATTGAGTAAACTAAAATTATTCCTTTTTTAATCTTATCAAATTGTAACAAAATCAACCCATAGCGCCTTTATAATATGTTGATGTAATTGTTTTAAATCTATCCTATCCAGCTTTGAAAAATATATTTTAATTTGAGAATTTGGGAATTATTAATCAAACCTGTATCCCAAATTTGCATTTTTATTTTTTTCTTATCAACTTCTATTATTTTACATTTGAAATCTATTCCTTTTCACTAATTTTTTAAACAGTTGGTTAACCTATTGTACTCATATGTGATTCAACGTATGTATTATCACAAATTCTTAATAAAATATTAGTTTTTCCTACTCCGCTATCCCCTTAAAAATAAAATAATCTTTAACCCATTTATTGTACCAATAATTAAAATCTTCACTAGATAATCAACTTTTGATTTGGCTTTCATTAATTAATAATAATTTTAAATCAATGAAAATAAAATTATTTTTTTTTATTCTTTAAAATTATATTGATTTTTTAAAAATATAAACATAATGTTCGATCAAATAATAATAATTTTAAAAAATGTGATTTGATTTTTAAAATTGATTAATAATTAAATTGGATTTAATTTCTCAATAATTCTCCCTCTCAACGCTATTTCTTGTTAAATGACTTATTCTTGTTGAACTTTCCTCCTTGCTATCCCTTGTTTTTCCATTATTATCCTTATTATCCTTTTTAAAATTTATTGCCTTCAAATTTCTAAATGGTTGTTTGTCACCCTATTTTTAAAATGGCTTCTTGTTCTATTATTGTGGTCCTTTTTAGAAAGGTTTCTAATTTGTTTTTGGAATGGTTTCTATTACTATTGCTATGGCTTCTTCTATATTTGTTCTTTAACCTATGGAATAGCCTATCCTTACTATCCCTTTACCATTTTTTTTGGTTTTTCCATTTCTACTTCTTCATCTTCATCATCATCTAATTCATCATCTTCATCATCGAGTTCTTCGTCATCAAGCTCTTCATCATCAATTTCTTCCAAGTCATCTTCATCATCTAATTCTTCGTTGTCATCCAATTCAATATCTTCACCACCTTCAAAGTCTTCATCTTCTTCATCTTCATCTTCTTCAACTTTTTTTGGTTTAGCTGCTACCTGGCTATTCCTTCTTTTTTTCAGGTTTTGGCTATTCTTATTTCTATTGCTTCTAGGGTTGTGGTTGTTTTGGCTTTGGCACTTATAATTCTTCTTCTTCATCACTTTCATCACTTGGTTCATAATATCCAGTGATATCTACGGTAGCTTTTGCGCCCTTAACAATAAACTCTACATTCTAATCAACGTGGAAATAATGATCCAAAGCAACATCTTCATGGGTTCCTTTACTTAAAGTACATAAATGGTACTCTTTTCCTTCAACTCTCACTGAAAGACTGGCTTTTGGTCCTTATAATTCTGATACAGCGCAATGAGAAACGTGAATTAAGTTGCTAATTTCACTTGTTTCTAACTTGAATGGCTTATCACTTGAAATGCTGACTCCCCAAAACATTTATTTATCTTAAGTTTTTGTTTTGATAATTTTTTATTGTTTATTTGTAAAATTTTGAGCGAATTAAAATAAATAAAGAGAAAAAAACATAAGAAATAATAAGCTCCAATCAAAATTAATTGAATTTATTATTAAAATAAAATTTAGTTTTTGAATTTTTCCTTAATAATTATAAAAATTTATTTAATTATTTATATATAGTTTAATTTGAAATAAAAAACTCAGATTGTCTAAATTTTTAACATATTTAAAGGATTATCGTTTCTTATCTTTATCAAAATTAACAAAAAAATAAAAAATACTTCTGTAAATCCTTAAACAATAATCACTTTATCGCCTGTTTTAATTCTATTCATTGTCTTGGCAAAATCAATAGCATATGAAATCATTTCAATCAATTGCTAGAACATAAATTTATTTTATTCCGAATAAATAACAAACTTTAACAAGTTTCAGGACAACGTAAAGCTCTAACTCCACGGAATAGTGATAGTCCCTTTAAAAAACTTTTCAAAAAATCTAAAATTTAGTTATATATTAAAAAGGAGATACCCAACAGCAAAAATAAGAGCCTTTGGGAAGTATTTAGCGACCATTCTGACCATTAATCCTGACTCTGTAAAGGTAATAATTAATTTAGCATTCACATCAAAACTCAACTATACAGCAGCCTATAAACAATATTAATGAAATAGTTCTAAATTAAATAAACTGATGCAATAGCTTCTACATCATCAACAATATGTGAAACCAGTTACTTTTCTCTTAGCATCGATAAATAAATATTCTCATTATCAAAGCATAATTCTGCCTCAGAACAGATCTATGTCATAGTTTCTAACGCTTCAAATGGATAATCTCCACCTGCTGTTTTCTCCGGATAGCATTACAGCTGATGTTCCATCTAGAACTGCGTTAGCAACATCAGATGCTTCAGCTCTTGTTGGACGTGGATTTTTAACCATAGATTCCATCATTTATGTAGCTGTGATAACTGGTTTACCTTTTAGGTTTGCTTTTTTAATCATCCATTTTTGTGCAACGAATACCTTTTGGGCTGGAATCTCCATTCCAAGATCACCTCGGGCTACCATTATGCCATCGGCTGCGTCTAAAATCTCGTCATAATTGTTTAATCCTTCCTGGTTTTCAATTTTCGCTATTATATTTATATGTGAACCCCTTTCAAAAAATTAATAATTTAATAAAATAAAATATTACTCTTCGCCAAGTAAGTCTCGCACTGTTTCAATATCGCGAGCTGATCTTGTAAAGGATAAAGCGATTAATTTAATTGGATATTTTAAACCAAAATTCACGATATCAGCTTAATCTTTTTCAGTTACAGTTGGAAGATCTATTTTTTACTCCTGGAAGATTCATATTTTTTCGCTCACCAATTGTTGCACCATTTTTCACTTTCACTTTTACTCCATCTTCCAAAATCTCTAATACTTTGCACACCAAACTAAACCGGAGGGGCAATGCGATGATACGGTCGGTAACCATTGTCTGCAGTTACCAGGGCGGGCCATTGCACTGGATGACCAAACGGACTATTGAGCGGGAAATATAACCCGGTACCGGTTTGTAACCGGAATACTGAAAGGAACTGTTCTCCATGGATAGCATTGCCCCGGACATCTCGGCCAATTGCTCGGCTATGAGCGATGTGCTGTCCCGCATCGGCGACAAATGGTCGGTGATGGTGGTCGGACGCCTCGCCCATGGCGCCATCCGCTTCAACACGCTGCGCCGCGAGATCGGCGGCATTTCCCAGCGCATGCTGACCCTGACGCTGAGAAATCTCGAACGCGACGGTCTTGTCATCCGCACCATGTATCCCGAGATCCCGCCGCGGGTTGAATATCAGTTGACCCCCCTGGGTCAGACCCTGCTGCCGGCCATCAACGCTTTGTGGGACTGGACCGTCGATCACCATGCCGACATCGTAGAGTCCCGTCTGGATTATGACGCTCGTGACGGGCGGGTTCGCATGGCAGCCGAATAGGTAAATTGAGCTTGGCGGCCGCAATGCCGCCGTTCGCAACATACTGCCAAATATTGGCAGCTAATGGCGATACGTTCCTGCATCACAGCAAACGGAGCGTCTGCCATGGCGAAGATCGTCATCGTCCTCACCGAAAACTATGCCGACTGGGAAAGCGCCCTTCTGGCAGCGGTGGCGCGGACCTATTATGCGGCCGAAATCATGATCGCCAGCCCGGATGGTCAGCCGGTAACATCTGCCGGCGGCTTCAGGGTCACCCCGGACATGGCTATCGCCGATATCGATACCGATGCGGTCGATCTGCTTGTCCTCAACGGAGGCACGGCATGGGAAAAGGCGACACCTGATCACCTGATCGACAAGGTGCGCGTCCTGCGCGCAGGCAACAAGCCGGTTGCGGCGATCTGCGGCGCGGTCGGCGCCCTGGCGGATGCCGGATTGCTCGATGATCTCGCCCATACCGGCAA
The DNA here is from genome assembly GCA_963676075.2 of Devosiaceae bacterium. Lineage (GTDB taxonomy): Bacteria > Pseudomonadota > Alphaproteobacteria > Rhizobiales > Devosiaceae > JAHJQZ01. The sequence goes on from CAXXNZ010000013.1 coordinate 4,315, forward strand.
CAGTCTTGAGGAGCTATCCGGATGCGCAGGCTACCATGGCGCGGCGCATTTTGTGGCTCGTCCGGCAGCGGTGACGGGCAACGGGATCATCACGGCGCCGGGCACCGCGCCCGTCAGCTTCATGAAGGCGGTGTGCGAGCTTATGGGCTTCGGTGGCCCGGAGCTTGACTACTATGTCGGCATGCACGCCGCTCAGCATGCAGCCGCCTAGAGCATTTTCAGCAAAAGCGGGATTCGGTTTTGCGGCTGAACCCGCCGAAGCCTCGAAAATGCGATAAAATAGTCTTGGTCAGAAAAGCCGGCCGGGCAGAACCCGGCCGGCACCAGATCTAGAGCGGCCCACCAACCGGCAGGGTTCTTTCGCCGAGTTCGATGGTCTTGCCGGCGACGATATCGCCCGCCGAGAACCCGGCGAGAATCTCGAACGTGCCGGCTTCAATACGCCAGTTCCGGCCCACGACGTCAAAATAGGCGAAGTCGCGCGGTGTCAGATCGATGCTGACCGTCCGACCGTCATTGGCGTCGAGCGCCAGTTTGGCAAAGCCCTTGAGCTCTTTGTGCGGCCGCGCGATGCCCGCCTCGACATCGCGGACGTAGATCTGCACCACCGTCGATCCCGCCCTGTCTCCGACATTGCGGATGCCGGCATGGACGCGGATCACGCCTTCGGCCTCCATCAGGTCCTCGACCTCGAAGCCGGTCAGCTCGAAGCGCGAATAGGACAAGCCGAACCCGAACGGGAACAGCGGTGCGATACCGGTGCGGTCGTAATGGCGGTAGCCGACGAACACGCCTTCCTCGTAGCGCATCTTGCCGTCAAGGCCGGGATAAACCTCCGGGTCTTGCGAGTGCGTCGGATTGTCGTTCCAGCGCACCGGGAAGCTCTGCGGCAGGCGTCCGCCCGGTTCGGCCTTTCCCAGAAGTACGTCGGCGATGGCATTGCCGGCTTCCTGGCCGGGGTACCAGGCTTCGATAACGCCAGCGACCTCGTTGACCCACGGCATCTCGATCGGTCCGCCCGTCTGCAGCACAACGATGGTTTTCGGGTTGGCGGCGGCAACGGCCGAGACCAGTTCGTTTTGTCGGCCGGGCAGCACGATCGAGGCAAGATCGCTCCCCTCGGTATCCCATTCCTCCGACCGACCGACGAAAACCAGAGCCGTTTCCGCATCGCGCGCCAGAGCGGCCGCCTCGGTGATCGCTGCATCGCCGAGCGGAAAACCGATGCCGACGCTGAACGCTGTGAAGATCAGATTGAGATAGGGCTTGGAGACGAGTTCGATGACGATCTCATGCGCCGTGCCGGCGGTGAGCTCGACCTCTCCCACAACCTCGTCGCATCCTTCTTCGAAGAAGGTCCGACCCTTCTGCCACTTGTCGGCGCCAAGGTCGACGACGAGCTTGCCGTCGACGAAAACCTTCATGTAGCCGGCGGCATAGGCGCCAAGGCTGTGGATACCCGAGGCGGCGGGCACATAGGTGCCGCTGATGCGAACCGAGAAATTCCGCCAGTCGAGGTCTCCCTCGACCACCGTCTCGTTGAAAAAGCCATAAGAGCTGTCGAGCTGGTCGACGCGAACCGGTGCGCCCTCAAACGATGTGTTGCCGAAGAACTCCGCCTTGAATGGCGCTTTGATGACCTCTTCGAAACGATGGTTGGTCGCGCCTTCGGTATAGCTCAGACGCTCTTCGCCAAGCGCCGAAACAAGGCCGTCCCACGGGGTTATGCTGTAATGCGGATCGATGCGGGCCGAACCACCGCCCATGATGCGGGCATGCCTGGCGTTCGGGCCGATCACGGCGATCTTGCCGGAGCCCGCCGTATCGAGTGGCAGGACGCCGTCGTTTTTCAGCAGCACGGTAGCCTCGGCGCCGGCGCGGCGAATGAGGTCGTGGTGCTCGGGCCGGTCGTCGGCCTGTTCCGGCTTTTCTTCGGTGCTATCGAGCGCGCCGGTGCGTTCGAACAGCTTGAGCAGGCGCAAGGCACTGCGCCGTATGGTGTCCGGTGCAACCTCCCCTGCCTTGACCGCATCGACGAGCTTTTGGCCGCGGTCGCGCGTTGGCCCGGGCATTTCGAGATCGAGCCCGGCGTTGATGGTTGGCGCCGTGGTGCGCGAACCGAACCAATCGGACATGACGATGCCGTCATAGCCCCAGTCCTCGCGCAGGACCTCGGTCAATAGCCAGTGGTTCTCCGCCGAATAGGTGCCGTTGATCTTGTTGTAGGACGACATGATCGCCCAGGTGCCGGCCGTTTTGACCGCAGCCTCGAAGGGGATGAGATAGACCTCGCGCAAAGAGCGCTCGTCGATCTCTGAACTGGCGGTGGTGCGCTCGATCTCGGACTCGTTGCCGGCGAAATGCTTGATCGTCGCCGACACGCCATTGTCTTGCAATCCGGTGATATAGGCGGTTGCGAGCCGGGCGGTCAGGATCGGGTCTTCCGAATAGCACTCGAAATTGCGCCCGTTGGCGACGGAGCGCTGGATGTTGACGGTTGGCGCCAGCAGCACGCGGGCATCCTTGGAGCGGGTCTCCGTGGCCAGAGCCGCGCCGATCTCTTTGAGCAGCGCCGTGTTCCAGGTGGCGCCAAGGGCGATGCCGACAGGAAAGGCCGCTGCCGAAACGCCACCGACCAGCGACCCGCCCCCGCGCGCGCCATTCGGCCCGTCGGAAACCTTCAGGCGGCCAAAACCGAGCCGGGCGACGCCGGGAACCGACCAGTTGTCCTGGCCTGACAGCAGCGAGACCTGCTCTTCGAGCGACATTTCATCGACCAACGCTTCAAGATCGCGCACGGCGTCCTCCTCTTGGATGCTTTTGGACAGCACCGGACCAATGCGCCGGCGGCGGCAGATAATTCCATGGCATGGATGTAATATTCAAGCCCCGTGCGCATTCCGACGCATATGAATCGAACATCCCGATCACCGGGCGAGCTGCGCCGGTAGGCGATTCGCTGGGCGAAACGAAGACACAACCGCGCCGCCCGAAATGCCGGACAAGAAAAAGTCAGGCTTGCTCATCGGCATAGCGGTTTCGCTTTTTTCGGGAGCGCCGGCGATGAAAGCTCGATTTTAGGAGATGTGCAGGCCCGGTCCGGTGTCAGTCGACCGTGTCGACCCTTTCCGGGGCGTCCATGTAGGACGTGGTCAAACGGACCAGATAATGGTGCGGGCGGTCGGAATCGAACCGACACTCTGTTTCCAGAACCAGATTTTGAGTCTGGCGCGTCTACCAATTCCGCCACGCCCGCAAGCGGTGCCGGCAGAAGCCGGCACGACGGCGCGCAGATAATGCCATTCCGGCCGGCACGTCAATCACCATGGCCGGCGATCGTTGCAAGGCGTTGACTATTCCAGTGAAACCAACCAGTTTCCTCCGCGCCCAAGCCCCCGGTCACGATGACATCGTGGATGCGGCTTGTCATGCCACGGAGACGCCGATGCTGATGCTGCGCCGCCTTTACGACTGGGTGATGTCTCTGGCTTCGGGCCGTTACGCCATGTGGGGGCTGGCTGTCGTCAGCTTTGTCGAAAGCTCGTTCTTTCCCATTCCGCCCGACGTGATGCTGATCCCGATGGTCGTTGCCAAGCGCAAGGACTGGTGGCGGATCGCACTGGTGTGTACCGTCGCATCCGTGCTCGGCGCCATGCTCGGCTACGCCATCGGCGCGATGCTGTTCGAAACGCTGGGTCGCTGGCTGATCGACTTCTATCATGCCGACGGCACGTTCGAGCGCCTTGTCGGCTGGTACGACCAGTGGGGCTGGATTGGTATCCTCGCTGGCGCGGTGACGCCGCTACCCTACAAGGTGCTGACGATTTTTTCCGGAACGGTTGGCTTTTCCATTCCCGTTTTCATCGCGGTTTCGATCGTCGGACGCGGTCTGCGCTTCTTTTTGGTGGCCGGCCTGCTCTATTGGTTCGGAGAACCGATCAGAGCGTTCATCGAAAAACGGCTGACCCTTGTTTTTGTCGCATTTATGGTGCTGCTCGTCGGTGGTTTTATCGCCATAAGCCTGATCAAGTAGGAAACTGTCATGCGCCGCCTGTTCGCGCTCGTGGAACGGTACTTTCCCTTTCTCTATCACCCCACCCCCTGGCGCGCCGTCATCGCCTTCGCGGTCGGACTGCCGGTCATTCTCGGTGCTTGGGGGTCCCAGCTCATTGGTGGGCTCGCACCGTGCGAATTGTGCCTGCTGCAGCGCTGGCCCTTCTATGTCGGTCTGCCGGTGCTCGCTATCATTCTTCTCGGCTGGAAAACCATCCCGGCGAACGTCCGCATCGGTCTTACCGGATTCACCATGCTGGTTTTCACCGTCTCCATCGGCTTTGGCGTCTATCACGCCGGGGTCGAATACGGCTTCTGGATGGGGCCGGCAGCCTGTTCGGGGGCGGGCGACACGATCAGCTTCACTGATCTCAATGCCATCAATTCGGTTGAAGTCGTGCCCTGCGACAAAGTGCAGTGGCAGCTGTTCGGCATCTCGCTGGCCGGTTTCAACGCGTTGGCCTCGGCCTTTATCACCTTCATGCTCGGCTGGTCGGCGCTCGGCCAGTACCAGCGCATGAAGGGCACGCGCTGACACCCCGCGCAGGGTCGGCGCGATCAAAGGATCTCAGGGCGTTCCATGGATGAATCTCAAGTCATCGCGACGACGCTGGCGCCGCGAACGCGGTCCAGCCTGACCGCCGATCTGCGTGCTGCAGGCATCATGCCCGGCGAGACGGTAATGGTTCATTCCGCCTTGAGCGCGCTCGGCTGGGTTGCCGGCGATTCGGCCACGGTCGTCGCAGCGCTGCTCGACGCCGTAGCGCCGGGTGGGACCCTGGTCATGCCGGCTCAATCGGGCCATTTGTCGGATCCGGCGCAATGGCGAGCGCCACCGGTGCCGGCGGACTGGATCGACGCGATCAGGGCTGAAATGCCGGTCTATGATGCCGAAACGACGCCGACGCGCGGCATGGGACGGATCGCCGAACACTTCCGAACTTGGCCCGGCACACGGCGCAGCGCCCACCCCAATTGCTCGTTTACGGCCAATGGCCCCGACGCCGAAGCCATTCTCGCCGCTCACCGGCTCGAGAGTCCCGTCGGCGAGGGCTCGCCGCTCACCCGCCTTTACGAGTGCGACGCGACCATCCTGATGCTCGGGGTCGATTTCGACAGTTGCACCATGCTGCATCTCGCCGAAGTGCGCGCCTGGCCGGATCGGCCAGAAAAGACCGAGGGCGCGCCGGTCCTGATCGACGGCGTCCGGCACTGGGTGACCTATCAGGCGCCGCCAACCGGCGAATCCGATCATTTCATCGCGCTGGAACCGCTTCTCCGGGAGGCGGGACTCTTGCGCGTGGTCAAGGTGGGGTCGGCGGAGGCGAAGCTCATCGGCGCGCGCCAGCTCACCGATTTCGCGGTGGCGCACTGGCGCACGCTGCCGCCTGTGATGTGACCGGGCCCGGCCGGCCCGGTTTCATCTTTGTCCGGTCAGATCCTCGGCGAGCATCAAGGCATTGCCGTCGGGGTCGTAGAAGGTCGCGGTCTTGACCATGCCTTCGACAACATCCGTTTCGCCGTCGAACCGCACGCCGACCCGTTCAAGGTTTTTCCGCGCCGTGTCGAGATCGGCCGTGCCGAATACCGGTACCGAATTGCCGGGTGTGGGCTTGGTCTGTTCGCCGAGCCCGATGGTGACGCCTTCGGTCAGCGTTGCGATCTCGCTCCAGCCGGCCTCGTCAGCGTGATAGATCAGGTCGAATCCCAGCATCTCGGCATACCAGGCCGCACTTTTGTGCCGGTCGCTGACCGACAGCGCGATGGTGATCGTGTTTTCCAGTGCAGCGACAGGCATGCGGCTTCCTTTTCGACAAAAATTATACTAACTATACTTTATGGACATTGACCTGCTTGTCAAGACGGCCTCGAAAGCCTGGGCGCTGACCATACTGTCGCTGCTGCATCGCGGCGTGCCCGGCCGTCAGGCGCCTCTCGTCACTGCTTCCGGCGCGGGCCGAACCGCCTTTGTGCAAAGCCTCAATCACCTGGTTGAGTTAGGTCTGATCGTGCGCAATCCCGGGCACGGCCACCCGTTGCGGCCCGAATTCGTCCTGACAGCGCAGGGCAAGGAAATGGCGGAGCTGTCCAATCGCATCGTGGAAATGGTGGGCAGCGCGGAAAACGCGATCATCCGGCGCAACTGGACGGTGCCGGTGCTCGGCGTTATCGGTGCGCCGCTGCATTTTTCCGAGATCCGCACCCGCATTCCCCCGATCACTGACCGCGCGCTGTCTCTCACTCTCAAATCGCTCGAGAACAGGAGCTGGGTGCGGCGCGAAGTTGATGGCGCGGCGCGGCCGCCCCGCGCGGCCTATTTGGCTATTGGTCAGGGTGCGAAAATCAACGGGGCGATCAAAGCGAGTCTTGCGGGGATGCAATAGGTCTGAACGCGGTCGATCTGCGCCGGACCATTCCCTGTCGCGCCGCGCTTACGGATCGAGTTCGGTATCCCAGTACAGATAGTCCATCCAGCTGACGTGCAGATAGTTGGGCGGGAAGGCCCTGCCATTGTTGTGCAGGTCATGCACGGACGGCCGGAACGGCGCCTGCAGCGGGATCATGCCGATATCGCGCGGCATGCGGTTGCCCTTTCTGAGATTGCAGGGCGCGCAGGCGGCAACGACGTTTTCCCAGGTGGTGCGCCCGCCTTTCGAACGCGGGATGACGTGATCGAAGGTTAGATCGTGGCTGGCGCCGCAATACTGGCACTGGAAACGGTCGCGGAGGAAAACATTGAACCGGGTGAAGGCGGGATAGCGTGGCGGCTGGACGTATTCGCGCAAAGACACGACAGACGGCAGCTTCATGGTGAAGCTCGGGCTCCGCACCATGGTGTCGTATTCGGAGACGATGTTCACGCGATCCATGAACACCGCCTTGATCGCATCCTGCCAGGACCAGAGCGACAGGGGGTAATAGCTGAGCGGACGAAAGTCTGCGTTCAGCACCAGTGCCGGACAGGATTCGGGTGGGACATGGACAGTCACCACAACGCTCCGCTGAGGAATCACTCACTAAGCCGTGCCTACAGTCTAGCGTGAGTGTGACAGCGCTGTGAAGCGTCCGCTTACGGTGCGGGCATGATCGCCGACGCAAAGCGCCGCGCCGCCTCGACCCCGTCCGGGGCGATACCGTGACCAACGCCGGGACTGATGTGCTTTTCAACACGGATCCCCTCGGCGGCAAGGGCGTCACCGGCACCAATCGACATCATTGGCGGCACGACGTCGTCGCTGTCGCCGTGAATGAGCATCACTGGCGGGCGCGAGGCGATCTTCGGCCAGTTGTCCTTTTCGAACGGCAGCCCGCCGGAAAACGAGATGATGCCGGCAAGCGGCTCGGGTTCGGCCAGCCCTGCCGTGAGCGACAGCATGCCGCCCTGGGAGAAGCCGGCAAGAATGGTGTCGGCGGGAGCAAGCCCGGTTTCGGCCCACAAGCCTTCGAGCAGCACGTGAACGGTTTCTGCCGTCTGGGCAATGCCGTCCAGCCGCATCATCGAAGAGGCGTCTCCGAGCGGGAACCATTGATAACCCGAAGGGTTGAGCGGGCAGGATTCCGGGGCGTTCGGGGCGAAAATCAGTGGAGCGACCAGAATATCGGCGAACAGCGGCGCCAGTCCGATCAGGTCCTGTCCGTCAGAACCATAGCCATGAAGGAGCACCAGGATCGACTTCGGTTCGCCGGATTTCGGCCGGATGATCGGTCCGGCAAGATTGAGCATCATAAGGCGATCCCTTCGCGTGACTTCATCAAGGCGTAGTGGCGCCAGAGCAGGCGCGCGGCAGCGCCGCGCCATGGCGACCAGTTTTCGGCGATTGTGCGCAGGTGTTTTTCCGAAGGCATTTCGTCAAACCCCAGCGCTGACTGCGCCGCTTTTCGAAGCGCCAGATCGCCGGCGGGCAGAATGTCGGGATGCCCGCAACAGAACAAGAGATAGATTTCCGCGCTCCACCGTCCGATGCCGGGTACGGCCACAAGCCGGGCAATGGCCTGATCGGCATCGAGTGCAGCCAGTTCGGCGTAGTCGATCTGCCCCGCCAGCTCATGTGCGGCAAGATGGCGCAGGGTTTTGATCTTGGCGCCGGACAGTCCCGCAGAACGCAGATCCGCGTCGCTGACGGCGCCGAGCAGCGCGGCCTCCGGCCTGCCGATCAGCGCCAGGAAGCGGGCGTGGATGGCGGCGGCGCTCGCAACCGAAATCATCTGGGCGTTGACGATGCGCGACATGCCGGCGAATCCGCCCGGTTCCCGCCTGAGGGGCACCTCGCCCGCCGCTACCAGAATTGGTTGAAGGCGCGGGTCGGCAACAACAAGTGCCGCGAGGTGAGTTTCGAGCACCAAGCGGGTGTCGATCGGTTCCGGTAGGCCTTTCGGCATGCTAGTCACGGCGCGTGTTCACAAGGCATGAGTTCATGTCCCCATCCGATCCGGTTTTAAGATTCGCGCCAAGCCCCAATGGCCATTTGCACCTTGGCCACGCCTATTCGGCGCTGTTCGCCCATAGAGCTGCCGAGCGCATGGGCGGCAAGTTTCTGTTGCGCATTGAAGACATCGATCCGGCGCGCAGCAAACCGGAATTCACCGAAGCCATCATCTCCGATCTGACCTGGCTCGGGCTTGCCTGGGACGGCGATGTGCTGGCGCAATCGACCCGCATCCCCGCCTATCAGGAGGCGCTGGAGCGTCTTGATCGCCAGGGCCTGATCTATCCGTGCTTTTGCACCCGGACCGAGATTGCCGCGCTGGCAGAGGGAATGGACCCGGACGGCGCGCCGATCTATCCGGGCACCTGCCGGCATCTGCCGCCCGAAGAGGTCGAAAAACGCATCGCTGCCGGCGTGCCGATGCAGATCCGGCTCGATACCGCCGAAGCGGCGCGACGGGTGGGCATGCTGTCGTTTTCGGTCGCCGGGCCGCAGCCTGACGACCGGCCGCAGATCCGCATTGCCCGGCCCGAGCGCTGGGGCGACGTGGTGCTCAAGCGCAAGGATGCCCCGGCGAGCTATCACCTGGCGGTGGTGGTCGATGACGCTTTCCAGGGCGTCAGCCATGTGACACGTGGCGCCGAACTGGAAGCGGCGACCGATATCCACGTGCTGTTGCAGATGCTCCTGGGGCTGGAAACGCCGATCTATACGTTCCACCGCCTCATATTTGGAGATGACGGTCGCAAGCTGTCGAAGTCCAAGGGCGCCCCGGCGCTGAAGGATCTGCGGGCGCAAGGCATGACGTCGCGGCTCCTGCGCGAACAGCTCGGCTTTTAGTTCGTTGCTTTGTTGCGTTTTCGAGGCTTCGGCGGGCTCAGCCGGAAAACCGGTAACTACTGTTCGCTGACGCGGACCTTCGGTTCTTGAAAACGCTCCGGCCAAAGACGCCAACCCCGGATGGTCCGGAGGTGGCGCATGGTGCCGGGGTTCCACCGTTCAGGCAGCGGCACCAATTTCGCCTGCTTTGGCGCCTCGTGCCGGCAGGTAGGAGCGGACGGTCGTTTTCATCGCCTCGTCGAACGGGGTGAGGAAATCGGGACCGAGCAGGGCGTCAAGACGCGGGTCGGACAGCCGGTGCGGGGTCTCCCAAAGATAATTCATCTTGATCACTTCCCTCAGGATCGGCACGGCAAGCGCCAGCGCCTTGTAGGGCAGCCAGTTGACCCGCTTCAGCGCGATTCTGTGGCCGAGCGTCCGCTCGATACTAGCGTGAAGCTCGTGCCCGGTGGCGAACAGTCCGGCAAAATGCAGCCGGTCGAAGCGTTCAAACGTCTCGCGGGCCTCGGCGACGCGCACGAAGGCGCGGGCGAGGTCGGGCAGATAGGCCCAGGAATGGCCGATGGCCGGATCGCCGGGGTAGAGCAGCTGGCCTTTCTCGATGTTTTTCAACATGATCAGATCGAAAGCGGTGCCGGTGGCGCCGGGGCCGAAGAAGTCGGGCGCGCGCAGAACGATGGTCTGCAGTTTGCCGTTAGCCGTCGCCTCTTTCAGCATCTGTTCGAGCCTGACGCGGATCTCGCCCTTGTCGCGGGCCGGGTTTTCCGGAGTTTGGGGCTCGAGGACGTGGGTTTCGGCGGCGAAATTGTAGATGTTGCCGGGATAGAGCAGGGTCTTGTCCGAGCCCTTGAGCGCTGCGAGCCGGATGGCGAGGCTTTTCTCGTAGCGGCCCTTGTCCCATTTGTCATAGGGCAGGTTGATGGCGTCGAGCACGACCGCGGACGGCGCAACGGCGCGGGCGACGTCGGCGGTGTTTTCGCCATTGCCGGCGATGAAGCTGACGCCGGGAATATGGACGCGGTCCTCACGGCCGAAACCAGTGACCTGCCAGCCGGCGGCGGCGAAGGCACGGGCAGCATCCTGGCCGATGCGGCCGTTGATACCCAGAATTGTGATGGTCTTTTGCATGGCGGAACCTCTTGCGTTTGCATGAGGGGGATGTAATGCCTTCACGAATGTAGTGAAATTGCTCGAAAACGCAGCTTGGATATTCAAAAATGAATGACAACAGCGGCGAAGGCCCGGATTGGACGCTGTGGCGCAGCTACGAAGCCGTGGTTGGCGAAGGATCGCTGTCAGGCGCGGCGCGACGGCTCGGACTGTCCCAGCCAACGCTTGGACGTCATGTCGAGGCGCTTGAGCTATCCCTCGGATTGACCTTGTTCGAGAGAACCCTAAAGGGCGTGAAACCGACAGAAGCGGGTTTGCGGCTTTACGAACCGGTGCGCGCGGCGCGCGAGGCATTGGCCGAGGCGCGGGCCATTGCCGAGGGGCAGTCAGTGGACCTCAAAGGTTCGGTGCGCATCACGGCATCCGATGTGTTCTCCCATTATGTCCTGCCGCCGATCCTGCCGCCGATTCGCGACGCCTATCCCGATGTGGCGCTCGAGATCGTGCCGACCGATTCGGTCGAAAACCTGTTGTTGCGCGAGGCCGACATCGCCATACGCATGATCAGGCCGACCCAGCTCGACCTCGTGACCCGTCACGTCTGTGACCTGCCGCTCGTCTGCTGCGCCCATGAAAGCTACTTCGCCCGGCGCGGACGCCCGCAAACGCCCGCCGACCTCGCGGACCACGACCTCATCGGCTTCGACCGCTCGCCAATGATCGTCGAGGGTGCGCGCGCCATGGGGCTCGCCGTCGTGCGCGAGGATTTCATCCTCAGGACAGACAGCCAGACACTGGTCTGGGAACTGCTGCGCGCCGGGCTCGGCATCGGTTTTGCCCAGCAAAACCTGGTCCGCAACACCCCCGGCATGATGGCCATCCTGCCCGAACTGCCTGTTCCGTCGCTCGAGATCTGGCTCACCACGCATCGCGAGCTGTTCACCAGCCGCCGAATTCGTGCCATCTATGATGCTCTCTCGGAGGCGCTCGTCACCCATTTGACGTGAGCAACCCGCTTTACAGCAGCAAGGGAAACCATGCAGACCGGCCTCGCCATATTGATCGTTATCGCGCTCGCCGCCGTCGTCGTCATTCTCGGCCTCGGATTCTGGAACATGTTCCGCGGCGGCCCGGGCAGTCTCAGTCAGAAGCTGATGCGTGCCCGCGTGCTGGTGCAGTTCATCGCCATCGTTCTGCTGATGATCGCGGTGGCGCTTTTTGCGCCCAAGGGGTGAGGAATAACCATGGTCAAGCTCAACAAGATCTACACAAGAACCGGTGACGACGGCACGACGGGACTGGTATCCGGACCGCGCCGTCCCAAGAGCGATCTGCGTGTCGAGGCGTTCGGCACTGTCGACGAAGTCAATGCCTTCATCGGTGCTGCACGCCTTCACACCAAGGGCATGCCACGCATCGACTGGGTTCTGGCGCGGGTACAGAACGATTTGTTCGATCTCGGCGGCGATCTTGCCAATCCGCCGCAAACGGCGGGCGATGGCCCCCAGCTCAGGATCACCGCGACCCAGGTCTCCTGGATCGAAGCTCAGATCGACAGTTTCAACGCCGATCTCGAACCGTTGACCAGCTTTGTCCTGCCGGGCGGCACGGCGCTGGCGGCGGGCCTGCATCTGGCGCGGGTGGTGGCGCGGCGGGCCGAGCGGCTTGTCGTTTCGCTACGAGCCGCCGAACCGGAGACCGGCGAGCCGGCACTGTCCTATCTCAACCGCTTGTCGGACTTACTGTTCGTTCTGGCGCGTTCCGCCAATCACAACGGTGCTGGCGACGTCTTGTGGAAGCCGGGCGCCAATACCGGCGAAAAAGCACCCGGCTAGGCCATTTTCAGCAAATTCCGGAACCGTCATGCGGTTCAAAGATGCAAAGAAACCGCCCCGAAAGCGCGGTTACTGCTCAGCCCGTCCGTTCCATGACGCCGGGTCGATGAGACCCGGGATCGGCGCTGGCTCGCGCCGATCCCGGACGAGGCCCTGCTCAGGCAGCGCGCCGCATTGGGCCGACATCGACGCGATTGCGTCCCTGCGTCTTGGCTGTGTAAAGCCGGGTATCGGCAGCCTTGAAGATGTCGGTGAAACTGACTTCGTCATCGAACACGGTGCCGCCGACGCTGACAGAGAGTCGGGCGCCAGGCTCGGCACCGGGAACGTCGCTGAGATTGATCGAGGACCGGATGCGTTCGGCAACGGCTGCGGCATCGCGCAGGTCGGCATCGCGCAACAACACGCCGAATTCTTCGCCGCCGATGCGCCCGATCGTGTCGGTGCGGCGCACGACTCCTCTCAGTTTCTCGGCGATGAACTTGAGCGCCTTGTCGCCGGCATCGTGGCCGTAGGTGTCGTTGATCGCCTTGAAATGATCTGCATCGATGATCAACAGCGCACCATGCTGACGCGGATCGGACTTGCCGCCGAGATAGTGCACGACTTCGTGGTGGAAGGCGGTCTTGTTGAGGCATCTGGTCATGCCGTCGCGCTTGGCTCTGAGCTCGAGCCGGCGGGCCCTGAAGGTCAGCGAACGGATCTTGCGGACGAGCAGATAATAGACCGGCGTGCCGATGAAAATCGGCGGCACGAGAGAGAAGGCGACCACCCTGGAGATGGATGCGTCAGGGTCGGACAGAAAGAACAGGACTGCATAGGCAGCGGACCCGGCCATACAAATAAGCGTGATCAGGATGGCCCAGGAAATGGCACTTATCTGTTTTCGTGAATGGGTGGTCTTCAGGAGAGTTCTCATCATAGCCCCCGTACGTTTGTCGACCCGGTTCTATCGCGTCAAAAATGAAGGCATGCTTTCCCGGGACCGGGGCAATGGCGGTCAAATCCTAATAAGGCATTAATGTTTTGAGGCCATAATAATAGGGCCCAATCTCCGGCGTTCTTCAGATCTGGAGGAGTTTATGGACATCGGTCTTGCCACGTCGATCATGGCAGCCAAACAGGGGGCTACCCGTCAGCAGATCGCGACAGCGGTGGTCAAGCAACAGCACGAGATGGACCTCAGTCTGGTCCAGATGCTGACCGACGCCGTCAAGAGCGCGCCGCCACCCGGCCAGGGCGGTACGGTCGATAAGTCGGCCTGACGGCTTTACCCGGCGCCTTGCGCCCCCGGGCTCAATTCTTGAGCGAAGCGACCTCGACCAGTTTGTCGACGACCTTGCGGCCGTCGTCCGAATTCCATTCGGCCGGCCCCTGAAGGATGGCGATTTCGCAGCCGTCTGCATCGACCAGGACGGTCGAGGGCAGGCCGAGCGCAACCCCGGTCGACTTGAGCCTGTCGAATGCGCTGAGGGTCGAATCATTGAGCAGTGGCAGATTGGAGAGCTCTTCCTCCTTAAGGAAGGTTCGGACCTTGTCCATTGCGTCTCCGCCGCTGTCGAGATTGACCGGCACCACCGTGAACACATCGTCGGTATAGGCGGCGGCCAGCGCGTTGAGCGCCGGCATCTCTTCCCGGCACGGCACGCACCATGTCGCCCAGAAATTGACCAGCAATGGCCGCCCGGCGAAATCCTTCAGCGTCATCGGCCGCCCAGTGTCATCGACAAAGCTGATGTCGGCGTATGAGCGCCCGGTGCCGGTTGGCGTCAGCGCCGCAAGCTCACCCCCGGCAGCATTGCCCACGGCCTTGGCTTCCTGCGCGCGAGTCGGACAGCTGGCCGTGACGGGTCCCCCGGCATTGCCGAAATAGGCGACGACCGCTATAGCTAGCGCCGCGCCAGCAACCCCGATGGGCAGCGGGCGAAACCACCGCCGGTTTCGGGTCGGGCTTTTGTTCTCGTCGGACACGGCAGGCTCCAGTTTCAGCCAAGAGTAGAAAAATGAGCAATCGCATGTGGGGCGGTCGGTTCGCCTCTGGACCCGACGCCGTCATGGAGGAAATCAACGCCTCGATCGAATTCGACAAGCGTTTGTACCGCCAGGATATCGCCGGCTCCATCGCCCATGCAACCATGCTGGCCACGACAGGGATTCTGAGCGAGGCCGACAAGGATGACATCATCGCCGGCCTCGAACAGGTTCGTGGCGAGATAGAGGCGGGCACGTTCACCTTTTCGCGGGCGCTCGAAGACATCCACATGAATGTCGAGGCGCGCCTCAAGGACATTATCGGCGACGCCGCCGGGCGGTTGCACACCGCCCGCTCGCGCAACGATCAGGTGGCGACCGATTTCAAGCTCTATGTCCGCGACGCCATCGATGCGCTCATCCCCCAGATCGAGGCACTGCAAAAAGCGCTTTTGGCGCGAGCCGAGGAGGAAGCCGACACCATTCTGCCCGGCTTCACCCATCTGCAGAATGCCCAGCCGGTCAGCCTCGGCCATCATCTTCTCGCCTATGTCGAAATGCTCGGACGCGATGCCGGACGGCTTGCCGACGCCCGCAAGCGCCTTAACGAGAGCCCGCTCGGTTCGGCGGCGCTGGCCGGTACGCCCTATCCGATTGATCGCGACATGACGGCGAAGGCCCTCGGTTTTGATCGTCCGACGGCCAATTCGCTCGATGCCGTCGCCGATCGCGACTTCATCCTCGAAACCCTGTCGGCCGCCAGCATTTCAGCCATGCATCTATCTCGTTTCGCCGAGGAACTGGTGATCTGGTCGTCGGCCCAGTTCGGTTTCGTCAGGCTGTCCGACAAGTTCTCGACCGGCTCCTCGATTATGCCGCAAAAGCGCAATCCGGACGCCGCCGAACTGGTGCGCGCCAAGGTCGGGCGTATCATCGGCGCGCTCAATTCGCTGCTCATCGTCATGAAGGGCCTGCCGCTGGCCTATTCCAAGGACATGCAAGAGGACAAGGAAGTCGCCTTCGACGCGCTCGATGCCTTCGGCCTGGCGCTGGCGGCGATGACCGGCATGGTCGCCGACCTGAGCTTCAACCATGAGCGCATGCGCGCCTCGGCGGAAGCCGGGTTTTCGACGGCCACCGATCTTGCCGACTGGCTGGTGCGCGAGGCCAATATCCCGTTCCGCGATGCCCACCACATCACTGGCCATGCCGTGGCGCTGGCCGAACAGAAGGGCTGTGGGCTCGACGGATTGACCATCGAAGACCTGAAGCTCCTCGATCCGCGGCTTGACAGCCGCGTTCACAAGGTTCTGACGGTCGAAGCCTCCGTCGCCTCGCGCAAGAGCTATGGTGGCACCGCACCCGACAACGTCAGGGCCCAGATCGCGCGCTGGAAACAGGCGCTGGGCTAGTCCGCGTCACAACGTGATTTCCGAAGAATGATTGGACGATAATGCCGATAGCTCCGTCAGATGGTGTTCTGCTCGATATGGACGGAACGCTGCTCGATACCGAGACCGTCTATCATTCGAGCACGATAGCCGTGCTGGAAACGCTCGGCTATCCGGATGCCGAGGACACATGCCAGGCGATGATCGGCGTGCCCGGCCCACAATGCGAGGAACTGCTGCTCGATCGCTATGGCGCAGCCTTCCCGGTCTCGGAATTCACCCGCTCGTTTTCCGATGCCAGCGACAGGTTGTTCGAAAAGGGCATTCCCCTTAAACTTGGCGCGGCTGATCTGCTTGAGGCTCTTGCTGCGGCGCAGTGCCTGCGGGCGATCGTCACCTCGTCTTCGCGGCGCACTGCTGAGCGGCATCTTGCTCAGGCCGGCATTCGCGCCCATTTCGACGTGATCGTTACCAATGACGATGTCAAAAGGGGCAAGCCGTCGCCGGACCTTTATCTTCTGGCGGCGCAAAAGCTCGGTCTCGAACCGGGGCGGTGCCTGGCTGTCGAGGATTCCAACCCAGGTGTCATGGCCGCTCATGCCGCCGGCGTCCCGGCCATCATGGTGCCCGACATTCTTGAGCCACGACCCGATGTCAGGAAAATGTGCAGTGCCATCATGGCCGACCTGACCGAAGTGTTGGCGCTGCTGCACGGCAATGGAAGCTTGTCGGCTCGGATAGCGCCGGTGTCTTAGAACGCTTTCAGCAAAAATGGATACCGGTTTTGTGCTTCGAAAACGCGACAAAACAGGAAGCTAGGTCATTTCACTGAATAGCGGAAACGGTGAAATGATCTAGGACCGCCTGAATACGACCGATTTGCCCGGATGCCCTCCACCAGCTCTTAACGCTCGAACGGCAATATCCGTTTGGTGAAAGTCTAGGCTCGCGCGGGTCGTTGTCGCTGGCAGTCGGAGGATTGCATGGCTGACGATGTTCGAAAAAGCATACGAGAACACCTGTGGTTATTGGGGCTTGCGGCGGCCTGCCTGATCGTCGGCTATCTGGGTCTCGCCGTGGGCAATGATTGGTCTTCCCTCCAGGATGCGCTCAATCGCAACGGTGTATCGGGTTCGGCCGCGATCATTGCGCTCGAATGCAGCGCGAAACCTAATGCAGGCGGTGCCGCTTACGGCGGAGAGCCTGATTTTGTACCTGATTGTCACGCGACCTATCAGTTTGCTGATCGGAGCGGAGTGGTTCGCCAGCAGACAAAATCGATCACTGAGGCGTTTCATCGTCGGCTGGCGGTTGGCGACCACATTCCAGTGACTTATCTGCCCGAAGACCCGACGATCAGCAGGATCGAAGCTAGCGGGCCGGCGTCCAAAAGCATGCTGCTTCAAACCACGGGCGCGATCATCGGCGTTTTCGGTCTCCTCCTCGTTTTTGCCTTTTGGCACCGGGTTCGACCAATTTAGAAGACCGTCGGGCCGCGTCAGCCATTGAGCAACGCCAGCAGCGGCGGCACCAGGAACGAGGTCAAAACGGCATTGAGCCCCATGGCGATGCCGGCAAAGGTGCCGGCAACCGGATCGACTGCGAAGGCGCGGGCGGTGCCGATGCCGTGCGAGGCCAATCCGGCGGCAAAGCCGCGTGCCGCGTAATCCCTGATCCGCAAGACATTCATCAGCGGCGTGACGATGATGGCGCCGAAGATGCCGGTCAGGATGACCAGGATCGCAGTCAGCGCCGGCGTGCCGCCGGTCTGTTCGGATATGCCCATGGCAACGGCGGCCGTCACCGATTTCGGCGCCAGCGAGACCGCCATGGTGTCTGGCAACCCGGTGAGATGCGCCAGGACCAGCACCGAGACGATGGCGGTGGTCGCGCCGACCACAAGCGCCGCAACGAGCGGCAGGAAGCGGCGCATCACCAGGTCGAAATTGCGCGCCAGCGGTACGGCAATGGCGACCGTGGCCGGTCCGAGCAGGAAGTGGATGAACTGGGCGCCTTCGAAATAGGTGGCATAGTCGGTGCCGGTTGACATCAGCACCGCGCCGATGACGAAGACCGAGACGAGCACGGGGTTGAGAAACGGATTGTGTCCGGACCACCGGACCAGGGTCTCGGCGCCGATCCACACCCCGAGCGTCAGCGTCAGCCACAACAGCGGCGTTGTCGACAAATAGACCCAGAGAGCGAAGGGCGAACTGGTCATGCCTTTTTGTCCATCAGGCCCGAGATGAAAACGAAGGTGCCGACGGTCACGGCCATGGTCAAAACGGTCGAGACGACGAGGATGAGGGCAATCGCCGGCCAATAGGTCCCGAGGATCCCTAATTGTCTGATGACACCGACTCCGGCCGGCACGAACAGGATGCCCAAAATGCCGAGAATGCCATCGGCTGCGAGGTCGGCGAAAACCGGTCGCGCGCCATTGAGCCGGGCGGCGATAACGAGATACGCGGTCAGCAGCACGAGCCCGGTGACCGGGCCGGGCACGGGCAGACCTGTAAGCCGGCTGATCAGCTCGCCAAGAAGTTGGAACCCGAGAAGCGCTGCCAGCGCCCGAATAAGGGGCATGGCCCTTTGTCTCCGGACGGTGTCAGCGACCGAGCCCGGACACGGCCAAAGGCACGATCTCCGCCGGCCTTCCGCTGAGCGCCTCGTCGACCTTGTCGATAAGGATGTCGAGCGTGAACGGCTTGGAGATGACATCGTGGATCAGCGCATCGAGTCCGTGCGCCCGTTCCTGCTGGTCGGCAAACCCCGTCATCAGCAAAATCTTGAGGTCTGGATATTGCGCGGCGGAATCGAGCGCCAGCGCGATGCCGTCCATCACCGGCATGCGGATATCGGACAATAGTAGCTCGAATTCGCCGGCGGCGTCTGCCAGAGCCTCGGCGGCAAGTCCGCCATCCGAGGCCTCGGTGACGGTGTGGCCCTTGAGGGTCAGCGCGCGTGCCACGAAAGCCCTGACCACTTCTTCGTCCTCGGCCACGAGAATACGCGCCATTACCTAGCTCCTTGACTGGTCGGTGTTGTGGAAGACCCTTGCTGAGAGGTGTTCGATGAGCCGAAAACCAGCCGCACATGGGCGGCATCGGTGGGGGCCGATGTCAGTTGGGTCTCGAAGGCGACAATATCGCCGGGGGAAATGTTGGCAACCGGAGCGCTCGCCGTCCATTCGTAGATCGGTTTGTCTTCGGCATTGAGAATGGACACCAGCACCGGCGGCACCCGCACGGTGTGATCGACGATGGACCGGATATTGGCGGTGATGATCGTCACATCGTCGCCGTCGCGCAGCGTCCTGAGCGTTTCGACCTTGGTGAAGATCAATCCGTAGATGTTCACATCGATCCCGACCATCGCATAAAGCCCGCCGAGATTCGGATAGGCCCGGACGATGTCGGTGCGGAAGGCATAACCTCCGCCAACGATCGCGGCGAGCATCAGCAGGGACAGAACGCGGGCGGCGCGTCGGAGGCGGGCGAGCGGCAGACGCGAGACATGCTTTTGCTGCCGGCGATGCATGTCGCGGCGGCGGCGGCTGAGAAGCCGGTGGTCGAGCTTGCCGGTCTGTTCGTCGACCATGTCCTCGATGCTCTCGTCCTCCGGCTCGTCGTCCTCGGCGTCTGCCAGCACCTTTTCTTCCTCGGCGGCAAAGGCCTTGTCGAGCTCGGACTCGGCGTCGGCTCCAAACAGCCGGTCACGATTGGCTGCTTCGGCTGGTGACTCGTCCATGTCGGTATCGGTGCCCCCGACGATGCGCGGCTTGGGCACGGTCTCGATAGGCTCGGGCGCAGTCGCCTTCCACGAACGGTGGCAGTTGGCGCATTGCACCTTGCGACCGGTGGCGCCAATGGCCTGGTCGGCCACCTCGTATTTGGTGCTGCAATTTGGACAGGTGATGATCATTGCGGCGGACCGGTTGAGTCGTCGCCCGAATATTGCGCGTGAAACTTAACACACCTGAAACGCTGGGGCCGGTTGGGCCGGTCTTGATATGCTATTTTCGCTCCGAAGCTGATTCGGAGAGTTGCGGCGTGATCGAATTCGACCAAGTGGGTCTGAGCTATGGAGATGGCCCGCCCGTTCTCAAGAACCTGAGTTTTGCCATCGCGCCGGGCTCGTTCCATTTCCTGACCGGGCCGTCCGGCTCGGGCAAGACCTCGCTTTTGCGTCTGCTGTTGTTGTCGCGCCGGCCGAGCACTGGCCAGATCACCATGTTCGGTGACGACACGACCGGCCTGTCGGGCGACAAGCTGCTGGCGATCCGGCGCCGGATTGGCATCGTTTTCCAGGAATTCCGCCTGCTCGATCACCTGACCACGTTCGAGAACGTCGCCCTGCCGCTGAGGGTTCAGGGTCTGCCTGATTCGGCCTATCGCGAGAACGTCACCGAACTGCTCGACTGGGTGGGCCTCGGCAAGCGCATGGATGCCTTGCCGGAGCTGCTTTCGGGCGGGGAGAAACAGCGCGCCGCCATCGCCCGGGCGGTGATCTCCAAGCCGGAACTGCTGCTTGCCGACGAACCGACGGGCAATGTCGATCCCGACCTTTCCGAGCGGCTGATGCATCTGTTCGCCGAGCTCAACAAGATGGGCACCACAGTGCTTGTCGCAACCCACGAGACGGCGCTGCTCGACAAGTTCGCGGTGCCGCGCATGATCCTCACCAATGGCGAGGTGCGTTTTGATGACTGATGCTCCCGGGATCGAAGACACCGAAACCGCCAAACCGGCGCCGATCGTGCCCGTGGCCTCGGTTGCCGGACGGACGCTGATGCTTCTTGTGACCATCATGACCTTCCTGAGCTGCCTGACGGTCGGCTCGGTCGTGCTCATCCAGAAATCGGCGGTCGGCTGGTCGGCCGACGTCGGGCGCGAGGTCACCATTGAACTGCGCCAGGTAACGGGCGAGGTGATGGAGTCCAATGTGCGCACGGCCATCGCGCTGGCCGAGAGCGTGCCGGGCGTCGGGCGGGCACGGGCGCTGTCGCATGACGAGGTCAAGGGCCTGCTTGCCCCCTGGCTTGGCCAGGGGCTCGAACTCGACAATCTGAAACTGCCCGAACTCATCGTCGTCGAGATCGCCGAGCCGAATAACCTCGACATCGGCATGCTCAACAAGGCCGTTTCGACCATTCCGGGCGCGAGTCTCGACACCCACGCCGCCTGGCGCCAGCAGCTCAACGTCATGGCCGGCACGATCGTGGTGTCAGGCCTGCTGGTGCTCGGGCTGATCCTTGTCGCCACCATCCTCGCCGTTGTCTTTGCCACGCGCGGAACCATGGCATCGAGCCGCGACATCGTCGATGTCCTGCATTTCATCGGCGCCTCGAACCGGTTTATCGCCGACGAATTTCAGCGGCGATTCCTGACCATCGGCGTCACCGGGGGCCTGTTTGGTGGGCTCGGGGCCATCGCCTTCTTCCTTGTCGCGGGCCTTGTGGTGTCCACCGTCCTGCCGAGCCAGTCCTCGGCACAGCTCGGTGCGTTGTTCGGCCGCTTCGCCCTTGGGCTTGACGGCATCGTCGCCATCCTTTTCATCGTGCCGGTGGTCGGCGCTTTGACAGCCCTGACCTCGCGCATGACGGTCAGGCGGTTCCTGTCGCAGATCAGTTCCTGACGCGGCGCGCGCCGCGCGGAGAGGGAGTGGGACGAGATGCTGATCCAGGCGCTCAGGTCGCTGGTTTTTTATGTTCTGTTCTACGTGCAGACCGCAATACTTGCGATTGTGCTCGGCACGCTGGCGATCATCGTGCGCAGACCATTCGCCTTCGGTCTGAAGATCGCCGACTATTGGTGCAAGTCGAACCTTTTCATGCTGCGCTACATCGCCGGTATCCGCTCCGAAATCACCGGCATGGAGAACCTTCCCGAAGGCGGCTGCATCATTGCCTCCAAGCACCAGTCGGACTGGGACATATTTGCGATCCTGCCGCACAGCGGACGTCCGGCTTTCGTTGCCAAGAAACAGCTGATGGACATTCCCTTCTTCGGCTGGGCTGCGCGGACCTTCGAAACCATTTCCATCGACCGTTCGCTCGGTGGCAGGGCCATTCCGCAAATGGTCGAGGATGCGCGTGGTGCCACCGAACGCGGCTGCCGCATCATCATCTTTCCCGAGGGCACACGGCGCCCGCCGCTCGCCGAGCCGGCTTACAAGGTCGGTGTGTCGCGCATCTATGCCGCGCTCGAAGTGCCGGTTGTGCCGGTAGCGCTCAATTCCGGCCTGTTTTGGGGGCGACGCCAGCCGGTGCTTTGGCCCGGACGGGCGCGGGCCCACTTTCTGCCGCCAATCCCGCCCGGCCTGCCTGCCGAGGAGATGCAGAAGCGCCTGGTCGAGGCGATCGAGACTGAATCCGACCGGTTGGTCTTGCAGGCCTGGCGCGAAGGAATCACCCGACCGCTCAACCCCGAGATGCAGGAGCGGCTGAAGCTTCTGACAGACCGGGTCGAGAAGTGATACCATATTTTGACATAATTAACCTTTAGGTCCGTATATCTAGTGCAGAAAGCGTATCGCGCGGTGTTGCGAGCCAGACTGTCCGGTCGGTCGGTGGTTCGCGGAAAAGGCCGCAGTCCAAGGATTGGGTGATGCGGCATGGACAGTTGGAATTTTGCGTTGCAAATCGAGCTCAACGGCTCGTCCCATTAACCAATTATTGACGCATCTCCCAATACGTTCTATTTTTGTTCTTCCTATCGACGCCTTGTGCGCCGAACACCGAAGGGTCAGGCCCTATGTCTCTCGCCCGCAAGATTGCCAGCAACGAAGCCGACAGTGGCGCCCTGTTATGGGTCGGCCAGTCTGGCCGGCACTACAGGCTGTTGCCTGAATTGTCCGGTGGGTTTCAGTTGCGCGACGATTGCGTGCATGTGTTGGTCGCCGGAGACCAGGCGCTCTGGGCAGGCTCGGAACGCGATGTCGTTTCCGACCCGCAAAGCCGTTCCCATTTCCGCAAGGCGATGTCTGCCGATGTCGCTGTGTATCGGCTCGAACCGACCCCGGATGAAGACCAGCGCTCGATCATTGCCTGGGACATCGTTCACGGCGCGCCCGCCGGCCCGCTCAGGCTGGTCGACGCCGACTGAGCTTACTCTCAGGATCCATCTGAGACAGCTGCCCCTTGATGGGCCGCGTACTCATGCCTTTTTGTCGTAATCGTCGGCCTCAGCGTCGAGGGCGCGGCGGATCCGATCCAACTGGCGGTCCTTGATGCCCATCTGGGCAAGATGCTGGGCGGTGTTGACGACGTAATCGATGTTGGGACCCATCGATCCGTGAGCGTCGCGGATGTAGCGGAGTTGCGCCTCGGTTTCGAGCAGGCCGGCATATTGCGCGTGGGTCGCGTCGGCGAGAAAAACCAGCGCGTTGACCTCTTTGCCCGAAGCCAGCCGCACCTTGCGCTGCGATGGGCGATAGACCCCGGTGACCATCTCGCGGTCCCACAGATAGTCTTTGACCTCAGGCCAGGTTTCCGGGCGGATAGCAAAGGCCATACCCCTGCATGACCCGCCTGGGGCAAGCCCGAACACCAGCCCGGGGGATTCGGCGGTGCCGCGGTAGCGGTGGGAAAACACGCACAGGCAGCGATGGGCGCCATGAAGCAGCGCCGGCTCTGCGCCACCGTGATTGAATCCCGGACGCCAGATCAGCGAACCATAGCCAAAGACGTGGGAGATCGGCGGGGTGTTCCCGTCAACCGGAAGCAGCATGCGAAAAGCCTCGTTTTGGCCGAGCATGCCCAAATCGGACCGTGATGCAAACCCCGAATGCCGTCTGGTGGGCGCCGCTCACCGGTCCGGCGCGGAATCGAAGCTGCAAAGCGCCCGCTGCGCTGGTAGAAAGCCCATATGGCCCGTCGATTCGTCACCTTGCTTATCATCGTCTTCGGTATCGCTGCCCTGTGGAGCGGCGGCTGGTATCTGGCCGCGTGGGTCCTGCGGGGTGAGATCGACAAGGCCGCCACGGGCAGCCCGTCGATCGCCTGCGCCGATCTCAAGATCGGCGGCTATCCCTTCCGTTTCGATGTCACCTGCACCGGCGCAAGCATCATCGATGGCGACATCTCGGTGTCGATTGGCGAAATGCGTGCCACGGCGCTTGTCTACATGCCGAACTTCGTCGAGCTGTTCGCCGATGGTCCGGCAACCTATTCGGACGCCTTCACCGGCGCTTCCAACCGGCTCGACTGGAACAGGATGCAGGCCAGCGTCCGGCTCGACTGGTTGTCGCTGGCCCGTGCCTCCATCGTGGCCGACGGGCTGGTCGCAAGCGATACCGTGCTTGATATCACCGAAATGGCACGCGCCAGTCATGCCGAGTTCCACGCGGTCGGCGTCGACGGCGCCGTCGGCAAGGACAACCGAAATCTGCGGTTCTATGCCAAGCTCCAAGATGTCGTGACGCCCCGGCTCGCCGACCCGCTTCAGGCCGACGTCTCGGCGCTGCTGACCGAATGGCCCGCCGATGTGCGCACCTGGGGGGCATCCGACATCGTGCGCTACTGGGCCTCCGGCGACGGCGATCTCAGGATCGAAAAGGCCGAGATGTCGACCGGCGAGCTGTCGGGCACGCTCTCAGGCACTCTGGCGCTCGATGCCGAGGGGCTGGTCGATGGTTCCCTGTCGCTCACTTCGCGCGGTGTCGCACCACTGCTCAAGGACTATCTCGCCGCGCCGCTCGCTTCCGCCCTGCTCGGTCCGGAAGACCCCAGCGGCGAGGCGCATCAGACGCTGGTGTTTTCGCACTCGATCATGCGCGCCGGTATCGTGCCGCTGTTTGGGTTCCCGCCGCTGTTTTAGCGCAGCGCTGGATGGATTGCTTCGTCGCCATGCGCCGCGCAAAGACGCTGGAGTCAAAACCGGATGTCTACTCGTCGTCCGCGCTCTGCCGCCGGCCGAAATCGGGGGCCGAGGTTTCCTGGCCGGCATCGATGATCGAGCGGCGGATGGCGCGGGTGCGGGTGAACATTTCCTCGAGCTTTTTGCCATCGCCGGCCCGGACGGCGCGCTGCAAGACGCTCAGATCCTCGGTGAAGCGCCCGAGCATTTCCAGCACCGCGTCGCGATTGGTCAAAAAGACGTCGCGCCACATCACTGGGTCGGAGGCGGCAATGCGGGTGAAATCGCGAAAACCGGAGGCCGAATACTTGATGACCTCGGACTTGGTGTCGGTCTCGAGATCGGCGACGGTGCCGACGATGTTGTAGGCAATCAGGTGCGGCACATGGCTGGTGATGGCCAGCACCAGGTCGTGATGGGCCGGCTCCATGATCTCGACATTGGAGCCGAGGGCCCGCCAGAACGCCGCCAGCCTGTGGACCGCCGTTTGATCGGCGTCCGCATCGGGTGTCAGGACGCACCAGCGATGGTCGAATAGCGTCCGCGAACCCTGCGGCGGGACCGGAATGCTCGGTGCCGGCAATCGGATGGCCGGGGACGAGATGGACGCCCGCGGGCAGGTGCGGCTTCAGCACAGAAACGACATGGGCCTTGACCGAACCGGCATCGGAAAGGATCGCACCCGGTTTCAGTGCCGGTGCGATGGTCTCGATGATCGCCTGATAGGCAAGAACCGGGGCACAGATGATGACGAGATCGGCACCCTTCACCGCCTCGGCGGCGTCGGTGTGATAGCTGTCGCCCAAGCCCAGCGCTTCGGCCTCGTCAAGCGTTTCCTTGCGGCGCGTCGAGATGGCGATGTGATTGACGACGCCGGCCCGGCGGGCGGCGTGGACGATCGAAGAGCCGATCAGCCCGATGCCGATCAGCGCGAGGCGGTCAAACATCTAGACGGCCCCCAGCCTGGTCTTGATGATGTCGGCAACGTGGCGCATCGCCTCGTCCGCGCCGATCGAGATGCGGAGGGCATTGGGCAGCCCATAGCCGCCCATTTCGCGGACGATGAGTCCCGCATCGGCAAGAGTTGTGAATATCTCGGCAGCGACGGGGCCGGCGCTCTCGTCGAAGATCGCCAGGATGAAATTGCCCTGGCTCTCGGGAACCTGCACCCGGTTGGAGCGCAGCTGTTCGGTCAACCAGGCACGCCATTTGGCGTTATGGGTTGAAAGCCTTGCGGTGAATTCGGCGTCACCCGCCGCTGCAATCGCCGCGACCTGGGCCGGCACGGAGACATTGAACGGCCCGCGCATGCGGTTGAGGGCATCGACGATGTGAGCGGGTCCGTAAAGCCAGCCAACGCGCAGCGCGGCAAGGCCCATCTTGGAGAAGGTGCGGACCATGACGACATTCTCGGCCTCGCGGACAAGCCCTGCGCCGGTGGTGTAGTCGGGCGCGGTGACATATTCGGCATAGGCATTGTCGATGACCAGAACGATGTCGGACCGCAGGCCGGCATGCAGGCGCCTGACCTCTGCATCCGACAGCCAGGTGCCGGTCGGATTGTTAGGATTGGCGAGCCAGACGATTTTCGTCTTCTCGGTGACGGCTGCCAGCATGGCGTCGACATCGACGGTGTAGTTGCGGTCCTTTGCGACGACATTGGTCGCGCCCGCCGCCATGGTGGCGATCGGGTACATCAGGAAGCCGTATTCGCTCATCACCGCTTCGTCGCCGTCGCCGAGATAGGTTTCCGACAGCATGTGCAGGATCTCATCCGACCCGGCGCCGATGATGATGTGCTCAGCTTCCAGTCCGTGTACCTCGGCCAGTTTTTCGCGCAAACCGGTGGAGCCGCCGTCGGGGTAGTCGGCAAGGCGCGAGGCGGCCTCGGCATAGGCCTCGGTTGCTTTCGGGCTGGCGCCGAGCGGAGACTCGTTCGAACTCAGCTTGATCGCTTCGACGCCATTTCCGGTCGAGGACTTGCCGGGGACATAGGGTGCGATCTTGAGGATGCCGGGCTTCGGCTGCGGACGATTGGGCATGGGTGTACCGATGGCGGATGTGAAGGCGTTGCGGAACCTGTTCCGCGACGGGGCGGACCATACGCAAACCCTTTTCGGAACGCAAAGAAAACCGATTGCCGCCGGGGGCGGAGGACTGCTCTTTCGACCTCAGGCGTGGTTGCGCGGCAGGTTCATGGCGGTTGCCGGCGACATCTCGGGCAGGCGCACAAGCCGCTCGGCGCGCTTGCGCCTGGCGATGGCCGGGAACTGCTCCTTGCGGGCGATGGTGATCATCACCCCGGCCAATGCCGATCCGAGAAAGCGTCCGCCGCGCTCGAACAGTCGCGCCGATTTCAGCACTGGCGACCAGGGGACCGGTGGCAGGTAGAGCGCGTCGCGCCAGACCTCCGGCACGAAGGAATGGGCACGCAGCAATTGATCGAGCTGGCGGCGTGAGAACGGATTGCCGCAACCGAATGGGGTGTTGTCCCAGCCGGCCCATGGACCGCGCCGGCGCGGAACGACGATGATGAGATGTGAGCCGGGCGCGGCAATACGCCAGAGTTCGCGCATCTGCTCCTCGGCGTCGGCGGTGTGTTCGAGCGCGTGCACCATGACGATGAGATCGAAGCTCGAATCGGTAAACGGGGTTTCGAGCGGGTCGGCCAGCAGCGTGCATGAGGGGCTTTCGCGCGGCCAGACCGAAGCGCCCTGTCGCGCCGGCATCAGGGCGACGACGCGTTCGGCCGGCTTGAGCATGGCCCTGAGGTAGGGCGATGCAAACCCGAGCCCGAGCACCCGCTTGTCGCTGACGTCGCCGGCCAGCGTCAGGATCGGATCGCGCACCAGCGGCCGGGCGATACGCCCCAGTGGCGAGCGGTAGAACTCGATCAGTCTTTTGACATCGGGTGTCATGCGGGCGGCTGCCCTTTGCTCGTTAGTGCGGCTTGTGGCTTGTCATTGTCGCCAAGGCTTCATAGCCTTTGGACTTTCGCCTGTACGGAGGCATAAGATGGCGCTCATCGTCGACGTTTTCCAGCCGTTCTCGGACAATTTCGTCTATCTTCTCCACGATGAGGTGTCCGGCGCCACTGCCAGCGTAGATGCCGGCGAAGCCGAGCCCATCGCACAAAGGGTAGCCGAACACGGCTGGCAGCTGACGGATATCTTCATCACCCATCATCATTCCGACCACACCGGCGGGGTTGCCGCGCTCAAGGCCGAGTACGGTCTGACGGTCACCGGACCCGCCGGCGAAAAGACCGGCATCGTCGGCCTCGACCACCCGGTTGCCGGTGGCGACAGTGTCATGCTCGGTGAAACCCGCTTCGAGGTTATCGACACGCCCGGCCATACGCTGGGGCATATCAGCTACCATGCCCCGGCCGAGAAATGTGTCTTCACCGGCGATGCCCTGTTCTCGCTCGGATGCGGGCGCATGTTCGAGGGCGAGCCGAAATCGATGTGGGCCGGTCTTGTGGCGTTAAGGGCGCTGCCCGACGACACAAGGCTTTATTGTGGCCACGAATATACGCTCGCCAATGCCCGCTTTGCGCTCAGCATCGATCCGGACAACAGAGATCTTCTGGCGCGCGCCAGCGAGGCCGAAGCGGAGGTGTTGCAGGGCCGCGCCACCATTCCCACCAACCTGGGTTCGGAAAAAAAGACCAACCCGTTCCTGCGCGCCGATGACAAGGATCTGGCGGCGCGCATGGGGCTGGAAAATGCCGCGCCTCATGAGGTCTTTGCCGCTATCCGCAAGGCCAAGGACGGTTTCCGCGGCTGAAATGAAGCTGACGTATCGCCCGGTCACGAAGGACAACCTTGAGGATTTTGCCGCGCTGTTCGCGGCAGGCGGCGGACCGAAGCATTGCTGGTGCATGGTTTGGCGCGGCAGTCCTCAGGAAAAGCACGAGCAGGGCGGTGCGCTGAAGAAGCGTCAGATGCTGAAACGCATCACCGCCGGCGTGCCGGTCGGACTTCTGGGGTACGAAGATCAAACCCCGCGCGCCTGGATCTCGATTGCGCCGCGCGAAACTCACATAAAGCTCGGAGGGCCGGCGGCGGAACCCGGAGAGATCGTCTGGTCCTTGACCTGCATGTTCATTCCACGGGCGCTACGCGGCCAAGGGCTGGCGCATGAGTTGATTGCCGCCGCGATCGCTTACGCCCGCGCGGAAGGCGCAACCATTGTCGAGGCCTATCCGGTGTTGCCGGACGCGCCGAGCTTTCGCTATGGCGGTTTCGTGCCGGCTTTCGAGCGCGCCGGCTTTTCGTTTTGCAACATCGCGGGAACGCGTCGGCACGTGATGCGCCTGCGGCTCGACTAACTCTCATCCTGAGCATGAAGACGACATGACGGAACGCAGGTTTCCGCCAGTCGCGCTGCACCGGCTGTGCGGTTTCCCCAGGCAACGAACGCTGTGCCTGCCACAAGTCTTAACAAAACCTTAAATTCTGGCACACTGCTTGCGAGGTTATCGGTGTAACCGGGTAAGCCCGTTCCAGAATGGGACACCTGGCCCAATACTGAACAGTAGAAGTGCCATGAGTGACGCGTTTTTGAGTTCCAGTGCCATTTCCGGACGCAACCTGCCGGTCGTTCTCGGCAACAAGCAGGAAAGACGGCCGTTCCATCGTGCCAGCGTCAAATCGGATTTCGCCTCGCAGCTGATTGCCGCCCGCGAGCAGGTGCCGGCGCAGCGGGCCCGCCGTCGCGCATCGGAAACCGATGTGGTCTATGCCTATGACCGTTCTGCAAAGCTCGGCGAACGTCGTCTTCCGCAGGGCTACAGGCTGTCGATCACGGCCTAGGCACGAGAATTCTGGCGACACCCATCCGTCTTTGCAAACATGCCGGTTTTTAACGCGTTGCGATTCGGCGGCGCAAACTCCGGGATTTGCAAATGGGGCTGCTTCTCATCCTGATCATCGGACTGTTTGCAGGGGTTGTCAGCGGCATCATCGGTACCGGCTCCTCGATCATGCTGGTGCCGGTGCTCGCTTGGGTCTATGGCCCCAAGGAAGCGGTGCCGATCATGGCGGTCGCCGCCGTGATGGCGAATATTTCCCGCATTCTGGTGTGGTGGCGTGAGGTCGACTGGCGTGCTGTAGCGGCCTATGCGGCAACCGGTATTCCTGCGGCGGTTCTTGGCGCGCGAACGATGCTCGTGCTGCCGCCACAGGCGATCGATGTGGCCATTGGGGTATTTCTGCTCTCGATGATTCCAGCGCGACGCTGGCTAGCCGTCAAGCTGATCCATTTGCGGCTGCCGCATCTGGCCGCCGCCGGCGCATTTATCGGATTTCTGACCGGTATTGTCGCCTCGACCGGTCCCGCCTCCGTGCCGGTGTTTCTCGGCTATGGCCTGGTCAAGGGCGCCTTCATCGGCACCGAAGCGGCGGCTTCACTCGCGATCTACGCTGCCAAAACGCTGACCTTTCAGGGATCAGGCGCGCTGCCGCTCGAACGCATCGCCAAAGGCCTAACCGTAGGGTGCGCACTGATGGCAGGCTCCTTCATTGCCAAGCCATTTCTGCTTCGCTTAGCACCGGAGACCTTCCGTCATGTCATGGATGCACTTCTTCTGGCGTCAGGTGTCAGCCTGCTTTGGGGGGCAATTGCCTAGAGCCTTCCGGATTGTTGCTGCCGCTCTAGTTGTTGCCGACGCTGAAATCGCGTTCGGCTGCGCGCATCGACACCGAGAAGCCGGCGACGACGTCGATGAAGCTCATCACCGTGCACATGAAGAACAGCGAAGTCGAGGCCTTGGCCACGATCAGGAACTCGACCAGATAGATCACGAAGACCACGGTCGAGGCCATGTGCTCAAACATCGATGCTGCGCCGATGCGGGTCGATTTGATCACTTCGATAAACAGCAGCAACAGCGTGACGACCAGGAACGTGTCGGCCAGGCTTAGCGACCATGACGTGCCCGAAACCATCGGTACGGTGATAACGGTTGTTGCCCAGCCGGCCTCGATGCTGCCGAACAGCAGGAAAACCACGATGTTGTAGGCCAATAGCGGCAGGACGAGGAGCGGTGGAATCCACATGATGCGTCTCTCGCAAGAGCTTCCCAAGGAAGCGGAACGGGCAACTGGTGTTCGTTTGAACAGCAGCCAGCAGCCTGAAGGCGATACTTCAGCCTACAATCAAGAGTGCCAAAAACAACGAAAAACGGCCAGTCCGCAAACGGACTGACCGCGAATACATGTTGAAAAAGCCCTGCGGACCTGTGCGCTAGTGCCCGGCTAAAGCGGGGCGAGAGCGCACTGTAACGCCGGAAAGTTAGGACTTGGGCTCGAGAACCTGGCGGCCGCGATACATACCGGTCTTCAGATCGATATGATGCGGACGGCGCAGTTCGCCGGAATCCTTGTCTTCCACATAGGGCTTGGCCTTGAGGCCATCTGCCGAGCGGCGCATGCCGCGCTTTGCGGGGGTAGTCTTTCGCTTTGGCACAGCCATTGGTGGTACTCCTGAATGCGCGCAGCCCCGCTCCGGCTTATCGCCAGCGAGGCAGCGCATATGGGACTCTGTCTCGGATCGGCGGGCTTATAGTGGAAATCCTGCCGCTTGGCTAGAGCTTGGCGTCGAAAAGTGGACGACGCCCTTAAAGCGCGAGGTTCGAAACCCCGGCAAACGCCAGAACCGCTTTGTCATATGCCATATTTGGCGCCTTCAGTCGCGTGTCTTGGCTTGCAGCGCGGCGGCGGGAGAGCTAGCAAAGGCCATGCCCAGCACAGACCTCGATATCGCCGGATTTGCCGCACGTTTTGCCACCTATCTCGAGACGGGGCTCGATGATGCTGCGCTGGCCGGTCCCTACGCAGCGCCGGCGCGCCTGGCCGCATCGATGCGCCATGGCGCCCTTAATGGCGGCAAGCGCCTGCGCCCGCTTCTGGTTGTCGAAACGGCAGGTGTTTTCGGCGTGTCCGAACAGGACGCCATGCCGGCGGCGGTTGCGGTCGAACTCATCCATTGCTTCTCGCTGGTGCATGACGATCTGCCGGCCATGGACGACGACGATTTGCGCCGCGGCCAACCGACCGTGCACAAGGCCTTTGACGAGGCGACGGCGATCCTTGCCGGCGACGCGCTCCATTCCCATGCCTTTGCCCTCATCGCCGCCGAGGGCGTTCACAGCGATCCCGCCACCTGCCTTGCGCTGGTGCGCGAACTGGCGACTGCGGCAGGCGCGGGCGGCATGGCGGGCGGACAACAACTCGACCTTGAAGGCGAGCGCGGCGGGTTCACCGATGCCGAGATCGCCACTATGCAGCAGATGAAGACCGGGGCGCTGATCCGCGCGGCGGTGCGCATCGGGGCGATGATCGGTGGCGCCGGACCAGATGCGCTCGATGCCCTGACCCATTATGGCGAGGCGGCGGGCCGCGCCTTCCAGCTCGCCGATGATATCCTCGATCTGACCGCCACGCCCGAACAGATGGGCAAGGCAACCCACAAGGACGGTGACCGCAACAAGCCGACGCTGGTCGCACGCGTCGGGCTTGAAGCGGCGCAGCGCCATCTCGGCGAACAGATCCACCGTGCCGTGTCGGCGCTCACCATGTTCGGACCGGAAGCCGATGGCCTTCGCGTCATCGCCCGCTACTTCGCCGTGAGGGAGAAGTGATGAAGATTTTGAGCGTCAACATCGGCAAGGCGGAGCCGATCGCGGCCAAATCCGGCAAATCGGGGATTTTCAAACAACCGCAGCCGCACCGGGTGGCGATCGGGGTGCTCGGACTTGAAGGCGACACCATCATCGACACGCAGAACCATGGCGGGACCGACCAGGCGGTCTATCTGTATGGCGAACCCGATTATGCTTTCTGGGAAAACGAACTTGGCCGCACGCTTGCGCCGGGGCTGTTCGGAGAGAACCTCACCGTTTCAGGTCTCGAAAGTCAGGCGATCGTGATCGGCGACCGCTTGCGGATTGGCTTGGTCCTGCTTGAGATCACGTCACCGCGCAATCCCTGCATGACCTTCGAAAAAATCATGGACGAAGAGGGCTGGGTTGCCCGCTTCACGGCAGCTCAGCGGCCGGGCGTTTATGCCCGCGTCATCGAGACCGGTGATGTCGGGCTCGGTGACGAGGTAGAAGTGATTCCGTTTGCCGGAGAGAAGATACCGGTCACCGAATTGACAACGGACTACAGGCGACCGTCAGCGGACCGAATGCGCTGGTTGCTGAAGGCGCCACTCCACACCAAACTGCGCGCGAAATACGAAAGTGCGCTCAAGGACCTGCAGCAGCAGCAGGTCCAGCAGCAGTAAGGACAAAGACCGATGAGCCTAGACTCCGTTCGCGCCGATCTTGCCGCACGCGCTCCCGAGCTCGATGTCATGGTCACCGACGAGTTGACCGAGACGGTCGACAACGCCGCCAAGGTGCATGGCGTCGAGCCGGGCCAGATCGCCAAGACATTGTGCATCCGCGTCAAGGACGAGGAATTCCTGCTCGTCGCCAAGGGCGATGTGCGGCTCGACAACAAGAAAGCCAAGACGGCGTTCGGCGGGCGTCCGAAAATGCTCGGCGCTGAGGATGTGCTCAGGCTGACGAGCCATCCTGTCGGCGGCGTCTGCCCCTTCGGCCTGCCGGCACCGCTGAAGATCTATCTCGATGTCTCGCTGAAGATCTATGAAGAGGTCATTCCCGCCGCTGGCGCTCTCAACGCCTCGGTGCGGGTCAAGCTCGCGCATCTGGCCGAACTGTGCGGCGACACATGGGTCGACGCCTGCGTCGAGCGACCGGCGACTTAGCGCGCCCAAGACCGGCAAGGCAGATCTTTCGGCGCCGTCTGGTTATCTCCACGGGCGGCGGACTGCGTCAAATCGTCGGTTATTGCTTCGGTTGCCTCGAAATGCCGGTCTCGGGCACCACATGACACGCCACAAGCACGCCAGGGTGCGTGCGTCTGATCGGACAAGCCAATTCTGGCAAGCCTGGCTTCAGGAGCCGTCATGTTGAGAGCATTCATTCTGCCGTCGGCAGTGATGGGCGCAATGGTGTGCGCCATCCCCCTTGCCGCCGCCCCGTTGTCGTTCGAGCTGATCGAGAACGCCAAGGTCGTCGACGCCGGCAGTCAGGGACAGCCGGTATTCCTCGCCGATCCCGGGGTCATCGCCGACCAGAGCGGCTACCACCTGTTCGTCACCAATCATTTCTGCGACCGCGACGGCGACGGCGCTTTTGATGGGGAAGATTATCAGTTCGATTCCGAAGCGTTCTTTTCGAGCTGTCTCGATCCCAACGGCCCCCAACACCATCACGGCGCCGCCATTCTTTATGCGCACAGCGGCGATGACGGTCGCACCTGGACGATACGGCCCGAACCGGTGCTGGTGCCCGAGCCCGGAACCTATGACAGCGACAAGGTCGAAACGGCGTTTCCGGTCGTGATCGGCGACGTGCTCTACCTGTTTTTCAGCGCCACCGGGTACAACGCCGAAATCGGATTCGTGCCGGCCCGCTACGCAATCGGCGGCGCCAGGATCGCACTCGAAGGCAAAAGCATCGAACAGGCTCTCCTGGATGATAACGAAATGTTCGAAAAGCTCGGCGACATGCCCGTTCTCGACTTCATCACCGATCGCCGTGCTTACGGAAACGGCGTGCAGGAGCCGAGCGTCGTCGTGAGGGATGATGGCGCGATCGAGCTGTTCTACACGGCGCTGCGCCTGAAAAATCCCCGCTCCATCGGCGACGGCCTGGACGGGATCGCCCTGATGCGCGCGACATTTGCCGATTTGAGCTTCACCGATCCGCGCGTTGAGATGAGCAACGCCCTCGATCTGTCCGATCTGCCGTCATCGTTCAACATGAATGCCGCCATGCTGCCGCTCAACATCCAGGAGGTCTATTTTCGGGATGGCGGCTACCATGCCTTTTACACCTCCCTGGGCGATGATGATTTCCATCAGAATCAGGAGATCCGTTACGCTTATTCAGAAGACGGCCTCAACTGGGGGCATGAGAAGACCCTGATATCGCACGACCAGCCCTTTTCGAACTGGGGTGTTATGGCGCCCAGCGTGGTGGTCAAAGACGGGTTCGTCGACATCTTCTATTCGGCCTTCGGCGAGGTTTCCGATCACCCTTGCCTGCCGCGCGGCGACGGCGCCCGTATGGGGACGGCCATCAAACAGGACAGCGCCTGTCTTCATGCCATGGTTGGACGGGCGCGTTTCGCAACTGGGGAGTAGCGGACGAAGTTTTAGCGCGCCCGCCGCGCGTCAGGTCTTGGCTGCCGGAACCGGCGGGGTTGGATCGTCCGAGAATACGTCTGCGGCGATCGAAAACACGCTCGTTCCGTCCTTTTTGTCGAGCATCAGGGTGACTTCAGAGGCCACCAACCGCAGATGTGAGCTACCCATATCGACATCGATCACCGGGTCAGAAACCTCGAAGCTCATGTAATAAGCGTTGCCGGATTGACGCGAAATCCAGGGCCGGAGGTCGATTTCTGCTTCTGCGCCGTCGACGCTGAGTGCGTGCAGAACCCAATCTCCGTCGATATAGAACCCGAGCCCGTTGTGATTGTGGGTGTAGCTTTCCCGACCGGTCTGGATGCGGATAGAGCCATAATAGTAGGGGGTTTGGGCAACGTTCACCGGTTGCGATCTGAACCCACCCTCGAGAGTGCGCAACCGTCCCGGTTTGGCTGCGGCAAGGTCATCGAACTCAGCAGGATAAGTGTTTGGATCTTCAGGCGGCAGCGAATCTGTGAACAATCGGCCGAGGACGCGCCGTGCCTGCAAGTGAAGCGGTGTTACTCCGGAGGCGATCAGTCTTGTGATGGCGGCGGCATTCAGCGTGTCGACGGTGCCTGGCCCGCCTGAAATTTCCGTGTCGAAGGCAATGCCGACATCAGCCTCATCGATGACAAAGGAATAATTGTGATCGCTGAGCGAAAAATCGAGCTTTGGCGCATCGATCCGCAACTGCGCGCGATTGTGGTCAACCCAGGTTTCGGGTGCGGCCTCGAGCTCCATGATCCAGTTGCGATAGGCTAATTGCGATCCTGCCCAGGCATCGAAATCGAGTGACTTCCTGCCGCGCTCGAACCCCGAAAAGCTGAGACTGTTGCCTTCAGGGGTGATGGTGTTGCCACAGGTGTAGCGGGGAAAAGTCTCGGATGAGTTGCCAGCCGCGCGTCCCAGAAAAACTGGGGTCGTCGAGACGTCGATGATTCTGTTAATGTCTTCTCCGCGCCGGAGGAATATCACGCCATTGGGGTCGATTTGTCCGTGGGCGGCGAGGATGATCCTTTGCTCGGCCAGATAAGCGTCGATGTCCAAGTCCCCTTGCGCCTCCATGGCGGCAGGAGTCATCCCCCAGTAGAAGTCTCGCTCGATTTTCGGATCGACGTGGCAGTTAAAGGCGAAGGCTGGCTGGGCAGCCGAAACCAAAAGGGAAACAAAGGCGAGGGCGGCAGTTTTTCCTGGTCGAATCCTGTTCTCAATCCGCCCCATCTTTTTCCTCCTCAAGTCAGCTTGCGCAATACCATTCGTGTCCAGCTGATGCCGGCCTGCTCGCCCGAGGGCGCTTCGTCCTCGAAGATAGTCTCAAGCCCAAGAGCTTGTCCAAGCTGAGTTATTTCCGCTCCGGGGATATCGTACATCGTACGCCCTTCGGGCACCGGGCCATGACGGACACTCAGTTCGAGAATGCCGCCCGGACGGAGGAGCGAGGCCACGGTGGTGAGCGCCTTCGCCCGTGTGTCGGGATCGAGATGCATCAGCACGGCGTTCATGATGACGAGATCGAAGCTGAGACCGAGCCCGGAGACAACCTTGAGATCGGGCAAGCCGTCGTCGACCCAGGTGATGTTGGGCTCCGGGTGCAGCCGCATCGCGCCTTCGCGCATTTCGGCGACCGGCTCGACGGCGACGACATCGTAACCGCGCTGGGCGAGGCCAGCAGCATCGCGCCCCGTGCCGGCGCCGATATCAAGGGCATCGGCGGGCGTTGCGGGGAACAGGTGGATGGTCTTTGAATGAACGCTGGCAAAGTCGCGGCGTTCGTAGCGGTCGAGCAGGACCGGGGCTTCATCGGCGTAGCCGGCGGTACCGGGAACAATGGCCATTCCCTACTCCGCCGCTTCCGTCTTCCCGGCGCCGAAGCGCTTCTCGATGTAGTCGGCGACCATTTGCATGAACTGGTCGGCGACGTCGGCGCCCCTCAGGGTTGCGACCTTCTCGCCTTCGATGAAGACCGGTGCCGCCGGGCTTTCGCCGGTGCCGGGCAGGGAGATGCCGATATCGGCGTGCTTGGATTCGCCCGGGCCGTTGACGATGCAGCCCATGACGGCGACCGAAAGGTTTTCGACGCCGGGATATTTCTCACGCCACTCGGGCATCGAGGTGGACAGATGGTCCTGAATGTCCCTGGCAAGGGACTGAAACACCGTCGAGGTGGTGCGCCCGCAGCCCGGACAGGCCGAAACGATTGGCACGAACTGCCGAAAACCCATGGTCTGCAGCAGTTCCTGGGCCACCTTGACTTCGAGCGTGCGGTCGCCGTCCGGTTCCGGGGTCAGCGAAACGCGGACGGTGTCGCCGATCCCCTGCTGCAACAGGATGCCCATCGCCGCCGAAGAGGCGACAATACCCTTGGATCCCATGCCGGCTTCGGTCAGCCCGAGGTGGAGCGCGTAATCGCCGCGTTCCGCCAGGTCCTCGTAGACGGCAATGAGGTTCTGCACATCGGAGACTTTGGTCGACAAGATGATGTGATCGCGGGCGAGACCGAGTTCCTCGGCGCGCTCGGCGCTCAACAGAGCCGATTGCACGATGGCCTCGCGCATGACGTGATTGGCCGACCACGGCGCGTTGCGCGTGGTGTTCTCGTCCATCAGTCGGGTCAGCAGGTCCTGGTCGAGTGAGCCCCAATTGACGCCGATGCGGACGGGCTTGTCATGTTTGATCGCCAGCTCGATCAGGGTGGCGAACTGGCTGTCGCGCTTGTGCTTGAACCCGACATTGCCCGGGTTGATGCGGTATTTGGCCAAGGCCTCGGCGCAGGCCGTATGATCGGTCAGAAGCTTGTGGCCGATATAATGGAAATCGCCGATCAGCGGCACGAAGACGCCGCGCTTTTCCAGGCGTTCGCGAATATGGGGCACCGCCGCCGCCGCCTCGTCGCGATCGACCGTGACGCGGACCAGTTCCGAGCCGGCGCGATGGAGCGCCGCAACCTGATTGACCGTCGACTCGATATCGGCGGTGTCCGTGTTGGTCATCGACTGCACGACGATCGGCGCGCCGCCGCCAATCTTCACCCCGCCGATATCGACCTGAACCGTTTGCCGGCGTTGCAACAGACCTGACATCAACCGCTCCTTTGTTGGGCAAGGAAATAGCCCTTTGCCCCATTGCTGGCAACACGATGACGGTTGCGAATTGCCGCTGCCGACGAACGGACTTGACTCCTGAAGTCCAAATTTGTATTAAACCAATCAGTTATCAACTAACCAGTTAAACACAAAGCCCGCCATGCACACCGACCCGCTTTCGAACGTTCTCAGCGCCCTCGCCGATCCGACCCGGCGCGGCATGCTTGCCCGCC
The DNA here is from genome assembly GCA_963676075.2 of Devosiaceae bacterium. Classification (GTDB taxonomy): domain Bacteria; phylum Pseudomonadota; class Alphaproteobacteria; order Rhizobiales; family Devosiaceae; genus JAHJQZ01. Next base: position 42,385 of record CAXXNZ010000013.1, read on the forward strand.
TGGCACAGGGAGAGGCGAGCGTGACAGAACTGGCAGAACCCTATGACATGTCGATGGCGGCCATTTCCAAGCACCTCAAGGTGTTGGAAAAGGCTGGCCTGGTCGAACAGGGACGTGAAGCCCAGTACCGGCCACGCAAGCTCAATCCCGAGCCGCTGAAGGAGGTCGACACCTGGCTCGCCGAATACAGGCAGCTCTGGGAAGCGCGCTTCGATCGGCTCGATCATTACCTCAGGCACCTGCAGGGCAAGTCCGATGGTTGAGCTGACAAGCCTCGCCCATCTCGACACTTATCTGAAAAGCAGCATCACGTCCGGCCATCCTCCGGCAGCAGGACAAACGAGACCGCAATGACCAAGGCAAACGATCAGGCCGAAGCCCTTCCCGAGCTTGTCATGGTCCGCGAGTTCGACGCCCCACGTGAACTGGTTTTCGCCGCATGGACGGACCCCGAGCATTTTGCCAATTGGTTCTGCCCGGACGGGTTCAAAACGGTCTTGTGCGAGATGGATGTGCGCGAGGGCGGATCCTACCGCATCCACTGGCAGGATAAAAAGGGCAATGTCTATCCCAATAAGGCGGTCTACCGTGAGGTGAGCCCGCCAGACCGACTGGTCTATGTCGACATCTGGGATGACGATCGCCCGGATAATGACGAAGTGATCGCAACGATCCTGTTCGAGGATCTCGGCAATGGCCGCACCCGCCTGACCAGCCGCTCATTGTTCCAGAACCACGACCATCTCGAACGCATCAAGGCCATGGGCGTCGAGGCTGGCTGGGCCATGTTCCTCGACCGACTGGCGGCCTATGCGGCGGGCCTTGCCAGGGGCTGAGCTGAACCAAAATGGAGACGATCATGCACAAGCAGTCCGCCCTTGTTCCTGACACCGAACCGGCCATCGTCATGACCCATTTCTATCCGGCGCCGAAGGCGCTGGTCTGGGACGTGTTCACTAGGCTTGAGCATCTTGTGCATTGGTGGGGGCCGGACGGGTTCACCATCGAACACGAGAGCAGCGATTTCCGCGTCGGTGGCCATTGGAAATTCGTCATGGTCGGCCCGGACGGCACGCGCTGGCAGAATTACCATCAGTATACGGACATCGATCCGAAGGACTCGTTCACCCATCGTCATGGCAGCAAGCCCGATGACCCGGACGCTCCGGACGAAACCATCTCCTTTGTCGAGCGCGATGGCGGCACCGAAGTCACCATGACGATGACTTTCCGCACCATGGCCGACCGTCGGCGGGTGCTCGACTTCAATGCCGACACGCTCGGCCTGCAGACTCTCGCCAAGGCCGAGGTCTATATTGCCGATAAAGGGCTGCTGAGATGAGCGCCACCGACATCGCCAAGATCGAGGCCTATCTGGCAAAGCGCCCAGAGGACCAGCGCGCGACGCTCGAACACATCCGGGCGCTTGTGAAACAAGTCGCGCCAAAGGCCGAGGAGGCGTTGGTCTACGGCGTACCCGGCTTCAAGCTCGATGGGGGGCTCGTTTGCTATGCCGGTTTCAAGGCCCACTGCGGCTTCTACCCGATGAGCCCGATGCTGATCGACGCCATGAAGGCGGAGCTTGTCGGTTTCGAGACGGCCAAGGGCACCATCCGCTTCACGCCCGACAAGCCGTTGCCCGATGCCCTGATCGCCGAGATCGTCCGCCGCCGCGTCGAGGAAAACGCCACGGCCGCCGCGGTTCGCAAGGCCGCAAGGCGGGCGCCGACCGCCTGAATGGCACATTCATGGCTTTGGCCGATCGAACACGGATTTATGCCGTGAGATAGGCCGGACAAGGAGTCCATACCGCTGCAGCTTGGCTTCGCACCGATTCTGGAGATGGTGAAATGAGCAATCTCATGCAGGTCGATCTGTCGTCTCCGCGCGACATGGTGCTCATCCGCGAGTTCGATGCCCCGCGCGATTTGGTGTGGAAATGCTGGACCGAACCAGAACATATGGCCGCCTGGTGGGGGTCGGAGGGCATGCGCAACGAGGTTGAGCTCGATGTCAGGCCCGGCGGAAAACAGAACATCACCATGATCGGGGCGGACGGCACGCGCTATCCGATCCGCTCGGTCTTTCTTGAGGTCGAAGCAGGGCGCAAACTTGTCGGCACGATTGCCGTCGAAGACCATCCTGCTGAATTTCATGAGCTTTTCGCCCTGTATTCTGGAGGGGATTCCGACGGGAAATTGCGACTTGTCATGACCGTGACTTTCGAGGACACTGAAGCCGGTCGAACACGGGTTACCGTTCGCCAGACTTTCCCGACCCAATCCGAACGCGATGCCAACATGAAAATGGGGGCAGAGCAGGGTTGGCGCCAGAGCTTCGTCAAACTCGACCACCACCTTTCCATCCAGTCGGCCTGAACCGACGCATACTGCCAGCATTTGTCAGCCATGCGCGTCATAGGCGTGCCCACCCGAAATTTGAGAGATTCCAGATGGACCGTGACCTGTTGAAAATGGCCTTGATTCTTGGGTTGATGTCGATGATCGGTCCGTTCGCGATCGACATGTATCTGCCGGCCCTGCCGACCATTGCCAATGATTTCGGTGCCGAGGCTGCCCATGCGCAGATGACGCTGACGGCCTATTTCATCGTTTTCGGCGTGTCCCAGCTGTTTTACGGGCCGGCAAGCGACATGTTCGGGCGCAAGCCGCCGATCTATTTCGGCATGGCGATATTCGCGGCGGCGTCAATCGGCTGTGCCTTTGCGCCGTCGATCGAGATGCTGACGCTGCTGCGCGCCCTCCAGGGGCTTGGCGCTGCCGGTGTGATGTCGATCCCGCGCGCCATCGTTCGCGACAGCTACACGGGCGCCAAGGCGACGCGGCTGATGTCGACCATCATGCTGGTCGTCTCAATTTCGCCGATGCTGGCGCCACTGGTCGGTTCGCTGATCATCGTGCCTTTCGGCTGGCGCGCCGTCTTTCTTGCCGTGGCGCTGGCCACCGGTGTGGCCCTGATGCTTCACGCCTTCGTTCTGCCGGAAACCCTGCCGCCGGCGGATCGCAAGGCCTTCAAGATGGGCACCATGCTCAAGAGTTTTGGCATTCTCATCCGCGATCCAGGATTCATGGGACTGACATTCATCGGCGCGTTCGGCATGTCGGCTTTCTTCACGTTTCTGGGCAGTGCCTCGTTCGTCTACATGGAGCATTTCGGCCTGACACCGGAACAGTTCGCCCTGGCCTTCGCCGCCAATGCCATTGGCTTTTTCGGCGCCTCCCAGTTCGCCGCCAACCTGATGGCCCGGCTCGGACCGGTGCGGCTGATGCGCGGTTCGACCTTCTTTTATGCCCTGTTCGCCGGTCTCTTGTTCCTCACCTTTGCCCTGGGCATCGACAACTTCCCACTGATGGTGGCGCTTTTGATGCTGGCAAACACCTTCTTCGGCTTCGTCATGCCGGCGGCGATGGTTCTGGCGCTCGAGGATCATGGTCCGATTGCCGGTGCCGCGGCCTCGCTCGGCGGCACATTGCAAATGCTGCTGGCGACCCTCGCCATGGCCATTGGCGGTATCCTGTTCGACGGCACGCCGCTGCCCATGCTGGCGATCATCGCCGTGTGCGCGATCGGAACGTTCGTGCTGTCGATGCTGACGGTGCGCGTGCGTCGGGCCACTCCGGCTAAAGGCATTGAGACGGCACGGGAAGCGGCTGCCGAATAGCTGCTGCGGCGCCTGGCGTTTTGATCGACCCAAAACGCGTCCCTGATTCCTTTTGCGCACCACGCGAGGGGCCGCCGCCGGCGGCCCTTTTCGCATGCACGCGGTGAACTGCGCCCGAGTACCGCCAGCGGCAATTTGCAGCTTGCCGTTCGGAACGGTCTTGCAGATAACAGTTCCGGTGGTTTTGCTCCTCCCGCCAACCTTTCCGACAGGGCACAACACGACATGCCGGCGGCCGCAACGGTCGCCTGTGCCGTTTCCAAAGCCTCATTTGCGGGATGAATAGCCCCGTCGCCCTGCCGGCCCGAAACATCAGGATGTCCCGCTGTCCTGCCGACCTTGTGCATCAGGCACGGGGCTGTTTGCCGACTGAAAGACCATTTTGATGAACCGTGAATTTTGGAGAATGACCGTTGTTCTCGGACTGATGAACACCATCGGTCCGTTCGCAACGGACATGTATCTTCCCGCCTTTCCGGCCATTGCCGGCGAATTCGGCACCAGCGCTGCAGCGGTGCAGGTGACGCTCACGGTCTATTTCCTTGCCTTCAGCGTGTCCCAGATGGTTTTCGGGCCGGCAAGCGACTCTCTCGGTCGCAAGCGGCCGATCTACATCGGACTCGTTCTGCTCCTATTGGGTACGATCGGTTGCGTTTTCGCGCCGAGCATCGAGGCCTTGGGCGCTTTTCGCATTTTGCAGGGTATCGGCGCGGCTGGCGTCCTGTCCATTCCGCGCGCCATCATCCGCGACCGCTACACCGGCATAGCGGCAACCCAGCTGATGGGAACAATGATGCTGGTCAGCTCCGTCGCGCCCATGATAGCGCCGACTCTCGGTTCATTCATCATCGTGCCTTTCGGCTGGCGGGCGGTCTTTGCCGCTTTCGCGCTGATCGTGGTCCTGGTTATTGTGCTCGACACGCTCGCCCTGCCCGAAACCCTTGCGAGGAACAAGCGAAAGCCGTTTTCGCTGCGCAATCTGTTCGTGAGCTTCTCCGGTCTCGCCCGCAATAGGAGCTACATAGGCTATACGGTGATCGGCGGTCTCGGCATGGGCGGGTTGTTCGCCTTCATCGGCAGCTCTTCCTTCGTCTACATGGAATATTTCGGCCTGAGCCCGCTGCAGTTCGGGCTGATGTTCAGCGTCAATGCCATCGGTTTGATGATCGCCAACCAGTTTTCCGCCCGATTGATGGCAAGGGTTGGTCCGGTGCTCCTGATCCGCGGCGCAACCCTTATGTACGCGGTCTTCGCCGTGCTTTTGCTGGCGATCTTCCTTGCCGGAGGCGGAAGCTTCTGGCTGATGGCCGGCATGCTGCTTGTCGTGAACATGTTCTTCGGCTTCTTCGCGCCCGCGTCCGCCGTGCTGGCGCTTGAGGAGCACGGCGCAATCGCCGGTGTTGCGGCCTCGTTCTCGGGAATGATGCAGATGCTGATCGCGACTGTGGCCATGACTGTCGGCGGAATGCTGTTCAACGGAACGGCGATCCCGATGCTGTCGGTCATCGCCATCTGTGCGGTCATGTCCGTCGGTTTCGCCTTTCTGGCGACACGGGGCGGGCAGGTCGTACTGGCTGGCGATCGCAACACCTAGGCGTCGGGCGATCCTCGGACGCTTCCCCCTTTCGAACCGCGGTCAAATGATTGTAGTTTGACCGGACATGGGGAGGGGGGCGATCATGCTCAACGATCATCCGCATCGGGCCGCGATACGCGAAGAGGTTCACGCCCGCCCTGTCGTCATGGTGCCGCCGGACTGTCAGGTGCGGCGGCTGGTCTTTCTGCCCGAACGCGATGAGGCGCGCGTATCCGAGGTTCTGGCCGCGCTGACCGCGTGGTGTGCCGAAAAAAGTCTCCCGGTGCCCGAGAGCCACACCCGCCAGCACAGTTTCACCCGCACTGGCGACACGCGCTTTACCGTTACCTTCGAGTTTCACAACGAGTTCGTCACCCTGACCTGGTCGGCGGTCTCGGGCGAGATCCCGGTCGTGCCCGACGATATCGGGCTGGAGATCGTCGACGGGTTCTCGCTGCTGACGGCGATCGCCATCGACGTCATCGACGAAACCGAGGTGCCGCCCTGCGTGCTTGAGGAGTTCAACCCGGCAAGCCTGTGTCATGTCGGCATCGAGGCCGGCACGGCCGAGATCGCAACCGATCTGGTCGAGGACGGGGACGGGTTCGTTCATATCGATCTTGCCGCCGCAGCGCTAAGCCCGCTCCGACGCTCGATTCTGGCGCGGCGACTGCTCGAAATCGAAACCTATTCCAAGCTGGCGCTGATCGGATTGCCGCCAGTCAGGGCGGTTGCCGGCGAACTGACCGCACTCGAATCCGAGGTGTCGAACATGCTCAACCGCCTGCCCGAGATCGACGGCGTTAGCGAGGCGGACGCCGCCATCGCCGAACTGAGCTCGCTGGCCCAGCGTGTAGCGGTCATCAACGACCGTCTCAACTACCGGGTCGCGGCGTCTCAGGCCTATGGGGAGATTGTCTCGGACCGGTTGAAAAATCTTGGCGATCAGGGGACGGGAACGGGCTCGAACCTCTCTGTCTATCTCGAGAACCGCGTCGGCCCGGCGCTGAGGACATTGGCCGCCACCGAAAAGCGCCTGCAAAGCGCCACCCGCCGCATCGAGCGGGCGGCGATGATGCTCAACGCCCGCAATGGACTCGATCTCGAAATCCAGAATTCCGAGATATTGGGCACGATTTCGAAGACGGCGCGTTCCCAGTTTCGCCTGCAGCAGACCGTTGAAGGTCTTAGCGTGATCGCCATCACCTATTATCTCGTCGGCATTCTCGGCTATGCCTTTGCCGGCCCGATCCACGCCATGCACTGGGACAAGGAATGGGTGATGGCGGCGCTGACACCGGCAGCCTTCATCGCGGTGTTCGTCGCCTCGCGCTTCCTGTGGCGCGGGCACAAGAGCTAGAATACGGAACTCCCTCCGTATGGAACGCTGCGAGGATCGCCTTGTACTTTGTCATCGTTGTCGGGCTCATGTTTGTGCTGCCCATTGTTTCTATCGTAGTCGAATGTCTACGGCCCCTTGGGGAAGGCAGTGTTTGGCTTCCCGGCGGCGATTTCCTCGGGCTTGTCGGCAAATGGTTCGTTTTCTGGGCCGTTGGTGTGCGACTGGCCATTGCTGCACTCCGTCAGATTGTGAAACCCGAACTTACGACACGAGACATTCTTGGCATCAGCGATCCAGCGGCAGGCAAGGTTGCGCGCGAACTTGGCTTCGCCAACCTTTCAATTGGGCTCATTGCGCTTTTGTCGCTCATCTGGCCGGATTGGGTACTGCCCGCGGCCATTGCTGGTGGTTTGTTCTTTGGACTTGCCGGAGCCGAGCATGTGCGCCACACCAATCGGAGCCCACGCGAAAACCTCGCCATGATTTCCGATCTAGCGATCTTCCTCGTGTTGCTGGCCTTCGTGGGAGAGCGGCTTTGCTCTGCCGCTCTCTACGGCATCTAGAGCCTTTCACTGTTTCACGGAAACAGTGAAAGGCTCCAAGTTCTTGTTTTATCGCATTTCCGGACGGTGAACCGGTGTCCACTTCACCTGGAAATGCTCTAGAGGCGAAACGCCGCCCTCCGAATTGGAGACTACTCGAACCGCACCAGCAGGTCCTTGGCGTCGATCTGGTCGCCGATCTTGACCGTCACTTCGGCAATGACGCCGTCGGCATCGGCATGAATGGCAGTTTCCATCTTCATCGCCTCGATCGACAACAGCACGTCGCCGGCAGTGACCTGCTGGCCCAGTTTGACGCCGAGGGTTGAAACGACGCCCGGCATCGGCGCCCCGACCTGCTTGGGATCGCCCGCCACCGCCTTGGGGCGTGTGACGATCGAGGAGGCGCGGGCACGGTCGGGCACCGAAACCGACCGCGGTTGGCCGTTGAGTTCGTAGAACATCCGGACCATGCCCTTGTCGTTGGCTTCCGATCGCGCCTCGTATTGCGTCACGAAGGTCACGCCGGGCGCCAGATTGACCGCCAGTTCGTCGCCGGGCTGCATTCCGTAAAAGTACGTCGGCGTCGGCAGGATTTCGGTCGGACCGTACATCTCCTGGGTCTTCATGAAATCGGTGAAAACCTTGGGGTACATCAGGTAGGACGCGAGGCGGAAATCGTCGATTTCCATGCCAAGCTCTTCCGAGACCTTGGCTCGCTCGGCTTCGATGTCGAGCGCTTCGAGATGCTTGCCGGGGCGGTCGGTCAGCGGCGTCTTGCCTTTGACGACCTTCTTTTGCAGCTTCTCGGGGAAGCCGCCCGGCGGCTGGCCAAGCCCGCCCATGAAGAAATCGACCACCGAATCCGGGAAGGACACTTCGCGGTTCGGGTCTTCGACCTCGGCGCGGGAAATGCCCGAGGACACCATCGACAGCGCCATGTCGCCGACGACCTTGGACGAGGGCGTTACCTTGACGATGTCGCCAAACATCTGGTTGACGTCGGCATAGGTCTGAGCGACCTCGTGCCAGCGGCTTTCGAGGCCAAGCGAACGGGCCTGTTCCTTGAGATTGGTGAACTGGCCGCCCGGCATTTCGTGCAGATAGACTTCCGAAGCGCCCGAGCGCAAATCGCTTTCGAAGGCCCGGTACTGGAATCGCACGGCCTCCCAATAGAACGAGATGCGTCGGATGACTTCGGGATCAAAGCCCGGATCGCGATCCGTGCCCTTGAGCGCTTCATTGAGCGAGCCCAGGCACGGCTGCGAGGTGGTGCCGGACAAGGCATCCATCGCCGCATCGACTGCATCGACACCCGCATCGACGGCCGCCAACACCGTCGCGGCGGCGGCGCCGGAGGTGTCGTGGGTGTGGAAGTGGATCGGAATGCCGACTTCCTGCTTCAGCGTCGAGATGAGCTTTCTGGCGGCGGCGGGCTTCAACAGTCCGGCCATGTCCTTGATGCCGAGGATATGGGAGCCGGCGGCCTCCAGTTCCTTGGCTAGTCCGACGTAATATTTGAGGTCGTACTTGGCCCGGTCCGGATCGAGCATGTCGCCGGTGTAGCAGACCACGCCCTCGCAGACCTTGCCGCTGTCGATCACCGCATCCATCGAGACGCGCATGTTCTCGACCCAGTTGAGGCAGTCGAAGACGCGGAAGACGTCAACGCCGCCCTTGGCCGCCTGTTCGACGAAGAAGGTGACGACATTGTCGGGATAATTGGTGTAGCCGACCCCGTTGGATCCGCGCAGCAGCATCTGGGTCAGGATGTTCGGCGCGCCCTCGCGGATCTTGTTGAGCCGCTCCCACGGGTCCTCGTTGAGGAAGCGCATGGCAACATCGAAGGTCGCCCCGCCCCAGCATTCGAGCGAGAACAGATTCGGCATGCCGCGCGCGTAGGATCCGGCGATCTTGGCGATGTCGTAGGTGCGCATGCGGGTCGCCAGCAGCGACTGGTGCGCGTCGCGCATGGTGGTGTCGGTGAACAGCACCTGGGTCTGGGCCTTCAGCCAGTCGGCGAGGCCCTTGGCGCCGTCGCGTTCGAGGATCTGCCGCGTGCCGTCGACCACCTGCTTGTCGCCGAGATCGGGAATGACGGGCGGGGCCGCTTCGGCCGGCGGACGCGGCCGATCGCGGACTTCGGGGTGACCGTTGAGCGTCACATCGCCTATATAGGTCAGGAGCTTGGACGCACGGTCCCTGCGCCGGGCGATGTCAAACAGCTCCGGCGTCGTGTCGATGAAGCGCGTCGTGTAGGAATTGTCACGGAATTTCGGGTGGCAGATGATGTTTTCGAGAAACACCAGATTGGTTGAGACGCCCCGAATGCGGAATTCGCGCAAGGCGCGGTCCATGCGGCGGATCGCTTCCTCGGGCGAGGGCGCCCAGGCGGTGACCTTTTCCAGGAGCGGGTCGTAATAGCGGGTAATGACCGCGCCCGAATAGGCCGTGCCGCCATCAAGGCGAATGCCGAAGCCGGTGGCGCCGCGATAGGCGGTGATGCGGCCGTAATCGGGGATGAAGTTCTCTTCCGGATCCTCGGTGGTCACCCGGCACTGCAGGGCGTGGCCGTTGAGGTGGATGTTTTCCTGGGTCGGTACGCCGGACTCGGGCGTGCCGATCACGGCGCCGTCCATGACGTGGATCTGCGCCTTGACGATGTCGATGCCGGTCACTTCTTCAGTGACCGTGTGCTCGACCTGGACGCGCGGATTGACCTCGATGAAATAGAATTTTCCGGTATCGGCATCCATCAGGAATTCGACGGTGCCGGCGCAGCGGTAATTGGCGGCGCGACCGATGTTGAGGGCGTAGCCAGTTAGTTCGGCGCGCTGGGCGTCGTCGAGATAGGGCGCGGGCGCGCGCTCGACCACCTTCTGGTTGCGGCGCTGCACTGAGCAGTCGCGTTCGAACAGATGAACGAGATTGCCATGGTCGTCGCCGAGGATCTGCACCTCGACATGCCGGGCGCGCTCGACCAGTTTCTCAAGGTACATCTCGTCCTTGCCGAAAGCCGCCTTGGCCTCGCGCTTGGCTTCTGGCACGACGTTCCGCAAGTCTTCCTTGTTGCGCAAAGCCCGCATGCCGCGGCCTCCGCCACCCCAGCTGGCCTTGAGCATCAGCGGATAGCCGATCTCGTCCGCCATGCGGGCAACTTCGTCGAGGTCGTCGGGAAGCGGTGGGCTGGCCGGGACCACGGGGACGTCGGCGGCAACGGCCATGTTGCGAGCTGACACCTTGTTGCCGAGATCGCGCATGGTCTTGGAACGCGGGCCGATGAAGGTCAGGCCCGCTTCGGTGCAGGCATCGACGAATTCCGGGCTCTCGCTCAAAAGACCGTAGCCGGGATGAATGGCGTCGGCGCCCGAGAGCTTGGCGATGCGGATATATTCATCGATTTGCAGATAGGCCTCGACCGGGCCGAGGCCCTTGCCGATCAGATAGGCTTCATCGGCCTTGAACCGGTGAAGCGCCAGCTTGTCTTCCTCGGCAAAGACGCCGACGGTCTTGATGCCGAGTTCATTGGCGGCGCGAAACACCCGAATGGCGATTTCACTGCGATTGGCGACGAGAATTTTCGAGATCGTCATCTTGTACCCGTAGTCGTTTGAGGGGGCGGGCCCGGGCTGAGCGGGTGCGGGGCCGGCGAAGCGGTCCCGGATGGCGGATGTCTGGATCCGGTCGCAAGAAAAGCGGAATGCGCTTTCCTGTTTTGAACATGGATCCGGCTGGAGCGTCAGGTCAAAGCCGCCGTCTTTTCAAAAGACGATGACCTAGCCTCCGAGATGGCCGAGCAGATGCGAGAGATCATATCCGGCGGCAGAAGCTGCGGCGATGATTTCGTCAGGTTCGATCCTGCCGGCCTGGCTCAAGGCCCAAAGTGTTGCCGAGCGCGTGCCCGACCTGCAATAGCACAGAACTGGTCCCTCGCTCCCCTCAAGCGCGGCTCGTGTCGATGCTATCATTTCGGGCGAAACGCCCTCGCGCCCCATCGGAATGAACCTGTAGCTCAACCCGGCTGCCTTGGCGGCGGCTTCGATTTCAGCACTGTCCGGCTGATCGGGCGCCTCGCCATCGGGGCGGTTGTTGACGACGGCGGTGAAACCGGCCGCCTTGATCGCTTCAATATCCTCCGCTGCAATTTGCGGGGATACGCTGACGCGGTCATTGATCTTCCTGATATCCAACCCGGTCTCCCTGTTCCCGGCATGCGGCCGGCACACGCTGTTTATACCTTTATAGGCAATCCCATATGAAGGGCGCAACAGGCGTGACGGTCAGGATCAGGCAGCGTCGGCGGCGTGACGGTCGGCAAGGATCGCCGAAAGCGGTTGTGGCCGCCCGAGAAGGAACCCCTGCAGCGCCGTGACGCCGGCATGGGTTACCGCATGCAATTGCGCCTCGGTCTCGATGCCCTCCGCGATAACGCTCATGTTCGCTGCGCGGGCGATGCGGCAGATCGATGCGATCATCAGGGCATCGAAGCGGTTGGTGTCGACGTTTTCCACATAGGAACGATCGATCTTGAGAATGTCGAAACTGGTGCGCCTGAGATAGGAGAGCGAGGCGTTGCCGGAACCGAAATCGTCGATGGCGATGCGGACGCCGAGTCGTCTCAATGCGTCGATATTCGCCTTTTCGGCCCCGGCGTCGATCAGAGGAACGTTTTCGGTAATCTCGACGGCGATGGTCGACGGTGTGACTCCGGCCTCCTTGATGATCGCGGCAAAGCGCTGGGCGCAGTCGGGTTTGCGCAATTGCACCGGCGAGACATTGACCGAAATGCTCGGCGCCTGAAGGTCTGCGAAATCGACGCAAGCACGTTTGAGTACCCACTCTCCGAGCCGGTCGATCAGCTCGCTCGATTCGGCAATGGGGATGAACTCGGCGGGCGAAATGAGGCCACGTACAGGATGGTTCCACCTGACGAGCGCCTCGTAAGATTTCAGCGTGTGGCCATCGGCCATAAGGATCGGCTGATAGTAAAGGTCGAGTTCTTCCATCATGATGGCCGCGCGCAGATCGCGTTCGATGAAACGGCGATGGCGTTCGTCGCGATGCATGTCCTCGTCGAAGGCGATGACTGCATTGCGCCCGACAGACTTGCCCTTGTAGAGCGCCAGATCGGCCTTCGACATCAGGTCGTCCGTCTGGCTGGCATGGAGCGGTGCGACGGCAAAGCCTGCCGTGGCGCTGAGGCTGGTATGGCGGCCGGCGATCACCGTCGGCTTCGACAGCGCATCGAGCATCTGCCGGCAGACACGGGAAATGGCCTGAATGTTGTCGTGCCCCGAAATGATGACGCCGAATTCGTCACCGCCCAGACGGCCGACTACGGCATCTGGCAAGGTGCGCTCGATGGTGGCCACAAGGTGCTGCAGGGCGCAGTCGCCGGCGGCATGGCCGGAGCCGTCGTTCATCTGCTTGAGGCGATCCATATCGACCTGAACGAAGGCCAGCGGCTCTTCGGCGGCAATGCGCAGGCGATTTTTGAGTTCATCGAGAAAGCGGGCGCGATCGAGGGCGCCGGTGAGGGCGTCACGCTGTGCCGATGCCATGCCGCGGGAAAAGACTTCGGCGATCTGCCTGAGATTGTCGCGTATGCCGTAATAGCCGGTGACGAGAAGCAGGATCACGGCGAGAGCGGCGATAACCAGACCGGCGGAGATGACCGCATTCAGGGAATGCTCGCGGACCGAAATCAGCAGGGCGAAGATGCCTGCCATGGCAATGGCGGACACAAGGATGCCTGCGCTCAGGAAAAGCAGCCTGACAGTGCGCAGATGGCGTGTTGCTTGCAAGGCGTTGCGGTTCATGTCCCTTGATCCCTTTCGGGATCAGTATCGGACACTCGCGTTAACGAGCCCTTGAAGCGAGCAGGAAATAGCGCAGTAATTCAGTAGGTTAGCACCAATTCTCGCGCCGGTCTGTGGGTACTCGTTGCCCCGATACCATGGCGGATAGGCCGGTTGTGCAACGCTATCATGACGACGCGGCCATGCCGCGTCGTCATATCCGTGAACTCATTGGGACATGGTCAAGAAAGGATTATGAATCCGTGGTCACGTCCTTGGAGAAGCGGGCCAGCGCCTTGATGACGCGGCGGGCGCTGACGCGTCCGATCTGGTTTCCGTCCGAATCCTCGACCCCGACCCACTGGTAGTCGGCGAACAGCGGCAGCACGTCCTCGCAGCGGGCCGTATCGAGCACGCTGACCTCGACCGGCTCGCTGATGTCCTTGTCCATGATGGTGTGGACATGGATGGCGCGGGCCTTGTTGACGTCCTGGACGAACTCTTCGACATGCGGGTCGGCCGGGTGGAGGACGATCTCCTCGGGTGGCCCCTCCTGCACCACGGCGCCATCATTGAGCACGGCGATGCGGTTGCCGATCTTCAGTGCCTCGTCGAAATCATGGGTGATGAACAGGATCGTCTTGTGCAGTTCGGACTGCAGTTTGAGCAACTCGTCCTGCATGCCCGAGCGGATCAGCGGATCCAGCGCCGAGAAAGCTTCGTCCATCAAAAGGATGTCGGCATCCATGGTCAGTGCCCGGGCGAGGCCGACGCGCTGTTGCTGACCCCCGGAGAGCTGGTGCGGCTGCGAATTCTCGTAGCCGGCAAGCCCCACCGTCTCGATCCAGTGCGCGGCGGTCTCGAGGCGCTTGGCCCTGTTGACGCCGCTGACCTCCAGACCATAGGCGACATTGTCGATCACCGAGCGGTGCGGCAACAGGCCGAATTTCTGGAAAACCATGGCGATCTTCGATCGCCGGAATTCCCGCAATTCGGGCAGAGACATGCCGAGCACGTCCTCGCCGTTGACATAGATCTCGCCCGAGGTCGGATCGATCAGCCGAATGACGTGTCGGATGAGGGTCGACTTGCCGGAGCCGGATAGCCCCATGACCACATAGACCTGTCCCGGCTCGACCTGGAGCGAGACGTCGTTGATGCCGATCACCTGGCCGGTCTCGGCCTGGACCTCGGTCTTGGACTTGCCGGCCTTGAGCATGGCAAGGGCGGTTTCCGGCTCGTCACCGAAGATCTTGGTGACGTTGCGGATGTCGATTGCGTAGTTTTCGCCGTTTGTCATGCCCTATCGCTCCGCTAGTCCGATTCGCGCCTGCAGCTGCCTGCCGAAGGCCTGCGAAACGCGGTCAAAGATGATGGCGAGGACGACGATACCGAGACCGGCGAACAACCCGCGGCTAACCTCGAGCCGGCCGATACCCTGCAGCACCTGATAGCCGAGGCCGCCGGCGCCGATCATCGAGGCGATCACCACCATGGCGAGGGCCATCATCGTGGTCTGGTTCACACCGGCCAGGATGGTTGGCATGGCCAGTGGAATCTGGACGCCAAACAGGCGCTGACGCGGCGTCGTGCCGAAGGCCCGCGAGGCTTCCATGACATTGGGATCGACTTGCCGGATGCCGAGATCGGTAAGGCGCACCAGCGGCGGTGCGGCGTAGATGATGGTGGCGATCAGTGCCGGCACCTTGCCGGGGCCGAAGATCATCACCACCGGAATGAGATAAACGAAGCTCGGCATGGTCTGCATCAGATCGAGGATCGGCATCATGATGCGCCGGAAGCGCAGTGAGCGCGACATGAAGATGCCGAGCGGCAGGGAGATGACGATCGAGGTGATGGTTGCGGCGAGCATCAGAGCCATCGTACGGACGGCGTCTTCCCACAATTCCATCATGCCCATGGCGATCAGGCCCACGGCCACGAGAATTGGCAGAGCCGGACGGCGCGTGGCGAGATAGGCCAGGCTCGAGAAGATGGCGACAAGGAACCACCACGGAATCGACAAAAGGATTTTCTCGGTGCGCAGCAGCAGCCATTGCAGCGGGTAGGCAGTCGCCTCGAATCCGTCGCCCCAGTTGGCGACAACCCAGTTCAACCCGTCATCGACCCAGTAACGCAAGGGCTTGGTGTTGATGAAATCCGGGAAGAAATCGCGCCCAACCTGCATGCTGAGCGCAGCAGCGATAATGACGACCAGAACGCCAAGCCAGGCAAAAAGCGTCATCGTCATCGACAGCTTTTCCCTGATGATGGCATAGATCAGGCTGAGAAAGCCTGCGGCGATAATGAGCCAAATGACAAGTTGGGTCAGCGCCATGCCGGCATCCCCCATGAAATGCGCGCCGGAAGTGGCGCCAAGTAATTTCGAAAATCCACTTTTTTACCCTGTGGTGTCAGGTAAGGCGAAAGGCCGGGCGGATAATCCGCCCGGCCCTTTGTCTAGATTGGTGTGTCGACTACATGTCGGCCACTGCCGCCGAAACTTTCTCGGCGACGTCATCGGGCACCCACTTGCTCCAGATGTCTTTCTTTTCCTTGAGGAAATAGACAGCAGTGGCTTCGGCGTCGGCCTTGTTGTCATCACCCCAGGCGATCAACTTGGAAATGGCGTCGCGGTCCATGGTGATGCCGTCGAGATAATCGGCAACGGCCGGTGCGTCGGACTTCAGCCAGTTTGCGGCAACGACCTTGATCGGGCTCGAGGGCCAGGACGTCTTGACCGGCGGATCCGTGCACTCGGGATTGGTGTTGCAGGCATAGCCCTTCTCATCGACCGGCGGCATTTCGACCTGGTAGGCCTCATACTTGCCAAGAATCGTGGTCGGACCCCAGTAGTAGTAGAAAATCGGCTCGTTGCGCGTATAGGCACGGGCGATAGAGGCAGCCAGATTGCCGCCGGAGCCCGGCGAGAACAGCTCCCAATCCTTGTCTTCCATGTCATAGGCTTCGAACAGAGACGCGTTGGCGATCTCGCAGGCCCAGCCAGGAATGCAGCCATAAAGCCGACCCTTGCTCGGATCGTCCGGGCTCGGGAACAGTTCCGGATGGGCGATCACGTCATCGGCGGTCACCAGTTCCGGATGCTCGTCCTTGACATACTGGGGAATGAACCAAGCTTCGAGCCCGCCCCCCTTGAACGTGTCGCCGGCGACGAACACCTTGCCATCGTCCACGGCGACCTTCAGCTTCTCCTCGATCGAGCTGGTCCACAGCTCAGGCGCGATGGCGGGCTTCGACCTGGAGAACATGGAGGCCGACGTCGGGACGGTATCGCCCTGCACGACTTCGGTGTTGCAGCCATAGCCATCGCCAAGAATGTGTGCGTGAATATGCGCCAGCGCTGCCGCCGTCGCCCAATTCATTTCAGCAATATCAATTTTCTTGTCTGTCCCGCATTCGGTGGCACTGGCCGCTCCGGTCAAGCCGAGGACCAGTCCAAGTGCGGCGCCAGTAACAAGCGCGCGCGGTGCGCGTTTTTCGAGCATAAGCATTCTCCTAACTGTGATTGAGTGTGCAAACTCTAGGCAGTCAGTACTCATGAGTCAAATGTCGACAGGCTTCAACCGAGCGCTCGGTCGAATGGAAAATAACGTATGTATATCAGAAGAATAGAAAATACCCATGATGCAGATTTACTAATAATTGGAGCGCAATTGACTGTTGCGACATATCAACACGATTGCCTGATAAAACGGCTGGTGAGATATCGACTATTTTCTTGGTGAGAACTACGTTTGTGCCGGTGACGGATGTAAAATCCGTTCGACGTGAGCGGCTGCGGGCCGATGCAATTCCGAATCGGCGGACGCGACGCGCGATCGGTCACGAGAAAAATCAAAAAACAATAGAAATCAGGTCGTTGACCCTAGCGTGCCACCCAGGATGTCCAGATTTCGGGCCGGGTTTCGATGAAAAACTGCGCCGTCTGCTCCGGGCTGACGCCGGTCTCGCTCATATGCGCCAGCAGGCGGTTCATCTCGTCGAGCGGCATGCTGGCGCGCTGAAAATAGGCGGCGAGGGCTGGCGCCAGGGTGAACAAATCATCGGAAATGGCGATGACCACCGGTTCTGGCGGGAATGAAGAGGGCGCCGGATTGGTGCATTCTGCCTCGGCCAGACAGGATAGCGCATTGGCGTCGAACGCGCCCATGTCGAGCGGCGTGAAACCGAGCTGTGCCAACACGCCATTGGGCTGCCAGTAATAGAACAGGATCGGCTCGTGCCGCGACACGGTCTCTCCGAGCACCTGATCGAGGGCGAACCGGCTGGCCGGTTCCTCGATGTCGAAGCGCTTGTCGAGCCCGTAGGCCTTGACCAGGTTGGCATTGATGATCGCACAGGCCCAATCGGCCGGGCAGGACAGGAAGCGGGCGCGGGACCCGCCGTCCGAGAAGACCTGCCAGTGGTCCAGAATGTCCGCTGCTGACTTCAGCTCCGGATTGTCCTTGGCGACATAGTCAGGCACGAACCAGCCCTCGAGCGGCCCGCCGGAATAGGTCGGGGCCGCCTGGCGGACACGGCCGGTCTCGAGCGCCGAGTTCCAGATGGCCGCAACGCGAGGAAGCCAGACCTCGGGCGCAACGAGGGGACGGCCGGTGGTGGCAATCGACGAGGTGGTGGCGTTGAGATCGCCAGCCACCACCTGCACGTCGCAACTGAATTGCGATTTCAGGATGCCGGCGTGGATATAAGCGAGGATGGCGGCAGAGGGCCATTGCATGCGGGCAATGGATATCGTCTCGGTGCCACACACGGGGGCCTCGGCAATAGGCGCGTCCGCTGCCGTATCGGCGGGCGCTGCATCCTGTGCCGGCGCGGCGGCGGTCAGGGCAAGAGAAACGATCAGGGCGAACAGGACACGCATCGACATTAGGCCTTTTTCCCGGGCATTCTGCCTTGCCACAAGGCTTATCCGATCGTGGCGTAGGCGCAAGCCCGTGCCGGCCTGTCCCAACGCTTCAAGCCCGGTGACTCGCGCTATAAAAATGTGCAAAACTGCAAACTGGCGCATCGTCAACCGGCGGTGCGTTCACGGTTCGGGTGGCAAGTGGATCCGCGAATGGTATCCGCGCGGCCCGGCGTATGACGCTTCAAGGGGAAATAATGCACAATCTCACCAAATCTTTCGCTTTGACCGCAGCTGCCGCGGTCGCTCTCGCCGCCGCGCCGGCGTTGGCAGATGACGTCAAGATGGGCTTTCTGGCCGACGTGACGGGTCCGATCGCCGGTTTTGCCCCTGGCATGGTTCAGGCCGGCAACATCGCCATCGACGAAGTCAATGCCCAGGGCGGCATCCTTGATGGCCAGAAGCTGGTCTCCGTGATGGCCGATACAGGTTGCTCCGGCGACCTCGGCGGTCCGGGCGCCGACCGTCTGGTCAACACCGAGAAGGTGACCGCCATTTTCGGCGCCTACTGCTCCGGCCCGACCATTGCTGCCGCCAACGGCGCCGCCATTGCCGGCAATGTCGTCATGATCTCGCCCTCCGCCACTGCCCCGGCGGTCAGCGAGCTCGACGACAATGACCTCGTCTTCCGCACTGTGGTTCCTGACTCGATGCAGGGCACCAAGGGCGCCGAACTGCTGCTCGGCATGGGCATCAAGTCTGTCGCCGTCACCTATGTCAACGGCGACTACGGCAAGGGTCTCGCCGACGCCTTCAAGGAAGCCTACGAAGGCATGGGCGGCACGGTCGCGTCCTTTGTTGCCCATGAAGACGGCAAATCCGACTACCGTCCGGAAATCGGCCAGCTTGAATCCGCGGGCGCCGAAACTCTGGTGATCTATGGCTACGAGAACGCCGGTGGTGGCGTCATCCTCGACCAGGCCATGGAATCGGGCTTCTTCACCACCTATTTCGGTGGCGACGGCATGGCCGGTGACGCCCTTATCAAGAACCATAAGGGCATTGACGGCATGATCCTGACCAAGGCCGCTCCGGCTGCGGGGCCGGCCTATGATGCCTACTCGGCCCTCGTCTCCGCCCAGGATCTGGCCCCGGATGCGACCTATGCCTCGACCTCGTTCGACGCAGCCTTCCTGCTGGCGCTTGCCATCGAGAAGAACGGTTCGGCCGATCGCGTCGGCGTTTCTGCCGCCCTGCGCGAAATCGCCAACGAACCCGGCGAAACCATTCTGCCGGGCGAGTGGTCCAAGGCGGTCGAGCTGATCAAGGCCGGCAAGGACATCAATTACCAGGGCGCCTCGGGCACCATCGAGTTCGACAAGAACGGCGACGTTCCCGGTGCCATCGAGTGGTTCAAGATCGAAGACGGCGCTCAGGTCAGCCAGGGCCTGATCAAGTAAGCTTCGGTTATCATCACCGACAACGAGAAAGGCCCGGAGCAATCCGGGCCTTTTTCATTTTGGTCATTCGCGACCGTTCATATCCGGAAGGGACGTGAAACGAGCTAGTTTATTGTTTTATCACATTTTCGAGCCGCAAAACCGGTTCCGCCTTTGCTGAGAATGGTCTAGTTGGGCACACAATGGCGGCCGAACCAGTGGTAGCCGGGCGCACAGCTGCGGTGGTGATGGTGCGGCGGTGGCGGATTGTGATTCTGGGCGTTGGAGTTCGCAATGGCGCTGCCGATGACAAGGGCGCCGATGCCAAGGATGCCGATCACGGCGGCGGCCGTCGCTGCGTCATTTGCGGAGCTGTTCGTGTTCGGACGCGGATAGGTCTGGCCCATGCCGTTGATCTGGCTGAGATAGTTGGCCGAGACCCAACCGTCCGGGCCGTTATGGGAGATCGAGCACCAGCCGTTTTGGCAGCCGGCGACTTGGACCACTTCGCCGGAATAGAGCGCGTCGACGACGGAATAGCCGGTGCTGGGACCTGCGCGCACGTTAACCGCCGTGGTTGCCGACGCATCGATTGCGAAGGCCTGGGTGGCCATGGTGGCTGCGAAGGTTGAGATCAGGGCGAGCTTGGTCAGTTTGGCAAATTGCATGGGTCGTCTCCTCTGCAGCGTCATTCCGTGCTGCACCGGACGAAGGAGGTCTTCGTCCTCCCCCGCGTGTTGCAGGCAGCTAACCACACGCAAGCTGAACCCAGGCTGAAAAAGGCGTTCAGGCGCGGGCGCGCGGCGGCGAGGCGAGATGGAACGGGAATGGAGCAGATGTCGACAAAGGCCGTCGTGCTGATCTCAGGCGGCGGCCTTCTTCTTATCCTTGGGGTCGTGATGTCGGTTGATCACTTCCGGGATCAGGCCCTGCGGCGCATAGCGCAAGGCAATGGAGATCACCAGTCCGAGAACAAACACGCGCATTTGCAGCGAGCGCGAGTCGATTTCGGGAATGGCGCCCCAGCCGATCTGTTCGGTCCAGTTCGACAGGTTGATGAACAGGAACTGTGCCAGCGGATCGGAAAGGATCCAGACGAAGTAGATCAGCACCGCGCCGAGCACGGCGCCCCAATTGTTGCCGACGCCGCCGACGATGATCATCACCCAGATCAGGAAAGTGTGGTTGATCGGCTGGTAGCCGGACGGATCGAGAATATGGGAGAAGGTGACGAGCATTCCGCCGCCCATACCGATCAGCACCGAACCGAGCACGAACAGTTCGAGCTGACGGCCGCGCACGTCCTTGCCCATGGCTTCGGCGGCGATGTGGTTCTCGCGGATGGCGCGCATCAGCCGGCCCCATGGGCCGCCATAGGCGCGGTTGATGAGAAAGAAGGCGGCGACGAAGAAGACGAGCAGCAAAAGAATGAAGCCGAGCCGGGCATAGATGAAGGAATCATCGATGGAGACGCCGATCGCCTGGAAGTCCTGCGGCTCCGGAACGGGCCAAGGCACCGGCGACACCGACAGGGTGCCCCGGGTCAGCCAGTCCATGTTCTTGATGAAGGATCTGAGGATCTCGGAGATGCCGATGGTGGCGATGCCGAGATAGTCGGCCCGAAGTCCGAGCGTCGTCTTGGCGACGAACCTGCCGATGAGTGCCGTGACGGCGCCGGCCATGATCCAGCCGATGACCGGATAAAGACCCAGCCCGCCGATCCAGCCCGAGGTCGATTCGATATAGGCGGCGGCCGGATCGAGCTGGCTTCGGTAAAGGACATAGGCGACGAACCAGGCGAGCACGATGGCAAAGATCCGGAGCTTGCCCTTTATGCCGATTCGGTCGAGCCGGCGGGCCCCGATGACGATAAGTGCGCCAATTCCGAGGGCGACGAAGGCCTTGACCAGCAGAAAGGGGCCGTCCGAAGACCAGAACTCGGGTTTGATCGGATAGGAGAAGAACACCGAGGTGGCGCCGCCAACCATAAGGAAGCCCATGACGCCGAAATTGGATAGCCCGCCATAACCGAACTGGATATTCAGGCCGAGCGCCACCAGTGCATAGGCGGTGGTTTGGGCGATCAGCAGGGTCAGGTTGGCCGGGCCCTGCCAGATGCCGACCAGAACGACGAAGACGCCAAGCGCCATATAGGCGTAAAGGGTGCGACGTTGGGCGCTCATGACGATAGCCCCTTGAAGATACCCGTCGGTCGCCACAGCAGGGTGATGACCAGGATGACGAAGGCAACCGTCAATTTGTACTCGGTCGGCACCAGGGCAATGGTGTTCGGCAATTCAAGACCGAAGGGCAGGTAAGGGCCGATCGGCCTGAGGACCGCGGTCCAATTGAATACCGCCAGCGATTCGGCGAACCCGATCAGAAGTCCGCCGGCAATGGCGCCATAGGTGTTGCCGAGGCCGCCGACGACTGCGGCGGCGAAGATCGGCAGGATGATGTTGAAGGCGAGATCGGGCTTCAGGTTGACATCGAGCGCCAGCATGGTGCCGGCAAGGCAGGCCAGTGCACCGGCGATCATCCAGGTCACCACGACCACCTGCTGGGTGTTGATGCCGGAAACCTGGGCGAGGTCGGGATTGTCGGAGGTGGCGCGCATCGCCTTGCCCATGCGCGACCGTGTCAGGAAAAAGTGCAGGCCGAGAATGCTGACGATGGTCACCGCGAACAGCAATAGCTGCGGTTCGGTGATGACCAGCGGCCGCGTGCCGCCGAGCCATGAGAAATCGATGCGGAAGATGGTCTTGTCTTCGAAATCGAGATAGATGTTGCGCGTGCTCGAGCCAAATATCAGGCGTATGAGACCCTGAATCATCAGGGTGACGCCGATCGAGGCAATCATCAGGGTCATCGAAGTGGCGCCACGGGCGCGTAACGGAGCGTAGAAGGCCCGGTCGAGCCCGAGAGCAATCACTGCGGTGATGGCCATGGCGACTGGCAGAACGAGAAAGGCCAGCGGCACCGGTATCTGGATGCCCATCGATCCAGCCAGAACCGCCAGAACAAAGGCTATGAACGATCCCATGGTCATCATGTCGCCATGAGCAAAATGGGCAAACCTGAGGATGGCGTAGATCAGGGTCACACCTACGGCGCCCATGGCATAGACCGATCCGAGGACCGTGCCCGAGATGAGGACCTTGTTGATGAAAAAGATCAGCTCGTTCATGACCTTTACCCGTGGCCTCCGAGGAAACTCTTGGCCACTTCCGGATCGGCCAGCAGTTCGGCGCCGGTTCCGGTAAACAGGTTCTTGCCGCCGGCAAGGACAAACCCCTTGGTGGCGAATGAGAGGGCCTGCTTGGCGTTCTGCTCGACCATGAGGATGCCCACGCCGCTGGCATTGACCTTGACGATCTGTTCGAGGATCTCGCCGACATAGCGCGGCGACAGTCCGGCCGAGGGCTCGTCGAGCATGAGGACGGCCGGTTGGCTCATCAGCGCCCGCCCCATGGCGACCATCTGACGTTGGCCGCCCGATAGCTCACCCGCTGCCTGCCGCCGCTTGTCCTTCAGATCCGGGAACATGTCGTAGACCGAGGTCAGCGTGTCCGAGAAGTCGTCGCGGCGCACGAACGCACCCATCTCGAGGTTCTCCTCGACGCTCAGGGTGACGAAGACATTCTTCTCCTGCGGCACGAAGGAAAGACCCATCGGCACCAGTTTGTCGGGCAGGGAATTGGCGACGTTCTGGCCCTTGAACAGCACTTCGCCGCCGGTAACCTTCACCAAGCCGAAAATGGCCTTGAGCGCCGTCGACTTGCCGGCGCCGTTGGGGCCGACGATGACCCCGATATCTTCCCGCTCGATGGCGATGTCGATGCCGTTGAGGATCGGTGCGCCGCCATAGCCTCCAACCACCTGCTTGAGTTCGATCAGCATTGGATCACACGACCTCCACCGACGAGCCGAAATAGGCTTCGATGATCTGCGGATCGCGGCGCAAATCCTCCATCCGGCCCTCGGCGATCTTTTCGCCCGAGGCCATGACGATCACCGGATCGCACAGGCGCCCGATCAGGTCCATGTCGTGTTCGATGACAAAGAACGTGTAGCCGAGGTCGCGGTTCATGCGCTCGATATTGGAGGCCAGATCCTTGAGTAGCGTCTTGTTAACGCCGGCGGCGACCTCGTCGAGCAGAACCACCTTGGCGTCGGTCATCATGGTGCGGCCGAGTTCGAGCAGCTTTTTCTGTCCGCCCGACAGGTTGCCGGCCAGCTCGTTGCGCACATGGCCGAGCTTGAGGAAATCGATGACGTCCTCCGCCTTGTGGCGGACGGCGAGATCGGCACGACGCACCCTCTCGGGCGCCAGCCAGTTGTTGATGAGCGTCTCGCCAGGCTGGCCGGGCGGCACCGCCATCAGGTTCTCGAGCGCGGTCATGTTCGAGAACTCATGGGCAATCTGGAAGGTGCGCAGCATGCCGCGCCCGAACAGCTCGTGCGGCTTGAGGCCGGTCACGTCTTCACCATCGAAGAACACCTGGCCCGAAGTCGGCGTGTAGACACCCGCCACGACGTTGAACAGGGTGGTCTTGCCGGCGCCATTGGGGCCGATCAGGCCAGTGATCGTGCCGCGTTCAACCGACAGCGAACAGTTGTTGACGGCATAAAGGCCGCCGAAATGCATGGTGATGTTTCTTGCTTCGATCAGCGTGTCGCCAGCCACGTGTACCCAGCCCCGGTCGTCTTTTGTGCCTCGGTCGCGCGCAGTCCAGTCGTAATCCGACGCGCGCCGGGCTTGTTGTTTTGTCACGCGGCGATCCGGCAAAACCGACGACCCTGCCGATCCGGTCCACGTCGCGTCCAATCCCCCACTCTGGACACAGCACCGCTTTCGGGTCAATCACGGCGTTCCGAAGAACGTGAAAGCCCCGCGCAATGGCGTGACCGCACAGTCACCGTTCGCGGCGAAGGCAATAGCCCCAAATAGCCCATTTCGCAAGCATTTGGGCTATATTGGCAACAAAAGCGTGCCAATTTGTGGAGGTTTTCACTCTGTTCGGGACATGGCGGCTAACCGTCGCGGTCAGGATTTTCTGTATCGCTCTGGTCGTAGCACTGCCTAAAGCGCCCTGAGCACGGCGGTGGCGGTGGCGCGGTTGCAGGCAAAAGGCACGTTGTAAAGCGTCGCCAGGCGGATCAGCGCCTTGACGTCGACGTCGTGTGGCAAGGCCGATAGCGGATCGATGAAGAAGATCAGCAGGTCGAGCTTTTCTTCGGCGATCATGGCGCCGAGCTGGGCGTCGCCGCCCCAGGGACCGGACTTGAGCAATGTGATGTCGAGACCGGTCGCCGTCTTGATGACGCCGCCGGTTGTTCCGGTGGCGTAAAGTCTGTTCTGGCTAAGGATCTTCTGGTGATGAGCGGCCCAGTCGGCGAGATCGGGCTTTTTTTGGTCATGGGCCACAAGCCCGATGGTCTTGTTCACGCGGTGGATCTTTCTGTCACTTGCTGAAGGTGTCTCCAGCGGCAAAGAAGCGATCGTGGAACAGTCTGTAAGCTGCCCCGATCGCCGGCGCCGCCGCGCCATTGCTGCCCATCATGACGATCGGCGCATCGAAAATCTCGATGGGCAGGGAGTCGATGCGCGCCTGAATGGCATTGATCAGCCTGCCAAGGATCGGCCGCGGCAGAACGGAGTCGATGAAAATCATCGGTACCCCGACAATGGCCCCGGTATTGGCAAATGCCAGCGCCAGGGAATTGGCCGCCTGATCGAGCCACTCCGCGAAGGCCGGCTCGATCGCAACCCAGTCCCAGCTGTCGATTTCGTGGGAGCTGACACGAAACCCGCGCTCGGCCATAAAGCCGGCCAGGGCCCATAAAGAGGTTGTGAAGTGGAGCGGCTGAACGACTCCGTCGGGTCGCGCTGTCATCACCGCGCCAATGCGCGCGGCGCCGGCGCCCTTGCCGCCAAGGACCTGACCATCGACGTGCAGAGCGCTGCCGATGAAGCAGGACAGGAAGACATAGGCGCAATCGGTGTCTTTCGGCAGGCGACCGAAGGCCTTTTCGCCCCACAGTGCCGACGTGCCGTCATTGTGGACATGCACCTCGATCCCGGTTCGCGCCAGCAATTCGCCGGACAGGTCGAGTTCCATCAGGCGCTGGCATTCATCCTTGGTCGCACCGATCACCCATGCGCGTTCTGCAAGCCCGGCTGGCTGGGTGAGGCTGATTCCGAGGATACGCGCATTGCGCGGCGTGATCTTCTCGATCAGGCTCTCGACGCCGGCAACCAGCACGGAGACCAGGTTGTCGGGGCTGGGATGAGGGTAGGTGATCTGCGTGCCGTGCGTGATGTTGCCGGCCAGATCGATCAGCACGAAATTGATCTGCTGCCAGCCGATCTCGACGCCGATCGCATAGGCGGCGTCACCCTTGAGATGAAACGGCACCGCCGGTTGACCGCGCTTGCCGCGCAGCACCTTGGAGCGGGCGATCAGTCCTTCCGCCTCGAGATTGCGCAAAAGGACCGAAACCGTTTGTGGTGCCAGCCCGGTCTTGCGCGCGATCAACGTCCCGGGCAGATCCGGTTCGCGACGTAGCTGCCTGAGAACTGTGTTTTCATTGGCCCGGCGCATGGCGGCGTGCTGAGAGGCCGACCCTCGCACCCGCCGCGACTCGGGTTTGCTCGCTTGACGCATTCAATATCATCCGTGCCAGACCCGGGAGCGGGCCGGAACAAGAAAAACCCTATACAGGCTCCTAGAACTGACACGTTCGCCAGAAAAACCCAAGAGCTTTATCAATTCATATACGTAGACGGTCAGGAAGACCTTACAGGCAATAAGCAGAGTGAAGGGCGGTGAGCACTTTTTCGACCTCATCGGAGGCCAGGCGATAGTAAACCAGATTTCCGTCGCGCCGAGGCGTCACCAGTTTCAGGTCACGCAACTTGGCAAGATGCTGCGACAGCGTCGGTTGGGCGATGTCCAGCTTCTCGGCGAGCGAATTCACGCTCAACTCCTCGTTGAGCAGGTAGCACAGGATCATCAGTCGCTTGCGGTGCGCCATTGCAGCAAGCAACTCCGCGGCGTCGCCGGCACGGTCCGCGAGGTCGAGAACCTCCATATCAGCACCTCTCTAACATACGCATATATGAATATAACAGACTTGCAGCCAGACTGCGAGGGCAATGGGTCGCAGGGCTTGTAAGACGCAGTGCAAAGCTTGGCTACCCGACCTGCATGCTGTCGATGCGGCATTTTCGCGATGCGGCGGACGCTGAGGCAATCGCAGGAGGCGGCTCTCAAAATGCATGCGGCGACCCGAAGGCCGCCGTGCGAGCCCGATGCGTTCGGGCATACCGATAAGCAATTTTTTGTCTCGCCGGACGATCGGAACGATTCGCATCGGCCGGTGTTCAGGATCGCGACACTGCTCTTGGCGATTGGCGGACGCCCTAATGGCTGGCGTCGGCCGGATTGTAGGTGGTCATCTCGTTGATAAAATTCTCGAGGCTCATGACCATCTGTTCGGCCTCGGACCTGTGCTCGTCGGTCGATGCAGCCTCAAGAGTGGCACGCGCCTCCGCCAACGCCTCATCGACATGGGCACGGTCGAACTCGCCCATGGGAAGCGCCTGCTCGGCCAGGATCGTCACGCCTTTGGCGCTGATCTCGGCAAACCCGCCGCGCACATAATAGACTTCCGTGCTGCCATTGGCGTGGACGGTGATATAGCCCGGCTTGAGAGAGGTAATCACCGGGGCATGTTCCCCGAGAACGCTGAAATAGCCCTCGGCGCCGGGCACGGTCACCGAACTTGCCTCGGTCGACAAAAGCAGCCGTTCGGGCGCAACGATTTCGATCTTGATGCCGTCAGCCATATGGTTTCAGCGAACACTACATTAGGTGAATAGCGATTGGTGCCTGGCACGCTTCGCAACCCCTGTCCTGTTCGCCCTCCTTGTCCGCTATTTTGCTCTTGGCTCGTTCGCTTCGCTTACGCTGCTTCCGCTGCCAGCTTCTGGGCCTTGGCCACGGCGTCATCAATGGTGCCGACCATGTAGAAGGCTGCTTCCGGCAGATGATCGTATTCACCGGCGCACAGGCCCTTGAAGCCGCGGATCGTTTCTTCGAGTTCGACAAAGATGCCGGGCGAGCCGGTAAACACTTCGGCGACGTGGAACGGCTGGCTCATGAAACGCTCGATCTTGCGGGCGCGGGCCACGACCAGCTTGTCCTCTTCGGAAAGCTCGTCCATGCCGAGAATGGCGATGATGTCCTGCAAGGACTTGTAGCGCTGCAGGATCTCCTGGACCTCACGAGCCACTGCGTAATGCTCCTCGCCGACGACGGCCGGGTCGAGCAGACGCGAGGTCGAATCGAGCGGATCGACCGCCGGATAGATGCCTTTTTCCGAAATGGCGCGGGAAAGCACCGTCTGGGCGTCGAGGTGGGCGAACGAGGCCGCCGGAGCCGGGTCGGTCAAATCGTCGGCCGGAACGTAAATGGCCTGCACCGAAGTGATCGAACCCTTGTTGGTGGTGGTGATGCGCTCCTGCATCTGACCCATGTCGGTGGCGAGCGTCGGCTGATAGCCCACGGCCGACGGAATGCGGCCCAGAAGCGCCGACATCTCGGAGCCAGCCTGGGTGAACCGGAAGATGTTGTCGATGAAGAACAGCACGTCCTGGCCCTGGTTGCGGAATTGCTCGGCAACGGTCAGACCGGAAAGCGCCACACGGGCACGGGCGCCGGGCGGCTCGTTCATCTGGCCGAACACCAGGGAACATTTGGAGCCTTCGGTCGACCCACCATTCTCCTTGGGATCCTTGTTCACGCCGGATTCGATCATCTCGTGATAAAGGTCGTTACCCTCGCGGGTACGCTCACCGACGCCAGCGAACACCGAGAAGCCGCCGTGGGCCTTGGCGACGTTGTTGATCAGTTCCTGGATGAGCACCGTCTTACCGACGCCGGCACCGCCGAACAGCCCGATCTTGCCGCCACGGGCATAAGGGGCGAGAAGGTCGACGACCTTGATGCCAGTGATAAGGATCTGGGCTTCAGGGCTTTGGTCGACGAATTCCGGGGCATCCTGGTGGATGGCGCGCCTGGTTTTGGTCTTGATCGGGCCGGCTTCGTCCACAGGCTCGCCGATGACGTTCATGATGCGCCCGAGCGTCTCGTCGCCGACCGGAACCGAGATCGGCTCGTCGGTGTCGATCACCTCCTGGCCGCGCACCAGACCTTCGGTGGTGTCCATGGCGATGGTGCGAACCAGATTGTCCCCCAGATGCTGGGCGACTTCGAGCACCAGCCTGTGACCGTTGTTATCGGTCTCGAGCGCGTTCAGAATCGCCGGAAGATGCTCGTCGAACTCGACGTCAACGACAGCGCCGATAACCTGAGCGACGCGACCAGCGAGTTTCTTCGTTGCCATTTTGCTTCCCTTCGTCCGTTCCGATGCGCCCGGGGCGCCAGACATGTCTGATGCCGGTCCCGCCGGCGTTTGGTTCAATTGGGTGCGCGAGCTACAGGGCTTCGGCGCCCGAAATAATTTCGATCAGTTCCTTGGTGATCTGAGCCTGACGCTGGCGGTTATAGCTCAGCGACAGCCGGTCGATCATATCACCGGCATTGCGTGTGGCGCTGTCCATGGCCGTCATCTTGGCGCCCATTTCGCCGGCGCCGTTTTCGAGAAGGGCCGAAAAGATCTGTACAGCGATATTGCGTGGCAGCAGATCCTTGAGGATCGCGGACTCTTCGGGCTCATATTCATAGGCCACCGGCTCTTCCGGGGCATCGAACTTCGCCGGAATGAGCTGCAGCGCCGTTGGAACCTGCGAGATCACCGATCTGAACTCGGAATAGAACAGGGTCGCCACGTCGAACTCACCGGCCTCGAAACGGGCGATGATGTTCTCGGAGATGGCCTGCGCGTTCTCGTAGCCGATCTTGCGAACTTCTCTCAGCGTAACCGTGTCAATGATGAGGTCGGGGAACAGGCGGCGAAGAATGTCGTGGCCCTTCTTCCCGATGGTGATGATCTTGACCGTCTTGCCTTCGGCAATCAGCTTGTTGGCATGATCGCGGGCCTTGCGGGCGATCGAGGAGTTGAAGCCGCCGCACAATCCGCGCTCGGCGGTGGCGACGACCAGCAGATGCGTCTCATCCTTGCCGGACCCGCTCAGAAGCTTCGGTGCGCCCTGTCGACCGACAAAGGCTGCGCCAAGGTTGGACAGAACTTCCGACATGCGGGCTGCATAAGGACGCGCCGCGGCAGCTGCCTCCTCGGCACGCCGAAGCTTGGCCGCGGCAACCATCTGCATGGCCTTGGTGATCTTCTGGGTCGATTTGACCGAGGCGATCCGGTTCTTGAGATCCTTCAAAGAGGGCATTGCGCCATCCCGTTGCTAGAAAAGGTGCCGGCTCAGCCGAAGGTCTTCTTGAACGCATCGATCGCGGCTGTCAGCCGCTCGCGGATATCGTCCGTAAGGCTCTTCTCGGTGGCGATATCGGTGAGGATATCGGCATGCTTGGCGCGCAACAAACTCAGCAGGTCGGTCTCGAAGGACTGAACCTTGGAGACCGGCAGACCGTCGAGATAGCCGTTGACGCCGGCAAAGATCACCGCGACCTGTTCTTCGGTCTTGAGCGGCGAAAACTGCGGCTGCTTCAACAGCTCAGTGAGACGGGCGCCGCGATTGAGCAGGCGCTGCGTCGCCGCGTCGAGGTCGGAGCCGAACTGGGCAAAGGCCGCCATTTCGCGATACTGGGCCAGTTCGCCCTTGATCGAGCCGGCGACCTGCTTCATCGCCTTGATCTGGGCCGAGGAGCCGACGCGGCTGACCGACAGACCGGCGTTCATGGCCGGGCGGATGCCCTGGAAGAACAGGTCGGTCTCGAGGAAGATCTGGCCGTCGGTGATCGAAATCACGTTGGTCGGGATATAGGCCGAGATGTCGTTGGCCTGGGTCTCGATGACCGGCAGTGCCGTCAGCGAACCCGAACCGTGGTCGGGGTTGAGCTTGGCGGCGCGCTCGAGCAGGCGCGAATGCAGATAGAACACGTCGCCCGGGAAGGCTTCGCGGCCCGGCGGGCGGCGCAGAAGCAGCGACATCTGGCGATAAGCGACCGCCTGCTTGGACAAGTCGTCATAGGCGACCACGGCGTGCATGCCGTTGTCGCGGAAATACTCGCCCATGGTGCAGCCGGTGAACGGTGCCAGATACTGCATCGGGGCCGGATCGGATGCCGTGGCGGCGACGACGATGGAATATTCCATCGCGCCATTGTCCTCGAGGACCTTGACGATCTGGGCCACCGTCGAGCGCTTCTGTCCGATCACGACATAGATGCAGTAGAGCTTGTCGTTCTCGCGGTTCTCGGCGTGGGCCACCTTCTGATTGAGGAAGGTGTCGATGATGATGGCGGTCTTGCCGGTCTGGCGGTCGCCGATGATCAGCTCGCGCTGGCCACGGCCGATCGGGATCAGCGCATCAATGACCTTGAGGCCGGTGGACATCGGCTCGTGAACGGACCGGCGCGGCAGAATGCCCGGCGCCTTGACGTCGACTTGGCGCATTTCGTCGGACTTGATCGGGCCCTTGCCGTCGATCGGATTGCCGAGGGCGTCGACGACGCGGCCGAGCAAGCCCTTGCCGACCGGGGTATCGACGATGTCACCGGTACGCTTGACGGTGTCGCCTTCCTTGATCGCGCGGTCATTGCCGAAGACCACGACACCGACATTGTCGGCTTCCAGGTTCAGCGCCATGCCCTTGATGCCGCCGGGAAATTCAACAAGCTCGCCGGCCTGGACCTTGTCGAGCCCATAGACGCGGGCGATGCCGTCACCGATGCTCAGGACCTGTCCAACTTCTGAAACTTCGGCTTCCTTGCCGAAATTCTTGATCTGGTCCTTGAGGATGGCGGAAATTTCCGCAGCCTTGATATCCATTAGCCGACCTCTTTCATTGCGATTTTCATCGCCGACAGTTTGGTTCTCAGAGAAGAATCGATCATCCGCGAGCCGACCTTGACGACAAGGCCGCCAATCAGATCGGGATCAACGCGGGTTTGAAGCGTCATGGTCTTGCCGACCTCGCCTTTGAGCTTGTCGGACAGCGATTTCAGCTGTGCCTTGGACAGCGGTGCCGCCGAGGTGACCTCGGCTGTGGCTTCGCCGCGCCCTTCGGCGCACAGCTGCTTGAACAGGGAAATCATCTGGGGCAGGGCATAAAGCCGCCCGTGGCGCGCCACGGTCTTGACGAACTTGGCGACCTGTTCCTGAGCGCCGGCCTTGTCGAGGATTGTCTCGATGACCGGAATTTTATGCTCGTGGGTGATGGTCGGTGAGCGCAGGAAGCGCGTGAAGTCCGCACTTTCGTCGATCAGCGCATTGAGCTCATCAAGTCCGGTTTCGACCTTGTCGAGTACCTTGCCCTCGCTCGCCACTTCGAACAGCGCCGAAGCGTAAGGCCGGGCGATTTGCATGACGACTGAATTCGCAGCGCTCACGTTCGCGGTCCCCGCATGCTAAGAAGTCCTACTCGGCCCGCGCCCTCTTTCGTGACGTTATCGGGTCGGGCATGGACTTTGCCCAATCTGGTGGAATGGCCATCTTGGCCGCCCCGAAATCGGGCCGTCACTAACACAGGCTCTATGCCGGCTGCAAGCGCCAGAAACGCGAATCTCGCGCCATTTGCATGCCCATGCAAGCTTCTCGCATGCCGGGCGTTTTTCATGGCAATGCTACAAGCTGTCGCACGGAGCAGCAAACCGGTGAGAATCCGGGTGCTCGCCAGTCTTCAGTAGAAGCTTTGCGGGTCGATGTCGACCTGGATCCGCAGATTGCCCTTCGGCCGCTCGGCGTTGGCCAGCCAGAACCGGACATAGGCGGACAAGTCGAAATCCTTCGGCGTTTGCGCCAGCAGCCGGACGCGATGGCGTCCGCGCACCATGGCGACGGGCGCATCGGCAGGTCCAAAGAGCTTCAAGCCTTCGGCCATCGGCGCGGCCGAGAGGATCCGCTTGGCAAAACCGAACGTCTCGGTGTGGTCGTTGCCCGAGATGATCAGCGCCGCCAGCCGCCCGAAAGGCGGCAATTGCCCCTGTTCGCGCGTCACCATCTCATGGGCGTAAAAGGCCTCGCGGTCGCCTTTGACCATGGCGGCAATCACCGGATGAGTCGGGTGATAGGTCTGAAGGAAGGCCCGCCCCGCCCGCGCCGCCCGCCCGGCTCGTCCGGTCACCTGGGTGAGGAGCTGGAAGGTTTTTTCGGCAGCGCGCGGATCGCCGTGATTGAGCCCGAGATCGGCATCGAGCACGCCGACCACGGTGAGCTTTTCGAAATGATGGCCCTTAGCCACCAGCTGCGTGCCGATGATCAGGTCGTGCTCACCGCGCTCGATCTCCACGAAGCGCTCGCGCAACTGGGTGTTCGATCCCATGTCTGAGCTGAGGATGACCCGGCGCGCCTCCGGGAAGCGTTTTGCCGCCTCTTCGGCGACGCGCTCGATGCCCGGGCCAATCGGCACCAGACTGTCCTCGGCGCCACATTTGCCGCAGCTTGTCGGGACCTTCATCTCGAAGCCGCAATGGTGGCACATCAACACACCACGAAAGCGGTGTTCGACCAGCCATGAGGTGCAATCCGGACACTGGTACTGGTGCCCGCACGACCGGCACAGCGTCAGCGGCGCATAGCCGCGCCGATTGAGAAACAACAGCGCCTGTTCACCCTTGTCGAGGGCCGAGAAGATTTCGCGGGCAAGGCGCGGTGCGATCCACTCGCCCTTGTCCGGCCCCTCCTCGCGCATGTCGAGGGCGGTGACGTCGGGCATGCTTGCCTCGGCGAATCGGGCTTCGAGGCGGATATGGGCATATTTGCCGGTGTTGGCGTTGTGCCGGCTTTCGACCGAAGGCGTTGCCGAACTGAGGATGGCCTTGGCGCCGGCAAGCGAGGCGCGCACCACCGCCATGTCGCGAGCGTGGTAATTGACGCCGTCGGACTGCTTGAAGGCGCCGTCATGCTCTTCGTCGAGAACAATCAGGCCCAACTCGTGGAAGGGCAGGAACAGCGCCGACCGCGCCCCGACCACGGCACGGACCTGGCCATTCATCACCCCGCGCCAGACGCGGTTGCGCTGCACAGGCGTCATGTCGGAATGCCATTCCGCCGGCTTGACACCAAAGCGTTTCTCGAAACGCTGCAGGAAGGTCGATGTCAGTGCGATTTCGGGGAGAAGAACCAGCGACTGGCGCCCGGCGCGCAGCGTGTCGGCCACGGCTTCGAAAAAGATTTCGGTCTTGCCCGAACCCGTGACGCCGTCGAGCAGTGCCACGCCGAACCCTTCGGGCATGGCACGAAATGCGGCATGCGCCGCTGCTTGTTCCGCACTGAGCGTTGGCGGGGCGTGATCGGGATCGGGTGTACCGACAATGGGCGGCGCTGGCAGTTCGACCTGTTCGAGCGTGCCTTGCTTGACGAGACCGTCGATCACCGAGGCCGATACCCCGCTCGCCTCGACCAGCGCCGATTTTGCCCAGGCCATGCCGTCCATGGCGGTTTCGATCACCCGCTCTCGGGCCGAGGTCATGCGTTCGGGATCGGAACCGGTGTAGCGATAGGCGACGATCGGCTTTTCCGACTCGAAGGCCTCGGGCGCCCGCAAGACGCCGCGCAGCACCATCCCGGGCGCCGCCAGCGTATAGCGTGCCACCCAGTCGACAAGCTTCAGCAGCTCCTCCGAAAGCGGCGGCGTGTCGTAGACATGGGCGATGTCCTTGAGTCGGTTGTGCGCCACCATGTCCTTGGGCGGTCCCCAGACGACGCCAAGCGTCGGACGGGGTCCAAGCGGCACGACGACGATCGAGCCTCGCTCCACCGACATGCCCTCTGGCACGCGGTAGGAATAGGGGCCTTCGACGGCGACCCCGACCATGACGGCAACGATGTCACCGGCAGCAAAGCCGGCTGGGTCCTCGTGTGACATGTTCGTGCCTTATTGCCTTTCGGCCTGGGAGTCAGCGGCAAATTTAGGTTCTGTATTCACTGCGCCGTCCTGGTTTCGCAGTGCTCAAGTTCGGCCTCTTGCGGAGGTTCGAACAGGGCAATCCATTCCGTGAGAGATTCGGCGGTGAAAGTGAACTTGTCGTCGGGTGCATCGGCGATCCGTTCCAGCCGCCGCCTCTCCAGCACGGCAGGCGTTGCCGCAGCGTAATACGTCGCGCTGTCCGCGCCGAGCCGATGCGCAAAAAGGCGCAATTCATCGCGTTCCTTGTGCGACCAAAAGCCGAAATCGAGGATCACGTCGATACCGCGCTGCAACAGTTGTTCAGCGAGATCGAGCATTATCGCCTCAACAGCGTCATGCAGACGATCGTGGTCGGGCAGATAGGTGTCATTGCCGCGAAGCCGAGTCTGCCACTCGTCCGGCGTCAGGCGGATAGCGCATGTCCGGTCGGCAATCTGACATGCCCAGGTGGTCTTTCCCGAACCCGGGAGTCCGACCATGAGGTGCAAGACTGTCATCGCATTCCGTTGCGGTTGGCTTCTCGTTCGTTGTCGCCGAACTTTGATCCAATCGAGCCGATTCGGCAAAGCGTGACGATGGTGTTGCGATTATTCGAGTAATCCGGATCGCGATGGTTTGCGTATGACCAATAAAGGTTGAGACTGGGCCTGCTCAAAGACACTTTGCCAAGCGCTTTGTGTTCGTGAGGCCAAGAGCGATGTGGAGATCAAAGGTGCAGCCCGGCGATACCGTCACCGTCAATGACACGATGCAATCAGGCTACTCCTATCGGCTCGATGCGCCGATGGGCGAGGATTTCGATCCGCGCTTCACACCGGCGCTGACCCCGCCGGACATGCTGAAGATGGGCGTGTTCGAGGGCAAATACATCAACGATTGCCGCGATGAGTTCCCGGACGACTGGTACGCCGATGCGCGTCTGTCGGATCGCCCGGACGAATCCGTCAACTGCTTCGGCATCAAAAGCCGGCAGCCACTCTCGATCTGGCGCGAAAAGGGCTGGATTTACGGTCCGGACCCGCGCGGCTGGTTCCAGTGGTATTGCCGCTACTACATGGGTCGCCGCCTTTCAGAGATCGATCAGCGCCAGATCGGCCGCTGGCGCAATTTTGCCCGCCATGCCGGCCAGATTCGGGCCAATTGCGAGCCACACGACTTGTCGTGTCGTCCCCGCCAGCGCCAGGCGTTGCTACAATGGGCCTATGATCCGTTCATTTGAGAGGTCCGGATTATTCGCCAAAGCTTAAGGTGAACCGGACGATAATCGCGTCATGACCGACGCCGCCTTCGCCATTGCCGAAACCCTCAAGCCGCATGTCGCGGCCTGGCTTTCGCACCTCAAGTCGGCGCGGCGGCTATCGCCGAAAACGCTTGATGCCTATGCGCGCGACCTCAACGCCCTGTTCTCGTTTCTGGGCGACCATCTCGGCGGACCGGTAACGCTCAAGGCGTTGGCCGAGCTGCGTGCGTCCGATTTCCGCGCCTTCATGGCCAGCCGCCGGCAAGAGGGGATCGGCGCCCGGACGCTTTCCCGCGAGCTCTCGGCCTTCCGCAATTTCTTTGCCTTCCTTGAGCGCGAGGGGCTGTGCGCCAACGAGGCGCTGTCGGTCATCCGTGGCCCGAAGCTGCCGAAATCCCTGCCCAAACCGCTGACGCCGGTGCAGGCGCGTGAGACTCTTGCGCTGACCGACGAGATGGAAGATTCCCCCTGGATTGCCGCCCGCGACACTGCGGTTTTGACGCTATGCTATGGCGCAGGCCTGCGTATTTCCGAAGCGCTCGGCCTCAGTCGCGCCGATCTTGACGGCGAGACGGCGCGGGTGACGGGTAAAGGCGGCAAGACGCGGCTGGTGCCGTTGATCGCCCCGGCGCGGCAGGCGATTGCCGATTATCTCGATAAGTGCCCGTTCGCCGTCTCGGCCACTGAGCCGATGTTCCGTGGCGCGCGGGGCGGGGTGCTGTCGCCACGTCTCATCCAGAAGCGCGTCGAACACTTGCGCGCCGCGCTCAGTCTGGCAGCCTCGGCGACCCCGCATGCCTTGCGGCACTCGTTTGCCACCCATTTGCTCGGGCGCGGCGGCGACCTCAGAACCATCCAGGAACTGCTCGGACACGCCTCGCTGTCGAGCACGCAGATCTATACCCGCATCGACACCGATCACCTGATGGACGTCTACCGCAAGGCGCATCCCAGAGCCTAGGGACGGACGGCGGCAGGCAAAGCGTACCGTTTGCGACAGGATTGACTTGCAGGCGTCACGTTGCCCCTGTAGCCAGAGTCCCATGCACAAACTGGTTCTCAGCACGCTTATTAGTTGGCTCGGCCTTATCGGCCGGGGCGGAGGCGTGTGAGTTATTGAATGCATGCAACCGGCCCTGTCGTAAGGACAAGGGTGCGGTTGCCGATCCCTTGTCTCTTTTGGGCCAATTTTCAGGGATCGATATGACTGACCAGCCGATAACACCACCCGCCGCCGATCGCATCGATTATACCGGCTATGGCCTCGCCATTGCCGGGGCGGCATTGTTTTCGACCAAGGGCATTTTCATCAAGCTCGCTTACACCACCGGCATTGGCGCCGAGACGGTGCTGGCGCTGAGAATGATCGTTGCCGTGCCCGTCTATCTCGTCATTCTCGCGACGCTGCTCGGACGCGAACCCGAGCTCAGAAAAAGCCTTAACTGGCGGACCCTCATCGGCGCCGCTCTTGTCGGCGTGCTCGGCTATTACGTCGCCAGCTATCTCGATTTTCTCGGCCTTGCCTACATTTCGGCCCAGCTTGAACGCCTGGTGCTGTTCACCTATCCGTTCTTCTCGGTCGTGCTCGGGGCGCTGTTCTTCGCCGACCGATTCACCTGGCGCATCCTGCCCGGGCTGGCGCTGTCCTATCTCGGGCTCGGGGTGATCTTCGGCTGGAACCTTGCCGTCAACCCGGACGGACTCGTCACGGGCACGGCGCTGGTCCTCGCCTCGGCCCTGGCCTTTGCCCTCTACCAGCACCTTGCCAAACGCGAGATGGCGGCGATCGGCTCGCGGCTGTTCACCTGCATTGCCATGATCGCTGCCGGGCTGGTCGGTATTTCGCACAATACCATCCAGCATGGCGTCGGGCTTTATTTCGAGTTGTCGCCGGCGGTCTGGGGCTACGGGCTGGCGCTCGGCATTCTCGGTACGGTGGTGCCGTCTTTCCTGATGAACGGCGCCATCGGCCGCATCGGCGCCCGCGCCACTTCCTCGACCGGCGCCTGGGGTCCGGTGATGACCATCGCCCTGGCCGTGATGGTCCTCGGGGAAGCCTTCACCATCTGGCATGCGCTCGGTACGGCGCTCGTCATCGGAGGCTCGGTCTGGTTTGCAAGAAGCGAACGCCGGGCGAAGGCTATGGCATGAGGCTAGAGCATTTCCAGGTGAAGTGGATACCGGTTCATCGTCCGGAAATGCGATAAAACAAGGATTTTGGGCTCTTCAGTGTTTCCGTGAAACACTGAAGAGCTCTAGATGTCAGTCGGACGAGTCCGGCTGCCAGAGCTCGATCGGATTGCCTTCGGGATCGTGGATGCGGGCGAAGCGCCCAACGCCCGGCATGTTCCATTCCGGCTTGGTGATGACCGCAATGCCCTTGGCTTCGAGCTCGGCGCAAAGCCCGTCGAGATCGTCGACACGCAGGTTGAGCATCCATTGGTGGTCGGCCTCGAAATAGTCAGTGTCGGCCGGGAAGGGCGCGAAAACGCTCGGACCGGCCTCCGTCTGCCAACTGCCATAAGGCGCCGAGCCGACCCCGAGATGGTCAGCGTACCACGCCTGCAACGCTTCCGGGTCCTTCGCACGAAAGAAGAACCCGCCGATACCCGTCACGCCCATATCGGCCTCCGCTGCTGAACCAGATCGATCACATCACGGCTAGAGCATTTCCAGGTGAAATGGACACCGGTTCACCGTCCGGAAATGCGACAAAACAAAAACTTGGAGCTTTTCACTGTTTCCGTGAAACAGTGAAAAGCTCTAAAACACGCGACGGCTGAACTCTTGCCGGCGGTCGCCCAAAGCCGAGCGACACACGACATCGGTCCTAAATGTGGATCGCCCCCAACCCGCAGGCCAGCGCCGCCTCCCGCACCGCTTCCGACATCGTCGGGTGCGCATGGCAGGTGCGGGCGAGGTCTTCGGCGGACCCGGAGAATTCCATCAAAACGGCGATCTCGTGGATCATCTCGCCGGCATTGTGGCCGACGATATGGCCACCGAGCACGCGGTCGGTCTGGGCGTCGCTCAGGATCTTGACGAAGCCGTCCGTCGCCAGCATCGCCTTGGCGCGGCCATTGGCGGTGAACGGGAACTTGCCGACGCGATAGGCGATACCCTCGGACTTGAGCTCTTCCTCGGTCTTGCCGACCGACGCGATTTCCGGGCTTGTGTAGACGACGCCGGGAATGACGCCGTAGTTTACATGGCCGGCCTGTCCGGCAAGAATCTCGGCAAGGGCGACGCCCTCGTCCTCGGCCTTGTGCGCCAGCATCGGTCCGGTGATGACATCGCCGATGGCATAGATGCCGTCGACATTGGTCTTGTAATGCCCGTCGGTCTTGACGCGGCCACGTCCGTCCGTCTCGACCCCGACCACTTCGAGCCCCAACCCGTCGGTAAAGGGCTTGCGGCCGATGGCGACCAGAGCCACGTCGCAATCGATGCCATTGGTGTCGCCGCCATTGGCCGGCT
Source organism: Devosiaceae bacterium (assembly GCA_963676075.2). Taxonomy (GTDB): domain Bacteria; phylum Pseudomonadota; class Alphaproteobacteria; order Rhizobiales; family Devosiaceae; genus JAHJQZ01. The sequence goes on from CAXXNZ010000013.1 coordinate 81,358, forward strand.
CGATGTGGGCATGAAGCCCGGACTCGGTCTTGTCGATGCCGGTGACCTTGGTGCCGAGATGGAAGTTGAAGCCCTGCTTGGTCAGCATACGCTGGAACTGCTTGGCGACCTCGCCATCCATGCCGGGCAGGATGCGGTCGAGGAATTCGACCACGGTCACTTCGGCGCCAAGCCGGGCCCAGACCGAACCGAGCTCGAGCCCGATGACGCCGGCACCGATGACCAGCAGCTTTTCGGGCACGCGTTCGAGCGACAGCGCACCGGTCGAGGTGACGATGCGTTCCTCGTCGATCTCGATGCCGGGCAGCGGCGTCGACACCGAGCCCGAGGCAATGACGATATTCTTGGTCTCGATTTCCTCGGCCTTGCCGTGCTCGGGCGTGACCACGACCTTGCCGGGGCCGGCGATCGACCCCATGCCGGCAAAGGCGGTGATCTTGTTCTTCTTGAACAGATACTCGATGCCAGTGGTGTTGGATTTCACCACGTCGTCCTTGTTGGCCAGCATCTGTTCGAGGTTGAGGCGCGGGCCGTCGATATCGATGCCGAGCCTATCGAAATGATCGCGGGCCTCGACGAACATCTCCGAGGCGTGCAGCAAGGCCTTTGACGGAATGCAGCCGATATTGAGGCAGGTGCCACCATAGGTGGGCCACTTCTCGACCACCGCCACCTTCATGCCAAGCTGTGCGGCGCGCACGGCGCAGACATAGCCGCCCGGACCCGTGCCAATTACCGTCAGATCGAAAGCCTCAGCCATGAATATCCCCTCAGTTCCGTTGGGTCACGGCCACCCGGATCGCCAGAAAGATCAGGGCGGCACCGGTGATCCGGTTAAACCATTGTCCAAGTCGATAAAAGCCCGCGCGCACCGAAGGCGTGGTGAAAAATAGCGAGACAAGCGCAAACCACGCGAACAAGAGCACGCTCATCGAGCCCACATAGCCTGCCTTCAGGCCCACGGCCCGGTGCGCATCGACCAGTGTCGTGAACAGCGACAAAAAGAACAGCATCGCCTTGGGATTGAGCAAATTGGTCAGGAACCCGACAGAATAGGCTCGAAAACCGCTGATTTCCGGATGGGTCCAGAGCGCCGATTCATCAAGCGATGCCGGCGGCTGCGGCGCCGGGGCGCGAAGGGCGGATATCCCGAGATAGAGCAGATAGAGCGTGCCGGCGATCTTCAGGATGTTGAACAGCACAAGCGACTGCGTCACCACCAGCCCGATGCCCAGAATGGTGTAGGTACCATGCACAAGAATGGCTGAAGCGATGCCGGCGCTGGTCAGGATTGCCGTCCTGCGACCGTGAACGATCGACTGCCGCACGACCATGGCGAAATCGGGCCCGGGCGAGATTGCCGCGATCAGGAAAGTCGCCATCAGCGTCGCATATTCGAGAAACGGAAATGTCATCTAGATGACCGCTCCGATGAACATCAGGACCAGCCCCAGGAAGGAAACGGACCATACCATCGAGCGGGCCGGGGAGATGCCGAAAACATAAAGCGGCAGGTAGACGAGGCGAGCCCAGAAATAGAGCGTGCATCCCCATTGCGTCATCCAGTCCGAGGTGTTGGCCAGGGTGACGCCGGCCGCCAACGCGACGAAGATGGCGTAGCTTTCAAGGAAATTGCGCAAGGCGCGATTGCCGCGCCCGGTCATCAGGTCGGGCTCGGGCTCGTGGTCGCGCGTGGTGTTGGCCTCGGCGATGCCGATCTGGCGGCGGTAGAGGCCGGCCTGCACCATGAGGTACACAAGGCCAAGTCCGGCGCTCCAGATCAGATAGATAATTTCAACCGGCATTGTGGGATCAACTCCTGTCGAGCGCCAGCTTCAGACCCATGCCGGCGAAGGCGGCAGCGGTCAGGCGGCGGAACCAGGCCATGGCGTAAACGTTCTGCAGCACCCGGTCGCGGACGACCGATGCCAACTGGCCATAGGCGACAAAAACGATGAAGGTCATGAGAACAAAGCTGCCGCCGAGCATCAGCACTTCACTGAGCGAGGTGGCGGGATTGCCCGACATGAATTGCGGCAGGAAAGCCACGAAGAAGATCGAGATCTTGGGGTTGAGAATGTTGAGGACGAACCCGCCCCAGGCGGTCTTCAACAGGCTTTTTGCCTCCTGCGCCGGCTCGAAACGCACCGGTCCGCGGTCCCTCAGGGTCTGGATGGCCAGATAGAGCAGATAGGCGATGCCGGCATATTTGACGATCTGGAACAACAGCGCGCTGGCGTGAAGGATTGCCGCCAAGCCGCCGAGCGCTGCGCTCAGATGCAGCACCGTCGCCCCTGTGCAACCGATGGCGGCGGTAAGGGAAGCGAGACGCCCGCGCCCGAGGCCGGTGGCGATGGTGTAGATGACGCCGGTTCCCGGTGCGAGCACGATGACAAGAGCGGTGATGAGGAATTCGGGCGACAACATTGAGGTCTCCGTAGGCGGGGCAGGTAAGCTTAACCCGGCGCGGCCGTGCTGTCAGGGTGCTTGGCGTTCAGAATCTGGATGGAAGTGTAGATGAGATTCGACAGCTCGGGATCGATCGCGGCGATGTCGGCGTTACCATCCCAGATGTCGGCAATTGCCTTCTGGCAGGCGGCGGCGATGTCCCCGGTTTCGGCATAGGCCTCGGCGACCTCGGAACGAGCCGCATCGGTGAGCGCCGCGTCGTCATTGGCCGTTTTGCGGTAGGCGAGGATGTCGAAGGCCATTTCCCTCAGATAGAGATTGCGCTTCAGCCATTCCTGATGAGCACTTTCATAGCTCGCTTCATCATGCGTGGCATTGGCGCAAAATGCCATCTCGGCATCGACACGCGCGAAATGGGCGAGCACGGCGCGGGCCTCGTCGACCGAGGCGATGCCGTCCTTGTCCTGAGCCAGAGCCACGCCAGAAAATGTGAAGATGGCGGCGGGCAAAAGCCACGCCGCCATTCGAAATGTCTGTCTCGCCGACATGGTTGCCTAAAGGTCGAGAACCAGCCGCTGCGGGTCTTCGAGGCTTTCCTTGACGCGCACCAGGAAGGTCACGGCTTCCTTGCCGTCGACAATGCGGTGATCATAGCTCAGCGCCAGATACATCATCGGACGGATGACGATCTCGCCCTTCACCACCATCGGCCGCTCCTGGATCTTGTGCATGCCAAGAATGCCAGACTGCGGGGCGTTGAGGATCGGGGTCGACATCAGCGAGCCGTAGACGCCGCCATTGGAGATGGTGAAGGTGCCGCCCTGCATGTCGGCCATCGACAGTGCACCGTCGCGGGCCAGCTTGCCCAGACGGCCGATTTCCGTCTCGATCTCGGCAATCGACATCTGATCGGCGTTGCGTACCACCGGCACGACCAGCCCCTTGGGGGTGCCGACCGCGACGCCGATATGGGCGAAATGCTTGTAGATCAGCTCGTCGCCGTCGATCTCGGCGTTGACCGCCGGAATGTCCTTGAGCGCGTGGGTTACGGCCTTGGTGAAAAAGCCCATGAAGCCGAGCTTGACCCCGTGCTTTTTCTCGAACAGGTCCTTGTACTGGGACCGAAGATCCATCACCGGCTTCATGTCGACCTCGTTGAAGGTCGTCAACATGGCGGCGGTGTTTTGGGCGTCCTTCAGGCGCCGGGCGATGGTCAGGCGCAGTCGGGTCATCTTCACCCGTTCCTCACGGCCGGCATCGTCGGCTGGGGTCGGGGCGCGCGGCGCCGAGGCCGGCGCAGGGGTCGGTGCGTCGAAGGCCTTGGCAACATCGGCCACCTTGGCCTCGGACGGTGCCGGTTCGGACTTCGTCGGTGCGTCTTCCGATTTGGCCGGTGCGCTTTCCGCGGCCTTCAGCACGTCTTCCTTGAGAATCTGGCCGTGCTTGCCCGTACCCTTGACGTCGCCGGGCTTCAGGCCGGTTTCGGCCAGCAGCTTTTCGGCTGCCGGGCTCGGCGGTGTCTCGCCGTTTTCGGCGGGCGCGGTGCTGGCGCTTTCGGCTTCGGGCTCGGCTTCCTTTGCGGGAGCTGGGGCAGCGCCTTCGCCGGACAGGGACGCGATGAGCGCCCCGACCTCGACCGTCGTGCCGGTCTCGGCCACGATCGATTCGAGCACACCGGCGGACGGCGCGTTGACCTCAAGGGCAACCTTGTCGGTTTCGAGCTCGACCAGCGGCTCGTCAGCGCTCACGGCGTCGCCGGGTTTCTTGTACCACTGCCCGATCGTTGCCTCGCTCACGCTCTCCCCAAGCGCTGGAACCCTGATTTCGGTCGCCATAGATATGAACCTCTCGAATCATCCGCCTCTCGGGCGGCAAATTTACCGTCTGGTGACGAGGTATCAAACCTCGTCTTTGCTGACCGGGCCCGCAACCATGCCCGACCACATGTCTATTCTGCGCCCGTCCGCTAGTCGGCGAAAGCCTCGTCCAGGAACGATTTGAGCTGGGCGAGGTGCGTACGCATCAACCCGGTTGCCGTCGACGCCGAAGCCGGTCGGCCGATATAGCCCGGACGGCCGTTTTCGCGGCCGATCTGCTCCATGACCCATTCCAGGTACGGCTGGACGAAACTCCAGGGCCCCATGTTCTTGGGTTCTTCCTGGCACCAGACGATCTCGGCATTGGGGAAACGCGACAGCTCGTCCACCAGCGCCTTGGCCGGGAACGGATAGAGCTGCTCGACGCGCAGCAGATAGACGTCGTTGACGCCCTTCTTCTCGCGGTCCTCGAGAAGGTCGTAATAGACCTTGCCCGAACACAACACGACACGGCGGATGGCGCTGTCCTCGACAAGCCGGATCTCGGTCTTGGCCACGCCCGGTGCTTCCGCGTCGTCCCACAACAGGCGATGGAAGCACGTTTCCGGACCCATTTCCTCAAGGCCCGACACCGCCTTCTTGTGCCTCAACAGCGATTTCGGCGTCATCAGGATCAGCGGCTTGCGGAAGTCGCGGTTGAGCTGGCGCCTGAGCACGTGGAAATAATTGGCCGGCGTCGTGCAATTGGCGACCTGGAGATTGTCCTCGGCGCACAATTGCAGATAGCGCTCGAGGCGGGCCGAGGAATGCTCCGGACCCTGGCCCTCGTAGCCGTGCGGCAACAGCATGACCAGGCCCGACATGCGGAACCACTTGCGCTCGCCCGCCGAGATGAACTGGTCGATGACGACCTGGGCGCCATTGGCGAAATCGCCGAACTGGGCCTCCCACAGCGTCAACGCGTTCGGTTCGGCCAGCGAATAGCCATATTCGAACCCGAGCACCGCCTCTTCGGACAGCATCGAGTTGATGACCTCGTAACGGGACTGATCCGGATCGACATTGTTGAGCGGGGTGTAGCGCTCGTCAGTTTCCTGGTCGTGCAGCACCGAATGGCGCTGAACGAATGTGCCGCGTTCGACGTCCTGCCCGGAAAGGCGCACCGGATGCCCTTCGGCAAGCAGCGAGGCGAAAGCCAGCGCTTCGCCGGTGCCCCAGTCGATGCCTTCGCCGGACTCGATCATCTGGCGGCGCTTGTCGAGGAAACGCTCGATGGTGCGGTGGATACGGAATCCGTTCGGCACCTCGTTGAGTCGCTTGCCGATGGACCTGAGCCGGTCGAGATCGACACCCGTTTCGCCACGGCGCGGGCCGTCCTCGCGGGCCGCCTTGAGGTTCTTCCACACGCCATCGAGCCAATCGGCCTTGTTGGGCCGGTAGTCCTGCCCGGACTCAAACTCGCCGTCGAGATAGGCGCGCCAGTCGGACTGCAGCTTGCTGACCTCGTTCTCGGTGATGAGTCCTTCGGAGATGAGCTTGTTGGCGTAGATCTCGAAGGTCGTCTTCTGGCCGCGGATACGTTTGTACATCAGCGGCTGGGTTAGGCTCGGATCATCGCCCTCGTTGTGCCCGAAGCGGCGATAGCAGATCATGTCGATGACCACCGGCTTGCGGAACATCTGACGGTATTCGGTCGCCACCTTGGCGGCGAACACCACTGCTTCCGGATCGTCGCCATTGACGTGAAACACCGGCGCTTCGATCATCTTGGCGACATCTGTCGGATAGGGCGATGAGCGCGAATTGTGCGGCGCGGTGGTGAAGCCGATCTGGTTGTTGATGACGAAATGGATCGAGCCGCCGGTGCGGTGGCCGCGAAGCCCTGAAAGACCGAAGCACTCGGCGACGACCCCCTGGCCGGCAAAGGCTGCATCGCCGTGGATCAGCAGCGGCAGCACGAGATTGCGGTCGGTCTTGGCGGTATCGTCGATGAAGCGTCCGTCGACCGCCGAATGTTGGTCCTGCTTGGCGCGGGCCTTGCCGAGCACCACCGGATTGACGATCTCGAGGTGGGACGGATTGGCGGTCAGCGACAGGTGAACCTTGTTGTCGTCGAACGTGCGGTCGGACGAGGCGCCGAGGTGATATTTGACGTCACCCGAGCCCTCGACATCTTCCGGGTAATAGGCGCCGCCCTTGAACTCGTGGAACAGGGCGCGGTGCGGCTTGGCCATCACCTGAGTCAGAACGTTGAGCCGGCCGCGATGGGCCATACCGAGAACGATATCCTTCACGCCAAGGGCGCCGCCGCGCTTGATGATCTGTTCAAGCGCCGGAATGAGCGATTCCGCCCCGTCGAGCCCGAACCGCTTGGTGCCGGTGTACTTGACGTCGAGGAACCTTTCGAAGCCTTCGGCCTCGGCCAGCTTGTTGAGGATCGCCTTCTTGCCGTTCTCGGTGAAGGTGATCTCCTTGTCCGGGCCTTCGATACGCTCTTGGAGCCAGGCCTTGGCCTCGGGATCCGAGATGTGCATGAACTCTATGCCGACCGTCGAACAATAGGTCCTGAGCAAGATCTCGAGCATCTCGGGGATCGTGGCGTATTCCAGCCCGAGATAGTGATCGATGAAGATCTTGCGGCTGTAGTCGGCCGGGGTGAAGCCGTAATTGCCCGGATCGAGCTCGGGCGCCGATTCCGGCGTCATCAGCTTCAGCGGGTCGAGATCGGCGTGCAGATGCCCACGCATGCGATAGGCGCGAATCATCATGATCGCATGGATGGAATCGCGCGTGGCCTGCTGGATTTCCTCGGCGCTGGCTGAGCGGCCGGCCTCGGCGGCGCGGGCTTTGGTCGCGCGCTCGGCCTTGACGGTCAGCTCGCCCCAGTCGCCGTCGATCGCCGATACGAGCTCGCCCTGCGGCATGCGCGGCCAGTCGGTGCGCGCCCAGCTCGGCCCCTCGGCATTGGCCGTGACGTCGGACGGTTTGTCGGAAAGCTTGGAGAAAAAGCTCGCCCAGGTGGGGTCAACCGAGGACGGATCCTCGGTATAGCGGGCATAGAGCTCCTCGATATAGTCGGCATTGCCGCCATAAAGGAACGAGGTGAGCAAGAACGTTTCGTTCTTTTCCTGTCGTGTCATCGCAACCGGGCCGGGTTTTGACCCAGCCGCTCCAAATCGCGAGCCATGCCCTTGGCTCGATTGTGTTGGCCCCTCTTATTGCCGCACAATGTGCGACAATTTGGTTTATTCTAATTATATAAGTTGTTGTGCTGCGTCGGGCGCGCGTCAACCCTTCAAAACATCGAGAAGTGTCGTGCCGATACGGGCCGGCGAGCGCGAAACCCTGATCCCGGCCGATTCCATCGCCGCGATCTTGTCTTCGGCGCCGCCCTTGCCGCCCGAAATCACCGCGCCGGCATGGCCCATCGTCCGGCCCGGAGGCGCTGTCAGGCCGGCAATGAAGCCGGCCATCGGCTTGGAGCGGCCCTTCTTGGCCTCATCGATCAGGAACTGGCTGGCGTCTTCTTCCGCCGAACCGCCGATTTCGCCGATCATGATGATCGATTTGGTCTCCGGATCGGCAAGGAACAGTTCAAGCACGTCGATGAACTCGGTGCCCTTGACCGGATCGCCGCCGATACCGACCGCAGTGGTCTGGCCAAGCCCGGCGACCGTCGTCTGGTAGACGGCCTCATAGGTCAGCGTGCCCGAACGCGAGACGATGCCGACCGAACCCTTCTTGAAGATATTGCCCGGCATGATGCCGATCTTGCATTCCTCGGGCGTCAGCACGCCCGGGCAGTTCGGTCCGATCAGGCGGGATTTCGATTTCTCCAGCCGCGCCTTGACCTTGACCATGTCGAGAACCGGAACGCCCTCGGTGATACAGGTGATCAGTTCGATCCCGGCATCGATGGCCTCGATGATCGCCGCGGCAGCGCCCGCCGGCGGCACATAGATGACCGAGGCATTGGCGCCGGTTTTTTCCTTGCCCTCGGCAACCGAGGCAAAGATCGGCAGGGTCGTGCCGTCGACGCCCGAACTCCAGCTCTCGCCGCCCTTTTTCGGATGCGTGCCGCCGACCATGCGCGTTCCGTAGTAATTGAGCGCCTGCTCAGTATGGAACGTGCCGGTCTTGCCGGTCAGACCCTGAACAAGGACGCGGGTGTCTTTGTCGACGAGAATGGACATGGATGATTCCTAGTGCTTGTTCGCTGCAAGGACAGCGGTCGTCCGGATGGCGCCGAAGTGGTGGAGCAGCAACGGGTCAGGATACGGAAGCGCCGACGGCTTCGACGATCTTGCGCGCAGCGTCGTCGAGGTCATCGGCCGGGATGACATTGAGGCCGGAGTCGGACAGGATCTTCTTGCCTTCCTCGACGCGTGTGCCTTCGAGGCGGACAACAAGCGGCACTTCGAGCCCGACTTCCTTGACCGCGGCGATAACACCCTCAGCGATGACATCGCAGCGCATGATGCCACCGAAGATGTTGACCAGAATGCCTTTGACGTTCGGGTCGGCGGTGATGATCTTGAACGCCGCCGTGACCTTCTCGGTCGAGGCGCCGCCACCGACATCAAGGAAGTTCGCCGGCTCGGCTCCGTACAGCTTGATGATGTCCATGGTCGCCATGGCGAGGCCTGCGCCATTGACCATGCAGCCGATGGTGCCATCAAGGGCGATATAGGCGAGGTCCCACTTGGACGCCTCGATTTCCTTCTCGTCCTCTTCGGTTACGTCGCGCATCTCGGCGACATCGGGGTGACGGAACAGGGCGTTGTTGTCGAAGGAGACCTTGGCGTCGAGGACGCGCAGGTGCCCGTCGGCCATGACGATCAGCGGGTTCACTTCGAGAAGGCTCATGTCCTTGTCGGTGAAGGCCCTGTAAAGCGCCGGGAACAAGAGCTTGCCGTCATCGGCGGCGACGCCGTCGAGTTCGAAGGCGGCATTGAGCTTGTCGATGTCGATGCCGGTGACGCCGGTGATCGGGTCGATGCCGACGGTGACGATTTTTTCGGGCGTCTCGGCGGCAACGGTCTCGATGTCCATGCCACCCTCTGTCGAGGCGACAAAGCTCACCCGTCCATTCGAGCGGTCGACCAGGATCGACAAATAAAGCTCGCGGGCGATGTCGGCGCCGTCTTCGATATAAAGGCGGTTGACCTGCTTGCCTGCCGGACCGGTCTGTTTGGTGACCAGCGTGTTGCCGAGCATCTCGGAGGCGTTGGCAACGACCTCCTCAATCGATTTGGCAAGGCGCACGCCGCCCTTGGCGGCCGGGGACAGTTCCTTGAACTTGCCCTTGCCACGGCCACCGGCGTGGATCTGCGATTTGACCACATAGAGCGGACCGGGCAGCTCTTTTGCTGCCTTTTCCGCATCCTCGGGCTTGAAAATCGCCACGCCTTCGGCGACCGGGGCGCCGTAGGTTTTCAGAAGCGCCTTGGCCTGGTGCTCGTGAATGTTCATCGGCTCGCCTCCTTGGGCGCTCTAAAAGGTCTTGGTCGCGCTGACGTCAGGCCAGCTTGGGTGCGATCTTCTTGCAGGCCTCGACGAGACCTTCAACCGCGGCGACCGACTTGTCGAACGCTTTCTTCTCCGAGGCGCTCAACGAGATTTCAATGACTTTCTCGGCACCGCCGGCGCCGATGATGATCGGGGCACCAACATACATGTCCTTGACGCCGAACTCACCCGAAAGGTGGGCGGCGGCGGGCATGACGCGCTTCTTGTCCTTGAGATAGCTTTCGGCCATGGCAATCGCCGAGGCCGCAGGCGCGTAAAAGGCCGAGCCGGTCTTCAACAGACCGACGATTTCGGCGCCGCCGTCACGGGTGCGCTGAATGATCTCGTCGAGCTTTTCCTTGCTGAGCCAGCCCATCTTGACGACGTCGGTCAGCGGGATGCCGGCGACGGTCGAATAGCGGGCCAGCGGCACCATGGAATCGCCGTGTCCGCCGAGAACGAAGGCGGTGACATCCTCGATCGACACGCCGAGTTCGTCGGCGATGAAATGGCGGAAACGCGAGCTGTCGAGCACGCCGGCCATGCCGACGACCTTGTTGGCCGGCAGGCCGGAGAAGCGCTGCAGGGCCCAGACCATGGCGTCGAGCGGGTTGGTGATGCAGATGACGAAAGCGTCGGGCGCATACTTTGCGATGCCGGCGCCGACCTGCTCCATGACCTTGAGGTTGATTTCAAGCAGGTCGTCGCGGCTCATGCCCGGCTTGCGCGGCACACCGGCGGTGACGATCACCACATTGGCGCCTGCGATGTCCTTGTATTCGGAGGTGCCCTTCATCGTCGCATCGAACCCTTCGACCGCGCCGGACTGCGCCAGATCGAGGGCCTTGCCCTGCGGCGTGCCGTCGACGATGTCGAACAAGGTGATGTCGCCAAGATCCTTGAGCGCCGCGAGGTGCGCCAGAGTTCCCCCGATCTGTCCCGCGCCGATCAGAGCGATTTTGGTCTTCGCCATGTGTTTGTTCCGCTTTTGCTAATGTGTTGGCCGGTTTGCGCACTCCTTAACGCCAGCGGCATTTTGGCGCAAGTGGTGCGGCAAAATATTGCATACGTATGCAGTACTTGTCGCCAGAAGCAGGTAGGTCAGGTGGAATCTGCGGAGATCCTGCCGGCGAGATAATCCTCGGACTGCATTTCGGTGAGCCGCGACAGTGTGCGCTGGAACTCGAAGGCCGTCCTGTCGTCGTCGGCCAGTTGATCGAGCGGTGCGGCGAACCCCGCCGCCAGTGTCGCGCGGCGGTCATAAAGCGTGTCGATCAGAAGGATCAGCCGTTTGGCAGCATCGGAGCGCGTTCGTTCGAGCCTGGGAATGTCGTCGATGACGATGGAATGGAAGCTCTCGGCGATTCTGAGGTAGTCGCGCGCACCCAATGGGGCTTCACAGAGATCGGCAAAGGAAAACCGCGCCACCCCCATGGCCTCTTGCGGCACGGTGATGGCGCGGCCGAGCGAGAACACTTCGCCCGGATGCCCATCTTGGCCGCCCGTCAGCACCTGCCACATCTCGTCCATCAAAACCCGAGTCGTCGCGGCTGGGCCGAAGGCGAAAACCTTCCGCCCGGCCAGTTTGAGATGACGGTAATCTGTCGCCGCCTTGAGTTCGAAGACGTGTGTTTTCTGCTTCAGCAGGTCGATGAAGGGCAGGACGAGCTGGCGGTTGAGCCCGTCCTTGTAGAGCTCGTCAGGTGCGACGTTGGAGGTGGCGACCAGCGTCACCCCGCCGGCGAATAGCGCCTCGAACAAACGCCCGAGCAGCATGGCATTGGTGATGTCGTTGACGTGGAACTCGTCAAGGCACAACAGCCGGGTTTCGGCGATGATCGGCTTGGTGACGAACGGGATCGGATCGCGCCGCCCCTTGTCGTCGGCGCTCTTGACGCGGAACACGGCGATCTCGCGATGCACCTCGTCCATGAATTCATGGAAATGCACCCGTCGCTTGCGGGCGATGCGCGTCTCGTCGCAGAACAGGTCCATCAGCATGGTCTTGCCGCGTCCGACCGCGCCAAAGACATAGGCGCCGGGCACATCGGCCCGGCGCGAGAACAAAGAGCGTTTGCCGTCGGATGATTCAAGCTCTCCGGCGATGCCGGCAAGGATGCCGGCCGCCTCGGCCTGGGCAGCGTCCGGCGTCAACACGCCGGACTGGACCAGCGCCTGATACGCTAGGTCGATGGGGTGAGGCGTTTTTGCCGCCATTCCTTTTGGGACTAACCCGCCATGGAGACGGCGATGCCGCCCGCCAGCGTCCCTAGGAACCGGTTGCCGCTCAACAGCAGCGAACCGATGATGGCGCCGTTGTCGTCGTAAAGCTGAACCTGAGTACCTGCCAGCTGCCAGGACGAAACGCGCGCCAGCGGGGCAATGGCGCAGCCCGGCGTTGAGGCGCGGTAGCGCTTGGTGCCGGTCTTGATGGTCTGGGTCAGGTTGAGCCGGCAACGATCGGCTCCGGCGACGACGTTCCAGGCGCCAAGCAGCTTGGTCGCGGTCAGCGGGCCCGATAGGTCGCGGCCATCGGCGGTCAGCGTCGAACCGGCGCCGACATCGTCGAGGCTGACGAAGGAACCGTCGGCATTGGCCGTCTGGGTGGCGCCAACCATGCCTGGGTCGCCCGTGGCTAGGCCAGGATCGGTCAGACCGCCGGGTTGTGCTGTTGTAATGGTGCCGTCGGCAGCGCCGATCGGCGGGAGGGCCTGGCTCTGCACGCTCGAACTGGCGACCGGGTTGACGCTGCTGGCAGCTTGCGGGCGGCTTGAGTTCATGCCGCCGAAACGGGTCGACGAACAGCCGGACAGCGCCACGCCGAGAACCAGCGCAGCGACCACATAGTGTTGAGGTCTCATCGACCTGATCATGAACGTCTCCACATTGACCGGCCCCCGCCGCTCGCGGGCTTATACCTAAAATACCTGCGACGGTTCAATGCATACGCGGCTCAAAAGCCGCCAAAACCCGTTTAGGCACTGCCAATGTGGCAGGTTTGCGGTGCTTTTCAGCCAAGGCGCCTTCGCTCAGGGCCGAACAGGCGCTCAATCCCTGGCGCGCATGTCCGCGAGCAGGGAATTGGCCAGGAGCCTGGCATCATCGGCTTCGGCCTCGGGAACCTGGATGGCGATCTTGCCTGTGAGCCCACGAATGCCGGGCAGGCCAGGCAGCTCCATGTCGGCATCGAGCGGATGAAGACCATAGGCCTTGAGCGCGGAGACGAGCGCTCGGGCTTCGGAACGGTCTTCGAGTTCGGCAATGGTTTCGAACATCTCTCGCCCACTCCCTCGCGTCGACAGGCCGTCGCGAGGAAAGCAGGCGGATGATGTGATGGCAAGCAAACGTTTGTGGCCGCGGTCTCGAACTGGAGACTCTCCGGCCATTTTCTTGAAAACGTTCTGCCTTTTTTAATCAGGAGGCGGAGAGCGAGTCGAAGGCGTCGAGCGCTTCGGCGCCGTAGATATTGGACGGTCCGCCGCCCATGTAGACGGCGACGCCGATCATCTCGAGCACTTCTTCGCGGGTGGCGCCATATTTGATCGCCGCCTTGGCGTGATAGGCAAGGCAGCCGTCGCAACGGATGGCGATGCCGATGGCCATGCACATCAGTTCCTTGGTCTTGGAATCGAGTGCGCCGTCCTTGGACGCTGCCTGATCGAGCGCACGGAACGCTGCCATCACGTCGGGATTACCGTCGCGCAGCTTCATGCCGCGCTTGTTGAGGGTCTTGATGAAGTCGGGCCAGTCGATGTCTTGAGCCATTGAAGATATCCTTTCATGCGAATGTTCGCATATAGAGATAGGCAAGACGGGCTCTCCATGACAGAGGTCAAGTTGCCGCTGCAGTCAGCGCATATGAGATGTGCATTGTTTGCAAGGCCTTCCGTTGCGCCGAAGCATCGCTGAGCTGAGCTGAGCTGAGCTGAGCTGAGCTGAGCTGAGCTGAGGTGGGGCAGCAGCGCTTTGCCTGGGAGCGACGCCGTCCGGCGGGCGGCCCTTGGCCATCGGGACGACGTGATACATGCGAAAAGGCGTGTGCGCCTTCCCGCATGCCAGAGCGCGGGTGTCAGGCCGCCGACAGGCCGTCAAATGCCGAAAGGGCCATCGCGCCATAGACCACGGACGGTCCGCCGCCCATATAGATCGCCACGCCGATCATTTCGAGCACTTCCTCGCGGGTGGCGCCGTGCTTGGCCGCCGCCTTGGCGTGGAAGGCGAGGCAACCCTCGCAGTGAACGGAAATGCCGATAGCAAGGCAGATCAGTTCCTTGGTTTTGGGGGAGAGGGCGCCATCTTTGGACGCGGCCTGATCGATGCCGTGAAATGCCTTCATGATGTCGGGATTGCCTGCGGCGAGCGCGCCGTTGCGCGCGGTCAGGGTGCCAAGCAGTTCGGGCCAGTTGGTGTCAGTCACTTTCATGTCCTTTCATGCGCCCGCATGTGCCGAAACGGGTGTGACGACGGCTCTGCCGCGGCCACACCTCTCAGTCCATCGGCTCAAAGGGCGATGAAAAATCTTCTCATTTTTCTTACGGGAACGCCATTGCGCGCACTGTCGCAAGGCCTTCTGACATGTCCCGAAGCGTCCGCGCAGGAGTGCTGCCGGCAAAAGTGGTCAATACGTTTGCGGTTCGGCAGCACGACCACCGGAAAAAGCGAACGCTAGACGCGACGCTCGACCATCATCTTCTTGATCTCGGCGCCCGAGCACTGCCAGCAAAAGTGGCTCCCACTTTTGCGGTTCGGCAATGCGACCATAGAAAAGCGATCGCTAGACCCTGCGTTCCACCATCATCTTCTTGATTTCCGCGATCGCCTTGGCCGGGTTCAATCCCTTGGGGCAGGTGTTGGCGCAGTTCATGATGGTGTGGCAGCGATAGAGCCGGAACGGGTCCTCGAGATTGTCGAGACGTTCGCCAGTCGCTTCGTCGCGGCTGTCGATCAGCCAGCGATAGGCCTGCAGCAACACGGCCGGGCCGAGATAGCGCTCGCCGTTCCACCAGTAGGACGGGCACGAGGTCGAGCAGCAGGCGCAAAGAATGCACTCGTACAATCCGTCGAGCTTTTCGCGGTCTTCGTGGCTCTGCAGCCATTCGGTGCCCGGCTCGGGCGTCTTGGTCTGGAGCCAGGGTTCGATCGAGCGGTGCTGGGCATAGAAGGTGTTGAGGTCGGGCACCAGGTCCTTGACCACCGGCAGATGCGGCAGCGGATAGACCTTGATGACCCGGACACATCCTCGATGGCCTTGGTGCAGGCCAGCGTGTTGAGCCCGCCGATGTTCATGGCGCAGGATCCGCAAACGCCTTCGCGGCAGGACCGGCGCAGCGTCAGGGTCGGGTCGACCTTGTTCTTGATCCACAACAGGGCGTCGAGGATCATCGGTCCGCAATCGTCGAGATCGACGAAGAAGGTGTCGAGGCGCGGGTTGTCGCCGCTGTCCGGATCGTAGCGGTAGACCGCAAATTCGCGCACGTTCTTGGCGTCCGGCTTGGACCAGGTCTTGCCCGTCTTGATCCGGGAGTTCTTGGGAAGGCGAAATTCAACCATTCTGCGTTGTCCCTTTTGCCCGCATCAATAGACCCGCGCCTTGGGCGCGATCTTTTTCAAATCGATGCCGCCATCGTCATGCTTGGTCAGCGGATCGACATGAACGGCGCGATAGTCGAGCCGGACATCGCCGTTCGGCTCGATCCAGGAAAGCGTGTGCTTGCGCCAGGTCTTGTCATCGCGGTCGGGGAAATCCTCGCGGGCATGGGCGCCGCGGCTCTCGGTGCGCGCTTCGGCGGAAACCACCGTTGTCAGCGCGTTGGCCATGAGGTTTTCCAGTTCCAGCGTCTCGACGAGATCGGAATTCCAGATCATCGAGCGGTCGGTGACATGGACGTCCTTCATGTCCTGCCAGATCTTGGACATGCGCTTGACGCCCTGGCCGAGGCTCTCGGAAGTGCGGAAGACGGCGGCGTCCTCCTGCATGGCGCGCTGCATGCGGTCGCGCAATTCGGCGGTCGGCGAAGACCCCTTGGCATGACGCAGCCGGTCGAAGCGGTCGATGATCTTTTCATACGAATGCGAATTGATCTCGGGCGGGGCCGACGCCTTGTCGATGATCTGCCCGGCCCGGATCGCAGCGGCGCGGCCGAACACGACCAGGTCGATCAGCGAATTGGAGCCGAGTCGGTTGGCGCCGTGCACCGAAGCCGAACCGGCCTCGCCGACGGCCATCAACCCGGGCACGGTGGCATCGGGACCGCCGAGGTCGGGATTGATCGCCTCGCCGTGATAATTGGTCGGAATGCCGCCCATGTTGTAGTGGGCGGTCGGAATGACCGGGATCGGTTCTCGGGTCAGGTCGACACCGGCGAAGATCTTGGCACTCTCGGTGATACCGGGCAGGCGCTCGGCCAGGACCTTGGGGTCGAGATGGTCGAGATGGAGATAAATATGATCCTTGTTCGGCCCGACGCCGCGTCCTTCGCGGATTTCGAGCGTCATGCAGCGCGAAACCACGTCGCGTGAGGCCAGGTCCTTGGCATTGGGGGCATAGCGCTCCATGAAGCGCTCGCCCTCGGAATTGGTCAGATACCCGCCTTCGCCACGCGCGCCCTCGGTGATGAGGACGCCGGCGCCATAAACGCCGGTCGGGTGGAACTGCACGAACTCCATGTCCTGCAAGGGCAGGCCAGCGCGGGTCGCCATGCCGGCGCCGTCGCCGGTGCAGGTGTGGGCCGAGGTGCAGGAGAAATAGGTGCGCCCGTAGCCGCCTGTCGCCAGCACGACCATCTTGGCGCGGAAACGGTGGATGGTGCCATCATCGAGGTTCCAGGCGACGACGCCCTGGATCTGCCCGTCGTCCGAGGTCAGAAGGTCGAGAGCGAAATACTCGACGAAGAACTGGGCGTTGTTCCTCAGCGACTGGCCGTAAAGCGTATGAAGGATGGCGTGGCCGGTGCGGTCGGCGGCAGCGCAGGTGCGCTGGACCGGCGGACCGTCACCGAAATTCTGCATGTGGCCGCCGAACGGGCGCTGGTAGATCTTGCCCTGTTCGGTACGCGAGAACGGCACGCCGTAATGTTCGAGTTCGTACACGGCCGCCGGGGCTTCGCGGGCGAGGTATTCCATGGCGTCATTGTCGCCGAGCCAGTCCGACCCCTTGACGGTGTCATACATGTGCCACTGCCAGTTGTCGGGCCCCATGTTCTGCAGCGAAGCGGCAATGCCGCCCTGCGCCGCGACGGTGTGGGAGCGGGTGGGGAAGACCTTGGTGATATTGGCGGTCTTCAACCCCTGTTCGGCCATGCCGAGCGTGGCGCGAAGACCTGCGCCGCCGGCCCCGACCACGACCACGTCGAAAACATGATCGATTGTTTCATAGGCTGCCGTGGCCATGGTCTAGCTCCCGAATCCCAACAGAAGAACGCTGACGACGGCGACGGTCGCCACCAACAACGAGAAGAAGATGTTGCCGATCACCGCGAGCAGCTTCAGCCCTTCATTGTGGACATAGTCCTCGATGACGACCTGCACGCCGAGCTTCATGTGCCAGCACACCGATACGATGGTCAGGATCATCAATCCGGAAATGAGCGGATTGGCAAAGGCGGTGGCGATCTGTGCCCTGTCGGCGCCCATCAAGGAAATGATCAACCAGATCAGGAACAGCGTCAGCGGAATGTTGGCGAGTGCGGTCAGGCGCTGGGCGAAGAAATGTCCGGTGCCCTCGCGGGTCGAGCCGCTGGCGGTGACGCGGGAATAGGGCGTGCGCATGCTCATGACGATCTCCTCACAGCCAGACGAACAGGAAGGTCGCAACGGTCAGGGCAAAGCCCGCACCGACGATGATCCACGAGATGAGAAAGCGCCCCTCTTCGGCAAAGCCGGCGGTCATATCCCAGAAGAAATGACGGATGCCCTGCAGCATGTGCTGGAACAGCGCCCAGACAAAGAAGAACAGCACCAACTGGCCGAACCACGATCCGGCAACGAAATTGACGATTGCCAGGGCCGGGTCGCCGATGGCGGCGGCCACCAGCCACCAAGCCACGAGTGCCGTGCCGAAGAACATGCCAACCCCCGTGATGCGCTGCACGATCGAGAGCATCATGGTGATCTGCCATTTGTAGATGAACAGATGCGGGGAAAGCGGGCGTTGATTGTCGGTCATCACTTTGCCTTCGCTGGCATGCCGAGGTTCCGGGCGGCAGGAGACGGACAAACAGCGCCGGCCAGATCGCCGCCTGTTCAAGGCTCCTCCTCGTCCTTACCCCGGTGGTGTTGGCACGCGTGGTAAATGCCTGATCCTGATAGCCGTCCCGCACGCATTCGTCAAAGCCCGGCAGGGTTGTTTTCAGTTCAGGGTGCGACATTTTTGCATTCGTATGCACAATCGGCTGCTTCGCCGGTGCCGCCAGACGCACGGGTTGGCGTAGTGTTTGGCGGTTTTCAGCAGGAGGTGAACGTGATGCGGATCCTGAAGCGGGCGGCTATTGTCATGCTGATCGTCGCTTTTGCCGCAGCCGGGCTCGCCTATCTTTTTGCGCCGCATCCGCCCGTGGTTCCGCAATCGCTGACAACGGCATCCGAACTGGATGCCTATTTCGAGGCGCTGGCGCAAAGCGGCAATCCACCTTCGGTGGCGGCCGTCGTCGTCAAAAACGGAGCTGTAGTCTATGCCAATGGCTTCGGCCTCGCCAATCCTGAGACCGGCGCCGGGGCGACCTCCGAGACAGTTTATCACTGGTGGTCGATGACCAAGGTGGTCACAGCCGTCGCCATCATGGGACTGGCCGAACAGGGCACGCTTGGCCTTGACGATCCGGTGACGCAATATCTTCCGTTTTTCGACGTCGCCTATGACGGGCAACAGCGGACCGACATCACCATAAGGCAGCTTCTCACCCATACCTCCGGCCTGCCCGACATCGTGCCGGCGATCATCGGCTGGGTGCACTATGACGATCGGCCAGTCGACCAGACGGCTTTGCTCAAAGCCGAACTGCCGCACTACCGAGAGCTGGCCTTCGCGCCGGGCACACAGGCCAGCTACACAAATCTCGGCTATCTGGTTCTGGGCTCCGTCATTGAGGCGGTGACGCACGAAACCTATGAGGACCATGTCGCTAGGACCATTCTCGCGCCCCTGGGCATGACGCATACCGGCTTCACCTATCGGCCGGAACTGGCGGAACACGAGGCGCTTGGCTCGCAGCCGATCGTCAACCTCTACACCCCCTTCCTGCCGTTTCTTCTCGACCTCGAAAAGCTCGTCCGCGTTCAGGACGGCAACAAATGGTGGCTCAACCGCGTCTATATCGACGCGACGCCGCCGACCGGACTGATCGGTTCGGCAGCCGATCTGGCCACTTTCATGACGGCCTATCTCGATGCCGGTCAGGGGGCGGGCGCCGCGCTTTTATCGCCCCCCTCCATTGCTTCCATGATGCCGCGTTCGGACACCGTCGACGGACGGGCGCTCGGATGGGCGGAATTTGCCACAATCGGCCGCGTCTACGTCCAGCATCGCGGCGGCGGTCCGGGCTTTGCCAGTATCATGCGGCTCTATCCGGGCGAAAAGCTGGGAATTGCCATCCTCGCCAACGGAACCAGTCTCAACGATAGTGAGATCGTCGATGCCGTCGCGGGGATGAGCTGGCCGGCACGCTAGGGGCGTCACAACCAGGCTCGGCGCGATAGCCAATCGCGCCCCGTGCATGCTAAAGCCGCCCGGCAATCGAAGCTTCAGGAGGTCGTGGATGTCCGCGCGCATCAAAATCGTGTCCGAACAGGTCGTGAGCGACTTCTGGGGGACAACGACCGGCTATGAGGTCGATTTCACCCGCAGCGACGGTACCGTCCAGCGCCTCAGTCGTGAGGCCTATCACCACGGCCACGCGGCAGCTGTCCTGCCTTTCGATGAAGCGCGCGGGATGGTGGTTCTCGTCCGGCAGTTCCGATTTGCCGCTCACATTGCCGGCGGCCCGGACATGCTGCTCGAGGCGGTGGCGGGGCTGCTCGATGATGACGATCCGGAAACCTGCATCCGCCGGGAAGCGGTGGAAGAGGCGGGCATCACCCTTGGCGCGGTGACGCCGGCTTTCACCGTCTTCGTCAGCCCTGGTTCTATCACCGAAAAGATCCATTGTTTCGTTGGCAGCTATCAGGGGCCGGCCGACACATCCACCAGGCTCGGGCTTGCGCATGAGGGCGAGGACATCGAGGTGGTGGAAATCGCCTTCGATGAGGCAATGGCGATGATCGCGCGTGGTGAGATTATCGATGCAAAGACCATTGCACTGCTGCAGCACCTGGCACTGTCGCGCCGAACCTAGCCAGCAAACCGCACCTTTGAATAAGCGAAAGGCCGCCCATTGGGCGGCCTTTCCATTGTCAGGCGCTGGAATCGCAGCTTACGAGCGGTCCATCTCCAGCGGAGAGGTCGTGCTCACATACCGCGCTCCAAGCGCAACTGGACAATGAGACATCTGACCACCTCCTTTCGATTGTTAATGATGACGTTGAGGTTGCTGCAGACAGCGCCATCCGTCAAGCCTGTTTACGCACGCGTGATCATGCCGGACGACATAGCCGACCGGCTCGAAAGGAATGGATTGCGCGCCAAGCGCCCCGAAACGCGTGCAAAGCGCATCGCCCAGATGCTCGGCGAGCTCGCCAAAGGCGATCTCTACATGGCCATGTCCTGGTCGGGACCGGCAAAGAGGTGACGACTAGCGGTAATCGACCAGCTTCTTTTCCGGATCGAAGGGCTGGTCTGCGACCTCTTTGGTGACAGCCTGACCGCAGCGCATGACGCCACTCACAGGGTCGGCAGCGTATTGCGGCGAACCGTGGAGCTGCCAACCCTCGGTTAGAGCCTTGGTCACCTTCTTGCAGAAAGCGGAATCGTCCTCGCCAGTCAGGAAACGGTAGATCTGCACCAGTTGCGCTCCTTTGATCACCACGCCAGGTGCTTTTAGCGCTGCTTGCGACCGCCGCCAAGCCGATGCTTGCGGCGGAATAAAAAGCGAGTCGCGGTGGGTGGAATAAGCCCGGAATCCAGGACGCAACTTCGGGAGTTTTCCAAACGCGCATAAGTCGAATTTGTTCCCATCATAAATAAAAAATTTCGAAAAGATGCGAAGTCGACACAAAAGATGGATACAGTTTGGATGTAGCCAAAAATACGCCCAAATATTTCCCAGAGATCGACTGTTTCCGAACCAGATTCCGACCACTTCTCCGCCGAACATCTCCTGGATTTCGGGCGTGGTGCCCGGAGCGGCGGTTCAACCGCCAAGCAAGACCGAAACAGGAGAAACCAATGCGTAAGATCGCAATTGCGCTGGCCCTTGCGGGTCTGTCGGCCCCGGCCTTTGCCCAGAACACCATGACCACGCCGGATGTCAGCTTCGACACTTCGGTATTCGCCAGCATTGATTTCGCCACCGTCGATACAGACGCCTCGGGCGGCATCAGTTTTGACGAGATGTCCAAGCTGGTTCCCGATCTCACTGAGGCCGATTTCACCGCACTCGACGCCGATGGCAACGGCGAGATTTCCGCTGAGGAATACGCCGTGCTGCAGCCGGTGGATGCAAGCGGTTCCTCCGCGAACTAGCGCGACGACAGACGTCCTCAAGCGCAGGGTCGTTCCGCTTTCGCGGAACGGCCCTGTCGCTGTTTTGAGATCATATCCGTCGGCACTCTGCATCGAGGATTGCGCGTCGCGCCTGCGCGTTATAGGGAAAAATCATGACAGATTTTCCCAAGCACCTGCTCGACGGCTACCGGAACTTCATGGGCGGACGCTATGCCGCCGAACGAGAGCGCTATCATCAGCTTGCCAATGAGGGCCAAAGCCCATCGACCATGGTCGTCGCTTGCTGCGACAGCCGGGCGGCGCCGGAAACGATCTTTGGCTGCGGGCCGGGCGAGCTTTTCGTTTTGCGCAACATTGCCAATCTTGTGCCGCCGTTCGAACCTGATGGTGGCCGTCACGGCACCTCCGCCGGCATTGAATATGCCGTGCAGGTTCTCAAGGTGAAGCATCTGGTCATCATGGGCCATGCCAGTTGCGGCGGCATCGCCACGGCGCTGACCCCCAATTTCCAGCCGCTGGCCGAGGGCGATTTCATTGGCAAGTGGCTGCACCTGCTCGATCCGGTCACGGCGCAATTCGGCGACAACGGGCTGATGACTCAGGGAGAGCGGGCGCGCACCCTGGAATGGGTATCGATCCGCAACTCCATCGCCAATCTCAGGAGCTTCCCCTACGTCAAAGAGCTTGAGGACGACGGCGAGCTGGCGATCCACGGCGCCTGGTTCGAGATCAAGACCGGCGAATTGTGGATCATGGACAGGCAAACCGGCGAGTTCGAGCGGCCCGAGATCTGAACCTCGCCCGAGGAGGGCGGTATGAAGGCGAAGGTCTGGTGGGATCGTCAACTGATCGTGAAGTCCTGGGACAGGCGTGGATTGTCGCCGGTGAATGCCGGCATCATCTGCCTGATTGCGCTCAGTGCCGTGCTGTTCGCCGTCGAGACCGAGCCGATGCTCTCCGCCGACTGGAGCGATGTGCTGGCCGTCACCAACATCGTCATCCTCGGCCTGTTTGCTGGCGAATTCGCTCTGCGGCTGTGGTCGGCAGGCGCCAGTCATGGCGTCACCGGTCTCCGCGAACGGATTGACTACGCTGAGCCTGTCTGGTTCGTCATCGATTTCCTCGCCTTCGCGCCAGAACTGCTGCTTCTTCTCGCCTTCGCCGTGATCGGCAATCCGCCGGCAGACTGGGTGGTCGGTTTCCGGCTTATTCGACTTTTGCGCTTCGCCAAACTGATGCGCTATCTGCCTGGCGTCCGCATCCTGGTCGAGACCCTGGCCTCGGTCTGGTCCGAGCTTTTTGCCAGCGTCATTCTGGCGGCCGTGCTGATCTTTCTGGCCGCCATCCTGATCCATTTTGCCGAAGGCCACGCCGATCCGGAGAATTTCGGCTCCGTGCCGCGGGCCTTATGGTGGAGCGTTGTGACACTGACGACGGTCGGTTACGGCGATGTTCTTCCCCACACCCTGCTTGGCCGTATCGCGGCAGGAGCGGTGGCCCTTCTCGGCGTCGGCATCGTTGCTCTGCCGAGCGGCATCGTTGCCGGGGCCTTCATCGAGCGGTTGAGGACGGAGCGAATGAAAACGCGCCGGGCGGACGAGGAAACCTCGGAATAGGCCCCGCGCTTTGCGGCGGTCAGTGCTTGTGCTTTAGCCAGACGTAACGCACGTCCGACGTCTTTTCCTCGTTGCCGCTGCCATCGGTGAATTCCTCAGGCTTGAAGCCGTGGCGTTCGTAGAGGTTGCGGGCGCGGGTGTTGTCCTGGAAGCACCAGAGTTCGAGCCGAGGTTCGCGCGTCTTGGCGTCGCGGATCAGAGCCGAGCCAACACCGAGACCGAAATGGCCGGGATCGACATGAATCTGGCGGATCCAGCCATTCTCGATGGCGCAAAAGCCGCAGGCGCGCTTCTCGAAAAAAGCGAGGCGAATGCGGCATGTCTTGAACAGCACGTCGCGGACAAAATCCTTGTCTTCCGCCTCCGAATGAAGTTCGGGCACGAAGGAAAGCGTCTGGCGGGCACGCGTGAAGATGCCGGCAATGATGTCGAGATCGCGCCTTTTGGCGTCGCGGATTGTGATCTTGTCGCTCATCAGACGGTCCTTCCGCGCCACAGCACCGGCACGAGCAGTCCGGCGATGACGAGTGCTCCGCCGGCGGCGGAGGGCAATGAGATGGTCTCCCCGAGGAATACCGCCCCGGAGACGAGTCCCGTGATCGGCACCAGCAGGGTGAATGGCGCCACGGTCGATGCCGGGTGCCGGCGCATTAAATAGGTCCAGGTCCCCAGGCCCAGAAGCGTCGCCGCATAGGCGAGGAATCCGATGACCAGCCAGGTCGAAATGCCGGCATTGGCGATAGCTGCCATGTCGGTCTCGAAACCTTCGACGGCAAAGGAGATTGCAAACAGCGGTACCGTTCCGATTGCCGCGCCCCACACGGTCAGGGCGAGCGCATCGGCGCCCTGGCTGCGCTTGGTAACGATATTGGCGACGGCCCAGCACATGGCGCCGGCGACCACCATAAACAGCGGTCCGAAGCTGGCGTCGCCATAGCGCTCGACGGCGATGACACCAATGCCGGCGAAGGCGATGGCGGCGCCGACGATCTGGATCGAGCGCGGCCGTTCGCCGAGCAGGAAGAAGGCGAACAGGATGGTGAAAAAGGCCTGGGTCTGCAGCACCACAGAACTGAGCCCCGCGGTAATGCCGAAATAGATCGCCAGATTCAGGAAGGCGTAGATGCCAAAGCTGGAACTGAGGCCGAACAGCACGATACGTGTCCAGTTCACCTGTGGCGGGCGGATGAACAGCACAGCCGGGAAGGCTGCGAACGTGAACCGCAGCGCCGCCGCGAGGAACGGCGGCAGGTCGGTCACGCTGAGCTTGATGACGGTGAAATTGACGCCCCAGATCGCCACGACCATCAGTGCCAGAAGGATGTGGCGGACAGGCATATCAAACAGCTTGCGTCTTCGGGCCGACGACCATGTCCTCGAAACCGGGCGCCGTGCTCCAGTCGAGCACGCGGATTCTGGCGCGCATGCCCGCCTTGTAGAACGGATCCTCGGCGATGATCGCCTCGACGGCCTCGCGACTCTCGGCCTCGAACAGCCACAGCCCGCCGATCGGACAGGCATCTGCCTGTTCGCGTAAGGCGCCGGCCATGACAATCGTTCCCTTATGCTGGCGCAGGAAGGCCTCGTGGGCTTCGGCATT
Organism: Devosiaceae bacterium; assembly: GCA_963676075.2. Lineage (GTDB taxonomy): Bacteria > Pseudomonadota > Alphaproteobacteria > Rhizobiales > Devosiaceae > JAHJQZ01. The sequence continues at coordinate 105,904 of CAXXNZ010000013.1, forward strand.
GGCATCGCGCAGCGCGCCGGTGTCGGGCCGGTCCTCCAGAAGGGCGACGAAACGCATGAGCGTGTCCTTTGGCTGTCGCTTGCGGGAATCGACAAATCTGCCTCACCGGCTGGAGGATCCGGCCGGTGAGGCGGCTCGATCTCAGCCCTTGTTCAGCAGACCGCGTTCGATCAGGGTCTCAGCAATCTGGATGGTGTTGAGGGCGGCGCCCTTCCTCAGATTGTCGGACACCACCCAGAGGTCGAGACCGTTCTCGATGGTCGCGTCCTCGCGGATGCGGGACACATAGGACGCATCCTCGCCCGCCGCTTCGACCGGGGTCATGTAGCCGCCGGGCTCACGCTTGTCGTAGACGGAAACACCGGGTGCATCACGCAGGATATCGCGGGCTTCGTCGGCGCTGATTGCGTTCTCGAACTCGATATTGACCGCCTCGGCGTGCGAGATGAAAACCGGCACGCGGACGCAGGTCGCCGTCAGCTTGATCTTGGGGTCGAGAATCTTCTTGGTCTCGGCCACCATCTTCCATTCTTCCTTGGTGTAGCCGTCTTCCATGAAGACATCGATATGGGGAATGGCGTTGAAGGCGATCTGCTTGGGGAACTTCTGCGGCTCGGGCTTGTCGTTGACGAAAATGCCCTTGGTCTGGGTCCAGAGCTCATCCATGGCGGACTTGCCGGCGCCGGAAACCGACTGATAGGTCGACACCACGACGCGCTTGATCTTGGCGGCATCGTGCAGGGGCTTGAGCACGACGATGAGCTGGGCCGTCGAGCAGTTCGGATTGGCGATGATGTTGAGCCGGTCAGTCTTCGCCATATAGGCGTCGAGCACATGCCCGTTCACTTCCGGCACGATCAGCGGCACGTCGGAATGGTAGCGCCACTGGCTGGAATTATCGATGACGATGGCTCCGGCGGCGCCGATCCTCGGCGACCATTCCTTGGAGATCTTGGCGCCAGCGCTCATGACGCAGATGTCGACGCCGGTGAAATCGAAATTCTCGAGGTTCTGACACTTCAGCACCTTGTCGCCAAAGCTGACTTCCTTGCCCTGCGAGCGCGAGGAGGCGAGCGGTATCACCTCGGACGCTGGGAAATTGCGTTCGGCAAGAATGGCAAGCATTTCGCGGCCCACATTGCCCGTGGCACCGACAACTGCAACCCGATAGGACATGATTGGATCCTTTTTTAGCCCTGACCCCCGGACAGACTGTGATGTCTGTCGCCAACCGGTTCCGGCCCTTCCCCCGCCGGGGAGATGGCCCGGGGGAACGGCTAGATGGTTTTGGTAGTCTTGGTGGATTTCGCGTCGAGCGTGTTCAGGCCCGCGCCCGAGGCGCAGGTGGTGACGGCTGTCATTGTCGCGACACGTACGCGCATGGTCACTCCCGACTTCAGCGCGAGTTCATAGCGCGAATTGCAGAATAGTCAATGAATGCGGGCCCGATTGGCTGGTATTTAGTGACGCGGACAGACCGGTCGGCGCCCGTCAGTCGAGCTTCCAGCCGATACGAAGCCCCATGCGATTGACGCCATCGTTCTCCTTGCGGGCGCACTGGCTCCAATGCGAGCCGTGTTCGAAGGTTGCCATCACATCGAGCTTTTCATTGATGTTGTAACCGATGTTGCCGCCGTAGAAGTAGACGACTCGGCAGCCCATTTCCCGCTGGCCGGCCGGGGCATCGTACAGATATCCATTGTGGATCATGCCGCCGATCATCGGTTCGATGAACAGCCCGGTATCGAACACCGGAACGTGCCAGACGGCGGCAAGCCGGGCATAGCTGATCTTGCCCGTGAAACTGAGCGTGCCGCCGATGCCGATGCGCGGCGAACCGAGCCAGCGGATCATGTCTTCATCGGGCAGCCTGAACAGCACCTCGGCGTTGAGGTTCTGCCATCTGGAGAGGTCAACGCTGTCGGACTTGACCAGGAAGGGAAAGGGATAGGCCTGTTCGAGGGAATCGAGCAGGACGCCAGCGCGCAATTCAGACACGCCGAGGTTCCGCGCCATGGTTTCCAACTCGGCCTCCTCGGCCTGGGCTGGAATGGCGAGCAGACAAATGGCCGCGCACAAAACCTGCAAACAACTCAACAACGGTCTGACGCGGCTTTCAGCAGCAGCAAGATCCGAAGACACTGGCAAACACAAAACAGAACGGTCCTATCAGCACGCTATTTCATTTGACCCAACCGCGTCATTTTCCGCTTGAGATGACGCAGAGGCCCGGCACCCGACGGCGGTCGGCACATCCCGGAACGCGCAGAAAATCCGGTTGGGCTTTGCTCGTTTCAAACCATTGGCTGTTCAGAGGCAGTGCCGTTGGCGAAGGGCGCAAGTGGGTCATACATCTTCCCCTTGCAGCCTGACATGCGGCGGCTTGTCTCGTTGCGCCAACGACCCTGCCGGCCAAAACGCCTGGCGCAGTCCCGGGTGCATTTTCGATGCATATTGCGTGAAAGTGTGGGGAGTCAACGGCGCGACGCGACCGAGCGCCTGGCTTCAGAAGCGGTGTCCGACCTTGACGCCCATATTGGTCAGGCCGCGGTTGGGCTGTGCCAGATCAGCGTTGGAAGCGTGCTCGGCGGTTGCCAGCACGGTCCAGTTGTTCGGCAGAACCGCGCCGATACCGATCTCTTCGTAGAACAGGAAGCGCGAACCAAGGGCGCGCGCGGGCGCAGTTGCATTGGTCAACTCACCAGAGTGCACGGCGCCGCCGAAGGTGCCTTCGACAAAGAAGGGCGTATCGAAGATCGGAATCTGCCAGGTCAGGCCAAGATGGGCATGCGATTCCCTGCCGGCGACATTGAGATTGCCGCCGAGATTGATCTTGGGGCTGCCGATCCATCTGAAGGCGTCGATATCGGGCGAATAGAACAGCGCGTCGACGCTGATGTCTTCGAGCCGCGAGAAATTGAAGATGAAACCGTTCGGTGCCGGTTCGTCGGCCGAATGGGCCATGATGCCGCCGCGCAGTTCGTAAAGACCGAAGTCCTGCGCCGATGCGCCCGTCACGGCGCCGACCGAAACCAAAAGTCCAAGCCCCAACAGCAGGTTCCGCCAACCAGTCATCTTTACGCACGCCTTGATGAATTGAAGTGCGCAACGGACCATGTCCGGCCCGGATTGTCAATTCGGCGCCGTGCCGCGTTCGGGTGCTGCGACATGTACTTGAACGCTCGTTTCTGACCGGATAGAAACCAAAAAGAACAAAAATGGAACATACCTATGTCCGCTGCTGCGAAATCTGTTCCCGGACCCGAGGATGATGTCATCGTCTTGCGCAATGTCGGCAAGGCAATACGGGCCGACCTCAAGCTGCTCGGTGTCGATACGGTCGGCGAACTGGCGCGGTGCGAGGCGGATGCGCTTTATCTCGATCTGGCCACCATGACTGGGAGCCGCCACGATCCATGCGTGCACGACACGTTCGCGGCCGCCATCCACCAGGCGCGGACGGGCGAGGCGCTCGGCTGGTGGGAATTCACCCCGGCGCGCAAGGTCCGGCAGAAGGCAGGCACTTTCGTCTAGGCCTTCGGCGGCGCCGTAGATCCGCGCACGATCAGCTCGGTATCGAACAGGATACGCGGCATCTCGCCCGTCGGTTCGAGGATTGCGGCAACGGCCCGCCGGCCAATCTCGACGATCGGCTGGGCGATGGTGGTCAGCGGTGGCGAGGTTTCCGCCGCTTCCGGCACGCCGTCGAAGCCGATAATCGAGACGTCCTGGGGCACGCGGATGCCTTTTTCGGCAAACCAGTCGAGTGCAATCATGGCGATAAGGTCCGATTGCGCGATGATTGCGGTCGGCGGCGCCCTGTCGGCGAACAGCGTGTCGAGGGCGAGCCGGATGCTGCCGGTGTCCTCAGAGGTTTCGAAAACCGGGATATTCGAGACATCGAGTCCGCGGGCGGACAGCACCTCGAAACTGCCGAAGACCCTGTCGCGCGAGGTGAAGTGCGTTGCCGCCGCGATTTCCGCAGCGGTCCGGCGGCCCGAGCTGCCATCGGTGAACTCAATGGCGAGTATGGCGAAGCGCGTATGGCCGAGATTGGCCAGATGGGTCGCCGCCTTGCGTCCGCCCTCGACATTGTCGACATCGATTGCCGGCACGTCCTCATTGGTGTTGCCGAAGGCCAGAGCGACCGAGGGCAGGCCACGCTCTCTGGCACGGGCGACCAATGTTTCGGTGCCGGTGAAGCAGAAAAGAACCAGGCCGTCGACAAGGGCGCTGCCGATGTTCCAACTCAGCAATTGCTCGTTCTTGGTCGAGATCAGCGAAATGCCGCTGCCATTGGCGTCGCAGGCTTTCGAAATTTCGCTCATGATCGCGCGGGCGTAAGGGTCGTCGAAGAAATAGTTCAAAGGCTGCGTCGTGGCGACACCAATGGCGTTGACCATACCCGCCCGTAGCATGCGTCCCCGCGGATCGGGACCGGAATAGCCGATATTTTTAGCTGCTTCATGCACGCGCTCGCGCACTTCCTCGCGCACCAGTTCGGGATGGTTGAAGACATTGGAAGCGGTGCCTTGCGACACGCCCGCTGCTTCGGCCACATCGGCAAGGCGGGGCGATTTCGCCGGTTTGCCAGCCGCCATTCCTCGACACTCCCTGTTGCATGAGGAGCGGGTATTTCGCCCGCCCTAACCATCTTGCTAGCATGAATAATGAATCGATTCAATTTCTGCTTGACGCGCGAAAGAATCGGCGTAAGTTTGAATCGGTTCAAACGGCATCTATCGCCATATTGAATCGATTCATTTTATCTTCCTTCCGTGGAGGGGCCGCCATGTCAGTCCTCGCAGTTCTGTTTGATGTTACCCGCCGATTGTCGGTGCCCGCATCACCGCCGTTGGCGCTGATTGGGCGTTTGGCATTGTGGCCCGTCGATCAGGTAGCCTATCAGCGGGCCTATTTCGCCGTCAGGCGCTTGTCGCCGCACATGATCGCCGATCTCGGTCTGGACCCGGACGATCTGTCAACCTCGTTCCGGCAAAAGTGGCGCGCCCCACAAAGTGCTCAGTCCGATATCCAGCCGGAGCCTGAAACCGCGTTTGCCGGGACCGGTTTGCGCGTACGTCAGGTGTCGGACAGCAATCCGGTCGTCATGGCCGAACGGACAGACGTCTGCGCCTGCCCGTAACATGGCTGCAGCGCGCGCCTTTCCCCCAAGCGGCACGATTGCTGCAGCCGTCATGACAAAGGCCCGCGTACCGTGATGGTACGCGGGCCTAGTAAGTGTGCCTGAGGGCAGGAACCCGGGCGCGGCCGTTGCCTATTTCCTAGAGCTTTGCGATCACCGCATCGCCGATCTCGGCGGTACCGACCTGCTTGCAGCCCGACTGCATGATGTCTGCCGAGCGGAGGCCGTCGGCGAGAACGCCGGCAATCGCCGCCTCGACCTTGTCGGCGAGCTCGACCATGCCGAACGAATAGCGAAGGGCCATGGCAAAACTGGCGATCATGGCGATCGGATTGGCGAGGCCCTTGCCGGCAATGTCCGGCGCCGAGCCGTGTACCGGCTCGTAAAGTGCCTTGCGCTTGCCGGTCGCCGGATCGGGTGCGCCGAGCGAGGCGGAGGGCAGCATGCCGAGCGAACCGGTCAGCATGGCGGCCGTATCGGACAGGATATCGCCGAACAGATTGTCGGTCAGAATGACGTCGAACTGCTTGGGGCGCCTGACCAGCTGCATGGCGCAATTGTCGGCCAGAGTGTGCTCGAGTTTGATGTCCGGATAGTCCTTGGCGATGGACTGGACGACTTCATCCCAGAGAACACCAGACTTCATGACGTTCTTCTTGTCGACGGTATTCACCTGCTTGCCGCGAGTGCCGGCAAGGTCGAAGGCGACGCGGGCGATGCGGTCGATCTCATAGGTCTCGTAGACCTGGGTATCGATGGCGCGCTTCTGGCCGTTGCCGAGATCGGTGATCTCCTTGGGCTCGCCGAAATAGACACCGCCAGTCAGCTCGCGCACGATCAGGATGTCGAGCCCTTCGACCAGCTCCTTTTTCAGCGAGGAAGCCTCGGCCAGCGCCGGATAAACGATCGCCGGACGGAGATTGGCGAAAAGCCCCAGATCCTTGCGCAAGCGCAAAAGACCCGCCTCGGGGCGGACCTCATAGGGCACGTCGTCCCATTTCGGACCACCGACAGCGCCGAAGATCACCGCATCGGCTGCAAGCGCCTTCTGCATGTCCTCTTCCGAAACCGCCACGCCATGCGCGTCATAGGCCGACCCGCCAACCAGACCGGAATCGGTGGTGAAATCGGTTTCGCCCTTGGCGTTGAGATGGGCAATGAGCTTTTCGACCTCGGCCATGATCTCGGTGCCGATGCCGTCGCCGGGCAGAAGGAAAAGGGATTGGGACATGGGGCCTGTTCTCGTGATAGCGCGGAGTTGGCGCTTTGCTAGACCGCGCGGTACGGCTTGGCAAGTCTCAGGACGTCGCAACCCGTTCGGTGCGGATCATGGCGGCTTGCCTCGGAGCGCAAGGGGCTAGGCGCGGTTCGCTGCCTTCTGCGGAACCGGCAAATTGACGTGAGCCCCTTTCATCGGCGCTCGCCGATGGTTATATCATGGTTCATGACCTCAGCTTTTCCCCTCTCCATTCTCGACCTCGCCCCGATCTCCGACGGCACATCGACCTCCGATGCGCTCAGGGAAACCGTCGAACTCGCCAAGGCCGGCGACCGGCTCGGCTACGAACGCATCTGGTACGCCGAACACCACGGCATGAAGATGATCGGGTCGGTTTCGCCCGAAATCCTCATTGCGTCCTCAGCGGCGGCAACCCGCGACATCCGCGTCGGTTCGGGCGGCGTCATGCTCCTGAACCACATGCCTTTGCGTATCGTCGAGGCCTTCCGTTCGCTCGAAGCGCTTCATCCCGGTCGCATCGATCTCGGGCTCGGCCGCGCGCCGGGCGGCGACGGCTATGCCATGCGTGCCTTGCGAACCGGCGGCGGCGACGAGTTCTCGCATTATCTCGCCGAGCTGGTTGCCTTCGAACAGGGCGGCTTTCCCGACGGACACCCCTTGGCGCATGTCGAAGTGGCGCCGGGTGGGATCGCTCTGCCGCCGATGTGGATGCTTGGCTCCTCCGGCGGCAGCGCCGAGGCGGGCGGGCAACTGGGCATGGGCTATGCCTTTGCAGCGCATTTCAGCTCAACGCCGGGCGGCCCGGCGATCGAAGCCTACCGGCGCGCCTTCCGGCCCGGCCCGGTGTTTTCCGAACCCAAGGCCATCGTCTGCGTTTCGGCAATCTGTGCGCCGACGGACGAAGAGGCGGACTACCTCGCCGGCAGTCAGGCACTGAACTGGGCGCAGTTCCTCACCGGACAGGAGCGTCGCCTGATGCCGCCCGAGGAAGCGGCGGCGCACACCTACACGCCGCAGGAACTGGCCGTCATCGAGAAACAAAAGCCTCTCTGGATCGTCGGCGGACCGGAAAAGGTCCGGGCCAAAATCGAGAAAAAGCGTGTCGAAACAGGCGCCGACGAGGTGATGATCACCACGACCATGCATTCATACGAACTGCGTCGAAGGTCTTATCAGCTGATTGCCGAGGCGTTCGGTGTGACGCCGCGCGCCTGAGCGTCCCAGCACCTCACCCGAACTGCTTGCGCAGGATATATTCGTCGGCATCCGCGCTGGCGCCTTCGAAAGTCGTGACGCACATGTAGCCGAGCTTTTCGTAGAACCCGCGCGCCTGGAAACCGAAGGTCAATAGCCAGGCGCCCGTTGCACCGCTGGCGCGCGCCCAGGCTTCCGCCCGGGCGACAAGGTCGGCGCCGATTCCCTTGCCGCGCGCCTCCTTGGGCACGACGAGGAAATCGATATAGACCCAGTCGAGCCTCTTTTTCGCCCATAGGCCGCCGACGATGTCGCCGGCGTCATTGGTCAGGCACCAGGCGCGTTCGGCGGCACCGTTGAGACGGGGCATGCGCCGCAGGTTGTTGGCGCGCAGCGGCAAAACGATCGCCTCCTGAACGTCCTGTCCGGGGTCCTCAACTTCATGAATGCCAAGTGTCATCAGTCGCGCGCTCCGATCCGCGCCGTGACCTCGATCTCGATCTTCATCCCGGCCTCGATCATCTGCACGATGAGCATGGTCGCGGCGGGGCGGATGTCCTTGAACACCGGGCCGACGGCCTTGACCACCTCGTCGACATAGGAGCGGTCGCCGACATAATAAACGACGCGGACTGTGTCCTCGATGCCGGAGCCGGCATCCTTCAGCGCCTTGTCGATCGTTTTTAGGGCGTTGCTCGCCTGTTCGCCGACGCTGTCGGGCATGGTCATGGTGGCGTAGTCGTAACCGGTCGTGCCGGACACATAGACAGTGTCCTCATGGCGGACGGCGCGGGAATAGCCGAAGGTTGCTTCAAACGGTGAGTCGGTCGAGATGCGGGTGACCATGTGGGAGGATCCTCAGCCCGGCTTGTGAGCCCTCGCCTCCGCCGGGATGACGGTCAAGGACAGGCACCGGCGTGCCCGAACAGATGATCATCTGGCGGCGGCTTGTCGCCGGTCCGACTAGATCCAGGGACGGTTCTCGGCCATCTTGCCTTCGAAACCGGTGATGGAGGTTTCGGACTTCAGCGTCATGGCGATGTCGTCGAGCCCTTCGAGCAGAACCTGCTTGCGTGCCGGATCGATCTCGAAATGCGCCGAGCCGCCATCGGGACCGGAAATCGTCTGGGATTCGAGATCGATGGTCAGCGTCGCGTTCGAGCCGCGCTCGGCGTCGTCCATCAGCTTGTCGAGATCCTCGGGCGAAACGATCGCCGGCAGAATGCCGTTCTTGAAGCAGTTATTGTAGAAAATGTCGGCAAAGCTGGTCGAGATGACAACCTTGACGCCATAATCGAGCAGGGCCCAGGGCGCGTGCTCACGGCTTGAACCGCAGCCGAAATTGTCGCCGGCGACGATGATCTTGGCATTGCGATAGGCCGGCTTGTTGAGCACGAAGTCCGGGTTCTCCGAACCGTCCTCGTTGTAGCGCATCTCCGAGAACAGCGCCGTGCCCAGGCCCGTGCGCTTGATCGTCTTGAGATACTGCTTGGGGATGATCATGTCGGTGTCGATGTTGATGATCGGCAGGGGTGCTGCAACGCTGGTCAGCTTGTCGAACTTGTCCATGGTGATCCCCGTTTTGTTGTCGGTGCTAGATGCCGCAAACGGGCGGGCCGGGTCAAGCACCGAGATCGCCGCCGGCTTTTGACAGACCGATGCGAGTAAGCCTAGACTCATCGTCATGAGTGAAACTGTGGTCCCCTTCAGCGCCGACACGCGCCGCGACGCCATCCTCGACGCAGCGCGTTTGGCTTTTGCCAAGGCCGGCTATGCCGCGACGCCTGTGACCGACGTCGCCAAGGCCGCCGGCATCTCGCAGGCCTATGTCTTCAAGCTGTTTCCGACCAAGCTCGAACTGTTCGTCGCCGTCGTCGAACGCTGCTACGAAGAGATCGCCGACGCCATGAACAAGGCGGCAGAAAAGACCGGCAAGGCCAAGTCCGAGAAAAACCTAGAGGCGATGGAAAAGGCCTACACCAAGCTCATCGTCAACCGCGACATCCTGATGATCCAGGTGCACGCGCAGGCGGCTTCGGACATTCCCGAGATCCGCGACGCGGTGCGCCACGGCGTCGCCCATCTCATCGCCACCGCCAAATCACGCTCGGGCGCGTCAAAGAAAAAGGTGCAGCGCTTCATCGCACATTGCCAGCTCTGCCATCTGGTCACGGTGCTCGATGTCGGCAAGATCGACGCCACCTGGGCCCGGATCCTGACGGCGAAGCTGTAGGCGGCTAAAGCCCCGTCGCCGGATCGACACCCATCATCAGGTTAAGATTTTGCACGGCGCCGCCGGATGCGCCCTTGCCGAGATTGTCGTAGACCGCGATCACCACCGCCTGCTGGCGCTTGTCGTTGGCGCAGACTGTCAGGGTCAGTTTGTTGGTGCCGTTATTGGCCTCGGGCGTCAGGCTGGCGGATTTCTCGAAATCGGCAAGCGGTGCGACCTCGACCCAGCTTCCCGGAATACCGGCGAAATGCTCTGACAGAGCGGCGTGGATGTCGGCGCCAGTCACTTGTCTTCCGAGCGCATCGAGCCTCAGCGGCGTCGCGGTCAGCATGCCCTTGTAGTAGTCGCCCACCGCCGGCACGAACAACGGCGCCGAGGTCAGCCGGCTGTAAAGCTGCATCTCCGGCAGATGCTTGTGGTTGAATCCGAGCGCATAGGGAATGAACTCGGGCGCGTCTTCGCCCTTTTCGACATAATCGGCGATCATCGATTTGCCGCCGCCGGAATACCCGGAAATGCCGGAATAACTCGCCGAATAATCGGCCGGCATCAGGCCGGCGGCGATCAGCGGCCTAAAGGTCGCGATCAGCCCGAGCGGCCAGCAGCCGGTATTGGCGACAAAACGCGCCCCGGCGATCCTGCCGGTCTGGGCCGCGTCCATTTCGGCAAAGCCATAGACCCAATCCGGATCGACACGATAGGCGGTCGAGGCATCGATCACCCGTGTCGTTTGGTTCTCGATCAGCGACACGGCTTCCCTGGCCGCTGCGTCGGGCAGGCACAGGATGGCGATATCGGCGCTGTTGAGCGCGTCCTTGCGCGCGGCAAGGTCCTTGCGCTTGTCCTCGCCGAGCGAGATCAGGCTCAGGTCGGACCGGCCGGACAGCCGATCCCTGATTTCGATGCCGGTGGTGCCGGCTTCGCCGTCGATGAAGATTGTCGTGGTCATTTCACACTTGTCCTTGCCGCGGGCGGGTGTTTACACCCGAATGGAGCACCTGTCATGTCCGGCAGGTAACAACAAGACCAAGAACATAGGAGGCGACCGTGACCCCGCATAATGAAGCCAACAAGGGTGACTACGCCGACACCGTGCTGCTGCCGGGCGATCCGCTCAGGGCGAAATGGATTGCCGAGACCTTTTTCGACGAGCCGCGCCTCGTCAATTCCGTCCGCAACTGCCTCGGCTACACTGGCACCTACAAGGGCAAGTCGGTCTCGGTTCAGGCAACGGGCATGGGCCAGCCTTCGCTTGCCATCTATGTCCACGAGCTTCTGGCGGTCTATGGCGTCAAGACGCTGATGCGCGTCGGCACCTGCGGCGGGCTCAACACCGACGTCAAGGTCCGCGATATCGTGCTCGCCATCACCGCCGCCACCGACAGCGCCATCAACAAGAGCTTCGAGCCCTATTCCTATGCGCCCTTCGCCGATTTCGGCCTGTTGCGCCGGGCAGCTGATCTGGCTGTCGAGCGCGGGCACACGACCCATGTCGGCTCCATCGTCTCTTCGGATGTGTTCTATGTCCCCGAAGGCGTCGATTCCTACGGTGAATTGCCTCATCACGGCGTGCTTGCGGTGGAGATGGAAGCCGCGACGCTCTATACGCTTGCCGCCCGCTTCAAGGCGCGCTCGCTCGCGATCTGCACCATGACCGACTGTCTGGTGACCGGGGAGCAGATCGACGCCTCCGAGCGCCAGGGTTCTCTGACCGATATGGTCGAACTTGCGCTCGATACGGCGCTCGAAACCTGACATGACCATGTCCGAACAGGTGTCCGACATCTGGCAGGCGTACGAAAAGCTGGTGGGCGCATGCCCGCTCGTCATCGACCGTCCGGCAGGGTCGGTGCATCCGCGCCTGCCCGGGCGCATCTATCCGCTCGATTACGGTTATCTCGACGGAACACAGGCGATGGACGGCGGCGGCATCGACGTCTGGCGCGGCCAGACCGCCGGACGCGGGCTGATTGCGTTGGCGATCACCGTCGACCTCGTCAAGCGCGACACCGAGATCAAGCTCATCCTCGACTGTTCGGACGAAGAGATCGCCGTCATCGACCGGTTCCACAACGACAGCGACGTCTTTCGCGCCCAGGTCTTCAGGCGTGAAAGCCGGGTCTCTTCCAAAAGCGCGACGGTAACTAGTCCTTCCTGACCAGCTCGATGACGTCGTGCCGGCTCTCGAAGACCGGATAGGGCAGTTCGAGCACGAAATGCGTGCCGTCCTCAGCATCCTTGGTCACGCAGCCGACCTGGTCGCGTTTGGCGTCATCGCCATAGGCGACGGGCGTGGTCTCGTAGCCATATGTCAAGGCGCCGCGGTAAAGCAGCCCGGACCCCGCCGGCACCAGGGTGCCTTCAAATCTCTGACTGCCGGTTGTCTTGGACAGCGTCAACGTGTCCCGGGCGCGTGTCACCTCGCAGGCGAACCACTGATAAACCACCAATTCCGAAATGCCGCCGAGCTTGATGGTGCGGCACTGGTACTGGCCCTCGGGCATTGCGGCCACGGGGTAAAGCCCATTCTGGAAAAGCATCGAAACGGCGGCGCGGTCAGCACTGCTTTCGGCTCTCATCGCCTCGGCCAGCCCGCCAGTGCGCGATGAGACGAGGTGCTCGATACGATAGACGTCTCGATCAGTGAGCCCCGCGTCGTCCGGAACGGTGCAGGGCCCGCCGACGATCTGTTCGACGCTGGCAAGAGTGGGCGAGGCAAGGACCGACAGGGCGATGGCAGCGGCCAGAGATTTTCGCAGCATCATGGTCAGGTCTCCGAGGATTGCGCGACCCCTAGGACTGGCGGGAGAAAGTGACGCCATCGCGACGGCTCACTGCTCTTCTTGTGCCGCCGCAGCTTCCACAGCTTCCATGTCATCGTCGGAATAGCCGAAATGGTGACCGATCTCGTGCACCAGCACATGGGTGACGATGTCGCCGAGCGCCTCGTCTTCCTGTTCGACCCAGAAATCGAGGATCGGGCGGCGGAACAGCCAGATCCGGTTGGGCAGGGCGCCGGTTTCCGGCGTGTCGCCGAGTTCTGTCAGGCCGGCGCCTTCGAACAGGCCGAGCAGGTCGAACGGGCTTTCGAGCCCGAGGTCTTCGAGCATGTCGTCATCGGGGAAATCGGCAATGGCGAACAGGACATCGCCGGTCAGGTCCCGGAACTGGTCCGGCAGCCCCGCAAAGGCGGTCTTTGCCATCTGCTCGAAAGCATCAAGGCTTGGCGGTAGTGCCGACTGCCAGACGTCAGCCATGCTGGGTTTGCGCCAGAACCAACTTGGTCGGCGCCCGATCAGGCGTGTCTGCGATGGCGATGCGGTCGCGGCCGCTCTGCTTGGCCTGATAGAGCGCCTTGTCGGCCCGTGCCATGAGCAGATGCAGCGGTTCGTTCTCCACACGCTCGGCGACACCGCCGCTCAGCGTGATCTGCCAGGGGATTTCGGGGCCGAAATCCGAGGTGCAAAGCCGGGTACGAATGGCTTCGGCCAGCAGGCGGGCGGTTGAGACATGGCCGCCGGGAATGAGCACGGCGAACTCCTCGCCGCCAATGCGACCGGCGATCTGGCCATCGGCGATTGCGTCGCGAATGATGCCGCCGAGACCGGCGATGACCCGGTCGCCACAGGCATGCCCACCCGTGTCATTGACCCGCTTGAAGTGATCGATATCGAAGGTCGCAACGGCAATGGACCTCCGCCCGGTTGCCTGGATCGCCAGTTCCGCCGCTTCGTCGAAGCTGCCACGATTGAGCAGGCCGCTGAGAGAATCGATCGCCGAGCGCTCCCTCACGCTGCGAATAGCGTCAAGGGCTGCGCGCAGAAAGGCCGAAACGGCGATGGCCAGCAGGACGAGGATCGTCAAGAGCGCCAGGATCAGTGGCTTTTCTATTTGTGAGGGGACGACCAGGTCCATTTGACCGATGGCATTGGGAGGGACAGTAAAATGCGGCAGGTCGCCGAAGAGCTTGGCGCGCAAAGAGTTTTCGAGCGTGATCATCCAATAGGACCGCACGCCCAAAAGAGCTGCGGCGATGATGAGGGAAATGGCGGTGCCGATATCGATCAGCGGCAATGCAGTCTTGGCCAGGATTCTCCAGGCGGCGCCAAGCGTGACGATCAGCGTCGGGATCGGGCCGATGGCGACCCATGACGTGTGTGGGGCGTCGACTGCGATAAGCACGATGCCGGCGCAGAACAGCAGGATGGTGCCGGCGATGATCTCAATGTGCGGCCGGGTGGGGATGCTGCCCTCGCGATGCATGGCGAGCGTCGCGATCACGACCGCGCCGAACAACGACGACCAGGTCGCTATTTTGCGCCAGACGACTTCACTTGAAGGGTCGAGAACCGTGGTTGCCAGCGACGCCGCGATCAGCACGAAGAACCATGTCCACCAGCCGAATGTCGCAAGCCGACGATCATAAAGATACGCGGCCAGAAATCCGGCCGCCAGAATGATCGCCGCAAGGGTATCGGCAACAATGAAGATCTCGAAATCGACCATTGTAACTCGCTGAATTCACAGGCAGCGAGCATAGCTGATGCGCGTTAACGCCCGGTTTGGCCTACCGCAGCGTTAAGCGCTGCAGTATGATATAGTTAAGTTGAGCCTAACGCTCCAGTTTCGATCAGACCTTGGGCCAATCGCGGATGTCGACGAAGTGGCCGGCGATCGCCGCTGCCGCCGCCATGGCGGGTGAAACCAGATGCGTGCGGCCCTTGAAGCCCTGACGGCCCTCGAAATTGCGATTGGATGTCGAGGCACACCGCTCTTCGGGCTTCAGCTTGTCCGGGTTCATGGCAAGGCACATCGAGCAGCCCGGCTCGCGCCATTCGAACCCGGCGGCGATGAAGATCTTGTCGAGACCCTCGGCTTCCGCCTGTTCCTTCACAAGACCTGAGCCCGGCACGACCATGGCGCTGACGCTGTTGGCAACCTTGTTGTCGCCGATCACGGCGGCGGCGGCGCGCAGGTCTTCGATGCGACCGTTGGTGCACGAGCCGATGAACACCTTGTCGATGGCGATGTCGGTGATCTTGGTGCCCGGCTTGAGGCCCATATACTCGAGCGCCCGCTTCTTGGACGCGCGCTTGTTGGCGTCGGCGATCTCATCCGGATCTGGCACGACGCCCGTCACCGAGATGACGTCCTCGGGCGAGGAGCCCCAGGAAACGATCGGCGGCAGGTTGGCGGCATCGAGAACGACGGTGCGATCGAACACCGCGTCGTCGTCCGATTTCAGCGTCTTCCAGTAGTCCATGGCCATGTCCCAGGCCTTGCCCTCGGGCGCACGCGGACGGCCCTTGACGTACTCGAAGGTCTTTTCGTCGGGTGCGATCAGGCCGGCGCGGGCGCCGCCTTCGATGGTCATGTTGCACACCGTCATGCGGCCTTCCATCGACAGCGCCTCGATGGCTTCGCCGGCGAATTCGATGACATGACCGGTCCCGCCCGCGGTGCCGATCTCGCCGATGATGGCGAGAATGATGTCCTTGGCGGTCACGCCTTCGGGCAGTTTCCCGTCGACGCGGACCAGCATGTTCTTGGCTTTTTTCTGGATCAGCGTCTGGGTGGCCAGAACGTGCTCAACCTCGGAAGTGCCGATGCCGTGGGCCAAAGCGCCGAAGGCGCCATGCGTCGAGGTGTGGCTGTCACCACACACAATGGTCATGCCGGGCAGGGTGAAGCCCTGTTCCGGTCCGACGATGTGCACGATCCCCTGACGCTTGTCGAAGGGGTCGTAATATTCGATGCCGAAATCCTTGGTGTTGTCGGCCAGCGCCGCGATCTGGATGGCGCTTTCGGGGTCCGGATTGGGCAGCGACCGGTCGGTCGTGGGCACATTGTGATCGACCACGGCGAGGGTGCGTTCGGGCGCGCGGACCTTGCGGTCCGACAGGCGCAGCCCTTCGAAGGCCTGCGGGCTCGTCACCTCGTGGACCAGATGCCGGTCGATATAGATAAGCGACGTTCCGTCCTCGTTTGTCGCAACAAGGTGATCGTCCCAGATCTTGTCGTAAAGCGTCTTGGCCATAATCGGTCCCGTCCTGTCATGGATCGTCTTCAAGAGACCGGTTTCTACGCTGTCGACACTCGGACGGTCAAGAATGCGACGCAGGCAGAGCCGTCCCGGACCTGCTTTGTCGGCCGCTCATGCGGATTACCCCGAAAAGACTGGGGCGATGCCGATAGGACGCCGATGTCCCGCCCTGTCTTGCCATCCTGCCCATCTGGCACGAATATCGGCATTGTTGCGCACAAATCCCTCGCCAAGCCCTTAATCCGGACGTAGCTACCGTGCAGCTTCCACAACAGCTTGGTGCCGTCGAGTTGGCGGGCCGGTCAGAGTGTGGCAGGCTAGTTTTCCAGTCGAGGGGCCACGCATCGATGTCCGAAGCGCTTTCGTCCAACCGGGCGGCATTTGCCGCCCATGCCGATCATCTCAACTCCGCCGATCCCGGCTTTGCCCGTTTTTTCGCGCTAACGGTCGAATCGACCGACCGCGGTGATCTGGCGCGGCTGACGCCGGAGGCTTTCGAGGCCGTTCTCAGGCCGTCTTATGCGCAGCTTGGCCGGCGCGGTACCGATCCGCATCTTGTCTTGATCCGGCCACCGGAAGACACCACGCCAGCTGGTGCCCGCATCATCGATATCTTCGCCGAGGATATGCCGTTTCTGGTCGATTCGGTGCTCGGGGCGCTGCGTTCTGCCGGTCTTGGGGTGAGATTGTTTGCCCATCCGATTCTCGCGGTCACGCCGGACGAACAGGGTTGGCAGCTGCGCGATGCGCAAGAGGACGACGACGCTCCCCTTTACGAGAGCTTCCTGCACATCCACATCGATCCCGTCGCCGACGAAAAGGTGCTGGCCCAACTCGCAAGCGAACTCGATACCATTCTCGTCGAGATCAGGCGGGTGGTGGATGGTTGGCGGCCGATGCTCGAGCGCCTGCGCAATCTGGTGCAGGACTATCGCCGGGGGTCGACACAGGGGCGGCAGGCCGATTTCGCCGAGGCGCTTCATTTTCTTGCCTGGCTCGCCGATCACAACTTCACGTTCCTCGGCATGCGCGAATACCGGCTGACCGGCACCGGTGAAACCGCAGAACTGACCCCGGTCGAGGACTCGGGTCTCGGCATTCTCGAGGACCCCAGCTACACGTTTCTGCGCTCGGGCAGTGACTATGTCGAGATGACGCCGCAGCATGTTGCCTTCCTGACCCGGCCCGAACCGCTTCTGGTCGCCAAGGCCAACAGGCGCGCCCGCATCCATCGGCGCGGCCATCTCGATTATGTCGGTGCAAAGCTCTACGACGATCAGGGACAATTGACCGGGGAACTGCGCATTCTCGGGCTGTTCACCTCGCAGTCGTTGCACCAGCCCCATGTCGAGGTGCCATTCATCCGGCGCAAGATTGCCGCCGTCATGCGGCTTTCTGGCTTCGATCCAAAAAGCCACGCCGGCAAGGCCTTGATGGCGGCGCTCGACAATTACCCGCGCGAGGAGCTGTTCCAGATCTCGGAAAAGGATCTGTTCGATTTCGCCTCCGAGATTGCCAGCCTGCCCGATCGCCCGCGCGTCAAGGCGCTGCCGCGCATCGACCCGTTCGACAATTTCGTCTCGATTCTGGTCTACATCCCGCGCGACCGCTACACCTCGAAGAGCCGGGCCGATATCGGCGAGCACCTGGCCAGGCGCTATGACGGCCGCGTCACCGAGTATTACCCCTTCTTCCCCGAAGGCGATCTGGTTCGCGTCCACTTCATCATCGGACGGGCCGGCGGACAAACCCCGCGGCCCGAGCGCGCCGAGATCGAAGCCGAGATCCGCGAGTTGCTGCGCTCGTTCGGTGACCGCCTCGCCGAGGCTGCCGGCAATCCCGCTGCCGTCGCCGCCTGGCGCGATGCCTTTTCCGCCGGCTACCAGTCGCGTTTCAGCCATGAGGCCGCACTCAGCGACATCGGCGTCGTGGAAAGCCTCGCCGATGCCGATGACCTTGCCGTCAAGTTTGGTACGGGGGCCGCGCAAAGCGGGGAGCTGGTCCTTAAATTCTACCACCTTGACGCTCCGTTGGCTCTTTCCGACCGGGTGCCGATGCTGGAGAATTTCGGCTTTGAGGTCATCGACGAGACCACCTACACCCTGACCCCGGAGAACCGGGGGACCGTCTATCTGCACGTCATGGTGCTCCGGTCACCCGAGGACGCCATCCTCGATACCGCCGAAGGTGCCGCACGGGTGGAGGAGGCAATCCTCGCCATTGCCGCCAACAAAGCGGAAAACGACAGGTTCAGTCAGCTGGTGCTGCGCGCCGGGCTCACCGCGTCGGAGGCTGGGGTGCTTCGGGCTTATGGCCGCTACATGCGCCAACTCGGCTTGGCGTTTTCCCCGCGCTATCTTGCCGATACGCTCGGCAGTCACAAGGATGTCGCGCGCGCGCTTATTGCTCTTTTCGCCGCCCGGTTCGATCCCGATGCCCCGAACGCCTCCGATGCGGATATCGAACAGCTGCACGCCGGGATCGACGCGCTTCTGGCCGAAGTTGCCTCGCTCGATGAGGACCGCATCATCCGCCATTACCGAAATCTCGTCTCCGAGACGCTCAGGACCAATTACTACCAGCGCGACGCCGACGGCGCACCGCGCCCGGCCCTGGCGCTGAAGTTCAACTCGCCCGGCATCAACGACATGCCGGCGCCGCGTCCGGCCAAGGAGATTTTCGTGTCCTCGCCACGGTTCGAGGGCGTGCATCTGCGTTTCGGCGACGTTGCCCGCGGCGGTATCCGCTGGTCGGACAGGCCCGAGGACTTCCGCACCGAAGTGCTCGGTCTGGTCAAGGCCCAGCAGGTCAAGAACGCCATCATCGTACCGGTCGGCGCCAAGGGCGGGTTCGTTCCCAAAAGGATGCCGGCCGGGGCCGACCGCGACGCGATCTATGCCGAAGGTTTGGCCTGCTACGAGACCTTCATCGGCGCCCTTCTCGATCTCACCGACAATCTCGACGGCGACACCCTGATTGCACCGCCGCAAACGGTCTGCATCGATCCGCCCGATCCCTATCTCGTGGTTGCTGCCGACAAGGGCACTGCGCGGTTCTCCGATACGGCCAACCGCATCGCCACAGAGCGCCAGTTCTGGCTCGGCGACGCCTTCGCCTCGGGCGGTTCTGCCGGCTACGATCACAAGAAAATGGGCATCACGGCGCGCGGCGCCTGGGAATCGGTCAAGCGTCATTTCCGCGAGATGAACCGCGACATCGAGGCCGAACCGATGAGTGTTGTCGGCGTCGGCGACATGTCGGGCGACGTTTTCGGCAATGGCATGCTGCTGAGCCGGCATATCAGGCTCGTCGCCGCCTTCGATCATCGCGACATCTTCATCGATCCCGACCCGGACCCCGAGCGCAGCTTTGCCGAACGCCAGCGTCTGTTCGAGCTGCCGCGATCAAGCTGGCAGGACTACAACCCCGAAGCCTTGTCACCCGGTGGCGGCGTCTATTCGCGCACGGCCAAGGCCATCGTGTTGTCGCCGGAAATCCAGCAAGCGCTGGGCCTTTCATCGGCCTCGGTGACCCCGGCCGCCTTGATCAGCGCCATCCTGAAGGCCGAGGTTGATCTCCTCTGGTTCGGCGGCATCGGCACCTATATCCGCGCTGCCGGTGAACGCGATGCCGACGTCGGCGACCACGCCAACGATTCCGTGCGGGTTACCGCCGACGAGGTCCGTGCCACGGTGATCGGCGAAGGCGCCAATCTCGGCGTCACCCAGCGCGGTCGCATCGCCTTTGCGTTGAAAGGCGGACGCATCAACACCGACGCCATCGACAATTCGGCCGGGGTCAATTCCTCCGACCTCGAGGTCAATATCAAGATCGCCCTCGGTGCGCTTATCCGGGCTGGCGATATGGACATCGGCAGCCGTGACGCCTTTCTCGTCGAGATGACCGACGAGGTTGCCGGGCTTTGTCTCAAGAACAACTTCCTGCAAAGCGTCGCCCTGTCGCTGGCCGAACGGGACTCTGCGCTCGATTTGCCCGATCATCGCATGCTGATCGAGGCGCTGGAGCGCGACGGGCACCTCGATCGCGCTGTCGAGTTCCTACCGGACAATCCCGCCCTCGACGAGCGCCTTGCCGGAGGAAAGGGGCTGTCGCGGCCGGAACTGGCGGTGCTGCTCGCCTATGCCAAGAACACGCTGACCAGCGAGCTCGTTGCCTCGAGCGTGCCCGATGACCCCTATCTTGCCAGCGAACTCTTCCGCTATTTCCCCGACACGCTGACCGAACGTCAGCCGGATGCCGTCAAGGGCCATCGCCTGAGGCGTGAGGTCATTGCCACGGTGCTGGCCAATGCCATGATCAACCGTGGCGGTCCGGCCTATGTCGAGGCCATGGTGGCGGCGACCTCCGCGGATGCGGCGGAAATCGCCCATGCCTATGCCGCAGCGCGCGACAGTTTCGATACCACGGGTCTCAATGCCGACATCGATGCGCTCGCCACAACGACCGATGGTCAGGTGCAGCTGGCGCTTTACGCCGAGGTCCGCAATCTTCTTGTTGCCCAGACATTGTGGTTCTTGCGGAACGTCGATTTCTCGGGCGGGCTGAGCGGTGTCATTTCCCGCTACCGTACCGGTGTCGCGCAGGTCAGGAGCCAGCTGGGACAGCTGGTGCCGGCGTTCATCGCCGAGGCGGTGGCCGACCAGGCGGTGGCGTTCATCGAGGGTGGTACACCGCGTGATCTTGCCCGCCGCATTGCAGAGCTTTCGGTTCTGAAGCTCGCAACCGACGCCGTGCTCGTCGCCGAACGTCAGGACGCGAATGTCACCGAGGCGACGGAAGCCTATTTCGCCGTGCTCGGCCTTTTCAGGCTTGGCCGTGTCACCGAGCAGGGCGGACTGATCAACCTGACCGACCGTTTCGATCGCATGGCCCTCGACCGTGCCCTGTCCAATCTGATGCGGGCGGTGCGCGACCTTGCCGGCGCAGTGCTTGCAGCCGGTGACGGTCCGGTCGCGGAGCGTTTCACCGCCTGGCGTAGCGCGCGTGAACGCGAAATCGACCGCATCGTCGCAATGGTTGGCGAACTCGTCGACGGAGAATTGACGGTGTCGCGCCTGTCGGTTGCCGCCGGGCTTTTGTCGGATCTGATCCGGGGGTAGGCAGGCCGGAGAGGGACCGAACGAAAAAAGCCCCGCGTGATGCGCGGGGCTTTGGTTTTTCGGTGCGAGGGCTTTGCCCTACGAGCATAGCTCTCCGGGCCTGAGTAGCTCAAATCGCGCCATTGGCGCGATTTGACCGCCTGTAGCGATTGCTGCTCAGTGCCGGAAATGCCGCATGCCGGTGAAGACCATCGCCATGCCCGCCTTGTCGGCGGCGGCGATGACGTCCTCGTCGCGGATCGAGCCGCCGGGCTGGATGATGGCGGTGGCCCCGGCCTCGATGGCGGCTTCGACGCCATCGGCGAACGGGAAGAAGGCATCCGAGGCAACGACCGATCCCTTGGTCAGCGGCGTCTTTTCCTCGGCGATCCGGGCGGCATCCTCGGCCTTCATCACGGCGATGTTGGAACTGTCGACGCGGCTCATCTGTCCGGCGCCGATGCCGACGGTTGCCCCGCCACGCACATAGATGACGGCGTTCGACTTGACGTATTTGATCACCTTGAAGGCCAGCTTCAGATCGATCATCTCCGCTTCGGTCGGCGCCCTTTTGGTCACGACCTTCAACTCGCAATCATCGACATTGCGGTTGTCGCGGGTCTGGACCAGCATGCCGCCGGAGACGGAACGCACGGTCAGGCCCTTGGCCTTGACGTCAGCCATGCCGCCGGTGACGAGCACCCTGAGGTTCTTCTTCTTTTCGAGGATGGCCTTGGCCTTGTCGGTAATCGCCGGGGCGACGATCACTTCGGTGAAGACCTTGACGATCTCCTCTGCGGCCTCGGCATCGATCTCGCGGTTGACCGCGACGATGCCGCCATAAGCGCTGACCGGGTCGCAGGCCAAAGCCTTCTTGTAGGCTTCCAGCACTGTTGCGCCGATGGCGACGCCGCACGGATTGGCGTGTTTGATGATGGCAACGGCAGCGGCATCTTCAGGTGCGAACTCGGAGACCAGTTCGAAGGCGGCATCGGTGTCGTTGATGTTGTTGTAGCTGAGCGTCTTGCCCTGTGCCTGGGTGGCGGTAGCAACGCCCGTGCGGTCCGAGCCGTCCTTGTAGAAGGCCGCCCACTGGTGCGGGTTCTCGCCGTAGCGCATGACTTCGCTGAGCGTGCCCGAGAAGCTGCGCCAGGGCATTTCGGGATAATCGATGGCTTCGGAGAACCAGTTGGAAATGGTGGCGTCGTAATTGGCGGTGCGGGCATAGGCCTTGGCGGCGAGGCGCTGGCGCAGCGGGAACGGCACCTGGCCAGTTTCATTGATTGCCGCCATCACCTCTTCGTAGTCGGACGGATCGACGACGACGGCGACGTCGGCGTGGTTCTTGGCCGCCGATCGGATCATCGCCGGACCACCGATGTCGATGTTCTCGATGATCTCGTCATAGCTGACGCCCTGCTTCTTGATGGTCTGCTCGAACGGATACAGATTGACCACCACCAGGTCGATCGGAGAGATCTGGTGGATGCGCATGGCGCTTCTGTGCGTCTCATTGCCGCGTACGGCCAGAAGACCGCCATGGACCTTGGGATGCAGCGTCTTGACGCGGCCGTCCATCATTTCCGGGAAGCCGGTCAGTTCGGCGATATCGATGACCGGAATGTGTTCGGCTTCGAGCAGGGCGCGGGTTCCGCCGGTCGAAACCAGTTCGACCCCCATGTCCGCCAGCATGCGGGCAAGCTCGGCAACCCCTGTCTTGTCGAAAACGGAAAGAAGCGCGCGGCGCAGTCTCGGCTGGTCGTCCTTTGTGGTCATGATGCAATGTCCAGTGTGGTTGGGCCGGATGGCGGAGAGTTCGCCCGCCTTGTAAGCCTCAGGTGAGCCGCGTCAATATCCACGCGATCTCGCGGCCGTCGGAAAGCGGCGCCGAAAGGACGATTTGCCGGGTGCGGTAAAAGCCGAAATAGGCCGACTGGCGAACGCTGTCGTCGATCTCGGCTTCGGCGCCTTCCCACAGGAAGCTCCAGTGGCCGCCAGACGGCAGGGTCAGCTTGATGATGTCCTCGCCAGGCTCGTGCTCGGCTTCGACGCCCGGGCCGAGGTGGAACCGCATGGTGATTTCCTCACCGGTTATGCCGGTATTGGCCGCGGTGATGCGATCCTGCCCGACGACAGCGTCTCCCCCCATCAGCAGCGTCAGCCAGCGTTCGAGCATGACCCCGGCACCGCGCTCGTAGGCATGGCTGGTGACCTTGAGCATCTGCTCTTCGGCGTCGAACTCGATCTCGGGTTGCGGCGCGTCTGAAACCAGAATCCCGGTAGCCGGCCCGCGGCTGATCACGCGGGCCTGCGACTTGCGGTCGATGGTCGGCGCGCAATGGGCGGCGCCGAGCCGGAACAGCCGGCTCTGCTCCCTGAGCTCTGCCGGAGCCGGGCCGCAATTGCCGACGATCAGCTCGTTCATGTGGCTGAATTCGAAGCTCATGCCGCCGGCATGGGCCCATCGGGCGAATTTCGGCTCGGGCACGTGACCCGAATCGGCAATGAGCACGGCGCCATCGGACTGCAGCCTGCCGTAATGGTCGAATATCCCGGGTTCCGGCCTTTGCGGTCCACCTGCCGCCTGCAGGGCCAGAACCAGATCGGACGGCACCTGACCCGTACCATTGAAGTAGCCAAGCCCGCCCGTGCCGAGCGTCAGTTTGGCAAGAGCGGCGTGCATCGCGGCGATCCGGGTCGGCAGGGTGCCCATATGCACCTGGTCGCGTCGTGCCATTGCCTGCCGGAGGGTGACCAGTCCGGTCAACACCTCGACCTGAATGGCGGCGCTGCGCGAGCGGTGCAGGCCTCCCGCGCCGAACTGCAACTCGATTTGCTGTTCGAGCCGCACAAGACGTTCGGCGATGAATTCGGTCGGGCGGTTTTCGCAAAGGCCTGCCGCCAGTTGCGCCATCGCCGTCAGCAGGCGGTCGAGCGGGTCGGGCGAGTGTGGGGCGCGCAGTCTGAGGCTGCGCACCTGGCGGCCGAGACTGCGGTTGATGAGGCGTTGCTGACCGGCGCTGGCATCCTGGGTCAGCAGGGTGATGTGGCGCATCCAGTTGAGCGCACGTTGCGCCGTCAGTGCGACCGACCACACCTCCGGATCATGGGAGCGGGAATTGCGTCCGATCCAGTCGAGAACCAGTGTCCGGGCGAAGCGCCTCAGCCCATCGTCCTTGAGTTCGGTGAAATGTCTCAGCCAGGAAAAACTGTTGAGTTCGGACTTCCAGCCGAAATGATCGACCTCGACTGCGAAGGGCGACATGCCGTTGGTGTCGACCATCTTGCCGCCAAGCAAATAGCGGCCTGCCGCCATCTCGGTGACCGAATCGACATCGGCGGTGCGGAAGTCTCCGAGCGGCACCGAGAATTGATGCTCCGAGATCGGCGCCCACGACCAGCGCAAGACAGGGCTCTCCAGAGCCCCGGCAATCGAGCGCCTCAGCATTGATCCCCCGGCATTACGCAACACTTTGGACACCGGCCTTTTTGTCCGCCTTGACGGTGTGCATCATCGCGGGCCTGGAAAATTCAGGCCCGGTGACGAAGCGCCCCTGGTAACAGCTCTGCAAGGATGAAACAGTGCCCACTGAAAAAATGCCAGTGTATTGGAACTATTCCATCAACGCATCATGAACCGTTTACGTAGCGCGCAACATAGAATCCGTCCATGCCGCCGTCACCAATTTTCGGCCAAATGAGACCGGGATGCGTGCGCAAATGCCCATCCCTGCCGATGGCCGGCGCGAGATCGGGCGCGTTTGCCGCAGGTGCCGGCGCCGGGTGCAAGTGTGGATAACTCGCCGAGATCCACGCCGCCTGCTCCTCGCCTTCGGCAGCTTCGAGTGAGCAGGTGGCAAAGACCAGCGTTCCGCCCGGCTTGAGGAGCGGGACGGCATTGGCGACGATCCGGCGCTGCAATGCGACGCGCCCGGCAACATCGGCGGCGGAGCGGTTGAGCAGAACCTCCGGATGGCGCCGGAAGGTGCCGGTCGCCGAGCAGGGCGCATCGATGAGTATGGCATCGAACGGCGCGAGGTCGAGCGGAGCGGTGGCGTCGCCGACGACGATCTCGGCGGACAGTCCGAGCCGGTCAAGATTTTGCTTCAGCTTCTCGAGCCGTTCGGCATCATTATCGAGCGCGGTTACCTCATAGCCGGCGGTGCACAGCTGGGCCGTCTTGCCGCCCGGCGCAGCGCACAGGTCGAGAACCCGCGCCCCCGGCGCAAGCGTGATCAGCCGCGCCGGCAGACTCGCGGCCACATCCTGCACCCACCAATCCCCCTCGGCAAAGCCTGGAAGTTCGGCGACCGGACGGTCGCGGCTGGCAATACGGACTGAATTTGCCAGCGTCGCTCGGGCATCCAGCGCGTCGGGCAGGGCGGGTGCGTCGGGCTTCAGGCTGAGATCGAGCGGCGCGCCGGCAACAAGCGCCGAAGCGAAGCTGTTGAGCGCATCCTCACCATACTGGCCGCGCCAGGCAGTGCGGAAGACCTCCGGAATCAGGTCCTCCAGCGGCAGAGCAGCAAATTCCTCGGCGCGCCGTTGGGCGCTGCGCAGCGCAGCGTTGAGAAGCTTGTTGAGATGGGCGCCGCGCCGGTCCTGCTTCAGGAGAGAAACAGCGCTGTCGATGGCAGCGTGAGCGGCGGCGCCCTCAATGAACAGCAGCTCGCAAAGCCCGATCCTTAAGAGCGGTTCGAACAGGCCGGCGCGCTTGGGCAGGCCGCGCTCGAGCAGCGCCGCGATAATGATGTTGAGGTGGCCGTGACGCCGCAACGCCGTCGTCACCAGCCTGTTGGCGAAGGCGCGGTCGCGCTGATCGCCGAGGCGGGCGCTATCGATGGGCTGGAAACGGTGTCCGGCCAGCACCGATTGCAGCGTCTCGGCTGCCAGTTTACGTGGAGCAAGACCGGCGCCAGTCTCGGGTTTCGCCTTGGGTTTGGAGTGTGCGTGTCGACTCATGGCGCGACTATAGCGCCTCGCGCGGCACGCGCACCGTCAATTGCGGGACGATCAGCCCCAGGGGCCGGGGCGATGGGGCTTGGAATCTGTGCCTGGCACGCGCCAGCCGGGGCCGGAGGTGTCGACATGGGCAGGGCGCCGGCGCAGCGAGACACCCTGTTCGATGGTCGGGTTGGTGCCCATTTCGTCGGCCAGTTTCATCAGCTCGGCAATGCGATTGCGCACGTCCGGGTGGGTCGCGAACAGATTGTCCTGCCCCCGGCCCGACAACGGGTTGACGATATACATGTGAGCCGTTCCCGGGCTACGCCGCGCCCAGGGGTTCTCGAAGTGACGCGCCTGGTTGGAAATCTTGTCGAGCGCCGAGGCCAGCGCCAGCGGGTCGCCGGAGATCATCGCGCCTTCGCGGTCGGCTTCGTATTCGCGCGTACGGGATACGGCCATCTGCACCAGTGCGGCGGCGATCGGGGCGACGAAGAAAGCGATGATGCCGCCGAACGGGCCGAGCGGCGAATTGGACGAACGCCCGCCGAACCAGAAACCGAATTGCGCCAGCATGGTGATGGCGCCGGCCAGCGTCGCCGTGATCGTCATCGTCAGCGTGTCGCGATTGCGGATATGGCCGAGTTCGTGGGCGATCACCCCGGCCAGCTCGCGCCGGTCGAGCGTGTTGACCAGCCCTCGGGACACCGCCACGGCGGCATTCTCCGGGCTGCGGCCGGTGGCAAAGGCATTGGGCTGCTCGGTTTCGATCAGGTAAAGCTGCGGCGTCGGGATTTCGGCGCGTTTGGCCAGCGCATCGACGATTTCATACATTTCCGGCGCGTTGGACCGGCTGAGCGGACGGGCCTGCTGCATCCTCAGCACCAGCTTGTCCGAATTCCAGAAGGCAATCAGGTTGGTGACCAAGGCGAAGCCGAGGGCCAGAACCATGCCGATACGCCCGCCGACGACAAAGCCGACGGCCATGAACAGGAAGGTCATGGCGGCAAGCAGGAATGTGGTTCGCACGGCGTTCATATTTGTGTTCGGCTCCTGGCGGTTTTCCGGTGTTGCACTCCCCCCGGCAAAAGGTGCTATGCCGGGGTTTGCGCAGGCATCATGAAAATGATGGTGTCTCGATCGGGGCGAAACAAGGGCTGGGCGCCATGCCGGAAGATGACAATTTCGTAAGCAAAACTGAGGACGTGGCGAAAAAGCCGCTGTCGCCGGCCGCCAAACGGGCACTTGAAGAGGCCGAAGCCCGGCGCAAACAGGCCGAGGCCGCGCCCGAGCCGCAGAAGGAATTCAATGGCCGCAAAGGCCCTGACCCGGCGCGCTATGGCGACTGGGAAAAAAAGGGCATCGCCAGCGATTTTTAGGCGATGTGGGCCTTTATCCGTTGCCGACGACGCCGAGCACTGCGCCCTGCACCAGCGTCACGCCGAGCAGATAGCCGCCATCGATGAAGGTCAGCGACCATTTCTGGCCCTGATAGCGGTGGTTGAGCACCATCGATGTCAGGATGAAACCGACAAACATATGGGCGCCCATCCTCATGCCGGTTACCCAGTTGAGATCGCCC
Organism: Devosiaceae bacterium; assembly: GCA_963676075.2. Lineage (GTDB taxonomy): Bacteria > Pseudomonadota > Alphaproteobacteria > Rhizobiales > Devosiaceae > JAHJQZ01. The sequence continues at coordinate 133,385 of CAXXNZ010000013.1, forward strand.
ATGACCATCGGCGTCAGCTTGGCGATGAAATAGGCCATGACCAGCTGGGCGAGAATGGCCCAGACGAAGGGCGAGACGGTGCCGGCGCTCGAACGTAACTCGTCCGAGGATTTGCCGAGGGCGCCGAGCCATTGCTTTGACAGCGCCATGTACCAGGCCATGCCGAGCGCCATTGACGCGATGGTGGCCAGCACGATTCCGAGAAAATTGACGTCGAAAAAGACCATGATTGCCCCCTTTGATTTTTCTTGCCGGTCTTGTCGCACGATCCCGGCGCGCGCCGAGGTCAACTTTTCGCGACGTCAGGCGCTCCGGAGCACGTTCAGCAAAAGTGGCTCCCACTTTTGCGGTTCGAACATGCGACCACTTAATGACTTCGTGCTTTCGAGCCGGCGCCAAGCCCACCCATCTCGCAGATCAACCGCCACTCGGCGTCCGTCACCGGCTGCACCGACAGGCGCGAATTGTTGACCAGAACCATGTCCTTGAGCGCGTCCACCTGCTTGATCTGATCGAGTGTCACCGGGTTGGGCACGGCTTCGACTGCTTCGATGTCGACGCACTCCCAGCGCGCGTCCTCGGTCGTGGTGTCGTGATGCGCCTCGGCGGCAACCCGGACGATGCCGACGATGCGCTTCTCGTTCACCGAATGGTAGAAAAAGCCGAGGTCGCCGAGTTCCATCTCGCGCATGAAGTTGCGGGCGGCATAGTTCCTGACGCCATCCCATTGCTCGGGCGCGCCCTTGTTCACCTGATCATCCCAGCCCCAGGTCGAAGGCTCGGACTTGAACAGCCAGTATCTCATCTCAGACGCCCTCGGGTGCGTTGACCGTCCAGCGCCACGGGCGGACGCTGGTCGCGCTGAAAAGCCCGGCCTGGGCGTAAGGATCGCGCGCCGCAATGGCCTCGGCGTCGGCAAGGCTGTCGGCCTTGATGATCAGGAGCGAACCGATCATGCGCTCTTGTTCGTCGAGAAACGGCCCGCCAACCAGCAGAGTGTCGCCAAGCGCCTTGGCATAGTCGAGATGCTTCGGCCTGACCTCCTGGCGCAGAGCGAACCCGTCTTCTTTGTCGGTGCACTCGATGACGAACAATCCCATCAGCTTTCCCCTTCGCGTTTGAGTGGTCGCGTCATCAGTTGCGCGACGATGTCGTTGATGCCGAGCCTGCCGGCGAGCAGGGCGTTGACCGCGCTGATCAGCGGGGCGTCGACGCCATATTTCTCAGCCAGTCCAAGCGCAACCGGCGCGGTCTTGACCCCTTCGGCAAGCCCGATCCCCGAGGCTTCGGCCTCGGCCGGCGTCTTGCCCTGACCCAGAGCGATGCCGAAAGCGTAATTGCGCGATTGTGGCGAGGTGCAGCTGAGCGTCAGATCGCCGAATCCGGCAAGGCCCGTCAACGTTAGCGCTTCTCCCCCCATCGCCGCGACCAGCCGGCTCATTTCGGCAAAGGCGCGCCCGATCAGGGCAGAGCGGGCCGACAACCCGAGTCCGGCGCCTTCGACGGCTCCGGCGGCAAGGGCATAGACATTCTTCAGCGCCCCGGCCATTTCGACTCCGACGAGATCATTGCTCTGATAGAGCCGGAAGGTCGCGCCCGAAAGCGCAGTGGCAACCCGTGCGCAAAGCGCATCGTCGGGCGAAGCCAACGTTACCGCCGTCGGACGGCCAGAAGCGACGTCATGGGCAAAGCTCGGACCGCTCAGCACCAGCGGAATGGAGCCGGGTGCGCATTGGACGAGGATCTCGCTCTGGCGCAAGAGCGTTGTCGTCTCGAGGCCCTTGGCGCACAGCACCGCCGGCTTGCCGTCAAGCACTTCCGGGCCGATCGCCGTCAACACCTGACGCGTAACCTGTGCCGGCACGACCAGCAGCACGAACTCAGCCTCCGCGAGACCGGCGAAATCGGCACGAGCGGTGATATTGGCACTGAGACGATCGTCGGGCAGGTGATCGCGGTTGATGTGACCGGAATTGATCGCTTCGGCCAGGTCCGGCGTTCTGACGATCAGCGAAACACCATGGCCGGCGCGGGCGGCGACCTCGGCGAGCGCCGTGCCCCAGGCGCCACCACCGATGACCGAGACCTTCATGAGCCTCCCCCGATCTGCATGCCGGCTTCATCGAGCGGCCAGCGGGGGCGGGCGGTAAAATCAAGGCTGTTGGTGGCCCCGAGCGCCATGCGTTCGGCGCCGGCCCAGGCGATCATGGCGCCATTATCGGTGCAAAGCGCCGGAGGCGGAATGACCAGCCGCGCACCGGTTGCTTCGGCGGCGCGCCCGAGCGCGGCCCCGATCGCCTTGTTGGCGGCAACGCCGCCGGCAACCACCAGCTGCGGCTTATGGCCGGGCAATTCCTCGGCAAACCGCCGGAGTGCATCGCGGGTGCGGGAAAAGATGATGTCGGTCACTGCCATCTGGAAACCGGCCGAAATGTCGGAAACATCGGTCTCGGTCAGCGGCGCGATCTTTTCGGCGGCAAGGCGCACGGCGGTCTTGAGACCTGAAAAGGAGAAATCGAGCCGTTTTTCCCGCAAGAGAGGTCGCGGGAAGACGAATCGCTTCGGATCTCCCTTTGCCGCTTCGGCCTCGACCTCGGGCCCCCCCGGATAGGGCAGCCCTAAAAGTTTGGCGACCTTGTCGAAGCCTTCCCCGAGTGCGTCGTCGATGGTCGTGCCCCAACGCGTATAGTCGCCGACACCGCGAACCAGCACATATTGGGAGTGCCCACCCGACACCAGCAACATGAGATAGGGAAAATCGATTCCTTCGGTCAGCCGCGCCGTCAGGGCGTGGCCTTCGAGGTGGTTGACGGCGATCAGCGGCTTGCCCGAGGCAGCGCTCAGCGCCTTGGCTGTGGTCAGCCCGACCAGCACGCCGCCGATCAAACCCGGCCCGGCGGTCGCCGCGATGGCGTCGACATCGGCAAGACCGAGGTCTGCGCCTTCAAGTGCCCGGGCGACGATTGCATCGAGATGGGTAACATGCGAGCGGGCCGCCAATTCCGGCACGACACCGCCGAAAGGGGCGTGCTCTGCAATCTGGCTGCGCACGATGTTCGAGACAATGCGTCCACGCCCGTCGTGATCGCGCGTGACGACGGCCGCGGCGGTCTCGTCGCAGCTCGTTTCGATCCCGAGTATGGTCAGGTGCGCTTGCCCGGTCACGGCGAAAGGTCTATGGCCTTGGTCTTTCTTCGATCCGGCCAAGGCGTATAGGGATAAACGCGGCTTTGCAATCTCTCAGCACAGCGACGCTCACCATTGGCACGCGCGGCTCACCGCTGGCGCTTGCACAGGCGCATCAGGTGCGCCGCATGCTCATGTCATTGCACGGTTTGGCGGACTCTCAAGTCCAAATTCTCACCGTCTCGACTGCCGGCGATCGCTCCCAGGTGACCAACAAGCCGTTGAGCGATTTCGGCGGCAAGCAGGTGTTTTCCAAGGAAATCGAGGATCGGCTCCTCAATGGAACCATCGACCTCGGCGTCCATTCGGCCAAGGATATGGCGACAAACCTGCCCGACGGGCTGGCCATGAATGTCTATCTTGAGCGCGAGGACGTGCGTGACGCCTTCATCAGCCCGAAGCATCTCACGCTCGACGACCTGCCCGAGGGCGCTGTCGTCGGCACCTCCTCGCTGAGGCGCCGGGCACAGCTTTTGAGGGCCCGTCCCGATCTGAAGATGGTCGAGTTCCGCGGCAATCTCGGCACCCGGATCGGCAAGCTCGAACGGGGCGTGGCCGATGCGACGCTTCTCGCCGCTGCCGGCCTCAACCGGCTCAACACCATGGACAAGGCCCAGTCTCTGCTCGATCCGGTGCGGTTTCCGCCCGCCCCGGCGCAGGGAGCCATTGGCATCGAAATCCGCGCCGGCGATAGCCGCACTGCCGAATTGATTGCTCCGCTCGACCATGTCGAAACCCACGAGGTGGTCATCGCCGAACGCGCCATGCTGCGGGTGATCGACGGGTCCTGCCGCACGCCCATCGGTGTCTACACAAGGCGCAACGGCAACATGTTGTCCATCAAGGGCGAAATCCTCAGTCCGGACGGGCGTCTCTGTTTCGACGCCGAAAAGGCGGGGCCGGCGACGGACGCAGAAGCGCTCGGCACGGCGCTCGGTCAGGATCTCCTGGACCAGGCCGGTGTTGATTTCATCGAAAAACTGAAGGCCGAATAGCGATGCGGGTGCTGGTTACGCGGCCCGAACCCGATGCCGTCGACACGGCGGGACGGTTGAGCGCTCTCGGGCTTGATCCCGTCCTCTGCCCGCTGATGCGCATGGAGGTCACCAAGGCCCGCCTGCCGGAGCCGGACGGATTGTCCGGGCTGATCGTGACCAGCGCCAACGGCTTGCGCGCCCTTCAGCAGCGTCAGGCCATTTCGCACTATCTATCGCTGCCGCTCTACGCGGTCGGCGAAAAGACCGCTCAATCCGCGCAGGCCGCCGGGTTCACCTCCGTCACCGCAGCCGATGGCGAAGCGGGTTCACTGATCGAGCTTGTTGCCGGAAAGGCCGAGACCGGCACCTATTTCTATCCGTCCGCCGAAGCGACGGCACGGGACCTGCCCAAGGCGCTGGCCGCATCCGGGCACCTGGTCATCGCAGCCCAAGTCTATCGCATGGTGTCGGAGCTACGCTTGCCGGACACGGTCGCCGATTCTCTGGCGCGGGGCGGCATTGCTGCAGCGCTGATCTATTCGCGACGGATGGCGGAATTGTTCGCGGAACTGACCGAACTGGTCCTGAGTCCGGATGCGCGCCGCGCCCTGACCTTGATCTGCCTTTCCGAAAACACCGCCGCGCCGCTCCTCTCGCATGGTTTCGTGCGCGTGGTTCTTGCCGATTATCCGAGCGAAGAAGCGATGATGGCCGCAACCTTGTCTTTTTCCCGTGGCCAAATCACGCCATGATCGGCTAGGACCCGGCACGACAACAGGCTAAGGTCGGGGGAGCCTTCGTCCGTGTGCGTCCTAGACCAGAGGTGAGTGTCATGGCTGAGCGCAAGTCTGGACCCGTCAAACCGCCGACCATCGACCTGACGGCGAAAAGCAAAGAAACCGACGGGCCGAAAAAGCCCGCAAGCGATACGGCAGCTGCCAGCGCAGCAAAGCCGGCAGGCGCCGGCGCGCCCGCCTCGCGTCCGCCGTCGGGTGGCGACAAGACCAAGCCTGATGCCGCGGTCTCGGGAAAGAAGGAAGATGTGAAAGCCGCATCCCCTTCGCGGATCTCCGCAATGCCGCTTCTGGCGGTCGGCCTTGCCGGCACCATACTTGGTGGCGCGCTCGGGCTCGGCGGCGCCTACGGGCTGGCAGTGCTCGGCTACTGGCCGGCGACGAAAACCGATACCTCTGCTGTTGCCGCGCTTTCGAGCGAAATGTCCTCGCTCTATGTGAAAAAGAGCGACATCGGCGCCGTCGTCGATCGCGCCATTGCCAATGTCGACAGCGGCGTTTCCGCGCTTGATGAGCGGGTGAGCGCGCTCGAAACGGCCAAGCCGGCGGACAACAGCCCTGCCATCTCTGCGCTCGACGAACGCGTCGCAACACTCGAAACCGGCCTTAAAACCCTTTCGGACAAGCTCGATGCGGCAACGATTTCAGGCGGTGACGCTGCGGCGGCGGATGCGGTGGCCGGACTCAAGGACCAGATGACGTCGCTGTCGGCAAAATCGGATGCCCTCACCACTAAGGTAGCAGCTCTCGAAACCGCCGGAACCAGCGCCGCTTCCGCCGATGCGGTCACCGCACTCGGAGAATCGGTCGATGCGCTCAAATCCGAGCTTGCCGCGGTGTCCTCCGGGCTCACTGCCCTGCAATCGGCCCCCGAGCCGGTGCCGATCGATCTGAGGTTGCCCCTGGCGCTCTCGGGCATTGCCGAGGCGCTCGATACCGGCGCCCCCTTTGCCGCCGACCTCGACATGATCCGCGCAGCGCTGCCCGATCTCGCGATCCCGCAACAGGTTGCCGAAGCAGCGACATCAGGGCTTGGCAGTCCCGCCGATCTTGCTTCGCGTTTTGAGGCTAAAGTCCCCGACATTCTTGCCGCCCGCCCGGCCGACAAACGGGGCGAGTGGACCGACCAGCTCTGGGATCGGGTCAAGGCGCTGGTGGCGCTGCGTCCGGTGGCGACGGGCAATGATACATCGCCCGAAGCCGAAGTCGCGCGTATCGAAAAAGCGCTGGCCGACCGTGATTTTGCCGCCGCAGCCAGCGGCTTCGCCGCACTACCCGAGGCCATGAAGTCTCAAGCCGGCGGACTCGGTGTCGAAATCGGCCGTTTCGCCGCGACTGCGGACCTGATGCACAAGGCGCGTACGGCGGCGCTGTCAACAACCGGAGCCGGCTCATGATCCGACTGGTTCTCTATATCATTGCGAGCCTGATCGTTGCCGCCGCTGCTGCCTGGGCCATCTCTCTGCCCGGCACCGTCACCGTCGACCTCGCCGGCTACAGACTGCAGCCGGCGCTCGGCGTCGTTGCCGTCGCTCTGGTCGTGCTGGTGCTTGCCGCAATCGCCATCTGGGCCATCATCCGGCGCGTTATTTCCATACCAAAGGCGCTCAAGCGCCGCTCGGCGCTCAACCAGAAGCAGATGGGCATCGACGCCCTGTCCAATTCGTTCATCGCCCTGCAGGCGGGTGATGCGTCGCGGGCGCGGATTCTGGCGCAGGAGGCGCAGGCGCGCCTGCCGGAGAACACCGCCGCCAGACTGCTTGAGGCGCGATCCGATCTGGCGCTCGGCGATCTTGCCGCGGCGCGCGAGCATTATCGGGCGCTGATTTCCAATCCGCAGACCGCTGTCGCCGCTCTGAGCGGTTTGTATGAACAGGCGCGGGCGCAAGGCCGGCCAGCAGCGGCGCTGACCTTTGCCCGCAAGGCGCGCGATCTCAATCCGGCCCTGCCCTGGGCCCGCGAGGCGCTGTTCTCCGACATGGTCGCCCGCTCGGCCTGGGACGAGGCGCTTGTCGCCGCCATCGAGGAACCCGTGCAGTCCCGCGCCGACCGTCAGGCGCGTAAGCGCCGGCGGGCGGTTCTTCACGCTGCCATTGCCGCCGAAGCCGAGCCGACCGACGTGGCAAAAGCTCTCGAACACGCGCTCGACGCCCTCAAGCTGGCGTCTGGCTTCGTGCCGGCGGCGCTGATCGCGGCCCGCGTCCATATCGGGCGGGGTGAGGTTCGCAAGGCGCAGTCCCTGCTCAAGCGCATCTGGCGCGACACAGGACATCCCCATGTAGCAACGCTTTATGCTCATGCGCAGTCCGGTGCTTCGGCGGTCGATCGCCTCAAGAAGGTGCGCGAGCTCATTCCTGGCACGCCGGAAACCGTCGATGCCGCCGAAGTGCTGGCTCGGGCGGCAATCGATGCTTTCGACTGGACCTTGGCGCGCAGCGCGCTCGAACCGTTTGCCGAGGCAGCACCGAGGCAAGGTATCTGTGTGCTGATGGCCGAGATCGAAGAAGGCCAGAATGCCGATCAGGGCAAGGCGCGCGAGTGGCTCGGCCGAGCCGTCAGGGCGCCACGCGATCCGGCCTGGACTGCGGACGGACTGGCGCTCGACGAATGGCTGCCGGTGTCTCCGATCTCGGGTAAATTTGACGTTTTCGAATGGCGCGTACCGGCCGAAGTCGGCGCCAAGCCGGCGCCCGGTCTTGCCGACAAGTCGGCCGCACCCGCCGATTCACCGGCCCTGCCGGCGACAGCTGAACCCGGCGACCAGTCCCACCCGAGCGGCGCCACCACACCGGCGGCAAGCCGCTGAGAGCACGCCGCCCGGCGCTCAGCGTTGCATTGCTGCGCCGAGATCGGTGATTTGGCTTGATTCGCCGCCGCGCAATCGGCTAAACAGCGCGCGTCCACCACGACGCACTGTGCCGTGTCGGACGATGCCGCTTTAGCTCAGTTGGTAGAGCACATCATTCGTAATGATGGGGTCAGGTGTTCGAGTCACCTAAGCGGCACCACTTCACGCCTTCCGGCGCAAAGTGGTGACACAATCTTCTATCCAGCCGCATCCAGTTCCGTCATTTCGGCGTCCGTCAGCGTCAGGCCGGCGGCAGCGGTGTTTTCTTCCAGATGTGCGACGCTGCCCGTGCCCGGGATGGGCAGCATGACCGGGCTTTTCTGCAACAGCCAGGCGAGGGCAATCTGTCCGGGCGTTGCCTCGTGCGCCTTGGCGATGCGGTCGACCACGCCGCCGGGCTTTGCCAGATCGCCGGCAGCAAGCGGGAACCACGGGATGAAGCCGATGCCGTTCTTCTCGCAATGGGCGAGCACGTCCGCCGAGCCGCGGTCGGTGAGGTTGTAGCGGTTCTGGACGCTGGCGACCGTGAAGACCTTCGACGCGGCTTCTATCTCTTCGACCGAGACTTCGCTGAGGCCAGCAGTGCGGATGATGCCATCGTCGAGCAACTGGCGGATGGCGCCGAACTGTTCGTCGCGCGGCACGTTCGAATCGATGCGGTGCAACTGCCACAGGTCGATCTGCTCGACCCCGAGGCGCTTGAGGCTGCCTTTGGCCTGGCCGATCAGATAGTCGGGATCGCCCTTGGGCACCCACTGGCCGGGGCCGGGGCGGGTCAATCCGCCCTTGGTGGCGACCACCAGCCCTTCGAAGGGATTGAGCGCTTCCCGGATCAGTTCCTCGGACACGTTCGGACCGTAGGAGTCGGCGGTGTCGATGAAATCGATGCCCAGTTCGGGCAGGCGCTTGAGCACCGCGATGGCTGCGTCGTGATCAGCCGGTGGTCCCCAGACGCCACTGCCGGTGATGCGCATGGCGCCGAATCCAAGTCGGGTAACCGTGATCGAGTTGGCGATGGTGAACTTGCCGGACCGGCCGGCATCAATGCTCGTCATGATCGAAATCCTCAGTTTGTATGCTCCCGGCTCATGGCGTCGGCCGCCGGGACTGCGAAAATGCGTTGATCGAGACTGCCGCACGCAAGGGGCGGTAATGTGGTGCCGTCGCGCCGTCGCTAGAGCATTTCCAGGTGAAGTAGACACCGGTTCACCGTCCGGAAATGCGATAAAACAAAAACTTGGAGCCTCTTTCTGTTTCCGCGAAACAGAGAAAGGCTCTAGTCAAGGTCGACGTGAATGGCCTTGCCGTTGCGCACAACGCCGACGCCCGGCAGGTTCGCTGCGACTTCTGCAAAGCTCGCCAGGTCGGTACGGGCGGTGTTGGCGGCGTGAATGACCAGTGGCGAGGCCGATACCAGATGCCGCGCCTCGGCCGGTTCGCCGCTGGTCGGCGCGGTGATGAGGGTCACCGGCAGGCCCGCCAGGGCATCGACATCCTCGAGGGTGCCGAGCCGGGGCTTGTTGGCATAGACATATCTTTGCAGTGCTCTCAGGGGCCAGTCGTTCGGCGAGGAATAGATGACGAAAGGCTGCGGCAGCGGCGCAATGCGCCTCGCGTCCTGGATGAACACCTCGACATCGACGTCGGGGGCGATGAAGGCGACGCCGCCGATCCTCGACAGTGCCTTGTCCTTGCCGCCGATACGCATCTGCCGCAAGGTTTCGAGCACGATGTCGGCGCCCATCGAATAGCCGACCAGCACGATACGGTTGAAACCGTTCCGTCCCAGCGCTTCGATGACCTGCTCAAGGGCGTCGCGGGAGAACCGGGCGCTGTCGAGATCGTGCCCGTAATCGAGCAACTCGTCATTGGTGGGCCAGTCGAACAGCAGCTTGGCGATCGGGGTGGTGTAGTCGGTATCGATCTCGGCGATGCGCTTGATGCCGTGATCGAAGGAATTGGAAAACCCGTGAACGAATACCAGCACCTGGCCAGGCGTGCCGAGCGTGCGCGCTTCGGCATCGAGCGCCGACATCATTGCCGTTTCGCTGGCGAATCGTCTGGCCCCGAGATCGATGAAATCGATCCTCGGATCGCGGCCGATCCCCTCGCGCGACACCCTGCCCAAGGGGCGAGTCGGCGGCACTGAAACCTCATGCATGGCAAAGACCGGCATGCTCCTGCGCGCAACCATGTCCGGATCGCTTGCAGAAACACCTCTCAGCGATGCAACGAAGATCGATGTTGTTTCAGGCGGTGAGGGGAGCCGGGCAAGCGTCGTCGAACAGGCGGCGAGCAACATCGCAAAAAAGGTGGCCGCGACAAGCGCCACCGCATTCCGCATGAGCCGGTTCACGATCGGGTGTCAGACCTCGTTGACTTGTGCGACGACGAAAGTGTGCATCTCTCCATCGTCTTCCCGGATCGAGATATACTCCCCGACTGCAAACGTTTCGTCACCAAACCGGAAGGCGTGTTCGTCGTCTTCGCTTCTCGACTCGTCGTAATCGAAGCTCCAGCGCCCGCCTGGGCCGCGCGTCAGCTTGCCGACGGCGTCATGTTCCCCGGGCCGGAAGCGCCGCACCCGACACTTGTCGTTATGGTCCTTGAAGATCTCGCCATCGATCCTGCCCGCTTCGTCGAGCGGAGCAAGGATGTCGTAGCCGTGATCGTCGTCTCCGCCCGGATGGCCCTTCTCGCGGGCCAGCAGCAAGCGGATGTGGCGGAAGGAGGCGGGAAAGTCTTTCATGCGCAACGCCGTTCTGTCGTCCTTGCCGGAGCATCTGACGTCCTCCGGCGCGGAGGGGATGAACACGCACCCGGCACGGACCGTGAAACCGCGCTTTGCGCGGGTGCGTGGGCGGATCGAGGCTAGAGCAGATCACGCTTAACCGGAATTATCTGATCTGCCCTACGTCTTCAGGCGGTCATGTTTTCGAGGCTTCGACAAGCTCAGCCGGAAAAGTGGTAGCCACTTTTCCTGAAAACACTCTAGTGGGCAATCAGAACCGGGATTTCCGACCGGGTCAGGATATCGCGGGTGGCGCCGCCGAGCACCCATTCGCGGAAACGCGAATGCCCGTAGCCGCCTATGACCAGAAGATCGGCACTGGTCCGCTCGGCTTCGTTGAGCAGAGCTTCGCCGACATTGTTCCACTTGCTGAGTTCGCTCAGCTCGACATCGCAGCCATGGCGGGTGAGATAGCGCGAAATGTCGGCGCCGGGCATGGCGCGCTCGTCCTCGGGCGGGCCGTCTTCGGTCGCCATGGCGATGATGACCTTCTTGGCCTTTTCGAGGATCGGCCTTGCCTCGGATACGGCGCGGGCCGCTTCGCGCGAATTGCGCCATCCGACGACCACGGTGTCGAACGGGCGCGGTTGGCCGACGGGCGGCAGGAACAGACAGGCGCGCCCGGAATTGAACAGCACCTGCTCAAGCGCTTCGGCGTGTCCGTTGTAGTGACCATAAGGACGCGTGGCGATGAACAGGTCGGCCGTGCGTGATTCACCGGCAAGCGTCAGGCCCATCTGGCTGGCATAGACGTCGAACCGGCGGATTTCGTTGAGAACCGACAATCGGTCGAACCGGGCGGCCAGAGCTTCGGCCTTGCCGTCTCCCTCCGCGCGCGAGGTGTCCTGCATCTGGGAGACAACGTCGATCGACGCCATGCCGGCCTCGGAGGCGAACATGACTTCCGGAAGGGCGTTGCAGAACAATCCGGTCAGAAAGGCGCCCTGACGACTGGCAAGCGCTTCTGCCTGGACGATGCGTTCTTCGTCGGCACTGGTGCCGTCAAGAAATACCAAAAGATCCTTCATTCCACTCGCTCCCGCTTTTCCCCTCTGGCGATGCAAAAAGGATGGTTTTATTCAATCACCTCGGTATCGCCCGGACCATGACTTTGGTCAAGCTCAGGCGATGACTGCTGCCCCGGAACGGGGCGAGATCCTTATGAACGGTGATCGCTCAGTCGATGGGGTCGCCCGCCTGACGCTGGGCCTCGCGTGAACTGGCCTTGATGAAGCGCCCCAGAGTGTACTTGCCCTCTTCGCCGAACAGCAGTTCGCGTTCTTCTTCGGTGGCGCGGAAGAAGGGATAGCGGGCATAGACATCCGGCAACCACTTGGGCACGTCGGCGACATAGGCCTGCACCGGAAATTTCAGCCCCTCATAGTAGCGGATATCGCCCATTGGTTCGAAACGGAAGACGCGTTTGTAAAAGGCGCCGTGTTCCGGCCGGACCGTCGCCATGCAGTAATTCACACCGAAATAGTCCGACGCCATGATGGTGATTCTTGTTGTCAGAAACGGCAGGCCGGGCAGCGCCAGGCTGGCCTCATGGTCGGCGGTGAACCGGGACGGATCGAGAATGGTCTTGCCGTCATCAAGCCAGGCGTCGAGCATTTCCGGGTATATGGAACGGCTTGGTGAATGCCGGCACTCGGGCGTGGCGTGATGAAAGCGGATCGATGAGACCAGTTGGTCCTCGATATAGACCCCGTAACAATAGGCATTGGGCGTTTCGTCGAACTTGTCGCCGGCGACGCGCTGGGAATTGAGTTCGATGAAGTCCTCGCGCCGATAGGCGTCGTAGCGCAGACGATACACAGGGTCGAATTGCTCGCTCAGGTCTACGCGCCGGTAGGAAACGCTGTCCAGCAAATCGGTCAGGGTCTGGCCAAGCCGAAAGGGCGATGGGGTGTCAGCCATTATTTGATAGGTCTCGGATGGTAAGACGCAGAAGCAAAGCCTAGCTGCCGAGCTGTGAAATTCCAACAGCTTGCATGCAATTCATCGTCGCAAACCTTTGCGCCGCCAGCGTCGCTTCACATGCCAGACGATCTGGATTCCATAAGCTGCCAGCCGGACTTGCTGCCCGGCCCGGTCAGACGCGTGATCAATTCCGCAATGTCCTTGGCCGGCAGCGGCGGCCCGAACAGGAACCCTTGCGCGTATTCGATACCGGTGTTGTTGATGATGACCTCGAGCTGGTCTTCGGTCTCGACGCCCTCGATGGTCAGGATCATGTCGAGATCGTGGGCGAGCCGCGACAGGCTCTCGATCAGTCTGCGCGCACGTGCGTCGGTGGCGATGTCGCGGGTGAAGGATTGATCGATCTTGAGCCGGGAGAACGACATTGTCGTCAGATACCGAGTGAGGAGTATCCGGTGCCGAAATCATCGAGTGCGGCCTGAACCCCGATCGCACGCAGTGCCGCCAGAACCTGCGAGGCCTTCTTCGGTTCCTCGATCAGAGCGGTTTCGGTAATCTCGACGATGAGCCTGTCAGCCGGCAGCCCGGCTGTTTCCAGCATTTCGGCGACCATGCGTTCGATCGAGACCGAGCGGAAATCATTGGCCGACAGGTTGACCGAAACCGACATGTGATCGGGCCAGTTCAGGCACTCCCGCGTTGCGGTCTTGAGGACGAACCGGGTGAGATCGGTAATGGTGCCGGTCTGTTCGGCCAGTGGAATGAACAGCGCCGGCGATATGATGCCGAATTCCGGGTGCCGCCAGCGTACCAGCGCTTCGCAGCCGACAAGCGAACGGGTGCGAATGTCGATGATCGGCTGGTAGACGACGAAAAGCTGGTCCTTGTCGATGGCGCTGTGCAACTGGGCCTTGAGCTGCTGGCGCTTTCGGTAATCGACATCCATCTGGTCATGGAAGACCGACCAGCACGCCTTGCCGCGCGCCTTGGAGTTGTAAAGCGCAAGGTCGGCGCGCGTGAGGATCTCGTCGAGATCGGTCTTGGAGCCGTCGGCGAGCGTGACGCCGATCGAAGCGGTGACAACGCATTCGTTGGCGCCCAGGTTAAACGGCACCCTGAGCGCTGCCGTGATCGCGGCTGCGTCCTCCTCCGCCGTGGCCTGCGTTGCATCAGCGGAGCGGAAGACGACGAATTCGTCGCCACCAAAACGCGAAACAAGCGCCTGGTCGCCGAACAGGCCGGAAAGGCGGTCCGCAACCAGGCGGATCAGCAGGTCGCCGACGGGATGGCCGAATGTGTCGTTGATATGCTTGAACTCGTCGATGTCGATCATGGCGAGCGAGATCGGCGCCGGCTTGCCCCAGGCGGCGAATTCGGAAAGGCGCGCCTTGGTCTGCTCGGAGAAGAAATAGCGGTTGGGCAGCTGGGTCAGGCTGTCGTAGCGCGCCATCGCCGTGATCTTGGCATCGGCCAGAACGCGTTCGCTGATGTCCTCGAGCATCAGCACGGTGTGGTTGAAACGAGTCGAGGAGGTCACCTCGCAGTGCCGCCCGTTGGCCAGCTCGATCACCAGTTTTGTGTTCTGGTTTACCGAGAATTCGGCGATCAGCATCTGTGCCGTCGCCTTGGTGACGATGCGTCGCGTCATCGCCAGTTGGACGAGTTCGGCAACCGATCGTCCGACCACATCCTCTTTCGCCTCGATCTGCAACATTTGCCGGGCCTGATCGTTGATGACGACGACACGTCCCTCGTCGTCGATCATGCACAGTCCGTGCGCCATGGTGGTGAGGGCCGAATCGAGCTCCTCGGCAAGCCGGCTGGCGTCCATCCGACCGTGCACGGCCGCGAGAAAGATCTTGCGTACGTCGGCCGCGAGCTTGCGATAGCTGAACATGAACGGCATGAGCAGGATGCCGATCACGGCGTAAAAAATCTCGCCCTTGAGCAGCAGTCCCGCCGCCAGAGGAAGTGACAGGCACATTGACGCGATTGTGACAATGCGGTCGGCCGCGAAGTCCCGCGTCGTCAGGCCGATCATCATGGCAATCGACACCGAGGTACTGGCATAGGCTGCGAACGGGTCCTTTACGAACACCAGGCTGGTGAAGCTCCACAAGCCGTAGTTCAACGCAAGCAGGCATGTCGCAATGGTCAGCCGGCGTTCCCACACCATCGCCTGGTCGGCGCTGAGGCCCTTTTCAACCGCCCGGTCGAAGGCGACGCCAAGAACGTGGCGGACGACGCCCAGAATGATAAAACCGGCGACAAAAACCGACATGATGATGGCGCCGGTATGCAGAAGCGTCGACACAGCCGCAGCCGTCGTCACCGCTGCCCCGACCGCTATGGCCGTGCGCTCTGCATAAAGGGACTTTACGATTGAAACGTAGTCCGCGTCTGGAAGCTTTTTGCGGGCTGAATCAAACATGCACGATCCGTTCGCTTTCGTCCTGGTGCCGCTGGAGAAAGTCGGCTTCAAGGTCGGCGGCGCGTGTACAGCGTGGATGTCGTTTACCGGCCACGCCCGCATCATGCGGCGTTCGTCCGGTGCTGCTGGCCCCCCCTGCGTCAGTATGATCACGCAACACTAACAAAGCGCAAAGGCGTTTCAGTTGGTCATAAAAAGGTCAGACGGGCTGTCGCATTCTCCGCATCAAAGCTGAATTGCGTCCCCGGAGCCGAAACTGAGAGTTGCCTTTGTGCCCCTGTCATGCATATTTCCGCCTCGAAACAAAGGCCGTTCCTAGTTGAAACAGGACATACACAATTCAGACGTGCCGCGCGTATGCGCCGCTTGCGATGCGCGCCACCGCGGTATTTGCGGGGCCATGACGCCGGATGAACTGGTGGCTCTGGCCAAGCATTCCCGCCAATCGCGTTTCGCGCCCGGCGATGCGCTTCTGGCCGAAAGCACCGAGTCCGCGACCTACGCCAACATCATGCGCGGCGTGGTCAAGCTGTCAAAGATGCTGTCCGACGGGCGCCAGCAGCTCGTGGGATTGCAGTTTGCCCCCGATTTTCTCGGTCGCCCCTTCACCAACGAGAGCCCGGTCACGGCCGAGGCTGCCTCGACGGTCGAAGCCTGTCGCTTCCCGCGCAACGCGCTCGAGAATCTCATTCTCAACAATCCCGATCTCGAACGGCGCCTCCTCGAGCAAACGCTCAAGGAACTCGACGAGGCGCGCGACTGGATGGTGACGCTGGGGCGCAAAACCGCCTCGGAAAAAGTGGCAAGTTTCCTTTATCTCATTGCCACCCATATCGATCCGCTCAGAAGTGCCACCATGCACCGCGCAGCCTTCGACCTGCCGCTGACCCGCGCTGACATTGCCGATTTTCTCGGGCTGACGGTCGAGACGGTGTCGCGCCAGCTCACCAAGCTCAGGACCGACGGCATCATCGAGATCACCAACAACCGTCACGTCAGCGTGCCCGATCTCGACGCGCTCAGCGATCGGATGGGGTAACGGAGCATATTCAGGAAAAGTGGTTTCCACTTTTCCGGTTCGAACATGCGACCACCAAAATCACTGCATATTCAGGAAAAGTGGCCTCCACTTTTCCTGTTCAATCACTCCATGTCGAAAGCAACAGCCGGCGCCTTCCGACGTGACCGGACGCGCGGCATTCGCTGATGCTGACCGGGGTCAGTTTATGACGGCCAGTCCGGCCTCGGCGGTGTCACAAAGCGCGGTCGACAGTTCTTCCTCGATGGCGATATGGCGCCTCAAAGCCTCGAAAAAGCCGCGCAGCATGTAGCCCGTTGCCTCGGCCGAATGGGTCGGGCGTCCCTCCGCATAACTCAACAGGACTTCGGACAGTTCCTCGGCGAAACACTCGTCGCCGGCGTGTTCGAGCTTGAGACGGTCCAGGGTCTGGCGCGTGTTGAACGGGGTCAGTCCGGGGCGGGCGAGGGCGACGAACAGGGAGGTTTCCTCGAAGCGATGGGCGCGAATCATCAGGTTCGGCAGAATGCGCGCCGCGTGCAGGCAGACCTTGCGGTCCACGGCATCAGGCAGCGAATCGGCGATCTGCTCCAGGGCGTCGCAAATCCTGCGCTGCTCGCGCCACAGACCCACACAGGTCTCCAGGATAACGGAGTCCTCGATTACTGGCATCGACGGTTGCTCCAAACTTTCGCCTCGATTAATTTGCAACCGCGTACAAAAGGCGGCAGACAGGTGTAGCAATAGACCTATAATTCAGACATCATTCCGGGTGGCGCACTTTGATGTAAGTCAAGGCGAGGGTCGCGTGCGCCACATAGCTATCTGCGCTCTTTTGCCAGCCGGTGCCGAGCGAGAGTGCTTTGGTGTCGCCAATGTTCTGAGGGGGGTAACAGACATGACGAAACTGCACGGGACCATTATCTTTGGTCTCGGAACCTTGCTGGCCCTATTGGCTGCCGGCTTCGCGGCCGACGGATTGTTCCGGGCCCATATGACCGTTCTGGTCCTGGTTCTGGGCATTGCTACCATCGTGATGATGCGCCAGGTCGACTTCAGCGGTGCGCCTGCGGCGCCCAAGGACAAATCGGCCTACATGGACGATCCGATTCGCATGGGCGCGATCCTCACCGTGTTCTGGGGCGTGATTGGCTTCACTGTCGGCGTCGTGGTGGCGCTGCAGCTGGCGTTCCCCGACATTTTCAATATCCAGCCCTGGTTCAATTTCGGCCGCCTGCGGCCGGTGCACACCTCTGCGGTGATCTTTGCCTTCGGGCGGCACCGCGCTGATCACCACCAGTTTCTGGGTGGTGCAGCGCACGTCGCGCGCCCGCTTGTGGGGAGGCGACCTTGCCTGGTTCGTCTTCTGGGGCTACCAGCTTTTCATCGTCATGGCGGCGACGGGCTATGTCCTGGGCATCACCGAAGGTCGCGAGTACGCCGAACCCGAATGGTATGTCGATCTGTGGCTGACCATCGTCTGGGTGGCCTATCTTGCCGTGTTCCTCGGCACGCTGATCAAGCGCAAGGAACCCCACATCTACGTGGCGAACTGGTTCTACCTCGCCTTCATCGTCACCATCGCCATGCTGCACGTGGTCAACAACCTGTCGCTGCCGGTCTCGCTCCTCGGCTATAAGTCCTATTCCGCCTTCTCCGGCGTGCAGGATGCGCTGACGCAGTGGTGGTACGGCCATAACGCCGTCGGCTTCTTCCTGACCGCCGGTTTCCTCGGCATGATGTACTATTTCATGCCCAAGCAGGCCGAGCGCCCGGTCTACTCGTACCGGCTGTCGATCATTCACTTCTGGGCCCTGATCTTCCTTTATATCTGGGCCGGCCCGCACCACCTGCACTACACGGCTCTGCCGGACTGGGCGCAGACCCTGGGGATGGTGTTCTCGATCATGCTGTGGATGCCCTCCTGGGGCGGCATGATCAACGGGTTGATGACGCTCTCGGGTGCCTGGGACAAGATGCGGACCGATCCGATCATCCGTATGATGGTCATCGCCGTGGCCTTTTACGGCATGTCGACCTTCGAAGGTCCGGTCATGTCGATCAGATGGTCAATTCCCTTTCCCACTACACCGACTGGACCATCGGCCACGTTCACTCCGGCGCGCTCGGTTGGGTCGGCATGATCACCTTCGGGGCGATCTACTTCCTGGTGCCGCGCCTGTGGGGCCGCACGCAGCTCTATTCGCTCCGGCTGGTCAACACCCACTTCTGGCTCGCCACCATCGGCATCGTCATCTACGCGGCGGTGATGTGGGTGGCCGGTATCCAGCAGGGCCTGATGTGGCGCGAATACGACGCTGAGGGTTTCCTCGTCTATTCCTTCGCGGAAACCGTGGCGGCCATGAAGCCTTACTATATCTTCCGTGCCCTCGGGGGCGCTCTCTACCTCGCCGGCGGCGTGGTCATGGCCTGGAACGTCTACCAGACCATCCGCGGCAACATCCGCAACGAAAAGCCGATCGCACAACCGCTCGGCGCCAGCGCCCAGCCCGCCGAGTAGGAGCACCCGAGAATGGCACTTCTTGACAAGCACGTTTTTCTCGAACGCAACGCTACCCTTTTGCTGGTGGCTTCGCTGATCGTGGTCGCCATCGGCGGTCTCGTCGAAATCGTCCCGCTGTTCTATTTGCAGAACACCATCGAGAAGGTGCAGGGCATGCGGCCCTACACCCCGCTCGAGTTGGTCGGGCGCAACATCTACGTCCGCGAAGGGTGCTACCTGTGCCACTCGCAGATGATTCGTCCGTTCCGCGACGAGGTCGAACGCTACGGCCATTACTCGCTGGCGGCGGAATCGATGTACGACCATCCCTTCCAGTGGGGGTCAAAGCGCACCGGTCCCGATCTCGCCCGCGTCGGCCTCAGGTATTCCAATGACTGGCAGGTCGAGCATCTGAAGGACCCGCGTTCGGTGGTGCCGGAATCGGTGATGCCGTCCTACGCCTTCCTTGCCGAGGCAACGCTCGACACCTCGTTGATCGCCGAGCACCTGAAGGCCAATGTTACGCTTGGTGTGCCCTATACCGAGGACGACATCGCCAACGCCGAGGCCGATCTCAAGGCCCAGGCCACGCCCGACGCCGATGTCGAAGGCCTGATGGCGCGTTATCCGACGGTCAATACCGGCGATTTCGACGGGAATCCGCGCGAACTGACCGAGATGGATGCGCTTATCGCCTATCTGCAAATGCTCGGGACGCTGGTCGATTTCGCGTCCTATGAGCCTGAACAGAATTATCGGTAGGGGGGACACCGATGACCTATGAAGCCTTTCGACAGTTCGCCGATAGCTGGGGACTTGTCTACATGCTGGTGGTGTTTCTCGCCGTCATTGCTTTCGTGCTCCGTCCCGGCGCCCGCAAGCAGGCCGATGACGCCGCCCAGATCCCTTTTCACGAAGACCGCTGAAACAAGGATTTCTTAAGCATGGATCACAAGGAAATCGACGAAATCAGCGGTGTTGAGACGACCGGCCATGAATGGGACGGCATCAAGGAACTCAACAATCCGCTGCCGCGCTGGTGGCTGTGGACGTTCTACGGCTGCATCGCCATTGCCGTTGTGTATGTGGTGTTCTTCCCGGCCATTCCGTGGATTGGCGGCGCAACCAAGGGGCTGCTCGGCTGGTCGAGCCGCGGCCAGTTCGCCGAGCAGATGGAGACTGCCAAGCTGGCGCAGGCCGACATCGTCGCCCAGATTGCCGACAAGGACGTGGCCACGATCATCGCCAATCCCGAGCTCGAGCGCTTTGCCCGTTCGGCCGGTGCCTCGCTGTTCAAGGTGAATTGCATCCAGTGCCATGGTTCGGGCGCTGCCGGTTCGGTCGGCTATCCGAACCTCAATGACGATGAATGGCTCTGGGGCGGCAAGCCGGCCGAGATCTACACGACGATCCTGCATGGCATTCGCTACGATGGCGACGAGGACACGCATTTCTCGCTCATGCCGAATTTCGGCAAGGACGGCATTCTTGACCGCGACCAGATCATCGAGGTTGCCGGTTATGTGGCTTCATTGTCCGGCATGGAAAGCACCTATCCGGTCACCGAAGAGGGCAAGACCCTGTTCGCCGATAATTGCGCGACCTGCCATGGCGACATGGGCCAGGGCATGCAGGAGTCTGGCGCGCCGCCGCTCAACAACGCCATCTGGCTCTATAACGGCACGCCCGACGCGATCGTTGCCCAGATCACCGCACCGCGCCACGGCGTCATGCCGGCCTGGCAGCAAAAGCTTGGCGACACCGCGGTTAAGGAACTGACGGTCTATGTCCATAGCCTTGGCGGCGGGCAGTAGGCCCATCACGCCCGGTCAAGGCTCCTGAAGCCTTCACCATTGCGTGTACGAGACGGGAAGGCGGACACCGCCTTCCCATGGAAAAGCCTGGAAAACTGCGGGTTCAGACGCCACGCCGTGGTGGTTCAGAAGACGCGGTATGCCATTTTGTCGCACCCCACGGTGGTGACGTTCATCGTCGCGTTGCGATACTGACGCTGAAACAGGTTGGAACAATTCCAGTTTCCGCTGGCCGCAGGGCACAAAGCGCAACACTCGAGGTCACATGCTCGACGAAAAGACCAGACCTTCAGGCGACAGTGTCGAGAATTTCGACGTCGAGGCGGTCAACACCGCCGGCAAGCGTCAGCCGCTCTATTCGGCGCGCAAGAAGGTCTTCCCCAAACGCGCTTCGGGCAGTTTCCGCCGTTTCAAGTGGATCGTCATGATCGTCACTCTGACGATCTACTACGTCACGCCCTGGCTCACCTGGGATCGCGGCCCCTACGCGCCGAACCAGCTCGTGCTGATTAATCTCGAGGCGCGGCGCTTTTATTTCGCCTTTATCGAGATCTGGCCGCAGGAATTCTATTATGTCGCCGGCATGCTGGTCATGGCTGGCATCGGGCTGTTCCTCCTCACCTCGACGGTCGGGCGCGCCTGGTGTGGCTATGCCTGTCCGCAGACCGTCTGGGTCGATCTGTTCCTGGTGGTCGAGCGCGCCATCGAAGGCGACCGCAATCAGCGCATGAAGCTCGACAAGGCGCCCTGGAGCCTTGGCAAGCTGGCCAAGCGTGTTTTGAAGCACGGCATCTGGATCCTAATCGGTGTGGCGACAGGCGGTGCCTGGATCTTCTATTTCGCCGATGCGCACCAGCTTTTGAATGAGCTCATCCACTTCCAGGCCCCGGCCATCGCCTATGGCACGATCGCCCTCCTGACCTTCACAACCTATACGTTCGGCGGACTGATGCGCGAACAGGTGTGCACCTATATGTGTCCCTGGCCGCGTATCCAGGCGGCAATGCTCGACGAGCACTCGCTGACGGTCACCTATAATGACTGGCGCGGCGAGCCACGGTCCAAGCACGCCAAGAAGATGGCGGCCGAGGGCAAGCCGGTTGGAGATTGCGTCGATTGCAACGCCTGCGTCGCGGTCTGCCCGATGGGCATCGACATTCGCAACGGCCAGCAGCTCGAATGCATCACCTGCGCCCTGTGCATCGACGCCTGCGACAACGTCATGGACAAGCTCGGCAAGGAGAGGGGTCTGATTTCTTACACGACCCTCAACGACTACAACCAGAACATGGCTCTGGCGACCGGGCGTGATCTCGAGACAAGCCATATCGTTCCCTCGCTGGTGCGCGATACCGGCACCGGCAAGCTTTCGGACAAGATCCGTCACACGACCTGGCAATCGATCTTCCGGGTCCGGACCTTCATCTATTTTGCCGTCTGGGCCGGCATCGGGCTCGCCATGCTGACGGTGCTCGCCCTGCGCACCACGCTCGATCTCAACGTTTTGCACGACCGCAACCCGCTCTATGTCCAGCTCGGCGACGGCGACATCCGCAATGGCTATGACGTCAAGATTCTCAATATGGCCGCCGAGCCGCGTACCATCAGTCTCGGCATCGAAGGCCTGCCGACGGGACGGATGAGCCTTGTCGGCGACACCACGGCGCAACTGGGCTCGATTGCCCTTGATGTCGAGCCCGACAAGGTGCTGCCGGTCCGCGTCTATGTCCGGGCCGATCCCAAGGCGCTTGCAGGTCCCGATGTTGAATTCGATTTCATCGCGCGTAATATCGGCGGTTCCGAGACCGTCAGGACCAAGGTCAAATTCCAGAGCCCGGAGCGCTGAGATGAACACGACGGCACCGCAAAAAGGCGAATTCACCGGCAAGCACATGCTGGCTGTCATCGTGGCGTTCTTTGCCGTCATCATTGGCGTCAACATCGTCATGGCGACAATGGCCATCGGCTCCTGGACGGGCCTGGTGGTCGAGAATTCCTATGTCGCCAGCCAGGAGTACAACGAGAAACTGGCCGTCGCCCACGCCCGCGACGACCTCGGGTGGAAAGGCGGCATGGACTACCACGATGGCGAGCTCGTCTTCACCCTGGTTGACGGCGATGGCGCTCCCGTTGCGCTCGATGGTGTGAGTGTCGAGGTTTCCCGCCCCATCGGTGTCGAGGGCGACCGCATCGTCGAACTGGCCCAGGCAGAGGACGGATCGCATCGCCTTGCCGTCGATCTCGACCAGGGCGTGTGGAACGCCGCCATTGTCGCCCATGTGCCCGGAGAGGCGGACTACGAGCACCGCGCCCGCCTGCTGGCGCCATGAGCTGCTGCGCCCCCGGCGCCGATGCCGTCGCCGACAACATCGCCACCCCAGAGCATGACGATGAAAGCCTGATGGCGGCATCGACCAAGCTTGAGGACGGCACGCTGCAGCTCGAACTGGCGGTCCCCGACATCCATTGCGCCGCCTGCATCCAGACCATCGAGACCGAACTGGGCAAGCTGGGCAACGTTACCTCGGCCCGGGTCAATTTCTCGTCCAAGCGCGCCCGCGTCAGCTTCCAGCCGGGCAGCGGACGTCCGTCCGACATCGTGCGGGGCATCGAGGGCGCCGGCTATCGCGCCTTCCTGCTCGATCCGGACGCGGATTCCAAACGCGACCGCACCCTGACGCGGCTCACCCGCGCCCTGGCCGTGTCCGGCTTTGCCGCCGGCAACATCATGTTGTTTTCGGTCTCGATCTGGTCGGGCGCCGACGCGGTGACGCGCGACCTCTTCCACTGGATTTCGGCGCTGATCGCCCTGCCGGCGGTCGCCTATGCCGGCCAGCCCTTCTTCCGCTCGGCCTGGGCTTCGCTCAAGGGCGGACATCTCAACATGGACGTGCCGATCTCGCTCGCCGTGCTGCTTGCCGCCGGCATGAGCCTGATCGAGACGATCAACCACGCCGAGGAAGCCTATTTCGACGCTTCGGTGTCGCTGCTGTTTTTCCTTTTGATCGGGCGGACGCTCGATCACCTGATGCGGGAGAAGGCACGCGGGGCGGTGCGCAATCTCGCCCGGCTGGCGCCTCGCGGCGCCATGCGCATCCATGACGACGGCCGTCACGAGCATGTCGCCATCAACGAGATTCGTGCCGGCATGCGGCTCGAGCTTCTGGCCGGCGAACGCGTCCCGGTCGATTCCGTCGTCGTGCTCGGACAATCCGATATCGATCTGGCGCTGGTAACCGGCGAATCCGTGCCCGAGAGCACCGGACCGGGCAAAAAGCTGCTGGCTGGGGCGACAAATCTCACCGGTCCGCTGGTCATTCGCGCCGAAAAGCCGGCGGCCGAGAGCTTCCTGGCCCGCATGATCTCGCTGATGGAGGCCGCCGAAGGCAGTAAGGCCGGTTACAAACGCATCGCCGACCGTGCGGCGGCGATCTACGCGCCTGCCGTCCACATCCTTGCTTTCGCCACCCTGATCGGCTGGGGCGTGTTGACGGGCGACTGGCACATGGCCGTGCTCAACGGCATTGCCGTTTTGATCATCACCTGTCCCTGCGCTCTGGCGCTGGCGGTGCCGATTGTTCACGTCGTCGCCTCCGGGCGTCTGTTCGCCAATGGCGTGATGATGCGTGATGGTGTGGCGCTCGAAAAGCTTGCCGAGATCGACACGGCTTTATTCGACAAGACAGGCACCTTGACCGAAGGCCGGCCCGATTATACCGGGCAGATCGCCGGCGCGCCGGAGGTGGCTCAAATCGCCGCCTCGCTTGCCACGCTCAGCCACCACCCCCTGTCGCGCGCCCTTGCCGCCGCCGTCGATGCCGACCGCTTCGAAGGCGAGGTCCATGAGGTCCCGGGCGAGGGCATCGAAGGCAGGCGCGAAGGCCATGTCTACCGGCTCGGTCGCGCCGGCTTCGCGGTGGCCTCGGGCGAAGCGCCCGAGGATCATTCGGTCATCTGGCTCAGCCGCGATGGCGAACCGCTTGGCGGTTTTGCCTTCGCTGATCCGGCCCGCGCCGACGCCGCGGACACTATCGCAGCCGTCAAGGCGCTTGGCCTCAAGCTCGGCTTGGTCTCGGGCGACCGCCCCGGTCCTGTTGCCGCCCTTGCTGATAGGGTTGGCATTGCCGACTGGCATGCCGGCCTGACCCCCGCCGACAAGCTCGCCGCCATTTCGGGTGCTGGTGACCACGTGCTGATGGTTGGCGACGGCATCAACGATGCGCCGGCGCTCAGGGCTGCTTCCGTGTCGATGGCGCCGTCCTCGGCTGCCGACATCGGCCGCAACGCCGCCGATTTCGTCCTGACGCGCTCCGGTCTCGATGCGGTGCCCTTTGCCATCGATCTGGCCCGCCGCGCTGCCTTCAAGGTCAAGGTCAATTTCGGCCTCGCCATCGCCTATAACACCGTCGCCATTCCGCTGGCGGTCATGGGCCATGTCACCCCGCTGATCGCGGCGCTCGCCATGTCGTCCTCTTCGATCCTTGTCACCGTCAACGCCCTGACGCTCAACTGGGGCAGCAATCCGGTTGGGCGTCCGGCAGCGGCGGCGCCCAAACTCAGCCCTGTGGCCGCCGAATGAGTGCGCTGCTGTTTCTCATCCCGATCGCCCTGTTTCTCGGTGCGCTCGGACTTGGCGCCTTTTTGTGGTCACTTCGGGCGGGGCAATATGAAGACCTCGAAGGAGCAGCCCGCCGCATCCTGATCGAGGACGAAGACAAGCCCCTGCCGGACAAGCCCCATGCCGAACACCTTGACACTAACTGATCTCGAGCAACGGATCGCCGGTGGCGAACTCGATGCCGACTGGAGCTATGACGGCACGCGCCTGGCACTGTGCCGCACCTTCGCATTTTCAGATTTCTCGGAAGCGTTCGGTTTCATGGCGCGGGTGGCGCTGATGGCCGAAAAGCTCGACCACCATCCGGACTGGTCCAATAGCTACAACAAGGTCTCGGTCTGTTTGTCGACCCATTCCGCCGGTGGCGTCACCTACAAGGATTTCGCGCTGGCCAAAGCCATGGACAAGGTGGCTGGGGACTAATCCGTAGACTTCGCTGCGAGCACGAACCGGAAGCCGTCACCACGGTTTTCGATCGCGCAATCGAGCCCGCGTTTTTGCGCCAGAAGCGGGATGTCGATACGTGCCACGGGATCATCGGCGAGGACTTCGAGGCTGGGCACGTCCATGGCGTCGAGCGCCTTTTCCGCCTTGAGGACGGGCAGGGGGCATTTGAGCCCGCGCGCGTCTATGACGACGGGCATGCTCACTTGCCCATCAGCAGCACCCAATAGCTGCCGAATTCTGAACCGCCGGACCACACCACTGCCAAGCCGGCGCGCGTCATCGACGGATCGGACAGGGCTGCGGTGTCATTGCTGGAGCCGCGCCAGCCCGAGAAGGTTTCCGCGAAGGTGACATAGCCGGCGCTGGTCAGGATGGCATCGGCGCCGTCCGGACGCGCCGGTGACTTGCCGTTCGCCGAATAGGCCTTTGCCGCCTGTTTCGCCTTGGCCTCGAGCTCGGCATCGATGATGAGGGCCGGTGCCTGACGCGCATGGCGCAACTGATTGACGAGGCCGAGCGCTGCCTTGGTGTCGAGCTTGGCTCCCGGCGCGTCCATGCGCGCGGTCAGTTCCGGAGCAAGGCCGATGGTCGGCCCGCAGGCGGCAAGCGCTGGAACGAGCGCAATGGCGAGAGCGAAAGCGAGCGGGCGGATGAAGGCGGGCATGTCGATCCTCTCGGTGCGGTCCGCGGCGTGGACCGTATGCGGCTGATATCGGCAAATGCGGGCGGTCGAAACCGGTTGGCGCCACCCGGGCTGGTATCGGTTTCAGGCCATGTCAGCCTGTGATCAAACTCAAACGCATGGCCGGATCCCGAAAGGGTCGCTTCATTGGACCGGAGAACCGGGGTCCGATTGCCCTGAACTAGGGCTAGAGGTCGGGATTGAGCAGGTCACCGCTTGCGAGCAGGTCGTTGTAGGAATTGCCCTTCACTTCACTGATCTGCAGGAAGCACAATTCGCCATGAGCGACCCGGAAGAAAATCGTGTCGGCCAGTCCGTCGGAGGTCCGGAGCCCAAGCTGGGTTTCCGAGGCGGTCACCTTGTCCGGGGTCGGGAACACCTGCCAGGGCATCTGCCCGGCCTTGGTGGCGATATAGGGATCTTCGGGAATGAACGAGCGGGCGACGTAATTGAGCGAGGTGGCGAACGAGGCCGCGCCCTGTGCGGTCATGATGTCCTCGGGACGGGCGCCGACGATGCCCTTTTCGCCCTTGAGGGTCAGCGTGATGCCTTTGCAGGCCGTGGCGCTGGCATCGCCTGCAAGAACGAAAGACGAGCCGTAGAGCAGTCCCCAGCGCCCCTTGATGGAATAGCCGCAATCGTCTGCGGCGGTGGCCGGACCGGCAATGACGATCATGCCGACAACTGTCAGGGCGAGAAGGAATAGGCGGCGCATTGCGGTCTCCCGGGCAGAACAGAATTGGGCCTTACGGCAGGCACGCCTCAAGACCTCACAATTCCGCCAGCAATATGGCCACGACACCGATTTGACAATCGCAAGAAGGCAAATCGTCGTGATCCCGCGCGCCGCAGCCGTCGCTTCGGTGCCGGAAGAGCCGCACGTTGGAGCCTCCGCCGACGGAACCTAACGCCACGTCCCGACTTATCCCAAAGCGGGCGTTTCGGCACGGTCGCTCCAATCGGAACGGAGATGAGTGTCATGAATTCCATCAAACTGGTCCACAGCGAAGAAGCAGACAAGAAGCAGCTGGAGCTGGCCCAGAGCGAAGGCGACGCCTATCAGCGTTCGCTCGACTACATGATCAACGAGGTCGCCCATACCGGCGCCAAGACATTGGTAAACGGCTATCTGGTGGGCATCGCCCAGGAAAAAGCAGAGGGCATGTACCATCCGATTGTCGCGGGCGATCTCGAGTGGATCGAACCCGGAGACAAGAACTGTCACCTCGAGGTGACGGTGTGCGATGCCGACGACAAGCGCTTCATCCCGGGTCTTACCGTTATGGCTCAGCTGACCGCCGAGGATGGCGAAGTGATCGGCCCGTTCGAGGTGCCGTTTGTCTGGCATCCCGGTCTTTATCACTACGGCGCCAATGTCGAGATCCCCGGCAGCGGCAAGTACGACGTTGACGTCTCCATCGCGCCGGCGCCTTTCCCGCGCCACGACAAAATGAACGGCAAGCGCTATGCCGGGCCGGTTGAGGTCCGTTTCGAACAGGTCGACATCAAGGCCGGTCAGGACTGACAGTCCTTATTCCGATACAGCAGGATGAACAGCACATGGCTTCTCAAGCGGGCGGAAAGCCCATCGCCGTTTATGGCGCGATCGCATCCAATCTCGTCATAGCGGTGGCCAAATTCGGGGCCGCCTTTTTCACCGGCAGCTCAGCGATGCTGTCGGAGGCGTTCCACTCGCTGGTCGACACCGGCAATGAAGTGCTGTTGCTCTATGGCGTCCACCGCAGCCGCAAGTCTCCCGACGACACGCACCCGTTCGGCTATGGCCAGGAGCTCTATTTCTGGGGTCTGATCGTCGCCGTCCTGCTGTTTGCCATCGGGGGCGGCCTGTCGATATACGAGGGTGTTGTCCATATCCGCCAGCCGGAGCCGATCACCGAGCCGCTGTGGAATTACGTTGTCCTCGGTATTGCGCTGATCGCCGAAGGTATTTCCCTCGCCATCGCCCTCAGGGAGATGCTGCGGGAACGCAAACCCGGCGAGAACCCGTTTAAGACCTTTCAGCGCAGCAAGGACCCGTCCATCTTCGTGGTCGTCGCCGAGGACTCCGCTGCGCTCATCGGTATCCTGATCGCGTTTGCCGGCGTTGCACTCTCGACCGCGCTTGATGCCCCGATCCTTGATGGGGTCGCCTCCTGCCTGATCGGCTTGACACTTGTCACGGTCGCTGCCTTGCTGGTCTACGAGTCGCGGGGCCTTGTCATGGGCGAAGCCGCCGACCCCGACATCGTGCGCTCGGTACGCGAAATCGCCTCGGCCGACGACGCGGTCAGGGGCGTGCCGCGGTTGCTGACAATGCAACTCGGCGCCCACCGCGTGCTGCTCAACATGGATATCCAGTTCAAGCCGGATATCTCCTCGAACGCCCTGTTTGCCGCGATCGACAGGATCAAGGGCCGTGTCCGTGACGCCCATCCGGACATCACCAATATCTTTGTTGAGGTCGAGGCCTTTCCCGAAGTGCAAGGCGGCTCGCGTCCAAAGCGCCAGAGCTAACCCCTCCGCAATTCAGGTCGCCGGCCCCTTTCAGGCTGGGCGCGAGACCAACGCTGCGCCAGCTACGGCCGGGCTGCAGACGCGTGCCCGTCCGCATGGCGGATCAACGCCGGTGAAACCTATCGATGAAGGCCTCAGCCGTTAACCGTCGGGAACCAATCAGCATTGTCAGGCGTTTTCATACCAAGAGCACAACATGAGGGCCTAAACGATGACGAACTCGATCAATCCCGACATGCGAACCGCTAATTCTCACGCCCGCGTCGCGGACCAGCAACTTCGGCAGACGCGGCTGATGCTGGTCCATGCACTTCTGGCGTCCTCGGCCATTCTCGCAGCCGCCGCTGCTTTCCTCGTTTCGATCCCCTAGTCAACTCAAAGGAACCCGCCATGACCATTTCAACCATTCTGATCATTTTGCTCATCCTGCTGCTCCTCGGGGCGGTTCCCGCATGGCCCTATTCGAGGGGCTGGGGTTACGGACCGTCGGGCATCCTCGGCGTCCTGTTCCTGATCGTGGTCATCCTCGCTCTGATGCGGGTCTTCTAGATCAGGATACCGATCTTCCGCCCCCAGCAGGAGGCAAAACTCACCTAGCCTACTAAAATAAATAGGCTTTTTCTTTTGTGATTTCAGGAATGGAACGGAACCAACAGCCTTCTGGACCGTTTTTGAAATGCAAGAATACCGCGCCGGACGCTCAGCTACCAACTTCACGTCCAGCGCGGCTGTTATCTCAAAGAGACACAAGGGACACATAACATGATCCGCAAGCTACTCGCTACCACCGCGCTCGTCAGCGCTCTCACCACCGGCGCTTTTGCCCAGACCACTGCTGACCCGTCGGCCGATGGCACCGCCATCTTCAATCGCGACATCAACG
Source organism: Devosiaceae bacterium (assembly GCA_963676075.2). Lineage (GTDB taxonomy): Bacteria > Pseudomonadota > Alphaproteobacteria > Rhizobiales > Devosiaceae > JAHJQZ01. Next base: position 162,814 of record CAXXNZ010000013.1, read on the forward strand.
TGACGATTTCGACAAGCGACAACGGCTATTTCCAGGCCGAGAGCAGCGACATTCTCGCCTCGAACCTGCTCGGAAAGCCGATCTACAACGGCACCTCGGACAATGCCGACCAGATCGGTGACGTCAACGACGTCGTGATGACGGCCGATGGCACCGTCAAGGCCGTTGTGGTGGGCGTCGGCGGCTTCCTCGGCATGGGTGAAAAGGAAGTCGCCGTCGACTTCTCGCGCGTCAGCTGGGCCGACATGAACGGTGAGCGCCGGCTGGTGATCAACACCACCGCCGATGAACTCTCCGCAGCGCCGGCGTTCGATCGCTCCAAGATCGGTCCGGACCAGTCCATGGCGATGTCGAGTGGCGCAACTGTCGACCAGTCGATGACAGCCGATCAGCCCGCCAAGGACCAGAAGGTGGTCGATTACACTACTCTCAGCGCGCAGGACGTCCTCGGCGCCCATGTCTACGATGGAAATGGCGACGATATTGGTGAGGTCTCCGACGCGCTTATGGACAAGGACGGCAAGACCATCAAGGCTTACGTCGTCGATGTTGGCGGCTTCCTCGGCATCGGTGAGAAGCCGGTGGCTCTGGCCGCGGACGCGCTGCAGGTCACCAAGGATGCGAACGGCGATCTGAACGTCCACACCAGCTTCACCAAGGACCAGCTCGAAAACGGTCCGACCTATTCTGAGGACGCCTATGCCAAGACCCCGGACCAGGTCCTGGTTCGCTAGTCCACCAACCACTGTTTGCGATGCCGGGGCTTGCCCCGGCATCGTTTTTGTATCGAATGAACGTTACGCAACGTCCGGGTCGAACAGGCCCGGGCGTATCTGGCTGTAAAGGCCCCCAACGCTAGCCCGAAGATCAGATGAATGGACGGCTCGTATAAAGGGACACGTCCCAGCCGGCGATTTGCGCCAGTTCATCGACATCGCACACATGGCAGACGCGGTCGTGCCAGCGAACAAGGCCGCGGTTGGCAAGCTTGCGAAGCGTCTTGTTGGTGTGCACCAGCGAAAGCCCCAGCGTATCGGCGATGTGCTGTTGAGTGAGCGGCAGGGTAACGTCGTCCGCAACCGCCAGGCCGACGGAAATGGCGCGCGAGCCGAGATAGGCGAGCAGGTATGCCGTCCTTTCCAGCGCGGTACGGCGGCCGATGCTGAGCAGATGCTCGTCGAGCAGCATTTCCTCGCGCGCTGCCAGCCAGGTGACATCGAATGCCAATGACGGGTGTTCGGCATAGAGCTCATGCAGCCTGTCGCGTTGGAACACGCAGAACGTTGCAGGCGTTAACGTCTCGACCGAGTGCTGCATCTCGCGCATGAGCGCGCTCTGCAACCCGATCAGATCACCCGGCAGGACATAATTGAGGATCTGGCGCCGCCCGTCCTCGAGAGTCTTGAAGCGGAAGGCCCATCCAGACAGGATGGTGAAAAGATGCGCGCTATGCGTGCCTTCCTCCACCAGGATCGTGTGCGCATCGACATTGAGTTCGCCGGTCTTGAACGCCGACATGAACGTCTGCTCGTCCTCGGACAGCGCGCGGAAATCGGATAGGCCGGCAAGCGGGCACTGTCGACACGGCGTCTGGTACTTCACGCTGAGTTGGTCGCTGATCATCGCAATTCACCGGACGGAACACACTCGAGACGACGAGCTCCGATCATGCCGGAGACTGCGATGATCTATGTCTTTTTTTAGTGACAGAACAAGTGTTTTGGCCTCATGTGCGGCTGAATTTGATTTATGTGAGCCCTGTCGAAATGCCGCTTTCCGGCCTGCGCGTCCTTGTTGTCGAGGACGAATTCCTGATTGCTCTCGACGCCGAACGCCTTCTCCTGGACGCGGGTGCGGAGGGCGTGACGATCTGCACGCGTCAGCAGTTCGAGGAAATTCTGGGCGGGCACAGGTTCGATGCACTTCTCGTCGACACCGGTCCCGATCGCTCGCATGTCGATTCCGATATCGAACATGCGCGCGCCGCCGGTGCGCGGATCGCCTTCACGACCTCGGACGCCGAACTCGTCTCCGGCATCGCCGGTTATGACGGCGTCCAGTTCATCTCCAAGCCCTATGACGACAGGCAGATAAGCGCTCTCATTGCGGGATTGCGTTGACCGGAAGTGGCGCATGCGCGCTCAGGTCGGCCTGCATAGGCAAACCGGCCTTAAGCGCTGTCCGATCGAATTCGACCGGCGCTCGCTGGGAAACAATGTCTTGAGGTCATACGAATTCGGCGTGCCCGGCATCTTTTGACCGGTCCGGCCGGGATCTGAAGCATTTTCGCAGCCGTCTCATCCGCTCGGATGGACCGGCGCAGGCGTCATTTGCCCCTGTTTGCGGCCGCTTTGCTGCCATCGGTCTCGCGGGCCTTGCTTTCGGCCGTGTCCAGCTTTTGCAGCAGGTCGTTGAACTGGTCCGGAATGCTCTGTTCCCGGACGCTATCGTAATATTGACGCAGCTTTGCAGCGATCTGGGCGTCAGGTCTTTCCCCAATCAACCCACTGATCCGTGCGTCTTTTCCTGTCTTTGTCATGTCAGTGGTCAACACGGTTCGATCATCCTGGCTAGATTATACACGAATTGGGTAAACGAAAAAAAGTTCCACGCGGACGGAACCCTTTCGCGGCCTGGACGTTTGAACAGAGATGAGTTCTGCCATCACCATCCAGGAGATTGCATAAATGTCGCTCTCGACACGTATCGCCCCGCATCTTCCCTATTTGCGTCGGTACGCCCGCGCCGTCAGCGGATCGCAGGCGTCCGGGGACGCCTATGTGGCAGCTGTTCTCGAGGCATTGATTTCCGATGTCTCGGCATTCCCCGAAGCGTCCAGCGACCGGGTTTCAGTGTATAAAATGCTCGCGGCCTTCTTTGGTTCCACCCAGATCGACATTCCGCCGCTGGACTCGCCGTTTGCATGGGAACAGCGCGCTTTGGCCAATCTGTCATCCATGGCCCCACAGGCCCGCCAGGCCTTTCTGCTGTTGGCGGTGGAAGCCTTTTCGAACGAAGAGATCGCCGAGATCCTCGGTGTCGATGATGCCACGGTCAATGCGCTGCTCGATGAAGCCTCGCGCGAGGTGTCGCGTCAGGTTGCAACCGAGATCATGATCATCGAAGACGAACCGCTGATCGCCATGGACATCGAGCAGATGGTTCTCGACCTTGGCCACACCGTGACCGGTATTGCACGCACCAGAAGCGAGGCTTTGGCCCTTTACGAGAGGTCAAAGCCAAAGATGGTGCTGGCCGACATTCAGCTTGCGGATGGCAGCTCGGGCATCGATGCGGTCAATGACATTCTGAAGAGTGCAGCCATTCCGGTCATTTTCATCACCGCTTTCCCGGAACGTTTCCTGACAGGAGAGCGGCCAGAGCCGGCTTTCCTGGTCACCAAGCCCTTCAATCCCGACATGGTCAAGGCGCTCATCAGTCAGGCGCTGTTTTTCAACGACCCGATGCAAGCAGTTGCATGATAGCGGTAAATTTGTGCAGATGTGGAACCAATCGATCGAAAACCCGTTGAGGCGAGATGGCAACAAAGGAGAACTACAATGCTCTACTATGCCCTGGTCTTTCTGCTGATCGCCGTAGTCGCAGGGGTTCTCGGTTTTGGGGGACTCGCCGGCGCCTTCGCCGGCATTGCGCAGATTCTGTTCTATCTCTTCCTTATCTTCCTCGTGATATCGCTGGTCATGGGGTTGTTGCGCCGTGGTCGCTAGGCGAACACACAAGCAAGGATAACGGGCGGGCGCCGGTCAATTCCGGGGTCCGCCTTGCCTTCCGACCGGGGACTTGATGGAAAAGGTTTCACTAGAGCAGAAGCTGACATGGGAACGTCCCGGTCGGGACGAAGAACGCTTCAAACGTTACCTCATCCGCGCCCTGCTGCGCTCGGGTGTCTGCGCGATACTCGAAGACGACCGTTCCAACTATCTGTTCGTTGCAAATCTGCTGGAAGCCTGGCAGCTGCCCGCGGATGCGCTGCCGACCGATCTGTTGCTGTTCGGACCGGAACTGGCCGCGCAACTCGGTGAGCTGAAAGCGGAAGTCCGTAGCAGCGGAGAGCCCGGCCAGATCGAGGTCTGCCAGGAGCCGGACAGGTTCTACCAGTTCATCGTCGAGCCGCTCTTGTCGCCTGACGACGAAGTCGACCTGATGACGACCATCATCGAGTTGACCGAGGAGCGTCGGCGCGAGAAGGCTCTGCGCGCCCTGCTGCGCGAGGTCAGCCACAGGTCGAAAAATCTTCTGGCAATCATCCAGTCGATCGCCGCGCAGACGGCCCGGCATTCACAAACCATAGAGGCGTTCGTCCAGAAATTCAGGGGGCGGCTTTACTCGCTCTCCTTGTCACAGGATCTGGTCACCGATTCCCTGTGGCGAGGCGCCACGCTCGCCGATCTCGTCAACGAGCAGGTTCGGCGCTATCTGCCCGAGGCCGCCGGCAACGTTGAGCTTCACGGCGGTGGGCATCTGTTTTCGCCCAATGCAGCGTTGCACATCGGGTTGGCGTTGCATGAACTCATCATCAATGCCCTGACGCACGGCAGCCTCGCGACGTCCGGATCGGGCGTCGTCGTGTCCTGCACGACATCGCGCCAAAACGGCGAGCAGATGGTGACCTTCCTGTGGACGGAGCAACGGCAGGCCGAAGCGTCCAGGGACGAGTCAGTCGAGGGCGATGACGCGCCGCACTTCGGGCGGTCGATTCTGGAGCGCATACTTCCGGCATCGGTTTCGGGAACGGCGAGCTACACGCTGACAGCCAACGAAGTGGTTTACCGCCTGGAGTTTCCGGCGGACCTGAAAGAGGACGAGGCCGACGCGTAATCGACGAGCCGCCTGCACCGGCTACAAGCCGCAGACTGGGTTCAATGACGATCCGGCTTCGCGTTGGCGCCCCGCTCGACCTCCCGCCCGGCTGTGCCCGAGCTTGTCTTGCCGATGAGGTTGTTGCGGTTCGCCTGCAAGGAACGCAGCAGATCGGACGCAGGTCCCCGGCCTGGCGGCAGCTTTGTCACTGACGAAGGCAACCAAATCGGCTGCCCGAGCGTTTCCCTTTGCCTGAACCTTATCCTGCCGGCCATACTGCACCTGCCTATCGGCAAGTTGGTCAATGCTGCTGATGAACAACACGACATGGAGCGCGCATGATTGCCAAGTGGGAATGGCTGCTCGTCGAGATAGGCGGCCGATTGTGGGTCAGGGCGGCGATTTACGTGGCCATGAGCTTTATCGTCGTGCTTATGGCCTTCGCGTTGCAGGCCTATGTTCCGGACAAAATCGCCAGTTCCCTCGGCTCGGGCGCGGTCGATGCGATACTGAGCATTCTGGCGACATCCCTGCTGGCGGTCACCACATTTTCCATCCAGATCATGGTGTCCGCGACGTCGGGCGCAGCCCAGATTGCAACCCCGCGCAGCACCAAGCTACTGCTCAGGGACAACACCGCCCAGAACGTGTTGGCGACATTTCTGGGCACGTTCCTGTTTTCTCTGGTCGGCATCATTGCGCTGCAGACCAACATCTACACCAACGGCGGTCGTCTGCTTTTGTTCGCCGCCAGCCTGGCGGTTGTCGCGCTGCTCGTTTTCACCTTTGTCCGCTGGATCGCGCACCTGTCCAATTTCGGACGGATGAGCGACATTGCCTCTCGCGTCGAACACGCCACTGAAAAGGCCATAGTCCATAGAATGGAAATGCCTTTCCTCGGCGGCAGGAAATGCTCCGATACCCCGCCCGAAAACGCGCGGGCGGTCTTTGCGCCGACAACCGGCTATCTGCAGCATCTGGATACGATCAAACTGAGCGGGTGGGCAGACCAGCATGACCTGACATTATATCTCGTCGCCATGCCCGGCAGTTTCGTCACCCCGGCAAGCACATTGATCCATGTGGTTGGCGCCAGCGAGAAAGACATGCCGGAGGCGCCAGTCACGGCTTTCACCATCGGCGACAGCCGCGATTTCCGGCAGGATCCGCTTTACGGCTTGAATGTCATGGCAGAAATCGCCTCGCGAGCGCTGTCGCCAGCCGTCAATGACCCGGGAACGGCCATCGACATCCTCGGACGTGGTGTGCGGGTGATCTCGAAATTCATCCCGCCAGAGGATGACGGCAAGGGAAGCGATCAGGAAGACGAGATCGCCTTCCCACGTCTGCTGGTTCCAGACTTCTCGATGGAAGATGTCTTCAGCGAACTGTTTCGTCCCATCGCGCGCGACGGAGCCGGAATAGTGGAAGTCCAGAAGCAATTGCAGGAGGTCCTGATCAAGCTCGCCGATCTCGATGCGGACCTGTTCGGAAAGCCCGCACGCGGCCTGTCGGCGGAGTCACTGGACCGTGCCCGATTGGCGCTGAGCTATCCCGGCGACATTGCTGCAATCGAGGCGGTTGCCGCCTATTTCGATAAGAACTGACCACAGGTCTGGCGCGTGCCTGTCTCTAGGCGCGTGCCATGCTTGTGTCTTGCGCCGGCAGCCTTTCCTTCGTGCTGATCCAGATCCCGGCGAATCCAAACCGGCATGCAAGATCGTCAAAATCGATCGCGAACATCCTGTCCGGAACGATTTTGCCTTTCGCGCATTCTACCTTGCGTGGCCCATGCAGGCTTGCACCTTCCGATGCGTGTTCGCGCATGGGCCAAAAGACGTAAGGATATCCGAATGCTTTCCAGACATAACCTGCCTGTTGCTCCCGGTGCCAGTCTCATCGCAGCCGCCGCATTGGTTGGCGCGGTCATTGCCGCATGGAACTTTTTTGCTCCCATGACGGGGATCACTGGGACTGCCGGAGCGATGCTCGTTCTCGTGTCGAGCCTGCTGCTCGTGCTCGACGGAGCCATCCTCAATTTTTTCCGCCATGGCGCGGTCTACTGGACATTCATCGTCCTCGGCATCCTCGGCGTCATCGGTACGCTTGCCGCGGCATTGTTCCTGCATGCCGGCTGGCTGATGACGGCAATGGTTGTTGTCGCCATCGGCATCATCGTCGAAATCGTTCTTCATGCCTCGCGCCCAGCGAAAGGAGCTGTCTGATGTCAGTCCGAACCCTTCTGCGCAGCACGGCGCCCTCCGTCGCATTCGCCGCCGTTCTCCTCGCCTTGCCTGCAACCGCCTGGGCTCAGGACCAAGACACCAACGCCACCATGGTGCCCTCCGTCGACACCATGCAGACACCCGGCGAGACCAAGCTGTCGCCGCCTGCCAAGACAATGGCGCCCCCCGCCGATGCCGCCCCGACAAACGCCGAGACGCCAGAGGCGGCTAGCGGCGGCAACGCCGACGCCGATTCAGATGCGGCGCGGCTGCGTCTGATCGCCAATCCCGACGTGCCGCTCGTGCCCGAAACGCCGGTGTGGAACACCTTCCACGGCCAGCTCAATGCGCAGAAGTATTCGCCGCTGACCGAGATCACCGCCGACAATGTCGGCAAGCTCGAAAAGGTTTGGGAATATCACACAGGCGATGTTTCGGACGGCTCGGGCGACAAGCCCTCGACCGTCTGGTCGGCAACCCCTGTTTTTGCCAATGACACGCTCTATATCGGCACGCCGTTCTACCGCGTCGTCGCTCTCGATCCGGGCACCGGCAAGGTCAAATGGACCTTTGATTCCAAATCCACCCTCAAGGCGCTTTCCCAGCCTGCCTTGAAGAATCGCGGTGTCGCCTATTGGCAGGCGGACAATCCCGTCGCGGGGAAGGCATGCCAGAAGATCATCTATCTCGGCACGATGGATGCGCGCCTGTTTGCCATGGACGCTGACACCGGCAAACCGTGCGAGAACTTCGCCGACAACGGCGTGCTCGACGTCAACCAGTGGAACACGGTCAACGACGTCTTCCCGCTGTCGCTGCTTCAGCCGCCGACAGTTGTCGGCAACCACGTCATCATGGGCTGGGCCGGCAAGGACTGGGAGACGGAAAAGGCGCCTCCGGGCAACGTCTTCTCGGTCGATGCAGAGACCGGCAAGTTGCAGTGGTCGTTCAACACCATTCCGCCCGCCATCGCCGAACAGACCGGAACCGCCAATGTCTGGACTGGCATGTCGGTGGACGAAGGCCTCGGGCTCGTCTATCTGCCCGTCGCCAGTCCTTCGCCCAACTACTGGGGCGGCAACCGCACGCAAGCGATCCCATACGCCACCTCGACGACCGCGCTCGACATCGAGACCGGCAAGGTCGTCTGGTCGCGCCAGTGGGTGCATCACGACATCTGGGACTACGATATCAACTCGGCGCCGACGCTGATGGACATCGACGTTGACGGCAAGCGTATCCCGGCGCTGATGCAGGCCACCAAGATGGGTTTCCTGTTCGTGGTCGACCGGCGCACCGGCAAGGATGTCTGGCCGATCGAGGAGCGTCCGGTGCCCCAGGGCGACGGGACCATCGACGGCGAGGTCTATGCCAAGACACAGCCCTTCCCGACCAAGCCGGCGCCGCTGCTCGACCAGGCGAAGAAGCCCGACATCTGGTGGGCCGCTGATGCCGTAGGCTTTGGTGAGTGTTCGGCGTTGTGGGACAAGCTCCAGTATGACGGCATGTACTCGCCGCCGACCCACAACGGCCAGGGCGTCCTGACCTACCCGGACTCCGCCGGTGGCGTGCAATGGGGCGGCGTTGCCTTTGATCCCAGGAGCGAAACGGCAGTGGTCAACGTTTCCCACGTCGTCCAGTACATCAAGCTCTATCCGCGCGACGAGTACGACCGGCTGACGAACGGCAAGACCGGGCAGGGCGAAAAGGGCTACCACCCGCAAAAGGGCGCCCCCTATGGCATGTCGCTCGACAATGCCGTCAACTGGCTTGGCATGCCGTGCTGGGCGCCGCCCTACGGCGAACTGGTTGCGCTCGACATGAAGACGGGTGACGTCAAGTGGCGCCGACCGGTCGGCGCTTCGCAGAAGTATGGCTTCTACATGCCCGAGAGCATGGGGTCGGTGACCATCGGCGGTCCCGCCGTCACGGCCGGCGGCCTGATCTTCATCGGCGCGTCGATGGACTCCAAGGTTCGCGCCTATTCGCTCGACACCGGCAAGGAGCTCTGGTCCGACCTCGTCGAGGCCCCCTCGGTCTCCAATCCCGCCGTCTATGAATACAAGGGGCGCGAATATGTCGCCTTCGTCGCCGGCGGCAACACCATCATCAAGAACCAGGTCAGCGACCAGCTCGTCGTCTACGCCCTGCCAAAAGACTGATCGGAATGAGGAGAGGCAGTGGATACACGCTCGGGCAAGTGGTGATCCTCAAAGGATTCGAACCAGTGACCCTCGTGAGGAATTGAGGCCTAGCTGTTCAGTCCGGGCATTTGATGGATTGCCGTATCGAGGAGCCGTTTTGGTTGGTCGATACGGCAACTGTTGGCCCACTCGAAAACGGTGAACATTTTCAAAGTCTTGAACTCCTTGGCGGGGAACGGCATGCTCGTAATGCCATCAAGGGAACGCCACTGGCGAGCATCTTCTGGTTGATAGCGCATGACCGCGACGGCGGTGGTTGCCAACATTGTCGATGCCGGATTTAGCGATTGTGCCAAACCGGCCGCAACCAGCGACAGGATTGCCACGATCGTCCGCCAGAATGCTCAGGTGAGCTCCATCCTCGATCTGACAATGCTTCCGCCTGACAGGCGCAGAAGGACACGAAAAGGGGTGCCTATCACGGCGCCCTTTTCCTTACGGCCAATATTGGTTCAGGCGGACCTCGCTCATTCACGCAACGATTGTCTGAACGTCAAAGTGTTCGAGAATGCGCGTAAACGGTTCGGTCGGCGCCTCGTCCGTTACGCATGCTGAAATCAAGTTGAGCGGCACGACCGGAAACAGCGAGGTCTTGCCGAACTTGGATTTGTCGAGAAGCAAGATCGTTTTCTTTGCGGCTTCGACCATGGCGCGTTTGACTGCAATTTCCATTGGATCGGGATCGAGAAGCTCCCCCGCCATCGATAGCCCGGTGGCGCTTATGAAGCATATGTCGATGTTGAGGCGAGCGATGTACTCGGCCGCTTCCGGACCGACAAAGGTTAAGGTGTTCACCTTAAGAACACCGGGAATGGTGAAGACCTGTCCGGTCTGTAGGCCAAGCGTTTGAGCTTTCGTCAAAGCACCGACACAGTTCATGAAAATGCGACAGCTCGGCTTGTCGACAACGAAGTCGAGGAGCGCCGCGGCTGTCGAGCCCGATTCGACGATGATGCTGGTGCTCTCGCCGACAAAGCGATCAACCGCCACGCGCGCAATCTGCGATTTGGCGCCCGCATTGATCACGGCCTTGACGCTCAATCCGGGGTCGAAACTCCTGAAATCGGCCGTAATCGCCCCGCCGCGGACACGTCGCAGACGCTTCTGCTCATGCAGTTGGCGCAAGTCGCGATTGATGGTCATTCGGGTCACGCCAAGCGTTGTCGCCAACTGCTGTGTGGTGATGGATCCACGCTCCGACACCAGTTCCAGGATCCTGCTATGGCGTTCGCTTTGTTTCATATTTTCTTCTTTGTATCAACATGATGTTACAATCGAGCGACCTGTAACACAAGGCGGGTAGAAGGAATTCTGCAGAAGGTCTATCGTTATCAGCGAAATAAGTCAAAGGAACAAACGGAAGACGATATGTTCCAAGTGCCCTTCTGTACGGTAGATGTTACAAACGGTAACATCAGAACGAGCAACCCGGATGCCGCTGGCGAACGTGTGGCATCGCAGCGTCGGCTGGGAGACGTCAGCGCGCTTTTTGCCAACCAGGCAGCGCTGTCCGGACTGGACCTCGATAGTGTCGTCTACAGAACTGACGTCTGGCAGCCGGCACCCGAAGGCACACCGAATGCGCTGCAACTCGGCACAAGCTTCATTGAGCCGGGCAATGTCGGCGGCGAGTACTTCATGACCAAGGGGCACCTGCACGCCATTCGCGAGCGACCCGAAATCTATTGGGGTATTCGGGGCAAGGGAGCGCTTCTGCTTCAGAACGATGCTGGCGAGTGCTGGGCGGAGGCCGTCTTTCCAGGCTCTCTGCACCATATTTTTGGCCACATTGCGCACCGACTGGTCAATGTCGGAGAAGATGTACTGGCGGTTGGTGCCTGCTGGCCGCTCGATGCCGGGCATGACTACTCATCGCTTGAGTCCCATGGCTTCAACTGCCGCGTCGTGCGGGGTGAGGATGGCGAGCCCAAGCTCGTTGCACGCTGAACAAGACCAACAAGAAACAGGCTGGGCGCCAACGCAGGACGACAAAACCCATGTGGAAAGGATCACCTCACCCCTGCGGGTTGCACGGGTGAGTTCGACAGCGAGCGAAATGAACCGCTCCTGACTGCGCATAACGAACAATCACAATACTAGGGAGGAAAAATTGAAGAAACTTCTCGTAGCGGCGGCAACCGCTGCCATCATGGTTGGGTGCGGATCGGCCTATGCCGATTCTGGCATCTCGATTGTTTTCACCCATCACTCGTCGGCCGCGAATACGTTCTGGCAGGCGGTGAAGAAGGGCTATGAAGACGCCTGCGGCAAGATCGATGCGCAATGCCAGATGGTTTTCGTACAGAACGAGGGCTCGATCGACCAGCAGGTTGCCAACATGCAGGCCGCCGTGGCGACCAACCCGACCGCACTCCTGACCACCGTCGTCGACGGCAATGCCTACAATCAGGTCCTGGCAGATGCCCAGGCCAAGGGTATTCTCGTCATCGCCGTCAATGTCGACGCCGCTGAAAGCCAGGAAGTGGCCCCGCACGCCTTTATCGGTCAGGGTTTTGTCGCAGCCGGACATGCTCTCGGCGAAGCTCTGGGCAAGGATTTCCCCGAAGAAGGACCGATCAAGGCGCTGGTTGGCGTCTCCGCGCCGGGCCAGAGTTGGTCCGAGCAACGGGCTGCCGGTGTGATGCAGTTCCTTGACGAGTTCAAGGCCGCGCATCCCGATCGCGACGTGTCTTATGAAAAGATGGATTCAGGCACGGACATCGCAACGGTCGCAGACCGCGTCGGCGCCTATCTCAATGCCAATCCGGACACCGTTGCCTATTATGACACCGGATACTGGGTCGCCGGCCTTGGCCGTGTTCTCAAGGATCGTGGTGTCGAACCGGGCAAATACCTGCTCGGTGGCTTCGACGTGGTTCCCGATGTTCTGACCCAGGTGCAGGCCGGCTATGTGACGGCTGTCGTAGACCAGCAGCCCTACATGCAGGGCTTCATGCCGGTGATGGAAGTCTACCTCAACAGCGCGTTCGGATTGTCGACTGCCGACATCAATACCGGCAAGGGCATCGTAACGCAGAAAGATGCGGATGCGATCATGGAGCTCTCTTTGAAGGGCATCCGCTAACACGTTTCCGGCCGGTCGCTCAGTGCGGCCGGCCGCTCCCCATGAGGTCTGAAACAAGGACCGGCGAGTATGAAAAGTTTCCTGAAAAAGTACCTGCAAAAACCAGAGTTTGCGGGAATTCTCCTTCTGGTCGTGCTGACAATTGTCTTTCAGACGCGATCCGGAGGTATTTTCCTGTCGCCCGAGAACATGCGCGGCGTTCTCGGCATTCTTCCCGAAACGGCCCTTATTGCGATCGGCGTGACCATCCTCATGATCGGTGGCGAATTCGACCTGTCCGTGGGATCTGTTTTTGCGCTCACCCCGATGTCCATCGCGCTTTTGTTGGGTATGGGCATGCCTTTTCCGCTCGCCATGCTGGGCGGATTGCTCATTGCCGCCGCCATCGGGCTGATCAACGGCACGCTAACGCTCAGATTCGAGATTCCGAGCTTCATCACAACGCTCGGCATGATGTATGTCGCGCGCTCACTCACCATTGTGATCTCGGGCGGGTTTCCACCGCCATTGTCTGCGGACGTGCCGTACTGGCTCTTCACCGCTTTTGTCGGTCCTTACGGCCTGTTCCGGATGTCCTTCCTCTGGTTCCTGCTGATCGCCTTTGTCGGCGCCGCCATGTTGTCCTACACAAATCTGGGCAACTGGATCCGCGCGACGGGTGGGTTCGCCGAGGCGGCGCGCTCGCTGGGCGTGCCCACGCGGAACGTCAAGCTTTTCAGCTTTATGCTGTGCTCGGTTCTGGCCGGGTTTGCCGGTCTGATCCAGACATTGCGTCTTGGCTCGCCTCTGCCATCTGCCGGCGACGGCATGGAGCTTCAGGCCGTCGCTGCCGCCGTCATCGGCGGTACGGCGCTGACCGGCGGCATCGGCACGGTGCTCGGAGGCATTGTCGGCGCCATTCTCATTCGTGTCATCGACAACGGCATGGTGCTCACCAGGGTTGATGCCAACTGGTTCAAATTCGCGGTCGGCGGACTGACAATCCTTGCGGTCATCGTCAACACCTGGATGCGGCGCGAAGGTCAACGCATCAAGATCGAGGAAGCGAAATGACGACCTCCATCATTTCCTGTCGCGGCCTGTCCAAATGGTATTCGGGCGTACATGCTCTCAAGAATGTCGATCTCGACATCGCGCCGAGTGAAATCGTTGGGCTTGTGGGCGACAACGGCGCCGGAAAGTCGACGCTGATCAACATTCTTGCCGGCGTGCACGGCCCGGACGCCGGGGAGATCTTCTTTGACGGCAAGCAGGTCACCATCCGCAATCCCAAGGAAGCCAAGAAGATCGGCATCGAAACGATCCACCAGTACAATTCGGTGGTGCCAACCATGTCGATCGCACGCAACCTGTTCATCGGCCGCGAACCCCTGAAATTCTCTATCGGCGGCATCGGCATTCTCGATCAAAAGCAGATGAGTGAAGACAGCGTCGATGCCATCGCCAATGTCGATCTGCATCTGCGCTCGCCCGAAGCCCTGGTCGGCGAACTCTCTGGCGGGCAACGCCAGGGCGTTGCCATCGCGCGGGCCATGTACTTCAAATCGCGCGTTCTCATTCTCGACGAACCGACCAATCACCTCTCGGTCAAGGAGACCAACAAGGTGATCGACTTCGTCAAGAACCTGAAGCATCAGGGACTGACCGGCATCTTCATCAGCCACAACATGCATCACGTCTTTCAGTCGTGCGATCGCGTCGTGGCGATGGCGCGTGGCGAGATCGTTTTCGATCGCGCCATTGCCGAAACCGATCTCGACGAAGTGCAGAGCTATCTGTGATGGCTGGTCGCTACCCCAACATCTGTGTGCAGGCAAAAGGACTCGTCGCTGTCCCGCGGCGAGCCCTGGTGAGATGCGCAGGCTATGCCACACGCTCGGCCCGCTAATGGCAGAGCCCTCCCGCAAGCCGGGGGTGCGCGCGTGCGGCTTTCGCGTTGTGCCAGAGGAGGCTGATACGTGAGCAAACCCAATCTGGTCATGGATTTCGGCGGCACGATCATCAAGCTCGCGATCATGCGGGCCGGGAACGTCATCGCGCGCAGCACGGTCAACAATCACTCCGACGCGGGCGATCTCGACAAGGTGGCGGAACTCGCCCTCGACCTTTGCGCCGAAAACGGCCTGTCAGTTGACGATCTTGGCGGCGTCGGCCTGTCCGCGCCAGGCATTATCGACGCTGAAGCCAAGGTGCCGCTGTCGATCAACGGCAAGTATCAATACATGGTTGGTGTCGATCTCGGTGCCTGGGGACAGACGACCTTCGGCCTGCCGATGGTCGTCGACAACGATGCCCGCATGGCGCTTTGCGGCGAAGTTGGATACGGCGTCGCCAAAGGCGCGAGCAACGCGGTGATCATGATCCTTGGCACCGGCGTCGGTACGGCCGCGATGATCGATGGCAGGCTGCTGCGCGGTGCCCACCAGCAGGCCGGCATTCTTGGCGGCCACATGACCATCGAGACGAACGGCTATCGCTGCACCTGCGGAAATCGTGGCTGCGTCGAGGCCGAGGCCGGCTCGTGGAACATGCCGACCATCGTCCGGAATCACCCTGATTTTGCCGGATCCGCACTTGGTCGAGCAGAGGTCCTGGACTTCAGGGCCATCGTCGAGGCCCATCGCGCCGGCGATCAGGTCGCGACCGATGTCTTCGCGCGACTGATCCAGTGTTGGGCGACAGGCGTGATCAATCTCATCCACGCCTATGACCCAGAAACCGTCATCCTCAGCGGCGGCTTGATGAAGGCACACGACCTGGTTCTGGCGCCGTTGCGCGACCACGTCGCCGCCAACGCCTGGGTGCCGTCCGGTCTGCCTGAATTTCGCATCGCCGCAGACAGCAACCTCTCGGTGCTGATGGGGCTCGACTACCAAATCAATCACACCGAAAACAAGGCGCGCCTGCCATGACGACATCCACGCCCAGCAACAGCAATTACGACCGCTTCCCGCGCGTCGACGTTCCTGGTCATTCTGCTCTAGTCGGTGGGGAACAGGTGTTCGACCGGATCGGTCAGTCGGCATTTTCGCGGGCCGAAATGCCGCTCGTGGCCATCGACTGTTATCCGGGTGTCGACCTCGATGCACTGAAGCGGGACATTGCCGGTAAGCTCCCGCAGTTCGACATTGTCGATGTTGAGGCCGAAGCAGCCCATGGCGAGGCAGCGCTTTCCGAAATGATGCAGCGCTGGCTGACAGAGGATCGTGTTTTCGGTGTATTGGCGCCGTTCCGTCTTTCCGAATTCTATGAGTCCGAAAAGCTGGAGCACCTGCGGGCACGGCTGGCGGCGCGCAAGCGCCCCACCGTCGTGGTCGGCCTGGGCGCAACGCTGGCTGCGCCGGAAGCCGATATAACCGTGCTTGCCGACATGCCGCGTTGGGAATTGCAGCAGCGCATGCGCAAGGGGGTGCCGAACTGGCGCTGTTCCAATGGCGACGAAGACATCCTGCGCAAATTCAAGCGTGGCTTTTTCGTCGAGTGGCGGGCGGCCGACCGGCACAAGCAGACCTTGTTCGACCGCATCGATTTCCTGCTCGACACCACCGATGTCGACACGGTGAAACTGATCACCGGCGACGCCTTTCGCGACGGCCTGGAAAGGGCCAGCGGACAGCCATTCCGGGTCATGCCGTTCTTCGATCCGGGTGTTTGGGGCGGGCAGTGGATGAAGACGACCTGCGGTCTCGATACCAGCGCAAAGAACTACGCCTGGTGCTTTGACTGCGTGCCAGAGGAAAACAGCCTGCTCCTCGGATTTGGCAACGAGACGATCGAAATCCCCTCGATCAATCTCGTCTTCCGCCATCCGGTGGCGCTTCTCGGCGATCGCACTCACGCCCGGTTCGGCGCCGAATTCCCCATCCGCTTCGATCTGCTCGATACGATGGGCGGAGGAAACCTGTCGCTGCAGGTGCATCCGCTCACCGAGTACATCCAGGCCAATTTCGGCATGCACTACACGCAGGACGAGAGCTATTACATCCTCGATGCCGAACCCGGTTCATCGGTCTATCTGGGGGTGCAGGAAGGCATCGAGCCCGCCGAAATGCTCGAGTCATTGCGCGTCGCGGAAACCGGCGCGGAGGCTTTCCCGGCCGAAAAGTTCGTCAATCAGTTCCCGGCGAAAAAGCACGATCACTTCCTGATTCCAGCCGGAACGGTGCATTGCTCGGGCGCCGGCACAATGGTGCTCGAAATCTCGGCTACCCCTTACATCTTCACTTTCAAGCTATGGGATTGGGGTCGGCTCGGTCTCGACGGTCTGCCGCGGCCTGTTCACATCGATCACGGTGAAGCCGTCATACAGTGGAAGCGCGACACCGCATTCGCGCGCGACCAGCTCGTCGACCGTGTCGAGAAGATCGCTTCGGGTGACGGCTGGGAAGAAGAACGCACCGGGCTTCATCACCGGGAATTCATCGAGGTGCGGCGGCACTGGTTCACCAAATCGGTCACGCATGACACGCGTGGAACGGTGAATGTCCTCAATCTGGTGGAAGGCACCGAGGCCGAAGTTTCGAGTCCGACAGGCGCGTTCGATCCCTATGTCGTTCACTACGCCGAGACCTTCATCGTGCCGGCAGCAGTCGGCAAATACGTGATCTCGCCCACGGCAAGAAGCCAAGGCAGTCGACTGGCGACCGTCAAGGCGTTCGTCCGCGACACCGAAATCGATTCCCCGGCCAGCGCCGACAGCCACAAGTAACAAGAGGAGACGGGATCGGCCTTCAGTGTGTGCGCCGACACCCCGTACTGAACATGATCGATAGTTACAGTGCTGCAACCGCGTTCTTCGCCAAGACCCTCGCGGTCTGGTCCGATGCCGGGGTCGATCCGTGTGACGGCGATTTCGTCGAGGCACTGAGTGTTGAGGGCACACCGCTTCTCGACATGCCGCGCCGCGGTCGGACGCAGGCCCGGCAGGTTCTGACCTTCGCCATGGCACATGCCATGGGCGACGATCCTGACGGTCATCTTCTGGACGTGGCCCAGCGTGGCTACGAGGTTCTGAAAACCAAATACATGCATCTCGACGGCGGGCTGTTCATGGCGGTCAATCCGGATGGATCGGTGGCCGATGCACATCGGTTCGCCTATGAGCTGGCTTTCCTGCTGATGGCGCAGGGATGGCTGCACCGGGCGACCGGTCAGAAGTGCTATGCCGAAGATGCAGAAGGCGTCTGGACCTGGCTCGAGAGCAATCTGCACGACACCGAGCATGACGGCTTCCAAATCGGACTGCCTGACGACCGCAACGATCCGCGCCAACAAAATCCGCATATGCATCTGTTCGAAGCCTGTCTTCTCAATGTCGCCAATATCGGCGGCAAGGCATGGCGACAGCGCATGGAATGGCTTTTGGGACTGTTTCAAAACCATTTCTACGACGCCGACGAAGGCTGTCTGCGCGAGTTCTTTCAGGCTGACTGGCGCCGCCACGAAAGCGCCGGCGACCGGATCGATCCCGGTCACCATTTCGAATGGACCTGGCTGCTGGGCGTTTATGCGAAGACGACCGGCGAAATACCGGAGCAGTTGCTAAGTCTTTACGAATATGGAAGCCGCCACGGCTTGAGCGCGCACAAGCTGGGTTGGGACGAAATCTATCCGCGCGGCAGTGAACTGCGTTTCACCTCCCGTCTCTGGGTGCAGTGCGAGGTGCTCAAGGGGCATTTGACGCTCTGGAACCTCACCGGCAACCGGTGCTTCCTGGCCAAGGCTGACGAAATGCTGGAGCTCATCCTCGAGAAGTATCTCGTCGCCGAGACCGGCTGCTGGCACGACCAGCTCGATCGAAATGGCGCGGTGATTTCCGCCAATAGCCCCGCCAGCACGCTTTATCATCTCTACGTTGCCTTTGCCGAACATCGGTCGGCCACGTCAGGTATGGCGTTGTCAACGAGAGGGCAATTTGCGGCTGACCGGGCGCGTGTCAGCTGTTCTAACCCCTGATATGAACCGGCCTCTCCCAGGGCTGAACATCATCGACCATGTCATGAACGACGGTATCCGCGTGCACGGCTGGTGTCGCGAATGCATCGGCAACAACGATAGTGCTACTTCCGGCCGAGCACCGAATCGCCACTGGCGATACCGCGCACATTCATCGAGCCGTCGAACAGCGGGACGTCGGTCGGCTGGTAGGGGAAGCGTCCGCAGGCGTCTTCATCGATCTCGACACCGAGCCCCGGCGCTGTAGGCGCAAGGATTGCCCCGTCCTCGAAAACGATGGATTCGCGAACGATTTCCTTTCGCCACGGCGCATCGATCATCACCATCTCGAAAATGGAAAAGTTCGGAATGGCCAGCGACAGGTGCAGGGTCATTGCATTCATGACCGGTCCGGTCGGGTTGTGCGGCGCCACCGGGATCATGCGGTTGTGGGCGAGGCCAGCCACCCATTTCGCCACCGCCATGCCACCGCAGTGGCTGACGTCGGGCTGAAGGACATCGACAGCGTTCTTGGCGATGGCTTCCATGAAGCGGTCCGGCACGTAGTAGCGCTCGCCGGCCGCGATCGGGACACGGGAATTGCGACGAACCTCGACAAGCGCGTCGATGCTGTCGGGAGGCGTCGGTTCCTCGATCCACCTCAGATTGAAAGGCTCCATGTCGCGCGCCAGGGCGATCGAACTCGGCACGTTGAGCCTGCCATGCAGGTCGAGCATGAGATCGACATCCTCGCCGACTTCGGAGCGCACCGCCTCGACGATCTCCACCGCCGTCATCCGTTGGCGATGGTTGAGTTCAAGACTGGCGCTCCCCAGGGGATCCCATTTGAGGGCTTTCAACCCCTGGTCCACCGCTGCCCGGGCCAGACGGGCATGGTCTTCGGGCGTGACTGCACCGAAGAACCAGTGATTGCCGTAGCACTGAACCGAGTCGCGCTGCCGGCCGCCTAGCAACTCGTAAACGGGAACGCCCAGTGCCTTGCCCTTGATGTCGAGCATGGCGGCTTCGACGCCGCCCAGCGCACTGCGGAATACCGCGCCGTCGCGCCAGTAGCTGTCACGATGCATGGTCTCGATGTGCAGATCGACCTGGAACGGATCCTTGCCAATCAGGTAGCGCTTGAGTTCGGAAAGCGCACCGACCACTGTTTCGGTCTTCCACTCGAGCGTCGCTTCGCCGACACCTTCGATACCCTCGTCGGTGTAGAGCTTGACGAAAACCAAGTTGGTGCGCGCCACATTGGCGACGAACACTTTCTGATCGACGATTTTCATGACCAGGCTCTCCTCACGCGCCTGACGATTGTTCGAACGCGGGTCAAGATTAGCTTGTGAAGGTCAGCGCGCGCCAGCCATTTGGCGTATGGCCTGGATCTGCATGCAGTCGGGATCCATCTGCATGAACTCGATCCGAATGCCGTCGGGATCCTCAATCCAGAACTGCCAGTTGCCGTCCTCGACCTTCTTCTTGGGCGAACTGAACGGGATGCCGAGCGCTATGATGTCGGCCTCTGCCTTGTCGATGTCCTCGACGGTCAGGCAGAAATGGTTGTTTCCAACGGCCATTTTCCCCGGCGCCCGGTCGCCCTCGCCTTCGGGGAAAAGCTCGAGATACTGGTTGTCCGTGATCTTGAGATAGACGAGCCACAGCTTGCCGTCGCGATCGAGCCGGAACATCTCGGGAATGCCGAGCTTACCCTTGTAAAATTCGAGAGAGGCCTCGATGTCCTTGACCCGGATTGCGACGTGCCCGATCGATGTGAGCTCTAGCATTTCATAGTCCTGTGTTCTTTTGGGTGTGGTTTGTGCCGTCACTGCGCCCGCTTCGTTTGCGGACGTCACAGTCGGCCGTATTTGGCGAAGACGTCGGCAACATCGATGCCGCTGGCGACCTCTTCTCGTGTCCGCGTTTCCAGAGCGCCGATTTCTTCGGCCCGCGCCAGCACCTCATCGAGGATGCCGTCGGGAATGATCAGAACGCCGTCCATATCGCCAAAGACCCAATCGCCGGGCTCGACACGGACATAGGCGGAAAGCGTGCCCGTCAGCGCGATTGGTTCCTCAATCCTGGAAATGCGTGTCCTCAGCCGCGATTCTACTGGAGACAGATAGCGTGCAAACACCGGCCAGTCGGTCATCTTCATCAAAAGCGTGCCGTCGCGGGTGCCGCCATCGATGACAACGCCGACAGCGCCCTTGGCCTTGGCGGAGGTGCTGGTGAGCTCGCCCCAATGACCGGCGACGCGGTCTCCGGCGGCAGCGATCAGCACCACGCAGCCTTCATACATGCGGCGGAAGAATGTCAGGTCGGCGACGGGCTTGAAATCGTATTCGTCGTCTGTACGCGGGTCGTTGGTGATGGCGATGGTAAACGCAGGTCCGGCGACGGTCATGCCGCGATCGAGCGGCTTGATGTTCAGATCGACACACTGGTTCGGGCGCCCCATCTCTTCCATGATGTCGAAGACGGCAGCGGTGTAGAGCTTTTTCAATCGCTCCGAACGGTTTTTGATTTCTGCGACCGAACGCGCCATCATTCACCTCCCACGGAAAAGCAAGCAATGTGAATTTTTCAAATATGAACTAGTAAAATTCACATACGTAATGTATATTTAGCGCCTGACGAGATGTCAATCGAGGGACAGTCATGCCAAAGACTCAAACAGCGGAAGCTCAGGCAAAGCATCGCGTGCACGCGATCGACAGGATGATGGAGATCCTGGTTGCGCTGGAATCGATGGAAAACGGCGCCACCATTCCCGACCTGGTGGCCATGCTGGATATCCCGCAAACGACGATCTATCGAACCCTCAATACTCTGGCCGCTTATGATTTGGTCCGGCGCGACAGTCGCGGCTACTATCAGTTGGGGACGCGTCTTCTCGGCTTCGCCTCCCATGTCACGCGCGATCGCAATCTGGTTCTGGTAGCGCAACGGCACATGGACCGGTTGACCGCCGAGCTGGGCGAAAGCGTCAAGCTGTCGGTTGCCGACGATGATCATGTCCTGGTGGTGGCGACGGCACGAGGGCGGCGAGAATACGCCCTCGGCATATCGGTCGGTCAGCGCTTGCAGCTTCATGCCGGTGCGTCCGGAAAACTGTTGCTCAGCTATTATCCCCCGGAAAAGCAGGAGCGCATCCTGAGCGGCCCGCTTGAGCGGCTGACGGACAAGACGATCTGTGACCCCGGCGAGTTGCGTGACGAATTGCGCCTGATCCGATCGCGCGGTTATTCCACTGACATGAGCGAAGGCATGGCCGGCGTGAAGGCCTATGCCGTCCCGATCCTGGATGCCACCGGCGATGTCATCGGCACGCTCAGCGTGCCGTTTCTGACGCAAAGCCGGGGCGGTGACGAAGACCAGATCATCGCCGCACTTCTGCGGACGGCCCGCGAAATCGAGCGGGAGCTGGCCTGAGGCCATCTTCGTGGCGCGATACCGCACCGGCGCCAGCAGGCTCGTATCTCCCCGCAGTATGTTGTCGGGCCCATGGCTCGCTTTGCTCGGGCGCCCCGACGAAAAGGTCGGATGGCCATCCTTTGACATGACTGAACGATGAAGCGCCGCTCCCCGGCTCGTACCGGTCTGCGGGCAGGTTTGCCTCGCGGCCGCGGATCGGTCGGCACTGTCATCGCGCCCTCCAGGGTTTCACCACATCGCGCGCATCGAAAGTTTGACAGTTCGGATTTTCACGGATAGGCTAAAATGAAATCATAAAGTTCAATAATGAACTATTCTCAAAAAGAGACCGGGGCTGCAAGAGCAGTATCCCGATCGCGAATGGCGCACAGATAAGCGTCGCAAATCACACGGCGACACGTCGTCGTCGATGAGGAGGAGAAACCATGAAACCCACAAATCGTAAGCTCGCCGCAATCACGGCATTGGCTCTGGGCAGCATCTGCCTTCCGTTCGGTGCCTCTGCCGGGGAAGTCACCTGGTGGGCTCCCAACTGGGAACAGCCTCGCGTTGATGAAATCATCAAGAACTTCGAGGCCGAGTATCCCGACATCAAGGTCAAGCTCGACGTCACGGTGGCCCAGGGGCTACAGAACCGCATCCTCATCGCGCTTCAGTCGGGCAATCCCCCCGACATTATCGACTCCCAGAACGGCTGGAACATTCCTTTCGCATCTCAGGGTCTGCTGGCCCCGATCGACGAGCTGATGGCCAATACGGACATCGACTGGAAGGACTTCCTTGAGTCCGGCCTGACCACGGCCCGCTACGAAGGCACCGTCTACGGTCTTCCTTACCGTATCGAGTCGCACGCGATTATCATCAATCGTGGCATGTTCCGCGCTGCTGGTCTGGATCCGGACCGCCCGCCCAAGACCTGGGCCGAGTTCATCGAGGCGGCCAAGGCGCTGACCACCACCGGCGCTGAGGGAAATCCGCAATACGGCTTCGCCATTACCGGCGGCGGGGAGTTCGGCAACACCGTCTACCGTTCGCTGCCGTTCCTGCGCATGATGGGTGGCGGCATCCTCAACGACAAGGGTGAGGTCATCGTCAACACGCCTGAATCCGTTGCGGGCCTGACGTTCTATACCGACTTCTACACCTCCCTGAAGGCGTCGCCGCCCTCGACTCTCGAGAACGACGGCATCGCCAACCGGCAGCTGTTCACCGCCGGCGCCGTCGCGATGTACCAGTCGGGCCAGTACGACCTTGCAACGATACACAAGGAAAACCCGGCTCTCGAAGTCAGCTCGATCATGATTCCGCACCCCGAGGGCAAGCAGACGACCGCGCTCCTCGGCGGCTGGAACTGGATCGTGCCCAAGGACGCGCCCAACAAGGAAGATGCGGCAACGCTTCTTGCCTATCTCGCACGTCCTGACGTCATGGGTGTTTACACCGACACGTTCCCGGCCCGCGAAAGCGCCATGTCGCAGCCGCGCTTCGCCGATCCGGAACTGGCGGCCTATCGCGAAATGCTGCCTTACGCCCGTGCCCCGTGGCCGGTCGCCGACTGGACCCAGATGACGCAGATCTACTTCACCTACGTGCAGGAAGTCCTGACCGGATCCATGCAGCCGCAGGAAGCGATGGATTATGCGGCAGAAGAGATAAAGGCGCTGGTCCAGTAACCAGAATAGCATTCCCTCCCAATGCTAGCCTGCTCCGCACGCGGGGCAGGCACTTTCATCCCATTTGTCGAGGCAGCATCGATGAAAAAGCTCAGGATCAATCCCGGCGTGGCTTTTGCGCTGCCCGCACTGGTCGTGCTGGCCCTGCTGATCGTCTATCCGCTGATCTACACCATCATCATGAGCTTCCAGACCCGGACCGGAGGTTGGGCCGGGCTTGCGAACTATGAGCGCATCCTGTCGGCACGCGTGACGACCGTCGCGCTCAAGAACACGTTCACCTATGTGTTCTGGTCGGTGTTCTTCCAGATCGCCATCGGCACCTTTGCGGGTATCCTGCTCGATCAGAAATTCATCGGACGCGGCGTCGCGCGTTCGATCCTTTTGATCCCGTGGGTGATCCCGGGCATCGTTGCTGCCACGACTTGGGCCTGGATGTTCCATTCCGAGTTCGGCATCATCAATTACACCCTTGTGCAGTTCGGCGTCCTCGACAAGCCGGTTACCTGGCTTAGCAATCTCAACACGGTCATGCCGGCGCTGATCGCCATCAACGTGTGGAAAATGTTCCCCTTCGTTGCGATCATGGTGCTTGCCGGTCTGCAATCCATCGACAAGACCCTTTACGAAGCCGCGCGCGTTGATGGCGCCTCGTTCTTCGACGAAGTGCGCTTCATCATGATCCCCCAGCTCAAATCGGTTCTGCTGGCGGTGACACTTCTGCTGATCATCTGGGGTCTCAACGGCATCACGATCATCTACGCCATCACCCAGGGCGGTCCGGCCAACCGCTCGCTGATCACGCCGATCCAGATCTTCCAGACCGCATTCGAGACCTTCCGTCTCAACGATGCCGCGGCATTGTCCGTCGCGTTCTTCCTGTTCGTGTCGGTACTTGCCGGAGTCTACATCTACATCAGCCAGCGTTCGGAAATCGAATGATGAAACAGCATTCTCCGCTGATCATGACCATGATCTACGTTTCCGTCGGCCTGTTGATGATCGTTTCCATCGGCCCGTTCCTGTGGATGCTCTCATCCTCGTTCAAGCAGTTGACCGAGCTCTATACGATCCCGCCGCACTGGATTCCGGATATGCCGACTCTGGAGAACTATCGGAAGGTTCTCTTTGACTCGAACATCCCGCGCTATTTCCTCAATTCCACTTTGATCTCGTTCGGGTCGACAGCCTTGTCGCTGCTCCTGGCCGTGTTCGCCGCCAACGGCTTTGCCCGTTTCAAGTTCAAGGGGCGGTCGAGCATGCAGGCCGCAGTGCTCGGGGCCCAGCTTCTGCCGAGCGCAGCGATCATCGTGCCGCTGTTCATCATCCTGCGCTCGATGAACCTCATCAACACCTACCTCGGTCTGATCCTGGTCTACATGATCGTGACGCTGCCGCTGTCGGTGTGGATGCTTGTCGGCTATTTCCGCTCGATCCCGGTTGAACTCGAGGAGGCGGCGATCATCGATGGCGCCACGCGTCTTGAGATTCTGTTCAAGATCACGCTGCCGCTCGCAACGCCGGGCATCGTTGCTGTGGTCATCTACTCCTTCGTCAGCACCTGGAATGAATTCATTTTCGCCTTGAGCTTTGCTCTCGACAAGAACGTCAAGACCCTGCCCATCGGCCTGTCCGAATTCACCACCGAGTTCACCACGGACTGGGGTGCCGTGATGGCTGCTTCTGTGGTCATGACGCTGCCCATCGCCTTCCTGTTCCTGGCCATGCAGCGCATGTTCGTCGGCGGCCTGATGGCCGGCGCAACCAAGGGCTGAGGGGGAATTCGATGACCGACAAAGCGGGTGACGGCATTCCACGCCTGGGCCTGGGGACGTTTGGACGGACCGGAGAAGAAGGTATCGCTGCCATCCACAAGGCGCTCGAGATCGGCTATCGCCACATCGATACGGCACAGTCCTATGACACCGAAAAAAGCGTAGGCGCCGCGATCCTTCGCTCCGGCATTCCCCGGAACCAGGTGTTCGTCACCACAAAGGTCGCCGACTTCAATCTCGATCCGGCGAAGTTCCTGCCAAGCGTCGAGGCGAGCCTCAAAAATCTGGGCACGGAGTGGATTGATCTCCTGCTGATCCATTGGCCGCGCCGCGAGGACGAGGTTCCGCTGGCTGCCTACATGGAGGCTCTGGCCAAGGCGCAGGCCCAAGGCAAGGCGCGGTTGATCGGCGTTTCCAATTTCACCATCCCGCTACTCAAGCGCTGCGAGTCGATTCTCGGGGCAGGGGCTCTGGCGACCAATCAGGTCGAACTGCATCCATTCCTGCAGAACCGCACATTACGCGCCTTCGCCCAGGACCATGACCTGTTGCTGACGGCCTACATGCCGCTCGCTCAGGGCCGGGTATTCGACGACCCTGTCTTGGCGCAGATCGCCGGGCGGCATGGCGTGTCGGCGGGAACGGTCGCGCTCGCCTGGCTTTTGCAAAGCGGCAGTGCGGCAATACCGGCAACCGGCAATGCGGTGCATCTGGCATCCAACTACAAAGCACTCACGGTAAATCTGTCCGCCGCCGAAATGGCGGAAATCGACAAGCTCGACCGGCACCAGCGCATCGTCGATCCGGAAAAGGCTCCCGTCTGGGACACCTGATCACGGGATTTGGGAGACGGCAGGACATGTCGAGAAAAGAAAGTCAGGGAGACTGAAATGGGCAAGGTCACGATCAAGAACCTGCGCAAGTCGTTCGGTAGCGTCGAGGTGCTTCATGGCGTTTCGATCGATATTGAGGATGGCGAGTTCGTCGTGCTGGTCGGGCCGTCCGGCTGCGGAAAATCGACACTGCTGCGCATGATCGCCGGACTTGAGGAAATCAGCGCCGGCGAACTGATTATCGGGGATCGTGTCGTCAACACGGTTGCGCCCAAGGAACGCGACATCTCGATGGTCTTCCAGAACTACGCTCTTTATCCGCATATGAGCGTGGCCAAGAATATGGGCTTTTCGCTGCGCCTCAGGAAGGAGCAGCAGAGCTTCATCGACCAGCGGGTGAACGAAGCCGCCGAAATTCTCGGACTGACCGAATATCTCGACCGCTTCCCACGCCAGCTTTCAGGTGGGCAGCGTCAGCGTGTTGCCATGGGACGCGCCATTGTGCGCAACCCTCAGGTTTTCCTGTTCGACGAACCGCTCAGCAATCTCGATGCCAAGTTGCGCGTCCAGATGCGTACCGAGATCCGCCAACTGCACCAACGCCTGACCACAACGACGATCTACGTCACGCACGACCAGATCGAGGCCATGACCATGGCTGACCGCATCGTCGTCATGAACTCTGGCAATATCGAGCAGATTGGCACGCCACTAGACCTCTATGACCGTCCGGCCAACCTGTTCGTAGCCGGGTTCATCGGATCGCCGGGCATGAACATGATAGAAGGCAAGGTCAGCACTGAGGATCCCTCCGTGTTCGTCAGCAAAAGCGGCAGTCGCTTGCCATTGCCCGAAGGCGCGGACACCGCCCCCAATCAGGAGCTGATTTATGGTCTCCGGCCCGAACACATGATCTTCGATCCGGACGGCATCGCCTACAGGACCGAGGTCGTCGAACCGACAGGTGCGGAATTCCACGTGCTGATGAGCCATGGCGACGAACAGATCACCGGTTCGTTCCGTGAACGCATTACGGCGCGTCCCGGAGAGCCCATCGGTATTCGGCCGGACCTGCCGCGGGTTCATCTGTTTGATGCCAAGACCGGCCATCGCATCAACGCGGACTGAACGCTGCTGCGTATAAAGCATATTGGGATGAAGCTCAGGTGTCAGATCGCGTGCGGATCACAAAATGAAAATCACAGACCTCAAATGCGCCATCATAGGTGAACACCCGGTCGTCCGTATCAAGACGGACGAGGGGATCGAGGGATATTCGCAGGCCGAATACTGGAAGCCATTCCTGAAGCCGCACATCCTTAGTCTGCGCGAGGCGATCCTCGGCGAGGATCCGACAGACGTCGAACGCGTCATGCTGCGTATTCGTCAGCGCGGTGCTTTCAAGCCATTCGGCAGTGCCGTCAGTGTCATCGAAATGGCGCTGTGGGACATCGCCGGCAAGGCCGCCGGCGTGCCAGTGCACAAGCTGCTCGGCGGCAAGGTCCGCGATCGCGTGCGCGTTTACAACGGCGCCGTGCGCGAACCGCTGACCGGTTACAATCCGGAAGATTATGCCGCCGACCTCAAACGCATGATGTCCGCGCCCGAGGGCTTCACCATCGTCAAGCAGCCGATCGGCTTTCACAGCGCCATGAAATCGCGCATCGCGGGATTTCATTACGGCGAACCGAAGGGCGAAGGCCTGCACGGCATCCTTGAACGCGGAGTCCTGACCGAGCGCGGCTTCCACCACGTCGTCGATTGCGTTACGGCAATGAAGGAAGCTGCCGGCTCTGATCTCGGCATCGCCCTCGATTGCGGTCCGGGCTGGATGTTCAAGGATGCGGTCAAGTTCGCCCGCGCCATGGAACCGCTCGATCTCATGTGGCTGGAAGACCTGCTGACGGGCGATTACTCGCCTTATGTCCATGCCGAGATGTATCGTGATCTGAAAACGATGACCTCGGCACCGATTCACACCGGCGAGCAGATCTATCTGCGCCACAATTTCCGGTCTCTGGTCGAACAGCGCACCGTTGATGTCATCGGACCCGATCCGTGCGATGTCGGCGGCATTGCGGAGCTGAAATGGGTGGCCGAATATGCCGATCTCAACGGCATTCTCATCGCGCCGCACGGCACCGCCAACGGCCTTCTGGGCCTCGCTGCCCTGATCCAGGTCTGTGCCACGCTGCCGGACAACTTCATCGCCTTCGAATATCCGGTCGCAACGCCTGAGTGGTGGTCCGACATTGTCACCGGCCTGCCGACGCCGATCGTCGAGAACGGCTTCGTATTTGTGCTCGACAGGCCCGGTATGGGGGTCGACCTCATTCCCGAGGCCGCGAAGAAATACCTTGCCGAGGAAGATTCGGACTTCTTCGACTAACGTCGATTTACCCCAGGATCTGAGGCGCAACCATCAAGAAACGCGCCACCTTCCTTTTGTGAAAGCGTTTCTCCTTTTGGTTTGGATGGGTTGGCCCCGGACCTGCAGGACTCGTGTCGAAGTCCGGCAGGATGCGTTCGACGACATCGAGATGTTCTGCATGCGACGCGTAAGCACGTCAGGAACGGGATGCTGCCTCCGGTGGCGTTCGAACGGCAGCCCGGAATGAGCTGAGAAGGCATCTGGAGATCGCGGGACTATTCAGCTCTCTGCATTGAGGCCTCGAAGGTGGCCGGTATCGACTTTGGTCCGTCCGAGCTTGTGGGCGGGGCCCAGCATCGCCAGTTTCCTGGAGTGGGCAGGGCAATTTGACCGGGCTGAACGCGCTTGCCTCAGTGAAATACGATGTTCTAGAGTAGATCTAGAGATGCACGCCCGCGTCGCTGTCAAACTCCAGAAGGTGCCTGCAGGCGCTACACCTTTCGATTCTCACACTTGAAAAGAGCAAGAGCCAGAAATGGTTGAAACCTACAAATCCCCCAATCTGTCTCCAGAGGTTCGCGCCGCAGACTTGCTCGGAAGAATGAGTCTCGACGAAAAAATCGCGCAGCTTCACTCCTTCTGGCTTGTTCTCGATCCCGATGGCGACCACAAGATTCGCGACAAGGCCACCAACAACAGGACAGACCCGGAAGTATTGCGCAAGGTGCTGGATCTGGGGATCGGGCAAATCACGCGGCCGCTGGGGACTCGCCCGATCGACCCCAGGGACGGGGTTCGGGCGCTCAACAACCTGCAGAAATACATGCTGGAGCAAACCCGTCTCGGCATCCCGGTGATGTCGCACGAGGAATGCCTCAGCGGTCTGATGATCAGTGGCGCGACCCAGTTTCCTTCGGCGCTTGCCTATGGCGCAACCTGGAACCCCGACCTGATCGAAGCGGTCGGGCGTGTTATCGGCGATGAGGCGCGGGCCGTCGGCTGCCGGCAGGGGCTGGCCCCGGTGCTGGACGTGGCACGCGATGCACGTTGGGGGCGCACTGAGGAAACCTTCGGCGAAGATCCTTATCTGACAGGCGTCATGGCAACGCGTTACGTCAAGGGATTCCAAGGCGAAAAGCGGGACGTGCTGGCAACGCTCAAGCACTATGCCGGTCATTCCCAATCCGAGGGCGGACGCAACCACGCACCGGTCAATCTCGGTTGGCGAGAACTCAGCGACACCTTTCTGCTGCCGTTCGAAATGGCCGTGAAGCTCGGCAATGCCGGTTCCATCATGCCGGCCTATCACGATATCGACGGCGAACCCTGCCATGCCTCGCATTATCTTCTGACCGAGGTGCTGCGCGACCAATGGGGGTTCGATGGCCTGATTGTGGCCGACTATATCGGCATCGATCTCCTGTATCGTCACCACAACATCGCCGCAGACGCTGTGGAGGCCGGGGCGATGTCAGTCAATGCAGGACTCGACATCGAGCTGCCCGGCAATGACTGCAACACCCATCTCAAGATGGCTCTCGACAGAGGCCAGGATCAGTCCGGAGACGATAGACGCCGCCGTTTTGCGGGTCTTGCAGGAAAAATTCCGCATCGGCCTATTTGAAAAACCCTATGCCGATGTGGATGCTGTCACCTTGCAGACGACTGATGCTCTGGATCTGGCGCGTGAGGCTGCGCGCCAATCGGTGGTCATTGTCCAAAATGACGGCATCCTGCCGCTCAAGGGGGACGACGAAAATCGCTTTGATCGGCCCGACCGCCGACGATCCGTTGGCACTCTTGGGAGACTATTCCTTCCCGGTGCATGTCATCCTGAGCGAAGAGGTCGCGGACACGCGCAACATCATCACGCCGCTTGCCGCTTTCACGGAAGTGTTCGGAACCGAGAACGTTCTTTATGCCAGAGGCTGCAACATTCTCGACGAACGGCAGGCAGGTGCGCCGATGTTCCCTGGTGACGTGGAGTCCGGTTCCGGGGTCGATGTCCCGAGCCTGTTGTCCACGCGGCTCGACATGATCGATGAGGCGGTCGCGGCGGCGAATGCCGCCGATGTGGCCATCGTCTGCGTCGGCGACCTCTCGGGAACGTTCCAGTCCGGTACGGTGGGCGAAGGCTCGGATGCCGCTTCGCTCGATCTGCCCGGTGTCCAGCAGAAACTGCTCGATGCTGTTGTTGCCACCGGAAAGCCCGTCGTCGTCGTCCTCAGTTCTGGCCGTGCCTACAACCTCGGTGGGGTCGAGGACAAACTGGCGGCACAGGTCTTTTCGTTCTTCGGTGGCCAGAATGCGGGGCTCGCTCTGGTTGACGTGCTGACCGGCGCGGTCGAGCCATCGGGCCGGTTGACGATATCCGTGCCGCGCAACGTCGGCTCCGCCCCCTATTACTACAATCACAAGTTCAAGAGTTCGGGGACACCGATTGCCCTGCATTTCGGCTCGCGCTACCCGTTCGGACACGGGTTGAGCTACACCCGCTTCGCGTTCGAGGAGCTCGACATCGGCTCCGAAAAGGTCGCGGTCCGGGGCGGAACCGTTGCAGTTTCGTTCACCGTCTGGAATACCGGCGGGCGTGATGGTTTTGCCGTGCCACAGCTCTATGTCCGTGACGTGCAGTCATCGGTTGTGCGTCCGATCAAGGAACTCAAGGCCTTTGGCAAGGTGAGCATCAAGGCGGGTGAGGCTGTCCGGGTGACATTTGAGGTGCCGACCGACATGCTGAGCTTCACCGGTATGGACGGCAAACGGCGGGTTGAGCCCGGCGTGTTCGATCTGATGATTGGCGAATCCAGCGCCAACATTTGCCTCACCGGCAAGGTCGAACTGACCGGCGAGGTTCTTCGGCTCGATAAGGACTGGCGCATGACGAGCAACTGCTCGGTAAGCGAGATCACGAAATAGGCGAGCTCAGGACGGGGAGGGGCACTGCGCGCAGCGCCACCTCGTCGTTTTTTTTAAGGAAGGAAATCCAAAGGTGATTCCGACCATATCGGGCGAGGCCCGCCCCGGAATTCTCCGCTGTCGCCGACGCTTTTGCCCGAGGGTTTGCCGGAAAGCCCGACATGGGCGCGGCGCTGTGCATGCTCATCGACGGTGAGGTCGTTCTTGACCTGTGGGGCGGCAGTGCCGATGCACGAAACAAACGTCCATGGCTGGCAAACACGCCCACGGTCGTCTTTTCATGCACCAAGGGTCTCGTTTCCATCCTTGCCGCGCATCTGGTGCAAGAGGGCCGCCTGGCCTTCGATGATCTCGTCTCCAGGCACTGGCCTGCCTTTGCGGAAAACGGCAAGCAAAACACGACGATCGCTCATCTTCTGGCACATCGTGCCGGTTTGCCGGCGCCCCGCGAGCCCTTTTCGAAAACGGATATGATCGACTGGAACCGGGCGACGGACCTGCTGGCGGCGCAGGCCCCCTTCTGGGAGCCGGGATCAGATTACGCCTACCACGCCATCACACATGGCTGGCTGATCGGTGAAGTGATCCGACGCGTCACCGGAAAATCGGTAGGCGCCTATTTCGCCGAACTGGTTAGCGATCCACTCGCGGTCGATTGCTGGATCGGCCTGCCGGCCGATCGCCAGAACGATGTCGCCTATGTCACGGTCAGCCAGGAACTGGATGAGCATTGGCAGATGGAGGGGCGCAAGCCTGAGCCGAACTGGCCTTTGAAAGCGCTCTCGCTCGGTGGGGCGCTGCCGGCAACCCTGGCAGCCCCGGAAAGCGGCTTCAACGATCCCGAAATTCGCGCCGCCGAGATACCCGGCGCCGGTGGTATCGCTTCCGCAAGAGCCCTTGCCACCATATGGTCCAGCGTGGTGACGCCGACTCATGGCCTCCAGCTCCTGAACCAGGACATGATCCGCGCGGTGACCGCACCGCAAAGCGAAGGCATTCCCTTTTTCGGCGGACCACCGCCATTCTCGCGGTTCGGCATGGGGGTCCAACTCGATTCCGACGCGCGCCACTATATCGACGCATACGGCTTCGGACATGGCGGTGCCGGCGGTCAACTCGCCTTCGCCGATCCGAACAGGCGTCTCGGCTTTGCCTATGTCACCAACTGGATGGGAGGGCCCGAAGACCGGCGCTCGACCGACATCGTCGATGCCTTGCGAGGCGTTGTCGGAAGCTAGTCTGTGACGATGCGTTCCCGATATTGATCGGCTTGGGCCATGGTCGCCTTCCGGTTGTAGTTGAGCATGATTTCCATGGCCTTGCGGGCCGATGCCGCGTCTCTAGCCTTGATGGCCTCGGCAACCCTGATGTGGCCGTCACGGGTGACAGGCTCATCGTCGCCGCCACCCAGCACACCAAACTCGTAAGAATCCTCAGCATGGTCAGGATCAGCGGCCTCAACTGACGCATCATCAGATTGCCGGTCGCTTCCAGAAGCGTTGCATGGAATCGGCAGTCGGCGGCAAAAAGCTCTTCGGTTTCGTCCTTTTCCGGATGCAAGGCGTGCGCTGCCGAGAGCAATGTTTCCATTTGCTCATCGCTTGCGCGTTCGGCCGCCAGCGCAGCGGCGGCCGGCTCGATGATGTAGCGCAGTTCCGTTGTTTCGACGAACATCATGAGCAGACGCGGATGCGTGGGTTCGTGCCAGGAAACAACGTCCGAATCGAGCAGGTTCCACTCTTCGACCGGCCGGACCCTGGTGCCGTAGCGGCGTGCCGTGCGTACCATGCCTTTGCCCGAAAGAACCTTGATCGCGTCCCGGATCGTCGCGCGGCTCACGCCGAGCATTTCTGCGAGTTCAGACTCCGTCGGCATCACCTCGGAGGGGTTGAATATGTCGTTTGCTATGCGTCGCCCCAGAATGCCGACAGCCAGCTTCGTTGCCCCCGTCGGCAGGGAGGATCCGAGGTCAGGCGGCAGTGGCAGCCGGTCGTTGTCAGCTTTGCTCATGTTGGCGTTCTTTTTGCAGCATAATTACTTTACATATGATTTAGAGAGTAGCATGGTGAGGGCGCATTATGACGCAGAGCCCCTCAACAAGGAAGTGTTCCGCGTTCGGTGCACCACGCTAAGAACCTGCAATGTGGAAGCATTCGTGATTGCTTCCCGTGTGCAAACGGTGAGGCCGTCAAGTCGCAGTGAGAATCAACTCGCTGCAATAGAAGGTATTTCAGGGCAAAGGTATGAAAATCACTGCTGTTGAGACAGTTGTTGTGCATGCGATTCATCGCAACTGGATCTTTGTTAAGGTCCTGACCGACCAACCCGGTCTTTACGGATGGGGTGAAGCGACGCTGGAATGGAAGACCCGGGCGGTGAAGGCGACGATCGAGGATCTATCGCTGTTTGTCATCGGCGAAGACCCGATGCGTATCGAGCACGTCGTGCGCCGGATGACGGGCTTCAGTTTCTGGCCGCTCGGGGTCATCGGAATGTCCGCTGTCTCCGGGATCGAACAGGCGCTTTGGGATATCAAGGGTAAGGCCCTCGGTGTGCCCGTCTGGCAATTGCTCGGCGGACGTGTTCGCGACAGCGTGCGGGTCTACACGCACCTGCTGCGCGGTGACCAGAATCGGCAGGTCTCCGGCGACGACATCAGCGCCTTCTGCGACGCCGTGCAGGAAACCGTCGAAATGGGTTACAACGCCATCAAGGTGGGGCTCATCCCCTATACCGGATATGATGCGCGTCTGTCGGCGGTACGTCACACCGAAAAACTGGCCGCCGCCGTTCGAGAGCGGGTTGGTGACGATATCGACATCATGACCGATTTTCACGGGCGGCCGGATTCGCTCGCCGCGTCGAAAGCCTTCATCGACGTCATCGCGCCGATCCATCCTCTTTTCATCGAGGAGCCGATCCAGCCGGGCAACACGCCGGCCATGGCGGCGCTGGCGCGGCAGGTCGACTGCCCGCTCGCAACAGGCGAGCGGCTGTTCACGCCGCGCGAATATGCTGAAGTCGCCGAAACGCGCGCGGTGACATTCGTGCAGCCTGATCTGGCCCATTGTGGTGGTTTTTCCGGCGGACGGCGCATCGCGGCAATCGCCGAGGCTGCCAATATCGGCGTTTCGCCACACAATCCGATGGGACCGGTTGCCGGCGCGGTTGCGCTTCAATTCGATCTGGCGACCACGAATTTCGTCATTCAGGAGGAAGCGAGCGGCATTGCACCCTGGTTCCACGACATCTGCAAGACGACGCCTTTGCAGCTGATCGACGGTTCCTGGCCGGTTACGGAAGCGCCCGGACTGGGCATCGAGATCGACGAGAAGGCGGCGAGCGCTCATCCCTTTGCGCCTGAAATCATCCCGGCCCTCGAAGCGATCCTGCCCGATGGCCGCGTGGCCAACTGGTAGTCACCCACAAACACACGCGCAAAGCGGCGGACCGCAGCCATGTCAGCTCCGATTTTTCGCGATCCAGTTGAAGATGGCGCCGCTGATCCCACAGTGGTGCGTAATCGTCAAAGCGGCGAGTGGTGGATGTTCTACACCAACCGTCGCCCGTCGGTGGACGGTGGCAAACTGTGGATTCACGGGGCGACCATCGGCATTGCCGTATCCGATGACGACGGTGCCAGCTGGCACTACAAGGGCACAGTCCGGGGGCTCGACGCCCCCGGCGATCCGCCAAGAAACACGCATTGGGCGCCCGAGGTGATTTGGGCTGACGGCCTTTATCACATGTATCTGACTTACATCACCGGCGTGCCGTCGTTCAGCGGGCCGGACGTTGCCAGAACGATCGTCCATTTCACCAGCCTCGATCTTGTCAACTGGACGCGCGTGGGCCCGCTAAAGCTGTCGAGCGGGCGTGTGATCGATGCAGCAGTCTTTGCGTGTCCCGACGGGCGCTGGCGGCTCTGGTACAAGGACGACGCCGATGGTGCGAGCACCTGGAGCGCGACCAGCGCCGATCTGTTCACGTGGCAGGTTGAGGAACGCGTTGTTCCCGGCGCTCCGGACGGCAATCCGCACGAAGGCCCCAATGTCTTTTTCCTGTCCGGACACTATTGGCTCATTGTCGATGAATGGCACGGCCAGGGCGTCTATCGCTCGGCAGACACGCGGAAATGGACCCGGCAGGGCAAGATCGGCGACCGTCCCGGACGCCATGACCTCGACCGGCGCTTCGTCCGGCATGCCGATGTCGTGGCGTTCGACACGCATGCGGCCATGTATTACTTCACCCATCCGCTATGGGATGAAATCGATCAGACGGCGGGGCCGCAATCGGTCGAGGCAAAACAGACCGTCCTGCATCACGCCAGGCTGACGGTACGCGACGGTCTGCTCGAGTTCACGCGCGATATCGCCGCCGACACTCCACTGCTGCGGCGAGCCTGATACCGGATCTCCCGTTCATCGGTCCCGACGGATCGAAAGGTCCTAATTCTCGCTGATCCGCATGCCGGTTTCAGCATCGAAGATATAGGTGCGCTCGGGAACCGTCGCGAGACGGATCTCGGTTTCGGACACGTAATCGTCCTCCCCGCTCACCATGACCATCGTGTTCTGGCCGCCGATTTCGACGGTCAGAAAGGTTTGTCCGCCGGTTGGTTCGACGAATGTGATCTTGCCGAGCAATGATCCCGTGTTGGCCTGGAAATGTTCCGGACGAACGCCAACCACCACTTTCTGTCCCTGTTCCACGCGCGCTCCCGCGACAAAGGGAAAATCGGCGCCGTCGGCGGCATGGGCGAATTCGCCGTCGATCGTGGCATCGAAGAAATTCATCGCAGGCGAACCGATGAAACCGGCCACGAAGGTATTTGCCGGGCGCCGGTAGAGGTCCATGGGCGAGCCTTCCTGCTGAATGATGCCGTGGTTGAGCACGATCACTCTGTCGGCCAGCGTCATTGCTTCCACCTGGTCGTGCGTGACGTAGATCGAGGTCACCGCCATCTTCTTGTGCAGCGCCTTGATCTCGCCGCGCATCTGCACCCTCAGCTTGGCGTCGAGGTTGGAGAGGGGCTCATCGAACAGGAAAACCGAGGGATTGCGCACCACGGCCCGTCCCATGGCGACGCGCTGGCGTTGCCCGCCGGAAAGCTGCGACGGCTTGCGATCCAGAAGCGGCTCGAGCTCGAGCATCTTCGCCGCGACGTGAACCCGCTCGTCGATCTCCGTCTTCGATTTCCCCGACAGTTCGAGGTTGAATGCCATGTTCCTGTAAACGGTCATGTGCGGGTAAAGCGCATAGGACTGGAACACCATGGCGATGTTGCGCTCGCGCGGGGTGAGATCGTTGACCACCTTGGACCCGATGGCGATTTCGCCGCCGGTGACATCCTCGAGTCCGGCGACCATACGCAGGATGGTGGACTTTCCGCATCCGGATGGCCCGACCAATGCAACGAATTCGCCGTCATCGACTGTCAGGTTGATATTCTTGATCACGGAAACCACGCCGAAGTCTTTGGCGAGATTCCGCAATTCCAGGTTAGCCATGGGATTTCCTCCTGAGCGACGGCGGACGCTATTTGACGGCGCCGGCGGTCAATCCGGCGATGATGTGCTTTTGCGCTGCGAAAAAGACGATGATCGTGGGCAGGATCGTGAGCGTGATGAACGCAAGGATGAGCTGCCAGTCGGTCGAGAACTCGCCGCGATAGACCATGATGCCCAGCGGCCACGGATACTTGCTTTCGGAATTGAGCATGATCAGCGGAATGATGTAGCTATTCCAGCTGGCGACGAACGAGATGATCCCCACGGTGGCGATGATGGGGCGGCTCAGGGGCAGGGTGATGCTCCAGAAGAACCGCAGATAGCCCGCGCCATCGACAAAAGCCGCATCGAAAAGCTCTTCCGGAAGACCACGGAAATAGTTGCGGAACAGCAGAATGCTCATGCCGAGATGAAAGGCGACCTGGGGCAGGATCACGCCCCAATAGGTGTCGAGCAGTCCGAGGTCGCGGATGCGGATGAACAGCGGCAGAATGGCCGTCGCGGCGGGAAACATCAGTCCCATCAGGAAGTAGTTGAGCAAGAAGCCCGACCCGAAGAACTTCACATGCGCGAAGGTGAAGGCGGCCATGGCCGACAGCATTACGGTCAGGAAGACACTGGCCAGGGCGATGATCATGGAATTGCCCATCTGCAGCCAGTAGCGCTGGCTCAGGATAATGTCGCCGTAATTGGACCATTGCCAGTCCGTCGGAAGGCCGAAGGCATTGCCGCGAAGGTCACCCAGGGTCTTGAACCCGCCAAGGGCGGTCGCAAGCAGCGGCACGATGACGATCGCGGCGACGATGATCAGGCTCGAATAGATGTACACACGTGTCCCCAGGGCGACGCGTTGTCCACCCAGGCCGGCTTTTCTCGGTGCGATGGCGGCGGCTTCTGTATCAGTCATTTTTCATGAAGACCCGTTTGTAGCTGAAGGCCAGCGAGACGCAGATGACAAACAGCACCACGCCGACAGCAGAGCCGAAGCCCACATTCATGCGCATCACACCGAAGGAATACAGGAACGTCACCATTGTCTGGGTGGCGTTGAACGGACCGCCGCCGGTCAGGGGCATGATCATGTCGAACAGTTGCAGCGACCCGATCACTGCAAAAAAGACGGACAGACGTACCGTGGACCCGAGCAACGGCAGGGTCACGCGTCTGAATTTCTGCCAACCTGTGGCGCCGTCGATATCGGCGGCTTCCAGCACTTCCTTGTCGATTGCCTGAAGTCCGGCAACGAACAGCATCATGTGAAAACCGAAATACTTCCAGACGACGACGGCCAGGACGCAGACCATCGCGGCGCCCTTGTCGGCCAGCCAGAACGGCGATTCCATGTTGAGCGCGTTGAAGACCGCAGCCACAAGGCCGAACTGTCCGTCGTAGACGAAACGCCAGATGAGGCCGGCTGCAACGTCTGCAAGAACGTACGGCAGGAAGAACAGCAGGCGGAACGCCACTGCGCCGCGAACCCGCCGAACCACCAGCGTCGCCAGCCAGAGTGCCAGCGGCACCTGGATCAGGATGGAAACGGCGATGATCAATCCGTTATTGATCAGTGCCTGAAGGAAGGCGCCGTTCCTGAAGATCAACTGGTAATTGCGCAGCGCGACCCATTCAGTGGGCAGGCCATAGCCGTTCCAGTCGTAGAACGAATACCAGGCAGCCTCACCAATGGGCAGGATCACGAAAACGGTGAACAGGATAAGCGCCGGCGGCAGAAACAGTATGATTACCGGCAGCTTGCCCCGGATCTTGGTGCGATGGCGTCGCGTTAACAAGGAAAGAAGGCCGCCCAGCGGCTTCTTGGCTGCCATGGAGTCGGTCTGGGACATGAGCCTTGTCTTTCCACTTCGGCTGGGTATGCCACCGCCCGGTACGGGGCGATGGCAATGCGTAAGGCGTAAGAACTACATTTCCAGTTCGAACGCGTCCTGGACCTGCTGAACGGCGTCCTGAGCGGAAATCTGACCGGCGGCCAGAGCGGCCGAAATGTCATTGACCACGCGGCCAACATTGGGACCCAGATCCTGGTCGAGATAGTTCTGGTGCCAGGTCTCTTTGCTCATCTGTTCGGCTGCGAGCTTCATCGACGGTTCGACAAGACCTTCTTCACCACCGAAAGTGGTTGGAATGACCCCGCGGGCGGCCAGTTTCTTGGCATTGTCCACATTGGTGTAGAACTTGAGGAAATCGACGGTTTCGGCAGGTGCGTTCTTGGTGACGACCCAGCCGTTGATGCCGCCGAAATCGTCCGTCACCAGCCCTGGTGCACCCTCGATCGCCGGGAACGGGAACCGTCCGATGTTCTCCGGGGCAAGCCCTTTGCCATCGGTTGCGGCGAGAGCCTGGTTCGCCGGCGTTGCAGTGTTGTCGCCAGCCAAGAGGAAGGCGGCACGACCGTCGGCAAAAGTGGCCGCTGCGTCAGGCCAGCTTGCCGCCACGAAGCCCTTCTGGAAAGCTTCCAGCTTGCCAAGATCGATAAGCTTCTGGCTCGCCTCGACGAAACCGTCCGAAAGGAATCCGTCGCCGGCGCGCGCAGCGTCAAGGCCTTCCTGGCCGACTTCGCGCATAACCAGATACGACCAGAAGAACTGAAGCGGCCACTTGTCACCGCCGCCTGCGGCGATCGGAGCGATACCTGCGGCCCTGAGCTGTTTGACGGCATCAGTGAACTCGCCCCAGGTCTTG
Source organism: Devosiaceae bacterium (assembly GCA_963676075.2). Classification (GTDB taxonomy): domain Bacteria; phylum Pseudomonadota; class Alphaproteobacteria; order Rhizobiales; family Devosiaceae; genus JAHJQZ01. Next base: position 202,308 of record CAXXNZ010000013.1, read on the forward strand.
ATGGCCTCGCCATCGACCCCGGCCTTTGCCAGCAATTCCTTGTTGTACCAGAACGAAACCACACCCGAATGGGTCGGCACCGCCCAAACCTTGTCGTTGAAGGTCATGCTGTCGATCGCGGCAGGATTGAGCATCTTGCGCCAGGCGCCATCGTCGGCGTTCAAGGCTTCGGTGATGTCGCGGATCTTGCCGGTTTCCGACTGTTCTTTCAGAACGCCGCCAGCCCATGTGTAGAACATGCTCGGGGCGTTGTCCGACTGCAGCAAGGTCGGCAACTTGGCTTTGAATGCCTCGTTGTCCAGAAACTGGAACTCGATATGCACACCCGGATGCAAGGCTTCATAGTCTGAAGCGATCTCGTGCCAGGTCTCCAGCCGGGGCTGGTTGGTTTCCAGATGCAACCAGTTGATCGTCGTCTCTGCGGACATAGCCTGGACGCTGGTCATAGCGGCCACAGCGCCCACTGCAATAGCAAGTCGGTGCCGCCAAGGGTGGCCCAAAATAGCTGTCATATCCCTTTTCTCCTCATCCTCCTGCCAAGCGGATTACGCTCGGCTAAATCACATTTAGACCTACGTGGCACTTACGTGTCAAGCCCTAAATATGATCTAGAAAAGCCCCGGTGCGCTTCGCTTTTTTGCCCGAATGAGCACAATAGGCGACAAAATAGGGAGTGACCTGCCTTCGGAAAAAAACCTCGAAATAGTGTTGAGTTTTCTGGGCTATTTCCCTAATTGGGGCGCGGATGGGACCCCGGTCAGGAAGACCTGCTGACCGGCGGAATCAGCCAGGTGACGCTAATCAGCAAGTACAAGGCGCACGCCGGGCTAATGCCATCGGGGATGAAAATGTTGAGAGCCGGAAGAGGAGAACAAGCGGCCTGAACGATCGTTTTGGACGTCGCGCGCGAATACAGAGTGAGGGCGATGTGCAGGGACGATTGCGCGGAAGCCATCGGACCGAACGATGTCAGGGCCATGGGCTTCGTTCACGACCAGTCGGCGACCGGACGCGAGATCAGCTTTCTGACGGTTGTCGACAGAAGAAATGGTGATCCCGACAGGATTCGAACCTGTGACCCTCAGATTAGGAATCTGATGCTCTATCCTGCTGAGCTACGGGACCACTGCGACGTGAAATCGCTGATTAGCAGATAGCGTGGGGTTTTTAAACCGCGCAGGCACTGCCTGTCAGCCACCAAATTTCGCGATCAGCTCGTCGGGGGTCAGTGTGCGCATGTCGACAAGTCGTTCGGCGAGCACCTCGTGCGGCCAGTCCCACCAGGCAAGGGCCAACAGACCTTCCACCGTCTTGTCGGCAAAGCGCGGGCGGATCGGTGTGGCGGGCACCCCGCCGACGATCATGTAAGGCGGTACGTCCTTTGTGACCACTGCGCCGGCGCCGATGATGGCGCCGGTTCCGACATTGACGCCGGCCGTAATGGTGACACCGTGGCCGATCCACACATCGTGGCCGATGTCGACGGCATTGGCGCGACGCCATTCGAAGAACTCGTTGTCGTCTTCCCCGAGACCATAGGCGGCGGCGCGATAGGTGAAATGGTGCTGGCTCGCCCGCCAATAGGGATGATTGCCGGGATTGAGGCGGACATCGGATGCGACCGAGACGAACTTGCCGATCCGGGTCCCGATGATGTTCGAGCGCTGCATGACATAGGAATAATCGCCCAGCACCGAATCGATGAAGCTGACGTCGGCGCTCAACTCGGTCCAGACCCCGAGCTCGGAACCGCGCCGGTCGGCAGTGGGGTGGATGGTCGGCCTCTCGCTGAGCCGCATCAGGGGATTTTCGCGGTCGGAATTCATGCGCGTTTTCTTTCCTTCGGTGCTGCGCCGGCGATGGTGTCGAGTGCTGCGACGAAAGCGGCGATGCCTTCATCACGGGCGCCGGAATTGTCGATCTCGGTCACCGGCACCGAGCTTGGCAGTTTCGGCACTTCGCGCGCCAGTCTCGATTCGATCTGCTCGACCGTCTCGCGACCGCGTTCGGCCAGCCGCGTGGCACGGATGATGCACAAGGCATCGACGAATATGACTTGAGTTCCAGGATAGCGCGCAAGCGCATCAGGGACGATGCTTCGCGATGCATTGCACACAGCGATCCTGCCGCTGGAGATCGCGGCAGCGGCGGAGGCAGGCACCATGTAGCCAAATCCATGCGCCTCCCAGCTGAGGGCGTAATCGCCGGAGCGTCGCCGCGCCTCGAATTCGGCGGGTGTGATGACCTTGTGTGCCTCGACGCCCAAAACCTCGGCGCGGGTGATCATGCGTTCGGGGAAAACGAAGCGCGGATCGGACCCGAGCGCGGCCCTGGCGCCCGAGATCAGAGTATCCTTGCCGGCCCCGGACGGACCGACCACGAGGATGAAGCGGCCCTTGCCGGTCATGACTGTCTCCCTTTTGCCGAACTCGCCGGCGCGCCGCATCCCTCACTGAGGCGAAGCGCCCCCGCCGTTTCGGACGTGACTGCGCCGGTTAGCACGGCGCTGATGTCAGAAATTTGACGCACTGTCGGGAACCGGTCTTGGTGGGTGGATAAGGCGCTCAATCGGCGGGCGATGTAAGCGAACGGCTCGACACGGCTGCAGGGGCATGGAAAGATTTTTGCCGTAATTGCATGATGAAAGCGTCCAGGCGACGGGCAGGTCATTTGTGCTGACAAGGGTTCACATAAGGGCTTTGGTGTTTGTCGCCACGGTTTTCATGCTGACGGGAGTGGCCGTGGCCTGCAATAGCGCGAGCGAGATGCACACAGCTGGTGTGGTCGCGGTGCCGGACGGCGCCACCGTGATCCTCGGCAGTGGCGACAAGCTGCGTCTGTCCGGCATCCAGGCGCCAAAGCTCTATGGGCCGGACGCGGCACTTGCCGACTGGCCGTTGGCCGCAAGGGCGCAGGCGCAACTTGAGCAACTGGTGTCCGGTCAGCAGATCTCGATCGCCATGCCCGCCGGGGCGCAAAAGGATCGTCACCAGCGCCTTCTCGGCCAAGCCTACCTTGCCGACGGCACCTGGTTGCAGCAGGCGATGCTTGCTGCCGGGCTTGCCCGTGCCTATTCCTTTCCCGACAATAGTGCCTGCGCCGGTGAGCTTCTGGCGGTCGAAGCGCGGGCGCGGGCGGATCGGCTCGGCATATGGGACGACCCGTTCTATGCTGTGCGCGATGCGGCCCGACCGGACCGGATCCTGGAGCGTGCCGGTTTCTTCGAACTTGTCGAAGGCCGCGTGCTATTGGCTGACAAAGCGGGCGCCACTATCTATCTCAACTTCGGGCGATACTGGAAAGAGGACTTCACGGTGACCATCGACAAGGCGGCGCAAAAGCGCTTCGCAGTTGCCGGGTTCGATCCGCTGGCCCTCGATGGTGCGCTGGTCCGCGTCCGCGGCTGGATCGAGGACCGCGACGGCCCACGCATGGCCGTCACCCATCCCGAGCAGATTGAGGTGCTGTCGACGCCATGACCGCTTCGCTCCTGGCCCGCCATTTGAAAATCGCAACGGCCGCGCTGTCGGTGATAGCGCTCGCCGCCTGTTCTTCCATGCTGCCGGGCGGCGACATTTCGGTGCACAGGACCGGCGAGAACGACGCGGCGCCGGCGGTGCCGGCGGGCACCGACCCCGAAGACGTGGTGATCGGGCGGCGCGAACATCCGCGCATCGTTGCCGCCTATGGCGGGGTCTACCACGACGAAAAGGCCGAGGTGATGATCGCGTCCATCACCGGCAAGCTGCTGGCCGCCGCCGATCAGCCCGATACGCCCTACACCGTCACCATCCTCGATACGCCGGTGATCAACGCTTTCGCGTTGCCGGGCGGCTATATCTATGTGACCCGCGGTATCCTGGCCCTTGCCAATGACGAGAGCGAGATCGCGGCGGTGCTCTCGCACGAGATCGCCCACGTCACATTGAAGCACGCCCAGGCGCGTTCGAGCCGTATCCGCACCTCCGAGATCGTTGACAAGGTCGTGACCTCGGTGCTCGGCGGCAATCTCGAGACCGACCAGTCCGCCGCGCGCTCGCGCATGTCGCTCGCCGCCTTCTCACAGGCACAGGAACTGGCCGCCGACAAGGAAGGCGTGCGGGTTGCGGCACGGGCCGGGTTCGATCCCAATGCCGCCGCGCGCTTCCTGTCGTCGATGGGGCGGTTTGCTGCAACATCGGCTGGAGGCGACGGCCAGTCCTCGTCCGACGATTTCCTTGCCAGCCATCCCTCGACACCGGACCGCATCGAAAAGGTCATCGCCGAGGCGCAGGCGCTTGGCGTCGCGCCGGGCGTCGGTGTGGTCGGGCGGGAATTATTCCTCAAATCGATAAATGGCCTGGCCTTCGGCGACAGTCCGAGCCAGGGCGCCATTGTCGGGCACCAGTTCATCCATCCCAGCCTCGGGTTCACCTTCTTCGTGCCCAAAGCCTACACGCTGCAGAACACCGCCAGCGCCGTCGTCGGTCTTGCAGGCGAGGGCGAAGCGGTGCGCTTCGACAGCGCCGAAGTGCCCGAGACCATGTCGCTGACGGATTATCTCAAGTCGGGCTGGATCGCCGGGCTCGATCCCGCGACGGTCACGCCGGCCAGTCACAACGGCATCGAGATGGCCAGCGGCAGCGCCAAGTCCGGGCAATGGTTCTTCCGCGTTACCGTCGTGCGCTTCGACAAGGAGGTCTATCGCTACATCTTCGCGTCGCGCACCGGCGACGCCGGCTTTGCCGCAAGGGCAGAGGAAACCATCTCCTCGTTCCGCAAGGTGACGAGGGCTGACACTTCCAAAATCAGGCACACGGTGATCAGGCTTGTTACCGCCCGGTCGGGCGACACCACCAGCTCTCTGGCAGCGAAGATGAGCGGCGTCGCCAATTCCAAGAACCTGTTCCTGGTGCTCAACGCCCTGTTCGACGGCGACCCGATTGTGCCGGGCCAGCAATACAAGATCGTCAGCGCCGAGTAGGCTGGTGTTCCGAAGCCTCGGCACGATATTCTGTCGGCACGATGCCGCAGACGCGACCGGGGCCAAAAGAAAAGGCCGGCGGTGAGCCGGCCTTTCCCCAATACTGCAAACTTGCGTGGTGCCAATCAGGCAGCAGCTTCCTCGTCGTCCGCTTCGGACTCGGAGGACTCGGCTTCTGCGTCGGCTTCGGCCTTGGCGCCGCGGCGCGGGCTCTTGGCGAGGTTCTTCTCGATCAGCTGCACCGCTTCGGTCAGGGTCAGCTTGTTGACCGAGGCAATCTCGCGCGACATGCGGTCCATGGCCTGTTCGAAGAGCTGGCGCTCGGAATAGGACTGCTCGGGCTGGTCGTCGGACCGGTAGAGATCGCGAACGACCTCGGAAATGGCGACAAGGTCACCCGAGTTGATCTTGGCTTCATATTCCTGGGCCCGACGCGACCACATCGTCCGCTTGACGCGGGCGCGGCCGGTAACGGTATCGAGCGCCTTCTTGACCAGATCGTCTTCAGCCAGTTTGCGCATACCGACCGACTTGATCTTGGCGACCGGAACCCGGAGGGTGAGCTTGTCCTGCTCGAAGCTGATGACGAACAGCTCGAGCGTCAGCCCCGCGACTTCCTGTTCTTCGATGGAAACGATCTGTCCAACGCCGTGCGCAGGGTAGACGATGAATTCACCAGTCTTGAAACCGACACGCTGCTGAGACTTTTTTGTTGCCATTATGGGCATACTCCTGTTGACGCCGTGACAGTCGCCTTTAGGGCGGCTGTCCCACTTGCCGTGCCTTCCCTGCTGGAATGCTGCGGCAGTCAATCCACCCTCTGCCGGACGGTTGAGACCGGCCTAGGTACAGTGCTGGTACTGTCGCGAAAGAACCGCGTGCCTTCCTGGCACTCCAGTTTCACATGGGGGTGGCTGACGATTATCGGGAGATCATAGCATAAAATTCCGCAAGAATCAAAACTTGCGAATCATATTGCGTCCCCCGCGCAAGCCTGCGCAACGGATTATCAACTATATTGCACGCTTCGCCGGGGCGGCGACGTGTCAATCCCCTTCGCCCGGCTCCTCGGAGAAATATTTTCCGAGCTTGCCGGTCTCGCCGTCGAACTTCTCGGCATCGGCAGGCGGGTCGCGCTTCTCGGTGATGTTGGGCCAGACGGCGGCGAACTTGGCATTGAGTTCGAGCCAGGAGTCGAGCCCGCTCTCCGTATCCGGCTTGATCGCCTCTGCGGGGCATTCAGGTTCGCAGACGCCGCAGTCGATGCATTCGTCCGGATGAATGACGAGCATGTTCTCGCCTTCATAGAAACAGTCGACCGGGCAGACCTCCACGCAGTCCATGTATTTGCACTTAATGCAATTGTCGGTGACGATGTAGGTCATTGGCGACGGGATCCCTGTTGAGTGTCGATGCAAGGGGGCCGGTGGGCACGGCAGCCGGATCGAAAAGGATCGTGGCGTCCGCGACAGGTAGCTAGACGCTTTTTTCGCCGGTTGCAAGCAAGGCAAAAGCATGCCTGCCGCCTCAGTGCGCCGAGAAGGGAAAAACCGTTCCAAACGTGACACCGAAGCTGCGCCTTGTCGGTCCACGGGTGGACATGGCGGAGACCTCATGCATGCCTGTCGCTTACCCTAAGGCAAGTGATGACATCGCCACCGGCGCGATTTGCCCTTCGGAACGGCGCGAAGCCCCACAAGGGGGAGGGAAGCGGGGAAGCCGCTTCGACACTATCTGACAATTCTTAGAGCCGGCGGCGGGCAACCGAGCGCGTGCCGCGCGGCTTTTCATGAAGGATCGGGCGAGACGCCTTTTCCTGCGGCGTGTGCTCGGGCGAGAGATCTTCGTAAAGTGCCTGGGCCTCGGGCGCCGGTCCGCGCCGTGTGCCGGCATCGAGGATGCGCAGCACCCTGATGCGCTGGTGAAGGACGAAGGTCAGAACCATGCCCGGCCCGACGCGATAGTCCGGGCTCGACACTTTCTCCTTGTCGATGCGCACGGCACCGGAGGCGACGAATTTCTGCGCCAGGGTACGCGACTTGAACATGCGGGCAAACCACAGCCAGCGGTCAAGCCGCTGGCGCTCGGGCGCGCCCGCGCTCACGCGTCGATCCTGCCGCAATCGGGCAAGCGCGCCGAACTCACTTGTCCTGGCGTTCCTTGAGCGCCATCAGCGCCGCGAAGGGCGAATCCGGGTCGAAGGGCTTGTCCGGCCGGCGTTGCTGGCGATTGTCATTGCCATCCTGCCGCCGAGGCTTGTCAAAATCGCGCTGTTTGCGCTTGTCAGGACGCCGGCCGGGCTTGCCATCCGGACGTCCGTCGCGCGCCTGGGGCCGATCTTCGCCGGGTTGCCCGGTTTTCTGGCGATTTCGTCCATCCTCGCGTCGCCCTTGCGGGCGTTGTTGAGTACCGGACTCTCCGCCTTCAGCCGACGCGCGGCGCGGCTTGCGGTCGCGATGGCCTCGTTCGCCGGAACGGCCGCCGGGGAACCAGATCTCGTCGAACCGTTCCTCGGGCTCGGCCGGAGCCGCATCCTCGGGCGCCGTTGCCGTCTCGGGCGCGCTGTTGTCATCCGCGCCATCGAGCTTTTGCAGATCTGGCTGGTCCGCCTCGGCCTCGGTTTCGGCAACCGGAGCATTGGCCTTCGTCTCCTCAGGCGCAGTCTCCGCTTCGGCTACGGCCTCGGGGCTGGCGCCATCGAGCTTTTGCAGGTCGCCGACATCGGCTTCCGCTTCGGTCTGTTCGCCGGGCACACCGGCAGCAGCGACATCCTCGGCGTTGGCGCCATCGAGCGCCATCAGTTCGGTCTGATCGGCATCGGCCTCGGTTGCTGCCTTGGCGGCGTCACTTTCCGGCGCCGGCTCGGGCGGCAGCTTGGTGCGCTGCACCCGATAGCCGAGCGATTTGAGGATCGAGGCAAAGTCTTCGCCGGCACAGCCGAGCAGCGAGGTCATCTCCACCGTGACGCGGAAGCCGTTGCCGGGCGCGGCGCCGGCCGGAGGCTCGCCCTCGACCCGGTCGGGATTGAGCGCGATCAGCGGCCTGATGATATCGGCCAGCCGTTCGAGAATATCGACGCGCACCGCGCGTTTGCCGGCGAGCTTGAAGCCGGCGATCTCGTAAAGGCGCGGCGCGATTTCGGGATCTGCCTCGAACGAAGTGCGGCCGGAAAGGACAACGGGTGGCAGCTCAGACACGCCGGGCTGGCGCACGCCACCGTTCTTGAGGGCATAAAGGATCAGCGCCAGCTCGCGCGGCGCCGGCTTCAGCGAAATCGGCACATAGATGTGATGGGCGCCGAACTTGATGCCGAGCTTGCGCATTTTGGCCCGGACGTCCTGGTCGAGCCCCTTGACGTCATTGGCAACCAGAGAACGCGGCAGGATGCCCAGGTGCTCGGCGAGCTGAAAGGCGATGCCACGGGCCGTGCCGTCGAGTTCGGGCGGATTCTTCAGCGTGATGATCTGGTCGAGCTGGGTGTTGATCAGGTGCCGTAGCCACAGGCTGAGCCTGTCCTGAACCCGCTCGAGATCGGCGCCGGTCAAGCTGTCGTCCGCAAGCACCAGCACGCGCGGGCTCAGGATATCGTCGCCTTCGACGATCTCGCCGACGACCTCGCCCTTCCACCTGAGGTACCCGTCGGTCGACAGGATGACTTCCTCGTTGGGGGCGTTGGCCAACCGCGCGGCGCGGTTGCGTATTTCCGGAGCGACAGCGCTCTCGGCTGCGGTGCGCAATCCCTTGGCGTCTACTTCGCCTTCGGTGCGCGCCAGAGTGAAACGGAAGCCTTCGATCGAACCGATCAAATGACCTTCGACAGAGATTTCGCCTCTGTCATTGATTTCGGGAGATACCATGCGTCTGTCTCGTAAGTGCCGGATGAGGACGGAAGTGCGACGGTCGACGAAGCGCTGCGTCAGTTTCTCGTGCAAAGCATCGGATAGTCGGTCCTCAATAGAGCGTGTCCTGTCACGCCAATGCACCGGGTCCTCGAGCCAGGTCCGGCGGTTGGCAACGAATGTCCAGGTTCTGATCTGCCTTATCCGGTGGGACAAGGTATCGATGTCGCCTTCGTTATTGTCGCAGAAGCGCACCTGCTCGGCAATCCAGTCCGTGTCGAGTTTTCCCTTTTGCGCCAATTCCTTGAAAATACGTGACACAAGATGGGTGTGCTGGGCCGGCGAGATGTCGCGATAATCCGGAATCTGGCAGCATTCCCACAACAGCTTGACCCGCTCCGCATTGGTTGCGAGTTCGCTCAGTTCGGACTGCATCAGGGCTTCGAGCGAGCGCTGGTCGATGGCCGTCGGCGCCCGCGTCAGCCCCTGGATGCCCGGCGTTGTGTCGAGCGAGGCCTTGAGCGCTTTCAACGAGGAAAAATCGAGCGCAGAATTGCGCCACTGCAAAAGCTTCACCGGCTCGAAATCATGGCCCTCGATCCGCGCCACCAATTCGTCGTCAAGGGCATCGGCATGCCCGGTGGTACCGAAGGTGCCATCGGTGGTGTGGCGTCCGGCACGCCCGGCGATCTGGCCGAACTCCGCCGGCGTCAGCGGTCGCGTCTGGTAGCCGTCGAATTTGGTTTCCGAAGCAAAGGCGACGTGGTTGAGGTCGAGATTGAGACCCATGCCGATGGCGTCGGTGGCAATCAGGAAATCGACATCGCCATTCTCGAACAGCTCGACCTGGGCGTTGCGGGTGCGCGGGCTAAGCGCCCCCATCACCACTGCCGCGCCGCCGCGTTCGCGCCGCATCAATTCGGCGATGGCGTAAACCTCGGAGGCCGAGAAGGCGACGATGGCGGTGCGTCGCGGCTGCCGGGTGATCTTTTTCGAACCGGCCCATAACAATGTCGACAGGCGCGGGCGGTGGATGATCTCGGCGTCCGGCAAAAGTTTCCGGATGATCGGCGCCATTGTCGCCGCCCCGAGCAGCAGCGTTTCGGAGCGCCCGCGCGCTTTGAGGATACGGTCTGTGAACACATGCCCACGGTCGAAATCGGTCGCCACCTGGATTTCGTCGATGGCCAGGCAGTCGACCGGCATGTCGAGCGGCATCGCCTCGACGGTTTGCCACCCAATAGCGCGGGTGCGAGGGCACCAGCCTTTCCTCGCCAGTGACCAGCGCCACCTTGTCGGGACCGATGCGTGTGGCGATGCGGTTGTAGACCTCGCGCGCCAGCAGCCTGAGCGGCAGCCCGATCATGCCGGTCGGATGGGCCAGCATGCGATCGATGGCAAAATGGGTCTTGCCGGTATTGGTGGGACCGAGCACCGCCTTGAGGCTACCGGCGGGGCGGTCAGACTTGAAAATCACGAATACGCACCCGGGAGGGAACAGCAAATATGTTTCATCATGACACGGTAAAAGGGATTCGGCCAAACCGCGTTTAACACTGAGATCGGAACGTGAACAAACTCGGACCGAATCGGTTGCGACTCACGAATGCCGGTTTGTTCTCCACTCCATCTTGGGGCTATCTGGTGGAAAGCATACAAGAAAAGACGATAACCCGAAAAATCGACGAAAATCAGTACGATTTCCGTTCATCTTGGTTTCGATTGTCTTAACGGCAGGCGATTCACCGGGTTCGTTAAGGAGAAGTTACCTGGGGCATGGCGAAAAAAACCTGACGATTTAGACCGGAGGTCCCGATTTCCGGCAGATAAAACTTCAATCTTGGCAAAACTCTTGTTGCCGACCCAAAAAGAGACAGGTGTGATGGACCTAGCTGGGACGCGGCCCGGCAGAGCAAAGGGCGGATTATGGCGTGGAAAGATCGGAATTATCTCGACACCGACCAGTATCGGGATTCAAGCAAGCTCCAGCGCCGGGCGTTGCTTCACACCAAATATGGTACCAATGACTGGTTCGGCTTCGTTGCCGGCCTGACCGGTTTCGCGCCGGGCATGAAAGTGCTCGATATCGGCTGCGGCGCCGGCTGGTTCTGGGAGAAAGGCGCCACGCGTTTTCCGGCCGAGCTCGAAATCACCCTGGCCGATGCCTCCGCCGGCATGGTCGACGAAGCGCTTGCCCGGCTTAAGGATATTGGACGCTGGCAGCAGGTTGCCGGCAACACTGCCAATGTCTGTGACATGCCTTTTGACGACGACAGCTTCGACCGGGTCCTCGCCATGCACATGCTCTATCACGCCGAGGACAAGCCAGCGGCGATCGGCGAGATCGCCCGCGTGCTGAAGCCGGACGGCGTGGCGCTGATCACCACCAATGGCGACAAAAGCATGGGCGAGGCGGATGCGCTGAGGGCCGAAGCTTTCGGGCTTCCGCCGGGGCCGGCAATCGATTTCACCCTCGAGAGCGCGCCGTCTCTGCTGGAGGCACGGTTCGAAAAGGTCGAACTCAAGCGCAACATATCCGAGATGGTGGTCACCGACCCGGAAGATGTCTTCAGCTACCTGACCTCGTTTCCGCCCGGCGACGATGCGTCCGAACCCGAACTCGAAACGCTCGGGCACCTGATTGATAATGCCTTCGCCGCACGTGGCGGCGTTCTGCGGATCACCATCGACAGCGGTGTGTTCGCATGCAGCAAGCCGCGTCTTTAGGTTCGTCGGCCCAACGATCCCTGCTTAATTGAGGCTCGTCATCACCATCGACAGATCGCCTGCCGCCGTGCCCATCAGCACGCGGTAGGGAATGAAATAGCCGGATGTGCCCAAAGGCGCATACCAGACCAGGATCTTGTCGGAATGGGCGAGATAATCGGTCACTTCCGAGTTCTCGTAATGGCCGGAGATCGGGATGTAGCGCACCCGGCACAAAACCACCGGGCCCTGATAGCCGGTGCGCGGAGAGGTTGCCTGCTGCGTCGCCCCGAAGCTCATGGCGATGTCGTAGCGCTCCATGCCGGTGAAAACCTTGAGCTTGCGGTTGCACAGGTCGGGGCCAAGAGCGCTGCCCTTGAGAACGAACGAGGTAATCGGGTCGGCGACGCCCTTGAGGTGCTTGCGCTCGATGGCCACGCGCCCGTAGTCGGTCGACACGGGCGGGTCGATCTTGAAGGCGGTGGCATTGCCGCCGGCATAGGAGACGTCGACCTCGAAACTGTCGCCGCGTGCCTTGGTCTGCAGCGTGAAGTCCTTGGCCGACAGTCCGCGTGCACTTGAGGTGCCTTCGGAATCGGCGCTGGCGGTGCCGCTCGCCACCAGCGTGCCAACGCCGGCGACATTGGCGCCGACGTCGATGGCGTAACGGTTGCCGTCGTCTTTAAAGCGCACGTCAATATTGGCGACGTTTATCCCGGCCAGGCTGATGACATATTGCGCCTTGGAATCGATCTCGCCGGCATCGGCGCCGAAAGCGAACAGGAAGGACAGCACCAGAAAAACGCCGCGGCGCCAGAAGGGGCGGGCGGGGGCGGTGCCGGCATGGGCCGAAGGGGTCTCGGCCGGACCGGGAAAAGCGCGTTCGACCAATCGGGTACTCCACAACTCACGCAACATGATCAATTTAGTATTTCCAAACATGCCTAAGAATTGGTGAAGCGCGCGGCGTCCGAGCAGTGATTTGCGCGTACGGTGCGGAGCGGGCAGTGTGTTGCCTCTCATCATGCCGCAACCTCTAGCCTTGACGGCGGCGGCGGGTTTGACTATCTAGACGCGACTTTTCAAAGACAGTTTCGGTTTCCGGAGCGGCAGGTGCCGTGCGGGGGGCCGCTTCGCGTTACGGGAACAAACAAAATGTCCAAGCGCTGTGAACTGACCGGCAAGGGTGTCATGACCGGCAACAAGGTCAGCCATGCCATGAACCACACCCGTCGGCGCTTTCTGCCGAACCTGGTGCGTGTCACCCTGATATCGGAAGCGCTCGACCGTCAGGTCAAGCTGCGTATTTGCGCCAATGCCCTGCGTACCGTCGAACAGCGCGGTGGTCTTGATGCCTTCCTTTTGAAGGCCGACACCGCCGATCTTTCCGATCGTGCCCAGGCGTTGAAGCAGGAAGTCCGGGCGGCGCTCGCCTCCTGAGCTTCGCCGGCCCGCCGGGCCGGTCATGTGTTTCAGAACGGCGCCGCATGGGCGCCGTTTTGTTTTGAAGAGCGCCTGCGGAACCTGTTCAGTTCGAACGGGCGACCGATAATCCGGCGCTCACGCTGGCGGCCAGCCGCACCGATGATGGTTTCGGAGCGCGGCCAACCGCTCAATGCCAACCCGCCCCGGTCCATTGCCGGTTCGCGGAAACAGGAGGGTGACGCATGACCATGCGCGCTCGTTATGTCGTGGCGGTTCTCGCCATGGTCGCCGTCGTGGCGGCCTCCAATTTTCTCGTGCAGTTCCCCGTTCAAGGCCATGTCGGCGGCATCAACCTCGCCAACATCCTGACCTGGGGCGCCTTCACCTATCCGGTGGCGTTCCTGGTCACCGACCTGACCAACCGGTATTTCGGTCCCGGCCCGGCCCGGCGGGTGGTGTTGCTCGGCTTTGCCATTGCAATCTTGTGGTCGGTGTTTCTGGCCACCCCGCGCATTGCCATTGCCTCGGGATCGGCCTTCCTTCTGGCCCAGTTCCTCGACGTTGCCATTTTCAACCGGCTTAGGGCCAATCCGCGCTGGTGGCAGGCGCCATTTATCTCTTCGCTGATCGGCTCGGTGCTCGACACGCTGCTGTTCTGGGGCGTGGCCTATTCGGCAAGCTTTGCCTTTTTCGATACCTTCTTCGGCATGTCGGACGGCTCGCTCGGCTTTCCCACCCCGTTCTGGGATGTTGGGCCTGAGGTGCCGCTCTGGGTGTCGCTGGCGCTCGGCGATTTCGCCGTCAAGATGACGGTGGCGCTGGTGCTGCTCGCCCCCTATGGCGCGCTCAGGCGTCTGATCTCGGACCGCATCCTCGATCCGAAAACCGCCTAGAGCACTTTCAGCAAAAGTGGGAACAGGCTTTGCACTTCGAAAGTGCGATAAAACAATAGATTAGGTCGTTTCAGTGTTTCGATGAAACAGTGAAACGATCTGGAGCCTGTCAGTCTGTGACGGAAGTGGGCGCCGGGCTTCCCTCACCTACAAGGGGAGGGAAGCAAAGGGGCATGCCGTCCGGGAATGACCGGCTTTAGCTGGTGAGCGCCTCTCGTGCGGCCCAGCGTTTCCGCATCACCCGGATGCCCCATGCCGATCCGATACCGAAGACCACGACGATCGCTTCGAGTGTCCAGACCTTGTCCGGCGTGTCGATGCCAAGGCTCAACTGCCCCCAGGCGGCGACAGTGTCGATGGCGGATTTGACCACGAAGGCCACCCAGAACCACACCGCCGCGCGGAATCTGACGGCATAAAACACCAGATAGGTGGTGACCCCGTGCACGAAGATCGTGGCGATGCGCTCGATGGTTGGCGCCGGCATGATGGCCCAGGCGAGTGGTTTGACATGGGCGGCGACCTCGGGGCTGAGGCTCGCCGGATCGATGAGAAACATCACTGTCGGGATGAGCCCGCCAATGGCGATGAGCAAAGCCTCGACCGCGCCGAACCCGAACCCGAGGGCCAAGGCCTTGTTGGAATCGAAACGGTTCAGCCAGGGGATGAAGCGGATGGCGAGGTAGAGAATGCCGCATTCGAACACGCCGGTCAGAAGCCCGACATAGATCCACACCAGCGGTACGCCGGCCGCCGTGCCGAAGGTATTGATCAGCCAGGTGGCAATAATCGTGTTAGCCGGGATCGCCCAGGTGAACTTCAAGGCAACGGCGATCACCCATAGCCCGGCGCCGGCCAGAAGCGGCAACCACACCCGCCCCAGCTTGAGGCGCGACCAGGCGACAAACGCGATGGCGGTGACGATCATTCCCGTGATCGACAGGAAATTGCTGATCATGCCCGCACCTGCGCGCTGTCGGCCATGGCTGGTTTGGTCCTTGGTCTAGATCGCTTCACTGTTTCGTCGAAACACTGAAACGATCTAGTCTATTGTTTTATCGCATTTTCGAACCGCAAAACCGGTTCCCGTTTTTGCTGAAAATGCTCTAGTCGGCCAGCAGCGGCGTCGCCAGCATCACGGCGAGGATGTCGCGGGCAGCCTTGAGGTCGTTGCGGTCGATGGTCTCGGTTACGGTGTGAATGAAACGCGTGCCAACGACGATGCCGACCGCCTTAGCGCCGGCAGCAGCCTGCTGGGCGGCGGCGCCGTCCTGACCGCCCCGGGCCAGCATGGTGCGCTGGAAGGCGATTTTGTTCTTCTTGGCCAGTGCCTCGATTTCCTTGACGAGGTCGATATCGGCGATGAAGGACGAATCCTTGATGTGCAGGCCGAAACCCTTGCCCTGTGTGGTCACCGACTCGTGCACGGGCACGCCGGGCGTGTCGCAGGCAAGGGTCGTATCGACGCCGATGCCGATATCGGGCGCGACCGCATGAGCTGCCGTTTTGGCGCCGCGCAACCCGACCTCTTCCTGGGCGGTGAAGACGACATGGATCTCATAAGGGTTGTCGGCCCCCGACTTGTCGAGCTTGCGCATGGCCTCGATGCCGAGCCAGCAGGCGATGCGGTTGTCGAGCGCCTTGGAAACGATCTTGTCGCCCATCTCGAAGAACGGTTCGTCCATGACGACGTAATCGCCGACCTTGACCTTGTCGGCGGTTTTCTCGCCAAGCCCGATGTCGACGAAGAAATCGGCAATTTCGGGGATTTTCTTGGCGTCTTCGGGCGGCAGGATATGGATCGGCTTGCCACCGGGATTCATGATGCCCTTGAAATCGCCGTCCTCGGTGCACACCAGCACGCGGCGCGAGAACAGGTTGCGCTTGTCGAACCCGCCGACCGGATCGAGATGGATGAAGCCGTCCTTGGAGATGTGCGAGACGAGAAAGGCGATCTCGTCCATATGGCACAACAACATGATCTTCTTGGCATCCTTGCCGCCGCTTCGCGCCTTGCGCACGCAGTGCAGCGAGCCCATGGCGTCGGTCCTGACGCTGTCGAACAGGCCTTCGGCCTCCTTTTCGATCAGGGCGCGGACGCGATGTTCGCGTCCCGGAGCGCCGGGGGTCTCGCACAGGCGTTTCAACAGGTCGATGTTCATGGCTTTTCCTTTGACGGCACGTATCCGAACAACTGCAATCGGTTTCCGGACGAGGCAGGTCGTTGCGGGTGATTACGGAAGAGAGAATTCGAGGAGCAGCGTACGCTCCCAGTCGTTGTAATTGTCGTCCGAAACCAGCGTGATGCGGGTTTCTCCGGAGGGGCCCTCATGGACGGCGATGCCCTCCATATTGTCGATCGATCCGCCCGAAGCGGCGAGGACGACCTCGCCATTGATGGTGTTGCCGGGTTTGACGTCCTCGGCCCGGATGCGGCGGATCTGCATGACGAAACCGAGAAGTCCGGTGCCGCGCTCGAGCAGCAACATGTCGCCATTGGGCAGGAAGGCGCAATCGGTCGGGTTGAGACCGGGCGTCTTGACCACGTTGAAATCGCCCTGGTCGCGATGTCCGCGCATATAGGCGCGGATATTGCCGTCCGGCGTCTCGTCATCCTCGGTGATCAGCATGGTCGAACCGGCGACCGGTGAGCCGGGCGAGGCGATGCACACCGCTTCGAGCGATCTGTTGGTCCGCAATTGGCTGAGCCAGTCCGGAATGGGAACCTCGCGCGCTGCGCCGCCCGGTCTTCCATCGGTCACGTCGAAATCGGCAACGCGCGTCAGATTCTCGAAACTGACCCGCACCGCGGCAACGACACCGTCGCGCTCGATCGGAGCGATGCCTTCTGCGTCGCGGGCAAAGGCACGGGGCAGGGCTGCGCCCTTGGAGTTTTCAATGGCCGACGCATCGACGCCGATCAGTTCGAGCGGCCGTCCTTGTTCGTCATAAATGAGCTGGCCGGAAATGAACCAGCCCTTGTCCGACACGGCGGCGAGCTTGTCGTTTGTGGTGAAGGCGATGCCCGAAAGCCCGCCGAACTGCATGGCGTCCGAATTGAGTTGCACGCCACCTCGCCAGATCAGTCCGTCCACCTTCTGGCCGAAAGCCGCGCCCTTGAAGCTTTCGACCGGCACGGCGGTGACGGTGATCTCCTCTGCCAGACTTCTTGCGGCAAGGGTGAAAACAAGCGCGGTGGCGATGGTCAGACGGGCGATCACGAGCGTTGGCGGCGCGGCCCCGAGGGCGGCTCCTCCTCGAACAGGGATGCAAGGTTGTCGGTGATGGCGCCGGCCAGTTCCTCGGCATCGAGCAAGGTCACGGCCCGCCGGTAATAGCGGGTGACGTCATGGCCGATGCCGATGGCGATGAGCTGGATCGGCGACCGCAATTCGATATCTTCGATCACTTCGCGCAAATGAGCCTCGAGGTAATTGCCCGGATTGACGCTCTGCGTCGAATCGTCGACCGGCGCACCATCGGAGATCACCATCAGGATGCGGCGGTTTTCGGGCCGGACCATCAAACGCTTGTAGGCCCATTGCAGCGCCTCGCCGTCGATGTTCTCCTTCAGGAGCCCTTCGCGCATCATCAGGCCGAGATTGCGGCGGGCATGCCGCCAGGGCTCGTCGGCGCTCTTGTAAACGATATGCCGGACATCGTTGACCCGGCCCGGATTGGCTGGGCGCCCGGCCTCGAGCCAGGCTTCGCGCGACTTGCCGCCCTTCCAGGCCTTGGTGGTGAACCCCAGGATCTCGACCTTGACGCCGCAGCGCTCAAGGGTGCGGGCAAGGATATCGCCGCAGATCGCCGCGATGGTGATCGGGCGGCCACGCATCGATCCTGAATTGTCGATCAGAAGCGACACCACGGTGTCGCGGAAATCGGCTTCGTTCTCGGCCTTGAACGACAGCGGCTGCAGCGGATCGGTGACGACGCGCGTCAGGCGCGCCGTGTCGAGCAGGCCTTCGTCGAGGTCAAAGGTCCAGGAGCGGTTTTGCTGCGCCATCAACCGGCGCTGCAGCTTGTTGGCCAGCCGCGCCACGGCGCCGGCCAGGCTTTCGAGCTGCCGGTCGAGCAATTGCCTGAGCTGTTCGAGTTCTTCGGGCGGGCACAGTTCCTCGGCGCCGACGATCTCGTCGAACCTTGTGGTGAAGACCTTGTACTGCTGGGCATTCGGAATGCGGCCGTCTTCCTGGCCGCGTGGCGGCGGCGCCGGATTTTCCTCGCCGGCGTCGGCTTCCATTTCCTGCTCGGCTTCGCGGTATTCGGTATCCGAACCCTCGGCCTCGCCTTCTTCCTCGGCAGTTCCCTCGGCTTCCGCATCCTCGGAATCGGCATCCTCGGACTGGCCCTGGCCCTGTTCGGGCTCCTGGGTCTGGTTCTCGCCGCCGGATTCGTCCTGGTCGTCGCCTTGATCGTCGTCCTCGTCGAAATCGCCCATGTCGGCGTCCGACAGCAGTTCGAGATCGTTGAGCAGACGCCGCGCGGCGCGCGAGAAGGCGTTCTGGTCGTTGACCGAACTCGTCAGGTCCTCAAGGCTTTGCTCGCAGCGGCTTTCGACATCCTCGCGCCACAGATCGACCAGCGCTTCGCCGGACTCGGGCACCTTGATGCCACCGAGCCGTTCGCGCAGCATCAGGCCGAGCGCTTCGGAAATCGGTGCCTCGTCCTTGTCGCTGACATTGGCGAGATTGGCGCGGAACAACCGGTCGTCGAGCGCCTGGGAAAGGTTGTCGCGCATGCCGGGCAGGCGCCTGCACCCCAAAGCCTCGACCCGCGCCTGTTCGAGCGCATCAAAGGCGGCGCGTGCCTGCGGATCGGCGGGCGCGCGGCGGCGATGGGTCTGCTCGTCATGGGCGGCAACCCGCATGGCCATGGCGTCGGCCTGGCCGCGGGCGATGGCGACGTCGCGCGAGGTTGGCAGGCGCGGCAGATTGGCAATGCGTGCCTTGTCGCCGGTCAGGATCGGCCGGTCAGAGGTGAAGCTCACCTCGATGTCGGGCTTGCCGGCAATGGCGCGCAGGGTCGCGCCGACCGCGCCCTTGAAGGGAGCGGCGGTGTCGGGCTTGTTCTGTTTGCGCGGCGGGGTTGGCATCGTTTCGTTCCGGGGTCAGGTCGCGGGGGCCAGGCGGGCAGCCATCAGCACCAGTTGCGGCCGGGTCTTCTCGTCGATCAGGCGCGGATTATCGGCAATACGCTCGTCGGTAGCCGTCCACTCGTCAATGGCCGTCAGCATCAATCCGTGGCGCTGCAGGGTCATGATCATCGTCGAGAGCTTGCGATGATACTTGACGATATCGGTCGCCAGCCAGTTGGTTTTTCGCGCGCCTTCGACGGCATAATCGACAATGGCGAAAATGCGCGTCCCGTCCGCATCGGTGCGGAAGTCGGGTGTGGCACGGCTCGCCCAGATCGGATGTTCCGCCGTCAGCACCAGATCGCCGCCGGACGGACCGAGGGCACGGGTGACCATGGCGCAGAAACGGTCGAAATCGGCCAGATAGTGGACCGCCAGCGCCGAATAAACGAGGTCATAGGCGCCGGGGTCCGGCTCGTAGCGTTCGAGATCGGCCCGCTCATAGGTGATCGACAACTCGCCGGTGCGCTTGCGCGCCTGTTCGAGCATTTTCAGCGACAGGTCGACGCCATGGACCTTTGCCGCGCCCTTTTCGAAGGCGTAGCGGTCGAACGCACCGAATCCGCAGCCGAGATCGAGCACGCGCAAGCCATCGAGGGCCGGAAGCATGGCTTCGACCTCGGGCCATTCCGGTGCGCCCGGCAGACCGAGCCGCGACCGCGAAATCTGGCTGTACTCGTCAAAGAATGACGGTTCGTCGTAGACATTCTGGGCCAAACCGGCCTCCACCTCAGACGCTTATCGCGAGGTTGGCGGCGCTCTCCGGCAGATCCTGCCCGAACACGCGCTGATAGAACTCCGCCACGACCGGACGTTCGAGCTCGTCGCACTTGTTGAGGAAGGTCAGACGGAAGGCAAACCCGAGATCGCCGCCGAAGATCTCGGCATTCTCGGCCCAGGTCAGCACCGTGCGCGGGCTCATCACCGTCGACAAATCGCCGTTGATGAAGGCGGAGCGCGTCAGATCGGCGAGGCGCACCATGTTCGCGACGGTCTTCTGGCCCTCTTCGGTCTTGGCATAGGACTTGGCCTTGGCCAGAACGATGCCGGCTTCCTTGTCGTGCGGCAGATAGTTCAGCGTGGTGACGATCGACCAGCGGTCCATCTGGCCCTGGTTGATCTGCTGGGTGCCGTGATAAAGCCCCGAGGTGTCCCCGAGACCAATGGTGTTGGTCGTCGAGAACAGGCGGAAGGCCGGATGCGGGGTGATGACCCTGTTCTGGTCGAGCAGGGTCAGGCGCCCGGACTGTTCGAGCACGCGCTGGATGACGAACATCACGTCCGGCCGGCCGGCGTCGTATTCGTCGAACACCAACGCGATGTTGTTCTGCACCGCCCAGGGCAGGATGCCGTCGCGGAATTCGGTGATCTGCTTGCCGTCCTTGAGGACGATGGCGTCCTTGCCGACAAGGTCGATACGCGAAACGTGGCTGTCGAGATTGACGCGGACCAGCGGCCAGTTCAGGCGCGCCGCGATCTGCTCGATATGGGTCGACTTGCCGGTGCCGTGGTAGCCTTGCACCATGACGCGGCGGTTGTAGGCAAACCCGGCCAGGATCGCCAGCGTGGTGTTGCGGTCGAACAGATAGTCCGGATCAAGGGGGGGTACATGCGAGCTTCTCTCGGCATATCCCTTGACCTTCATGTCGGCGTCGATCCCGAAGGTGGCGCGAATGTCGTAGTCCTGGTCCGGCAGATTGGCGAATTCGGTCATTTCAGTCCCGGAGCACCCAGTGTGACGCCGTGGCGGCACCCGTGCCCTTTTCCTCTAGAGCATGCCCAGGAAAAGCGGATGCCGCTTTTCCGATTTGAACATGCGACCACTCAAAACCCTTTTCGAACGCTTTGATGCCATCAAAACGAGACGTGGCCGAGAGGTCGCATCGATTTATTGAAAACCGGCACCTGTTCGGCCCGTCAACCGGTCTATCCGACCGGCCGATCCCGAGGGATCGGGCCTCACTCTCGCGCGGGGGCTCAGCTCGGGCGCGGTTTTCACACAGAACACTTCAAGCAAGCCGGTCTATAGCAGCTTCCAAGCGACTGGCCTAGATGGCTGATCGGCCGCTTTGATGACAAACGAGAATTCCCGCAATTCACGCTCGTGACAAGACATTTCCCGTCAGGATTGTCCGTTCTGCCGGTCCGGTTCGCCAAACCTTTTTCCGTCGGGTTGGGACCGGGCCGTGTCCGGTTTCAGTCCAAGGGTCTAGACAAAGCCCTTCTGCTTCAAATGGGTATAGGCCAGAATGATGGCGCGCAGGCGGTCTTCGGAGGCCTTGTCGCCGCCATTGGCGTCCGGGTGGTGGATCTTGACCAGTGACTTGTAGGCCTTCTTGATCTCGGCGGTCGGCGGAATGCCTTCAAGGCCAAGTGTTTCGAGCGCCCGTTTGTCAGGTTCGGCCAGACGCGTGCGCTTGTGGGTCTGCTCCGCCACGTCGGCGCCCTTGCGGCGCGCCAGGCGGGCAAAAAGATTGAGCGGGTCGCTTGCCGGCTTGCGCGAGAAGTCACGCGGTCGGGCCGAGCGCGGCTGGGCCCCGGGCTTTTGCGCCGTCATCGATTCCCATGTCGGGCGGTCGCCGTTACGGGCAGCGCGGCGGCTCATTTCCTCGATCTTGTCGGGGGTCGCGCCGGCGAAATAGTCGAATGTCTGGTTGTACTCGCGCACGTGTTCCATGCAAAACAGGTGGAACTCGCCGGCGGCGCGCCAACCCTTGGGCGCCTTGTAGAGACCGGGCTTTTCGCAGCCCTCCCACTCGCACTGCTCGATCTGGCGCTCGGGCTTGCCCTGGTGACGCGGCTTGACCCGCACACCATCAAATAACTTGGAATTGAGCTTCATCGACATTAACTGAACACCACATCTTCACAACCAAACCGCGCCGGAGTGCCAAGCCCATGAGTGTCGCCGAGACCATCACGGACAAACTGACCGCCCGTTTTGAGCCTTCTGTGCTCGAAGTCATCGACGAGAGCCGTAAGCACGCTCATCATCATCATGATCCTCACATGTCTGGTCACCGCAAGGGCGGAGAAACCCATTTCCGGGTCAGAATCGCGACCCGGCATTTTGACGGCCTCAGCCGGGTTGCGCAACACCGGCTCGTCATGGAGGCACTTGACGACGAGATCAAGGCAGGCGTGCATGCCCTGGCCATCGAGGTGGTGAACGCCTAGATCATGTTCAGGAAAAGTGGTTTCCACTTTTGCGGTTCGAACAGGCGGCCACTCAAGGGCTTAGGTTACATCACGCCTTGACTCCATCAAAACGTGACATGACCTAGCACGAAACATCTGCGGGATGGGTGAACAAAACCTGTCCCGGCGGGGATTTTCCGGCTTGCGGCGGCCCGATTTACGCCCCATCTTAATAGGGTCGCCGAGCTGTTCGATCAGCAACGCCGGCAGTCAGCCCGAAATCCTTGCCGTTTCACGCCTTGAGCGGCGTCACCCTGAGCTGCGTCAGCCGGTTGCGCTGTTTGCGCAGCACCCGGAAACGTGAGCCGTGGAAGGTGAACTGCTGGCCTTCGTTCGGGATCATCTTGGCCTCGTGGATCACGAGGCCAGCAATGGTCGTCACCTCTTCGTCGGGCAGGTGCCAGCCGAGCGACCGGTTTATGTCGCGGATCGGCACGTCGCCGTCGATCAGATAGGACCCGTCGGCCTGCTTGAGGATGCCTTCGATCACCACGTCGTATTCGTCGGCAATGTCGCCGACGATCTCTTCCAGGATGTCTTCAAGCGTGATCAGCCCCTCGACCTCGCCATATTCGTCGATGACCAGGGCAAAATGCGTCTTGGCCTTCAAGAAGGCGCTAAGCTGGCCCGAAAGCGGTGTGGTGTCGGGCACGAACCACGGCTTGGTCGACAGCTTGACCATATTGACCTTTTCCATGTCGCCCTGGGCGCGGGCTAGCGCCCTCAACACGTCCTTGGCATGGACGATGCCGATGATGTCGTCGGGTTCGCCGCGATAGATCGGCATGCGGGTATATGAGCTTTCCAGAACCAGTTTGATCAGGTCCGGAGCCGGCAGATTGGCATCGAGGGCGAAGATGCGTGTGCGGTGCACCATGACGTCGGACACCTCGAGCTCGCCGAAGCGGAAGACGTTCTGGATATAGGCGGCCTGGCCGGCTTCCATCTTGCCGTGTTCGGCCGAAACCTCGATCAGCCCCTCGATCTCCTCGTCGGTCAGGATGTCGACATGGCTGGCCTCGGCGACGCCCAGCAAGCGCAAGATGCCGCTCGCCGCTGCGCTCAGCAGCCAGGTGAGCGGGTAGAGCAGCACGTAGGAGACGTGCAACGGATAGGCGATGAACAGCGAAACCGGCTCCGGCTTGCGGATGGCCAAAGTCTTGGGCACTTGCTCGCCGATGACGATGTGCAGCGAGGAAAACAAAAGGAACCCCGAGACGAAAGCGACGACATGGATCGCCGATTCCGGCAATCCGAGCGGCACCAGCAGGGGCGCGATCAGCGAGGCGGCCGTCGGCTCGCCGACCCAGCCGAGCCCCAGCGACGCCATGGTGATGCCGAGCTGGCAATTGGCCAGATAGGGTTCGACCTTCAGCATGATCCTTTTGACGAGCTGGGCGCCGAAGGTGCCGCTTTCAGCCAGCGCCGCGATGCGGAAGCCGCGCGATTTGACCAGAGCGAATTCCGCCGCGACATAGAAGGCATTGGCGGCCAGCAGCAGCACGGCGATCGTGAGATTGACAACGGTCTCGTTCACTTGGGCGGTCTTTCCACGCATATGCCGGCATGGTCAGCACCGGCCCGAAGCATTCTTGTTGGCTTTGGCCATGTTTTGACCGTTTCGGCCCGATGGCGCAAGCCGAGGTGTTCGCTCACGGCCAGAGCGTTTTCAGGAACCGAAGGTCCGCGCAGGCGAACAATCGTCACCGGTTTTCCGGCTGAGCCCGCCGAAGCCTCGCAAACGCGACAAAACAATGACTAGGTCTTGTCCGTCGTCGGCGTAACGCGCAGTTGCGTCAGGCGGTTGCGCTGTTTCTTTTTCACCTCGAAGCGAAAGCCGTGGAAGGTGAATTGCTGGCCGGCCAGCGGGATCATCTTGGCCTCATGGATGACAAGGCCGGCAATTGTCGTCGCCTCGTCGTCCGGCATTGACCAGTTGAGCGTGCGGTTGACGTCGCGGACGGGGATGTCGCCGTCGATTAGATAGGACCCGTCCGTCTGCTTCAGTATGCCCTGGATGACCTCGTCATATTCGTCGGCGATGTCGCCGACGATTTCCTCGAGAATATCCTCGAGTGCGATCAGGCCCTGCACGTCGCCATATTCGTCCACCACCAGCGCCGAATGCACCTTGGCCTTCAAAAAGGCGTTGAGCTGGGCCGACAGCGGCGTGGTATCGGGCACGAACCATGGCTTGGCGACGAGTTTCTCGATGGCGATGCGCGTGAGGTCGCCCTCGGCACGATAGAGCGCCCGCACCACGTCCTTGGCATGAAGAATGCCGATGATGTCGTCGGGCTCGCCGCGATAAAGCGGCAACCGTGTGTAGGGGCTTTCGAGCACGCCCTTGATCAGCTCGTCGACCGGTAGGTCGGCATCGAGCGCGGCGATGCGGGTGCGATGCACCATGACATCGGAAACCTCGAGATCCTTGAGGTCGAGAATGCCGCCGAGCATGTCGCGGTCGCCCTTCTTGACCTCACCCTCCTCGTGCAGCAGGTCGACGGTGCCGCGAATTTCCTCGGTGCCGGTAATGCCCGAACGCGTGTCCTTGCCGGTGGCGCCGATCAGGCGCAGCACCGAGCGCACCACCGCCTGCACGGCAAAGGTGACGGGTGCGAAAACGGCGACGACGACGCGTATGACCGGCGCGACCGCCAGAGCAAAGGCGTCCGGATGATTGATGGCCCAGGTCTTGGGCAACACCTCGGCGAACACCACCACCGCCAGCGTCATGCCGAGCGTGGCGTAAACGACGCCGCTGTCCCCGAAAATGGCGATCAGCACGCTCGTCGCCAGCGCCGAAGCGAGGATGTTGACGAGATTGTTTCCGAGCAGCAGCCCTCCGAGCAGCTTTTCCTTGTCGGAGGTGAGCAGTTCCACTGTTTCGGCCCGTTTCGAACCGGACTTGCGCATGGCGCGCATCCGCGCCCGCGAGGCGGCGGTCAGCGCCGTCTCCGAGCCGGAAAAGAACGCCGACAGCATCAACAGGACAATGATCCCCGTGATGGTCCCCCACATGGCGGTGATCATGGGTTGAGTTGTTCC
Source organism: Devosiaceae bacterium (assembly GCA_963676075.2). GTDB lineage: Bacteria > Pseudomonadota > Alphaproteobacteria > Rhizobiales > Devosiaceae > JAHJQZ01. Next base: position 227,520 of record CAXXNZ010000013.1, read on the forward strand.
TCCAGAAATTCCCGCACAGCCGCGGGATCGACCTGCTTCTCGATGAAGCTTTCACCAATTCCGCGCGTCAGGATGAAGGTCAGCGCGCCGCGCTCGACCTTCTTGTCCTGGGCGATGGCTGTCATCAGTGTCTCGATGTCCATCGGCTCGCCCGGAATGTCCGCCAATGTGGTGGGCAGACCCGCCGATTGCAAATGCCGGGCGACGCGCACCGCGTCCTGGGACGGGCAGAGCCCGAGTTTGACCGAGAACTGGTGGGCCAGCACCGTGCCGATGGCGACGCCTTCGCCATGGATCAGGCGCTGTGTGTATCCTGTCGCCTTTTCGAGCGCATGCCCGAATGTGTGGCCGAGATTGAGCAGAGCCCTTACGCCAGCTTCCTTTTCGTCGGCGAGGACGAACCGCGCCTTGGCGGCGCAGGCGCGGGCGATGGCTTCGGCGCGGGCCGGGCCGGCGTCATAGATCTCGGGTCGGTTGGCCTCCAGCCAGTTGAAATAGTCGGCGTCGTCGATCAGCCCGTATTTGGCCACCTCGGCATAGCCGGCACGGAACTCGCGTTCGGGCAGGGTGTCGTAGACGTCGAGATCGGCGAGCACCAGCCGCGGCTGGTGGAAGGCGCCGAACAGGTTCTTGCCATAGGGTGTGTTGATGCCGGTCTTGCCGCCGACCGAACTGTCGACCTGGGCCAGAAGCGAGGTCGGCATCTGGACGAAATCCATGCCACGCCGGGTCACCGAGGCGGCAAAGCCGGCAAGATCGCCGACGACGCCGCCACCAAAGGCGATGACCAGATCCTTGCGTTCCAGTTTCGCCGCCAGCAGTCCCTCGACCACCTGGATCAGATAGGGGTAGCTCTTGGTGGCCTCGCCTGCCGGCACAATGATGACTTCATAGCCGATGCCGGCGTCATCAAGGCTTGCCGTCAGGCGCGGCAGCTGCGCCTTGGCGACGTTCTCGTCGGTGACGATGCCGTAGCGTGCCCCCGCGAAACGCTCCTTCAGCATGGTGCCGGCGCGTTCGATGAGGCCATGGCCGACATGGATGTCGTAGGGGCTCTCGGGCAAGGCGATGGGGACGATGCGGGGTGTGTCAGTCATGGATGTCTTTGCTGAATTGGGCGGCGAGGGCGTCGATAATGTCGCGAACGATGACGTCATGCGGCACATCACGTGAATTGATGGTCAGATCGGCCTCGGCATAGATCGGGCTGCGTTTTTCGATCAGTTCGCTGAGCGTCTGGCGCGGATTGGCGGTCTTGAGAAGCGGCCTGTTGGCGCGGCGCGATACGCGTGCGAACAGCGTGTCGAGATCGGCACTGAGCCAGATGCTGACGCCGTGGCTGCGGATCAGGTCCCGGGTTTCCGGGTTGATGAAGGCGCCGCCGCCGGTGCCGAGCACGATGTCCTTTTCCGCCATCAGCCTTGCGATGACACGCACCTCTCCGGCGCGGAAATCGCCTTCGCCGTGGACCTCGAAAATGTCGGGAATGGACATGCCTGCAGCGGATTCGATTTCGGCATCGGAATCGAGAAAATGCCGGCCGAGCACGTTGGCAAGCCGCCGCCCGATCGTGGTTTTGCCGGCGCCCATCATGCCGATCAGCACGATCGGACGCCCGCGCAATCCGGCGATCACAGCCGCGATCTGCGTGCCGGAGGCCACCTGCTCGCCGCGTCTGCGTTCACCGTCCTCACCATGCGTCCGCGCCTGGTTCATGCCTGATCCTTTGCCGGGGATACGTCTCGACCGGGTCGATAAATGCCATGGCAGGGGTGAAAGCCGCAAGCCGAACAACGTTTCGTCCTGTGCGCCCCATCCGGCATGGCCTTGAAAGCGAGGGCCAAATGGGGGCAAAGTCAAATGATTATCGGTTCCGACGGAGTTCGAGCCCCCAGCGCCATGCCCAGCCTCATCCGCTTCCTCATTGTTGTGCTCTTTCTCGGCGGACTGGCCTATGCCGGCATGTTGTCGCTGTCCATTTTCGTCGACCCGCCTGAAAAGGTCGTGACGATGAAGGTTCCGGCGCGCGACCTGTTTGGTGACAGCTAATGCCGGATGGGAGATGAGCACGGGCCCCGCCCAGATCGAAGCCTTCCTCGAAATGATGAGCGCCGAACGCGGCGCCGCCACCAATACGCTTGTCGCCTACGAGCGTGACCTTGCCGATTATGCGGCGTTCCTCGCCGATGCCGGCTGCACGATCCACACCGCCGATCGTCAGGCCGTTGCCGATTATCTCGCGCGCCTTGACGCCGAGGGTCTGAGCGCCCGTTCGGCGGCGCGTCGGCTGAGCGCGGTCAAGCAGTTCCACAGGTTCCTGTTGTCAGAGGGCATGCGCGACGACGACCCGACCCGTATCATCTCGGCGCCCAAGCCGCGCCGGACCTTGCCCAAGGTGCTCTCGGTTGCCGAAGTCGACAAACTGCTGGTCCTGGCCGAGACCGAGGCCCGCATCGAGGCCGAGACCGAAGGAGCCGGGACCTCGGCCCGGCGGCTGCATGTTTTGGTCGAACTGCTCTATGCCTCGGGCCTGCGCGTTTCCGAACTCGTGTCGATGCGCCGCGCCGCCGTGCTCAAGGATGCGCAATACCTCACCATCACCGGCAAGGGGGGGGCGAGACCGCGTCGTGCCACTGACCGACAGCGCCCGTGACGCGCTGATGGCCTGGAAGGCGCAATTGCCGCAGGGGATATTCCTGTTCCCGGCTGAAGGCGCGGCGGGACATCTCAGCCGACAGGTCTTTGCCCGTGAACTGAAGGCGCTCGGCGCCCGGGCCGGCATTGCCGCATCCCGGCTCAGCCCGCATGTCATCCGCCACGCCTTCGCAAGCCACCTTTTGCAGGGTGGCGCCGACTTGAGGGCGGTGCAGACCCTGCTCGGGCATGCCGACATCTCGACCACCCAGATCTACACCCATGTGCTCGATGAAAGGCTCAAGAGCCTGGTCGAGACGCGCCATCCGCTGAACGACAAAGGCGAGGATGCTTGACAGGTGAGGGCGCACTAGCCACTTTCCAGCCAAATTGGCGCTGCATGAAGCGCCCGGTTCTTCCAGAAACGGCAGTCAGATGCAGTCCTATCTCGATTTTGAAAAGCCCGTCGCCGAATTGCAGGGCAAGATCCAGGAACTCAAGTCGCTCGCGAACACCGACCAGGCGGTCTCGATCGACGAGGAAGTGTCCCGGTTGCAGGCCCGCGCTGACGAGGCGCTGACCGACATCTACAAAAAGCTCACGCCCTGGCAGAAGACCCAGGTCGCCCGCCATCCGCAGCGTCCGCATTTCACCGATTACGCCTCGGCGCTGATCACCGAATTCGTGCCACTCGCCGGCGACCGTAAGTTTTCCGAGGACGCCGCCATCCAGGCGGTTTCGGACGCTTCCGCGGCACCCCGGTTGCCGTCATCGGCACGGAGAAGGGGTCGAGCACCGAAACCCGGCTCAAGCACAATTTTGGCATGGCCCGACCCGAGGGCTACCGCAAGGCCGTGCGCGTCATGGAAATGGCCGACAAGTTCGACCTGCCGATCCTGTCGTTCGTTCGACACCTCCGGCGCCTATCCCGGTATCGGCGCCGAGGAACGCGGACAGGCCGAGGCCATTGCCCGTTCGACCGACTTGAGCCTGATGGTCGGGGTGCCGAACCTTTCCATCATCATCGGGGAAGGCGGCTCGGGCGGCGCCATCGCTATCGCCGTTGCCAACAAGGTGCTGATGCTCGAGCATGCCATCTATTCGGTCATCTCGCCCGAAGCCGGCGCCTCGATCCTGTTCCGCGATCCGGCCAAGGCGCCGGAAATGGCGGCGGCCCAGAAGATCACCGCCAACGATCTTTTGTCGCTGGGGATCATCGATGCCATCATCAAGGAGCCGATCGGCGGTGCCCATCGCCATCAGGAGGCGATCATGAAGGCGACCGCAACCGAGATCGAAACCTTCCTCGGCGAGTTTGCGAATTTCTCACGTGAGCAGTTGCGCGAGCATCGCCGCGACAAGTTCCTCAAGATGACGACATCCATCACGCCGGCGTGAGACCATTCGGTGCGCCGCATTTTCGTGATACTGGAGTGTTTTCAGGAATAGTGGACACCATTTTTCTGGTTCGAAAACACGACTATTCAAAGACATAGAGCAGATCAGACGATTCCACCTAAACGTGATCAGCTCTAGGCCGGAATAGTGGTTGCACAAAGGGGCATGGTTACGCCCGGGTAACCACTTGATGTTCATATCGAGGGTTGAACGGGCGCGTGACGCCCGAGGCAGCGTGTGTTGGACGGATTGACGCGTATCGGTAGAATTTTGCAGATCGCCAGCCTGTTGCTGGTGGCAGTGATGCTGGCATCATGCAGCGGTGGCCTGATCAGCGGCGACGGGCGCGCCAACATCCCGCTGTCGTCGACTGCGGAATCGCGGCTGGCTTCGATCGGCTCGTCTCCCGGCGAGGCGATGATCATCCGCATCTTCAAGCAGGACTCGGAGCTTGAGGTGTGGAAGCGCAAGCGCGACGGCACCTACGCGCTGTTCAAGACCTATGATATCTGCGCCTGGTCGGGCGATCTCGGCCCCAAGATCAAGGAAGGGGACCGTCAGTCTCCCGAGGGGTTCTATTCCATCTCACCGGGCCTGATGAATCCGCGTTCCAACTATTACCTCGCCTTCAACACCGGTTTCCCGAACAAATTCGACCGCGCCTGGGGCCGCACCGGCGCCAATCTGATGGTGCATGGCGATTGCTCGTCGCGTGGGTGCTACGCCATGACCGACGAAGGCATCGCCGAAATCTATGCGCTCGGGCGCGAGGCCTTCAAGGGCGGGCAGAAGAGCTTCCAGGTGCAGATCTTCCCGTTCCGCATGACCAACGACAATTTGCTCAAGTATCGCGATAACGAGAACATCGCGTTCTGGCGCAATCTCAAGGTCGGCTACGACGCTTTCGAGATGACCCACCGCGAGGTCGATTGGGACGTATGCGAGAAGCGCTACACCTTCTTCCCGGCTGGCGGTGCAACCAGCGCCACCGGCGCCTGTCCGGCCGCGACCACCAAGCCGGACCTGATGGCCCAGATTTCCGCCAAGCAGGCTGCCGATCTCGCCGCCTTCAAGGTTGCTGCCGCCGATCTCGATAAGAAGGACGCCGAGCGCATGGAGCGTGAGGAGAAGGCCAAAATTGCCGCCGCCGAAAGCGCCAAGCGGACCGCTGAATTCAACGCCAAGGTCGAGGCGGGCACCGACGCCATCGGCGGCGTTGTGACCGGTTTCTTCGGCAGCCTGTTCGGCGGAGGCGGTGCCGGGCAGACGCCTGAGACTGTTACCGACGCGCCCGATCCGGCCTCGGCCCCATCGCGGGGCTGATCCTCAAGCAGGTTATCTTGATGGAAACACCGTCACTTCCCTCCCCTTGATGGGGAGGTTGGCCTGCCGGAGGCAGGTCGGGTGGGGTGGAGCCACAAGAGCTGGCGCAAACCTCTACCCAGGTTCACGACGGACTTGGCAAGGGCCAAGTCCTGCTCGCCACCCCTGCCATTCGGCCATAGGCCTCCAGGCTTTCTTTCCTCAAATCGTGCCGCCGGCGCTTAAGAAAAAACAGACAAGGGTTAAAGCGGCCAGACCAGCATGATCATCGGTACCGAGACCACGACGATCAAGGCTTCCAGCGGCAGGCCCATGCGCCAGTAATCGCCGAAGCGATAGCCGCCCGGGCCAAGGATCAGCATGTTGTTCTTGTGCCCGATCGGCGTGAGAAAGGCGCAGCTCGCCCCGATGGCCACGGCCATCAGATAGGGGTCGGGATTGACGCCGGTCGCTGCCGCCAGCTTCACCGTGATCGGCGCGGCAATGACCGCGGTGGCGGTGTTGTTGAGGACATCGGATAGCGTCATCGTCGCCACCATGATCAGCACCAGTGCTGCCCAGGCAGGCAGGGCCGCGGTCATCGTCGCCAGGCCGGAGGCAATAAGGTCGGTGCCACCGGTTGTTTCGAGCGCCGTGCCGAGCGGGATCATCGATCCGAGCAGCACGATCACCGGCCATTCGATTGAACTGTAGAGTTCGCGCAGCGGCAGCACGTCCATCAGCACCATGCCGAGGGCGGCAAAACCGAGCGCGATGGGCAGCGGCAATATCCCGAAGACGGCCAAGGCGATGGCGGCGAAGAAAAAGCCGATGGCGAACAGGGCGCGCTCGTGCCGCGTGACCGGCGTGCCGGAGCCGGCGAGCGGCAGGCAATCAAGGCGGCGCGCCGCCGCGGCGATGGAGTCCTCGGTGCCGAGCAGCAAAAGCACATCGCCGGCCCGGATCGGCGTGCGCCTGATGCGCTGGCGGATCAGTTTGCCGCTGCGTGACAACCCGACCAGCGAAACGCCGGCTGCCCGCAAGGTCATCACCTTGTTGGCGCTGCGTCCGACCAGTCGGCTGTCGCGGGTGACGACGACTTCGGAAAGGCCCATTTCCGAATTCATCTCGGCGACCTGACCGGCCTTGCCCTGTAATTTCAGACCGAACGCGCCCGTCAGGGCGTCGATACCTTCGATCGTTCCCTGGACGACGAGCAGATCGTCCTTTTTCACCTCTTCGCGAAGGGCGCGACCGGGAAGGCGCTGCCCCTTGCGGACCAGCCCGAGAACGGTGCAGCCGGTTTCGTCCGAGGGGTCGCCAAGATCGCGAACCTTCTGGCCGAGGATCTTGGCATCTTCAGGTACCACCAGTTCGGCGACATAGTTCTCGACGCTCATCAACTCGTCGGACGGGCTGACATCCTTTTGACCCTCGGGGATCAACCGCCAGCCGATGAAGGTGATGAAGATCAGCCCGGCGATGGCGGCACTCAATCCGACCGGCGCGAAATCGAACATGGCGAAGGGCTGGCCGAGCGCCTGGCCGCGATAGGCGGCAATGATGATATTGGGCGGCGTGCCGATCAGGGTGACCATGCCGCCAAGGATGGTGGCAAAGCTCAGGGGCATCAGCGAGCGCGAGGGACTTCGTCCCGCCTGTTTTGCCGCCTGGATATCGACCGGCATCAGCAGCGCCAGCGTCGCGACATTGTTCATGAAAGCGGAAAGTGCCGCCGAGAACACCCCGAACAGGGCGATATGGGCGCCAAGGGAGCGCGTGCGGTCGACGACGTTGCGGGTGATCAGATCGACGGCGCCCGAGCGCGTCAACCCGGCCGAGATGATCAGCACCAGTGCCACGATGATCGTCGCCTCGTGCCCGAACCCGTCGAAGGCGCCATGCACGGGCACGGCCCCCAGCGCCACGCCGATCAACAGCGCCGCGAAGGCGACAAGGTCATAGCGGAACCGGCCCCACAGCAAGCCGACCAGCACCAGCGCGATCAGGGTGAACAGGACGATCTGCTCGTAAGTCATACCGATATCCATCGCGTCCACACTGCTCAGATCGGGTGTAACTCGCAACCCCCCAAAATGGTTGCACGCAAAAGCACTTGACCTGGCTCTGTTGGCGCCTTTCGTTCAATCGAACCGCTCGGTGACATGACGCAATTGAAGATGGTGATCCGCTACGTCGATGAAGCCACCCGCAATGCGGCACTTGAGACCGGCATGACAGACGGCATGGGCGTGACCTTCGATCTGCTGGACGACGTGCTGACGGAGTTCGACCGCTAGGCAGTCTCACGACCAAAAGAAAAGGCGCCTCAACGGGCGCCTTTTTCAGTGTGTTTGCGAGCGCTCTAGAACGCCCCGTGGCAATGCTTGAACTTCTTGCCCGAGCCGCAGGGGCAGGGGTCGTTGCGGCGCACATTGCGCGTCAGTTCCGGATCGAGCGGCTGGCTGGCCGGATCGGCGCCATTGGACTGCGGGCGACCGCCGGTGGCGGCCATCAGCGCGGCGGCCATGGCGGCGTTCGGCATGGTGCCGGATACGCCAGATTCGGCATCGTTCTCGCCGGTGGTCGGATCGATATGGGTTTCCTGCAGGCCGGTGAGATCCGGGCCGCGCGTCTCGGGCGCGCGCTGGATCTCGACATGGCTCAACTGCGTCGTCACCACTTCGCGCAGGTTGGTCAGAAGGTTCTGGAAAAGGTCATAGGCTTCCTGCTTGTACTCATTGAGCGGGTCGCGCTGGGCAAGGCCGCGCCAGCCGATGACCTTGGAAAGGTGATCGAGGGTCACCAGATGCTCGCGCCACAGCCGGTCTACCGACTGCAACAGGATCTGCTTTTCGATCTGGCGCATGATGTCGGGGGTGAATCGCGCCGCCTTGGCGGCCATGCGCTGGTCGGCCAGATCGGTCAGGCGCTCGCGCACCTTCTCAACGTCAATGCCTTCTTCCTTGGCCCAATCGGCGAGAGGGGCCTCGACGCCGAGCCGCAGACGAACCAGTTCACTCAAGTGATCGGTGTCCCACTGCTCGGGATAGGCACGCTCGGGAATGCACTGCTCGACGGTCGTCTCGACGACGTCGTGGCGCATGCCGGTCACCGCCTCGGTGACATTTTCGTCATCCATCAGTTCCAGACGCTGCTCGAAGATCACCTTGCGCTGATCGTTCATCACGTCGTCGTATTTGAGGATGTTCTTGCGGATGTCGAAGTTGCGCGCTTCGACCTTGCCCTGGGCATTCTCGATCGCCTTGGTCACCCAGGGGTGGGTGATCGACTCGCCGTCCTCAAGCCCGAGCTTGGCGAGCATCGAATCCATGCGCTCGATCGGGAAGATGCGCATCAGGTCGTCCTGAAGCGACAGATAGAACTTGGAATGGCCAGGGTCGCCCTGGCGTCCGGCACGGCCGCGCAGCTGGTTGTCGATGCGCCGGCTTTCGTGGCGCTCGGTGCCGATGATCATCAACCCGCCGGCGTCGATGACCTTCTGCTTGTCGACAACGATCTCGGCCTTGATTTCCTCGATCTTCTTGTCGCGCTCCGGGCCTTCCAGTCCCTCGCACTCGCGCTGGACGCGCATTTCGAGGTTGCCGCCGAGTTGGATGTCGGTGCCGCGGCCGGCCATGTTGGTGGCAATGGTCACCGCGCCGGACACACCGGCGTCGGCGACGATGAAGGCTTCCTGCTCGTGGTAGCGGGCGTTGAGGACCTTGATGTCCTTGACGCCGCGCGCCTGCAGCGTTTCGGCCAGCATTTCCGACTTGCCGATCGAGGTCGTGCCGACCAGGACTGGCTGGCCGCGCTTGCGGCACTCTTCGATCAGGTCAGCGATGGCGGCGAATTTCTCGTCGGCGGTGCGATAAACGGCATCGTCTTCGTCGACGCGGGCGACCGGCATGTTGGTCGGAATGGTGACGACGTCGAGACCGTAGATGTCACCGAATTCCTCGGCCTCGGTCGCAGCCGTACCGGTCATGCCGGCCAGCTTTTCGTAAAGGCGGAAATAGTTCTGGAAGGTGATCGAGGCCAGCGTCTGGTTCTCGGGCTGGATCTGGACGTGCTCCTTGGCTTCGAGTGCCTGATGCAGGCCTTCCGAATAGCGCCGGCCCGGCATCATACGCCCAGTGAACTCGTCGATGATCACCACTTCGCCATTGCGGACGATATAGTCCTTGTCGCGGGCGAACAGCTTGTGCGCCCTCAGGGCCGAATTGAGGTGATGCACCAGCGTCACGTTCTCGATGTCGTAGAGCGTGCCTTCCTCGAGAAGCCCTTCCTCGCGCAGCTTGGCTTCGAGCTTTTCGATGCCCTGGTCGGTGAAGGTGGCGGCGCGCTGCTTCTCGTCGAGCTCGAAATCACCCTCGCCGATGATCGGGATGACGCGGTCGGCGGTCTCGTAAAGGCCCGAGCGGTCCTCGGACGGACCGGAAATGATCAGCGGCGTGCGCGCCTCGTCGATCAGGATCGAGTCGACTTCGTCGACGATGCCGTAGAAATGTCCGCGCTGGACCATCTGGTCGCGCGAGAATTTCATGTTGTCGCGCAGATAGTCGAAGCCGAATTCGTTGTTGGTGCCGTAGGTGACGTCGGCGTCATAGGCAGCCTTGCGCTCGGCGTCGTCGAGCCCGTGAACGATGACGCCGACCGAAAGGCCGAGGAACCTGTAGACCTGGGCCATCCATTCGGCGTCGCGAGAGGCGAGGTAGTCGTTGACTGTGACGACATGCACGCCTTTTTGCGCGATGGCGTTGAGATAGACCGGCAGCGTGGCGACCAGCGTCTTGCCTTCACCAGTGCGCATCTCGGAAATGGCACGGTCGTTGAGAACCATGCCGCCGATCAGCTGCACATCGAAATGGCGCTGTCCGAGCGTGCGTTTGGCCGCCTCGCGCACCGTGGCGAAGGCCGGAACCAGAAGGTCGTCGAGGCTCTTGCCAGCGGCGAACTCGTCGCGGAACATCTGGGTGCGGGCGCGCAGCTCGTCGTCGCTCAGCTTTTCCAACTCGGGTTCGAGCGCATTGATCGCGTCGACCTTAGGCTGCAGCTTCTTGATGCGCCTGTCATTCACCGAGCCGAAAAATCGCTTGGCGATCGCTGCAACAACCATTGCGGGATAATCCTTTGTTGAAATGCGAGGCGGGCCGCACGGGTTCGAAAACCACGGCTCGGCACCGTCTGCTCTTGCAAGGCGAGGGAGATGTAAGAGCCGTGTTCCGCCTTGTCAACGCCGGCCCAAAATGCCAAACCACCTCGCTCGCCGAGACCAAAGGGGCTGTCGCGCCCCACAAGGAGACCCATTATGTCCATTTCACGACTGCCGGCTCCGGCCCGGCTGACAATTGCAGTTTTGTTATCGCTGGCGAGCCTGGTTGCGCTGCCTGCCATGGCTGAGGATGCCTCCGCAACCGATCCCAATTCCGTCGTCGCCACCGTTGGCGATGTGCCGATCACCGAAGCCGATATCGGTTTTGCCGCCGAAGATCTCGGACAGGACCTCGCCAACATCCCGGCCAATCAGCGCCGCGCGTTCCTCGTCGCCGTGCTCATTGATATGAAGGTGATGGCTGAAGCGGCCCGCGCCGCCGATCTCGACAAGTCGGACCTGTTCAAGAAGCGCCTCACCTATCTGGAAGACCGCTCGCTCAGGCGCGCCTATTTCAGCGAAAAGGTTGCCGGTTCGGTCACCGACGCCGAGATCCAGAAGGCCTATGACAAGTTCGTTGCCGACTTCAAGCCGCAGGAAGAAGTCCGCGCCCGCCATATTCTGGTGTCTAGCGAAGATGACGCCAAAGCGGTCAAGGCCGAGATCGAGGCGGGCAAGCCCTTTGAGGTCGCCGCGCTCGAGAAGTCCCAGGATGGCTCGGCCCAGAACGGTGGCGACCTTGGCTATTTCCATCGTGGCATGATGGTGAAGCCTTTCGAGGACGCCGCTTTCGCTCTCGATGTTGGCGAGATGTCCGATCCCGTCGAGACCCAATTCGGCTGGCATATCATCAAGCTGGAAGACAAGCGCATGTCCTCGCCGCCGCCGCTGGCGCAGATCAGGCCGCAGATCCAGCAGCAGTTGATGGTCGAGGCCTTCACCGCCGAAATGGACAAGCTCAAGAAAGATGTCGCAGTGAAGTTCACCGATCCGGCGCTCGAGGCTCAGGTCAAGGCCGAAGCCGCAGCGGTGCGCCAGTCCGAAGAGCAATAGATCGGACCGGTCCGCCACCGGACCGATGCGAACATTGAAGGGCACCCGTGGTTCCGCCACGGGTGCCTTTTCAATTTCGGGGAATGGTTGACCTCTTCAGGCCTTCAAGCCGGCAACGATCTGTCTGGCTGCCTGCGCCAGTTCAGTGCGCGAGACATCGAGCTTGCCGATGAGCAGGCGGCCGCGTGCGAAGCTGGCCAGGGTCTCGGCGGCGAGAACCGGATCGATGTCCGCCCGCAACTCGCCACGTGCCATGCCGCGGCGGAAAATACCGGCTGTTTGCTGGTGGCGCTCGTGCGAATAGGCTTCGAGCACTTCGGCAGCGTCCGGATCGCTCTGTGCTTCGGCAATCACCGACCGGAAGACCTGCCCTGCTGCGCCCTCACGCCAATAGGCGAGCAGGTGGTCGAGAAAATCGAGCGCGTCGGTCTCGACATCGCCGCTGTCGAACGTGTCGAACGCGCCTTTCTGGCGTTGGTAAACCGTCAGCAGCAGGCTGGTGCGGTTTGGCCACCAGCGATAGATGGTCGGCTTGCCGGCGCGGGCGCGTCGGGCAACGGCCTCGATTGAAAATCCGCCAGGTCCTTTTTCTTTTAGGATGGCTTCGGCGGCGTCGAGGATGGCCTGCTCGGCTTCGGGATTGCGGCGGGCGCCGATGGAATGCCGGCTCTTGCCGTCGGCACTTTCACCTGAAGTGTTCGGTTTTTCAGCCGCGCCTGCCGCTGTTTTCTGGACCTTGTCGCGCGCCATAACGAAATTCCTCGCCAGCCTCTTGAACGAAACGGAACGTTCCGTTATATAAAACAACGAAACGCATCGTTTCGATATACGATGGAGACTGCCCCATGTCCAATTCTCTCGCTCCCCGCCTGCGCCTCGCCACTGTCATGGCACTGTTCGTTTACCCGGTTGTCACGGTCTACCTCTATGCGCTCCTGCCCCTGACCAACGGCTGGCCGATGTGGATGCGCACGCTGGTGCTGGTACCGATGATGGTTGCGACCATCGTTTTCGCCGTCTCGCCTGCCATCAATCGCTTTTTCGGCGGCTTCATCGCGGGCAGGCCGGGCGGACGCTGATCAAGCTCTTGAATCCTTTCAAGCGATCGGGCAAACCGATGCATCCCTCGATGCGAAAGGATGGTCCGCCATGAAGCATCCCCTCTCTCCACTTGCTCCCAAGAGCTATCCCGAACTGCCGAGGGTTTCCGGTGTGCGCTTCGCCACCGCCGAAGCCGGAATCAAGTATCAGAACCGTACCGATGTGCTCCTGGCGGTGTTCGAGCCAGGTACCACCGTCGCCGGCGTCCTGACCAAGTCGAAGTGTCCCTCGGCGCCGGTCGATTGGTGCCGCACTCATCTGCCTTCGGGCGCGGCGCGGGCGCTGGTGGTCAATTCCGGCAATGCCAATGCCTTCACCGGCATGCGCGGCCACGACGCTGCGCACACCACGGCGAACCTTGCCGCGCACGCCGTTGGCTGCGTCGCCGAGGATGTGTTCTTGTCCTCGACCGGCGTCATCGGCGAGCCGCTTGACGCCCGGAAATTCGAGGACGTCTTCGAGGATTGTGTCACCCGCCTGCATCATCTGCCCTGGCGCGCCGCCGCCGAGGCGATCATGACCACCGACACCTACCCGAAACTGGCTGGCAGGGACGTGGAGATCGATGGCACCAAGGTGGTGATAAACGGCATCGCCAAGGGCTCCGGCATGATTGCGCCGGACATGGCCACCATGCTCGCCTATGTGTTCACCGACATGCCCGTTGCTGCGCCGGTGCTCCAGGCCATACTCGGCGACAAGGTGCAGAAAAGCTTCAACGCCATCACCGTCGACAGCGACACCTCGACCTCGGACACGCTTTTGATGTTCGCCACCGGCACCGCCGGTCGGCACGGCGTGAAATCGCTCACCTCGATTGAGGATCCGCGTTTTGCCGCCTTCGCCGATGCGGTCGGTCAGGTGCTGTTCGATCTGGCCATGCAGGTTGTGCGCGACGGCGAGGGGGCGACCAAGTTCGTCACCGTTACCGTCAGCGGCGCGACAAGCGACGAGAGCGCCAACACCATTGCTCGCGCCATTGCCAATTCGCCGCTGGTCAAGACCGCGGTCGCCGGCGAGGACGCCAACTGGGGCCGCATCGTCATGGCCGTCGGCAAGGCCGGCGAGCCGGCAGAACGTGATCGTCTGGAGATCAAGTTCGGTGCCTTCACCGTCGCCAGCAAGGGCGAGCGCGTCACTGGCTATGACGAGGACGCGGTCAGCGCCTACATGAAGAGCGACAGCATCACCATCGAGGCCGATCTCGGCCTCGGCACGGGCCGGGCAACGGTCTACACCTGCGACCTGACCCATGGCTATATCGATATCAACGGCTCCTACCGAAGCTGATCCCGGCCCGGAACTCATCATCGCCGAAACACGGTTCCTCGACGCCTGGCCGGCGCTTGAGACGCGCTGGGACGGCGCCTGGGTCTGGCGGTATGCGCGTGGCTTCACCAAGCGCGCCAATGCCATCCAGTGCCAGGACCGGGCCGATGACGGCGATGCCGAAGCGCGCCTGTTGCGCCTTGCCGAATGGTCCCGCGAGGTCGGCATCGCGCCGGTCTTCCGCCAGAGCCCGCTTGCCGGGCCCGGCGTCATCGCGGCGCTCGATCGGCTTGGTTGGGAAAAGGTCGAGTTGAGCCGTATCCTTTATCTCGACACGCTCGCCGCAGGCCTCAGTGTTTCCCATCGCTCGGCCCTGTCGCTGCGCGCCGGGCCGGCCTGGATCGGACCGCAATGCCGGTTGCAGGGCTATGATCCGGCAACCCGCCGCACCTTGTCCGAGATCATTACCCGCATGCCTGACAGCGTCACCGGCATCACCGTGTTCGATAGTGACAACCAGCCGGCTGCCTCGGTGCTGGCCGTCGCCGTCGGCGATCTCGCCATGTTCACCAATGTCGTGACGTCCCCGCACCATCGCCGCCAGGGCCTTGGGCGCAGCGCCATGGCTGCGGCGCTCAATGCCATGGCCGAGATGGGCGCGACCCGCGCCGCCATCCATGTCTCGGCCGGCAACGCGCCCGCCGAAGCCCTGTACGCCGGCTTCGGTTTCCGCGAGATCGGCAGCTATATCTATCGAAAGGCGCCGTAATGAGCGAAAAACCCCTGCTTCTCGTCGTGGCCTGCGCCCTGGTCGACGCCGACCGGCGCGTGCTCATCGCCCAGCGTCCGGAAGGCAAGTCGATGGGGGGATTGTGGGAGTTTCCCGGCGGCAAGGTCGAATCTGGCGAAACCCCGGAAGACGCTCTGTTAAGAGAGCTTGAAGAAGAGCTTGGCATTTCGACTAAAACCGCATGTCTGGCACCGCTAACATTTGCATCCCACGCTTACGAAAAATTTCACTTGTTGATGCCAGTTTTCGTTTGCCGGAAGTGGGTCGGGCTTCCGCAGCCGCGGGAACATGCGGCGCTCAAATGGGTGAGACCGGTGGCATTGCGGGACTATCCGATGCCGCCCGCCGATATCCCGCTTGTCGCGCCGCTCTGCGATCTGCTCTAGCCTAGCCGGATCCTTCCGGTTGCATCGTTTTGTCCGGCGCGAACCGGCATGCTCTGGAGTGAGTGAATATGAAGACGGTCAGCGCGCTTATGGCGTCTTTGATCAGAGACGAGCGCGGCGCCACCGCGATCGAATACACCCTTGTCGGGACCCTGATCGCCATGATCGTGTTCGCAGCCGTCGGCTTTGTCGGCAACGGTACTGACAACCTGCTCAACTACGTTTCCAGCACGACATCGGAAACGTTTAGCAACTCGAGCAATCTGCTGAACTGAGCGCTTTCAGCCCGTCCTCATTTCCCTGATTTCAGCGCCTCGGCAAGGCTCATTTTGGCGCTGCCCGGCTTAAGTGGTTTCTGCTGGCTGTCGTCGGGGGCCCAGCCGCTCATCCAGATGATCTCGAGCGTCGCCGAAATGCGGCCGTCCGGGTCGACCGGATAGGCCGAGGCCGCCGCCACGAGCTGGTTCGGCGTCACCAGACGCTGGGGCTTTTCCATCATCGGGTTGCCGGCGCCTAGCTGCTTGAGTTCACGCATCAGCTTCAGCGCATCTCCATAGCGCACCGAATGTGTGTCGGTATCGGAAACAGGCAGGGCGAAGCCGGCGCGCTGCAGCAGCGATCCGGCGTCGCGCACATCCATGAACGGGGCGACGCGAACGAAAGCTCCGCCGGTATATTCTGAATCCGCCGCGATCCATGCGGAGCGCAATTCGGTCAGGCTCAGCCCGCCGAGCACGGCGGCAACGAAAAAGCCGTCCGGCCTCAACAGGCGTCTGAGCCGGGTCAGTGTTCCCGGCACGTCGTTGACCACCTGCAGATCGAGCACCGAGACGATAAGATCGTAATCGCTGCCCGCCAGTGCCGGCATGTCGTCGGCATTGCCCGCCAGCGTTTGCACGGTCTCGAGCCTGTCGACGGTGCCGAACCCCGGATCGACATTGGCAATGCCCGGACCGATCAGCGCCGCATTCTCGAACCGGCGATTGATCGTACCGATGCGTTCGCCGAGATCGCCAAGGATCAGCTCTGTGACGAAATCGGGTTTTTGCAGCGTGCCCGCCCGCCTCCGGGCAATCAGCGCGCGGTCGAACAGGTCGGGCGGGATGGAGCTTGCGGTCGTCATTGTCTCATTCCGCACTACGTGGTCGGCATGGCACAGTAAGGCTTATGATCGCCCCGGCGCCGGAAGTCAAAATGCCAGACCGGACAATTCGTCTTGCAGCAAGCCTGTTTCAGCACCTGCTCGACTTCCTCTATCCGCCGGTCTGCATTGCCTGTGCGGCCCCGGTCGCCGAGCCGGACGGCTTGTGTCCGTCGTGCTGGCAGGCTCTGGTGCCGATCACCGATCCCTTGTGCCCGGTGCTCGGCCTGCCCTTTGCCACCGACATGGGCACCGGGGCGCTATCGGCCACAGCGCTCAGCGAACCACCGCCGTTCGATCGCGCCCGTGCTCCGTTCGCCTACACAAAGATCACCTCGCGGATCGTCTCGCGGTTCAAATATGGCGATCACCCGGAACTGGCGCGCTTCGCTGCCGCTTCCATGGTTGGCGCCGGGCGCGCCTTCTGGCCGGACAATCCGGTGCTGGTGCCGGTTCCGCTGCACAGGCGACGGCTGTGGCGGCGCGGCTACAACCAGTCGGCGGAGCTGGCGCGCATGCTCTCGCATGCCCTCGATCTCGATTTCGCCCCCGATCTGGTCACGCGCAAGCGCCACACCCGCCAACAGGTCGGTCTGTCGGGCGCCGAACGCCGCAAGAATGTCGAAGGTGCCTTTTTCGTCAACCAGCAGACGGCGGCGCGCCACCTCGGCCGGCGTCTGGTTCTGGTCGACGACGTGGTGACGACCGGCGCCACCGTCTCCGCCCTTGCAAAAACGCTGAAACGGGCCGGATTCGATCACATCGACGTCATCAGCTTTGCACGGGTTGTTCCAGAGGCGGAATGACCCACATACTTCCCATCCTGAATACAGCACTCTCCGGATTAAGAATGCCCAAGATCGAGATCTACACCACGCCCTATTGTCCCTATTGCCACGCCGCCAAGGCGCTCCTGGACAACAAGGGACAGAGCTATACCGAAATCACCGTCGAGGACCCGGCGCTCCGGGCCAAGATGACCCAGCGCGCCAACGGTCGACGCACCGTGCCGCAGATCTTCATCGGCGATACCCATGTCGGCGGCTATGACGACATGGCCGCGCTCGAAGCGGGCGGTCGCCTCGATCCCCTGCTTGAAGGCTGAGCGCCAGATGATCCGCGCCGGGCTGGTGCAACTGTGCTCGGCGGTTGATCCCCGTACCAATCTCGATGCCATTTCCGGCCATGTTGCGGAGGCGGTGTCGGGCGGCGCCAGCTATGTGCTGACCCCGGAAGTGAGCGTCGCCTTCACCGGCGCACGCGCCGCGCTGGAAGGGGTGGCCGGACCGTTCGAGAACAATGCCGCTGTCGCCGAGCTTGCCGCGCTGGCCAAAAAACACGCCATCTACCTCCACCTCGGTTCGATGGCCGTTGCGCTTGAGGGCGGGCGGTTCGCCAATCGATCGCTGCTGTTCGGGCCGGATGGCGCGCTTGCCGGCCAGTACGACAAGATCCACCTGTTCGATGCCGATCCACCAGGAGACCGGCCCTATCGCGAATCGGACACCTATCGGGGCGGCGATGTCGCAGTGGTGACCGATGCGCCCGGCTTCGGGCTCGGCATGACGATCTGCTACGACCTGCGCTTTCCTGGGCTTTTCGCTGCACTCGCCGAAGCCGGCGCCGAGGTAATCTCTGTTCCGGCCGCTTTCACCGTACCGACAGGCAGCGCCCACTGGCACGTTCTCCTGCGCGCCCGTGCCATAGAGACGGGATCGTTCGTTCTGGCGGCAGCCCAGGGTGGCAGCCACGAAAACGGGCGGATGACCTATGGCCATTCCCTTGTCGTCGACCCCTGGGGGCGCGTCTTGGCGGAGAAGACGGACACCGAGCCGGGCGTCATATTCGCCGATCTCGACCTCGGCGCGGTTGCCGAAGCGCGTCAGCGTCTGCCCGCTCTTGCCAATCGCCGGAGCTTTTCGCTAAGCGTTAACAAAACTGGGCCAGAATAGGCTGGTAAACGAAAGGGTAGAGGCGTGATTCACTATTCGCTCCTTTGCGAGAACAGGCATGCATTCGACGCTTGGTTCAAGAGCGCCGCAGCCTATGACGAACAGGTCCGTCAGGGCATCGTCACCTGCCCGATCTGCTCGACGCGCAAGGTCGAGAAATCGATCATGGCGCCGGCAGTGTCGCGTTCCAGCGAAGACGCACGGTCGCTTCCCGAAAGCGCCGGCGGCGAGAAAATGTCGTTTTCCGCCGGCCATCCGCAGCAGGCCCAGCTTCGCGCTGCGCTCAGGCAATTGCGCGACAAGCTCACCGCCGAGGCCGACTATGTCGGCGACCGGTTCGCCACCGAGGCCCGCAAGATCCATCTGCACGAGGCCGAACCGCGCGGCATCTATGGCGAAGCAACCAGGGACGAGGTTGCGGACATGGTCGAGGACGGAGTTGATTTCATGCCGCTGCCGCATATCCCTGAAGACCACAACTAGAGTGGTTTCAGCAACCGAAGGTCCGCGTCAGCGCACAGTGGAAACCACGTTTCCGGCTGAACTTGTCACCGCATTGAAAACACGACCATTCAAATATGTCGAACAGATCAGGCGATGCCGTTTGAGCATGATCTGATCTAGCGCAAAGTCGATCATGACAGTTTTGCACGTTTTATTATCAAAATAGGAATCTCTGCTTTACGAAATTGGTAACCAGCCTTTGGCTTACCGGTCGCTCTCCGGGATCTACGCCCCTGTTGAGGCCCAAAATTAAAAATCCATTAGCATAGCCGGATGCACCCTGATCGAGAGTTGATCGGCGGTGCTATGAACACTCTTCTCAATACACGGGAATTTTTCTCGATCCTGAAGGCAGGAATGAGCGGACGCGCCGAGTCCGAGCTTTTGCGCGTTCGCGCCGAGAAGATATTGCGGCGGCAGGTCGACACGGCGATGACCGGGGTCACCATGATCGTCGGCTCCAACTTCCTCATTCTCCTGGTCATTCTGGGGACGCTTTACGGGCACGCCGCGCCGCATCACTTGGCTGTCTGGGCCATCTCTGTGATTGGCTCCCTGATTTATCTGCAGGTTCTCAGCGTGCGATACAGCGCCAACCCGCCGCGGGATTCTGGCCGCATCCGTTTCTGGGCCTGGAGCCTTGAGATCGGCTCAAGCCTCAGGGCACTGGTCTGGGGTATCGGAATACTGGCCTTTTTCCCGCAGGGAAGCCTCAGCACGCAAATGGCCATTGGCGTGACCGCTGCCGCAATGATGGGCGGCGCCGCCTTTGCCCTTGGTGCCATGCCGATAGCGGCGATCGTCTTCGTCACCCTGGTGGGTGGCTCCGCAATGATCGCGCTGGTTCTGGCCGGAACGGCGGACACGGTCGCGCTTGCCATTCTGACCGGGGTCTACATGGCCTATCTGTCGCTCGCCATATTCAATCAGGGTCGCACGATCTTCGGCAACGTCCTGGGCGAGATCGTCAATGGCGAGCAAAAGCAGACCATCGGGCTGTTGCTCAAGGAGTTCGAGGACAACAGCTCGGACTGGTTATGGCACACCGACGCGCAAGGCCATTTCGTCGATCCGAGCGCCCGATTTGCTTCGGCGGCCGGAGCGTCGGCCACTCGGCTCAGGGACCTGACGTTCAACGACCTGATCTTTATCGACCCCGACGGCTTCAACAAGCGGGCTGTCGGTCTGTTCTCGCGGCGCAGGGAAATGCGGGCGGTCGAGGTCAGTCTCACCATTCGCGGCGAGAAGAGATACTGGATGCTCACTGCCGGGCCGAATTTTGACGATCATGGCGAATTCACCGGCTACCGCGGCGTTGCCAGCGACATCACCGCCAGCCGCGCCGCGTCCGAGCGCCTTGAGCAACTGGCCCACTACGACCAGTTGACGGGCCTTCTCAATCGCGCGAGCTACCTGGACAAACTGAACAAAGCCATCCTCATCAACGGGCCGGACAGCGTCGGTATCGTGCTTTTGGACCTGACCGGGTTCAAATTGGTCAACGACACGCTCGGTCATGCCGTCGGGGACAAGCTGCTCGCAAAGCTTGGCGAGCGCATGCGTGGATGTTCCGCCGCGGACAGGCTGTTTGCCCGGCTCGGCGGTGACGAGTTCGCCCTGTTGATTAGCGCCTCTCCCAGCGCCAAGGAACTCGAACACGCCGCCAGCGAGCTCCTGAAGCTCTTCGCGCTTCCTTTCACCATCGGCCCGCACAATGTCGCCATTGACGCCTCTGCCGGCGTGGCGCTCGGCGGACGCGACGGCGGTGACGCCGTCGAACTCATGCGCGCTGCCGACCTGGCGCTCTATGCCGCCAAATCGAGCGGCAGGGGGCAATGGCTCGAATTCAACGAGAATCTGGCATCGGCCTATGTGCGCCGCCAGAATCTCGAACGCGGACTGCGCGAAGCCATCGAGCGGAACCAGCTTTCGCTGCGCTTCCAGCCGATCGTTGCGGTCAATACCGGTGAGGTCTCGGCCTTCGAAACCCTGTTGCGTTGGCAAAGCCCTGAATTCGGAGCGGTGGGGCCGGCAGAGTTCATCTCCATCGCCGAAGAGAGCGGCATGATCGTTCCGATCGGCAACTGGGTCCTGCGCGAAGCGACCAAGGCCTGCGCAACCTGTTCCGAGCACACCCAGATCTGCGTCAACGTCTCGCCGGTACAGTTGCGCAACCGCAATCTGGTCGCCTCGGTCAAGGACGCCCTGAGCCAGAGCGGCCTCAGGCCCGAGCGGCTGGTCCTCGAGATCACCGAAGGCGTTTTCCTCGAACACAATGCCCAGACCGACAAGACGCTGCACGACCTGCTGGCGCTGGGCGTACACATTTCTCTGGACGACTTCGGTACCGGCTATTCCTCGCTGAGCTATCTGCGCAGCTTCCCGTTCTCCAAGGTCAAGATCGACAAGTCCTTCATCGACGATATCGCCAAGACCGGGCCGGACGCGCTTATCGTCAAGGCAATCGTCGATCTTGCTGACGCGTTGGGATTCGAAGTCGTGGCCGAAGGCGTCGAAGACCACCGCCAGCTGGCCGAACTCGTTCGCCTTGGCTGCGGTTTCGTGCAGGGCTATCTGTTCAGCGAACCACTGGCCAGGGCCGAGGTCCCCGCCTTCATGCATGATCCGTCACGCATCGGGAACGTGCAGTCCACGGGCGTGGCCTGACGTTGCCGGCAGCGCCTCCGATTTCCAACTGGCATGGGCGCATATCGAGGGCGGTTACCGAGACCTAGCCAAAGCCTCAAGCATTCCCGTCGCACGTATTAGCGCCAATATCCCCCTTGCGGGTCCAGTGCGGCCGGAGCCACACTGCCGGCCGAAATCAGTTTGGAGGATTCGTCATGGACTATCGTTTTCTCGGCCGCTCCGGCCTCAAGGTCTCGACGCTGACAATAGGAACCATGACCTTCGGCGCCGGTCAGATGCTTGGTGAGACCGATACTGCCGGCGCAAGGCGCCAGCTCGACATGTGCTGGGACAAGGGTGTCAATGTCATCGACACGGCCAATATGTATTCCGGCGGCAAGTCCGAGGAGATCATCGGCGACATCCTGACCGCCGACAAATCGCGCGACAAGTGGATCCTGGCCAGTAAGGTGCGCTTCAAGATGGGCGAAGGGCCGAACGACCAGGGCCTGTCGCGTTACCACATCATCCAGCAGTGCGAACAAAGCCTCAAGCGGATGAAGACCGACCACATCGATCTCTACCAGGTTCACCAGTGGGACGGCTCGACCCCGCTCGAAGAGACGATGGAAGCACTCGACACCCTGATCAAGCAGGGCAAGGTGCGCTATGTCGGCGCTTCGAACTACTCTGCCTGGCACCTGATGAAGGCGCTCTGGGTGGCCGGCGAACACAATTATCAGCCCTTCGTCTCCCAGCAGATCCACTACACGCTGTTCTCGCGCGAAGCCGAATACGAGCTGCTGCCCATCTCCAAGGATCAGAACCTCGGCGTGCTTGTTTGGAGCCCGTTGGCGGGCGGCCTTTTGACCGGCAAGTATACCCGAGACGGCAGCGGCGAAGGGCGTCATGCCATGGGCTGGAAGGAACCGCCGATCTACGACCGCGACAGGCTGTTCGATATCGTCGACGTCATCGTCGAGGTGGCCAAGGAACAGAGCGTTTCGGGTGCGCAGGTGGCGATCGCCTGGCTGCTGCAACGCCCGACGGTGACCTCGGTCATCATTGGCGCCCGCACCGACGAGCAGCTCGCCGACAATCTCGACGCAGCCGATCTTCAGTTGACGCCGGATCAGATCGAACGGCTCGACGCCGTCAGCCGGCCGCTGCTGATCTACCCCTATTGGCACCAGTACGCCGCCGGCCAGGCGCGCTTCTCCGAAGCCGACTGGGTGCTGTTCGACGGTCAGGAAAAATAGATCCGCGGTTAGCTTCGGGGTCTTGGGGGCCCGGTCTTCGAACCGGGTCCCTGCGCGTCCGGGCCTACCAGAACCCTTCGTGCGATTTGGCGATCTCGTTTTCGAGTTCGGGGAAGGGGCCGCGGACCTCGGTCTTGCGCTGGCCGGCATCGAACACCGTGCGGCAGGGCAGATCCATGGTGAGGTTTTCGGTATTTGCGCCGGTCATTTCGAGGAGGCGCTTCTCGCTCATGCCGTAAACGACCGCCCCGATCCCTGCCCAATAGGCGGTGCCGGCGCACATGGCGCAGGGCTCGAAACCGGTATAGAGCGTGCACTTTGCCAGAACCTCCGGCTCGTAAAGCTGCGCCGCCTCGCGGGCGACCACCGATTCGGCGTGGCCCGGACCTTTCAGGTGCGCGAACTCGTTGCCGGCCTCGATCAACACGTGTCCGGCATCATCGACCAGCAAAGCCCCAAAAGGATGATTCCCGGCGGCGCGGGCCTCGGCGGCGATTTCGAGGGACCGCCGCAGAAAGCGGATGTCGTCGTCGTGAGTCAGAGTCATTTAGGTGGCCTTCCTGTCGGCGGCGAGAAGATTCGCAGCCAACGAGCCTAGTCGACCGGAACGGAGCTTGCCAACATCCGTGTCGAACGCCCCGCTTGCGCGGACGGATCGGTCGGTCCGGGAGGACCTTGCCGCCATCCCGGCCTGCCTACCAGGCGATCGGTTTGCCATCCTTGAAGAAGCCGCCATTCGGGCCGTCATCGGGCAGGGTGGCCGCCCAGACGATGCCGGCTGCGCCTTCCGGGATGTCGCGCTCAGCGCCATTGCCGCCCATCCGGGTCTTCACCCAGCCGGGATCTACCGCGTTGACCTTGACGTTGCTTTCTGCTTGCCCGGCGGCAATCGCGGTGATGGCGTTCATCGTCACCTTGGAGATGCGATAGGACGCGACCCGGCCATTGAGAGAGGCGAACTGCGCGGCGCCCGAGGACACGTTGACGATGCGGCCATAGCCCTTCTCGTTCATCAACGGCAGAGCGCGCCGGATTGTCCGGAAGGCGCTGACGGCATTGTTGTCGATGGTTGCGATCAGATCACTGGCCGTCATCTCGTCAAAGCTTGCGCCATAGCCGCCACTGCTGCGCGCTGCGTTGTTGATCAGGATGTCGATATGATCCTGCTCTTCAACCAGCCAGTCGAAAAATGCACCGACCGAGGCGTCGTCGGAAACGTCGAGCACATGGCCTTCGATTTCGTCGGGATGCCCCAGCTCGGCAAGCGCCGCGTCGATCCCGGCCTGATTGCGGCCAGTGATGATGACGTGATGGCCACGCGTGGCCAGCTCACGGGCGGTTTCGAGCCCGATTCCGGTCGTGGCGCCGGTGATCACGGCAAGGCGGGGGATATCGGTCATCGGTGTCTCCTTCTCGCATGGGTCGCGTCACAAAGCGTCAACGGCCGCGCCAAAGCGCGTCCGCCACCTGCTCGGTCACGACAAAGCTGCGTCAGGCCTTCTTTTCGGCCAGCATCATGTAGTTCACCGCCATGTCGCGGCTCTTGCCCCACTCGTCCTTGAGCGGCGAATAGGTGACCCCGGTCTTGTCCTTGATCGACATCCCCTCGCGCTTGAGCACCGAGGTGATCTCCTCTGGGGTCAGGAATTTCGAGTAGGAATGGGTGCCCTTGGGCAGCCAGCCGAGGACATATTCCGCCCCGACGATGGCCAGTGCGAAGGCCTTGGCGGTCCGGTTGAGGGTTGCAATGAACATCAGACCGCCTGGCTTGACCAGTTGCGCGCAGCTCTTGAGGTAGAGCGGCACGTCGGCGACGTGCTCGACCACTTCCATGTTGAGCACGACGTCGAACTGCCGGCCGGCCTCGACCAGTGCCTCGGCCGTGGTCGCGACATAATCGATCTTCAGCTCCGACTGCTCGGCATGAAGCGAGGCGATCTTGATGTTCTTTTCCGAAGCGTCGGCACCGGTGACCTTGGCGCCGAGCCGCGTCATCGGCTCGCACAACAGGCCGGCGCCACACCCGATATCCAGCAGGTCCAACTCTTCGAAGGGCTGGCGCTTGGTGCCGTCGCGTCCGAAATGGGCAATCACCTGCTCGCGGATATAGGCCAGGCGCACGGGGTTGAACTTGTGCAGCGGCTTCATCTTGCCGTTCGGATCCCACCAGGTTTCCGCCAGAGCGGTGAAGCGGGCGATTTCGTCGTTGTCGATGGTGGTTGCGGTCATTTTACGCTCCGTTTGCCCGACTTATGGGCCGTAAGCAGGCCATATTCAAGAACTCTGTCGTTGCCTCTGGGGGTGGTCTTGCTTCAATCTTGCAATCGGCATTACAGTTTCGATAAAAGTATTCTTGGGGGGATTGCACTATGGCCAGAGAAATAGTTCGTGAAACGAAAAGAGCTTCTGGCGCCGCCGCTCCTGCTGCAGATTCAACGGCAGCCTATCTGGATAAGCTCTACAAGATCGTTCCGGCTGAACTGACGGCGGCCTACCTGGCGATATCGTCATTTTTGACTGATCAGGTAAATCCGCTCGCCAACATGTATGTGCTTCTGGCGTTTGCTGCTTTTCTGACCATTTTGACACCACTATATCTATGGCGGCTCCAAAATGTCAGGAATGTTGCTCAGATTGTTGTATCAACCATCTCTTTTCCGATTTGGGCTATTTGCATCTCGACCTCGATCGTGACCTTGGCCATTCCCGCACTCACGCCACAAATCATCACTGTCATCATGGTGGCCTGGGTTATGGCAACACCATTGCTGGTCCCAGGCAAATGAGAAACCGGCATGACAGAAGCTTTGGCAGATTGCCCTTGTAGCCCTTGTCCGGGCATTGTCGGCGGCCGCGCCAAAACACTCCTGCGGTGTCCGCAATCGGCTCAGCGCCGCCGTTCGAGCAGGACAATGTCTGCGCCGTTGTAGGTCGTTTCGGCGTATCTTTTAAAGCCAAGCTTTTCGGCGACGCGCAAGGAGGCGCCGTTGTCGGGCCCGATGATCGAGGTGAACCGGGCATCGGGATGGTGTGCGTCGGCCCAGGCGAAGGCGGCGCGCATGGCTTCCTCGGCAAGACCCTTGCCCTGCGCCTCAGGTGCCAGCGCCCAGCCCGCCTCCATCGTACCCTCGATCGAAGGGGTGATATCGCGGTGGAAATCGTGAAAACCGGCATCGCCGACATAGGCGCCGGTCGCCTTGTCTTCGAGCGCAAACCCGCCGAACCCGATGAGTTGCCAGAGCCCCTGATGGCGAAGGAACCGTGTCCAGGACTGCTCGCGGCTGAACGGCACCCCGCCGATGTTGCGCACGATGTCGGGGTGGGCCCACATCCGGGCATAGGCGTCGAAGTCTTCGAGCCGGTGAGGGCGTAGCCACAGACGTTCGGTTTCGAGGCGGGGCGTTTCGGTCATGAGATGTCTTTCGACACGGCACGGCCCGCCGCATGCGGCAATAGCCCATCCCCGTGCCAGTTGATCGGACACCGAGTTTGTGGCATGTCCCGCGCCATAATTAAACCACCCGACCAGCATCATGCCGGCGGGATCGCCGGGGGATGATCCGTGGCGCGTATCGTGATGAAGTTCGGCGGCACTTCGGTCGCCGATGTCGATCATATCCGGCGGGCTGCGCTCCACGTCAAACGTGAGTTTGACGCGGGCAACGAGGTTGCCGTCGTCGTCTCGGCCATGGCCGGCAAGACCAATGAACTGGTCGGCTGGGTCAATGAGGCCAGTAAGATGCACGACGCGCGCGAATACGATGCCGTCGTCGCCTCGGGCGAACAGGTAACCGCCGGGCTGATGGCCATCGTCTTGTCCGAAATGGACGTGCCGGCGCGCTCGTTCTCCGGCTGGCAGGTTCCGATCGAGACCGACGACGCCCACGGCGCCGCCCGCATCGAGAACATCGATCCAACCCTTTTGCTCGACCGCATGGGCCAGGGCATGGTCTGCGTCGTCACCGGCTTCCAGGGCATTTACCCGCCGACCGGGCGCATCACCACGCTCGGACGCGGTGGCTCGGACACCAGCGCCGTTGCCGTTGCCGCGGCGGTGGGCGCCGACCGCTGTGACATCTACACCGATGTCGATGGCGTCTACACCACCGATCCGCGCGTCGCGCCAAAAGCACGGCGCATGTCGCGTATCTCCTTTGAGGAGATGTTGGAAATGGCCTCGCTCGGGGCCAAGGTGCTGATGATCCGCTCGGTGGAAATGGCCATGGCCCACAAGGTCAGGCTGTGCGTGCGCTCGACATTTGACGACCCGGATGCGCCCCAGGTCACTCCTGACGGCGTTCCCGGCGTTCCCGGCACGCTTGTGTGCGATGAGGAAGAAATCATGGAAAAGCAGATCGTGTCGGGCATCACTCTCGCCCGCGCCGAGGCCAAGATCACCCTGAGGGGAGTCAAGGATACCCCCGGCGTCGCAGCGACGGTATTCGGGGCCCTGGCCGACGCCAATATCGTTGTCGACATGATCGTGCAGAACGTCTCGGACGACGGCAAGGTGACCGACATCACCTTCACTGTCCCGGACAGCGATTACGACAAGGCGATCAAGGCGCTCGAATCGGCTGGCGATGCCATCGAGCGTGAATCGATTTCGGGGTCCAAGGGCGGCGCCAAGATCTCTGTTGTCGGCGTCGGAATGCGCTCGCATGCCGGTGTCGCCGCATCGATGTTCAGGGCGCTTGCCGGCAAGGGCATCAACATCCAGCTGATCACCACATCCGAGATCAAGACCTCTGTTCTGATCGAAGAGGAGTACGCCGAGCTTGCCGTGCGCGTGCTCCATACGTATTACGGTCTCGACAAACAGGACGTGTGACCGGTCTCCATATCGGAGCCGATTGACGGGAACGCCGGCTTTGAGCCGGCGAGGGGAATATGGCCACGTTGACGGGTGGGCCACGGATCTTGCTCAGGCAACTGCGCGAGACCATGGCCGAACCCCTGGGCGCGCAGGAGCGCCTGAACAAGATCGTCGATCTGATCGCGGACAATATGCGGGCCGACGTGTGCTCGTTCTATGTGCTGCGCGATGACGGTGCGCTCGAGCTGTTCGCCACTCACGGCCTCAACGTCGAATCGGTCCACATCACCACGCTCCGTCTCGGCGAGGGCCTGGTCGGCCATATTGCTGCCGATGCCGAACCGCTCAACCTGACCGACGCCACCACCCATCCGAGCTTCGCCTATCGTCCGGAAACGGGCGAGGATCCGTTCCGTGCCTTTCTTGGCGTGCCGGTCCTGCGCGCCGGCCAGACGCTCGGCGTCCTCGTCGTGCAGAATTCGGCCCACCGCATCTACGGCGAGGAAGAAACCGAGGCGATGCTGACCACGGCCACCCTGCTGGCCGAGATGCTGTCGACTGCCGAGTTCGATTCCCTGATCAAGCCAGGTTCGGACATCGATCTGAGGCGTCCGCGTCTGTTCTCGGTCGTCGGCCTGTCCGAAGGCATCGCACTCGGACATGTCGTGCTGCATGATCCGCGCGTCGTCGTCGCCAATTTCATCGCCGACGACACCGACGAGGAAAAGGCGCGGCTCGAGAAGGCGCTCGAAACCATGCGTCTTTCAATCGAGGCACTGTTCCAGCGCGGCGACATGCAGACCGGCTCCGAGCACCGTGACATCCTCGAATCCTATCGCATGTTCGCCCATGACCGCGGCTGGGTGAAGCGCATGGAAGAGGCCATCGACAACGGCCTTTCCGCCGAAGCGGCGGTCGAGCGGGTGCAGAACGACACCCGCGCCCGCATGCTCAGGCAGACCGATCCCTATATCCGCGAGCGCCTGCACGATCTCGATGATCTTGCCAACCGCCTGCTGCGCGAACTGGCTGGCAATGGCTGGCACGGACCGGTCGAACTCCCCGACAACGCCATCATCGTTGCCCGCAACATGGGACCGGCGGATCTGCTCGAATATGACCGCCACAAAATCCGCGCCATCGTTCTCGAGGAAGGCGCCGCCACCGCCCATGTCGCGATCGTCGCCCGTTCGCTTGGCCTGGTTGCGGTCGGACAGGCCGACTCGGTCGTCTCGGTCTGCGAAGCCGGCGACAACATCATCGTCGACGCCTCGGGCGGCACGGTGCATCTCAGGCCCCCCGCCGATGTGCAGACCGCTTATGCCGAAAAGGTCCGCCTGAGCGCCAAGCGGCTGGCTCAATATGCTGCCCTGAGAAACAAGAAGTCGGTGACCCGCGACGGCGTCCGGGTGGAACTGTTCCACAACTCGGGACTGGTTGCCGACCTGCACGCGGTCGATGACACCGGCGCGGAGGGCGTTGGCCTGTTCCGCACCGAATTGCAGTTCATGATCGCTTCCAAGCTGCCGCGCCTCACCGAACAGGTTGAGCTCTATTCGCAGGCGATGAGCGCCGTCGGCGACAAGCCGATCGTTTTCCGTCTGCTCGACATCGGCGGCGACAAGGTCATCCCCTATATCCGGTCCGCGCCCGAAGAGAACCCGGCCATGGGCTGGCGCTCCCTGAGGCTTGCCCTCGACAGGCCCGGCCTGCTGCGTACCCAGATCCGGGCCTTGCTACAGGCGGCGGCGGGGCGGCCGCTGAAAATTCTGGTGCCGATGGTCACCGAGGTTCGCGAGTTTCGCGAGGCCAAGATGGTGGTGCGCAAGGAGGCCGAACGGCTGGCCCATTCCGGTGGGCCGGTGCCCACCAGGATCGAGGTCGGGGCGATGATCGAAGTGCCCTCGCTTTTGTTCGAGCTCGACCTGTTGCTGCCCGAATGCGATTTCGCCTCGATCGGCTCGAACGATCTCATCCAGTTCCTGACCGCGACCGACCGCGCCAATCCGCGCGTCGCCAACAAGTATGATTCGATCGACAGGCCGCGCCTCAGGGCGATCCGCCATGTCGTCAATGCCTGCAAGGATCATGAGGTGCCGCTGACGATGTGCGGCGAACTGGCCGGCCGGCCGGTTGATGCGCTGGCGCTTTTGAGCATCGGGTTCACCCGCCTGTCGATGGGGGCCTCCTCAATCGGGCCGGTCAAGGACATGATCCTGAAGCTCGAACTCGAGCCGATCCGCAAGGCGGTGGCCAAGGCGCTCGACGATGTCGACAACAACCGGCCGATTCGCGATCTTCTCACCGAACTTGCGCAGGACCAGAACCTTCCCGTATAGCGGGCATTCCCGACCCGTCCAGCCGATCCGAGTCCAAGATGGCAAGCCTGCCCGAAGAAAAACTCGAAGCGCTCGAAACGCGTTTCCAGATGATCGAAGAAAAGCTCGCCGCAGGGCCGGAGCCGGATGAGTTCGTCCGCCTTTCCAAGGAATACGCCGAACTGCAGCCGATGATCGGTCCGATCCACGAGTGGCGCAAATCGGTCTCAGATCTCGCCGGCGCCCGTGAGCTCTTGCGCTCCGGCGATGCCGAACTGAGGGAAATGGCCGAGCTGGAGGTTTCCGAGCTCGAGGAAAAAATCGAGACCCTGACCCAGAACATCCGTTTGGCGCTCATCCCCAAGGATTCCGACGACGACGCCTCGGTCATCCTCGAAATCCGCGCCGGCACCGGCGGTGACGAGGCAGCACTGTTCGCCGGCGATCTGTTCCGCATGTATGCACGTTATGCCGAACTGCAGGGCTGGAAGGTCAATATCGTGTCGGCCAGCGAAGGCGAGCACGGCGGCTACAAGGAAGTGATCGCCAGCATCGCCGGCCATGGCGTTTTTGCCAAACTGAAGTTCGAGAGCGGTACGCACCGGGTTCAGCGCGTACCCGAAACCGAAACGCAAGGGCGCATCCATACCTCGGCGGCGACTGTCGCCGTTCTGCCCGAGGTCGAGGATGTCGATATCGACATCCGGACCGAGGACATCCGCATCGACACCATGCGGGCTTCGGGCGCCGGCGGACAGCACGTCAACAAGACCGACTCGGCTGTGCGCCTGACGCACATGCCCTCCGGTATCGTCATCGTCTCGTCGGAAAAGAGCCAGCACCAGAACCGCGCCATCGTCATGAAGACGCTGAAGGCCAAGCTCTATGAACTCGAGCGCAACAAACTCGATTCCGCACGCTCCGAGGCACGGCGCGAGCAGGTGGGCTCGGGTGACCGCTCCGGCCGCATCCGCACCTACAACTTCCCGCAGGGGCGCGTCACAGATCACCGCATCAACCTGACGCTTTACAAGCTCGACAAGGTCATCGCCGGCGAAGCGCTCGACGAACTGATCGACGCCCTGATCACCGATCATCAGGCAAGCCTTCTCGCCGAAATGGACGCCAATTCGTGACAAGACCGACGCGGCCACGCGTTGGCGCCGCCTGGCGGCAATTGCGCGACCAACTGGCCGACATCGGCATCGAAACCGCCAGCCTTGATGCCCGACTTCTGGCTCAGCAGGCTTTCGGCTGGGATGCCGTGCAACTGGCAATGCGCGAAAACGATCCAGCGCCCGTCAAGGGCCTCCCCCGCCTCGCCGCATTCGGGCAAAGACGGCTTGCCGGCGAGCCGGTCGCGCGCATCCTCGGCGAAAAGGAGTTCTACGGGCTCAGTTTCGCGCTCTCGCCGGACACGCTGGTGCCGCGTCCGGAAACCGAACTGGTCGTCGATCTGGCGCACAATGGACTCAAGGATATCAAGGCGCCCCGCTTCATCGATCTTGGAACCGGCACTGGCTGCATCGCCATTGCGCTTTTGAAAAAACTTCCCCGCGCCGAGGCCATTGTGACCGACCTGAGCGCTGGTGCGCTCGACACGGCGCGCGGCAATGCCGAGCGCCACGGTGTCGCCGCCCGCATCGACTTCCGTCAGGGCGATTGGTTCGCCCCGATCGCTGCCGATGAAACCGTCGATATCATCGTTTCGAACCCGCCCTATATCGCGCATGCGGCCATCGCGACGCTCGACACCGAGGTGCGCGACAGCGATCCACACCTGGCTCTGGACGGCGGCAGTGACGGGCTGGACCCCTATCGCGTGCTTGCCCGCGATTCGGGCCGGCACCTGACGCCGAACGGCGCCATCGTGCTCGAACATGGCACGGGTCAGTCGTCAGTGCTGGCATCGCTGTTCAGGCGTCATGGTTTCGTCAACACCGTGCGCCATGATGATCTTTCGGGGCACGACCGCGTTCTTTTCGCCGTGTGGCCGGACTGATCGGCTACAAGTTCCGGTGGTTTCAGGCAAAATAAGCAATGTAAACCGCTTTTGGCCTAAAATTCGGCTCCTGCCTCTTGACCAAGTCAAGACCAGAAACGGAATATGATGTATCCGGTTAAGGATGCCGACGGATTCGGACAGGACTGCTGGCATTTTTCACTTGGAATAATTCGCCAAAGCAGTTAGTTTGCCGGTGCTGCCTGTGTCGCCCGTGAAGGGCGAAAGGGACATTCACCCGCTACCGGAACCAGAATTTGGGAAGCCATATCAGGCTTTCTTCACCGATGCAGGTCGTGTCGTTTCCCGGCGGTGCGAGACGCTCCAATCCGAATGCGGCTGACGGTTGGACGACCGAGGACATGCAGAACCGGCATGGGCCATTGTTCTGATCAATGAAAGCTGAACACACACGATGAGACCGAACCAGCAGAACAAGAACCGTTCGCGTGGGCGCAATGGTGGGCGTAAGAACGTCAATCCGCTGTCGCGTAACTTCGAGAGCAACGGACCTGACGTGAAGATTCGCGGCAACGCCGCCCATGTTGCCGAGCGTTATGTCCAGCTTGCCCGCGACGCGACTGCCACCGGCGATTCGGTCATGGCCGAAAACTACCTGCAGCACGCAGAGCATTATTTCCGCATCCTCAGCGCCGCTCAGGCGCAGGTGCAGCCGCGCAACGAGCCGTCGTTCGATTATGACGAAAACGACTCGGACGGCGATGAGGCCAATACCAACGAGGCCAACACCCAGACCAACAACCAGGCTCAGCCCGTAGCTTCCGCACCGGCGGCCAAAAGCGACGACAGCACTGAAGAGAGTGCTTCTGGCGCTTCCGGGGCGGCCGCTTCGGACAGCGAGAACGGTGATGAAGAGGCGCGCGAACGTCCGCGCACCCGCCGCCCGCGCCGCCGCCGCCAGGCGTCCGGGGAGGAGCGGTCCGATCCGTCAGGTTCTACGCAGCCCGATGTCGGTGAGCTTCCGGCCTTCCTGACCGGCGGGCCGGCCAACGCGGCCGAATGAGCTGATCGGGTTTGCGTCCGATCCCGAGGATTGACGCAGGTTTGGAAGGTGCTGCCGCCAAAAGCACATGCGCCACGCGCCGCGGTGCGACAGAAAATCAACAAAGGCTGGGCCCGGTGCCCGGCCTTTTTTCTTTGTGTGAGCGGGCCGGAACCATTAAGCGGGATTCGACATGAAACTGGCCGCTGGGCGGCGGCGTCCTGCGCCGGCTCCGCGACAAACTCGATCATTGAGAGGTCATGCGGCTGGGTATATGGGAATGCCGACATGCGAAGTTGTGCATAAAATATCCCCGCAGAGTGTCCGCCGACATCCCCCGTTCATTCGCCTGATTTGACACGCGAGTGATCGTGAAACCGACCGGCCGATCTCCAAGCCAAGCAGGAGCTGATACATGTATCGTGTCTGGGCCTTCATCTCCAACTACTCGCTTCTGCTGATCGGCGGGGCGCTGATGGCGCTCGTCTGGGCCAACACCGACGCTGCTACCTATCACCATTTCGTCAACACCCCGATCTGGTTCAATTCCACCATCGGCGTCGATATCACCACCTGGATGGAAGAGTTCGGACATGCCTCGGCCGAGTATGCCGGCATCGGCGCCGCGCGTGTCATTACCGTGCACTATCTCGTCAACGACATGCTGATGGCGCTGTTCTTCGCCGTCGCTGCCAAGGAAGTCTGGGAAGCCGTCATCCTCAAGCAAGGCGCGCTGCGTGGGCGCAAGGCCGCGACCCCGCTCATCGCCACGCTCGGCGGCATGATGGGCCCGGTCCTGGTCTATTTGTGCCTCGCCATGGTTTTCGGTTCGGACACGTTCGACGCGGTGTTTCGCGGCTGGGCCGTTCCGACGGCCACCGACATTGCCTTCTCCTATCTGGTCGGCCGCATCGTTTTCGGAGCCCGCCATCCGGCCGTGCGCTTCCTGCTGCTGCTTGCCATCGCCGACGATGCGGGCGGGTTGCTGATCCTGGCGATCTTTTATCCGAGCGGAGATTTGGCGCCTTTGTGGCTGCTGCTGTCTCTCGGCGCCGCGCTTGCCGCCTTTTTCGGCTTCAACTGGCTGCCAAGACGCCTGGACAAGGGCAAACAGCACCGGCCCAATTCGACATGGGTCCGCAAGGTGCTCGGACCCTGGCCCTATGTCGTTGCCGGCGTGATTTCCTGGTATGGGTTCGCCCGCTCCGGCCTGCACCCGGCGCTTGGCCTGCTGCCGATCGTTCCGGCCATTCCGCATGCCGACCGCGCCTTCGGCCTGTTCGCCGAGGCCGAGAAATACCTGACCGACCTGCTCAACCAGATCGAGCACGCCATCAAGACCCCGGTCGAGGTGATCCTTTTGTTCTTCGGACTGGTGAATGCCGGAGTCGTTTTTTCCGATATCGGCGTGCCGACCCTGCTGGTCCTCGCCGGTCTGCTGGTCGGCAAGCCGCTTGGCATCTTCGTCTTCGGCTGGTTCGCCGCCAGGCCGTTGCGCCTGGGCCTGCCCGAAGGCATGGGGCTGCGCGACCTGTTCGTCCTCGGCACCGTCGCCTCGATCGGTTTCACCGTGGCGCTGTTCGTCGCCTCGGTCGCCTTCCATCCCGGCCCCGTTCAGGATGCCGCCAAGATGGGCGCATTGATGAGTTTCTTCGGCGGCGGTGTCGCCATTGCCGTCGGCATGCTGATGCGGGTCAAAAAGGTCAACTAGCCAGCATCAGCAGGCCTGAAAAGCTTCAGTTCAATACCGGCCGGGCCATGTGCCCGGCCTTTTTTCTCCGCCAGGTGGCAGAGCCGGAAACGCGGGGCTTCCTATTGTAGATAAAAATAATCCATGATAATAATTATCCACGAAAGGAATCGTGATGAAACTGGGCGAAGGCGTCGAAGCGGCAATTCACTGCATGACCATGCTGGCCGGTCTGTCCGAAGGCGCCACGCTGCCAGGCGCGGCGCTGGCCGAGTATCATGGGGTGTCTCCGAGCTATCTTCTCAAGCACCTCAAGAGCCTTGCGACCGCCGGGCTTTTGAACTCGGTGCCCGGTCCTGCCGGCGGTTATCGGCTGGCGAGGCCCGCCAACGCAATCACCCTCGCCGACATCGTTGTCGCGGTCGAAGGCGTTAAGCCGGCCTTTCGCTGCGCCAATATCCGCTGTCGTGGCCCCGGCGCGCTGGCGCCGTCTGATTATCCCCATCCCTGCGGCATCAATACGGCCATGCTCAAGGCCGAGACCGCCTATCGCGCCGCGCTCGCCGAGACCTCGCTTGCCGATCTGGTTTCGGAGTTCACCGAAACGGCCCCCCCACGCGCTGTCGAACGCGGCCGTCATTTTGTCGAACGGCATCAGCGCGGTCGTTCGTGATCAAGGAGTCCCCCGTGCAACCTCGTTTGAACTTCTATCACGCCGCCCCGGAGCTTTTGACCGCCGTACGGACACTCAACCAGGCTGTCGACGCCTGCGGGCTCGAAGGGAGCCTGTTGCACCTGGTCAAGCTCAGGGCCTCGCAGATCAATGGTTGTTCCTATTGTGTCGAGATGCATTCCCGTGAGGCGCGGGAAGACGGGGAAAGCGAAACCCGGCTCTATCTCGTCTCGGCCTGGCGCGAATCGCCGCTGTTTTCCGAACGGGAGCGCGCCGCCTTCGCCTGGACCGAGGCGGTGACACGCTTGCCCGAAGGCGTGTCGGACGCGCTCTTTGCGGCAACCCGCGAGCATTTCTCTGAGGAAGAGCTTACCAAGCTCACCGTGGCAGTCGGCATGATCAATGTGTGGAACCGGCTTTGCGTCAGCTTCCATGCCGTGCATCCCCATCAGGCCACCGCCTGAGACCTTCGCGAAAACGCGCATGAGGATTTGGCCGGGCTGCGCGCCCGGCCTTTTCTTTTTCCAAATCACACCCATATCTTTGCTAATGACGGCCTGCGTCGCCTCTTGGGGCGCGGGTCGATCCAACGCTTCGGGCGTTTTCGGGCTGCCGCTTGCGGGGCCGGATGACGTGCCGCGAAAAGGAGAGTTGCGTTATGAATATCGAGAAATACACCGAGCGCGCCAGGGGCTTTATCCAGAGCGCGCAGACCCTTGCCCTCGGGGCAGGGCACCAGCATTTCCAGCCGGTTCACTTGCTGAAGGTGCTGATGGACGACGATCAGGGCATGGCCTCCGGTCTGATCGAGCGTGCTGGCGGCAATGCCGCGCAGGTGCGCGCCGGCGTCGAACAGGCGCTCAGGAAAATCCCGAAGGTGTCGGGCGACAACGGCCAGATCTATCTGAGCCGCGAATTGGCACGCGTCTTCGAAACCGCCGAGAAGGCGGCCGAAAAGGCCGGTGACAGCTTTGTTGCGGTCGAACGGCTGCTTCTGGCCCTGGCCATTGAGAAGGAATCGGACGCCGGAACGGCGCTCGCTGCCGCCGGGGTCACCGCCAACGGCCTCAATGAAGCGATCAACGATCTGAGGAAAGGCCGTACTGCCGACAGCGCCTCAGCCGAGAATCAGTACGACGCGTTGAAGAAATACGCCCGCGACCTCACCGCCGACGCGCGCGAAGGAAAACTCGACCCGGTTATTGGCCGCGACGAGGAAATCCGCCGTGCCATTCAGGTGCTGTCGCGCCGCACCAAGAACAATCCTGTGCTCATCGGCGAACCCGGCGTCGGCAAGACCGCCATCGCCGAGGGCCTTGCGCTCCGCATCGTCAATGGCGATGTGCCCGAATCACTGAAGAACAAATCGCTTATGGCGCTAGATCTCGGCGCCATGATCGCCGGTGCCAAATATCGCGGCGAGTTCGAGGAGCGCCTGAAGGGCGTCATCTCCGAGGTGCAGGCCGCCGAGGGACAGATCGTGCTGTTCATCGACGAGATGCACACGCTGGTCGGTGCCGGCAAGTCGGACGGTGCCATGGATGCGTCCAACCTCATCAAGCCGGCTCTGGCCCGTGGTGAGCTGCACTGCGTCGGCGCCACGACGCTCGACGAATACCAGAAGCACGTCGAAAAGGACGCGGCTCTGGCCCGGCGTTTCCAGCCGGTCTTCATCGACGAGCCGAGCGTCGAGGATTCGATCTCGATCCTCCGCGGCATCAAGGAAAAATACGAGCTCCATCACGGTGTCCGCATCTCGGACAGCGCGCTGGTTGCCGCCGCGACCCTGTCCAACCGCTACATCGCCGACCGCTTCCTGCCCGACAAGGCCATCGACCTCGTCGACGAATCGGCGGCGCGCCTGAGGATGCAGGTTGATTCCAAGCCCGAGGCTCTGGACGAGCTCGACCGGCGCATCATTCAGCTCAAGATCGAACGCGAAGCCTTGAAGAAGGAATCCGATGACGGCTCGAAGACCCGTCTGACGCGTCTCGAATCCGAACTTGCCGATCTTGAGGACGAGGCGGGAGCGCTGACCCAGCGCTGGCAGGGCGAAAAGCAGCGCCTTGCCGGAGCCCAGAAGCTCAAGGAAGAGCTCGATGCCGCCCGCAGCCAGCTCGAGATTGCCCAGCGCTCGGGCGATCTCGCCCGGGCTGGCGAGCTTGCCTATGGCATCATCCCGAACCTTGAAAAGAACATCGCCGCCGCCGAAGCCGCCGACAGCGAGACCCGGACGAGCGACGCTCTTCTGGCCGAGGAAGTGGTGACGCCCGCCCATATCGCCCAGGTGGTCAGCCGCTGGACCGGCATTCCGGTCGACAGGATGCTCGAAGGCGAGCGCGACAAGCTGTTGCGCATGGAAGAAGAACTCGGCAAACGTGTCGTCGGTCAGGAAGATGCCCTCGCGGCGGTTTCCCGCGCCGTCCGCCGGTCGCGTGCCGGTTTGCAGGATCCGAACCGGCCCATCGGCTCGTTCATGTTCCTCGGGCCGACGGGCGTCGGCAAGACCGAGCTGACCAAGGCGCTGGCGCAGTTCCTGTTCGACGACGAGACGGCGATGGCCCGGCTCGACATGTCAGAGTTCATGGAAAAGCACTCGGTTGCCCGGTTGATCGGCGCGCCTCCCGGCTATGTCGGCTACGACGAGGGCGGGGTGCTGACCGAGGCGGTCCGCCGCAGGCCCTATCAGGTCGTGTTGTTCGACGAGATCGAGAAGGCCCACCCGGACGTCTTCAACGTCCTGTTGCAGGTGCTCGATGACGGGCGGCTGACCGACGGGCAGGGGCGGACGGTCGATTTCCGCAACACGCTGATCATCATGACCTCAAACCTCGGGTCCGACGCCCTGGCCGAACTGAAGGAAGGCGAGGAAGTCGATCTGGTGCGCGGACGGGTGATGGATGTCGTCAAAATGGCGTTCCGGCCCGAATTCCTCAACCGCGTCGACGAGATCCTGCTGTTCCACAAGCTGGAACGCCAGCACATGGGCGCCATCGTCGATATCCAGTTCGTCCGGCTGCAAAAGCTCTTGGCCGACCGCGAGATCACGCTGGAGCTCACCCCGGCCGCGCGCGACTGGCTCGCCAACGAGGGCTATGACGCCGCCTATGGCGCCCGGCCGCTCAAGCGGGTGCTCCAGCGCGAGGTCCAGGACGGGTTGGCCGAAGCTGTGCTGGCCGGCGAGGTCAGCGATGGCGACCATGTCGTCATCGATGCCGGCGAGATCGGCCTGACCATCAACGGCAAGACCGAAGCAAGCTTTGCCACAGCGGCCCGTTCCTCGGGCGGTGACGAGGCGGTGCTGCACTGAAATACCGGTCAGCAGACTGAACAAGACAACGGAGGCGCTCTGCGCCTCCGTTTTTTTTCCTCCCTCATCCCGAATCAGTCGCCGCCGCATCTCCAGTGGCGTCACGCCATAGGCGCGCCGGAACTGGGCGTAGAACTGGCTCAGACCGACTTTTCGACTGTCGCTGGCGAGGTTTTGTCGCATACTCCGTTTGAAGTTATCAATTGATAGTGCCGCTGTTGCTGCCGACCTCTCGTTGAGAAAGCACGCTATAATGTCCTATTCATCGCTTTCGGAACTGCTGGCGAATATGGGGTCCGCTGTAGGGGTGGGTGTCTTGCTCGATCAGATCCTGGTCGGCAAATCCGGGCAGAGAGCACTCCTGCGTCTCGTCGCTAGTCAAAACATAACGAAGTCGGTTTCGCTAGAGCAACGATTTCATAGTTCTGTCAAAGTTATTAGAGATGTATTTTTCTTTCGGTTTTTTGGAAGAGAATTCTTTAGCTCGCGATTTTTCTTCGCATCTTGTTTTCTATCTATGGTATTTATATCAGTCATAACAGTATATCAGAATATATTAGGTGGATCTGTAAACAGATATTTGTCTAGTGATGCTTATTCAGTATTTCTATTTATATGTTTCATATTTCTAAATATGATAGTGGATTATATATCTACAATTCAGACGAATGTTTTTGCTAATTCAATAGTAAGATTGGGAAATTTCTCGCATACAGTCTTTCTTGTATTTGGAGATATATTCTCAACGATGACGATATTCAAATTTCTATATGCCTTTGGGATATTTATATTGTTATTGTTTTCTTTTTCACTAATACAAAATCAAGAGTTCAAGTCAGTCCCAATACACTTAGAATACAGTGTAAAACGATCAGGATATGGTCCGATATATGAATATGATATCGTTGGAGTAAGAAGAATTGAAGGGGAAGATGATGAAATTTTTCTATCGGGCGTTGGTAATAGCGAGTTAAAATATATAGACCCGATTATGTTTAACGCATTCTACTACACTGGTAATATAGTAAATAGGAGAATTGAAGTAATAGGAGAAAGAAGCTTTGATGACAATTTGACGGGTGTTGCAAATGGAAATGATATTTTATACAAAATTCAAGCTAGATTACTTCCTCTAGAAATAAAATTCAATTGGGACAAATTTGCGAGTATATTTACCAGCGTAGCTGCCGTAGATTATGAATTTACTAGAATGATAGCGCCGGAATTGCAGAATAATACAATATCTCTATCCTTGGGTGTAAATTACGGTTATTCGCCATTTAATAATTCAAAATACTGTCTATCTAGCGCGCATCGAAGGGGTTTCTTGAGTCATGAAGTTGCAAAATATTTGAAGGTAGATGATTGCAAAGAAGTATTAATTATGACAAGAGGGTTATCGTACGGAGAGAATTATGTAATGTATGACTGGAATACAGCAATATTGAGTAAAAGCTATCCGCTTTCACTGTTCTTCATATCGTCCTTTTTTCCAACCATACTTATTTATGTGTTGGTGGCTAGCGCAGCGCTAATGGGATTAGTTGCAAGCCTAGGCAGAGTTATGCGCAGGATGCTGTTCTTTTGGACTAGGGCTCCGTTCGGTGTTGCAGGCTTGGTTCTTGGTGTAGCTCTTTCCGCTACCTGAATTCGTTATGCAGGATGAACAACGGTTAGAAGGAAATCAGCGCGCAAACGGCCTCAGTAGGAGCATCTGCTCCCTATTTTCACCCCTCATCCCGAATCAGCCGCCGCCGCATCTCCAGTGGCGTCACGCCATAGGCGCGCCGGAACTGGGCGTAGAACTGGCTCGATGAGTTGAAGCCGGACTGGAACGCCACATTGGCGATCGACATGCGCGATTCGAACAGCAGGGAGCGCGCCCTCACCAGCCGCATGCGGACGATGAACTTGCGAATCGGCACGCGCATGACGCTCGAAAACAGGCTGAGCGCATAGTTCGGGTGCAATCCGGCGACGTCGGCGACATCGGCCACCGAAATCTCTTCGTTCAGATGCTCGAGGATATATCTGAGCATGGCAACGACATAGCGCACCGGCGGCGCCTGGCGCGGGGTCGCCGAGGTCGGCTCGATCCACGGCGGCATGATTTCTTCCCATCCCACCAGCACGGCGCGCCGCAGCATGGCGCCGATCTCGACGCGCAAGATGTCCTGCCGCTCGGGATCGCCGCTGCGATAGTCGCCGTACCAGCGCCTCAGCGTGTTGGCGCCGATTGATTCCTCGCCAAGCGCCACCAAACCGCCGCCGAGCATGATTTCCTGCAGTTTTTCCACATGCGGCATGTGCAGGAACGCATCGAGCGGCAGATAGATGTTGCATTGCTGGCTGTCGTTGTCCGGACCATAGTCGATCGAAACCGCCTGGTGCGGAATGCCGGCCCAGAAGGCGACGAGGCGGTTCGAATGGGCGCGCACCGGCCGTCCGTCGAAGACATAGTCCATATGCCCGGCGCTCAGCCAATTGAGCTCGATATGGCCGTGGCTGTGG
The DNA here is from genome assembly GCA_963676075.2 of Devosiaceae bacterium. Lineage (GTDB taxonomy): Bacteria > Pseudomonadota > Alphaproteobacteria > Rhizobiales > Devosiaceae > JAHJQZ01. The sequence goes on from CAXXNZ010000013.1 coordinate 268,418, forward strand.
GTCGATGACATCACCACAGGCCGGAACCAGCGCATGCCGAAACGCCCGAAGGCGTTCGACTTGGCGTAGAACTGCCGATCCGGCCGCCCGATCGGCTTGGACACCGTCAGCGGCCCGCGTTCCTGTGCTGTTTCTGACCGGCTCAAAAGGGTCACCTTAATTTTCCGGAATACCTGCATAGCAAACCGGATTGTTGGTTGAAAAGAGGCGGGGCTAGATTTGGCTTACGCGCAGCCAACGTGGTGCAGCATCCGCTCGCTACGCCGGACTGCGCAACGCTAAAGGCGTAATGGGAGGACTACCTATGAAAATTGTTAATGCCCTCGGTGGGGCAGCGCTTCTGCTTGGCGTGTCGGTTCTCGCCGTTCAGGCGCAGACCCTCGCCCCGACAACACCGCCCGATCCGCCGAAATTCGACGCGCAGCTGTCGCCGGATTTCGTGTCGATTTCGGATATCCTCGAATTCAAGGCGCTGCCGTCCTATTCGGAGCCTGAATGGGTCACCAAGCAGTTCGTCGATACCGGCAAACTGCCGCCGGTCGCCGAGCGTCTGCCCAAGGAGCCTCTGGTCTACAAAACGGCCAATGAGCCCGATGGCACCGGCGCCTATGGCGACGTGATTCGTCACGTCATCGGCGGCCGTCCGCAGGGCTGGAACTATGCAGCCGGCCAGATTCAGGGCTGGGGCGGCATTGATATCGGTTTGTACGAATGCCTGACGCGCACCGGTCCGCTGTTCGAGGTCAAGGCCGACGAACTCGAGCCGATGCCGAACCTGGCCAAGGGCTGGGATTGGTCCGAAGACGGTCATGAACTGACCATGCACCTGATCGAGGGTGCCAAGTGGTCCGACGGCGTTCCGTTCACTGCCGACGACGTCATGTTCTACTGGAACGACAATATCGTCGACCCGAACGTCAAGCCGCTCAATTCGGGTGGCGCGGGAAGCTTCGGCGAAGGCACCACGCTCGAAAAGGTCGACGATTACACCGTCAAGTGGACCTTCAAGGACGCGTTCCCCAAGCAGTACCTTTACACCATGGCCTATGGCGGGTTCTGCCCGCTTCCGGAACACATCCTCAAGCCGATGCATCCGAAGTATTCGGATCACACCTACGAGGAGTACCAGAACGGTTTCCCGCCGGAATTCATGAACTTCCCGGTGATGGGCGGTTGGGTTCCCGTGGAATACCGGCCTGACGACATCGTCGTCCTGCGCCGCAATCCCTACTACTGGAAGGTCGACGAAGCCGGCAACCAGCTGCCGTATCTCGACGAGATGACCTACAAGCTCTCGACCTGGGCAGACCGCGACGTTCAGGCCGTGGCAGGTACGGGCGACTTTTCCAACCTCGAACAGGCCGAAAGCTATGTCGAGGCTCTGAAGCGCTCCGCCGAACCCGATGCGCCGGCCCGTCTGGCTTTTGGTGCTCGCACCATCGGTTACTCGGTCTACATGAACATGTCGGGCAATGGCTGGGGCCAGCCGGACGAGCGCGCACAGGCCGTGCGTGAACTCAACCGCAACCTCGACTTCCGCCTGGCCGTGACCTCGGCCATCGACCGCGCCCATCTCGGTCAGTCCCTGGTCAAGGGGCCGTTCACGACGCCCTATCCGGGCGGCATCTATGCCGACACCTCGTTCTACGACAAGGACTCGACCGTCTACTATCCGTTCGATCTCGAAGCGGCCAAGGCCGAACTCGAGAAGGCCGGATTGAAGGACACCGACGGCAATGGCATCGTCAACTTCCCCGAAGGCACTGCCGGCGGCCAGGACGTTTCCATCACATTGCTGGCCAATTCGGATTACCAGACCGAGAAGAACCTTGCCGAAGGCATGGTCGCTGCGATGGAAAATCTGGGCATCCGCGTCATCGTCAATCTGGTTTCCGGTTCCAACATTGAAGCGGTCCAGAACAGCGGTGAATGGGGTTGGCGCCTGTTCCGCAACCAGTCCGAACTGATCGCCGTCGTCCAGAACACGTCGGCTCTGGCTCCGATTGGTCCGCAGACAAGCTACTTCCACCGCGCCGGTACTGACGGTACGGTCGACATTCTGCCCTTCGAGCAGAAACTGGTCGACCTGACCAATGACTTCATCGCCGAACCCGACACCAACAAGCGTGCCGAGTTGATGAAGCAGTACCAGAAGATCCACACCGAGAACGTCTACACCGTTGGTCTCACCCAGTATCCGGGTGCGCTGATCATCAACAAGCGGTTCAAGAACGTCCCGCCCGGCACGCCGATCTTCATGTTCAACTGGGCTGAAGACAGCGTCATTCGCGAACGTCTGTTCGTGCCGACTGCCGACCAGCAGGGCGACGAACTGCATCCCAAGACCCTCCCGGGTGAACCGGGTATCGGCAACGGTCCCGTTTCCGACTGACCCGAGCACCAAACAAGGCAAGGGGGCTGTGGTCCCCTTGCTTTTTCTGAAGTGGACATCCCGCGATGCTGAGATTCATTGTGACACGGGTTCTGGCGGCGATACCGGTGCTGCTGATCCTGTCGATCGCCACCTTCGCCATCATCAAGGCCCAGCCCGGTGACTATGCCGACTATCTCAAGTCCCAGCTGATGAGTCAGGGCAACATGCCCAATGACCAGGCCCAGGAACAGGCCGATGCCTATCGTGCGGCGCATGGCATGTCCGGCCCGCTGCCGGTCCAGTATTTCAACTGGATCTCCGGCATCGTCACGCGCTTCGATTTCGGGGATTCCTTTTATTACAACAAGCCGGTCGGCACCGTCGTTTCCGAACGACTCGGCCGGACGCTGATGCTGGCGCTGACCTGCCACATCCTGGCTTCAGTGATCGGTATAACGCTCGGCATTGTCGCGGCGACCCGACAATACAGTTGGGTCGACACCTTATTCGGCTTCATATCGTTCCTGGGGATGACGATCCCACGATTCCTGCTGGCGATCATCATCATCTACATTCTCGCCTTCAAACTGAACGTTCAGGAAATCGGCAGCTTCTTTTCGGCCAAATACGGCGGTGCGCCGTGGTCCTGGGGCAAGTTCGTCGATCTGGTGCAGCATGTCTGGCCGGTGGTGTTCATCGCCACGTTCGGCGGGCTGGCCTACAACATGCGCGTCATGCGCGGCAATCTGCTCGACGTGCTCAAATCGCAATATGTCGAGACGGCGCGCGCCAAAGGCCTCAGGGAATCTGCGGTGGTCATGCGCCATGCCGTTCCCAATGCCCTTCATCCGCTCATTGCCTATCAGGGCGTCGTTCTGCCCTACATGCTCACCGGTGAAATCGAGGTGGCCATCGTTTTCGGTCTCCCGACCGTCGGTCCGGCGATCGTCGGCTCGCTCAATGTCGGTGACGTCTGGGTGACGGCGACCTTCATGCTGGTTTTGGCGGCAACCCTGCTCATCGGCAACATCATCTCCGATATTCTGCTGGCGATCATGGATCCGCGCATTCGTCTGGGTGGAGCGAACTGACATGACCGATAAACAGAACCCCTCCGCCACCTCCGCCGGCCCGGACACGATTCCGGGATCCCATCTCTCCCAGAGCGAAGACCTCGCCTATGAGGAACAGGTCATCGACGACCGCATCGCCGACAGTGACGAGACCTACCTGTCTCTGGTCTGGCGACGCTTCCGGCGCTCCTTTGCCGGCATGCTCGGGCTGGTACTGGTGATCATGCTGCTGGTCATGGCCGTGTTTGCCGATTTCTTCGCGCCCATGGATCCCAAGGATCAGGGGTCGTCCTTCTCGCCCCCGGACATGCTGTTGTTCCAGGCCCAGGACGGCTCGTTCTCGCTGCTGCCCAAGATCTACCCGATCGTTGAATCCGACGAACTCGATCCAATCACCTATCAGCCGCTCACCGCGCCTGACATGGAGAACCCGATCGACCTTGGCTTCTTCGTTCCGGGATATTCCTATGATTTCTTCTGGCTGATCCCGTCCAATATCCACTTCTTCGGGTCGACCAACGGTGCGCCGGTGCATTTCCTGGGCACCGACAAGCTCGGACGCGACATCCTCTCGCGTGGCATGATCGGCGCCCGTATTTCGCTGACCATCGCGCTCGTCGTCGTCACCATCACGACAATCGTCGGCACATCCATCGGCATCACCTCCGGCTATATCGGCGGCATGTTCGATGCCTGGATGCAGCGCTTCGTCGAGGTTATTCTGGCCTTCCCGCAACTGCCGCTCTATCTGGCACTGACCACCCTGATACCGGTGACCGCGCCGTCCAATGTCTTTCTCGGCTTCGTCATCGCCGTGATGGCGGCGCTGATGTGGGCGCAGCTGTCTCGAGAAGTTCGCTCCAAGACCATGGGACTGGCCCGCATCGAATATGTGCGCGCCGCGGTGGCCGTCGGCGCCGGCAGCCGGCGGGTGATCTTCCGGCACATCCTTCCGAATGTGCTGAGCCATGTCATCGTTGCCGTCACCCTTGCCATTCCGACGGTGATCCTGCTCGAGAGCTTCCTCGGGTTCCTCGGATTTGCGGTCAAGCCGCCGCTCATTTCATGGGGCCTGATGCTGCAGGACACCGGCACCTTCTCGGTGATCGGCTCCTATCCCTGGATCCTGTCGCCCGTCATCTTCGTGCTCATCGCAGTGTTCGCGTTCAATGCCCTCGGCGACGGGCTGCGCGACGCCATCGACCCGTATTGAGGGGGAAAGAACAATGGTTGGTACCCCCACGGACATTGCTCCCAAGGAACGCTTCGATCTCGGCACCCACGGCCGCGAGCTGATTCTCGATGCGCGCAACATTGCTGTCGACTTCAAGGTCGAGGGCGGCACGGTTCACGCTGTTCGCGATATGAGTTTCCAGCTCCACAAGGGCGAGACCATCGCCATTGTCGGCGAATCCGGCTCGGGAAAATCCGTCACCGCCCGCACCGTCATGGGCCTTTTGTCCAAACGCGCGAGTGTGGGCAAGGACGCCACGATCATGTTGTCGGGCAAGGATGTCCTCAAGTTCGACGACACCCAGATGCGCAAGCTCCGGGGCAATCAGATCTCGATGATCTTCCAGGAGCCGATGTCCTCGCTGAACCCGGTCTACACCATCGGCTATCAGCTGACGGAAATCCTTCATCTGCACAACAAGATGAGCAAGAAGGAAGCCTGGGATCGAGCCGAAAAGCTCCTTGAGGAGGTGCAGGTTCCCGAACCGGCGGCGCGTTTGCGCTCCTATCCGCACCAGCTGTCGGGCGGGCAGCGCCAGCGCGTAATGATCGCCATGGCGCTCGCCAACCGCCCCGACATCCTCATTGCCGACGAGCCGACCACGGCGCTCGATGTCACGGTGCAGGCCCAGATCCTGCACCTGATCAAGGACCTGCAGGCCCGCTACGGCATGGCGGTGATTCTGATCACCCATGACCTGACGATCGTCCGGCAGTTCTCGGACTACGTCTATGTCATGCAGAACGGCGAGGTGAAGGAGCACCACCGCACCGAGGAAGTGTTCTCCAATCCCCAGCACAGCTACACGCGCCATCTGCTCGCGTCCGAGCCCAAGGGCATTGCCAATCCGCTCGATACCGACACCGGCACCATCCTCAAGGGCGACAAGATCCGCGTCGTGTTCACCCTGAGGCGCGGCGGCATGTTCTCCCGCGACTATTTCGATCTGGTCGCCGTCGACAGTCTCGATCTCGAACTCAAGCGCCACGAGACGCTGGGGCTTGTCGGCGAGTCCGGGTCCGGCAAGACGACCTTCGGGCAGGCCCTGATCCGCATGATCTCCAATAAGGGCGGCAAGATCACCTTCGACGGGGAGTCGATCGAGGATTTCTCGATCAAGCAGATGCGGCCGTTGCGCTCGCGCATGCAGATTGTTTTCCAGGATCCCTTCGCCAGCCTCAATCCGCGCATGTCGATCCGCCAGATCATCGAGGAAGGCCTGGTGGTCAACCACATGGGCAATGGCCGCGAGCGGCTCGACCGGGTCCGCGAAGCCTTGAGGGACGCCGGTATGCCGACGAACATCCTGTCGCGTTTCCCGCACGAGTTTTCGGGCGGTCAACGCCAGCGCATCGCCATCGCCCGGGCCATCGCGCTCGATCCCGAATTCATCCTGCTCGACGAGCCGACCTCGGCGCTCGATCTTTCCGTGCAGGCGCAGATCATCGACCTGTTGCGCAAGCTTCAGGACGAGAAGGGTCTTTCCTATCTGTTCATTTCCCATGACCTCAAGGTCGTCAGAGCCTTGTGTCACCGCGTCATGGTCATGCAGCACGGCAAGATCGTCGAACAGGGCCCCGTCAACGAAGTCCTGACCAATCCCAAAACCGAATATACCGAACGCCTGGTCAAGGCCGCGTTCGAGATAGCCGCCTGATCCGGAGTTATATGATGGCAACCTCCCCCAAGATTACCTTTATCGGCGCCGGCTCGACCGTGTTCATGAAGAACATCGTCGGCGACGTCCTGCAGCGTCCCGCACTTGCCGGCGCGACCATTGCGCTGATGGACATCAGCGCCAAGCGACTCGAAGAATCCGAGATCGTCGCGAAAAAGCTCATCCAGACGCTCGGCGTGCCGGCTAGGGTCGAGACCTATTCCGACCAGCGCGCCGCCCTCGATGGCGCCGATTTCGTCGTCGTCTCGTTCCAGATCGGCGGCTATGAACCGGCGACTGTCACCGATTTCGACATCCCGAAAAAATACGGCCTGCGCCAGACCATCGCCGACACCCTCGGCGTCGGCGGCATCATGCGCGGCATCCGCACCGTTCCGCATCTGTGGAAGATCTGCGAGGACATGCTCGAGGTCTGTCCGAACGCGGTCATGCTGCAATATGTCAACCCGATGGCCATCAACACCTGGGCCATCGCCGAGAAATACCCGAGCATCAAGCAGGTCGGCCTGTGCCATTCGGTGCAGGGCACGGCCATGGAACTGGCCCACGATCTCGACATCCCTTACGAGAAGATCCGCTACCGTTCCGCCGGCATCAACCACATGGCCTTCTACCTCAATTTCGAGGAGATCATGGAGGACGGGTCCTATCGCGACCTCTATCCCGACCTGATCAAGGCCTATGCCGAAGGCCGCGCCCCCAAGCCCGGCTGGAACCCGCGTTGCCCCAACAAGGTGCGCTACGAAATGCTCAACAAGCTCGGCTATTTCGTTACCGAGAGCTCCGAGCACTTCTCCGAATACACGCCCTGGTTCATCAAGCGCGACCGGCCGGACCTGATCGAAAAGTTCGGCATTCCGCTCGACGAATATCCCGTCCGCTGCGTTGAGCAGATCGCCCGCTGGGAAAAGGAAGCCGACGAGTACCGCAAGGCCGACCGCATCGAGGTCAAGGCATCTAGGGAATACGCCTCCGCCATCATCAATTCGGTGGTGACGGGCGAACCCTCGGTGATCTACGGCAATGTCCGCAATTCCGGCCTCATCACCTCGCTGCCCGAAGGCTGCGCCGTCGAGGTGCCGTGTCTGGTCGACAACAACGGCATCCAGCCGACCCATATCGGCAAGCTGCCACCGCAGCTGACGGCAATCATGCGCACCAATATCAACGTGCAGGAACTGACGGTTCGGGCGCTGATCGACGAGAACAAGGAAAACATCTATCACGCTGCGATGATGGATCCGCATGCCGGCGCCGAACTCGATCTCAGCCAGATCTGGGATCTGATGGACGATTTGATTGTCGCCCATGACGACTTCCTGCCCGACTGGGCGCGTGGCCCGGTCAAAAGGCGGGTCGCCTGAGCGCGGCAGACAACAGCACTGCGGCGGGCCTTGCCCGCCGCATCGCCATCGTCGGCGGCGGCACCGCCGGCTGGCTGGCAGCGCTGATCCTCAGGGACAGCGCTAAAAAGGCCGGGCACGACATCGCCTTAACCATGGTCGATTCCTCCAAGATCCCCACTGTCGGGGTGGGCGAGGGGTCGACCGCGGTGTTCCGGCAGATGCTCAGACAGTTCGGGCTCGACGAGTTCGAATTCCTGCGTGAAACCGAAGCGACGATCAAATACGGCATCCGCCACAAGGACTGGCGGCGGGTCGGCGTCACCTATGACGGGCCGATCGATGATCCGCATCTGGTCGCCGCCGCGCCGCCGGGCACAAAAACGTCGTGGCTCAATCAGTATTGCGTCGCCTCCGGGCGCTCAGTCGCCGAGCCGCATCTGTTCACCTATCTGTTGGACCGCGGCAAGGCGCCCTATGCGGCAAAGCCCGATGGCGGGCTGGTGCCCGCCGGGCCGTTCCACCACGCCTTCCACTTCGACCAGTCGCTGGTGGCGCGCTATCTCGAAAAGCGAATCAAAGGTGTTGAGCGAATCGACGCCCAGGTCGTCGGGGTCGAAAAGCATCCCGAATCGGGCGACATCACCACTCTGCTGCTCGATGAGGACCGCCGGCTCGAAACCGACTTCGTCATCGACTGCACCGGTTTCCGCAAGGCCCTGATCGGCAATCAGATGGGCGCCCGATGGGTTGGCTACGGCGACAGACTGCCGGTCAACCGCGCCATGCCGTTCTGGATCGACCTCAAGCCCGGCGAAGAGATCAATCCCTACACGCTCGCCTGGGCCCGGGACGCCGGCTGGATGTGGTCGATCCCGACGCGTTCGCGCTATGGCTGCGGTTACGTCTATTCCGACCGCTTCAAGACGCCCGACGAGGCGCAGGCCGAGATCGAGGCGGCGCTCGGACACAAGATCGAACCGCGCAACGACATCAAGATCAACTCCGGCCGGCTCGACCGCGCCTGGGTCGGCAATTGTCTCGCCGTCGGCCTCAGTTCGAGCTTCCTCGAACCGCTCGAAGCGACCTCGATTCACGGCACCATCGTGCAGCTTTTGCTGTTCGCCAATCTCCACCTGAACGCCAATCGGGCCGACATCACCCGCCACCGCGACGCCTATAACGCGGTCGTCGCCCGGCAGGTCGACGATTTCATGCGTTTCATCAACATGCACTATGTCAGCGAGCGCCGGGACACCCCGTTCTGGCAAACGGTCGCCGACGAGTTCATCCTGCCGGCGACCCGCGATCGCCTTGCCCAATGGTCCGACCACCTGCCGCGCCGCAGCGATTTTGAGCCCTTCCCCGGCAATCTGCCTCATATCGAGGAGCAGCTCTATTTCCCGGTTCTCGACGGGCTCGGGCTTCTGGACTGCGCGCTGGCCCGCAAGGAGATGGCAGCCACCCCGAAACTGCGCGCCCACGCCCGCAAGACCGCCGAGAGTCTGACCAAGGAATACAAGCAGGCGGCGCTCAAAACGCTCGGGCATCGGGAGTTTCTGGAGCGTCTGGCAGCGGACTAGAACAGATCATCTTCGGACGATATCGCCGCCTCTTTCTCCCTCCCCTCGACGGGGAGGGTGGGCCGGCGAAGCCGGCTCGGGTGGGGTGGAGCCACAGGCACCGAGCGTGGGGCTTTACCCCCCACCCAGGCTCACAACGGACTTAGCAAGTGCTAAGTCCTGCTCGCCAACCCTCCCCACAAGGGGGAGGGAAACGGGGCGTCACTCAGACACTCTAGCCCGCCGATCCCTTCGCTCCTTCCGCCGCACGTCGATCGCCCGCCCCCGGCATCGAGTACATCCCCGAATCGCGGAAGGCGCTGGGGCTGACATCGAAGGCACGCCGGAAGGCCTTGGCGAAGTAATTGGCATTGCCGAAACCGCAGGCGCCGGCGATCTCGGCGACGTTCATGCCTGTCGCGCCGAGCAGTTGCGCCGCCATCTGCATCCTTTGGGCAAACACATATTCGGACGGAGCGCTGCCGGCGGCGCGGGTGAACTGGCGGACGAAATGGGCCCGGCTCATGCCGGCACGCCGCGCCAGCTCTTCAACCGGAAGCGGCTGGTCGAGATTTTGCGCCACATGGCTTGTGATGTCGGTCAGCCAGTCCTGCTGCTCTTCGGGTGTGCCGGCTGAGGCGGCGTCGAACAGCACCGTCATGGCGCGATAGGCCTCAGCCGACAGCGTGCCCGTCGACAGCGCCGGCCCCGAAACCATGTCGAGACAGATGCCGGCAAGCGTTTCCACCTGCGCCGCATCGAGGGTCTGCACCGGGCCGGCGGTGGCAAGGATGGCGTCGGCAAGCTGGACGATCTCTCGTCCGGCCAGCACCAGATAAAAGAAATGCCAGCTCTCACCCCGGGCGACGTAATAGCGATGGGCGTGGGGAATACGCACCAGCATGGTCGAGCCGGGCGTTAGCACCATCTGCCGCCCCTCGTAGTCGAGCCGCCCCCTGCCGGAGAGCGTGTGCTGGACGACCACGAAGCTGGCGTCGCCGCGCTGCTGCCCGTCCCAGGCGTAGTCGGGTGTGTCGCGCAATTCGATGCCGGCGGCGGTCGGCAGGGCATGAAGTCCGATGCGTCCGCGCGGGATGGCGATGGTTTTTACCGCCTGCGGATGCCGACGAATCCGGTCGAGCACAAAATCACCCATACAAGCACAAACTTCCTCTTTTGCCGGCATTTTGGAACAAATAGTTTAAACACACAAGGTGAGACTGCCCCATTTCCAGAGGGTGGCGGAAGCCCGGGAGAAGAAGATGAGTTTCAAGATCGCCATTGTTGGCGCCGGATCGGTCGAGTTCACGCGCAAGCTCGTTTCGGACGTGCTGAAGGTGCCTGAGTTTGCCGATATCGAGATCGCCCTGACCGATATCAATCAGCGCAATCTCGACATGATCGCGACGATCATCCGGCGCATTGTCGAGATCAATGACCTGCCGGCCAAGGTCACCGCCACCACAGATCGCCGCAAGGCCTTCGAGGGTGCGCGCTATGTCATGAGCTGCGTCCGTGTCGGCGGGCTCGAAGGCTTCCAGACCGACATCGACATCCCGCTCAAATACGGCGTCGACCAGTGCGTCGGCGACACGCTGTGCGCCGGCGGCATCATGTACGGCCAACGCAACATTCCGGTCATTCTCGATTTCTGCAAGGACATCCGCGAGGTCGCCGAGCCGGGCGCCCGCTTCCTCAACTATGCCAACCCCATGGCGATGAACACCTGGGCCGCCAACAAATATGGCGGGGTCGAAACCATCGGTCTGTGCCACGGCGTCCAGCATGGCGGCGAGCAGATCGCCCGCATTTTCGGCGTCGAGGACAACGAGGTCGATTTCATCTGCTCGGGCATCAACCACCAGACCTGGTACACCGACATCCGCATCAAGGGGCGGAAGATCGAGAAGGACGAGCTGGTCGAGAAATTCGAGGCCCATCCGGTTTATTCCAGGCAGGAAAAGGTCCGCATCGATGTCCTCAAGCGCTTCGGGTTCTACTCAACCGAGTCCAACGGACACTTGAGCGAATACTTGCCCTGGTATCGCAAGCGCCCCGAAGAGATTGGGAGATGGATCGACATGTCCGAGTGGATCCATGGCGAGACGGGCGGCTATCTGCGCTTCACCACCGAGAACCGCAACTGGTTCGAAAACGAGCAGGAAGACATTCTCAAATCGGCGGAGGTGCCGCTCAGCGAATATAAGCGCACCACCGAGCACGCCAGCTACATCCTTGAAGGCATCGAAACCGGCCGGGTCTATCGCGGTCATTTCAACGTCGTGAACAACGGCGTCATCACCAATCTGCCCGATGACTGCATCGTCGAGAGTCCCGGCTTCGTCGACCGGTTCGGCATCAACATGGTCGAAGGCATTACCCTGCCGATCCAGTGCGCCGCCACCTGCAGCGCCTCGGTTTCCGTGCAGCGGATGAGTGTCGAGGCGGCGGTCCATGGCGATGTCGACATGCTCAAGCTCGCCGTCCTGCACGATCCGCTGGTTGGCGCCATCTGCTCGCCCGACGAGGTCTGGCAAATGGTCGACGAAATGCTCGTCGCCCAAGCCGAATGGCTGCCGCAATATGCCGACGCCATTCCCGCCGCCAAGGAACGGCTTGCCAAGGGCACGGTCAAGACCCGCGAATGGGCCGGCGCGGCGCGCAAGGTCTGACTTGGTCAGGTCTTGATAGGCTCCCGCGAAGCGGGTCGAGCGGCGTCACGGCTGGTCGGTCCTGATTTCCTCCCGGAACTGGCGCGCTCAGGCGATGGGCTGCGCCAGTTCTTTTTTCATCGACACGCGCGTTAGCCCGTAAATCGCGGCGATGACGACGACCAGCGCGCCGACCTGGTAGAGCGCGATCGAATCACCGAGCAGAAAGAAGGCGAGCACCATGGTCAGCACCGGCCAGGGCGCATTGATGGACGAGGCAAGCGACACATCGATATGGCGCATCGAGCGGAACCAGAACACCAGCTCGGCGAAATAGACCAACCCCATCAGCACCGAGAACGGCTGCAGGATGGCATCGAGCGCAACAGCGAGAAAATCGGCCGGATTGAGCGCCGTGAGAATGGCGAACAGGATCAGCATCGAAACGATGACACGGAAGACGGTTACCTGGGTCGGGGTGATCGGAGTCAGCCGGAACTCGACCTTGATGAAGGTGTGGGCGATCGTCCACATCAGCGGCACGCACAGCGTCAGCACGAACCAGATCGACAGACCCGACATCTGGAACGTCCCGCCGGTGCCGAGATAATAAAGCGCCCCGAGCAGGATAAAGGTCAGCGCCAGTTCGGCGGGCGTCTTGCGTCCCTTGAGGAACAGCGCCTCGAGGATCATGGCGAACAGCGGCGTCGCCTGCATGGCGATGGCGGCATTTGCCGCCCCGGCCTTTTCGACGCCGACCACATACAGATAGGTCGCGCCGCCGAACAGCGCGCCGGTCAAAAGCGTGACGCCGATGACGCGCCAGCGTACCGGCGTGGATAGCTTTGCGCCGAAAATGCCGCGATCGCCGTGGCGCGCTTCGGCGATGAGCAGCGGCAGGCCGAACATCACTTCCCAGAAAGAGAGCGCAAAAGCAAAGGGCAGAGCCTCGAGCGCCGCCGGCCGAAGGTTGGAGATGATCGGCATCACCCCGAGCAGTACGAGGCAGATCAGGGAAAACGCGATGCCCTTGGCGACTGAAGACTGAGGCATGGAACGGCAACGACGGCAGGAGGAGAGGGAGCCCCGGTTCTGCGTCCGGCATCGGACAAAAGCAAACGAAACATGGTCACACCCACCCGATCGGCATCAGGCGTGACGCGAGGGCTACGGTTTCTGCGCGATGATGAACAGCGCGGAGCCAGGTTTGGCGCGCCATTTGTCCGCGATGACGAAGCCGGCTGTTTCAAGATCATGCACCAGCGTCTCATCGGTGAAGATCCCGATCTTGGGGATGAGCCCCAGCTTGCCGCCGAGCGGCAGGATCCATCGCGGGATCGGCGACATGGTGCCGATGCAGGCCGTCGAAGAGACAAAATACCCGCCCGGCCGCAACAGCTCGTGGACTTTGCTGATCACCTGCCGGCGGTCATCGACCAGATGCAGAATGGACATGCCGAGCACGATGTCGAAACTGGCGTCCGCAGCGGCGAGCGTCTCGATGGCGTCGGTTTTGAAGGTGATGTTGGTGATGCCGGCCTTTTCCGCCTTGGCGCGGGCAATGCCGATCATCTCCTTGGAATAATCGATTGCCAGAATCGAGCGCACATTCGGGGCATGGATCAGCGCCGTCGACCCTGTGCCGCACCCGAACTCCAGCATGGTCATGTCCGGGGTGAGCAGCTTGCGTGTGCGGGCGAGCTTTTCTTCGTAAGCAGCCTGATCGGCGACCGGTGAGGCAGCGTATTTCGCCGCGCGGCGATTCCAGAAGGCTTGCGAGCTGTTCATTGCAATCTGTCCTGTTCGGTCAGGCGGTGACGGGCGCATGGCACGAGCACGGAGTGTGGGGAGGAAATCCCTTTCTGACAACCGATTGCCGCCTCGCGTACAGAAAGTATCAGAAATCGGCAGAAATTAGCAGAAATCGGCTCACCGGCGAGCGGGATTCGCTCTCGCAGGCGGATCGCCTTGACGCAAGAAAGTCAAAAACAATACAGTAAGAAATCTAATGATACGGCGATGCGAATGGCGGGCAAAAAGGACATGTCGGTAAGGGGTGATGAGGGTGCCGCATCCGCCGCCGACGCGCCGACCGCCGCCATTCCCCGGTTCGACGCCAGCCTCGACCAGTTCATGCGGTACTTCCTGGTCCACATCAATCCGGTGCTGCACCGCGCGACCTACAAGGGCCGGAGCTATTCGGAATACGAGATCATTGTCGTTATGGCGCTCGGCCGTGTCGGCCCGGCGCGGCCGGTCGATCTGAGCCGCGGGCTTGCCATCGAGAAGGGCTCGTTGACATCGATCATTCGTCGGCTGACAGCGTTGAGCCTCATCGAGAAACGCGCCATCCCCGGCGACGAGCGCAGCTATCTGGTGGCGTTGACGCGCGTCGGATTTGCCTTCCGGCGCCACCTCGAAACGCAGCGCAGGCGGGCCTTTGCGGCTTTGTTCGCCGATATGGATGCAACCGAACTGGCCGAGGCCGCGCACGGATTTGATCTTTTGTCCGCCTACCTCCAGGCACGGGAGCACAAGGATGTTCACCCAAGCAAAGACGCCGCCACCGGCGCGTGAGTGGTACTACACGGCAACACCGGAGGCGCGGCAGGAATACGACGCCTTTGGCCCCTGGGTTCGTGCTGTTGGCTCCGAAAATGAGATGCCACCGCGCTTCCGCGCCGCATGGACGGAGATCAGCGACGCGCGCTTCGTCTTCAAGCTGCCGATCAGGGCTGACAGGCGCGACGTGCGGCCCGGCATGGATCTTTACGACATGGTCCTGGCGGTCGACGATACCGGGCTGACGGTTCTGCGTATCATCGGCGAGGGGATCGACCGGCGCTATATCGCCTGGGCCGAGGCCGTTGGCCTATCGTTCTTCACCGACCTGCTCGATGGTCGATGGTCCTTGCTGCTCAGCGACGGCACCCGGCTCGACGCCAACTACAACACTGTTTCGGCGCATCATTTCACCGCGCTCGGTACGTTCATCCGGCAAAAGCTCTCCCCTGACGATACGCCAAAAGAGCCTTCTTCCATGTCCGCGTCCGCGCCGATCAAGGACCTGTTTTATCGCAATCAGGCCCGGACGGTGCGGACCGGCGGCGGTGGCGCGGCGCGCGTGCTCCACTTCGAACCGCGCGACCGGCTGTGCCGCGATGACGCCAATCGCCGCCGCCTGAGCTCCGGCCTTCTCGTCCTCGACGCCGGCGATGCCCTCGTCATTGTCGATCGTGGCGTCCCGGCGCGCGGGTTGTTTCATCCCACTTACGCGGCGCGGCAGCTGTTCCTGCCCTATCAGCGGCTGACCGGATTCAGCTTCACCCCGGCTGAAGCGGGCGGTCGCCGCTTCGCGCACCTGGTCCTTGAGGCGGGTGGGCAGACCGTGCCGCTTGCCTGTCTGGATCGGCTCGATGACATCATCGCCCATCTGTCGGCGCGCGGCGTATCTTCAAGGCAGCCCTGAGGGTCGGTTCTTGTCATGCGGCGACCAGCGTTATAGAACATAGCAAGAACAAACGAGCTGGTCATGAACACGACCAATTATTACAACACCCTGATTGAAGTGTCCGCCGATTGTCCCGCCAGTTCCGGCAACGTTCCCGGCCGCGCCGGCACGGTGGCGTTGATGCAATACCGTTTCCTCAGTGAGCGCCCCTATGAGTTTACCAGCGATAACCTGTTGGTTGCCGTTGCGGCCGAGCGCCAGGGGCGGGGCGCCGACGAGTGGGCGGAGATGAAGGCTGAGCTGTTTTCGCGGCCGCAGCCCTGTCTGAGGACCTCGCCGCTGGTCAAAAACTTCGGGTGGGGCTTGCATCACGACGACAAGGGGCGCGTGGCGCTTGTCGACAGCGCCGGCCCGGATTATCGGCGGCTCATGGGTGATGAAGGCACTGCCAAGACGCCCGGTATGCGGTCGAAGCGGGGGTGAGAACTGTCGCGCCGGCCCGTGCGGATCTGTCGTGGCGGACGAAAATCCCGATCAGGCCACAGCCGTTTCCGGCCAGAACTGTGCGTCGCCAAGGAGTGTGTCGAGCGTGGCGATGTCGACGGGCCGGGAGATGTAATAGCCTTGGGCCATGGCAACATCGGGGTTGGCCCTGAGCGAGGACAGACGCCACAGCGTTTCGACCCCTTCGACAATCAGAACCTGCCCGGTCTTGGCGACCATTTCGATGGCGCTGTCCATCATGGCGTCCATCAGCGAGCCTTCCGGCGCCATGCCGAAGGAGCGGTCGAGCTTGACCCCATGGGTTCCGAGACCCGCCAAATAGCCGATGCTGGAATAACCCTCGCCGAAATCATCGATGAAGGTGAGGATTCCTGCTTTTTTCAGCCGTTCAATGGCAGCACGCGTACTTTCAATGGGCAGCGCATCACTTTCGACAAGTTCGATGACCACCGTGAACCGGGACTTGTCTCTGAGGAAATCGGTGAACAGCTCCATCATCCAGTCCGGATCGAAGTCGGACGGAAAAATGTTGAAGTGCACATAGAGCGGGCGCGGAGCCTGGTTAAGACCACTCAATTCGCGATAGGCGCGATTGACGACCAGCCGCGTCAGCTTGCGCTGCAGACTGTATTTCTCGACGATCGGCAGGAAGGCACCGGGTGCGACCAGGGCACCGTCGTCATCGCGCCAGCGCACCAGCACCTCGACAGTGGTGATCTGGTTGGTCTTGAGATCGAGTATCGGCTGATAATGGCAGGCGATCGTTTGCGCCGACAAGCGCTTGCGAACGCGCGAGCTCAGCGACCACGACCGTTCGATGGGCCCTTTCAGCGCATAGGTCACCGCACCGGCAAGTGCGGCCGCAACGGCGATGGCGACAACGATCAGCCAGAAGAACCGGTCGATGATCGGTCCGATCGGCTCAATGACCGCCACGCAACCGGAACTGGTGGCATCGCAAAGCGTGGCGGAAAAGCCGGGGCCGAGGTTGATCCCCGACGCAGCGTCGTCGTCGAGACCGAGTATCTTGGCGTAAAAGCCCGTTGTTCCGTCGCGGTGCCAGAACTGGTCCGACGTGGAGTGCCAAACGGTTTCGTACATGATCCCATGAGGAACCTTGGTCAACAACGGCAAGTCCGGCACGACCAGCACGAAGTCGCCATATCCCATCAGCCAGTTGATGTTGTTCGGAAGCTTGAGCGCTTCGACGTCGAGCGTCCGCCAGACCTTGACCGCGTATGCTGACAGGGTTTCGGCATCGCCTTTACCGGCCTGATTGAGGAGGAAATCGGGCAAGCCCAATGCAACTGGTTTGGTGAACTGGCCCAGGTTGATCGAGCATTCGGCCAGCCCGTTGGGAGCGTAGATGATCTCATTGATGCGGTCCGGACGAAATGCAACGTCACGAAGCCAGTTCTGGAAAGGCTCGGAACACGGCGCCTCGCGGGGAGGTGCATCGAGGACCTTCATCGTGCCCAGGATATCTAGGGTGAAGTCCTCGAGACCCTCGATCGCTTCAGTGGCATGGCCCTCGACCTCCTTGTTGATCATCGCGATGCCGATGGAGGTAAAGGTGGCGAGAATAATAGCAAGACTCAGCGCAAACAGACTTGCAAAAAACAGCCGTGGACGGTGTCGTAGACCGACAATCATTGTGGCGCAGCCAATCAGGTTATCGAGCTCCGATCTGCCCTGCCGGAGTTCATTTCGATCTATTTTGAATAGAGCTCGACATAATGCCGGGTTAACAGTCGAGTGAAACCGGAAAAAGTGCCTAAAGAGAGCTTAATGGAGCAGTTTTTGCACCAAAGCACCGCAATCCGGGCCCGGGGAAAGAAACGGGCACTGGCAAAGTGGGTCGAGCGATGGATGCTCGCAGCCAATTGAGATTGTTGGTTGGGGGCAATTTGGGTGCCACAAGCACTTTCGTTCGCGTGATGAGGGCGGCCCGCCAGTCATCGGAAAACACGGCAGCAGGCGTGCATGCCGCGCGGCAAGGTGTGGGGCGGATGGAAGCTTTGGAGAATTGCGCAGCTTGCGCCGGTGATCAGCCGCTTGACGCGCCGCCGCCAGTGCTGGCCACGGTGACCGGCGCGGGGTCGCGGGCCATCAGGTCGCGGATCTGGGCGACTGTCTGTTCGAACTGATGCTGGGCGCTCGACGGTAGAGACTTGGCGCGCGGCAGCTTGACCGAGACCGGATCGACGAATCGTCCGTTGATCTTGATCTCGAAATGCAGATGATTGCCGGTCGAGATGCCGGTGGAGCCGACATAGCCGATGACCTGACCCTGGCGGACGCGCACCCCCGGCTCAATGCCCGCCGCGATCTTGCTCATGTGCCCATAGCCGGTTTCGTAGCCGTTGACATGCTTGAGCATGACGTAGCGGCCATAGCCGGACACCCATTGGGCCTTCTCGACGACGCCGTCGCCGGCCGCCATGATCGGCACGCCGTATGCGGTGCCGTAGTCGACGCCGGTGTGGAGTTTGTAGGTTCCGAACACGGGGTGCTTGCGATATCCGAAGCGCGACGAGATCCGGTAGTTGCTGGTCTGCAGCGGGTGGCGGTTGAGAAAGCGTTTCCCGGTCTGGCCGTCCGGATCGAAGAAATCGACGCTGCCGTCATTGGAGCGGAAACGGAAGAACTCGCGCTTGGAATTGCCGATATTGAGCGCGACGTAGAGCAGGTCCTGATTGCCGCTCTCATCGGGCTCGGTCTGCAGCAGGGCGATCGAGTCGCCAACATCGACGCGCTTGGAAAGATCGAGGTCATACGCATAAAGCGCGATGATCTGCTCGATCTCGGTGTCGCTGAGATTGTGCTTACGGCCGGTTTCCCAGATCGAGCGGTATATGGTCGGCAGGTTGTTGACGTTGACCTCTTCGGTGTCTTCCTCGGGGAAGACGATGTCCGGCGGCTTTGTGGCCAGCACGTAGCGCCCGCGATCCGTCAGGGCGACCGTCGCGACATGGGCGTCCTTGATATAGATGGACAGCCTGTAGGGGACGACGGTGTCGGCTATGCGCGAGGGGCCGAACAGGATCCTCAGCCGCGCGCCTTTCGGCAGATCGGTCAGCGGATAGACATTGTGCAGGCTCGACTGGATGGCATCGACCATGACCGGCGAGAAACCGTTGCGGGTCAAGGCCTCGCGCAGGGGTTCAGCCTGCTTCATGGTAACGATGCGCTCGGACCGGCCGATGCCTTCGG